>NZ_JCALCS010000004.1:0-693146 GCF_059812465.1 Mycobacterium sp. NGS54 | reverse complement strand
GGCGCCGAACACGCCGCCGGCCCCACCGGTGCCACCTGCCCCGCCGAGCCCCGCGGAGGGGTTACCGACCCCGCCGGCGCCGCCGGCCCCACCGGCGGCAAACAGTCCGCCAGCCCCGCCGGTCCCGCCGGACCCGCCCACAAAGCCCGTTCCGCCGGCGCCGCCGACTCCGCCGCGGGCGCCGAACCCGCCGAGCCCGCCAGCGCCGCCGGCGCCGCCGGTGCCGCCGCCCAACCCGCCGAGCCCGCCGGCCCCGCCGACGGCGAACAGCCCGCCCGCGCCGCCAGTGCCGCCGGCGCCGCCGTTGATGCCGAACCCACCTGCCCCACCTGCGCCGCCGGCGCCGAACAACAGGCCGCCGGTCCCGCCCGCCCCACCGCTCCCGCCGGTTGCCGTAGTCGAGCCTCCGCCGGTCCCGCCGGCCCCGCCGATCCCGAACAGCCCGGCCGGCCCACCATTCCCGCCGGGCAGGCCGGACGCTCCGGACCCCCCGGCTCCACCGTTGCCGAGCAAGATCCCGCCGGCCGCGCCGGGCGCCCCGGTCCCGGGGGCCCCGTTCGCGCCGTTGCCGATCAGTGGGCGCCCGAGCGCGGCCTGGAACGGCTCGTTCACCAGGTTGAGCAGCTGCTGGATGGGCGACGCATTGGCCGCTTCGGTGGCCGCGTACGCGGCGGCCCCCGCGGTCAGGGCCTGGACGAACTGCTGATGAAACGCCTCCGCCTGCGCATTGAGGGCCTGATAGCCCTGGCTGTAGGCCCCGAAAGCCGCCGCGATGGCCGCGGACACCTCGTCGGCGGCGGCGGGCACCAATGCCGTCGTGGGTCCGGTCGCAGCCGCACTGGCCGCACCGATCGTCGAACCGATACTCGTCAAATCCGCGGCCGCTGCCGCGAGCGCCTCGGGCGCCGCGATTACGAACGACATGTCACACCTCTAGGTACGTCATGACTCATAAGCCATGCCGACCTGTCGGCGTCGCCGACTCATACGGTCGGCACGATCGCATTCTATGGCGGTCCGCGAAGCATTATTCCGTGGTTAACAAAGGTATTTTCGGCGACTTCCACGGGAGTTTGCCGGTCGGTGTTTCCCGGGGACGGCCGCCGGACCTGCCGGGATGATCAGGCGGTGGTATTCCCTGCGTTTGGTAGTCCCGCCTCGGTGACCTCCGCCTCGGTCGGAAGTCGCAGCGAGACCAGTCCGGCGAAGGTGTCCGGTTCGAGTTCCACCTTGTTGACCGTGACGTGCACGGGCACCCAGTCGTCGTCGTGGCCCCGCATGCGCAGCACCCGACTCGTCGGGCCGTCAACGAATTCCTTTGTCATGGAGTCCTTTAGATGCTCGTCGTCCGGATGGACCTTCGGCCTGTCCGTGCTGACGCCCCGCCAGTCGTAGAACGGGCAGGGCTCGTCGAGCCATTTCAGCAGGGCCCAGGTCTGCAGGTCGACGAGGGCCCGGTGGACTCCGGCCTGGGCCAGTCCGTTGAGGATCCGTTGCGCGAGATCGTCGGTGGATACCACCGGGCCCTTGAGCTCCGATCGCCAGTTCATCGCCCGGGCGACCAGGTGGTCGCGGCCGTCCGGCCCGGGTTCCACCATGGTCCGCGCGACAAAGCCGATCCGAATCGGATTGCCCTGCCAATCGGTGAGATCCCATGTGCTGCAGATGGTTTGGTCGGGTTTGGCCCGAACCGCCATGGCGAGCACCTTCGTTTCGTTCGGGTTGAGCTCGCGCGAGGGGAGGTCCTCGGCGAAGGCCCTGCCGAACGTCACTTCGACGTCGGGATTCTTGCCGCTATTGGTCAGCGACTCCCGGGTATCGGTGGCCACCCCGAGGGTGAGGTCCCACTTCAACGGGCCGGGGATCGGCCGCTCGGACGGGTCGGCGTCGGCCGGCCCGGTCCACACGTGCACGCCGTGGATCTGGCCGTCGGACATCATCACCGGCTCGGTGCGGATGACGCGGTCGCGCTTGGTGGTGATGCTGGTCAGGCTCTGGCCGGTCTGCACCGACTCGGCGATCGCGGTCCGCACGGCGGCGAGATGCGGGCTGCGGCGCAGGAATGTCGTGATCGGGATGAGGTTTTTGAGTTGGCGACCCTGCGCCACGACGGCGGGCTCGCCCCCCAACGTCTCCACGAGCAACCAGTCGTGGGCCATGTGCGCATTTTACGGCGGTGCGACGGCCGGTTACGCCGGTGCTCGACCGGCGCCGACGGGATTGCGAACGGATCGCATTTCCGCCCATTTGGAGCGCGGCGCGGTGGTACGTTGAAGTTTCCTCAGCAGTGAGGAATGGCGCCCGTCACGACGCGCGTTCGTGGAGGTCGACCGTTGAGGGGTTGGTCGCCGTCCCGGTATTGGTTGGCGTGATTCGCCGCCCAACTTCGTATGCGCCTGCCAGCGCGCGGTGCATTCGCTACGGCGACACGTCAATCCCGTTCAGTCCCAGCAGCAGCCCACCGGGTCCAGGAACCTTCCCGGCATGGCGGGCCCAAGCCCTGTCACGCCGTGGCAACCCCTTTACTACCCATTGGCCCCGTCATGGCCGATCAGCAGCCCATGCTTGCCGCCAAGGCCACCGCTGCCACCGATGTCCCCACCGTTACCGCCGTTACCCCCGTCACCGATCAGCAGGCCGGCGTTGCCGCCGGCTCCGCCTGCCCCGCCGACCGGGCCGACTACCTGGAATGAACCGGCTCCTCCGGCACCGCCGGCTCCACCGTGGCCGAACAATAGGGCGGCCCCACCCGCGCCACCGGACCCGCCGTTGGCAAGCAGTGAAACACCGCCGGCACCGCCAGCGCCCCCGGCGCCGAACAGCCACCCGCCGGTCCCGCCGGTGCCGCCAGCCCCGCCGTTGGCCCCAGCGGCTATTGTCGGGCCGCCCCGGCCGCCGGTCCCGCCGTTGCCCCACAAACCTGCGGCTCCACCGTTGCCGCCGGCCAGGCCATCAGCACCTGATCCCCCTTTGCCGCCATTGCCGAACAGGATTCCGCCGGCCCCGCCGTTTTGTCCGGTGCCGGCCGCCCCGTCGGCGCCGTTGCCGATGAGCGGACGCCCCAGCAACGCTTCGGTTGGGGCGTTGATCACGGAGAGAAAATCGTCCGCGAGGACGTTTAACAGCCCCTCGTTGGTGGCCTCAGCGCTCGAGTAGGCCGCGGCGCCGCCGCTCAACCCCCCTACGAATTGGTCGTGCAACGCCGCGAAGCGGGCGCTCAACGCCTGATACTGCTCACCACTAGCGCCGAACAGCGCCGCAACAGCGAGTGACACCTCGTCCTCGGCGGCGGCCAGCACCGTTGTCGTGGGCGCCGCCGCGGTTGCGGTGGCCTCGCGAAAGTTCGAACCGATACTGGCCAGGTCGGCGGCTGCCGCAGCCACCGCCTCCGGTGTTGCTGCGACGAACGACATCGGGCACCTCCCGAATAGTTGCCTAACGTGCGGGGCCCGACGGCGACGGGTTGTGTAGGAGCGTACCCGCTGGCCTGGTCGCATGGCTGGCTTGATGGAATTCTGCGGCCAGTCCCGATGCCAAGCCGTCCGACCGGTTAGCGCGGCGCTGACCCCAACCACCCGACGGCCGTCTACCGGATCTTCTTAGGGTGATTCGCGACCCAATTCCGCGAGCACCAGCCGCAGCACGAGTACGGCCCCGGCCTTGTCGAGTGGATCGTTGCCATTGCCGCATTTGGGGGATTGCACGCACGAGGGGCATCCGCTCGGGCATTCGCACGCCTCGATCGCGGCGGCCGTCGCGCCCAACCAGGTGCGGGCCCGGCGGAATCCGCGTTCGGCGAATCCCGCCCCGCCGGGGTAGCCGTCGTAGACGAAGACGGTGGGCAGCCCGTCGGGACCGATCGCGGTGGACAGGCCGCCGATGTCGCCGCGGTCGCAGCTGGCCACCAGGGGCAGCAGGCCGATGGCCGCGTGCTCGGCGGCGTGCAGCGACCCCGGAACGCGCGGCGCCTCGATACCGTTGCGCAGCAACGCATCCGGCGAAATGGTGTACATGGCGGCGGTGGTGGGCAGCACGTGCTCGGGCATGTCCAGCTCGATGAAGTCGATCACCTCCCCGGACATCCGGCGACGCAGGTAGCCCACCACCCGATGGGTGACTCGGACGGGCGCGAGGCCCAGGGTGACGGGCCCGAAGGTCAACCGCTCGCCGCTGCCGGTGACCACGATGTCGGTGAGCTCGCGCGCGAACGTCGCGTACCCGGGATCCTCGGCATGCACGAACGCGATCCCGTCCTCGGTGTCCAGGGAGTCGACGACGTAGGTCTCGCCCTGGTGCAGATACACCGCCCCGGGGTGCACCGTGGCCGGGGCCCGATCGACCCCGGCGCTGCCCAGCAGCCGCCCGGTGTCCGCCTCGACGATGACGATCTGGCCGCCCGCTGACCCGCGGATGTCCACCGCCCCGTGCGGTTGTATCCCGGCCGCGGGAAAGTACTTGTCGTTGCGCCGCCGCAGCAACCCGTCGTCGACCAGGCCCTGGGCCACCTCGATGGCGCCGAAATCCCGGATCTCGGTTTCATCCAGCGGCATTTCGGTTGCCGCGCAAAGTAGTTGGGGTCCGAGAATGTAGGGGTTGGCGGGGTCGATGACGACCCGCTCGACCGGCTTGTCCAGCAGCGCCGTCGGGTGGTGGACCAGATAGGTGTCCAGGGGATCGTCGCGGGCGATCAGGACGACCAGCGCACCCTGGCCCCGTCGGCCCGACCGGCCGGCCTGCTGCCAGAACGACGCGACCGTCCCCGGGAAACCGGCGAGCACCACCGCGTCCAGTCCGGCGATGTCCACGCCGAGCTCCAGCGCGTTGGTGGTGGCCAGGCCGCGCAGCCGGCCCTCGGCCAGGGCGCGCTCCAGCGCGGTGCGGTCCTCGGCAAGATAACCGGCCCGGTACGACGCCACTTTCGCCGACAGGTCCGGGGCGACGTCCTCGAGCCGCGCCCGCGCACCCAGCGCGGTCAGCTCGGCGGCGCGGCGCGAGCGGACGAACGTCAGCGTTTGCGCGCCCTCGGCGATCAGGTCGGCCATCACCCGCGCCGCCTCGGCGCCGGCGGACCGGCGCACCGGCGCACCGTTCTCACCGGTCAGATCGGTCCGCAACGCGGGTTCCCACAACGCCACGGTCCGCGCCCCCTGCGGCGAGCCGTCCTCGGTGACCTCCGCCACCGGACGGCCGATGAGCTCGGCGGCGGTCGCGCCCGGCGAATCGGTCGTGGCACTGGCGAAGACGACGGTGGGCGCCGACGAGTAGCGCTCGCACAGCCGCAACAGCCGGCGCAGGACCATCGCCACGTTCGAGCCGAAAACCCCACGGTAGTAATGGCATTCGTCGACGATCACGAAGCGAAGGCCCCGCAACAGGACCGCCCAGCGGGCGTGGTTGCGCAGGATCGACAGATGGATCATGTCGGGGTTGGAAAACAGCCATCGCGAGCGTTCGCGCGCGAAGCGTCGCACCTCGGCCGGGCTGTCGCCGTCGTAGGCGGTGGGCGCGACCCCGAAACCAGCCTCGCGCAGCCGGGGAACGGCGGCGGTCAGCGCGTGCGCCGTGCGCAACTGGTCGTGGCCCAGCGCCTTGGTCGGCGACAGGTAGAGCACCCGGGCCCGCGGGTCCGTCGCCAGCGCGTTGAGGACGGGAAGCTGATAGGCCAACGACTTGCCCGACGCGGTGCCGGTGCTGATCACCACGTGGCGCCCGGCGTGGGCCAGTTCCGCGGCCTGGAATTGGTGTGACCACGGCGCTTCGACGCCCCGCTCGGCGAACGCGCGAACCACCTCGGGCTCGGCCCACTGGGGCCAGCCGTGGGCTTGGCCGGTGCGCGCGGGCAGCTCGGCGACGTGGCGCAGCGGGCGCTCGTTCGCCGCGGTTCCGGCGAGCGCGACGGCCAGCAGGTCGGCGCCGAAACTCGCCACGTGACACCCTCCAAGCATCCGCCTAAGGATCCGTTAAGACGCAAGTCTGTCGCGGACGCGATGAACATGGTTGACTGATTGCGGTCGCAGCTTCTGTGTTCGTGTAAAACTTTCGCAGGAACAACGTTGCGGCCGCGGTTCCTGCGAGGTTATCGGTCGGGTGAAGTTCCGGCGACTACGCGAGGTATGGCGGTCGCAGCTGGCCCGGGGCATCGAAAGGCGGTGCCCCGCACCCATAAGAAAAGGAAAGATCGAGAGATGCCACAGGGAACTGTGAAGTGGTTCAACGCGGAGAAGGGATTCGGGTTCATTGCGCCCGAAGACGGTTCCGCAGATGTTTTTGTCCACTACACGGAGATCCAGGGTTCGGGCTTCCGCACCCTCGAAGAAAACCAGAAGGTCGAGTTCGAGATCGGCCACAGCCCTAAGGGCCCCCAGGCCACCGGAGTCCGCTCCGTCTGAGACGAGCAGCTTCTCCACGAAACCCCCCGCGCAACTCCGCCCAGCGGAACTCGCCGGGGGGTTTTCGCTTTCCGTTTAGAGCGCCTGAAGGCGAGGACGGTCGACCTGGCCTACTGTCGTTGGCGTGAGCCAGCTTTCCTTCTTCACAGCGGAGTCGGTGCCGCCTGCGGTCGCCGATCTCTCGGGGGTGCTGGCGTCCTCCGGCCAGATCGTCGTGGTCGGGGCTTCGTCTGAAAGCCAGGGTGCCCGCCTTTCGGTGGTCGTGGACCAGCCGTGGCGGGCCAGCGCGCTGGCCGAGATGATTCGCGAGGCGGGTGTGACGCCCGAGATCGGCCGCACCGACGAGGACACCCCCTTGGTGAGGACGGCCGTGACCCCCGCTTTGATCACGCTCGCCGCCGAATGGACCCGGGGCGCGGTCAAGACGGTGCCCCCGCGCTGGCTGCCCGGGCCACGAGAGTTGCGGGCGTGGACGCTGGCGGCCGGCAGCCCGGAGGGCGACCACTATCTACTGGGCCTGGACCCGCACGCGCCCGACACCCATTCCCCGCTGGCGTCGGCGCTGATGCGCGTCGGGATCGCGCCGACCCTGATCGGGACGCGCGGCGGCCGTCCGGCGCTTCGAATCAGCGGCCGGCGCAGGCTGTCGCGCCTGGTAGAGAACGTGGGGGAACCGCCCGACGCCGCGGAGGCGTTGTCGCTGTGGCCCCGCGTCTAGCCGGGCTTTAGGACCCGTTTTTGGGGAAGCCGGTTTGCGCAGGCCCGCCCGAGGGTGCGAAATTGTCAGATGCCCTGAAGCGAAGGAACGCTCGCGTACCTGATTTCACCGGAATTTCGGACGCTGGCCTGTCATCCTTCCTGCAGGGCGGTCTCGCAAGGGGCCGAGATAAGGGATGGAGCGTAAGCGCAGTTGGCTGACCCGAAGCTAAAGGACCGCGTCAGCGGTGGAAATGGGATCCGTAGGCGACTCGTCATCGTCGAGTCGCCCACCAAGGCGCGCAAACTGGCCGGTTACCTGGGTTCCAGCTATATCGTCGAGTCCTCCCGAGGCCACATCCGCGACCTGCCCCGCGCGGCGGCCGACGTGCCCGCCAAGTTCAAGTCCGAGCCGTGGGCCCGGCTCGGCGTCAACGTCGACGCCGACTTCGAGCCGCTCTACATCATCAGCCCGGAGAAGAAGCACACCGTCAGCGAGCTGAAGGGCCTGCTCAAGGACGTCGACGAGCTCTACCTGGCCACGGATGGTGACCGCGAGGGCGAAGCCATCGCGTGGCACTTGCTGGAAACCCTGAAGCCGAACATCCCGGTCAAGCGGATGGTGTTCCACGAGATCACGGAGCCGGCGATCCTGGAGGCCGCCGAAAATCCCCGCGACCTGGACATCGATCTGGTCGACGCCCAGGAGACGCGCCGCATCCTGGACCGGCTGTACGGCTACGAGGTCAGCCCGGTGCTGTGGAAGAAGGTCGCGCCCAAGCTGTCGGCGGGCCGCGTGCAGTCGGTGGCCACCCGCATCATCGTGCAGCGCGAGCGCGACCGGATGGCGTTCCGCAGCGCGTCGTACTGGGACATCGTCGCCCAGCTGGACGCGAGCATCTCCGACCCGCAGGCCCAGCCGCCGACCTTCACCGCCCGGTTGACCAACGTGGACGGCCTGCGCGTCGCGACGGGCCGCGATTTCGACTCGCTGGGCCAGCTGCGCAAGGCGAACGAGGTCGTCATCCTGGACGAGGCCGCCGCGACGGAGCTGGCCACCGGGCTGCGGGGCGCGCAGCTGTCGGTGACGTCGGTGGAAGAGAAGCCCTACACCCGTCGGCCGTACGCGCCGTTCATGACGTCGACGCTGCAGCAGGAGGCCGGCCGCAAGCTGCGGTTCTCGTCCGAGCGCACGATGAGCATCGCGCAGCGCCTCTACGAGAACGGCTACATCACTTATATGCGCACCGACTCGACGACGCTGTCGGAGTCGGCGATCGGCGCGGCGCGCAACCAGGCGCGTCAGCTCTACGGCGAGGAGTACGTCTCGCCGTCGCCGCGCCAGTACACCCGCAAGGTGAAGAACGCCCAGGAGGCGCACGAGGCGATCCGGCCCGCCGGGGAGACCTTCGCGACCCCCGACGCGGTGCGTCGCGAGCTCGACGGCGACGAGTTCCGCCTCTACGAGCTGATCTGGCAGCGCACGGTCGCCTCGCAGATGTCCGACGCGCGCGGCACCACGCTGAGCCTGCGGATCGGCGGCACGGCGGGTGGTCCCGCCGGAGAAAGGCAAGTGACGTTCTCCGCCACCGGGCGCACCATCACGTTCGCCGGCTTCCTGAAGGCCTACGTGGAAACGGTGGACGAGCTGGCCGGCGGCGAGGCCGACGACGCCGAGCGCCGGCTGCCCCACCTGACCGAAGGGCAGCGGTTGGCGGCCCTCGAGCTCACCCCCGACGGCCACGCCACCAACCCGCCGGCGCGTTACACCGAGGCCTCGCTGGTCAAGGCGCTCGAGGAGCTGGGCATCGGCCGGCCGTCGACGTACTCGTCGATCATCAAGACCATTCAGGACCGCGGCTACGTGTACAAGAAGGGCAGTGCCCTGGTGCCGTCCTGGGTCGCGTTCGCGGTCACCGGTCTGCTGGAACAGCATTTCGGCCGGCTGGTGGACTACGGCTTCACCGCGGCGATGGAAGACGAGCTCGACGCGATAGCGTCGGGCAACGAGCAGCGCACCACCTGGCTCAACAACTTCTACTTCGGCGGTGACCACGGCGTGCCGGAGTCGATCGCCCGCTCCGGCGGCCTGAAGAAGCTCGTCGGTGTCAACCTCGAGGGCATCGACGCGCGAGAAGTCAACTCCATCAAGGTGTTTGACGACGCGGAGGGCCGGCCCGTCTATGTCCGGGTGGGCAAGAACGGGCCGTACCTCGAACGCATCGTGACGAACGAGGAGGGCGAGCCCGCGCCGCAGCGGGCCAACCTCAACGACTCGCTGACCCCCGACGAGCTGACGCTGGAGGTGGCCGAGGAGCTTTTCGCCACGCCGCAGGAGGGCCGTTCGCTCGGTGTAGACCCCGAGACCGGCCACGAAATCCTGGCCAAGGACGGCCGTTACGGGCCGTACGTGACCGAGGTGCTGCCCGAGCCGCCGCCGGAGGACGGTGACGCGGCCCCGGCCAAGAAGGGCAAGAAGCCCACCGGCCCCAAGCCCCGCACGGGCTCGCTGCTGCGCAGCATGGACCTGCAGACGGTCACCCTCGAGGACGCACTGAAGCTGCTGTCGCTGCCGCGGGTGGTCGGCACCGACCCCGAATCCGGTGAGCCGATCACCGCGCAGAATGGGCGCTACGGCCCATACCTCAAGCGGGGCAACGATTCTCGTTCGCTGGCGACCGAGGAACAGATCTTCGACATCACGCTCGAAGAGGCGCTGAAGATCTACGCCGAGCCCAAACGCCGTGGCCGGCAGAGCGCTTCGGCGCCGCCGCTGCGCGAGCTGGGTACCGACCCGGCGTCGGGCAAGCCGATGGTCATCAAGGACGGCCGGTTCGGGCCGTACGTCACCGACGGCGAGACCAACGCCAGCCTGCGCAAGGGCGACGACGTGCTGTCGATCACCGACGAGCGCGCCGCCGAGTTGCTGGCCGACCGGCGGGCCCGGGGCCCGGTCAAGCGGCCCGCGAAGAAAACCACCCGCAAGGCGCCGGCGCGGCGGGCGACCAAGCGCTAGCCGCGGACGTCGCTCGGGATCTCTTCTTCCACAACGTCTTCCGGCGTGGCCAGCTTGACGGGCCGGGCCAGCTGGGTCGGCGCCGCGCGCCCGCGCAACTCGACGACCTCGCCGACGTCCCAGCACAGCGCCTCGGCGTCGAGCGCGCCGCTGACCGCGATCGCCGACGCGAGCACGTGCCCGGCCTCCAGCTTGGCGAGCTCGGTGAGCCGCGCGGCCTCGTTGACCGGGTCGCCGATCACCGTGTACTCGAAACGGGCCTGCGCGCCGATGTGGCCGGCGATCGCGCGGCCGGCCGACACCCCGATCCCGAACTCCGCATAACCGATCACCGGGAGGAGTTCGTCGTGCAGCTCGCGGGCGGCCGCGAGCGCGCCGCCGGAGGAGTCGGGGTGTTCGATCGGCGCCCCGAAGATGGCCAGCGCCGCGTCGCCCTGGAACTTGTTGACGAACCCGCCGTGCCTGCCGACGGTGTCGACCACCACGCGGAAGAACTCGTTGAGCAGGTGGACCACCTCGGCGGGCGGCCGGGTGGCGGCCAGCTGCGTGGAGCCGACCAGGTCCACGAACAACACCGCGACGTCGCGCTCCTGGCCGCCCAATTCGGTGCCGCGCTCCAGGGCGCGGCGGGCCACGTCCTCGCCGACGTAGCGGCCGAACAGGTCGCGCAGGCGCTGCCGCTCGGACAGGTCTCGCACCATGTCGTTGAACCCGGCCTGCAGCAGGCCCAGCTCGCTGGCGTCGTAGATCTGCATGTGGGCGTTGTAGTTTCCGCGCTGCACTTCCGACAGCGCCCAGCGCAGCTGGCGCAGCGGGTCCGCGATCGACATGGCCACCAGCAGCGTGCTGACCAGACCGATGCCCAACGCCGCCAACGCCAGCAACAGGATCGGGTTGAACAACTTCTCTGGCGTCGCGTGCAGCAGGGAGGCCTTGTCGGCCACCACCGCCAGCACGATCGCCAGCAGCGGCACCGCGGTGGACAGCATCCAGCTCAGCATCTGGCGCAGGATCACGCCGGGCGCCTTGACATTCTCCGGCACCCCACTGCGCAGGGCCGCGACCGCCACCGGCCGCAGCACCCGCTCGGACTGCAGGTACCCGATGATCGCGGTCGCGGCGGCGCCCAGCGCCGTGGCCACCGCGACGACGGGTGCGGTGTACTTGGCCACCGACCAGCTGGCGATGATGAACACCACGCCGCCGATGCACCAGGCGACCATGCTGGTGATCGTTCGGTAGTACGGCATGCGCAACGCGCGGCTGCGGGCCAACTCGGTGGCGGCCGGGTCGGCATCGGCCAGCAGGTTGTCGCGGCGCTGCCAGCGGAATACCGGCAGCATCAGCCGCAGGTTGAACACGATCCCGGCGAGGAACAGGAACATCACGACGCTGACGAAGACGGCCAGGTTGACCGGCGGCAGGTCCTGCAGCTGGATGCGGTCCTGCGGCGGCAGGCCGTAGCGCAGGAAGCCCAGCACGAACAGACCGCCGATGATGTCGGCCTGCAGCATGCTCAGCGCGAACAGTGGCCACGGCGTGCGCACCACCCACCGGGCGAACGCGCCGATCCGCCCGGGCAGTGCTGCCTCGGTTGCCACCAATCCACCGTATCGGGCAGGGCGGACTTGGCGGAAAACAATAAGGATCTCGGCAAGTCGCCGATACCTGCCGAAACGACCCGGAAATGTCACGGATTCATCCCGATACGGTGGCCGATCGGTATCGGTCGGTCGGTGTCACTACTGTTGCCGGTGATGTCCGGGGTGTTTACGCGGCTGGTAGGCCAGGAGGCCGTCGTTGCCATGCTGCTCGCCGCGGCCCGCGCGGCCCGCGGTGATCCGGCTCACAGCGATCCGGCCGACGGGACTATGACACATGCGTGGCTGATCACCGGCCCGCCGGGTTCTGGCCGTTCGGTGGCCGCGCTGTGCTTCGCGGCCGCCCTGCAGTGCACGTCCGACGGCGAGCCGGGCTGCGGGCAGTGTCGGGCCTGCACGACGACCATGGCCGGCACCCACGCCGACGTGCGGCGGGTGATCCCCGAGGGCCTGTCCATCGGCGTCGACGAGATGCGCGCCATCGTGCAGATCGCGTCGCGGCGCCCGACGACCGGGCACCGGCAGATCGTGGTCATCGAGGACGCCGACCGGCTGACCGAGGGCGCCGCGAACGCGCTGCTGAAGGTGGTCGAGGAACCCCCGCCGTCGACGGTGTTCCTGCTGTGCGCGCCGTCGGTGGATCCCGAGGACATCGCGGTAACGCTGCGCTCCCGGTGCCGCCACGTCGCGCTGGTGACCCCGCCGACCGAGGCGATCGCGCGCGTCCTGGTCGACAGCGACGGCCTGGACGCCGACACCGCCAACTGGGCCGCGTCGGTCAGCGGCGGGCACGTGGGGCGGGCGCGCCGGCTGGCCACCGATTCCGAGGCGCGGCAGCGACGGGAGCGGGCACTCGGCCTGGTGCGCGACGCCGCGACCCCGTCGCGCGCCTACGCCGCCGCCGAGGAACTGGTGGCCGCCGCCGAGGCCGAGGCCGTGGTGCTGACCGCGGACCGGGCGGAGGCCGAGACCGAGGAGCTGCGGACGGCGCTCGGTGCCGGCGGCACGGGCAAGGGCACCGCGGGCGCGATGCGGGGTGCCACCGGCGCGATCAAAGACCTTGAGCGACGGCAGAAGTCGCGTCAGACGCGGGCGTCGCGCGATGCCCTGGACCGGGCCCTGATCGACCTCGCGACGTACTTCCGCGATGCGCTGGTGGTGTCGGCGAACGCCGGCGGCGTCCAGGCCAATCACCCGGACATGGCCGACCGGGTGGCGGCCCTGGCCGCCCACGCCTCGCCCGAGAAGCTGCTGCGCTGCATCGAGGCGGTACTCGAGTGCCGCGAGGCGCTGGCGATCAACGTCAAACCCAAGTTCGCGGTGGACGCGATGGTCGCCACCTTCGGCCAGGAACTGCGGGATTGACCTCCGGCGACTTGGGCGGGTCGGGCCGACTGCCGTAGACTCGTGCCGCCCGTCGGGGCACGCCACCTTAGCTCAGTCGGTAGAGCGGCTCACTCGTAATGAGCAGGTCAGGAGTTCGATTCTCCTAGGTGGCTCCACCTTCTTGCCGAACGTGCGGCGGGCCGCTAGGCCGGCGCGACGAACCCGACCGGTCCCGACGCCAGGCACAACGACAGCGCGGTGGTGTTGGCCCGCACGGTGATCGCGTCCCCGGCGCCGGGCAGCCGAACAAAGACCCGATTCAAACCCGGATGCACCGGCACCTTGACGTCGGGCCCCTCGGCCAGCGACAGCGTCATCGAACCCTCGCTGTTGGCCAGGTAATTGAGCTCGACGGTCCAATCGGCGGGCAGTAGCGGGCCGTCGAGCACCAGCCGCGCCGGCTTGTCCGGCTGGGCGAAGTAGCCGCACTGCGGCATCGGCCCCGGCGCGATGGTGCGGACCCAGGTGACCCGCGCCTTGATCAGCCGGCCCGAGCTATCGATCATGCGCAATTGGGTTGTCGCCGAATCGAATTCGGGCCGGTCACGCAGCAGGGCGAACATGTGGCTGGCCAGATTCTCGGGCGCGGCCACCCGTTGCAGCACCAGCGGATCGACCTCCTGATCCAACAGCGGTGCGTCCGAAACAGCATGCGCCGCGGCCAAACTGGCGCGCGCGTTCTGCAGGTACGGCTGCGCGGGGTTGTCGCGCCAGCTGGCGAGAAATGTCCACGTCGAATACAGGCTGCTGGTCACGAACGCCACCGCCACAACCGCCGTGACCACGGTGCGTTGGCGCGAGGAGTCCAGCCAGCGGGCCGCGGCCGGCCGGTTGGGCGCGCACAGCGCGACGGCGGCCAGCAGCGCCAGCACCACGACAAGATCGGGGAAATACCGCATGGTCTGGGCCAATTCCAGCGCGGTGAACCGTGATGACCGCATCAAATAGATCGGCACCTGGCACGCGACGGTGTAACCGGCCGCGGTCAGCCACACCGGCACGATGCGTTGCTTGCGTAACAGCGACAGCGCGACCAGGCCGGCCAGCCCCAGCCAGCCCAGCGCCATCGCCGACGGCGGGGGAGTCGCCCACGGCGAGGCCGGTGCCCAGCGATCCCAGTGCCACGGCCCGCCGACCAGCCCCGGCACGATGCCGTGGGTGATCGATCGCCACAGCAGGTCCCCCGTCATCGCGAGGTCGGTGCTCCACCGCTTCTGGTTGACCACGGCCAGGTACAGCGCCACCCATGCGGCGGTCAGCGCCAGCGACGCGACCCACAGCCGCCGCCCGGCCCGCCACACCGTCCGCAGCGGGGACCGGTCGCCCCGCACGTGCGCCAGCAACGCGGCCACCGCGAAGGCGACGAACGGAATCACGGCGGCCTTCTCGAAGAACAGCAGCCCGCCGAGGTAGACCAGCACGCCGGTCAGCGCGTAGCGCCCGTTCCCGGTGCGGACCAGCAGGATCGCGTCGGCGCACACGCAGGCCAGCGCCGCCAACATCGGCAGCGAGTTCAGCGCCGCCGCCCACCAGGCGAAGCCTGGCACGGCCAGCGGCGTGAACAGCGCGAACGTCAACGGCAACAGCAGCACCCGTCGCCAGCCGAGGATGACGTACAGCGCCCGCAACAGCGCCAGCGACGCCAGCAGCTGCAGCACCACCAGGCTGATCGCCGGGCCCGTCCAGTTCAGCGGCGCCAGCCGGGTGATCGCGCCGGCGAGCAGGAACGCGGCCGGCATCAGGTGGCCGTCGTGGTCGTCGAAAAGGTAGGACGGCGACAGCAGGCCCTGCGTGCCGGCCTTGCCGACGAGGATCAGGTCGTCCCAGTAGAAGTAGCCCCCGAAGGCAAGCACCGCCCGGACCCCCAGCTGGGCGACGACGAGTGCGGCGGCTACCGCGATGACCCCCCGCTTGTATGGTGGGCCGGTGCGCGCACTGGTCACCGGGGGAGCCGGATTCATCGGGTCGACGTTAGTCGACCGTCTACTGGCCGACGGTCACACGGTGGTGGGCCTGGACAACTTCGCCACCGGGCGCGCGACCAACGTCGAGCATCTGGCCGACGACCCGGCGCACGTCTTCGTCGAGGCGGACATCGTGACCGCCGACCTGCACGCGATCCTCGACGAGCACCGCCCGGAGGTGGTCTTTCACCTGGCCGCGCAGATCGACGTCCGGCACTCGGTGGCCAATCCCCAGTTCGACGCGTCGGTCAACGTCATCGGCACCATCCGCCTGGCCGAGGCGGCGCGCCAGACCGGGGTTCGCAAGATCGTGCATACCTCGTCGGGGGGATCCATCTACGGGACGCCGCCGGTGTACCCGACTCCCGAGACGGTGCCCACCGACCCGTCGTCGCCCTACGCCGCGGGCAAAGTGGCCGGCGAAATCTACCTGAACACCTTCCGCAACCTGTACGGCCTGGATTGCTCGCACATCGCGCCCGCCAACGTGTACGGCCCCCGCCAGGACCCGCACGGCGAGGCGGGCGTGGTGGCGATCTTCGCCCAGGCGTTGCTGGCGGGCAAGCCCACCAAGGTGTTCGGGGACGGGGGCAAGACCCGCGACTACGTCTACGTCGACGACGTGGTCGACGCGTTCGTCAAGGCCGCCGGCGACGCGGGCGGCGGGCAGCGGTTCAACGTCGGCACCGGCATCGAAACCTCGGACCGCCAACTGCATTCGGCGGTGGCCGCGGCCGTCGGCGGGCCCGACGACCCGGAGTTCCACCCCGACCGCCTGGGCGACCTGAAGCGATCCTGCCTCGACATCGGTTTGGCCGAACGGGTTTTGGGCTGGCGTCCGAAGGTGCAGCTCGACGAGGGCGTGCGCCGCACGGTCGAGTACTTCCGCAAGGCGCACACGGCCTAGCGCAGCTCGGGCGCCTGCGCGCCCTCCAACGCCACCGCGCGGGCCAGCCGCGCGTAGCGCAACTCCAAGTCCTTGAAGCGCATGTAGGTGCTCAGGGTGGTGAAGCTGAACGCGATGATCAGCGCGTAGAGCATCAGGTCGGTGCCGCGGCGCACCCCGAACCAGTGCGCGACCACCGTCGTGTCGTCGGGCCGCAGCACGGCGTAGATGCCGCCGAACACGAACAGGACGTATCCGACCTTGACCCACGCCTTGGACCGCGAGCTCCTGCGGGACCGCAACAGATAGACCAGCAGGGCGACGATCGCCCCGATCAAAAGCACCTGGATCCAGTTCATCTCGGAATCCTCCCTCGCAGAAAGCCGTCGAAGACGATGTTGACGCCGTTGAGCAGGGGCTGCCCCTTCGACTTCGAGTATTCGGTGTAGAGCACCTCGACCGGTTGTTCGGCTACGCGCCAATGGTTTTCGGCGATCAGCATGACGAATTCGTTGGCGTGGCTCATGCCGCTCATGGTGATGTCCAGGCCGTCGGCGACCTTCTTGTTGAACACCCGCAGTCCATTGTTGGTGTCGGTCAAGCCAAGTCGGCGACCGCGCCGGCTCAGCCGCGCCGCGGTCTGCAGCACGATCCGCTTGAACAGCGGTGGCCGGCTGCCCTCGCGCGAAGCGAACCGGGTCCCGATGACGACGTCGACGTCACCCACCGCCAGCCGGTCGATCATCGCGGTCACGTCTTTGACGCGGTGCTGGCCGTCGGCGTCGAACGTGACGAAGACCTGCGCCCCGGGCTGCCGGCGGGCGTACTCGACGCCGGTCTGGATGGCCGCGCCCTGGCCCAGGTTGACCGGATGGCGCACCAGGTGAGCCCCGGCCCGCCGGGCGATCTCGCCGGTGCCGTCGGTGCTGCCGTCGTCCACGCAGACGACGTGGTCGAAAGTCGAGCGCACGTCGGCTATCACGTCGCCGATGACCTCGGCTTCGTTGAAGGCGGGAATGACGATCCAGACGTCCGGGTAGCGCGATTCAGTGCCCATTTATGCCCACCAGGTTAGCCAGGATCAGCCGGTTAAGCGTCCGGCGCGCGCGAGCGCCACCAGATGCACGCCGATTCCCACCATCGGTCCGCACAGCAGGCCGACCACGGTGCGCGTCTGAAGCGGAAGCGGCAACAACAGCAACAGCCCCGAGGCCACCGTCGCGCCGACCCACCCGAGCGCGTAGGCGCGGTGCAGCGCCGCGGCGACCGTGGCGGCACCGGTCAGCGTCAGGATCGCGATCGCCACGGCGGCCGTCGTCAGCCACGCCAGCAGCGCGCCGCTGGCCTCGTATTGCGGCCCGAAGGCGACCCGGAGCAGCCAGGGGCCGATCAGGCCCGCCGCCAGCACCCCGACCGCGCCGATGCCCCCGATGATCGCCGCCGGCGTGACCAGCGCCCGAAGCCGGTCGCTGCGCTCGTCGACGAAGTGCGCGATGAGGTTTCCCTGCATGGCGGTCAGCGGCACCAGCAGCGGCGCCCGGGTGAGCGTCACAGCCAGGATGATGACGCCGCCTTGGGCGCCCAGCTCGGTGCTGGTCAGCTTCAGCAGCACCGGAAACCCCATCACCAGGATCGCGCTGGCGCCGGCCGCGGTGATCGAGTGCGCGGCGCCGCGCAGGAAAGTCGACGTGCTGCCCGGCGTCAGCAGCCGGGCCGCCGCGCGGGCCGTGGGCGAGGCCGCCAGGACCATAAGCCAGGCCGTCGCGCCCGCCACCGTCGCCCACAGGAATCCGGTCAGGCCCCAGCCGAGCACGAACGTGGCGGCGGCGACCGTCACCCGGATGACCGCGTCGGTCACCATCAACGCGCCGTACGAGGTCCAGTGATTCGTCCCGGCCAGCATGCCCAGCAGGGTGGCGTGCAGGCAGAAGCCGGCCAGCCCGACGGAGAGCAGCCCCACCGACAACCAGCGGTCCTCGACGAATACCCGTGCGCTCCACAGCGGCGAGCTACCCGCGATCACGACGGCCGCGGCCACGCCGATCATCGCGGCGACGCGCAGGGGGTGGGTGCGGCTGACCGGCGCCGCCCCGATGTCTGTCAGGTAGCTCTCCGAGCGGACCTCGCGGGTGGTTTCCTGCAGCAGGCCGAAGGCGGCCCCGGTGACCAGACCGAACGCCCCCCAGAACACCCCGAATACCGAAAAGCCGCGCGGGGCCAGGTCGCGCGCGGCCAGGTAGATCACCGCGTACCCGCACAGGGCGGTCAGCGCGGTGGCGACGGCGACCCGGGCGACGCTGCCGCGCGCGACCGGGCCGGCCCCGGTGGAGGCTGGGGTACCGCCGGCTTCGGGCATCGCCACAATTTGAAAATAGTAAGTGCGTCGACGCCGGCGGCCCGTGCCGGCAAAGCTGTCGCTATTGTGGGCGGCTGTTGGGGAAGGATCCATGGCCGCGTTCCGCATCTTCGGGATCTCACTGATTGTCACGGTCGCGGCCCTCGCGATCGGATATCTGCACGGCGGCCCGAACGCCCTCTTTTTGCTGCTGGTGCTGGCCGTCCTCGAGGTGTCGCTGTCGTTTGACAACGCCATCATCAACGCAGCGATCCTGAAGCGGATGAGCCCGTTTTGGCGGCAGATGTTCCTGACGGTGGGGATTCTGATCGCCGTCTTCGGCATGCGGCTGTTCTTCCCGCTGCTCATCGTCTGGGCCACCGCCGGCCTCGGACCGGTTCGCGCGTTCGAGTTGGCGCTCAATCCGCCGCCGAACCGCGCCATGGAATTCCCGGACGGCTCGCCCAGCTACGAAAAACTGATCGCGGCCGCCCACCCCCAGATCGCGGCGTTCGGCGGGATCTTCCTGCTGATGCTGTTCTTGGATTTCGTGTTTTACGACCGGGACATCAAGTGGCTCAAGTGGATTGAGGTCCCATTCGCCCGCATCGGGCGGCTCGGTCAGGTGTCGGTGGTGGTGGCCGGCGTCGCGCTGATCCTGGTGGCGACGGAGCTCACGCACTCCAACGACGAGCGTGCGACGGTGCTGATCGCCGGGGTGCTGGGCCTGATCTCCTATCTGGTCGTCAACGGTTTGAGCCGGGCGTTTCGGCCCCAGGACCTCGAGGCGGTGACGGACGGCAAGCCGGCCGGCAGCGCGGTCGGTAAGGCCGGGCTGACGCTGTTTGTCTACCTCGAGGTGCTCGACGCCGCGTTCTCCTTCGACGGCGTCACCGGCGCCTTCGCGATCACCTCCGACCCGATCGTGATCGCGCTGGGCCTGGGGCTGGTGGGCTCGATGTTCGTGCGGTCGATCACCATCTACCTCGTCCAGCAGGACGCGCTGGACCGCTACGTGTACCTGGAACACGGCGCGCACTGGGCGATCGGCGCGCTGTCGGTGATCATGCTGATGTCCATCGAGCCGCGATTCCAGGTGCCCGAGGCCGTCACCGCCTCGGTGGGCGTCGTCTTCATCGGGGCCGCCCTGGGCTGGAGCGTGCTGCGCAATAGGCGCCAGGCCGCCGCGGCGGCGCGTTAGGCCTCGATCTGGCCGGCGATCCGCCGCTCGATGGCCGCCCGCGCCGGCGCCGGCAGGACGATCAGCCCGTCGAGTTCCTTGGTGGCTCGCAGGTAGGCGGTCTGTCGCTCCTCACGCGTGGCCCCCTCGTCCTGAGCCAGGTGCAGCAGGTGCTGCGCGCGCGCCATCCGTTGCTGGTCGTCCTCCGAGAAGTCGCTGCGGCGCCGGCGAATCGCCTCGGCCTCGGCGATCTCGAAGGCGCTGATGTACTCGTGGACGGCGTCGCGGTATTCCACCTGCGCGGCCCGATCGCCAGCGAGGGTCTCGACGTCCGAGGGCCGGTCCGGGCGCAGCAGGTCCGCGCGGCGCTTGGCCCTGTGAAACGCGATGGTCAGCGGGTCGCGCATGTCCGTCATCATCGGGAAGTCCAGCAATTTGGCGACGTCGAGTTCGTAGTCGAACCACCGCGCGTCGGTACGGTCATGCGACGCAATGATTTTGGTGAGCTCTCGGCGCGAGCCGTCCCTGGTGTCGCGGTTGCGCCCGGCCGCCTCCGCCGCGGCGATCTTGGCCTGCTGCTTCAGCCGGTAGCGCTCCAGCCGTCGGTCGGCCCGACGCTCGTTGGCGGCGACGACCGCCCGCACGCCCGCGCCGACCGAGCCGCCCAGCGGGAAGATCAGCCACCAGAAATTGGAGGCGAAATGCCACAACGGGGTCACATCGCCAGGATGCCACCGAGCGGCGGCGAGCGGTTTCGCTCAGAGCGTTAGCCGCGTCTGTGCCCGGACGCCTTGAACCGCTCGACCGAACGCTGCACCTCGGCCTCGGCTTCGGCGCGGTCGACCCAGTCGGCGGTCTTGACGTACTTGCCCGGTTCCAGGGCTTTGTACTGCGAGAAGAAGTGCTTGATGACATCCAGTTCGAAGGGCGGCACGTCGCCGATGTCCTGGATGTGCTTCCACCGATGGTCGCCGGCCGGCACGCACAGCACCTTGTCGTCGCCGCCGGCCTCGTCGACCATCCGGAACATTCCCACCGGGCGCGCCTCCACGATCACGCCGGGGAACACCGACTGCGGCAGCAGCACCAGCGCGTCCAGCGGGTCGCCGTCCTCACCCAGGGTGTCGTCGATGAAGCCGTAGTCGGTGGGGTAGGCCATCGAGGTGTAGAGGTAGCGGTCCAGCCGCACCCGGCCCGTCTCGTGATCGACCTCGTACTTGTTGCGTTGACCTTTCGGAATTTCGATGGTGACGTCGAATTGCACCGCGCGGGCTCCTTCACGAGGGGTGGACCGGGGTCGGTCGGTTGGGTCGGGCATCACCCTAGTCGAGCGCATTGCGGTCGATTCGGCAGAATGGGTTCAAACAGTCAGGAGAGTGATGGGTCCTACTCGCTGGCGGAAATCCACCCAGGTGTTCATCGGGTTGGCCGTGCTGGCGTTCGTCGCCGCGGTGGTGGCTGCGGCAACGTTTTTCACCACCGGAGGTCACGGCGTCGGCGCCTCGCACGTGCCGGTGCCGCCGCCGCGCCCGCCGACGGTCAAGCCGGGCGTGGTCCCGGTCGTCGACACCGCCGAGACGCCGAGCCCGGCCGGGGTGGCCGCCGCGCTGGCGCCGGCGGCCGCCGATCCCAACCTGGGCCGGCTGGGTGGCCGGATCACCGACGCCATCACCGGCAAGGAACTCTGGCGGGTCGCCGACGACCTGCCGCTGGTGCCGGCATCGACCAACAAGGTCCTGACCGCCGCGGCGGCGCTGCTGACGCTGGACCGTCAGGCCCGGATCAGCACCCGGGTGGTCGCGGGCAGCCAGAACGCCCAAGGGCCCGTCGTGCTGGTGGGCGCCGGGGATCCGGTGCTGTCGGCGGCACCGCCGGGAGTGGAGCCCTGGTACCGCGGCGCGGCGCGCATCAGCGATCTCGCCGAGCAGGTGCGGCGCAGCGGGGTGACCCCGACCGCGGTGCAGGTGGACATCTCGGCGTTCAGCGGACCGACGATGGCGCCGGGCTGGGACCCGGCCGACGTCGACAACGGTGACATCGCGCCGATCGAGTCGGTGATGATCGACGCCGGCCGCATCCAGCCGACCACGGTCAACTCGCGGCGGTCCAAGACGCCGGCGCTGGACGCCGGGCGGGAGCTGGCCAAGGCGCTCGGCCTGGACCCCGGCGCCGTCACGGTCGCCACGGCGCCGTCCGGAGCCCGGCAGCTGGCCGTCGTGCAGTCCGCGCCGCTGGTCCAGCGGCTGTCCGAGATGATGGACCACTCCGACAACGTGCTGGCCGAGTGCATCGCCCGGGAGGTCGCCGCCGCGATCAACCGGCCGCAGAGCTTCGCCGGCGCCGTCGATGCGGTCACCAACCGGTTGAGCACCGCGCACGTGGACACCGCCGGCGCCAGGCTGGTGGATTCCAGCGGGCTTTCCGTCGACGACCGGTTGACGGCCAAGACGCTGGACGGGGTGGTGCAGGCCGCCGCCGGACCCGACCAGCCGGCGCTGCGGGCGCTGCTGGATCTGCTGCCGATCGCCGGCGGCAGCGGCACGCTGGGCGACCGGTTCCTCGACGCCGCCACCGACCGCGGCCCCGCCGGCTGGCTGCGCGCCAAGACGGGCTCGTTGACCGCCGTCAACTCGTTGGTCGGGGTGCTCACCGACCGCAGCGGGCGGGTGCTGACGTTCGCGTTCCTGTCCAACGACGCCGGCCCGAACGGCCGCAACGCGATGGACGCCCTGGCCACCAAGCTCTGGTTCTGCGGGTGCGCATGACCGCCTCGTCCAGCCTGACCCTCGGGACCGCCGTCGACTGGCGGTTCGCCGCGACCGTCGGGCAGCGCCTGGCCCGGCCCGGCCCGGCGGCCAGCGACTACACCCGCCGCCAGGTGGTCGAGGAGCTGACGAGCGCGGCCGCGAAGGCCGAACCGCCGGTGCGCGACGTCACCGGCCTGATCACCGACGATGTGGTTCCTTCGGCCCGCATCGTCGACCGCCTGCAGTGGATCGGCGCGGCGGCCGAGTCGATGCGGGTGATGACCAACGGAACCGACAAGCCGCGCGGGTTTTTCACCGGCCGGATCACCGGCGCGCAGACGGGCGCCGTGCTGGCGTTCGTGTCGTCGGGGATCCTCGGGCAGTACGACCCGTTCGCGAGGGGCCTGGAGGCCGCCAACGAGGGAAGCCTGCTGCTGGTGTATCCGAACGTCATCGCCGTCGAGCGCCAGCTCCGGGTCAACCCCTCCGACTTCCGGCTGTGGGTGTGCCTGCACGAGGTGACCCATCGGGTCCAGTTCACCGCCAACCCGTGGCTGTCCGGCTACATGTCGCAGGCGCTGGGGCTGCTGACGCAGGACGCGGGGGAGGACATCCGGGAGGTGGCGACCCGGCTCGCCGAATTCGTCCGCCATCGCGCCGGCGGCGCGGATGGCTCTGCGGCATCGGACGGCACCTCCTCGGGGATTCTCGGCCTGGTGCGCGCGGTGCAGTCCGAGCCGCAACGCGAGGCCCTGGACCAGCTGCTCGTGCTCGGCACCCTGCTGGAGGGCCACGCCGATCACGTGATGGATGCCGTCGGGCCGGTCGTGGTGCCGTCGGTGGCCACCATCCGCCGCCGATTCGACGAGCGCCGCCACCGCAAACAGCCACCGCTGCAGCGGGTGCTGCGTGCGCTCCTCGGCCTCGACGCCAAGCTCAGCCAGTACACCCGCGGCAAGGCGTTCGTCGACCACGTCGTGGGCAAGGTCGGGATGCAGCGGTTCAACACCGTCTGGTCGGGCCCCGAAACGCTGCCGCTGCCCGCCGAAATCGAAGACCCCCAGCGATGGATCGACAGGGTGCTGTAGGGCAGCTGCGCACGGCTGTCGAGGCTTTCGCCAATACCTATCTCGCCACCGGAAAGCGGTGGCGCGTGGCGCTATCCGGCGGCCCCGACTCCCTGGCGCTCACCGCGGTCGCCGCCCCGCTTCGCCCCACCACCGCCGTGATCGTCGACCACGGCCTGCAGCCCGGCTCGGCCGCCGTCGCCGAGACCGCCCGCAAGCAGGCGCTCGCACTGGGATGTGTTGATGCGCAAGTGCTTTGCGTGGAGGTGGGCAAGGACGGCGGCCCGGAGGCGGCGGCCCGCGCGGCCCGCTATGCGGCGCTGAGCGCCTGCGGCGACGACCCGGTGCTGTTGGCGCACACGCTCGACGATCAGGCGGAGACGGTGCTGCTGGGGCTGGGCCGCGGCTCCGGGGGGCGCTCGATCGCCGGGATGCGGCCGCACGATCCCCCGTGGTGCCGCCCGCTGTTGGGGGTGCGGCGGTCCGCGACGCACGCCGCGTGCGCGGAACTGGGGCTGACCGCCTGGCAGGACCCGCACAACACCGACCGCCGCTTCACCCGCACCCGGCTGCGCCTCGAGGTGCTGCCCCTGCTGGAGGACGTGCTGGGCGGCGGCGTAGCCGAGGCGTTGGCGCGCACCGCGACCGCGTTGCGCGAGGACACCGACATGATCGACGCGCTCGCCGCGCAGGCGCTGCCCGGGGTGCGGACGGGCGCGGGACTCGAGCCCCGGGCACTGGCTGCGCTGCCGGACCCGGTTCGACGACGGGTGATCCGCGCCTGGTTGCTGGCCGGCGGCGCGACGGGGTTGACCGACAAGCAGATTCGCGGTGTCGACACGCTTGTCACGGCGTGGCGCGGGCAGGGTGGGGTCGCGGTGGGCTCCGCGCTGCGCGGCGAGCGGTTGATCGCCGGGCGGCGCGACGGCGCGCTGACGATGTGGCGGGAGCCTGTGTAAACGGGGGCGGTCATTGGTTATTCGGCCGCCGGCGTGGCACTCTGTGGGCGTGGCCCAGATCTCCCCGGCTGTCACCCCCGCGCAGCCCGTGGAGCTGTATCCGGGGGATATCAAGTCGGTGCTGCTCACGGCCGAGCAGATTCAGGCCCGCATCGCCGAACTCGGCGAGGAAATCGGCAACCAGTACCGCGACATTGCCGCCCAGTCCGGCGAGGACCTGTTGCTGATCACCGTGCTCAAGGGCGCGGTGATCTTCGTCACCGACCTGGCCCGCGCGATCCCGGTGCCCACCCAGTTCGAATTCATGGCCGTGAGTTCCTACGGCTCCTCGACATCCTCGTCGGGCGTGGTGCGGATCATGAAGGACCTGGACCGCGACATCCACGACCGCGACGTGCTGATCGTCGAGGACGTCGTCGACTCCGGGCTGACCCTGTCGTGGTTGCTGCGCAACCTCAAGAGCCGGCACCCGCGTTCGTTGCGGGTGTGCACGCTGCTACGCAAGCCCGACGCGATGCGCGCCAAAGTCGAGATCGCCTACGTGGGCTTCGACATTCCGAACGATTTCGTGGTGGGCTACGGCCTGGATTACGACGAGCGCTACCGCGACCTGTCGTACATCGGCACCCTGGATCCCAGGGTCTACGAGCAGTAGCTAGCGGCGCAGCCGGGGCGCGGCGGGTCGCCGCCATTGGGTTAGTCCAGTTCCCACACCGCGGTCACCGAGAAACCCACGGTCTGCTGGCCGGGTTCCAGCGGGACCGCGGCCGTGCTGCGCGGCGGCGCCGGCGGGCCGCCGGGCGCGGGCGCGCCGCCGGACACCTCCGAGATGGACAGCACCCGGCCCAGCCGCAGGCCGGACAGCTGGGCGTACTGGTCGGCGCGGGCCTTGGCGTCGTCGAATGCCCGCGCGCGGGCGTCCTTGACCAGCTGCGAGTCGTCGGCGATGGAGTAGCTGACCGAGCTGATCCGGGTGGCGTCGCCGCCGGTGGTGACGATCAGGGCCAGCATCCGTGACGCGGCGTCGGTCGGGTGGATCTTGACCCGGATCGCGTTGGTCGCGCGATAGCCGCTGATCGTCGCGGTGCCGCTGCCGTACTGCGGCTCCAGGGTGACGGTGGTGGTGCCGATGTCCTTGCGGTCCAGCCCCGCGCCGACGAGCGCGTTGATCACCGCCTGCTGCCGATCGTTGGTCTGGTTCATCGCGGCGGTGACGTCGGGTGCGGTGAATTCGATGCCGGCATCGGCGGTCAAGGTGTCTGGGACACCCTGGACCTGCCCCGAGCCGACGACGGTCACTTGGCGCGGATTCGCCCCCGGCGCCGGCGCGGCGTTGTGCTTGTCGCAGGCCGACAGCGCGGCGACGGTCAATCCGGCGGCGGCCAATGCGATCGATTTGCGGACCATGCGTGGACCATAACGCGTCCGGGCGGGTTTTTACCGTCGGCAAAGCCTAGTGCGTGTCGGGGCAATCGTTCCGAAATTCATGTCGAACTCTAATCATATTGGTTTGCAACATCTTTCATGCCATTCGCAAAAGGCGCAGCACATTGGGGCAGCTACATGAACAGTTTTCGGCCCGCCAATGAACACGGCGGATGAAGGGTTGCGATGCCCGCAGGTGGCAGGCCTAACCTCTGAGCTGCTTCGGTGACGTCGTGGTGCCGAAATCCATTGATTGCGCAAACTTTTGGGAGGACACATGTCGATCGTGATCACACAACCCGAGATCCTGGCCGGGGCCGCCGCGGAAATGCAGGCCCTGAATGCGTTGGTGGCGGCCGGAAATGCCGCCGCGGCCGCCCCGACGACCGGGGTGGTCCCCGCGGCCGCGGACCTGGTGTCGATGTTGACCGCGGCGCACTTCGCTTCGCACGCAAGGCTTTACCAAGAGGTCAGCGCCCAGGCAGCGGCTCTGCGCGATCTGCTGGCGACGACGCTCGGCGTCAGCGCCGGCTCGTATGAGGCCACCGAAGCCGCCAACACCAACGCGGTCGGTTAGGCGAGAGGGAGCCATGTTGGATTTCGCGCAGTTGCCGCCGGAGATCAACTCCGCGCTGATGTATTCCGGTCCCGGATCGGCACCCATGCTGAATGCCGCGGCCGCCTGGGAAGCGCTGGCCACCGAGCTGCAGGACACGGCGTCGTCCTACCGGTCGCTGATCGCAGGCCTGACCGACGGGCCATGGCAGGGTCCGGCCGCGGCGGCGATGGCGGCCGCGGCCGGATCCCAGGTCGGGTGGCTGAGCGCCACCGCCGGGCAAGCCGGGGAGGCCGCGACCCAGGCCGCGGCGGCGGCGGGTGCCTACGAGGCGGCGTTTGCCGCTACGGTGCCACCGCCGGTGATCGCGGCCAACCGGGCGCTATTGATGGCCCTGTTGGCGACCAATTTTCTGGGCCAGAACACCGCGGTGATCGCGGCCACCGAGGCGCAATACGGCGAAATGTGGGCGCAGGACGCGGCCGCGATGTACGGCTATGCGGGTTCGTCGGCTGCCGCCTCGGCGCTGACGCCGTTCGGCCCGGCGGCGCCGGCCACCGATCCGGCCGGCCTGGGTGCACAGGCCGCGGCGGTGGCACAGGCGGCCGGGGCGGCTACCGGTGCGCAGGGCCTCTACGGGATTCCCAATGTGCTGTTCGGTCTGGCCGGTCTGACGAATTCGCCCCCCTGGCTCGTCAACCCCGCCGCCGCGCTCGGCCTGACCGGGCACGCCTGGAACAGCAACGGCGACGGCATCATCGTGGCCGGAGCGCTCGGGGACCTGGTGGAGGGCCTGACCGGTTCGGCGACGGTCGACGCCAGCTCGGGTTTCGACGCCTTCATCCGACTGATCTCTCCCACAAGGCTTTTCACGACGGCGTTCAAGGACATCCAGGGCCTGGCGCAGGCGGTGATGCCGCAGGCCGCCAAGGCCGCCGAGGGGGCGGCCAAGGCCGTCGAGTCGGTGCCCCACGCCATCTCGGGCGCCGCCGGGACCATCGGCCGGGCGACATCGGTTGGGGGACTGTCTGTTCCGGCGTCCTGGGCGGGTGTCGTCCCGCCGGCCAGCCCCGCCGTTGTGACGCTCAATGGCCTCGGGGCCGGCGCGGCCGCCGCCGAACCCGCCACCAATGCCGTCGGCGGCGTGCCTCTGATGGGGAGTGGGGGCGGCCGCGGCGTCGCGCATTTCGCCGCTCCCCGATACGGATTCAAGCCCACGGTGGTGCCTCAGCCGTCCGTCGGGGGATGACGGCTAAGCGCGGGAGCCGACCGGAATATCAGCCGTCGAGGTGCGTCGGTGGGTCGGCGAAGCCGAAGCCCCCGGGATATTGGCCAGGACCCATCAAATCGCAGCGCCTTTCGGGCACCAGGAAGGAACTGGCGCCGCTGGGGATCAGGTGGGTGAACGTGACACAACGTTGCCAGGTGCCGTCCGGCTGGATGGGGTCGTCGCACTTGCTGAGGAAAGGCCCTCCGTACAAACAGCCGGCGCTGGCCGGCGGCGCCGACGCGATCAGCCCTGCGGCCATCAGCACTACGGTCAGCGCGGCGACGATGCAGTGTTTCATGGTTTCTCCCGTCACATCGCGGCGCGTCGAGGGGCCCGGCCAGTAAGAGTGACGCTACCGCTTAGGCGGCGTCTTGCCGGTGCCCGAGTGCGACCTAGTCGCGTGGCTGCTCCGGCGGCGGATTCGGGATCTGCAGCACTCGCTGGCGGGTGGTGACCTTGAAGGGGTCGAGGGCCGGCGGGCCGTCCAAGGCCTCGCGCACGTCATCGAGCGTGATGAGGCCGAGTTCGACCTGCAGCCACGTGGCGCTGAGCCCGAAGGCGTGAGCCGCGCGCCGGGCTTCCTCTGCATCCGGAAAGTCGTCTGCGTTTGCCCGCCCGACACCGCCGTACCACCGGCCCTTGGTGACGCCGCAGGCGTCACGCAGCTGCTCAATGGTGATATCGCGGTTCAGCGTCGCCTCGAGCAGGCGCTTCAGCCCCCAGCCGGCTGCGTTGGTTCGTGGCATGCCTCCCAGAGTAACCGGATGCCAAAACACGGTCAAAGCGTCCCGAACTGCGATCTATGCCCACACTTCAAGAATTCCTAACAAATAACTAGACAGCGATTCATAATTTATGACATAGTCTCCTCACAACGTCAGGCAGTGCCGGACTTCGGCACCGCGTTTCGCATCAGGAGGAACACCACATGTCGTTTGTCGTCACCGTGCCGGAGCTGCTGGAAGCGGCCGCCGGCCGGCTGCACGTTATCGGCGCCGCCGTCAGCGCGGCCAGCGTGACCGCCGCGTTTCCGATCACCGGAGTCATCCCGGCCGCGGCCGACGGGGTCTCGGCGGCGACGGCGGCAGCGTTCTCCGGCTACGGCCAGGTCTACCAGGCGATCAGCGCCGAGGCGGCCCTGATCCACGACGAGTTCGTCAGGGCCCTCGGGCTCGGCGCCAACTCGTATGCCGCCACCGAGGCGGCGAACGCGGCGCAGGCCGGGGGTGTCCGCGTGGCGCATGTCGCGCCGGCCCGCATGGCCCCGACCGCGCCCGCCCGCATGACGCACGTCGCGCCCCCTCGGCCCGCCCCCACGCCGCCGGTCTCCCCCGTCTATGGCGCTGCGCCCGGAGGGCGGGCGTCGTACGGCGGCGGCTATGGCGGCGCCCGGCCGGCGACGCATGGCGGGGGTTACGCCGGCGGCAACTATGGCGGCGGTCGCGTGGATCCCTACGCGCGATTCAGCTACGGCGGTCACACGGCGCCGTACGCGGGCGGCTACGGCGCCCACGCTGCGCCCGCCGCACCCGCCCACCCGGCGCCCGCCCACCCCGCGCCAGCCGCGCCGGCCCACCCGGCGCCCACCCAGCACGCTCCGGCCGCGCCCGTCACGCCCGTCGGCCCGGCGACCGCGCCGGCGATGCCCGCTCAGCCGGTGACTGTTCAGCCCGCACCCAATTACCCGGGGACCATTCAGACCGAGCACTACGTTCCCGCCTACCCGTCACCCGCCGGCCCCACGCAGGCCTTGCCGGCGCGCGCCTAGCGACAACCACTCAAAGAAGGGATCTACCAATGGACTTCGCCGCGTTGCCTCCGGAGATCAACTCCGCGCTGATGTATGCGGGCCCCGGCTCGGCGCCCATGCTTGCCGCGTCGGCGGCCTGGGACGGCTTGGCCGCCGAGTTGCGTTCGGCCGCAACCAGTTACGGGTCGGTGATCTTGGAGCTCGCCGACGCCGGTTGGCAGGGCCCGTCATCGGTAGCAATGGCAAGCGCCGCCGCGCCGTACGTCGCGTGGATGCACAGTACCGCCGCGCAGGCCGAGCAGGCCGGTCTGCAGGCGGCCGCCGCGGCCGCCGCGCACGAAGCCGCGTTTGCCGCCACGGTGCCACCGCCGCTCGTCGCCGCCAACCGCGCCCTGCTGATGACTTTGGTCGCGACCAACTTCCTGGGCATCAACACCCCGGCGATCGCGGCTACCGAGGTGCAGTACGCCGAGATGTGGGCCCAAGACGCCGCCGCGATGTACGCCTACGCCGCATCCTCGACGACGGCGTCCGCGCTGACCCCGCTGGCGACGGCACCGGTCACCACGAACCTGGTGGGCTTGGCCGGCGCCGCCATCGGAACCGCCGTCACCAATCTGGAGGGCGCGGCGCAGGGCCTGGGCACTCAGGCGGTGATGGGGCTGTCGGCGATTCCGGCGGAGATCAACGCGGCCGGGTCCTCGTTGATCAGTGGCTTCCAGTCCGGCATTGGCGAATTCGCGCAACTGATCGGCGCGCCCCTCGGGCAGGGCACGGGCGCGACGACGACGGCGAACCCGGGCGTGATCGCGCCGATGGTCGCACCCGACCCGGCCGTGCGGCCGGCGTTCATGCCCGCGACGCCCACCGTGCCGCCGATGCGCGTGACGCCGGAGATGGGCATGCCCGCCCGGCTGGCGCCGTCGGCGGCGTTCGGTCAGGCCGCGTCGGTCGGGGGTGTGTCGGTGCCCTCGGGTTGGATGCCGGCATCGGTCCCGGCCGCTGAGGCAACCGCCGTCGCACCGATATCGGGCGCCCCCGCGGCGTCGCCGATGATGGCCCGGAGCATCCCCGCGACCACGGTCGCGGGCATGGAGATGCGCGCGTCCGCCGCCGAGTTGCCGCGAGTGAGCGTGCTGCCGCGCGTGGTCGGATGACGGGGGGAGGTAGCAGCTTCCGCGATCCATCGATGACCAATCGGCAACTACCACAACTTCTTTCGAAGGAGAAACGAAATGACCGCACGATTCATGACCGACCCGCACGCGATGCGGGACATGGCGGGCCGCTTCGAGGTCCACGCCCAGACCGTCGAGGACGAGGCCCGCAAGATGTGGGCGTCCTCGCAGAGCATCGCCGGCGCGGGCTGGAGCGGCCAGGCGCAGGCGACCTCGCTGGACACGATGGGCCAGATGAATCAGGCTTTCCGCAACATCGTCACCATGCTGCACGGGGTGCGCGACGGCCTGGTCCGCGACGCCAACAACTACGAGCAGCAAGAGCAGGCCTCGCAGCAGGTCCTGAGCAGCTAGCCCACCGAGAAGAACAGGAGAGCATTCGCATGACCATCAACTACCAATTCGGCGATGTCGACGCCCACGGCGCCACCATCCGCGCGCAGGCCGCCTCGCTGGAAGCCGAACACCAGGCCATCGTTCGCGATGTGCTTGCCGCCGGGGACTTTTGGGGCGGCGCCGGCTCGACGGCCTGTCAGCAGTTCGTCGCCGAGCTGGGCCGCAACTTCCAGGTGATCTACCAACAGGCCGATGCCCACGGCCAGAAGGTTCAGACCGCCGGCAGCAACATGGCCAGCACCGACAGCACGGTCGGGTCCAGCTGGGCGTAGGTGTTAGAGGCCGCCGCCCCCACCGCCCGCGCCGCCATCGGCCTCGGCACTGCCGCCGGCATTAGCCCCGCCGCCGCCGCCCCCGCCTCCAATGCTGGCCTGGCCGCCGGTGCCCGGGTTGGCGGTGGCGGCGGCGGAGGCGCCGTCACCGGACACGCCGTCATTCCCGGCGCCGCCGATCGTCTGGCCGGTGCCGCCGGCCCCGCCCGGGCCACCGGCCGCGCTACCGAAGTTGACGACGGCGCTGCCGCCTTGGCCGCCGCCGGCGCCGGGGCTACCGGGGATGGCGGCACCGCCCCCGCCCCCACCACCGGCACTGGCGATCCCGGAGGCGGAGTTGTTGTTGACGAAGCCGCCGGTACCCCCATCCCCGGCGGTAAAGAAGTTGCCTGCGGCGATGGCTCCGTCGGAGCCGGATTGGCCGGGGGCCAGTGCGATGCCGATGCCGGCCGCGCCGCCTCCGCCGCCTCCACCGCCGGGGCCTCCCGAAATGGCTTGGGCGCCGCCGCCGCCGAAACCGCCGTTGCCGGTGGCGTGTTGCACGCCTACGACGGCCGTGCCGAAACCGCCGTTGCCGCCGTTGCCGCCCCGGCCCGCGCTGCCGCCGGCGGTGCTGAGGCCGCCGGCCCCACCGCCGCCGCCGCCCCCGCCAGCTGCGGAGGCGGCGACCGTCGCGACGACGGTGGCGTCGCCGCCATTGCCGCCGTTCCCGCCGTTGCCACCCGTGACGCCGGTGCCGCCGGTGCCGCCGTTGCCGCCGAGTCCACCGCCGAACACCGAACTGCCGCTGCCGTTGAAGTTGCTGTCGCCGCCGTCGCCGCCGAGGCCCCCTTGACCGCCGGCGCCGCCGGCGCTGTTCCCGCCGTGGCCGCCGGCGCCCCCACCGCCCGGGTCACCGAAAGGCACGGCACCCGCGCCGCCGCCCTTGCCGCCGGTGCCGCCGGTGCCGCCGGTACCCGCCGCGCCCGCGGTCGCGCCGGTGCCGCCCGCGCCGGCGTCCCCACCGTTGCCGCCCACGCCGCCGTGGCCGCCGCCGGAGCCGGTGTCGGCGTGGCCGGCGCCGCCCTGGCCGCCCTGGCCGCCGTCGCCGCCCTGGCCGCCGTTGCCGGCGTGGCCGAAGAACGAGCCATTGCCGCCGGCACCGCCCTGGCCGCCGTGGCCGCCGGTGCCACCGCCGGTGCCGTTGGCGGAGCTGGTGGGGGTGACACCGGCGCCTCCCATCCCGCCGGCCCCGCCGTTGCCGCCGCCACCGCCGCTGCCGTAAAACAGGCCGCCGTTGCCCCCCGCTCCGCCGGCCCCGCCGGCACCGCCCGACCCGCCGTTGGTGCCGCCGCCGGACGTCGAGCCCGCGGGACCGGTAATGCCGGTCCCACCGGCCCCGCCCTGCCCGCCGTTGCCGAAGAACCAGGCGTTGCCGCCTTTCCCGCCGGGCTGCCCGGGCGCGCCTGACCCGCCGTCGCCGCCGGGGCCGAACAAGAGCCCGCCCGGACCGCCGGGCTGACCCGTCCCGGGCGCCCCATTGGTGCCCTTGCCGATCAACGGCGTCCCCAACAACAGCTCGGTGGGCAAATTGATCACCCCTCGCACGTCTTGCCAGAGGGGCCAGAGCGCCTGCAACGGCGAGGCGTTGGCGGCCTCGGTGGCCGCATAGGCGCCCCCGGCGGCGTGCAATGCCTGCACGAACTGGTCTTGAAACGCCGCCGCCCGAGCGCCGAAGTTCTGAAAGGCCTGCCCGTGCCCGGAGAACAGCGACGCGATCGCCGCCGAAATCTCATCCTCGGCGGCGGCCGCCACCGCGGTTGTCGGGCCGGCGGCCATCGCATGCGCGGCGCTCAACGCCGAGCCGATGCCCGCCAGATCCGACGCAGCGAAAGCCATAACCTCGGGGACCGCCACCACATATGACATCGCTTGCCCTTTCGATTGCTGACCCGAAGGTTGCAAAGCATATGCGAGCCGGACCCCGCCCGGGTGAATTCGGCGAACTTTTGAGCGCCCGCAGTCCCGTGCGCCGAAGGACGCTTTGTGGACGCGTACAAGGACTCTCGCGACGAGCGCGCGCCCCGGGAACCGCGCGCAGTTAATCGTCGAGGCCGAGTCGGCCTAAGGCGTCACGAGAATCTTGCAGTGCCGCTCGGGGTCGGCCAGGTCGTCGAAGGCCTGGCCGACTCCGTCCAGCCCGACCTCCCCGGTGATCACCGGGGAGACGTCGATGTCGCCCTCGGCCAGCGCGCGCAGCGAGTCGCCGAACTCCTCCGGGGTGTAGGCGAGGACGAACTGCACGCTGATCTCCTTGGCGATCGCGAAGAAGGGATGCACGGTGTCGGTCTGCATGCACACCCCCGCGACGATCAGGCGGGTGCCCGGCCGGGCGCGGCGCAGCACATCGTCGATGATGCCCGGCACCCCGATCGCCTCGAACACGACCGCGGGTTTGACGGAGTCGAAGGGTGATCCCTGGGCCGCGTCGAGCGTCTGGTGGGCGCCCATCGCGGTGGCCAGCTCGCGTCGCTTCGGCGAGAAATCCGCTGCCGCAATCGTTTCGACGCCGCGCGCCCGAAGGGCCGCGATGATGGCGATGCCGATCGGACCGCAACCGAGCACCAGGGCGGTGTCGCCCGGCGCGATGTTGGATTTGTTGACGGCGTGCAACCCCACCGCCATGGGTTCGGTCAACGCGGCATGCTTGAAGTCGAGGCCGTTGGGGATGGTCAACAGCAGTGGGGCCGAAAGCAGCATCCGTTCGGCGTAGCCGCCGATCGTGCTGTTGCTGTAGACGATCGGCTCGACCCCCTTGTTGGACAACAGGACCGGGAGCGAGGTGACCATGGTCCCCGGCGGATGGGTGTCCGTGTCGGGCCCGGCCTCGAGCACCTCGGCGCTGAATTCGTGACCCATGTAGACGTCGCTGTTCAGGTCGACGCCCATGCCCCCGGCGCCGGCGGCCACCTGCGCCGTCATCTCCATGACCTGGTCCCCGTGGGCGGCGAAATGCAAGTCGGAGCCGCAGATTCCGCACGCGCGCACGCCGACCAGCACCTGTCCCGGCCCGGGCACCGGCTCGGGCACGTCGTCGCGGTAAACCATCCGGCCTTCTCGTAACACCGAAGCGCGCATCAGCTTTCCACACCTTTCTGCTCGTCGACATGCTCGGTGATGGCCTTGACGATGGCATCGCCGGCGCGCCCGATCAGTTCGTCGCGTTTGGCCCGGGCCCAGTCGTGAGACGACCGCGACGCTTCGAGCTGCCCCTTGAAATGGGGAATCACCTTGCGGGCCATCAGGTCATAGCAGTGGTAAGTCGCTTCCGGTGAGGCCCAATCGTGGCCGAGCATCAGCAACGTCCCGAAACCGCCCGACCGTTCGAGCAGGTCTTCGATGTGCGCGATCGCGTCGTCCGGCGTTCCGATACAGCAATTGCCCTTGGCGGCATAGTCCGCGACGAACTCGTGCGGCGTCTGAGCCTCGCCGTCGACCGCGTTGGACAGCGGCACGAATCCCGCCGCACCGAAGTAGTTCGCGAAATCCTGTAGCCCGTAGGTGCAATCGTCGATGGCCTGCTCGCGGCTGTCGGCAATGTGCATGATGCTCAAGACGCGCCAGGAAGCGCGGTCCGGCTCGCCGCGCCCGACCTTGGCGGCCTGCTCGCGCACCACCTCCCAGGTGTTCTCCAGCGCCGCGTAACCGCCCGGCACCGACATCGACAGCGACAACAGCGACGTGCCCAGCGCACCCGCCAGCCGCGGGCCGGACGGCGAAATCATTGCCGCCGTGGAGATCTCCGGGTAGGGCCACGTGTAGGGGCGGATGTGCAATTGCGCGTCGCGCAGCGTGAACCAGTCGGTGTGACGGTCGACCCGTTCGGACGGGCCCGCGCGGAACAGCGCCAGGATCGCCTCGAGGGATTCCTGCATCATGTGTCGCTGGTCGACCGGGTCGATGCCCATCATGTACGCGTCCGACGGCAGCGCGCCGGGTCCGGTGCCGAACATCACCCGGCCGCGGGTCAGGTGGTCCAGCAGCACCCAGCGGTCGGCCACCATCAGCGGATGGTGGTAGGGCAGCGACACCACCCCGGTGCCCAGCCGGATGTGCTTGGTCCGTTCCGCCGCGGCCGCGATGAACACCTCCGGACAGGCGATCAGCTCGTAGCCACCCGAGTGGTGCTCGCCGAACCAGGCTTCGTCGAACCCGAGGCGGTCCAGCGCGACGACACGCTCCATGTCGTATTCCAGTGCGACCGTGGGGGATTGGCCGACGGGATGAAAAGGCGTGATGAAGACGCCGAACCGCAGCGGGACACTCATTACCATTCCACTCCTTTGAGGAACTCGAGCAGTGCCGCATTGACCTCGTCAGGCCGTTCCTGCTGCAGCCAATGTCCGGCCCCGTCGATCATCACCTCGCGGTAGGGGCCGGAGATCACCTCCGAAACGCGGTCGCGGCTGGTGAAGGACAGCACCGGATCGCCGGTTCCGGCGATAAAGATGCACGGCACGTCGATCTTCGCGCCGTCGAGTTCGGCGGTGGTCTCCCAGTTGCGGTCGAAATTGCGGTACCAGTTCAGGCCCCCGGTGAATCCGGTACGGGAGAACTCGGCGATGTAATGGTCGAGTTCGTCCTGGCTGATCCAGTCCGGCAGCCCGTCGGGCTCGGGAAGCCGATCGATGAAGCCCTCGGGCCCGGGCGCGGCCATCCGCATGAGCGCGTCCGCTCCGCCGGAACCGTTCAGGCCGCCCATCATCCGTCGCATGGTTCGGGCGGGGTCGCCGCCGAGTTCGGCGTCGGCGACTCCGGGCTCCTGGAAATAGAGGATGTAGAAGAAGTTCTCGCCGAACAGCTTGCGCCACGCCCGCGTCGGCGCCACGTGCGAGCGGGGCAGCGCCGGCACGCTGAGCGCGGCGACCGCCGCGACCCGGTCCGGGTGCAGCAGCGGCGCGTGCCACGCGACGGGCGCACCCCAGTCGTGTCCGATCCACACGGCGCGCTCGGCGCCGACGTCGTCGAGCAACCCGACCAGGTCGGCGGTCAACTCGTGAATGTTGTACGCCTCGATCGCATCCGGACGGGATGAGCCGCCGTAGCCGCGCTGGTCGGGCGCCAGTACGTGATAGCCGGCCTCGGCGAGGACCGGGATCTGGTGTCGCCATGAATAGGCCAGCTCGGGAAAGCCGTGGGCCAGGATCACCGCGGGCGCGCCGCGCTCTCCCGCCTCGGTCACCCGCAATTGCACGCCATTTGTGTCTACTAACCGCTGGGTTGACGAAACCACCGTCTCACCAAATCACAAGGATCCCGGGCTGAGAAGGGCTTCTTTATCGCCTGCGTCGCCCCGCCCCATAATTTGGGGCATGCGATTGGACCACGTGGTTCTCTGGACGATCGACGCACGGGCGGCGATGGATTTCTACACGAGAGTGGTCGGGCTGGCGCCGGTGCGCTTCGCGGAGTTCGAGGCCGGCGAGGCGCCCTTCCCGAGCGTGCGGGTGTGCGACGACTCCATCATCGATCTGATGCCGCTTGAGATGGCTTCGGCCGCGGCGTCGTCCGCGGTGGCCGAGGGAAGCGCCGGCCGACCCGTCAACCACGTCTGCCTCGCGCTGTCGAAGGCCGAGTACGACGCGCTGGATGCGCGCCTGCATGAAGAAGGCGTGGACACCAGCGCGCGGCTGACCCACAGCTTCGGGGCCCGAGGGTGGTCACCGCAGACGTACTACTTCGCCGACCCCGACGGCAATGTGGTCGAGGCCCGCTACTACGAGTGAGGGCCCCTCGCGCCGCGATTGTGTGGTTTGCCACGTCGGGAACCAGACCGGGAACCGCCGCTCGTTATCCCGTGAGGATGCTGCGCCCTGGCTCGCCGGGGCTGGCGATCGACACTAGCGGTAGCCTGGACTTTTGCAGCTTCGTGTATCGGGGAAGGACCTGGCCGACGAGGCCGATGATTGATGAACCGGAAAAACGTGATTCGCACCCTCACGGCGATCGCCGTTGTGGTGCTGCTGGGTTGGTCGTTTTTTTACTTCAGTGACGACACCCGCGGTTACAAACCCGTCGACACCTCGGTGGCGATGTCCCAGATCAGCGGCGACAACGTCAAGAGCGCGCAGATCGACGACCGCGAGCAGCAGCTGCGGTTGACCCTGAAGAAGGGCAACAAGGACACCGACAACTCCGAAAAGGTCATCACCAAGTACCCCAGCGGATACGCGGTCGACCTGTTCAACGCGCTCAACACGAAGAACGCGAAGGTCAGCACCGTCGTGAACGAGGGCAGCATCCTGGGCGAGCTGCTCGTCTACGTGCTGCCGCTGCTGTTGCTGGTGGGCCTGTTCGTGATGTTCTCCCGCATGCAGGGCGGCGCCCGGATGGGCTTCGGGTTCGGCAAGTCCCGGGCGAAGATGCTCAACAAGGACATGCCCAAGACCACTTTCGCCGACGTCGCGGGCGTCGACGAGGCGGTCGAGGAGCTCTACGAGATCAAGGACTTCCTGCAGAACCCCAGCAGGTACCAGGCGCTGGGCGCCAAGATCCCCAAGGGCGTGCTGCTCTACGGGCCGCCCGGAACCGGCAAGACGCTGCTGGCCCGCGCCGTGGCGGGCGAGGCCGGGGTGCCGTTCTTCACGATCTCAGGCTCCGACTTCGTCGAGATGTTCGTCGGCGTCGGCGCCTCGCGGGTGCGCGACCTGTTCGAGCAGGCCAAGCAGAACAGCCCGTGCATCATCTTCGTCGACGAGATCGACGCGGTGGGCCGACAGCGCGGCGCCGGGCTGGGTGGCGGCCACGACGAACGCGAGCAGACGCTCAACCAGTTGCTGGTCGAGATGGACGGTTTCGGCGAACGCGCCGGAGTGATTCTCATCGCCGCTACCAACCGGCCAGACATCCTGGACCCGGCGCTACTGAGGCCCGGCCGATTCGACCGCCAGATCCCGGTGTCCAACCCCGACCTGGCGGGCCGCCGCGCGGTGCTGCGGGTGCATTCCAAGGGCAAGCCGATCGCGCCCGACGCCGACCTGGACGGGCTGGCCAAGCGGACCGTCGGCATGACCGGTGCCGACCTGGCCAACGTGATCAACGAGGCGGCGCTGTTGACCGCTCGCGAGAACGGCACCGTCATCACCGGCCCCGCCCTCGAGGAGGCGGTGGACCGGGTGATCGGCGGCCCCCGCCGCAAGGGCCGGATCATCAGCGAGCACGAGAAGAAGATCACCGCCTACCACGAGGGCGGGCACACCCTGGCGGCCTGGGCGATGCCCGACATCGACCCGGTCTACAAGGTGACGATCCTGGCCCGGGGACGCACCGGCGGCCATGCGGTGGCGGTCCCGGAGGAGGACAAGGGCCTGCGGACCCGCTCGGAACTGATCGCGCAGCTGGTTTTCGCGATGGGTGGGCGTGCCGCCGAGGAACTGGTGTTCCGCGAGCCCACCACGGGTGCGGTGTCCGACATCGAGCAGGCCACCAAGGTCGCCCGCTCGATGGTCACCGAGTTCGGGATGAGTTCCAAGCTGGGGGCCGTCAAGTACGGCACCGAGCACGGCGACCCGTTCCTCGGCCGCACCATGGGCAATCAGGCCGACTACTCGCACGAGGTCGCCCGCGACATCGACGACGAGGTGCGCAAGCTGATCGAGGCCGCGCACACCGAGGCGTGGGAAATCCTCACCGAATACCGCGACGTGCTCGACACCCTGGCCGGCGAACTGCTCGAAAAAGAAACCCTGCACCGGCCCGAGCTGGAGGGCATCTTCTCCGGCGTCGAAAAGCGTCCTCGGCTCACCATGTTCGACGACTTCGGTGGCCGCATCCCGTCGGACAAACCGCCGATCAAGACGCCCGGCGAGCTGGCCATGGAGCGTGGCGAGCCGTGGCCCCCACCGGTCGTCGAGCCCGCCTTCAAGGCGGCCATCGCACAGGCCACCCAGGCCGCCGAGGCCGCCCGGGCGGAGGCCGACAGAAACGCCAACGGCCCCAACGGTTCTCACGGTGGCCAACCCGGCGGCGATCGCGAGCCCGCTCCGCACGGCCCGACCCAGCCGGACTACGGCGCCCCGGCGGGCTGGCATGCGCCGGGATGGCCGCCGCCCCAACCGCAGCAACACCAGCCGAACTCCTGGTATCCGCCTGCGCAGCCCCCGCAGCAGCCCTATTGGCCGCAGCCGGTGCCGAGCTATCCGGGCCAGCCGGGGCCGCCCGCGTATCCGCCATACCCGCCGTATCCGCCCTATCCGCCGCCCGGTCAATCCCATCCGGATGTCGGAAAGTCTCCCGACAAAGAGGCTGACGACGTGAGCCGGTCCAACCCGCCGGCGCACGGCTGACGAAACGGAGGATTCGATGGCTCTCGCGGATCTGGGGCCCGATTTGGGGCCGGACACCCGCCAGGCGACCCCGCGCATCCGGGCGTTCGATCAGCAACGTGCCGAGGCCGCGATCCGCGAGCTGCTGTACGCGATCGGCGAAGACCCCGATCGAAATGGCTTGCAGGACACGCCGGCCCGCGTCGCGCGCGCCTATCGCGAGATGTTCGCCGGGCTCTACACCGATCCCGACAGCGTCCTGAACACCATGTTCGACGAGGACCACGACGAGATGGTGATCGTCAAGGAAATCCCGCTGTACTCGACCTGCGAGCATCACCTGGTCTCGTTCCACGGGGTGGCCCACGTCGGCTACATCCCCGGCAAGGACGGCAGGGTGACCGGCCTGTCCAAGATCGCCCGTCTCGTGGACCTGTACGCCAAGCGGCCCCAGGTTCAGGAGCGGCTCACCAGCCAGATCGCCGACGCTCTGGTGAACAAGCTCGACCCGCGCGGGGTGATCGTCGTCGTCGAGGCCGAGCACCTGTGCATGGCGATGCGCGGCGTCCGCAAGCCCGGCGCCGTCACCACGACGTCGGCGGTGCGTGGCATGTTCAAGACCAGTCCCGCGTCCCGGGCCGAAGCGCTCGATCTGATCCTGCGCAGGTGAGTCCGGCGCCCATGCAGGTGATGGGAGTCCTGAACGTCACCGACGATTCGTTCTCCGACGGCGGGCGCTATCTCGATGCCGACGACGCCGTCGCCCATGGCCTGGCGATGGCCGCCGAGGGCGCGGGCATCGTCGACGTCGGAGGGGAGTCGACCCGGCCCGGCGCCGTTCGCGTCGATCCCCGGGTCGAGGCGTCGCGTGTGGTTCCCGTCGTCAAAGAACTTGCCGCGCAAGGCATCACCGTCAGCATCGACACCATGCACGCCGACGTCGCGCGGGCAGCGCTGCAGAGCGGGGCGCGGATCGTCAACGACGTGTCGGGTGGTCGAGCCGACCCCGCGATGGCCCCGCTGCTCGCCGAGGCCGGTGTGCCGTGGGTGTTGATGCACTGGCGGCCCGTGTCGCCCGAGCGTCCGCATGAGGCCCCGCAGTACCGCGACGTGGTGGCCGAGGTGCGCGCCGAGCTGCTTACCAACGTCGACGACGCGGTGGCCGCGGGGGTGGATCCCGAGAAGCTGGTGATCGACCCGGGGCTGGGATTCGCCAAGACGGCACAACACAATTGGGCGTTGCTGCACGCGCTGCCGCAGCTCGTCGCCACCGGAATCCCGGTGCTACTGGGCGCCTCGCGCAAGCGGTTCCTCGGCACGTTGCTCGCCGGGCCCGACGGGTCGCCGCGACCGCCCGACGGGCGCGAGACGGCGACGGCGGTGATATCCGCGCTGGCCGCCCTGCACGGGGCCTGGGGCGTGCGGGTGCACGACGTGCGCGCCTCCGTCGATGCCCTCAAGGTCGTCGAGGCATGGGCCCAGAATGGCTGATCGAATCGAGTTGCGCGGCTTGGTCGTTCGCGGCTGTCACGGGGTCTTCGAACACGAGCGCGCGTCCGGGCAGGATTTCGTCGTCGACATCACCGTGTGGATCGACCTGGCCGACGCCGCCGCGAGCGACGACCTGGCCGACACGTACGACTACGGCGCGCTGGCGCAGCTGGCCGCCGACGTGGTCTCGGGGCCGGCGCGCAAGCTGATCGAAACGGTCGGCGCCGAGATCGCCGACCGGGTGATGCACGACGGGCGCGTGCACGCCGTCGAGGTGGTGGTGCACAAGCCGCAGGCCCCCATCCCGCAACAGTTCGCCGACGTGGCCGTCGTGGTGCGGCGGTCGCGGCGCGGCGGTCGTGGTTCGGTGATCCCGGCCGGCGGGGCGGTATGAGTCGCGTCGTGCTGTCCGTCGGCTCCAACCTGGGGGACCGGTTGGCCCGGCTGCAGTCGGTCGTCGACGCGCTCGGGGAAACGGTGGTCGCGGTGTCTCCCGTCTATGAGACGGACCCCTGGGGCCGGGTGGATCAGGCCCCGTTTCTCAACGCGGTGCTGATCGCCGACGACCCGGCGTGCGACGGGCAGGCGTGGCTGAGCCGGGCGCAGGAGCTCGAGCGGGCGGCGGGTCGGGTCCGCGGCGAGCGCTGGGGCCCGCGCTCCCTCGACGTCGACCTGGTCGCCTGTTACGGCGAAGGCGAAATGGAAGTGATCACCCGCGAGCCCAACCTGACGCTGCCGCACCCGCTGGCCCACCTGCGGGCGTTCGTGATGGTGCCGTGGCTGTCCATCGAGCCGGACGCCCGGCTGACGGTCGCCGAAGGGCGGCGTCCCGTCGCCCAGCTGCTGGCCGAACTGGACCCGGCCGACCGGGCCGGCGTTCGGCTGTCCAACCTGACGCTCACGCTCGACAAGAAATCGGAAACCTGATGGGCCCGACCCGCAAGCGTGACCTGACGGCCGCGGTGGTCGGCGCTGCGGTGTTGGGCTATCTGCTGGTGGTCTCGCTGTATCGCTGGTTTCCGCCCATCACGATGTGGACCGGCGTCTCGCTGCTGGTGGTCGCCGTCGCCGAGGCGCTGTGGGCGCGCTACGTGCGGGTCAAGATCGGCGACGGCGAGATCGGGGACGGGCCGGGCTGGCTGCATCCGCTGGCGGTGGCACGCAGCGTGATGGTGGCCAAGGCGTCGGCGTGGGTGGGCGCGCTGGTGCTGGGCTGGTGGGTGGGGGTGCTGGTCTACTTGCTGCCGCGGCGGTCCTGGCTGCGCGCGGCCGAGGAGGACACCACCGGCGCGTTGGTGGCCGCCATCAGCGCGCTCGCGTTGGTCGTCGCCGCGCTGTGGCTGCAACATTGCTGCAAGTCCCCGCAGGATCCGACCGAGCACGGCGAGGGCGCGGAAACCTAGCGCACCCGGCGACCCGGCGATCAACCCGGGTGGGAATCGCCGGAGCCGCGCGACACGCGGAGTGACCTCGCGCAGGTACTCTCAGGCCATGACCGTTCTGTCCCGCGGCGCCCGGGTTCGGCGCGGCGGCCGCAGGCCGGGGTGGGTGCTCTTGACGGCGTTGCTGGTCCTCGCGATGGGGGCCAGTTCCGCACTGGTTTTCACCAACCGGGTGGAACTCCTCAAGCTCGCTGTAATCCTGGCGCTGTGGGCCGCAGTCGCCGGCGCCTTCGTTTCGGTGCTCTACCGCCGCCAAAGCGACGCGGACCAGTCCCGCGTCCGCGACCTGAAGCTGGTCTACGACCTGCAGCTGGACCGCGAGATCTCGGCCCGCCGCGAATACGAGCTGACGGTGGAGTCGCAGCTGCGGCGCGAGCTGGCATCCGAGCTGCGCGCCCAGGCCGAGGACGATCTGGCCGCGCTGCGCGCGGAACTGAGCGCGTTGCGGACCAGCCTCGAGATCCTGTTCGACACCGACCTGCAGCAGCGCCCGGCGCTCGAGACGCACGAGACCGAGGCGCCACGTGGGCGGGCGTACAGCGAGTGGGAACGCAACGGCGAGAGCAACCCGGACTGGGTGTCCAGCGATCGCGTCGCGTCGGTCGCCCGGGACATCCCGCCCGGCCAGGCGGACAGCCGTGCCGACGAAGCCGCGATCATCGACGTGCCCGAGGAACCGCTGCTGCCGCCCCGGCAGCCGCCGCCCCCGCGCGAGCGGTTCCAGTACGACCCGCGCCAAGAGGCGCGATACGTGGTCTCCCAAGAGCCGCCGTACATGACGCCGCCGCCCGCGCCGGAGCCGCGCTACGAGCAGCGTCAGCCGCCGCCACCACCGCCACCACCTCCGCAACCGGAACCGCAGCCGCAGATGCAGGACTGGCGGCCCGCCGCCGCGGAAGGGCAGTGGTTGCCCCCGGGCGCGCCCGGCAGCAACTGGGCCGGCGGCGACGCGGCCGCCGCGCCGGGCGGAGGGTCGCCGGGCGGGCGGCGCGCCCGTCACTACGGCGCCGAGGAACCTTTGGACGGCTCGCCCTTCGAGCACCCGCAACCACCGCCATACGGCGAACCCGGCCGTCGGGCGCGGTCGCGCCACTCGGCGGAATATCGCGACTACGGCGTGCGCAACTATCCCTCGCAAGCGGGCGGTACCCCCACGCCGACGAACGAGCCCACGCCCCCGCCCGCCCCGGCCGCCGCGCCGCCGCCACCCCCGCAACCGGGCTCGCCGTCCCCCGGCGCGGCGCCGCCGCCACCGCAGATGGCTCCCCCGCCGCACGCCGAGGTCGCGCCCCGGCATCGTGGCACCGACCCCCTGCCGCGGGGCGCCGATGGTTCCGACGACAGCCCGCCGAGCGGGGGCCAGTCGGTGGCCGAACTGCTGGCTCGGCTGCAGGTCGAGCCCTCCGGCGGCGGTCGCCGCCGTCGCCGCGACGGCTGAGCTGGGAGCTTCCTCACACCTGCTTTCGTTGGGCTCGGCCCGATGGATCGATTAAAGTCTTAGGGACCGTCCGGTACCCGCGCATGGGACTGGAACGAACCAAGAAAGCTATGAGGTCGTCTGCGATGGAGCAGTTCGACGGACTGCGCCCGGCGCGGCTCAAGGTGGGCATCATCTCCGCCGGCCGGGTGGGCTCCGCGCTCGGTGTCGCGCTGGAGCGCGCTGACCACGTCGTCGTGGCCTGCAGCGCCGTCTCGCACGCGTCGCGCGAGCGGGCGCACCACCGGTTGCCCGATACGCCGGTGGCGTCGCCGCCCGACGTGGCCGCCAACGCCGAGCTGCTGTTTTTGGCCGTTCCCGACAGCGAACTCGCCGGCCTGGTGTCCGGGCTGGCCGCCACCTCCGCCGTGCGCCCCGGCACGATCGTCGCGCACACCTCCGGCGCCAATGGGGTCGGCATCCTCGCGCCGCTGAGCCACGACGGCTGCATCCCGCTGGCGATTCACCCGGCGATGACGTTCACCGGCTCCGACGAGGACATCAGCCGGCTGCCCGACACCTGCTTCGGGATCACCGCGGCCGACGAGGTCGGGTACGCCATCGCGCAGTCGCTGGTACTCGAGATGGGCGGCGAGCCGTTCTGCGTCCCCGAGGACGCCCGAGTTCTATACCACGCCGCGCTGGCGCACGCGAGCAACCACCTCGTGACGGTGCTCGCCGACGCGGTCGAGGCGTTGCGGGCCGCGCTGCGCGGCAGCGAATTGCTCGGGCAACAGACGGTCGACGACCAGCCGGGCGGCCTCGCCGAACGCATCGTCGGGCCGCTGGCCCGCGCGGCGCTGGAGAACACCCTGCGCCGCGGGCAGGCCGCCCTGACCGGGCCGGTCGCCCGCGGCGACGCCGCCGCCGTGGCCGAGCATCTGGCCGCGCTGGCCGACGTCGATTCTGACCTGGCCCAGGCGTATCGGGTCAACGCCTTGCGGACCGCCCAGCGCGCGCACGCCCCCGCCGACGTCCTCGAGGTGTTGGCGCGATGAACGCACGCAAGCCCACCTTCGACCCCGGCGAACTCAACGTCTACTCGGCGCCGCGCGACGTCACCGACGTCAGCCGCGCGCTGCGCCATACCGGCCGGCGCGTGATGCTGGTGCCCACCATGGGTGCCCTGCACGACGGGCACCTCGCCCTGGTGCGGGCCGCCAAGCGGGTCCCCGGCTCGGTGGTCGTTGTCTCGATCTTCGTCAACCCGCTGCAATTCGGGGCCGGGGAAGACCTCGACGCCTACCCCCGGACCCTCGACGAGGACCTGGCGCTGCTGCGCGGCGAGGACGTCGAGATCGCGTTCGCGCCCACCGCCTCGGCGATGTACCCCGACGGCCTGCGCACCACCGTGCACCCCGGCGCGCTGGCCGGCGAACTCGAGGGCGGCGCGCGGCCGACCCATTTCGCCGGCGTGCTGACCGTGGTGTGCAAGCTCATGCAGATCGTGCGCCCCGATCGCATTTTCTTCGGCGAGAAGGACTACCAGCAATTGGTCCTGATCCGTCAGATGGTCACCGACCTCAACATCGACGTGGCCGTCGTCGGCGTCCCCACCGTGCGCGAATTCGACGGCCTGGCGATGTCGTCGCGCAACCGCTACCTGGACCCGACGCAACGCGAACTGGCCGGCACGCTTTCGGCGGCACTGACCGCGGCGGCGCACGCCGCGCCCGCTGGCGCGCAGGCCGCACTGGACGCCGCCAACGCCGTGCTGGACGCCGTGCCCGCGATCAGCGTCGACTACCTCGAGCTGCGCGACGCGGACCTGGGCCCGCTGCGGGCCGGGGCGCCTGGCCGGCTGCTGATCGCGGCCCGGCTGGGCACCACCCGGCTGCTGGACAACATCGCCATCGAAGTAGGAACACCACCGCCGGCACCCACGGGGCCGGACGCTTATCGCGACACCCTCGAATCACATTGGAGGAATTGATGTTACGGACGATGCTGAAGTCGAAGATCCACCGCGCCACCGTGACGCAGGCCGACCTGCATTACGTCGGCTCGGTGACCATTGACGCCGACCTGATGGACGCCGCGGACCTGCTCGAGGGCGAGCAGGTGACCATCGTGGACATCGACAACGGCGCCCGTTTGGTCACCTACGCCATCACCGGCGAACGCGGCAGCGGTGTGATCGGAATCAACGGCGCCGCAGCGCATTTGATTCACCCCGGCGACCTGGTGATCCTGATCGCGTACGGGACGATGGAAGACGCCGAGGCGCGCGCCTACCGGCCGCGGATCGTATTCGTCGGCGCCGACAACAAGCCGATCGACCTCGGCGACGACCCGGCGTTCGTGCCCGACGGCGTCGACGAATTGCTCGATCCCCGGATCGGCGCGAGGTAGCCGTGCTGCTGGCCATCGACGTCCGCAACACGCACACCGTCGTCGGACTGCTATCCGGATCCAAGGAGCACGCAAAGGTCGTGCAGCAGTGGCGGATTCGCACCGAATCCGAGGTCACCGCGGACGAACTCGCCCTGACCATCGACGGCCTGATCGGTGACGACTCCGAGCGCCTCACCGGCGCCGCCGCGCTGTCGACCGTCCCGTCGGTGCTGCACGAGGTGCGGGTCATGCTCGACCAGTACTGGCCGTCGGTGCCCAGCGTGCTCATCGAGCCCGGGGTGCGCACCGGGATACCGCTGCTGGTCGACAATCCGAAAGAGGTGGGCGCCGACCGGATCGTCAACTGCCTGGCGGCCTTCCACAAATACCGCAAGGCGGCCGTCGTCGTCGATTTCGGCTCCTCGATCTGCGTGGACGTGGTGTCGGCCAAGGGCGAGTTCCTCGGCGGTGCCATCGCCCCGGGTGTGCAGGTTTCCTCCGATGCCGCCGCCGCCCGCTCCGCGGCGCTGCGCCGCGTCGAGCTGACCCGGCCCCGATCCGTGGTCGGCAAGAACACCGTCGAATGCATGCAGGCCGGCGCGGTGTTCGGATTCGCCGGTCTGGTCGACGGTTTGGTGCAACGCATCCGTGAGAACGTGGACGGGTTCGCCGGCGACGACGTCGCCGTCGTAGCGACCGGCCATACCGCGCCGTTGCTGCTGCCCGAACTGCACACCGTCAACCACTACGACCAGCACCTGACGTTGCACGGCCTGCAGCTGGTTTTCGAACGCAACCGCGACGCCGAACGCGGCCGGCTGAAGACGGCCCGCTGAGACACGGGCTTTCCGCGTCGAGTCTGTGCACAGCGCGGCTCTTCGACCTTGGGCCCTTTACGCTCTGAGCGCAGGCTCGACGCCGTCATTTAAGCTGGCACGTCGTGAGCTCCGACGCCCCCGACCTTCCCGAGCAGTTCCGGATCCGCCGGGACAAGCGCGCTCGCCTGCTGGCCGAGGGAACCGACCCCTACCCCGTCGCCATCGAGCGCACCCACACCCTGGCCGAGGTTCGCGCCGCCCACGACGGCCTGCCGACCGACACCGCCACCGACGACATCGTCGGCGTCGCGGGCCGGGTCATCTTCGCGCGCAACTCCGGAAAACTGTGCTTCGCGACACTCCAGGACGGCGACGGCACCACCCTGCAGGTGATGGTCAGCCTCGACAAGGTCGGCCGGGAATCGCTCGATGCGTGGAAGGCCGACGTCGACCTCGGCGACCTCGTCTATGTGCACGGCAACGTGATCAGCTCACGGCGCGGCGAATTGTCCGTGCTGGCCGACTCCTGGCGGATGGCGGCCAAGTCACTGCGGCCGCTGCCCGTCGCGCACAAGGAGATGAGCGAGGAGTCGCGGGTCCGGCAGCGCTACGTCGACCTGATCGTTCGTCCCCAGGCCCGCACGGTGGCCCGGCAGCGAATCGCGGTGATCCGGGCGATCCGCAACGCGCTGGAGCGGCGCGGGTTTCTCGAAGTCGAAACGCCTATGTTGCAGACGCTGGCCGGGGGTGCCGCGGCCCGGCCGTTCATCACGCATTCCAATGCGCTCGACATCGATCTCTACCTGCGGATCGCGCCGGAACTGTTCCTCAAGCGCTGCATCGTCGGCGGATTCGACAAGGTCTTCGAGTTAAATCGCGTGTTCCGAAACGAAGGGGCCGATTCGACGCATTCTCCAGAATTTTCGATGCTGGAGACCTACCAGACCTACGGCACCTATGACGATTCGGCGATCGTCACGCGTGAGCTTATTCAAGAGGTGGCCGACGAGGCGATCGGAACCCGAGAACTCCCGTTCCCGGACGGCAGCGTGTACGACATAGACGGAGAATGGGCGTCAATACAAATGTACCCGTCGCTGTCGGCGGCGCTCGGTGAGGAGATCACACCCGACACGACGGTCGATCGCCTGCGGGCCATCGCCGATCGGCTCGGTGTGGAGATCCCCGACAACCGGGGCTACGGACACGGGAAACTCGTCGAGGAGCTGTGGGAGCACACGGTGGGCAATTCCCTGACCGCACCCACCTTCGTCAAGGATTTCCCAGTGGAGACAACACCTTTGACGCGGCAGCACCGCAGCATTCCCGGCGTGACCGAGAAGTGGGACCTCTACGTTCGCGGGGTCGAACTGGCCACCGGGTACTCCGAATTGAACGATCCCGTCGTGCAGCGCGAACGCTTCGCCGCGCAGGTCCGCGCCGCGGCCGCCGGCGACGACGAGGCCATGGCGCTCGACGAAGATTTTCTCGCCGCGCTCGAGTATGGGATGCCGCCGTGCACCGGAACCGGAATGGGTATCGATCGGTTGTTGATGTCTTTGACCGGCCTGTCAATTAGAGAGACAGTTTTGTTCCCGATTGTTCGGCCGCACTCCAGTTGACTTACCCGTTGCCCCTGGATTGAGTATTCTGCGTTGTTATGGCAGATTGGTGACTTGGGGAGTGAATCCAAACTGCTCAGCAACTGCTCAGGACGAAACGCGAGGGTAAGCTAATGGCGAAAAAAGTGACCGTCACCTTGGTCGATGATTTCGACGGTGCGGGCGCGGCCGACGAAACGGTTGAATTCGGGCTTGACGGGGTGACCTACGAGATTGACCTTTCGTCCAAGAATGCTGCGAAACTGCGCAACGATTTGAAGCAGTGGGTCGCGGCGGGCCGCCGCGTCGGCGGTCGGCGGCGCGGGCGTTCCGGCACCGGACGTGGCCGCGGCGCCATCGACCGCGAGCAAAGCGCCGCCATCCGGGAATGGGCCCGCCGCAACGGGCACAACGTGTCGACGCGCGGCCGCATCCCGGCGGACGTCATCGACGCATTCCACGCGGCGACCTAAGCGAAGCGCTTACCGGCGCCCGGGTCAGTACGGCCCGGGCGCCGGTCGTTTTCAATTTCGCTGGCGGCGGAACGCTCGCCGCCTCGCGCGGGAAACGCTTTCGTCTTTTTCCTCGTTTACCTCTTACGGCTGCGCGCCAACGGGGGTATGCGGCCGGGACGGCCAGCAACGGCAACGTTAGGAACCCCGGCAGGCCGACCATTACAGTGGAGAGCAGGTACGCGGTTCCGGCCCCTAGGGGCCGGCAATTGGCCATCAAGAGGTCTGTACCGATGGCGAGGGAGAGCAGGTAAGCACCGATGTTCGAAAGATTTACCGACCGTGCCCGCAGGGTCGTCGTCCTGGCGCAAGAAGAGGCCCGGATGCTCAACCACAACTACATCGGCACCGAGCACATCTTGTTGGGTTTGATTCACGAGGGCGAGGGCGTCGCGGCGAAGTCGCTGGAGTCGCTGGGCATCTCGCTCGAGGGCGTTCGCAGCCAGGTCGAGGAGATCATCGGCCAGGGCCAGCAGGCGCCGTCGGGGCACATCCCGTTCACCCCGCGCGCCAAGAAGGTTTTGGAGCTGAGCCTGCGCGAGGCGCTGCAGCTGGGCCACAACTACATCGGCACCGAGCACATCCTGCTCGGCCTCATCCGCGAGGGTGAGGGCGTGGCCGCCCAGGTGCTGGTCAAGCTGGGCGCCGAGCTGACCCGGGTGCGCCAGCAGGTGATCCAGCTGCTGAGCGGTTACCAGGGCAAGGAAGCCGCGGAGGCCGGCACCGGCGGCCGCGGCGGCGAGTCCGGCAGCCCGTCCACCTCGCTGGTGCTCGACCAGTTCGGCCGCAACCTGACGGCCGCCGCGATGGAAGGCAAGCTGGACCCGGTCATCGGCCGCGAGAAGGAAATCGAGCGGGTGATGCAGGTGCTGAGCCGGCGCACCAAGAACAACCCGGTGCTGATCGGCGAGCCCGGCGTCGGCAAGACGGCCGTCGTCGAGGGCCTGGCGCAGGCCATCGTGCACGGGCAGGTGCCAGAGACGCTGAAGGACAAGCAGCTCTACACGCTCGACCTGGGTTCGCTGGTGGCGGGCTCGAGGTACCGCGGTGACTTCGAGGAGCGGCTGAAGAAGGTGCTCAAGGAGATCAACACCCGCGGCGACATCATCCTGTTCATCGACGAGCTGCACACGCTGGTCGGTGCCGGCGCCGCCGAGGGCGCGATCGACGCGGCGAGCATCCTCAAGCCCAAGCTGGCCCGCGGCGAGCTGCAGACCATCGGCGCTACCACGCTCGACGAGTACCGCAAGTACATCGAGAAGGACGCCGCCCTGGAGCGCCGCTTCCAGCCCGTGCAGGTGGGTGAGCCGACGGTGGCCCACACCATCGAGATCCTCAAGGGATTGCGGGACCGGTACGAGGCCCACCACCGGGTGTCGATCAGCGACTCTGCGATCGTGGCCGCGGCCACCCTGGCCGACCGCTACATCAACGATCGATTCCTGCCGGACAAGGCCATCGACCTGATCGACGAGGCCGGCGCCCGGATGCGGATCCGCCGGATGACCGCGCCGCCAGACCTGCGCGAGTTCGACGAGAAAATTGCCGACGCCCGCCGCGAGAAGGAATCGGCGATCGACGCCCAGGACTTCGAGAAGGCCGCAAGCCTGCGGGACCGGGAGAAGCAACTGGTCGCCCAGCGGGCCGAGCGCGAAAAGCAGTGGCGCTCAGGCGACATGGATGTTGTCGCCGAGGTGGACGACAACGAGATCGCCGAGGTGCTGGGAAACTGGACCGGCATCCCGGTGTTCAAGCTCACCGAGGCCGAAACCACCCGGCTGCTGCGCATGGAGGACGAGCTGCACAAGCGGATCATCGGCCAGGTCGATGCCGTCAAGGCCGTCTCCAAGGCGATCCGCCGCACCCGCGCCGGGCTGAAGGACCCCAAGCGGCCCTCGGGCTCGTTCATCTTCGCCGGCCCATCCGGTGTCGGTAAGACCGAGCTGTCCAAGGCGCTGGCCAACTTCCTGTTCGGCGACGACGACGCGCTCATCCAGATCGACATGGGCGAGTTCCACGACCGCTTCACCGCGTCGCGGCTGTTCGGTGCCCCGCCGGGATACGTCGGCTACGAGGAGGGCGGCCAGCTCACCGAGAAGGTGCGCCGCAAGCCGTTCTCCGTGGTGCTGTTCGACGAGATCGAAAAGGCGCACCAGGAGATCTACAACAGCCTGTTGCAGGTCCTCGAGGACGGCCGGCTCACCGACGGCCAGGGGCGCACGGTGGACTTCAAGAACACCGTGCTGATCTTCACGTCCAACCTCGGCACCTCCGACATCTCCAAGCCGGTGGGCCTGGGCTTCACCCAGGGCGGCGGCGACAACAACTACGAGCGGATGAAGCAGAAGGTCAACGACGAGCTGAAGAAGCACTTCCGCCCTGAGTTCCTCAACCGCATCGACGACATCATCGTCTTCCACCAGCTGACGCGCGACGAGATCATCCAGATGGTCGACTTGATGATCGAACGGGTCGGCAAGCAGCTCAAGGCCAAAGACATGTCGATGGAGCTGACCGACAAGGCCAAGGCTCTGCTGGCCAAGCGTGGCTTCGACCCGGTGCTGGGCGCCCGTCCGTTGCGGCGCACCATCCAGCGCGAGATCGAGGACCAGCTCTCCGAGAAGATCCTTTTCGAGGAGGTCGGCCCCGGGCAGCTCGTCACCGTCGACGTGGACAATTGGGACGGGGAAGGCGCCGGCGAGGAGGCGGTGTTCACGTTTACCGGAACCCGCAAGCCGCCGGTCGAGCCTGATCTGGCCAAGGCCGGAGCGCACAGCGCACCCGAAACGCAGTAGCGATCGCAGCGAACAGGCGGTTAATCTCTGACGGGATTAACCGCCTGTCTCGCATGTAAGGGGCCCGCCTGTGCTGATCGTGACGACTAATGACCTGCCGGGCTGGGAGATCCAGCGCGTGTGCGGCGAAGTGTTCGGGCTGACCGTCCGCTCGCGAAATGCGTTCTCCCAGATGGGCGCCGGCTTCAAGGCGATGTTCGGCGGCGAGCTGCAGGGGATGACCAAGAACCTGTCCGACAGCCGCAACGAGGCGATGGGACGGCTGATCGCCGAGGCGCGAAACCGCGGCGGCAACGCGATCGTCGCAATGCGCTTCGACACCACCGAGATCGGCGACGTGTGGACCGAGATCTGCGCCTACGGCACGGCGGTCCAGGCGGTCCCGGTCACCGAGGGCGCCAAGTACACCGCCGGCCAGCTCGGCTACGGCGCCGCGGCGCCCCAACATTGACGCGCGGTCTAGACTGACAGCTGTCCTGACGGACCACGGAATCTGGTGAAATTCCAGAACGGTCGCGCCACTGTCGAAAGTCAGACCCGTAGCCCGTCATCCGCAGCGGGGACGCGTAATCCCCGGAAGGAGTACCCGTGGCAAATCTCGAGAAGGCCGGCGCCCGTACCCGGTCGGTCGATCTGTCGGCGGCCAGCGCCGCGCTCTGGTTGGCGGCGACCGCGTTCCTGGCGCTGTTGGCCCTGTACTTCGTCGGGGTCGATCAGGGCGCGCTGTCGCTGTTCGGCAGCGACTCCCACGTGCACGAGTTCGTCCACGACGCACGCCATCTGCTCGGCTTCCCCTGCCACTGACCCCGCAGCGTGGAGAAGCGGCTGATCGCACGCGGTCTCCTGGCGGGGGCCGTCGGCGCGGTGCTCGCGTTCCTGTTCGCCCGCGTGTGCGCGGAGCCGGTTATCGCGCGCGCGATCGCTTTTGAGGACGGGCGAAGCGACGCCCTCAACGCTCATGGCGTGCATGAGCACGGCGCCGAGTTGTTCAGTCGCGGCGTGCAGTCCAACGCCGGATTGGGTTTCGGCGTGCTGATTTTCGGCGTCGCGATGGGAGCGCTGTTTTCCGTACTGTTCTGCGTTGTCTCGGCGCGGGCGAGAACCATTGGGGTGCGTCCACTTTCGGCGCTCCTAGCGGCGGGAGCGTTCGTCGCGGTTTACCTGGTGCCGTTCCTCAAGTACCCGCCGAATCCGCCCGCGGTGGGCCAGGCGGACACGATCGGGGCGCGCACCGGCTGGTACCTGGTGATGGTGCTGGGCTCGGTGGCGCTGGCGATCGCCGCCGTGTGGCTTTCCCGACGGCTCGCGGCCCGGCTCGGGGCGTGGAGCGCCGGTGTGTCCGCGGCGGCGGCCTACGTGCTCGCGATCGCCGTGGTGGCCGTGCCGCTACCTGTCGTCGATGAGACTCCGCCGCCGTTGCGCGACGCCTCGGGCGCGATCATCTATCCCGGCTTTCCGGCCGACGTGCTCTACGAATTCAGACTGCTCTCACTTGGCGCGCAGCTGGTGTTGTGGGCGGCGATCGGTGTGGTCTTCGCGATACTGGCGGGCCGGTTACTGGAGGAGCGAGTACCCGCGTGACCGATGTCGTTCGCCTGACCCTGGTGTCGCACGCGATGACCGATGCCATGGCGGATGGACGCTTCCCCGCGGACGAGCCGCTCAATGGCATCGGCCTTCGGCAGGCGAAAAAGGCTGGGCGCCTTGAGGTAGATGGGACCACGCGCCAGCTCACGGGACCCGAGCGGCGCGCCCGCCAAACCGCGCAGCTGCTCGGCCTGCACGCCACGGTCGAGCCGCGGCTGGCCGATCTCGATTGCGACGGGTGGTGCGGGCAGACCCTGCGGGCCGTCGGCCCCGCGGACCTCGAGACGTGGCTCACCGATCCGGCGCGGGCACCGCACGGCGGCGAGTCGATCGTCGACCTGATGGGGCGTGTCGCAGGCTGGCTAGACGGGCTGACCGGCGAAGCGACGCCGGCGGTGGCGGTGACGCATCCGGCGGTGATCCGGGCGGCCATCCTGGAGGCCCTCGACATGCCGCCGAAGTCGTTCTGGCGCATCGACATCGCACCGGTCGGTCGCGTCGTCATGCACTTTCGCGCCGGCCGCTGGACGCTGCGTTTGTGAGTCCCTAGCGGCTCTCCGGATCGGGGCCTGGCGCCGGCCTGATCTCCGCGCCCGGCGGCTCGCGCAGCCACGCCGTGGAGACCGTGGACCACTCCCCGACGCCGGCGTAGGAGCTAAACCGAGTCGTCGAGATCTTGGGATGCGCCAGCAGCAATCCCGCCGGCGACAGGTGCACCGCATCCCAGCGCTGCGCGATCGCCGGCCAGTCCGGGTACCTACAGCCGTCCGCCGTGGCGGCGTTCGCGTCGATCAGGTCGGCCCAGTCGCGGGCCGAATCGATCTGCGCGACGCGAACCCGGGCGACATTGAAATGCACTTCCCAGCGCGGCATTTCGCGTCGCAGGTTCTCGCCGCACAGGGTCCACGAGTCCTCGTCCTCCGTGATCGGCGTCGAGGTCCAGAACGCGCCGGTGGGCAACGCGCTGAACGGGTTTCGATTGTGGACGCTCGGCGCGTGCAGCTCGCCCAAATCCCCCTGGTGGATCTGCGGCGACCCGAACGAGGGTAGCGCCGACAGCGCTGCGCGGCCCCAGCTGTCGTACTTGCGCAGCTCCGGATCATCCACATCGAAGTCCGCCACGTCGTGCCAACGATCCGAGTAGAGATAGCCGGAGATGGCCCAGGCCGCGGCCCCGATCAGCCTCTCGGGTACGGCGAGGCCGCCGAAGCGCCGCATGTCCTCGACGAACAGGCGCCCCGGAAAGGTATCCAGCAGCGATTCGCGGGCGGTCACCCGGCTACTTGGGGCCGATCAGCGCGAAGGCCTGCCGGGCGACCTGCAGCATCCAACCGGTCACCCTGGGGCCGTGATCGCGGGGCCAGTTGAGCTGAAAGCTGACCACCCACGGCTGCTGGTTCTTGTCGACGGCGTACCAGCTGAACGTCAAATCACCCGGCAGCCCACCGGCTTTCGCGCCGATGTACGGCCAGATGTTGCGGTCCAGCTGGATGCCGGCCACCGCCGAAAGAATCTGCCTGACCGGCGCGGCCGGACCTACCGCGTCGGCCTGCAGCGCCGCGTGCACCCGGCAGATATCCTCGGCGCTGCCGTACCACTCCGCGCCGTAGGCCGAGGCGGGGGTGTGGGCGTGGGCCGGATCCGGTTGGTAGGGAGTCGAATCCGCCTGCGCCAGCAACTGGGCGCGGACCTGCCGGGACCCTTGCTTCCACTGATCGCGCAGGTCCGGTTTGCCCCAGCCGACGGAGAACAGCTCATACATGGTCGGGAACGGCGTCATGCTGGCCGGATCGTGATGGCCCGCCGTCGCGAGGGCCTCCTCGATGGCGTGCGTACCCAACCTTCCGATCAGCAGGTCGGTAGCCATGTTGTCGCTGGTGGCGATCATCTTCTCGGCGGCCGTACGAACCGAAACGTGCGCTCCCACAGGCAGTTCCAGGCCCGACGAGCCGACCGCCCGGCCCTTGTCGGTGACGGTGAGCTGATCATCCCAGGACACCGTGCCGTCCCGGACGGCGCCGGCGACCGCGTGCAGCACGTACAGCTTGAAAATCGATGCCAGCGGAAGTGATTCGCCGGTGTTGGTGCCCGCTACCGGGTCGCAATGACCGTCGTCGACCTTGGCGGCCTGGTAGGAGTAGCGGGCGCCGGTCTTGCTCAGCACCGCGTCGACGTCGCGCCAGGAGCTGATCTTCGGCGGCTGCGTGTCGACGTCGAACCGGTCGACCCGGCCCTCGTCGTCGGTGTGCAGCCGGATGTCTTGTCGCGCGCCATACGAGGTGACCAGGTGCAGCGTGGCCACGCTGGCGCTGAGGTCGACGCGGTCGAGGGTGAAGGGGCGATCCCACCAGAGCCCCTCCATGGTGGTTTCGACGGATTCGACCTTGTCGGGCGCGGCCAGGGTGCCGACCCCGACCGGGCCGATCGGCCAGTCCGAGTTCAGCATGTCCAAGGTCTGCTGCGCGCGGACGCCCGGCGGCGTCCGGGTGTCGATCTGCCGGCCCGGGTTCGCCGCGTTCGCCTGCGGGGAGGGAGCGGGGGCGCAACCCGGCGCAAGGGTCACCACCAGCGCCGCCGCGGCGCCCAACGCCGCGACGCGGCGCCGAGCCGAGCGCTCGCTAACTACCCTGCTTGCTGCCGGCAACGTCCATCACGACCTCGAATTCCAACAACGATGCCCCGGTCGCCACCGGGTTGGCCCGCTCGCCCGCATGGGCTTCGATGGCGGGTCCCTTCGCCCAGGCCTGAAAGGCGTCTTCGGACTCCCAATGCGTCACCACGAAGTAGCGGTTTTCGCCCTTGATCGGGCGCAGCAACTGGAAGCCGAGGAAACCGGGCTGGTTATCCACCGCGTGTGCGCGGTGGGCGAACCGCTTCTCCAGCTCGGGACCGGCGTCTGCGGGGACCTCGATTGCATTGATCTTCACCACTTGCGGCATCCCGCTAGGCTACCGCGCCGCCCGGCTTGCCCGGCTCCCGGGCAGGCCACGCAAGATGGTGATATGTCCACCGACCTGTTGACCTGCCGCGGCGGCCAGGGCGAGCCATTGGTGCTGGTGCACGGCCTGATGGGCCGGGGCACCACCTGGTCGCGCCAGCTGCCGTGGCTGGCCCGGTTGGGCACCGTCTACACCTACGACGCCCCGTGGCATCGGGGCCGTGACATCGACGACCCACACCCGATCAGCACCGAACGCTTCGTCGCAGATTTGGCCGACGCGGTCGGCGTCCTGGGGACTGCGGCCCGGCTGGTGGGGCACTCGATGGGGGGCCTGCACGCATGGTGCCTCGCCGCCGAGCGCCCGGATCTGGTTTCGGCGCTGGTGATCGAGGACATGGCGCCGGACTTCCGGGGCCGCACCACCGGGCCGTGGGAGCCCTGGCTGCATGCCCTTCCGGTCGAATTCGACTCTGCCGAGCAAGTGTTCGATGAGTTCGGGCCAGTCGCCGGACAGTATTTCCTGGACGCGTTCGACCGCACCGAACGCGGCTGGCGGCTGCACGGGCACACCCCGCGCTGGATCGAGATCGCGGCCGAATGGGGCACCCGGGACTACTGGGCGCAGTGGGCGGCCGTGCGGGCGCCGGCGCTGCTGATCGAGGCCGGCAACTCGGTGACTCCGCCGGGCCAGATGCGGACGATGGCCGAAACATCTTCCCCGACAGCGTATCTACACGTCCCCCAGGCCGGTCACCTGATCCACGACGAAGCCCCGGAGGTGTTCCGCGAGGCCGTGGAGTCCTTCCTGACGGTCACCGCCGGCCGGTGATCCCGCGCGCGGTGCGCAGCGCCACCGCCATCAGCGTGTTGGTCGGGTTCTGGCAGCCCGAGGTGACGAACACGCTGCCGTCGGCGACAAAGACGTTGTCCAGCTGATGCATTCGCCCGTTCGGGTCGACGACGCTCGTCGCCGGGGACACGCCCATCTGCATCCCGCCCATCACGTGCTTGGTGTTCGGCGGGGTGCCGCCCCCGAGCTTTCGCTCCAGGCCGTCCGGGACGGCGGCGAACAGCTGCGCGCCGGCGGCCGCCATCATCGCGGTGATGGGCACCAGGTAGAACGTCTGGGCGACGGCCTCGTGCCGGCCGGGCGCCCAGGTCACGCGGGCTACCGGCTGGCCGTTGAGGTCCGTGACCGTCGGGTCGAGCGTGACGTTGTTGGTCAGGTACGGCAGGTCTGTGCCGATGAAGTTCACGCCGGCGAGCCGATCGCGCAGCAGCGAGGCGCGCATCAGGTCCTTGAACGGGCTGCCGAACAGCTGCACCCCGGGCAGGAATCCGAGGATCTCCTGGTAGAACTTGCCCTCCGTGATCGGGTCCTGGCTGCCGCCCAGCTCGCACAGGCCGCCACGGATGTAGGGCAGTCCCGCCAGCTTTGCCGCGAGCCGAGCGCCGGGGAAGTTGGGGTCGCAGAAATCCTCCATGCACTGCGTGATCGAGCGGCCGCGGTAGGCGTGCACCCGCTGGTCGAGGTAGATGCCGAACCCGTCGACGAAGTTGTGAAACATCAGCCGCGCGCCAATCCGTCCGCTGGCGTCGGGCAGGCCGGACAGCAGCGCCAGGCGCGCGGTCTCGATCGCCGAGGCGGCCAGCACCACCAGGTCGGCGCTCTCCCCGCCGGGATTGCCCACCGGGTCGAGATAGGAGACCCCGGTGGCCCGCCGGCCGGCGAAATTGACCTTGGTGACCGTGGTTTCGGGACGCAACTGCGCCCGTCCGGTCCGCAGCGCCAGGCGCAGCGGCGCAAGCGCACCCACCCGGGCCGAGATCGGGCAACCGTAGTTGCTGCAGAACCCGCAGTTGTTGCACGCCGGACGGCCGTCGTATTCGACCGAATTGATCGCGGTCGGAAACGGATACGGATGCAGACCTATTCGCTTGGCCCCCTTGGCGATCAGCGTCGACGAGCGCTGCTGCGGCCCGGGCGGCATCGGGTACTGCCGCGAGCGCGGCGCATGCTTGCGCGAGAGGGCGGGAATCGTCGCGACGTCGCCCTGCGTCCCGAGCAGCACCTCGATCATGTCGTAATACGGTGCGATCTCGCTGTATTCGAACGGCCAGTCCTGCACGTCCGCGCCGGGCTGCGGACCGAGCATCGACAGCCCCTTGAAGTCGATGTCCCAGAACCGTGGGACCTTCGCGTCCCAGTGCACGGTTCCGCCGCCGACGGTCACCGGGAGTTCGTTGACCGGGCCGACGTAACCGGCGGCCTGGGTGGCGTTGTGCCGATAAGTGCGCGGGTAGGCAAGCGGGTCGGGCTGCTCGAAGTAGCGGTACAGCGACTTGAGTTCGTCGTTGGCGAATGTCGTGCCGAGTGGTCCGGTGCCCTCGAGGTTGGTGAAGTAGTTCGATCCCTTCTCGAAGATAACGACGTCCCAGCCGTTTTCGGCAAGCTCCATCGCCACCGTCGACCCGCCGGCGCCGGAGCCGACGATGACCGCCTTAGGCACTCACGCCGCCCCTTCCGCCCAATTTGGCGATGACCTGTTCCCAGCCCCCGCGGCGGAGCCGGTTGATGATGTCGCTGAGGACCACCACGTCCCACTGGATCGCTTCCACCTCGGCGGGGGTGTATCCGCGCGGCTGGGAGTCCCCGGGGTACTTGATGTCCTTCCAGCCGACCAGGTTCGCGTTGCCGCCGTACTCGGGGACGCTGTACATCGCCTCGATGGTGTGGCCGAACAGCACGCCGGCGAAGGTCGCCGCCGGACCGTGCGCCAGGATGAGGTCCTGCTTCACCCCCGGGATCGCGGTGAAGTCGCCGCCGGCCTGCTGGTCGAGCAGAGCGATGCCACTGGTGTATTGGTTGCGCAGCTGCGTCAGGCGCTGTTGCCACGCGTACGCCTGGGCGCGGTTGAGCGGGACGAAGGTGGCCATGTAGTCCTGCGAGCCGCCGGCGCGGTTGCTCCACGGGCCGCCGGTGTGGACGTCGGCGGGCGTGACGTCGAACACCGACAGCATCCGGTCGAGGTAGTTGATCACGTTCGCCTCGTGCGCCCCCGGACCGAACTCGGTCGGGCAGTCCTGCGGCCCGGGGATCAGGCGGCGGGTCGCGGCGTCGAGCACCGCGGCCTGATGCTGCGTCAGGAACCGATAGCCCGGGTCGGCCGACGCGGCGGGCAGGGCGCCCCGCGTGGCGGCGGCCAGCGGCAGCAGGCTGAGGCCGCCGAGTACCGCGCGCCGGGACACCGGCGGCAAGCGGGATCCCTGGCCGGCCTCCTCGCTGGGCACATCGGCAGGGTATGACGCGGATATGAGTCTCACGTGGAACACGGAGCGGGCGGCGTGTCGGGTTGCGCGGCAACCGGCTTTTGCGATACCGGCGGCGGCCGCGAAGCCGAAGGCCGGACCCCGGCGCGCGGAACGCAACACTATTTGATAAATTCTTCAATTGTTCGAATGTAGGAAACGTGGAGTCTTCAGGAGACCTGCCCGTGTCGGTGCCGCTGTACAAGGTCAAGGCCGAGTTCTTCAAGACGTTGGGGCACCCGGCGCGGATCAGGGTCCTCGAGCTCCTCGTCACCGGGGACAAGTCGGTCGCCGAACTGCTGCCCGAGGTCGGGGTCGAATCGTCGAACCTGTCGCAGCAGCTGGGTGTTTTGCGGCGCGCGGGCGTGGTTGACGCGCACCGGGACGGCAACACGATGATCTATTCGATCGCCTCGCCCGACATCGCCGAACTGCTGTTGGTTGCGCGCAAGGTTCTCACCGGGGTCCTCAGCGACCGCGTGGCGGTGCTGGAAGACCTGCGCGCCGGCGGCGTGGGGTAACGCATGGGCTGGATCCGCAAAGCGTTCCGGGTCGGCCGGATCGCCGAACCCGCTACATCCGCACCGCCGCCGGCGGGGAAACCGGTTGCCGGGGTGCGTGGTTCGCTTCAGATCCGCCACGTCGACGCCGGTTCCTGCAACGGGTGCGAGGTGGAGATCGCGGGGGCGTTCGGACCGGTGTACGACGCCGAGCGCTTCGGCGCCCGGCTGGTGGCCTCCCCCCGCCACGCGGACGCGCTGCTGATGACCGGCGTCGTGACACATAACATGGCCGGCCCGTTGGCCGCGACGGTCGAAGCCACCCCGTTGCCGCGGCGGGTGATCGCCTGCGGCGACTGCGCCCTGAACGGCGGGGTTTTCGCCGACGCGTACGGCGTGCTCGGCGCGGTCCGTGAGGTGGTGCCCGTCGACGTCGAGATCCCGGGGTGCCCGCCGACGCCGAGCCAGATCATCGAGGCGCTCAGGTCGGTGACCGGCAGGTGACCACGGAACTGGTGGCGCGTGCGGCGCCCGCGCCAAACCTGTTGGTCCGCAAGGACTTCGGACCCGCGGTCACGGGCGCGCTGACGTCGCTGCTCGGTGCCGCCGGGGTATGGGCGGGCATCGTCGGGATGTTCGATCCGGTGCGCGACGTGCGCATCGGCTGGTTGCTGCCGCTGTCGGGGGTGCAGCTGGGCCTGGACCCGCTCGGCGGCTTCTTCATGGCGCTCGTGGGCGCGGTCGCCGTCGTCGTCGGGCCGTACGCCGTCGGCTACGCGCGGCGCGAGCATCTCGGCGGGGCCGCGTTGGCGGCGCTGCCGTTGTTTGTCGCGGCGATGCTGCTGGTGCCCTCGGCGGCGTCGGTCACCACCTTCCTGCTGGCGTGGGAGCTGATGGCGCTCGCGTCGTTGGTGTTGGTGCTCGCCGAACACACCCGCCCCCAGGTTCGTTCCGCGGCATTGGTGTACGCGGTGATGACCCAGTTGGGGTTCGTCGCGATCCTGGTCGGCCTGATGGTGTTGTCGGCGGCCGGCGGCGCCGACCGGTTCGCCGACCTGCACGGCATCCCGCAGGGTGCGCGCACCGCGGTGTTCTTGCTGACGGTGGCGGGGTTCGGGTCGAAGGCGGGGCTGGTGCCGTTGCACGCCTGGCTGCCGCGGGCCCACCCCGAGGCGCCCAGCCCGGTGTCGGCGCTGATGAGCGCGGCGATGGTGAACCTCGGCGTCTACGGCATCTGCCGCATCGACATGCAGCTGCTCGGCCCCGGCCCACGCTGGTGGGGCCTCACCCTGATGGTCGTCGGCGGCGTGTCGGCGCTCTACGGCGTGGTGCAGGCCTCGGTGGCCACGGATCTCAAGCGGCTGCTTGCCTATTCGACCACCGAGAACCTCGGGTTGATCGCGCTGGCGCTGGGGGCGGCGACCCTGTTCGCGGCCGCCGGGGCGCACGGGCCGGCGACGATCGCCGCGGTCGCGGCCATGCTGCACCTGATCGCGCACGCGGCCTTCAAGAGCCTCGGGTTCCTGGCCGCCGGTTCGGTGCTGGCCGCGACGGGGCTGCGCGACCTCGACCGGCTCGGCGGCCTGGCCCGGCGGATGCCGGCGACCACCACCCTGTTCGGGGTGGCGGCGTTGGGTGCGTGCGGGCTGCCGCTGGGCGCCGGCTTCGTCAGCGAGTGGTTGCTGGTGCAGTCGCTGATCCACACGGCTTCCCAACACGTCGCGGTGCTCGCGCTGACCACGCCGCTGGCGGTCGGCGCCGTCGCGCTCACCACGGGCCTGGGCGTGGCGGCGATGGTCAAGGCCTTCGGGATCGGATTTTTGGCCCGGCCGCGCTCCGCAGCGGCCGCCGACGCGCGCGAGGCGCCGGGCAGCATGCTGGCCGGCATGGCGATCGCGGCGGTCGCCTGTGTGGTGCTGGCCGTGGCGCCCTCGGTCGTCGCACCCGCGCTGCGTCGGACGGTCGCCACGTTGCCCGCGGCCCGGGTGGTGCAATTCACCGACTTCGGCGCCTTCGTGCGACTGCCGGGCGTGCAGGGGTCGATCGCGCCCGGCGTGATCGCGGCCGGCGTCGTGGTGGCCGCGCTGGCCGCCGCCGTGCTGGCGCAGTGGCGCCGGACAAGCCGTCCGGCATCAGCCACCTTGCCGCTATGGGCCTGCGGCGCCGAGGATCTCACGGCACGCATGCAGTACACCGCCACGTCGTTCGCCGAGCCACTGCAGCGCGTCTTCGACGACATCTTGCGGCCCGACACCAACATCGAGGTCGTGCCCAACGCGGGGTCGCGGTACTTGGCCGACAAGATCACCTACCGCAGCAGCATCGGCGACGCGATCGAGGAACGCTTCTATACTCCGGTGGTCCAGGCGATTTCGGTGGCGGCCGGGGCGGTGCGGCGCGCCCACACCGGCAGCGTGCACCTGTACTTGGCTTACGGCGCGATCGGCGTCCTGACTGTGCTGGTGGTCGCCCGATGAACGCCTGGTCCTACGTCGCGGGCGCCGTGCAGATCGGCGGCGTGATGTTGGGGGCGCCGCTGGTGGTCGGCCTCACCCGTCAGGTGCGCGCGCGCTGGGAGGGCCGCGTCGGTGGCGGCCTCCTGCAGCCCTGGCGCGACATCGTCAAACAGCTTGGCAAGCAACAGATCACGCCGCGCGGGACGACGGCGGTGTTCGCGGCCGCGCCCGCGATCGTCGCCGGATCGACCCTGCTGATCGCCGCGATCGCGCCGCTGGTCGCCACCGGGTCGCCGCTGGACGCCAGCGCCGACCTGTTCGCCGTCGTCGGCCTGCTCTTCGTGGGCACCGTGGCGCTGACCCTGGCCGGCATCGACACCGGGACTTCGTTCGGCGGCATGGGCGCCAGCCGCGAGATCACCATCGCCGCGCTGGTCGAACCCACCATCCTGCTGGCGGTCTTCGCTTTGTCCATGCCGACAGGATCGGCGAATCTCGGTGCGCTGGTGGAACATACGATCGCCCACCCCGGGCAGGTGGTGTCGCTGGCCGCGGTGCTGGCGTTCGCCGCGCTGGTGATCGTCATCGTCGCCGAGACCGGGCGGCTGCCGGTGGACAACCCGGCCACCCACCTGGAGCTGACGATGGTCCACGAGGCGATGGTCCTCGAGTACGCCGGCCCGCGGCTCGCGCTCGTCGAGTGGGCGGCCGGGATGCGGCTCACCGTGCTGTTGGCGCTGCTGGCAAACCTGTTCGGGCCCTGGGGTATCGCCGGCGCCCAGCCAAGCGCGCTTGGCGTACTCGCCGGTCTGGTGGCGATCGCCGCCAAGGTCGCGGTGCTGGCTGGACTGCTGGCCACCGTCGAGGTCTTCGTCGCGAAGCTGCGGCTGTTCCGGGTCCCCGAGCTGCTTTCCGGATCCTTCCTGCTGGCGTTGCTCGCGGTGGTCGCCGCCAACTTTTTCGCGGTGCCGGCATGACGTACCACACCTTTACGGTTCTCGTCGATCTCGCCGCCGGCGGGCTGCTGCTGGGCGCGGTGCTGATCGTGTGGCGCCGCGACCTGGTCGCCATCGTCCGGCTGCTGGCGATCCAGGGCGTCGCGTTGGCCGCCATTCCCGTGCTGCGCGGGATGTACGACGGCGACCGCGCGCTCATCGGGGTCGGCGTCGCCGTGCTGGTGCTGCGGGCCGTTGTCCTGCCGCGGCTGCTGGCGCGCGCGGTGGGGTCCGGACCGCAGGCGCACCGCGAAGCCACCCCGCTGGTCAACACCGCCACGTCACTGCTGATAACCGCCGCGCTGACGCTGGCCGCGTTCGCCGCCACCCGGCCACTGGTGAACTTGCAGCCGGCGGCCACCACCACCGCCGTCCCGGCCGCCACCGCCGTCGTCCTCATCGCGCTGCTGGTCATGGTCACCCGGCGCCACGCGGTGTCGCAGGCGGCCGGATTCCTCATGCTGGACAACGGAATCGCCGCGACCGCGTTCCTGCTAACGGCCGGGGTGCCGATGATCGTCGAGCTCGGCGCCTCGCTGGACGTGCTGTTCGCGGTCATCGTGATCGGCGTCCTGACCGGTCGGCTGTCTCGCACCTTCGGCGGCGCCGACCTGGACCGGCTGCAGGAGCTGCACGACTGATGACCGCCCTGCTGCTCACCGCGATCCTCGCCCCGGTCGTCGCGTCGCTCGCCACACTTTTCGCCGGATGGCGCCGGTCGACGGCAACGCTGATCGTCTTGTCGGCGGTGGCGGTGCTCGGGTGTGGCGCGGCGCTCGGGTTTCGGGTCGGATCGGGGACGCGGCTCGCGCTGGGCGGCCTGCTGCGCGTCGACGCGCTCACCGTCACCATGCTGATCGTCATCGGAGTCGTTGCGGCACTGGCCACCTGGGCCAGCGTCGGTTACATCGACACCGAGCTCGCGCACGGCCATACCGACCCGCGCGGCGCCCGAATCTACGGCGCGCTAACGGCGGCCTTCCTGGCCGCGATGGTTGTCGCGGTGTGCGCCAACAACATCGGGGTCATCTGGATCGCCGTCGAAGCCACCACCGTGATCACCGCCTTTCTGGTCGGGCACCGCCGTACCCGCGGCGCGCTCGAGGCGACGTGGAAGTACGTGGTGATCTGCTCGGTCGGCATCGCGATCGCCTTCCTGGGCACGGTGTTGCTGTACTACGCGGCCGAGCACGCCGGCGCGCCGGCCGCCGCCGCGCTGAACCTCGACGTGCTGGCGGCACACGCCGGCGGGCTGAATCCCGACATCGCCCGGCTGGCGGGCGGGTTGCTGCTCATCGGCTACGGCGCCAAGGTCGGGCTGTTTCCGTTCCACACCTGGTTGGCCGACGCGCACAGCCAGGCACCGGCACCGGTCTCCGCGCTGATGAGCGGGGTGCTGCTGTCGGTGGCCTTCTCGGTGCTGATCCGACTCAAGCCGGTCATCGACGCGGCCACGGGTCCCACCTTCATGCGGTCCTGGCTGTTGGTGATCGGGCTGGCCACGCTGGTGGTGGCGGCCCTGATGCTGACGGTGACCCCCGACCTCAAGCGCATGCTCGCCTACTCCTCGATGGAGAACATGGGCCTGATCGCGATCGCCGCGGCCGCGGGAACCACGCTGGCCATCGCCGCGCTGCTGCTGCACGTCCTCGCCCATGGAATCGGCAAGACGGTTCTGTTCCTGGCGAGCGGTCAGCTGCAGGCCGCGCACAGCTCCACCAAGATCGCCGACATCAGCGCGGTGCTGCGGCGCTCCCGCCTCCTCGGTGTGTCGCTGGCCGTCGGTGTGATCGTGCTGCTCGGGCTGCCGCCGTTCGCGATGTTCGCCAGCGAGCTGGCCATCGTCCGCTCGCTCGCCGATGCCAGGCTCACGTGGGCCATCGGAGCGGGCCTGCTGCTGGTCGCGATCGCCTTCGGGGCGCTGGCGCGCAACTTCGGCCGAATCCTGCTGGGGGACAGCCCAGCTGACACCCCGGAGATCGCGGTGCCGAGAACCGTGGCGGCGGCCCTGCTGATCGGCGTGGCCGCATCAGTGGTGCTCGGTGTCACCGCGGGTCCGCTCACCGGCCTGTTCACCACCGCCGCCGGCGACGTCGGGGCGCCGCGATGAGACGCGACTGGGTGCGCCACAGGCTATCGCAGGACAGCCTGGCGGAAACGGCGGAATTACTGCTGGACAAGGGCTTTCGCTTGGGCCTGATGGCCGCCCACGACGACGGCGGCGCCTTCCGTGTGGTTTACCTCTTCCTGGCCGGCTGGCCCGATCGCCGCGTCGAATTGGAATGCGTTGTGTCGAGGGATAATCCGGAGATCCGGTCCTTGGCGTACCTGTCGTTTGTGGCCGGCCGCTTCGAGCGCGAAATTGCGGACCTGTACGGAATCCGGCCCGTCGGGCATCCCAAGCCGCGCCGGTTGGTGCGGCACGCCCACTGGCCCGAGGAGTGGTATCCGATGCGCAGCGGCGCGTCGGCCGCGGCCGACTTCGATGGCAGCGGCCATTTCCCGTTTGTCACCGTCGAGGGGCCGGGGGTGTACGAGATCCCGGTGGGTCCGGTGCACGCGGGGTTGATCGAACCCGGCCACTTCCGCTTCTCGGTCGCCGGCGAGACCGTGTTGCGGCTCAAGGCGCGACTGTGGTTCGTCCACCGGGGCCTGGAAAAGCTGTTCGAGGGCCGACCGACCGGCGGCGCGGTCGAGCTGGCCGAGCGCGTCAGCGGCGACACCTCCGTCGCGCACGCGCTCGCCCACTGCCTCGCCGTCGAGGACGCGCTCGGGATGGAGCTTCCCGACGAGGCGCACCGGCTGCGGGCGCTGCTGGTCGAGCTCGAACGGCTCTACAACCACGTCACCGACCTCGGCGCGCTGGCCAACGACGTCGGGTTCGGCCTCGCCCACGCGCACGCGCAACGCGTCCGCGAAGAACTGTTGCGACTCAACGCGACGGTCACCGGACATCGGCTGCTGCGCGGCGCCGTCCGCCCCGGCACGGTCGCGCTGCGGGCGCTGCCGGACGTCGCCGCGCTGCGCCGGATTGCCGCCGACGTCGCCGAGATCGCGGAGCTGACCCTGCGCAACTCCGGGGTGTACGACCGGTTCGCCGGGACGGCAGTCCTGGACAAGGAAGACGCCGAGGCCCTCGGGTGCCTGGGCTATGTGGCGCGGGCCAGCGGCATGCGCACCGACGCGCGAATCGAACACCCCAGCACCGCACTGCCCGTTATCGAGATCGGCGCCGCCACGGGTGACGTGCTGGCCCGCTACGCGGTGCGGCGCGACGAATTCGCGGCGTCCACCGAGCTGGCCTGCCATCTGATCGAGTCACACAGCGGCCCAATGAAATACGCTGAGACACCGGCCGCGTCCCGCGGGGCCCGCAGCGGCGTCGGCATCGTCGAGGGCTGGCGCGGCACCATCGTGCACCGAGTCGAAACCGACGCCGCCGATCGGATCACCCGCGCGAAAATCGTCGACCCGTCCTGGTTCAACTGGCCCGCGTTGCCCGTCGCGATGGCCGACACCATCGTTCCCGACTTCCCGCTGGTCAACAAAAGCTTCAATCAGTCCTACGCCGGCAATGACCTTTGAGACCTCTGAGGCCTACCCTTCGCCCAGCAACGCGAACCGGCCGTCGACCGTCCGCGTCACCAGGCCATCGGCGAGCAGCGAATCCAGCGCCCGGTCGCGCTGCTGCGTATCGGTCAACCAGGCCATGTCGAGTTCCGCGCGGGTGACGGGGGAATCCTTGCCGCGCAACACGTCCAGCAGACGCCCGCGTACCTGGCGATCGGTTCCCGCGTAGGTCTGGACGCGGCGGGCCGGCCCTTGGGCGGGGGGATAACCGGCCTGCCGCCACGCGCACTCGCGAAGCGGACACAGCCCGCAGCGCGGGGAGCGAGCGGTGCACACGATCGCGCCCAACTCCATCAGCGCCACCGAAAACGTCGGCGCCCGTTCGTCATCGGGCAGCAGTGCGGACACGTCGGCGTGGTCGCGCGTCGCAGACGGCGCCCCGGAGTCGGCCAGGCCGTGCACGGCACGGGCCACCACTCGCCGCACGTTGGTGTCCACCACCGGAACGGGCCGTTGGTAGGCGAAGCACGCGACGGCGCGCGCGGTGTAGCTGCCGACGCCGGGCAACGTCAGCAGGACCTCGACGTCATCGGGGACCACGTCGCCGTGTTCGCGCGCGATGACGGTGGCGCACTCGTGCAGGTGCTTGGCGCGCCTGGGATAGCCGAGCTTGCCCCACGCCCGCAGCACGTCGGCCGCGCTGGCCGCGGCGGTCGCCGACGGGGTCGGCCAGCGCCGCACCCAATCCGGCCAGATCGACAGGACCCGCGTCACGGGCGTCTGCTGCAGCATGAACTCGCTGACCAGGATCTGCCACGCGGTGACATCCGGCTCCCGCCAAGGCAAGTCACGGCGGGACCGTTCATACCAAACTATGAGTTCGCTCGGGCTGACGTTCATGTGCGTGTGCGGCATGATATGGGCCATGCCGAACACCAGCCCGATAACCGCGTGGAAAGCACTCAAAGAGGGTAACGAGCGATTCGTTGCCGGCAAGCCGCAGCATCCCAGCCAGAGCGTCGATCACCGGGCCAGCCTGGCCGGCGGTCAAAAGCCCACCGCGGTCGTGTTCGGCTGTTCGGACAGCCGGGTGGCCGCCGAGCTGATCTTTGATCAGGGTTTGGGCGACATGTTCGTGGTCCGCACCGCCGGGCAGGTCATCGACTCGGCCGTGCTGGGCTCCATCGAATTCGCGATCACGGTGCTCGACGTGCCGCTCATCGTCATCCTCGGTCACAACAGTTGCGGCGCCGTCAAGGCGGCGTTGGCGGCGATCGAGGACGGTGCAATACCCCCAGGTTTCGTGCGCGACGTCGTGGAGCGGGTCGCGCCGTCGATCTTGATGGGCCGACGCGACGGCCTGACCCGCGTCGACGAGTTCGAGGAACGCCACGTGAAAGAGACGCTCGCACAACTCGTGGCGCGTTCCTCGGCCATCGCCGAGCGGGTGGCCGCGGGCACCGTGGGCATCGCGGGCGTCACCTATCACCTGGCCGACGGCAAGGCGGCGCTGGTCGACCACGTCGGCGATATCGGCGAGTAACCGCTACATTTCGGGCCCCACTAACACGGCGGTCGGCCAGCAAACATCGCGACACGCCGGGTCGGATATAACAAATTGGCGTGACCTGGGCCTACGGTGTGATCGTGCTGGATCTGGAACCGCGTGGCCCGCTACCTACCGAGATCTATTGGCGGCGCAGGGGCCTGGCCCTGGGCATCGCGGTCGTCGTGATCGGGGTCGTGGTCGCCACGATCATCGCCTTCATGAGCCACAGCACCGGCGCCAAACCCGCCACCGCGGGCAAGCCCAGTGCCGCCGAGAGCAAGCCGGCCGCGCCTCCGGCCCAGGCGCCTCCCCCGGCCGGGCAGGAGGGCGTCACCCCGGTGGCGCCGCCCGGGCAGAACCCGGAGTCGCCGACGCCCACCGCCGCGGTGCAGCCGCCGCCGGTGCTGAAGGAGGGCGATGACTGCCCCGATTCGACACTGGCCGTCAAGGGCCTGACCAATGCGCCCCAGTACTTCATCGGCGACCAGCCGAAGTTCACCATGGTGGTCACCAACATCGGCCTGGTGTCCTGCAAGCGCGACGTCGGGGCCGCGGTGCTCGCCGCCTACGTCTACTCGCTGGACAACAAGCGGCTGTGGTCCAACCTCGACTGCGCGCCGTCCAACGAGACGCTGGTGAAGACGTTCACGCCAGGCGAGCAGGTGACGACGGCGGTGACGTGGACCGGAATGGGGTCGGCGCCGCACTGCCCGCTGCCGCGGCCGGCGATTGGGGCCGGTACCTACAACCTCGTCGTGCAGCTGGGCAATCTGCGCTCGATGCCGGTCCCGTTCATCCTGAATCAGCCGCCACCGCCGCCGGGGCCGGTGCCGGGGCAGCCGGGTCAGCCGGCGCTCGCGCCGCCGCCGGAGGCACCGCCGGGGGTCGCCCCGGGCCCGTCGCCCGCCGGCTGACCGAGCTCAGGTGAGCGGGTCGGCGATCGTCGACTCCGCCAGTTGCGACAGCCCCTCCCGCACGTGGCGGGCCCACATCGTGCCGATGCCGTCGACCGATTGCAGGTCGTTGGCGCTGGCCGCCAGCAGGCCCTGCAGCGTTCCGAAGGTCCGGACCAACAGGTCCGCGTGGGCGAACTGCAGCCGCGGGATGCCGGCCATCGCGCGGTAGCCGCGCGGGCTCAGCGCCGAGTCCTGCGCCTCGGTTGTCGTCGGGTATCCGAAAACCTTTGCCAGCGAAGTGAAGTCGAGCAGTTCGGTATCCGACAGGGCGTCCAGCTCGTCCAGGGTCGCGATCATCTGCGCCTCGGACAGCGGCTCGGGACTGGCGTGGTAGTCGCGCACGATCAGTTCGCGGGCGAGATCGTTGCCGCCCAACAGCTCCTCGAGCTGCAGCCGCAGCTGGCGACCGTCGGTGCCGAGCTCGACGCAGTCGTAGTCGATCACCAGGCCGATGCGCCGGACCAACTCGAGCCGCTGCACCACCGTCATCACGTCGCGCAGGGTGACGAAGTCCTCGATCTCCATTCGGGACAGCTGCCTGCTGACCTCGTCGAGCCGGGTCTTGTACCGCTCCAGCGTCGCGATGGCCTGGTTGGCCCGCGACAGGATGGTGGCGGAATCGGCCACCACGTGGCGCTCGCCGTCGACGTAGACGGTGACGATGTTCATCGAGTGGCTGACCGAGATCACCGGGTAGCCGGTCTGGATCGCGGCCCGCTCCGCCGAGCGGTGCCGGGTGCCCGATTCGTCGGTCGGTATCGACGGGTCCGGAACGAGCTGCACGTTGGCCCGCACGATGCGGCTGCCGTCGGTGGACAGCACGACGGCCCCGTCCATCTTGGAAAGCTCGCGCAGCCGCGTCGGCGCGTACCGGACGTCGAGGGCGAAGCCGCCGTCGCAGATGGCCTCGACGTTCTCGTCGTTGCCCAGCACGATCAACGCCCCGGTGCGGCCGCGCAGGATGCGCTCCAGGCCGTCGCGCAGCCCGGTGCCCGGCGCCAGGCGGGCGACGGTCTCACGCAGTGTCGGACGGGTCACAGCGTGTCATTCTGCGGCCCCACTGCGTTGTGCGTCCAGCCATTACCGCGCCCGGCGATGGTTTTCATGTGTCGCAGCGCCGCGTCGATGGTCGGTGCCCGCAGGGCTCGCATCCCGTCCGGCACTATCTCGCGGCGAGGATCGTCGCCGTCGGGGATGAGCGCGATGCTGAATCCCTGACGCACGGCTTCACCCAGCCGTCGCTCCATGCCGCTGACCCGCCGCAGGTCGCCGGCCAGCCCCACCTCGCCGATCATCACCGCCGTCGTCGGCAACGGCAGATCGGAGTACGCCGAGGCCAGCGCCATCGCGACGGCGAGATCCGAGGACGGGTCGGTCAACCGCATGCCGCCGACGGTGGACAGGTAGATGTCGTTCATGGCGACGGCCAGCCTGCCGTGCTTCTCCAGCACCGCGGTGATCATCGCGGCCCGGGAGTGGTCGATCCCGCTGACGGCTCGGCGCGGCGAGCCGCCCCCCGGCGTCGCCAGCAGCGCCTGGACCTCGCCGATCAGCGGTCGCTTGCCGTCCAGGGTCACCGTGATCGCGGTGCCGGCGACCGGCGCCGGCCGCTGATCCAGGAAGAGGTGCGACGGGTCGGCGACGCCCTCGATTCCGTTGTCGTGCAGCGTGAAGCACCCGACCTCGTCGGCCGCGCCGAACCGGTTCTTGACGCCGCGGACCATCCGCAGCGCGCCGCTGCGGTCGCCCTCGAAGTGCAGCACCACGTCGACGAGGTGTTCGAGGGAGCGCGGCCCGGCGATGGCCCCGTCCTTGGTGACGTGACCGACCAGGATCATCGCGACGCCGTTGGCCTTCGCGGCCGCGGTGAGCGCCGCGGTCACCGCGCGCACCTGCGTGACGCCGCCGGGGACACCGTCGGCCTCGGTGGTGGACATTGTCTGCACCGAGTCCACGATCACCAGCGCGGGCCGGACCGTGGCGATGTGTTCGAGCACCGTGTGCACGTCGGACTCGGCGGCCAGGTACACCTCGTCACCGCCGCAGCCGATCCGGTCGGCGCGCAGCCGGATCTGGCCGGCGGACTCCTCTCCGGAGATGTACAGCGCCCGACGGCCCGACTGGGCCCAGCGGTGCGCGACCTTGAGCAACAGCGTCGACTTGCCCACGCCGGGATCGCCGGCCAGCAGCGTGACCGAGCCCGGCACCACGCCGCCCCCGAGCACGCGGTCGAGTTCCCCTATGCCCGTCGAGCGGTGTTGGCTGGCGGTCGGCTCGATGGAACTGATCGGAACGGCCCGCGACGCCGCCCCCGCGGGACGCCGGGCGCGCCCGCCCACCGCGGCGAGCGCGGGCACTTCGTCGACCGTGCCCCAGGTGCCGCATTCCAGGCAGCGCCCAACCCATTTGGCGGTGACGTGTTGGCATTCCGAGCACCGGTATTGCGAGCGTGCATGTGCCACGTCATGACGGTATCGGGCCGGTACGACAAGCCCCGTAACGACAGGCCGCGCGGGTCAGGCGGGTTGCGCGCCCAGCCCGGCCGAAATCGGGACCAGCAAGGTGACCTGCCCGGCCTTCTCGAAATTGAAGGTGAAGTTGTACGTCAGGCCGTTGCTGATGGGCTTGGCCAGGGCCACCGTCGCCTTGACCGCGTTGTTGGCCTCGATCGGGCCCGGCGCCACCTTCGCGCCGTCGGGCGTGCCGATGAACAGCATGCCGCCCGCGGGCAGTCGGCTGTCGCCGCCGATCGTCACCGGGCCGACGTCGCTGGTGATGCTGATCAGCCGGTCCGCGACGTCGGGCGACTGGTTGACGGCCACCGCCACCAGGTTCACCGTCTTACCCGGCTGCAGGAAGTCGCCGGTCTGGACGGCCTGCATGCGCACGTCGCGCAGCGCCACGTTGTTGACCGTGACCTTGTTGCCGTTGACCGCCGGTTCCTGGGTGGCCATCTGGGAGATCTGACCGGCTCCGCAACCGCTGAGCAAGGCGGCGACCAGGGCGACCAGTCCGACGACGGCGAAGCGGTTCACTCAATGCCTCCTGCTCGGCTGACGATGCAACTATGCACAGTAGTAGGAAGGTCTTCGCAGCGGTAGCGCAGGGCACCGGACCAGCGCGGCAGGGCACTGAAGGGGTGGCTGCCCGGGCCCGCTCGGGACGGGCGTAGTGTGACCCCTTGCACGTCCAGCTTCCCCTGTCAACCCCTAATCCGCCCGCGTTGTGCCCCTGACCTGCACCGTTGTTCCGCACGCCTAGGGCCGCCGTGCTAGAATGAAGTAACGAAAGGGGCTCGAATCAGATGATCTTCAAGGTCGGCGACACCGTTGTCTATCCACATCACGGTGCTGCGTTAGTCGAGGCGATCGAAACCCGGACCATTAAAGGGGAGCAAAAAGAGTATCTCGTCTTGAAAGTCGCGCAGGGTGACCTGACCGTTCGAGTACCCGCCGACAACGCCGAGTACGTCGGCGTTCGCGACGTGGTTGGCCAGGAGGGCCTCGACAAGGTTTTCCAGGTTCTGCGGGCTCCCCACACCGAAGAGCCCACGAACTGGTCCCGCCGCTACAAGGCCAACCTGGAGAAGCTCGCCTCCGGCGATGTCAACAAGGTGGCCGAGGTGGTGCGCGACCTGTGGCGCCGTGACCAGGAGCGCGGCCTGTCCGCCGGCGAGAAGCGCATGCTGGCCAAGGCCCGTCAGATTCTGGTCGGTGAGCTCGCGCTAGCCGAGAGCACCGACGACGCCAAGGCGGAAACCATCCTGGACGAGGTTCTGGCCGCCGCTTCCTGAAGGCCCTGACGCTCTGGTGGCCGACAAAACCGGCGTCCCGGGCAAAGTAGTTGCGATTGTCCCGGCCGCGGGGTCGGGCGAGCGGCTGGCCGCCGGCATCCCGAAAGCGTTCTGTGAACTCGGCGGTCGCACCATGCTCGAATGCGCCGTCGCCGGGCTGCTGGATTCCGGTGCCGTCGACCACGTCGTGGTGGCCGTGCCCCCCGACCGCATCGACCAGGCCCGCCACCTCCTGGGTGACCAAGCCGCCGTCGTCGCCGGCGGCGCCGAGCGCACCGAATCGGTGCGCCTGGCGCTGGCGGCCCTGCCCGCGTCACCGGAGTTCGTGCTCGTGCACGACGCCGCCCGGGCGCTGACACCGCCGGCGCTGATCGTGCGGGTGGTCGAGGCGTTGCGGTCCGGCCACGTGGCGGTCGTGCCCGCGCTGCCGCTGTCTGACACCATCAAGGCCGTGGATGCCAACGGGGTGGTACTGGGCACGCCAGAGCGGGCCGGGCTGCGGGCCGTGCAGACGCCGCAGGGCTTCGCCACCGATCTACTGCTGCGGGCCTACGAGCGCGCGGGGACCGCCGCTTTCACCGACGACGCGTCGCTCGTCGAACACGTCGGCGGCCAGGTGCAGGTGGTCGACGGCGACCCGCTCGCCTTCAAGATCACCACCCGGCTCGATCTGTTGCTGGCCGAAACGGTCGTGCGGCGGTGAGCGAGCTGCCGCGGGTCGGCCTGGGCACTGACGTTCATCCGATCGAACCCGGGCGGCCATGCTGGCTGCTGGGGTTGCTGTTCCCGGGCGACGACGGTTGCGCCGGGCACTCCGACGGCGACGTGGGGGCGCACGCGTTGTGCGATGCGCTGTTGTCGGCGACGGGGCTCGGCGACGTCGGGGCGGTCTTCGGGGTCGACGATCCGCGGTGGCAAGGCGTCAGCGGCGCCGACATGCTCCGCCACGTCGTCGCCCTGGTATCGCGGCAGGGCTATCGGGTCGGCAACGCCGCCGTGCAGGTGATCGGGAACCGACCGAAAGTCGGCCCGCGCCGCGCCGAGGCCCAGCAGGTGCTGTCCGGGTTGGTGGGCGCGCCTGTGTCGGTGTCGGCGACGACGACCGACGGCCTGGGCCTGACCGGGCGCGGCGAGGGGTTGGCCGCCATCGCGACCGCGCTCGTGGTGCGCAACCGCGTGGGTGTCCTGTAGGCCGGTCGCGCCAATTGGGCAGGTAAGCTGGCACGTCGTGACCGATCGCGCCCACTTGCGGCTACACGACACGGCGGCCGGTGCCGTGCGTGAGTTCGTTCCGCTGCGCGAGGGGCACGTCTCCATCTACCTCTGTGGCGCCACCGTTCAGGGCCTGCCCCACATCGGGCATGTGCGCAGCGGGGTGGCCTTCGACATCCTGCGCCGCTGGCTGATCGCGCGGGGCTACGACGTCGCGTTCATCCGCAACGTGACCGACATCGAGGACAAGATCCTGGCCAAGGCCGCCGCGGCGGGCCGGCCGTGGTGGGAGTGGGCGGCCACCTACGAGCGGGCCTTTTCCGCCGCCTACGACGCCCTGGACGTCATGCCGCCCTCGGCCGAGCCGCGCGCCACCGGGCACATCACCCAGATGGTCGAATTAATGGAACGCCTGGTCGAAACCGGCCACGCGTACGCGGCGGCCGGTGACGTGTACTTCGACGTGCTCAGCTACCCGGAATACGGCGCGCTGTCCGGGCACCGGGTCGACGACGTGCACCAGGGCGAGGGCGTGGCGACCGGCAAGCGCGACCAACGCGACTTCACCCTGTGGAAGGGCGAAAAGCCCGGCGAGCCGTCGTGGCCCTCGCCGTGGGGCCGCGGCCGTCCCGGCTGGCACCTGGAATGCTCGGCGATGGCCCGCACCTACCTCGGGCCGGAATTCGACATCCACTGCGGCGGGATGGACCTCATCTTCCCGCACCACGAGAACGAGATCGCGCAGAGCCGCGCCGCCGGGGACGGCTTCGCCCGCTACTGGCTGCACAACGGCTGGGTGACCATGGGCGGCGAGAAGATGAGTAAATCGCTGGGCAACGTGCTGGCCATACCGGCGATGCTGCAGCGCGTGCGCCCGGCCGAACTGCGCTACTACCTGGGCAGCGCCCACTACCGGTCGATGCTGGAATTCTCCGAAACCGCGCTGCAGGACGCGGTGAAAGCCTACGTGGGAGTGGAGGAGTTCCTGCACCGGGTCCGCAGCCGGGTCGGTGCTGTCGAGCCAGGCGAATGGACACCGAAGTTCGCCGAGGCGCTCGATGACGACCTGGCGGTCCCGGTCGCGCTGGCCGAGATCCACCACGCCCGCGCCGAGGGGAACCGGGCGCTGGAGTCCGGTGACCACGAGGGCGCGCTGCAGCACGCCGGCGCGATCCGCGCGATGATGGGCATCCTGGGCTGCGACCCCCTCGACGAACGCTGGGAGACCCGCGACGAGACGTCGGCCGCCCTGGCCGCCGTCGACGTGCTGGTGCAGGCCGAAATCGAAAACCGGGAAAAGGCTCGCCAGCAACGCAATTGGGCGCTGGCTGACGAGATCCGGGACCGGCTCAAGAACGCCGGCATCGAGGTCACCGACACCGCCGACGGCCCGCAATGGACGTTGGGCGGTGACGTCAAGTAGATGGCCGGTAACTCGCGGCGCCGCGGGGCGGTACGCAAATCCGGCACCAAGAAGGGCCCCACCGTCGGCTCGGGCGGTCAGCGCCGCCGCGCGCTGGAGGGCCGCGGTCCCACCCCGCCCGCGCACCTGCGTCCCAACCATCCCGCCGCCCGGCGCACCCAGTCCCAGCCGCGCCGGCCCGCCAAGCGCACCGACGAGACCGAAACGGTGCTGGGCCGCAACCCGGTGCTGGAGTGCCTGCGCGCCGGCGTGCCCGCGACCGCGCTCTACGTCGCGCTGGGCACCGAGGCCGACGAACGCCTCACCGAATCCGTCTCCCGCGCAGCGGATCTGGGCATCGCGATCCTCGAGGTGCCGCGCACCGACCTGGACCGGATGACCACCAACCACCTGCACCAGGGCATCGCACTGCAGGTGCCGCCGTACAACTACGCCCATCCCGACGACCTGCTCGCGGCCGCTCGCGAGACCCCGCCCGCGTTGCTGGTCGCGCTGGACAACATCTCCGATCCGCGCAACCTCGGCGCTATCGTCCGATCGGTCGCGGCGTTCGGCGGCCACGGCGTGCTGATCCCGCAGCGGCGATCCGCCTCGGTGACGGCGGTGGCCTGGCGCACCAGCGCCGGGGCAGCGGCCCGCCTGCGGGTGGCGCGGGCCCCGAATCTCACTCGGGCGCTTACGAACTGGGCCGACGGCGGTTTGCGCGTCATCGGGCTGGACGCCGACGGCGACACCGCGCTCGACGACCTGGACGGCACCGACCCGCTGGTGGTGGTCGTCGGCTCGGAGGGCAAGGGCCTGTCGCGGTTGGTGCGGCAGACCTGCGACGAGGTGGTCTCGATCCCGATGGCGGGGCGGACCGAATCGCTGAACGCCTCGGTGGCCGCCGGCGTGGTGCTCGCCGAAATAGCGCGCCAGCGCAGGGGTTGAGTTCTCTGGCCGGGCCGGGGGCACCTCCCGCTTGCGGGGGAACGCAAAAGCCCCCGACAGGCCGACGATTTCGGGGCTTTTGGTTCTGCTCGCTGGCCGTGCTTGCGGTGCTCCTCGCGCCACCCGCCGCAGCGCAACCGCCCGACTTCGACCTGCAGGCCCACCGCGGCGGGCGCGGCGAGACGACCGAGGAATCGCTGCGGGCTTTCGCCAAGGCGCTCGAACTCGGCGTCAGCACACTGGAACTCGACATCGTCCTGTCCAAGGACAGCCAGCCGCTGGCGTGGCACGACCCGACGATCCAGGCGGACAAATGCGCGGACACCGGACCGGCGTTCGCCGGCGACCCGGCCTACCCCTACGTCGGAAAGCTGGTGCACGAGCTCACCCTGGTGCAGATCCGCACGCTCGATTGCGGCAAGCGGCTGACCGAGTTTCCCGACGCGGAGGTGGTGCGCGGCAACAAGATCGCCACCCTGCCGGAGGTCTTCGCGCTGGCCGACGCGTATCGGGCCCAAGTCCGCTACAACGTCGAAACCAAGGTGGAGGCCGGCCATCCGGGTGAATCGGCCGAGCCGGAGGAGTTCGTCGACGTGATACTGGCCGTCGTCCGGTCGGCGGGTAAGACCGATCGCGTGGAGATTCAAAGTTTCGACTGGCGCACCCTGCCCATGGTGCACCGGGCCGAGCCGTCAATTCCGTTGGTGGCCTTGTACGACGAGGAGACCTGGGCGCCGGGCTCGCCGTGGCTGAACGGAATCGATGCCGGCGCCGTCGGTGACCCGATGATCGGGGCGCTGATGGTGGGCGCCAACGCAGTCTCGCCGAGTTATGCGCTGGTCAGCGCCAAGCCCTATGTCGATCGGGCGCATTCCTTGGGACTCAAGGTGATTCCGTGGACGGTGAACGACGCCGACGCCATGCGGCAGCAGATCGCCTATGGCGTGGACGGCATCATCACCGACTTTCCGACGCGGGCGCGTGGTGTCATGGCCGGGCTCGGCATGCCGCTGCCGCCGGCCTATCACCGCGGTTAGTCGGGCATCGCCCCGGCCCAGTCGATATGTCCCTCGAAGCCACGCGATTCCACCATGTCGCGATAGCGACCGCGGAGATCGGCATGAGCGTCCCATTCACCTCGGCTACGGGTCAGTAGAGCGCGGAGTCGCAACAGAAAAACCTCGCGCAACAAATGGTGGAAGGCGCACGGTGCAGCCGCTAACTGTTCGATTGCGGCCTCGGCCTCGGCCACGTCGCCTTGGGCCCTACGTTCGAGCAGAGCCTCGACCAAGACACCCGTCGTCATGATGCCCCACCCCAGCAGTTGTCCGTTGCACCTCACTTTTTCGGTCGCGTCCCGCACAAGGCCTATTGCGCTATCGTGCTCGCCACGCCGAGCCATTTCACGTGCCAAATATGCCTCGACGATAGCCACATCGCCCAGATGGTGTTGATCACGCAAGAATACGTGTTGCACCTCCGCCAAGAGCCGCTCGCCGCGGTCACGCTCGGCAACCGTTGGGCGGTGCACAAGTGCAATGGCCAGCGTCACCTGCGCGTGGGCCAACGCGAAATCGTCACCGGATCTTTCTGCGAGGTCAAAGGCTTCCTCGATCTCTTGCATCACAACATCGTTGGGTCTCAGCACCCCCGTCGGAATCGTCGTGCCATAGGCGTAGGTGACGGATGCGGCGTAGGTCAAAGGGTCAGCGTCGCGAGCCATGGCGATACCGTGCCGAAGGTCGTCACGCCATCCAGGAATGCCGAGGCAATACCGGCCAAGGGCACGGCTTGTCAGGGCAAGCGCTAGCGGAGACCCGTGAATGAATTGCCCCTTGGATGGGTCACCCTCGGCCAGGTCCACCACCCGTTGCGACCAGAGCAGCACCTCGTCATATGCGGCGGCCTCCATCTTCGCGTAGATCGGCACGGAGGAGAGCCCCACTGTGAGTGTCGGATCGTCGATCGACTCAATGAGGGTCCAGGCTTCGGCTGCCAGCTGCGACGCCTCGCGCGCGCGGCCCCGGTAGGCATGCTCGGCCAAACGCCCCACCATCGCGACGGCCAGTGACGCCTTGTCGCCGGCGGCGGTGCAGAGCTGGCGCAATTCCTCGAATCGCGCGTCGCCAACATTCGCATGGACACGAAAGGCCGTCCCGCACAACAAAGTACGGGGAGCGATTCGCATGCTTATTTGATCCGGGGAATCGTCGGCTAGGGCGTCGGCGATATTCATGGCGCGTTCCCAGCTGAGCCGCGCTGCGTTGATGTCGCGGTTGGTAGCCCAGCTCGCCGCGCGCATGTGCCAGCCGTAGGCGGCGGGCAGATCCCCGGCCGCCTCTAGGTGTTCGGCGATCAGTGCGGCGTTCTGCTGAGTCGACTCCGGATAGTCGGCTTCGATCGCCGCGGCCAGCCGGCGGTGCATCAGTGCCCGGTCGGACTTGAGTTGTGATTCGTAGGCGACGGTGCGGATCAGCGGATGCCGGAACGCGTATTCGGCCTGCGGGGTGAACCGCACCTGGTCGACGAGCTCAGCGGCGATCAGCTCGTCGATAGCCGGTTCGACGTCCAGGCTGGCCAGCAGGTCACGGTTGAAGCGAGCGCCCACGACCGATGCGGCGGCAAGCGTCTGTTTGGCGGGGGCGCCGAGCCGGTCGATACGTGCGGCGACCGTTGCCTGAAGCGTCGCGGGCACGCTGACCTCGGCTACGTCGACATCACACTTATAGCGGCCGCTTTCGCCGACGAGCACACCGCGTTCCGCAAGATCGCGGGTGATCTCTTCGGCGAAGAACGGGTTGCCGCCTGCTCGTTGGGCGATCATCTCACCGACCTGCCAAACGGTCTGATCACCACCCAACAGCTCGCTGACTAGCGTCGCAGTTTCGGTATCGCTCAGTGGAGCCAGGGCGATGGTTTGCGCCCCGCCGACTTGCGCCAGGGCTCCGTGATATTCGGGGCGATAGGTGATTAGCACCAGCGAAGGGGTCTGAGGGATCACCGCTAGAAAGTCGGCGATCATGGATTCGCTGACCTCGTCGATCCAGTGCGCGTCCTCCACGACGAAGACCGCGGGTTCGGCGCGGGCGAGCTGCGCTGAGTTGAGCAGTGTCGTCAACCGCCGCCGGCGCGCATCCGGGTCAATCTTGGGCAGCTCCATTTCGGGATTGGCGATGCCCACCAAGTCATCGAGCAGCAGCAGGTCCTGCGGATCGGCGTCCGGAAACTGCTCCCGCACCCGGGCCCGCGCGCTCTGGTCGTCCAGACCACTCAACCGGCCGGTTACGCGCAGCAGACGCGCCACGGCGTGGAACGGGACATCAGCGGCGTGAGCTTCAGAGAAGGTGGAGAAGACTTCGACCCCAAAGCTTTTCGCAATCTTGGTGGCTTCGGCGGTGAGCCGTGTCTTGCCGATCCCGGGCGGGCCGACCACCGCGACCACCGAACCACGCCCCGTGCGCGCGCGGTCGAGCATTGCAGTCAGCGTGGTCACTTCCCACTCGCGGCCGACCAACGCCGTATACGAAGAAGCACCCCGCCCCTCGGCCACGCCGAGCAGCCGCCGCGCGGGCATTGCGTCCTCGGCGCCCTTGATGCGCACCAGTTGTGGTGCATCCAGGACGGCGGAGCCGTCGACGAGCCGGGCCGTCGACTCGCTGAGCATCACACCGCCGGGTGGCGCGACCGATTCCATCCGCTGCGCCATCCCCACCTGTTCGCCGATGGCCGTGTAACCCATTGCGGCAGGGCCGATCTCACCGGCAATAACCTGGCCGGAATTCAGCCCGACGCGTAGCCTCAGGTCGATATTGTCGCGGCGCCCAACCTCTGTGGCCAGGCGGGTGACCTCTTCCTGAATGCCCAGCGCCGCCAAACAGGCGCGCAGCGCATGGTCCTCCAATGCTGCGGGTGCGCCGAACACGGCCATGATGCCGTCTCCAGTGAATTTGTCCACAGTGCCGCCGTACCGCTGCACCACGGCCGCAGCCCGCGTCACGAGCTCCGTCATGATCTCGCGCAACCGCTCCGCGCCCACCGCGGTGGCGATGTCCATCGAGTGCACGACATCGGCGAACAGAACAGTTACCTGTTTGTACTCCGCCGGCGTGCTCGCCACCGCAGTTGGCGTGCCGCATTCGTCGCAGAACTTCGCGCTCGGCCGCAGTTCGGCGGCGCACCTCGCGCATGCCAAATGGGCCGTCATGCGCCTTACGATAGGGCGCTCACCAGGAGATGATGCTGTAATCGGCCGCATCCGTCGGGCGCCCTTCGGCCCGAACGCTGACGGCGCCTCCCTGCTTTCCGATGCCGTCCGGGCGTTGGCGGCGCGCGCGGACCGCGCGCCAGATCATCCCGGGGCGCAGCAGCCGCGTCGCGGGGTCCACCAGCGAGGTCACCCTGACGAACTGGTCCACGACGGCGAGGTCGGATTCCGCCGCGGTGAGAACGCGATCCAGGTATCCGTTCAGCAGTCGCGCGGACAGCGGCGGGGTGCCCTCGATCTCGGGCAACGCAAGGTCCGGGTTGGTCGACAGTTGCCAGGCCTGGCGGATCGGCACCGCCGCCGCGCGGAAGAAACGCCACGCCAAGTCCGCTGTGCCGCTCGACAAGCAGTCGCGCAGCGCCAGCGCCTCGAGTGCGGCCACCGTCATGCCCTGGCCGTAGACCGGATTGAAGCTGCAGATCGCGTCGCCGGTGACCAGCAGGCCCTCGGGGAAGCGGCGCAATTTGTCGTAACGACGCCACTGACTGCACGGCATCTTGTGCCGCACCGGCTCGCCGATCGGTTCGGCGCGTCTCACCGCGTCGAGCAGGTGGGCGGGTGCGCAGTCGTCCACGAAGTCGCACATGGCGTCCAGGTCGCCGCCGGGCTCCTGACCGGCGATGCCGATCACGGTGAACATCCACGTGTCGTTCTCACAGTGGAGCAGCCCGACCCCTCTTGGCGTGCCCGGCACGATGCCGACGAGGAAGCCCAGCTCGCGCGGCGCGTCCGCCGCCATGCGCAGCAGCTGGCTCGCGTAGGTCAAATGCACCACCACCCGATCCTCGGGCGGGCGGTCGTATCCCAGGCCCTCCAGCCACCCCGGGGTGTGGGCGGCGCGCCCGGTGGCGTCGACCACCAAATCGGCCATCAGCACGGCGCATTCGCCGGTTCGGCGGCTGACAACCCGTGCGCCCGTGACGCGCCGGTGATCGGGTGTCGCGGTCAGCCCGACGATGTTGTGTTCGTCGCGCAGGGTCACGTTCGGGATGTCGCGGACCCGCCGGCGGACGTGACCCTCCACGAAGGGCCGCGTCGCGCAGTAGGCCGTGAACGAGGGGGCGGTGCCGTTCTGCGCCAACAGGTGCCCGCCCACGCTGTAGTGAAGCCGCGACAGGTCGTGCCCGTCGAAGTACTGCGCGCCGTCGAGCACCAACTCGTCGAGCACGCCGGGGAAGAATTCCTCGATCACCTGGGCGCCGCGGGGCAGCAGGGCGTGCAGGTGCCGGCCCTGCGGGACGCCCCGGCGGACATCGTCGGTGTCGGGCAGCGGGTCGCGTTCCACGACCGTCACCGTGTCGAAGAAACCGGCGAGCGAGCGTGCCGTCAACAGACCGGCCATGCTCGCTCCCAGCACCACCGCGTGCTCTCCGATTTTGGTCTTGAGGTTCGCCACAATCCACCGCCTTCGCCGAGCCGCCAACTGACGAAAGTGATGTTCACAGCAAACTTTGGGCGCCGATAGCGTAGTCGGCTACCCGACTTCGGTGCCGGCCTTGCGCGGCCGGCACCGAAACGCGGGTGAAATGGCCTGTTAGACGCGGATACAACCGGTTATAGTCGCCGAGTGATCAGCGCTAAACCGCTGACCGGGCGGGACGGCGAACTTGCTGTCGTCCGTCGCGCCCTGGGCGGCGCTGGCAACCACTCCGGCGTGGTGATCGCCGGAGCGGCCGGTGTGGGCAAAACCTGGCTGGCCCGCGAAGCGCTGCGGCGCGCCGAGGCGGCGGGTGAGCGCACGCAATGGATCGTCGGCACCGAATCCGCGCGTGCGCTGCCGCTGGGAGCGTTCATCGGCTTGCTGGGCGAGGCGATGTCGGATCCGCTGGCCAACGTGCGGCGCGTGATCAATTCCTTTGTCGCACAACAGCGGCGCGGCCGCGTGGTGGTCGGGGTTGACGACGCGCACCTGCTGGACGGCCTGTCCGCGCTCGTCGTACACGAGCTGGCCCGGTCGGGCGGGGTGCGGCTGGTGATGACCATCCGCACCGGCAGTGAGGAACCCGACGCGGTGACGGCCTTGTGGAAGGAGGGGTTGCTGGCTCGCCTTGATCTCGAACCGCTTTCGGCCGCGGCCACGCGCGAGGCGATCGAGAGCACGCTGGGCGGTCCCATCGACGCGCGTTGCGCGGCCCGGTTCCGAAAGCTGACCGGCGGAAACACGCTGTTCCTGCGCCAGTTGCTTGCCGATCAGGTGGCGGCGGGGCAGATGCGGGAAGTCGCGGGGGTGTGGATGTGGGACGGCGACGTCGCGGTGTCGCCGAGCCTGTCCGACACGGTGGGCCGCCAGCTGGGCAGGCTCAGCCCGAAGCTGGCGCTGGTGATCGACATGCTGTCGCAGTGCGAGCCACTCGCCGTCGACGTGCTGTGTGACTTGGTGCCCCGCCGCGACCTGGCGGTCGCCGAAAGCATGGGCCTGGTAAGCGTCGAGCGCACCGCCGGCGGGTTGATGGCCCGGCTGGCGCACCCGCTGTTCGGTGAGCTTCGCCGCGCGAGCGCCGGTGAGATGTATTTGTCGTCGATCCGGGGCAAGCTGGCCAGCCGGTTGGCTAAAAGTGTCGACACCGACATGCAGGCCACCGTTCGCCGGGCACTGTTGCGGCTTGAATCGGACCTCGACCCCGAACCCGAGCTCTATCTGGAATCGGCGCGCCACGCCATGACGCTGCTCGATCTGGACCTGGCCGACCGGTTCGCGACCGCCGCCGCGCGGGTGGGGGCACCGGGGGCGGCCGGGGTTCGGGCGATGAACCTGGTGCTGCTCGGACGCGGCGATCAGGCGGAGGTCGCGCTGCGTGAAATGGTCGACGGGCCCGATGGTCATCACTGGGCGACGATACGGGCGATCAACCTGATGTGGATCCTCGGCGAGCCCGCCGCCGCGTCGGCGATTCTCGATGACCTCGCCGGCCGCCCGGAGACCGAGGCGCAGGTGGCCGAGCGCGTGGCGGCGCAGGCCTGCCTGGACGCGATATCGGCGCGCTGCGAGTCGGCGGCCGAAGGGGCACGGGTTGCCCTGGCTTTCGGCGCCCTGCCGGATCTGCACGCCCTGCTGGCCTCGCTCGCGTTGATCATGGCGATGGGGGCGCGGGGTGAGGTCGACGATCTCGCCGCCGTCGCCGAGCAGGCGCTGCGGCGCGCGACCACGTCGTTTCAGGCGTCGCCGCTGCGGTTCTGGTTCGGCGCCGTGTACGGACGGGCCTGCCGGCTGACCGGACGCATCGACGAATTCGTCGGCACGGCCCGGCAATTGGCCGACTCGGCCCGCGACGTTCCCGGCCTGGCCTACGCGAACCTAGCCCTCCTGATCGGCAACGCCGACCTGGCCCGCGGCGCCGTCACCGACGCGGTCCGGCTGTTACACGAAGCGGTTGCGGGAGTCCAAATACATGCCGTCACAACGGGTTTGCGCGCGGCGAGCTACTTCGCGCTGGCCGAGGCGCACGCCAAGCTCGGCCAGGCCGGTGAAGCGAACGACGCGGCGGCCGGGGCGCGCTCGGCGGTGCCGGCCGACTACCTGTTCATGCACACCGGCCTGTCGCTGGCCGGCGGGTGGGCGTTGGCGGCAAGCGGCCGCCTGAGTGAGGCCGTCGCCGGCGCACAGGAAGCGGCACAACTCGCCCGCCAGCGCGGCCAGCCCACGCACGAGTTGGCGTGCATACAGGCCGCGGCGCAGTGGGGCGACGCGTCCGGGGCGGCCCGCGCCCGGGAGTTGGCCGAGGCGCTGTCGCTGCCGCTGGCCGACGCGGTTGAGTTGCACGCCAAGGCCCTGCTCGGCGGGGACGGCGAAGGTCTGCTGGCGGCCTCGGCGGCCTACCGCGGCATCGGTGACAAGGCCGCGGCCGCCGACGCGGCGGCGCAGGCGTCCGTCGCGTTCGCCGCAGGCCAGCAGCACAAGCGCGCGCTCTATGCCGCGGCGGTGGCGAGGGAACTGGCCGACGAATGCGGCGGTCTTTGCACACCGGCCCTGCGCACCCCGGAGGGGCTCAAGTTGTCGGGGCGCCAGCGCGATGTCGTCGAACTCGTCGTCGCCGGTCTGTCCAACCGCCAGATCGCCGAGAAGCTGGTCATGTCGGTGCGCACCGTGGAGGGCCACATCTACCGGGCCTGCCAGCGGGTGGGGGCGCAATCCCGCGAGGAGCTCGCCTCGATCGTGCGATCGGGACCGGCCGGCGGTTAGAACCGCGAGCTGGGGGCACCTCCCGCTTGCGGGGGAACACAAAATCGCATGAATTAGTCCCACTTTGTGCGATTCTGCGTCTGCTCGCGCCAACTATGCGCCCACCAGCCGCACCGAGGCCCACAGCGCGACTACCGCGACCACTAGGGCCGCCGGAACCGTGCACAGCCCGAGGAGGGTGTACTCGCCGACGCCGGCGTCGACGTCGTGCCGGCGAAGCACGCGGCGCCACAACAGGTTTGACAGCGACCCCACGTACGTCAGGTTGGGGCCGACGTTCACCCCGATCAGCACCGCCAGAATCGCCACCGGACCGCCGTTCGCCACGAGCGGCAGCAGCACCAGCGTCGCGGGCAGGTTGTTGACGACGTTGGCCAGCACGGCGGCTATCGCGGCGATCGCGAGCAGAGCGAGCAGTCCCGAACCGGACGGCAGTACGGCGGTCATGGCCCTGTCCATGCCGTTGAGCATGACCGCCCGCACCACGACGCCCAGCGCCAGCACGAACACCAGGAACGAGACGTGCGCCGAGCGCGCGATCTCGGCCACGGAGGTGTGCCGACGGCTCAGGCTGCGCACGGCCAGCACCGCGGCGCCGGCGAGCGCCACCCACGCCGGGGCGACCCCGACGGACTGGCCGACCGCGAAACCGGCCAGGGTCAGCCCCACGACCACCAGCACGAACACCGGTGGCCGCGGCGCCGGGCCGACTTCCTCGGCGGCGGGCTGGACGCGCAGGTCGCCGGCGAAAAACCAGCGAAACACCGCGTAGATCACCGCCACCGCGCCCAGCCACGGGAGCGCCATCAGCGCGGTGAACCTGGTGAACGACACGTTGGCGGTGTGAAACGCCAGCAGGTTGGTCAGGTTCGACACCGGCAGCAGCAGCGAGGCGCCGTTGGCGAGGTGGGCGGTGGCGTAGGCGTAGGGCCGCGGCGGGGTGCGCAGCCGGCGGACAGCGGCCAGGACCACCGGTGTCAGCAGCACCACCGCGGCGTCCAGGCTCAGCACGGCGGTGATCAGCGAGGCGACGACGAACACCCGCCGCAGCAGGCCGCCCGACGAGACGCGCCCCCGCGAAATCGCGGCCCCCGCCGCCTCGAACAGCCCCTCGTCGTCGCACAGCTTGGCCAGCACCAGGACCGCGCCCAGGAAGGCGACCACTCCCGACAGCCCGGCCACCTCCTGGGCCGCCTGACGCACCGAGATCGCGCCGACCGCGATCACGATGAGCGCCGCCGGAACCGCCGCCACCGCCTCCGGCAAACCCCTCGGGCGGGCAACCGCGAACACCAGCACGACAGCGAGCAGCAGGAGGCCGAAGGCCAGGGCCATGGCTCAGGCCGCTCCTAACGTTGAATGTGGTGACAACAAAACACGATCACGGATCAAGCGACGGATATTACCTGCTGTAGCGGATTGCGGTGCGGCAGCATCGACTTCGCCTGGCGGCAACGTTTCGATTAGCCTTCGGATCGATGACGGAGCCAATTGCCGCGGAGGCGCTTCCGCGACGAACGGCGCACGCGCTCGACCTGATGGCCTTCTCGTTGGCCGATGTCCGCGACGGACTGGGTCCGTATCTATCGGTATACCTGCTGCTGACGCATCACTGGGATCAGGCGTCGATCGGGTTCGTCATGGCCGTCGGCGGTATCGCCGGGGTGGTGGCGCAGACACCCGTCGGGGCACTGGTCGACAAGACGACCGCGAAGCGAGCGCTGGTGATCGCCGGCGCGGTCGGGGTCGCCGCCGCCGCGCTGGCGATGCCGCTGCTGCCCGGCTTCTACACGATCTCGTTCCTGCAAGCCGTCACCGGGATCGCGGGCTCGATCTTCAATCCCGCCTTGGCCGCGATCACGCTGGGGATCGTCGGGCCGCGGCTGTTCTCCCGGCGGATCGGACGCAACGAATCGTTCCGGCATGCCGGCACGGCGTCGGCCGCCGGCGTCGCCGGCGGGCTCGCCTACTTTTTCGGCCCGGTGGTGGTCTTCTGGCTGCTGGCGGTCATGGCCGCGATCAGCGTCGTCGCAACGCTGCGCGTCCCGCGCGACGCCATCGACGACGACATGGCCCGTGGCATGGACAAGGCGGTGGGTGAACGGCACGGGCAACCGTCCGGATTCGCGGTGCTGCTGCACAATCGACCACTGCTGATCTTCGCGGTCGTGGTCTTCGCCTTCCACTTTGCGAACGCCGCGATGCTGCCGCTTGTCGGTCAGGAGTTGGCCCTGCACAACAAAGCGGTCGGGACGGCGCTGATGTCGGCATGCATAGTCGCGGCGCAGGTCGTCATGGTGCCCGTGGCATACGTCGTCGGCGCCAAGGCGGACAGCTGGGGCCGAAAGCCGATCTTCCTCGTCGGCTTCGCCGTATTGACCGTCCGCGCGTTTCTCTACCCGCTGTGGGACAACTCGTACTGGCTCGTCGGTGTTCAGCTGTTAGACGGCGTCGGGGCCGGAATCTTCGGGGCGTTGTTCCCACTCGTGGTGCAGGATCTCACGCACGGAACGGGTCGCTTCAACGTCAGCCTGGGCGCGATCACCACCGCGTGGGGCGTGGGCGCGTCGTTGTCCAACTTCGCCGCCGGCGGGATCGTCGTCGCGGCGGGTTACGGGGTCGCGTTCATGTCGCTCGGCGCCATCGCCGCGATCGGCTTTGCGCTCTACCTGACGGCGATGCCGGAAACGGCTCCGACCGCCCGAGCGGGGTAACTTCTTTATCCCCAGGGGTTTTCGCGCCGCCACACCGTCGGCATGTGCAAGGCGACGCCGTCGTGCGCGGCGAGCTCGTCCAGCACACGGATCGACACGTCCAGGTCGTCGCCCGCATACGGCAAGGCGCGCAAGGGCTTTGACAGCGGGCTGAAGAAGTCGTCCCAATGGATCAAGACCACCCGGCGTGCCCCCACGGCGCGCACGGTCTCGGCCCAGTATTCGAGGATGTAGGACCGCGGCCGCAGGCCGAGCTGTCCGACGGACAGGTACACCGCGTCCGCACGCCGCCCGTCGAGCGCGCCCTTGACGAAACCCGCGCTGCCCTGGATCAGCAGCCGGCGGTCTGACGGCCGATGGTGCACCAGCGCCGACCACGCCTCACCGCAGCGGTAGGCCGACGCCCGCACCGGCGGGGTCAGCGGCGCGTCGATCGTCCCGGGGAACCGGTCCGGCGGGCAGTGGTGCGATTCCACCAGCGTTACGTCGAAGGCGCCCAGATGAATTGGCTCACCCGACGTCGCGACGACGATGCGGTCGTCGGGCAGCCCGTATCCGCGCCCGACGTTGGCGGCCGACTGGCCGCCGATCAGCCGCGCGCCGGTGCGGTCGGCGACCAGCGCGGAGTCCAGCGCGTGGTCGATGTGGGTGTGCACCGGGATCACGGCCTCCAGCCGGGACACCTTGGCGCGGGCCAGGCAGCCGTCCACGCGGGCCGGTGACGGCGACACCTTGCCGGCGGCCACCCGCGCCAGGCTTGGGCGCGAGAAGTAGCCGTCGGTCATCAGCGCGGACGACCCGTCGTCGAGCAGCAACGTCGCCACCCCCATCCAGGTCGCCGACAGCGGCGCGTCGGGTGCCGCGGTGGGCACGTCGAAGCGGTCCGCGTAGTGCGCCAGATCGGGGCGGCCGAGTTTGGCGCGCATCAGCAGAACGCCCGCAGCTCGATACCGGCGGCCGTCAGCCGATCGCGCACCGCAGTCGCGATACTTACCGCATCCGGCGAATCGCCGTGCACGCAAACCGATTCCACGCCGACGGCGATTTGCGTGCCGTCGGTCGTGGTGACCCGCCCCGAGGTCACCATGGTCAGCACGCGCTCGGCGATCGCCGCCGGGTCGTGCAGCACCGCGCCGGGTTCGCGTCGTGAGACCAGCTGGCCGTCGGGCCGGTAGGCGCGGTCGGCGAATGCCTCTGCCACCGCACGCAGGCCGATCCGGTCGGCCTCCTCGAAAAACGCCGAACCCGCCATCCCCAGCACCGGCAGCGCCGGGTCCACCAGGCTCACCGCCGCCACGACCGCGGCCGCGTGTTCCCGGTGGGTCACGATCGTGTTGTACAGCGCCCCATGGGGTTTGACATAGGACACCGCAGAGCCGGACGCCCGCGTGATCGCCTGCAACGCGCCGATCTGATACACCACGTCGGCGACCAGGTCCTCGGGCGCGACGTCGATGAAACGCCTGCCGAACCCGGCCAGGTCGCGGTAGCTCACCTGGGCGCCGATGCGCACGCCGCGCTCGGCGGCCGACCGGCAGACCCGCAGCAGGCCGGCGGGGTCGCCCGCGTGGAATCCGCACGCCACGTTGGCGCTGCTGACGATCCCGAGCATGGCGTCGTCGTCGCCCAGGCGCCAGACGCCAAAGCCCTCGCCCAGGTCGGCGTTGAGGTCGATATCGGCCATCCGCCCAGCTTATTCCGACGCTAGGCGGCGACCTCGCGACGTCGCCCGAGGAACCAACAAACCAGGTAAATGACAAAGGAAATCGTCGCGACGAACACCGACACCGGAACACCGGGTGCCAGCGACAGCACGATGCCCCCCACCGCGGCGACTTCGGCGAAGGCCACCGAGGCAACGATCGCCGCCGCGGGCGACGAGATCACCCGGGCCGCCGCGGCCGCCGGCGTGATCAGCAACGACATCACCAGCAGCGCCCCGACGATCTGCACGGCCTGGGCGGCCACCACGCCCACCAGTGCGGCGAACACGATGCCCAGCACGCGGACCGGGACACCGCGCGCGGCCGCGACCTCGGGGTCGACGGTGGCGAACAACAGCGGGCGATAACACGTGACCAGGACGGCGATCACCAGCAGGCAAACCAGCGCCAACATCGTCAGGCCGGTATAGCCGACACCGACGATCTGACCCGTCAGCAGCGCGAACGCGGTCCCCGTCCGTCCCGGGTAGAGGTGAATGAACAGCACCGCCAACCCCATCCCGAAAGCCAGGACTACGCCGATCACCGTGTCGCGCTCCCGGGCCCGTTGGCCGAGGACGCCGAAGAGCGCCGCCGCCAGGGCGCTGCCGATCAACGCCCCCGCGCCCACCTCGAACCCCACCAACAACGCGAAAGCCGCTCCCGTCAAAGATAATTCGCTGGACCCGTGCACGGCGAACGACATCTGGCGCATCACGATGAACGGCCCGATCAGGCCGGCCACCAGCCCCAGCAGCGCGCCCGCCGCCAGCGCCTGCTGGACGAAGTCGTGGCGGAGCAGGTCGGCGGTGAGGTCAAAGGAGAACAGGTGGTGCAGCATGTCGGCGAGCCGGCGGTTCATCCAACGCACCCGTCATCCGGCTCGCCGACGACCACGTAGCCGTCGCGCACCTTCACCACCTGTATGTCGGCGCGGTACAGCGCCGAGAGCGTCTGGCTGGACATCACCTGCTCGACGGTCCCGACCTCGAAGCGGCCGTCGACGAGATAGAGCACCCGGTCCACGTACGGCAGGATCGTGTTGATCTCGTGGGTGACGACGATGACGGTGGTTCCGGCGTCGCGGCGCCGCCGGTCGATCAGCGCCGACACCAGCTTGGCGTTCGCCGGGTCCAGGGTCAGCAGCGGCTCGTCGCACAACAACAGCATCGGGTCACTGACCAGCGACTGGGCAATGCGCACCCGCTGCAACTCGCCGCCCGACATGACGCCGACCCGAACGTCGGCCAGGTGTTCGGCGTTGACCTGGCGCAGCGCCTCGGACACGGCGGCGCGGAGGCGGGCCCGTCCGGATGATCGCAGCGGCGCGGCGCCCCAGCGTCGTCCGTCGATGCCCAGCCGAACAAGGTCGCGGCCGCGCAGCATCACCTCGCGGTCGATCGGGCGGTGTTGCGGGACGTAGCCGATGCTGCCGCTGCCGGAGGTGATCGGCCGGCCGTCGACCAACGCGACGCCACCGCTCAGGGGCAGCTGCCCGAGCAGGACCTTGAGCAACGACGTCTTGCCGCTGCCGTTCGGGCCCAGCACGGCGATGAACTCGCCGGGCCGCACCGACAGGTCGAGGTGGTCCCACAGGACGCGGTCGCCGAACGCCAGCCGCGCGCCGGAAAGCGAGACGCTGTGGGCATGGCCGTCGACGGCGCGGACCGCTTCGACTGTCACGGCCGCGCCTATCGGCTCGACCGCAGCGCGGTCAGCAGCTGGTTGACGGTGTTGCGCTGCCAGGTGAGGTAGTCGATGCCGTCGGGCAGCGTCTCGCGCACCTCGGTGACCGGCACCCCCGCGCGCCGGGCGGCATCCTCCAGGCCGCTCACCGCGGAGCTGGACGTCTGCGGGTTGATCAGCAGCGCGGAGACCTGCCGGCGCTTGATCATGTCGAGCACCTTCGCCATGTCGGCCGGCGACGGATCGGTCTCGTTCTCGCTGGCGGCGGCGAACGTGGCCGGGGCGCGATTCACCAGGCCCGACGCGGCCAGCAGGTAGTCCACGTCGGGCTCGGTCGCGATGACTCCGGCGTCGGGATACGCGCCGGCGATGGCGTGCTCGGAGACCTCGATCGCGTCGGCGGCGCGGCCGAACGCGGCGGCGTTGGCCCGATAGTCGGCGGCGTTGGCCGGGTCGATGACCGCCATCCGGTCGGCGATCGAGGAGGCCACCGACTTGGCGACGCCCAGGTCGTAAAAGACGTGCTCGTTCGGCGGCTCCCCGCTGCCGGCCGGGACGAACGAATAGGCGTCGACCGACTTGATGCGCGGATGCCCGGTGAGGACCTGGTCCACCCAGGGGTCGTAGCCGCCGCCGTTGTAGACGACCAGGGCGGCGTCGGTGATCGCGGCGGCGTCCGACGGGCTGGCCGCATACGAGTGCGGGTCGGTATCGGAGCCGGTCAGGATGGACTTGACGGCGACGTGGCGGCCAGTGACGGCGCTGGCCACGCTGCCCCACACGTCGGTGGACGCGACCACGGTTGCCGCCTGCGGGCGCGCCGGACCGGCGCAGCCGGTGAGCGCGATCAAGCCGGCCACGGCAATCAGGGCGGCCGAACGCCGACGCGCCATACTGCCTGCCATTTCGTCCTCTTCCGCCCGCGCCCGACCCATAATACTAATGAAAATCGTTTCCATTAGAAAGTGGCGCGGCGGCTCCTCGGGCGCCCCACCGGCGACCCGCTGTAGCGTCACCGAACGTGAGGAGTCCCGCACCGCGCCGGCGTGCGACTCTGGCGTCGTTGGCGGACGAACTGAAGGTTTCGCGCACCACGATCTCGAATGCCTTCAACCGGCCGGATCAGCTTTCCGCCGACCTACGCGAACGGGTGCTCGCGACGGCGAAGCGGCTGGGGTATGCGGGACCCGACCCGGTGGCGCGATCACTGCGGACCCGCAAGGCCGGCGCGGTGGGTTTGGTGATGGCCGAACCGCTGACTTATTTCTTTTCCGACGCGGCGGCGCGGGATTTCGTTGCCGGGGTGGCGCAGTCGTGCGAGGAGCTCGGGCAGGGGTTGCTGCTGGTCGCCGTCGGCGCGAGCCGCAGCCTCGAGGACGGAACGGCCGCGGTGCTCGGTGCCGGGGTCGACGGCTTCGTGGTGTATTCGGCCTGCAACGACGACCCCTACCTGGAGGTGGTGCTGCAACGGCGCCTGCCCGTCGTGGTGGTCGACCAGCCCAAGGGCCTGGCGGGAGTGTCCCGGGTAGGCATCGACGACCGGGCGGCGATGCGCGAGCTTGCCGACTACGTGCTCGGGCTCGGGCACCGTGAGATCGGTTTGCTCACCATGCGGCTGGGCCGGGACCGACGGCAGGGCCTGGTGGACGCCGACCGGTTGCGGTCGCCGGCGTTCGACGTGCAACGCGAACGCATCGTCGGCGTGTGGGAGGCGATGACGGCCGCCGGCGTCGACCCAGATTCGCTGATCGTCGTGGAAAGCTACGAGCACCTACCCGAATCGGGCGGCGCCGCCGCCAGGGCCGCGCTGGAAGCCAATCCGCGGATCACCGCGCTGATGTGCACCGCGGACATCCTGGCCCTGTCGGCAATGGATTACCTTCGCGCGCATGGCATTTACGTGCCGGGTCAGATGACCGTCACCGGGTTCGACGGCGTGCCCGACGCGATCGGCCGCGGATTGACCACGGTGGCGCAGCCCAGCCTGCAGAAGGGCCATCGGGCGGGCGAACTGCTGCTGAGGCCGCCCCGGACGGGCCTGCCCGTCGTCGAACTGCTGGACACCGAGCTGATCCGGGGCCGCACCGCCGGGCCGCCGGCTTAGCCGGGCTGGTGTTCGCCGAGCAATAACCGCACGGCCAGGTCGAGCCGTTTGCTGACGTCGGTTGCCGAGGCGCGGCGGGTGAGCCAGGCGAGCAGGTTCGATAGCCACACGTCCGAGATCACCCGGGCGATGTGGTACTGGTCCTCGGTCGGTTCGCCGTCGCTCATCGCGCGCGCGAACATGCTGTCGATGAGCTTCTCGACCTGGTCGACCTCGCTGGCCGCCGAGGCGTCGGCGAAGACGTAGGCGCGCGTCATGGCCTCGGTGAGCAGCGGGTTGCGTTGCATCGCGCGGTTGAGCTTGCCGACCATGAAGTTCAGCCGCTGAAACGGGGTGCCGCCGGCGACCGCGGAGCGGTCGGTTTTTGCGTCGATCCGGCCGAACTCCCGACCCAGTGCCGACACCAGCAAATGCACCTTCGACGGGAAATACCGGTACAGCGTTCCGACGGCCACGTCGGCCCGGTCGGCCACGGCGCGCATCTGGACCGCCTCGTAGCCGCCCTTGGACGCGATGGCCATGGTGGCGTCCAGGATGCGCTTGCGGCGTTCGCGCTGCGCCTCCGACCCGAGCTCGGACTCCGCCAGGACCGCCACGTTCATGACCTCGCGCGGCTGCGAGTCAGGAACGTCGGCCGAGTCTGGGTTCGCTGACGACATTTGAGGGCGCGCTCCTTATTCGGGTGGCTCGTCCGCAAACGATACGCATGCTGGGCGTAAATTTCCCACCTCCCCGCAGCAAGGACAACCACGTGTACTGCTGTAATGGCGTTCGACTTGACGCTCGATCGCTGGCACTATTAGAACACGTTCTAGTGGGCTTTCAAGTAGACAGAGTGGCCCTTCATCCCGAACCAAGCGCGCGGAGGACCAAAGGGTGGTAGCGACCGTCACCGACGAACAGTTCGCCGCACGTGCGCTGGTGCGCGACTGGGCGCGCAATTCGACGTCGGGACCGGGCGGCACGGCGGCGATCCGCGACGTCGAACAGGGCAACCCCGACGCGTGGCGGCCGGTCTTCGCCGGCCTGGCCGACCTGGGGCTGTTCGGGGTCGCGATTCCGGAGGAGCGCGGCGGCGCAGGCGGCAGCATCGAGGACCTGTGCGCGATGGTCGAGGAAGCGGCCAAGGCGCTGGTCGCCGGGCCGGTCGCGACCACGGCCCTGGCCACCCTGGTCGTCGAGGACCAAGAAGTGCTGGACGCGCTGGCCGCGGGCGAACGCTTCGCCGCGGTCGCGCTGCACGGTGACGTGCGGTTCGACGGCGCGACGTCGCGGGCCTCGGGCATCCTGCCGTGGGCGCTGGGCGCCGCGGAAGGCGCCGTCATCGTCCTGCCCGCCGACGGGACGTGGCTGCTCGTCGACACCGGCGGCGAGGGCGTACAGCTCGAACCGCTGCCGGCCACCGACTTCTCCGTCCCGCTGGCCCGGGTGGTGCTGACGTCGGCGCCGGCCACGGTCATCGCGGAGGCGGGTCGGCGGGTCGAGGAACTGGCCGCGACCGTTCTGGCCGCCGAGGCCGCCGGGGTCACCCGATGGTCGCTGGACACCGCGGTCGCCTACGCCAAGGTGCGCGAGCAGTTCGGCAAGCCGATCGGCAGCTTCCAGGCCGTCAAGCACCTCTGCGCCGAGATGCTGTGCCGCGCCGAGCAGGCCGAGGTCGCGGCCGCCGACGCGGCCCGGGCCGCGGCGGAGTCCGATGCGGACCAGTTCTCGATCGCGGCGGCGCTGGCCGCGAGCACGTGCATCGCCGCCGCGAAGGCCAACGTCAAGGACTGCATCCAGGTGCTCGGCGGCATCGGCTGCACCTGGGAGCACGACGCACACCTGTATCTGCGCCGTGCGCACGCCATCGGGCGGTTCCTCGGCGCGGCCGAGCGCTGGCTGCGGCGCATCACCGAGCTGACCCAGGACGGCGTGCGGCGCCGGCTGGGTATCGACCTCAGCGACGTCGAGGACCAGCGGGCCGAGATCGCCGCCGCCGTCGCCGAGGTCGCCGCGCTACCGGAAGAACAGCGCCAGGTCGCTTTGGCTGAGGCCGGACTGCAGGCGCCGCACTGGCCGCCGCCCTACGGGCGCGGCGCCTCACCGGCCGAGCAGCTTTTGATCGACCAGGAGATGGCGGCGGCCGGGGTGGTGCGCCCCGACCTGGTGATCGGCTGGTGGGCGGCGCCGACCATCCTCGAGCACGGCACGCCCGAACAGATCGCACAGTTCGTGCCGGCCACGCTGCGCGGCGAATTCCTTTGGTGCCAACTATTTTCCGAGCCGGGGGCCGGCTCGGACCTGGCGTCGCTGCGCACCAAAGCGGTGCGGGGCGAGGGCGGCTGGCTGCTCACCGGGCAGAAGGTGTGGACGTCCGCCGCGCACAAGGCGCGGTGGGGTGTGTGCCTGGCGCGCACCGATCCCGACGCCCCGAAACACAAGGGCATCACCTACTTCCTGGTGGACATGAAATCGCCCGGCATCGAGATTCGGCCGCTGCGCGAGATCACCGGCAACGCGTTGTTCAACGAGGTCTTCCTGGACAGCGTGTTCGTGCCCGACGAGATGGTCGTCGGCACGGTCAACGACGGCTGGCGGCTGGCCCGCACCACGCTGGCCAACGAGCGGATCGCGATGGCCTCCGGGACTGCGCTGGGCAACCCGATGGAAGAGCTGCTCGAGGCGCTGGCGGAGCTGGACCTCGACGTTTCCCAGCAGGACCGGCTGGGCCGGTTGATCGTCACCGCCCAAACGGGCGCGCTGCTGGACCAGCGCATCGCCCAGCTCGCGGTGGGCGGCCAGGACCCCGGCGCGCAGTCCAGCGTGCGCAAGCTCATCGGCGTCCGCTACCGGCAGGCGTTGGCCGAATACGCGATGGACGTCGCCGAGGGCGGCGGCCTCATCCGCAACCAAGCGGTCTTCGACTTCCTCAACACCCGCTGCCTCACCATCGCCGGCGGCACCGAGCAGATCCTGCTCACCGTCGCCGCGGAGCGGCTGCTCGGCCTGCCCCGCTAGTCCTCCGCGGCGGACACCCGGCCGGCCGCCGGTGCCCATCACGTCGCCGTGAGTCGGCTGGGTCCATCGCCGAAAAGTGTAGGGAAATCCCTAATTGAGACGCGGCCGCGCGGGGCTTTAGCTATAGCCACCGCGCGCGTGCCGGTCGCCCGACCAACGCCCGAGGGCTGCGTGCCGCGGCGGGTGCGTGTCGAAAGGAACGCCATGCCAACGAATTTCGCTACCCGGCGGCCAATCGCCGTCGCCGGTCTGCTTGCGGCCGTCACCCTAGCCGCGAGTGCTGTGTCGCCGCCGATGCTGCCGGCGGCCAAGGCCAACCCGGCGCAGCACACCGTCGTGTACCGGATCCTGGGCGGCGGTGACGTGTACTCCGTCATCCCCGACCCCGGAACCCCGGTGTATCCGGCGAGCACGACGACCTGGGTGTCGATTCCCTGGTCGCAGACCGTGCAAGTCACCGGAAACCCGTACCTGGCGTTGAACTACACCGACAAGAACGGCGGCCCGCACGATTGCGCGATTCAAGTCGACGGCCAGCCCGTCGCGCTGACCGAGCACAAGCCCGGCAGGTGCGCGTACCAGATCCCCGGCCCAACGCAGTAGGGCACCGCGATGACAACACGGAGGAGAGCAGCGGTGAAGCGTGGGATCGTCGCCGGCGCGGCCGGCGTGGCCGTCGTGATCGCGGGCTGCGCCGGCTGTTCCGGCAACAAAAACACGCCGGCGTCGAACTCGCCCGCGGGACCGCAGGTCATCGTCGACGGCAAGAGCCAGAACGTCAGCGGACCGGTCACCTGCACCCCGGCCGGCAAGAACATCAACATCGGCATCGGTGACCCGGCCAACGGTGTCGGCGCGGTGATCAGCAACGACAACCCGCCGATCGTTCACGCGGTCGGACTGGGCAGCGTCGACGGCGTCACGCTCGGCTACGCCGACGCCGCAAAAGGCCAGGGCGGCAACGCCGGAGCCGCGGTCAGCGGCAAGTCCTACCAGATCAAGGGCACCGCGACCGGAGCCGATGCCAGCAATCCGCAGCAACCCAAGCCGGTAAGCAAGCCATTCGAGTTGGACGTGACCTGCCCATAGACGTCGTTCGGGCCGAAGCCCGAGAGGGGACCCACTAATGTCCATCAAACGCCTTGCCGCTGCGGCGGCGGTTGCCGCGGGCCTGGGCATGTCGGCGACGGCGGTCAACGCCGGGCTCGCCGGCTCCGCTCCGCTGGACCCGCCTTCGTGCCCCAACTGGCAGAAAGGCTGCTCCGGCACTCCCAATCCCGGGTACGGCGGCACCGGGACGGTGCCTGCGCCGGGATCCAATGTTCCGAAGCCCAGCGCCCCGCCGGCGACGACCTCGGCGCCCTGGAGTTCGACGCCGCCGAGCACGTCGAAGCAGATAACGACGACGCCGCCCACGACGAGCCCGTCGAAGCAGATAACGACGACGCCGCCGACCACCTCGTGGACGTCGACGACGCCGACAAGCTCGCCGTGGAGCGCTCCGGGGCCGACGTCCTCGTCGCCGTTCCCCGTCGAGTGCCCCGCCTGGGACAAGACCTGCACCCCGGCCCCTGCCCCGAACCCCGGTTACGGGGGCAACGGCTCGCCGGGGCCGACCCCCGGGGCGCCGTGGAGCGGCTCACCGCAGCAGCAGCCGTGCCCCAACTGGGAGAAGGGCTGCTCGACAAGTCCCAACCCCGGCCCCGGTTACGGGGGCGCCGGCTCGACGCCGCCGTCACCCTCGCAGTGGAACGGCGGGGCACAGCCGACCACCACCCGCCCGGTCCTCAACGCGCCCAACTATCAGCCCCCGCATGAGCCGTACTATCCGCCGCGCGGTCCCGTCCTGCGCGGCACCGTCCAAATCGGCGGCCCCGTCGACGTGCCGTACGGCTTCTGGGTTCCGGGTCAGGGAGCGCCGCCGCCGCCGGTTCAGCGCGGCTACGGCTGGAGCGACGGCCCGGCGCCCGGCGCCCCTCCGCCGAATTGGGAGGGCCCGCCGCCTTCCGGTGGCTGGAACGGCCCGCCGCCTGCCGGTGGATGGAACCGTCCCTGGAGTGGGCCGCCGGTTGACGCGTCCTACGGGCAGGACTATTTCGCGCCGTTCACCTACAACACCTACACCGTGCTTCCGATCTTCAACTGGCAGTACGGGGGTTGGGGCTACTGGTTCGAAGGTGTGTGGATCCCGCTGTACTAGGAGAACGTCGTCTGCGCGCAGGTGCTGGGCGAGGTGATGTTGACCCCGCCGTAGACCACCTGGATGTGGGTGCACAGGATGACGCTGATGTCGGTCTTCGACTGACCGGTCTGCCAGTCGGCCGAGTCGATGCGGCCGGTCGTCTGGTACTTGTCGGGCGGTCCGTCACCGAAGTAGACGGTGGTGATCTCGTCGGACCCCATCGCCTTGTGGACCCGTTCGAACTGGCCGTTGGCGTGCGTGTCCAGGTACGCCAACCGGTTCGGCGACCGAACCTCGGTGGTCTGGCGCGCCCAGAGACCGGGCGGGAACCCGGTCACGCCGTCCGGCGTGCGCGTATCGGCCCCGACGATGAAATCGCAGTGGCCGTCGGCCTTGAAGCAGTTGAGGAAGGCGTGCGTCTCCAGCTGGTTGGGCCCGTCGAGCGGGAACAGGGTGGTGGCCTCGTTGCTCGCGGCCGAAGCCACGGGACCCGGCAGGAACGCCAGCACGGCTCCGGCGACCGCAAATCCCGGTAACAGCCGGTTCATCGGAGACCCCTTCCGGTTCGCTACGCGCCTACTCGTCGTAGGTGACTTCTACCGAATCAGATTCGGGGCGAGATTGACAGGCCAAAATCAGGCCGTCGTCGAGGTCCTGCTGTTCGAGGACGTCGTTGACCTCCATGTTGACGTTGCCGCTGCGCAGGGTGCAGGCGCATGCGCCGCAGTGCCCTTCGCGGCAGGAGAAGGGGGCGTCGAGACCCTTGGCGAGGAGGACGTCGAGCAGCTTGGCGTGGCGCGGCCAGGACACCGTGTGCGTCTCGCCGTCCAGCTCCACCACCGCGGTGGCGGGCGGAAGGTCTCCCTCGGCGGTGTCGGAGATCTTGACCGCCGCGAACGGGTCGGACTCCAGCGACTTGAACACCTCGATATGCACCTGCGCCGCAGGCACTTTCAGCCCCTCCAGAGCGGTGCGGGCCGCGTCCATGAAAGGGCCTGGCCCGCAAATGAATACGGGTCGGTCGGTGTATGGGGCGGCCAGCTTCGCGAGCGAGGCCGCGCCGGGCAGCCCCTGCAGCGACTCCAGCCAGTGCAGCACCGTGAGCCGGTCGGGGTACTTGGCCGACAGCTCGCGCAGCGCCTCGGCGAAGATCACTGAGCGGTCGTCGCGGTTGGCGTAGAGCAGCGTCACCTGGCCGGCGCCCTCGGCGAGGGCGGACTTGCAGATCGACATGATCGGGGTGATTCCGCTGCCGGCGGCCATCAGCAGGAAGTCGTCGTCGAGGGTCTTCGGCACGAAGTTGCCCGACGGGGCCAGCACGTGGATGCGCATGCCTGCCTGCGCATGCTCGCACAGCCAGTTGGACGCGTACCCGTCCGCGGTGCGCTTGACCGTGACCGTGAGCGCCTCATCCGTGAACGGCGAGCTGCACAGCGAGTAGCAGCGAGCCACCGACCCGGTGCGGTCGCTGGGCACGCGCAGCGTCAGGAACTGGCCCGGCGCGTACCGCAGCCGCTCCGCCGGGATGCCCGGATCACCGGGCGCGTCCGGCACAGCGAACACCAGGGACCGCGCCTCGTCGGTCTCGGCGATCACCTCGGCGATCTGCAGTTCCAGGACGTGGTCACCCAGCGGCTCGTCGGGAATCGCTTCCGTCAAGACCCGTCCCTTCCTTTCGACACAACTAGAACATGTTACAGAAAACCCGATATATACCGCTACCAGCCGCAGGAATACCCTGCTCGACACAAATCGGAACGTGTTCTAGTCTTCTGGGTAAGTCCGAACTCCCGGGAGGCAACGTAAGTGACGTCCATTCAACAGCGTGACGCGCAGTCGGTGTTAACCGCCATCGATGATCTGCTTCCGAAGATCCGGGAGCGCGCTCAGGCGACGGAGGACCTGCGCCGGCTGCCCGACGAGACGGTCCAGGAGCTCGAGGACATCGGTTTCTTCACCCTGTTGCAGCCGCAGCAGTGGGGTGGGCTGCAGTGCGACCCGACGGTCTTCTATGAGGCCGTCCGCCGGCTGGCGAGCGCGTGCGGGTCGACCGGCTGGGTGAGCTCGATCATCGGCGTGCACAACTGGCACCTGGCGCTGTTCGACCAGCAGGCCCAGGAGGAGGTCTGGGGCGACGACACCAAGACGCGGATCTCGTCGTCGTACGCCCCGATGGGCGCCGGAGTGGTCACCGACGGCGGCTACCTGGTGAACGGCTCGTGGAACTGGTCGTCGGGCTGCGACCACGCCACGTGGACGTTCGTCGGCGGCCCGGTGATCAAGGACGGCCGTCCGGTGGACTTCGGCAGCTTCCTCATCCCGCGCAGCGAGTACCGCATCGACGACGTGTGGCACGTCGTCGGCCTGAAGGGCACCGGCAGCAACACGCTGGTGGTCAAGGACGTCTTCGTGCCCCGACACCGGTTCCTGTCCTACAAGGCGATGAACGACGGCACCGCCGGCGGATACCAGACGAACACCGCCCCGGTCTACAAGATGCCCTGGGGCACAATGCATCCCACCACCATCTCGGCGCCGATCGTCGGCATGGCCTACGGCGCGTACGACGCGCACGTCGAGCACCAGGGCAAGCGGGTGCGGGCGGCGTTCGCCGGCGAGAAGGCCAAGGACGATCCGTTCGCCAAGGTCCGCATCGCCGAGGCGGCCAGCGACATCGACGCGGCGTGGCGCCAGCTGTCCGGCAACGTTGCCGACGAGTACGCGCTGCTGGCCGCGGGCAAGGAGATCCCGTTCGAGCTGCGGGCCCGCGCGCGCCGCGACCAGGTGCGCGCCACCGGGCGCTCGATCGCCGCGATCGACCGGCTGTTCGAGGCGTCCGGCGCCACCGCATTGGGCATTGACCAGCCGGTGCAACGGTTTTGGCGCGACGCGCATGCCGGTCGGGTGCACGCCGCCAACGACCCAGAGCGCGCCTACGTGATCTTCGGGAACAATGAGTTCGGGCTGCCGCCCGGCGACACGATGGTCTGATGACCGCAACGACGGGGGAGTTGACGTTCGAGTCCACGTCGCGCTTCGCCGACGTGGACGTGGACGGGCCGCTGAAGCTGCACTACCACGAGGCCGGCGTCGGCAACGACCAGACGGTGGTGCTGCTGCACGGCGGCGGGCCGGGCGCGTCGAGTTGGACGAACTTCTCGCGCAACATCGCGGTGCTGGCCGAGCGGTTCCACGTGCTGGCGGTCGATCAGCCCGGGTACGGGCACTCCGACAAACGCGCCGAGCACGGCCAGTTCAACCGCTACGCCGCCCGGGCGCTCAAGGGGCTCTTCGACCAGCTGGAGCTGGGACGCGTTCCGCTGGTGGGCAATTCGCTGGGTGGCGGCACCGCGGTGCGGTTCGCCCTCGACTACCCCGACCGGGCCGGGCGCCTGGTGTTGATGGGCCCCGGCGGGCTGAGCGTGAACCTGTTCGCGCCGGACCCCACCGAGGGCGTCAAGCGGCTGGGCAAGTTCTCCGTCGAACCCACGCGGGAGAACCTCGAGGCCTTCCTGCGGGTGATGGTCTACGACCAGAAACTGATCACCCCGGAGCTGATCGATCAGCGCTTCGCGCTTGCCAGCACGCCGGAGTCGTTGACCGCGACGCGCGCGATGGGAATGTCGTTCGCCGGGGCCGACTTTGAGCTCGGCATGATGTGGCGCGAGGTGTACCAGCTGCGCCAGCCGGTGCTGCTGATCTGGGGACGTGAGGACCGGGTCAACCCGCTGGACGGTGCGCTGGTGGCGCTGAAGACGATTCCGCGTGCGCAGCTGCACGTTTTCGGGCAGTGTGGGCACTGGGCGCAGGTGGAGAAGTTCGACGAGTTCAACAAGCTGACCATTGATTTCCTCGGAGGCGCGCGATGAGTATCCGGTCGCTGGGCTATCTGCGTATCGAGGCCACCGACATGGCGGCCTGGCGCGAATACGGCCTGAAGGTGCTCGGCATGGTCGAGGGCAAGGGCAGTACCGAGGGCGCGCTGTACCTGCGCATGGACGACTTCCCGGCCCGGCTGGTCATCGTGCCCGGTGAGCACGACCGGCTGAGCGAGGCCGGCTGGGAATGCGCCGACGCCGAAGGGCTGCAAGAGATCCGGAACCGGCTCGACGTGGAGGGCACCCCGTACAAGGAGGCCACCGCGGCCGAACTGGCGGATCGTCGGGTGGACGAGATGATCCGGTTCTCCGACCCGTCGGGCAACTGCCTCGAGGTGTTCCACGGTGCCGCCCTGGAACACCGCCGCGTCGTCAGCCCGTACGGGCACAAGTTCGTCACGGCCGAGCAGGGTCTGGGGCACGTGGTTTTGACCACCCGCGACGACGACGAGACCCTGCACTTCTACCGCGATGTGCTGGGTTTCAAGCTGCGCGACTCCATGCGCCTGCCGCCGCAGGTGGTGGGCCGGCCCGCCGACGGGGCGCCGGTCTGGCTGCGGTTCTTGGGCTGCAACCCGCGTCACCACAGCCTCGCCTTCATGCCCGGGCAGACGCCCAGCGGCATCGTGCACCTGATGGTCGAGGTCGAAAACGCCGACGACGTGGGCCTGTGCCTGGACCGGGCGCTGCGCCGCAAGGTGCCGATGTCGGCCACGCTGGGCCGCCACGTCAACGACCTGATGTTGTCGTTCTACATGAAGACGCCCGGCGGGTTCGACGTCGAATTCGGTTGCGAGGGACGGCAAGTCGCCGATGAGGACTGGATCGCCCGGGAAAGCACCGCGGTGAGCCTGTGGGGTCACGATTTCACGGTTGGCTTCCGAGCCTAGCCCGAGGCAACCATGTCGGCACAGATCGATCCGCGGGCCTTCCGGCAGGTGCTGGGTCAGTTCTGCACCGGGATCACCATCATCACCACCGTGCACGACGACGTGCCGATCGGGTTCGCCTGCCAATCTTTCGCGGCGCTCTCGCTGGACCCGCCGCTGGTGCTGTTCTGCCCGACCAAGGTGTCGCGGTCGTGGAAGGCCATCGAGGCCAGCGGGCGGTTCTGCGTCAACGTGCTGACCGAAAAGCAAAAGGACGTGTCGGCCCGGTTCGGCTCGAAGGAGCCCGACAAGTTCGCCGGAATCGACTGGCATCCTTCGGAATTGGGTTCACCGATCATCGACCGGTCCCTGGCCTACATCGATTGCACGGTGGCGTCGGTGCACGACGGCGGGGACCACTTCGTGGTTTTCGGTGCGGTGCAATCGCTATCGGAGGCCCCCAAGATCAAGCCGCGGCCGCTGCTTTTCTATCGCGGTGACTACACCGGCATCGAACCGGACAAGACGACGCCCGCCCAGTGGCGCGACGACCTGGAAGCGTTCCTCACCACGACTACCCAGGACACCTGGCTCTAGCGCGTCGCGCCGATGTTTGGCGGCCGGGGGCCGCCGGGAATGCGTGCGGTATGCGCTCATCAGCCAGGCGAGCGCTGACCGACTACCTCAGCGCTCAAATCGACGAAATAGAAACCGGCGACGCGGAACTGCGCCATGGCGGGGGTGAAGACCCCGTGCACGACACCCGAGTGGCGATCCGGCGGCTGCGGAGCACCCTGCGTGTATTCGCCAAACTGCTGGACGGGCCGAAGGTCGGCAATGCCGACGGCGAACTGAAGTGGTTCGCCGCACTGCTCGGCGACGTCCGCGATTGCGAGGTCCAAGATCGCCGCTTCACCGAGGCGCTGGACGGCATGCCCGACGAACTGATTTTGGGCCCCGTCCGGTCGCGGATCCGTAACGACCTGCGGGCGGTCGAGCTTCCCGCCCGCACCCGGCTTGGCGAGGCCATGGACTCCGACCGCTACCGGGCGCTGCTGGCCGTCTTGCGCGGTTGGCGCGCCGAACCGCCCGTCGCGCAACGGATTGCGGCCAAGGCGGTGCGCAAGCGGTCCCGGCGCGCGGAGCGCAAGGCGGATCGGCGGCTGGCCGCCGCGCTCGAAGCCGGCCCTCAATCCGGTCAAGACGCCACGCTGCATCGGGCCCGCAAGGCCGCCAAGCGCGCCCGCTACGCCGCCGAACTGCGCGGGCCCCTGGACAAGCGCGGCAAGCGGACCGTCAAGCATTACAAGCGGATTCAAAGCCTGCTTGGTGACCACCAAGACACCGTCGTCGCCACGGGGACGCTTCGGCAGATGGCGTTGGCCGCCGGAACGACGCCGGGGGAGAACGGCTTCAGCTACGGCATGCTGTACGCGCGCGAGCAGCAGCTCGCCCGCCGATGCCGCGAAGACGCGTTGCAGCTCGTGTAGCCGGCGCGCCCCGGTGGCCCGCTGAGGGGGCGGGCCACCGGGGTCTGGCCGGCCGGCCCGGTTAGTCCGATGCGTGGTGGTGGTGAACCGGCTCGACGGATTCCTGATGGCCGTCGGCGGGCGCCTCAGGCGATTCGTCGTTGGCCGTCGGGTCGAGCTTGTCAGCACGCTTCAACTGGCCGTCGAGGTGCTCGCGCGATGTCGCGGCTTCGCTCTGATGGGCGGCCGCGTGTTCTTGCAGCCGGGCGGCTTCGGCGGCCTTGACTTCGGCCTCGGCCTGAGCCGCACGCGCCTTGGCGGCCGTCTCCTCGGCAAGCGCTTCTCGCCGTTCGACCCGGGTCGTCGCGACCTTGGCCTGTTCGCGAATCTCCTCGGCCTGCCGCCGGCGGCGCCGACGCGTCGCCGCGTTGGCCGCCACGATCACCGCAGCGATCACGAGGACCGCCACCACCGCGGCGATCACAATCCAGGTAGTCGTACTCATGGGGGCTCCGTCGGTTCGTGTGGGTATTGCAGCTGCCCGTTCGTACCGGTTCCCCATATTTGACAGGAATAAAACAAGCGCGCGTTTCCCCAGGCAGGGGCCGCGACTACTTGAAGTCGAGCGCCTCGACCGTCGCGATCGGGCCTTCGTGGGTCGGCCGATTCGCGCCGCCGATGCAGTAGACGGTGTTGCCGACCGTCGCCACCACCTCGGCGTGACGCGGCGTCGGCATCTGGGCCAACGTGCTCCATTTGCCGTCGGCGATCTCGTACATCTCGACCACGTTCAGCACCATCGTGGGCTCTTCGCCGCCGACCGCCACGATCCTGCCGTCGATGTACGTGGCGCCATAGCTTCCGCGCGGGGTCGGCATGCCCACCAGCCGGGTCCACGACCCCGATGCCGGGTCGAAGCGTTCCAGCGCCGCGGAGTTCTTGTCCGAGGAAAGGAACCTGCCGCCGATCGCATACACGTAGGTGCCGTCGGACACGGCGGCCAGGTGTTCGCGGGCGGTGGGCATGTCGGCGGCGTCGGTCCACGAACTTCCGTCGAACACCTCGGTCTGCGGAACGAGTTGCTTGGCGTTCTGGCCACCAACGACGACGAGTTTGTCGCCGGCCACCGCGGCCGCCGGCGCCGCCCGGGCGTGCGTGAGGCTGGGCAGGTCCACCCAGTTGCCGCCGCGCAGCGCGAAGACCCGGTTGGACCCGTCCGCGATGTTGTCGCTGGCGCCCCCGAGCACGACGACCTCGCCGCGGTAGGTCGCCGCGGTCGCGTGGTGCAGCGGGATGGGCAACGGGGGTCCGGTCTCCCAGGCGCCGGTGCGCGGGTCGTAGCTCTCGACCGTCGTGAGAGCCATGCCGTCCCGCAGGCCGCCCATGATCCAGATCTTGTCGTTCAGCACGGTCCAGGCCATCATCAGCCGCGGCGTCGGCGCGTCGGGCAGGGAACGCCATTGCGACGCGGGCTGGATCTGGCGGGCCGGCAGCTTCAGTGCTTCGGCCTCCGAAATCACCTGGCCGTCCCCGGCGGCCGTCGACCCGCCGATCGCGTATACCGACTTCTCCACCGCGGCGACGGCCATGCCGTGCCGCGCCATCGCCATGTCCGGCAGGCCGTCCCAGTGCCGCGTCATGAGGTCGAACACCGAGACGCTCTTCAGCACCTGTCCCCCGGACACGCCCCCGACGGCGACCAGCCGCCCGTCGGCGATGGCCACGCCGAGGTCGCTGCGTGACTGCGGAAGCGCGGGCATCGTCGTCCAGGTTTTCGCGGCCGGGTCATACGCCTCGACCATCGTCAGGTCCGAGTCGCCGGTGGTTCCCCCCACCGCGTACACGAGCTTTCCGTCCGACGCCGCGGCCAGCATCTGGCGCGGGGTGGGGATGGGCGCGCCCAGGCTCCAGGCGGTGCCGTCGAAGACCTCGGTGGTGTTCAGCAAGGCGCCGCCGGCGTCGACTCCGCCGGTGACGACGAGGCGGTCTCCCACCACCGCCGCTGCCGCCGCCGCCCTGGGCGCCAACAGGTGCGGCAGCTCCACCCACCGGCTGTTGACCACCCGCCAAACCTGGTCGCTGGCAACCTTTTTGCCGTTGACGGTCTTCCAGCCGCCGAGCACCACCGGGTTTCCCATCCACGTCACGGCCATCGCGTGTTGCAACGCCACCGGCAGATCGTCGCCGCCCTTCCATTCGTCGATGGCGGGGTCGTAGCCCTCGTGCTTGGTGGTCGCCGCGCCGTCGCTTCGGATGCCGCCGAAGACCCAGATGGTGCCGTCGGCCTGGGTGGTCGCGACCGCATCGCGCGCGACGCGGGCGTTGGTGATCGGCTTCCACGCGACCGGCACCTGGGCCGGCGGGCCCGCGGCCGTCTTGCGAGTGCCGTTGTCGGGCCGCAGCCACAGGAACACGGCGCCCACCACCAACAGCACGACCACGACGGCGACCAGGGCGACGCGACTGCGCCTCTTGCCCGGCTGCGCGAACCACTCCTGGATGCGCAGCGCTAGGGGTTTGCGCCAAGGGGGAGGAGTCTGTTCGGGAGCGCTCGGCGGGCCCGGCGGGCCGCCGGCCGGGGTCTGTGGCTGCGTTTCCGCGCCGTGCCCGCTGCGCAGCACGCTGGCCGCCTGCGAAAACTCATCCTGAGCGGAGGGTCCCGACGGCGGCGAGGGCGTGGCCTGCACCGCGTCGTGGGCGACCGGCGCACCGATCGCCGAGGTCGGGCCTTCGTGAGCTGTCATGCCCGCGGTGGGCGGGATGCTCGCGGTAAGGGATCCCGGCGGTCGCGTTTCCCCGCCGTTCGTGGAGGGCGCGGCGTCCGTGGTCGCCCGACCGACGCCGCCGATCGCCATCGCGTCGGGTTTGAGGCCGTTGAGGCGCTGCGCGGCCTGCAACTCGCGGCCGAATTCCTCGGCCGAGGCGGGCCGGTCGGCCGGATCGAGCGACATCGCCCGCTCGATCGCCGAGCACACCGCGTCCGGTATTCCGTCGGGGCGCATGTCGGGCACACCGGTCGTGCTGATCCGCAGGTACTGCGCGATCAGGTCCTCGCCCTTTCTGCGTTCGTGCGGGGCGTTGCCGGCGATCAGCGCGAAAATGGTCGCGCCGAGCGAGTACATGTCGGCGGCGACCGTCGCCGGGTTGCCGGTCATCACCTCTGGCGCGGTGTAGTCGATGGTGCCGGAGAAGAACCCGGTCGCGGTCTCGTAGCCGCCTTCGATGTGGGCGATGCCGAAGTCGCTCAGTTGCGGTTCGCCGTAGTCGTTGATCAGTATGTTCGCCGGCTTGATATCGCGGTGCAGCGTTCCACCCCGGTGCGCGGTTTCCAGTGCGCCGCAAAGCTTTACACCGATCCCCAGGGCTTCGGGCCAGGGCACCGGCCCCGCACGGCGCAGCCGCACCGCCAGGGAATCCGCGGCGTGGTAGGGCATCACGATGTAGGGCCGGTTGCTGGTGGTCACCCCGACCCGCAGGATGTTGACGATGTTCGGGTGCCCGGACAGCCCGCCCATCGCGTAGCCCTCGCGCAGGAAGCGTTCCCGGCTCTCCTCGTCCATGTGCGACGGCAACAGCTTGACCGCGACGTTTCGGCCCAGCGCCGTCTCGTAGCACCGATAAATCACCCCGGCCCCGCCGCGGGCCACCTGATGCGCATCCTCGAATCCGGCGGCCGCCAGCTCCGCGGCGATCCCGCCGGATACCGACGCCACGCCGTCGGACCTGGGTTCTTCGGCCATTCCTGGGCGCTTAACCTCCCGTACATACGGCTCAGAGAGCTCAAGAGTATCTCCCGTTACCACGCGGGAGTATCTTTCGGCGACCATCGTCATCAAGCAAAGATGCAACGGGTTTGGCGCGAGCCAGCGGCGCGCACCTCGGGTCAGAATGGCGATATGACCTTGGATCTGAACGGGTATCTCGAACGCATCGACTTTCGCGGTGTCGCCGAGCCGACGCTCGACGCGCTGCAGGCTCTGGTGAGCAGCCACACGCGCGCGATCCCCTTCGAGAACCTCGACCCGCTGACGGGAACGCCCGTCGATGACCTCGGCCCAGATGCCCTGACCGACAAGCTGGTTCACCGGCGCCGGGGCGGCTACTGCTACGAGCAGAACGGGCTACTGGGTTATGTGCTGTCGGAACTGGGTTTTCGGGTCCGGCGATTGGCGGGCCGGGTGATCTGGATGCTTCCGCCCGACGCGCCGTTCCCCGCGCAGACGCACACCGTTCTGGCGGTGACTTTCCCCGGCTCCCAGGGGTCTTACCTCGTCGACGTCGGCTTCGGCGGGCAGACACCGACCTCTCCGATCCGGATCGAGATCGGCAGCGTGCAACAGACCACCCTCGAGCCGTACCGGCTCGAGGACCGCCGCGACGGGCTGGTGCTGGCGGCCCAGATCCGCGGCGAGTGGACGCCGCTCTACGAGTTCACGACGAGGACCGCACCGGCGATCGACCTGAAGGTCGGCAGCTGGTTCGTCTCGACCCACCCGTCGTCGCACTTCGTCACCGGCCTGATGACCGCGCGCGTCACCGACGACGCGCGGTTGAACCTGGCCGGGCGCTACCTGACCGTCCACGGCGCCGACGGCAGCGAGAAAATCCGGCTGGACGACGCGGCCGCCGTCGTCGACACCCTCATCGAACGGTTCGCCATCAACGTCGCCGATCTAGGCGACCGCGGTGCGCTCGAGGCCCGCCTCGACAAGGTTCTCGGTGCGTAAGACCAGTTCCGATGTGATCGGCCGCGGGCCGATGCCGAATAGTGATCACCGCGATAGCCTGTCAAATTCGCCGAATATTAAGAGCGTCTATTAACCTGTCCCACCGTGGGTCGGGATCACGGGTCAGGCAATGCTGTCGGGGCCGCCTCGGGCAGTGTAGACGCCAGCGCTGCCCCCGGTGGCGGGATCGTGGTGCCCGAGGGCGTCACGTTGACGTCGAATTTCGACCAAAACCGGGCCCTGTTGGGCGACAGTCCCGCGTACCGCTTCATCGACTATTCGCAGGACCAGGACGGGCGGATCCACGAGCTCAGCTGGAACGAGCTGTGGTCGCGCGTATGCGCCATCGGGGCCCGGCTGCAGCAGGTCACCAAGCCCGGTGACCGGGTGGCGATCCTGGCGCCCCAGGGCCTCGACTACGTGGCGGGTTTCTTCGGCGCCATCCATGCGGGCAATGTCGCGATCCCGCTCTTCGCGCCGACGTTGGCGGGGCACGGCGAGCGGCTGGCGGCGGTGCTGGCCGACGGCCGGCCCGCGGCGATCTTGACCACGACCTCGGCGGCCGAGTCGGTGCGGACGTTCATCCGCACGTTGCCGCCGCAGGAGCGGCCGCGGATGATCGCGGTAGACGCCGTACCCGCGACGCTCGGCGCGACCTTCATCGACCCCGTCCGGGACACCGACGACCTCGCCTATCTGCAGTACACGTCGGGCTCGACCCGCACGCCGGCCGGGGTCGAGATCACCCATCGCGCCGTCTATACCAACGCGATGCAGATGATCATCCACGGCGGGCTCAACACCGACGTCCAATGCGTGAGCTGGCTGCCGCTGTATCACGACATGGGGCTGATGATGATCGTGTTCACGGCCTACTTCGGCGCGCACGTCGCGCTGATGGATCCGATGGCGTTCCTGCGCCGACCCTACCGATGGATCAAGCAACTGGGCATCGCGGCAACCCGGGGACGCACGATGGCGGCCGCGCCGAACTTCGCGTTCGAGCTGACGGCCCAGCGCGGGTTGCCGCCCAAGGGGGAGGATCTCGACCTCAGCAACGTGGTGTGCCTGCTCAACGGGTCGGAGCCGGTGAGCATGGCGGCCATCGAGCAGTTCACCAAGGCGTTCGCTCCGTATGGTCTGCCGGCGTCGGTGGTCAAGCCGTCCTACGGGATGGCGGAAGCGACGCTGTCGGTCGCCAGCATCGCCTCGGACGCCGCGGCGAGCGCGATTTTCCTCGACCGCGAGCAGCTCGGCGCCGGCCGCGCGGTGGTCGTCGACCCGACGGCGCCCGGTGCGCTCTCGCTTGTCTCGTGCGGCCAGCCGATCCTCGGGCAGTGGGCCGTGATCGCCGACCCGGACGGCGCGGAGGTGCCCGACGGCACCGTGGGGGAAATCTGGTTGCACGGCAACAACATCGGCCGCGGGTACTTCGGCCGCGAGGACGAGACGCGCCGGGTGTTCGGCAACAAGCTGCAGTCCCGTCTCGAGGTCGGTAGCCACGCCGAGGGCGCCCCGGACAACGGGTCCTGGCTGGCCACCGGCGATCTCGGCGTCTACGTCGACGGCGAGCTGTACCTGACGGGCCGGATCAAGGACCTCATCATCATCGATGGCCGCAACCACTACCCGCACGACATCGAAACGACGGTGAGCGAGGCCTCGCCGGCCATCCGCACCGGCTATGTCGCCGCGTTTTCCGTTCCCGCCGAGGCGGTTTCATCCCTTACCGGCAGCGGCGGCTCCGGCGAACAGGTGGTCGTCGTCGCCGAGCGCGCCGCCGGGGCGGGCCGCGACCTGGGGCCGATCGCCGACACCGTGCGCGCCGCGATCTCGCGGCATCACCAGATCCGCGTCGCCGACGTGCGGCTCGTCGCCGCCGGCGCCATCCCCCGCACAACGAGCGGCAAACTCGCCCGCAACGCGTGCCGCGCCGAGTACCTCGAAGGGCGTTTCAACCGCTGACCGGTAGCCAGGGCCCGATCCGTCGCAGGGCCTCCTCGATGTCGCCGGTGGGTCCCGCAAACGAGAGCCGGACGAACGAGTGGCCCCGCGCGGTGTCGAAGTCGATGCCCGGCGCGATGGCAACGCCGGTGTCGGCCAACAGCTTTGAGCAGAACCCGAGCGAGTCGTCGGTGAAGTCCGAGACGTCGGCGTACACGTAGAACGCGCCGTCGGTGGGTGCCAGCCGGTCGACGCCGATCGCCCGCAGCCCGTCGAGCAGCAGCTTGCGGTTGACGCTGTAGTGCGCCAAGTTGCCGTCGGCTTCGGCGGTGGCCTCCGCGGTGAACGCCGCCACCGCGGCACGCTGTGACAGCACCGGCGGGCAGATGGTGAAGTTGCCGGTCAGGCAGTCCACCGCCCGACGCAGCTCGCCCGGCACCAGCAGCCACCCGAGCCGCCACCCGGTCATCGCGTAGTACTTCGAAAAGCTGTTGACCACCACCGCGTCTCGCGAGGTCTGCCAGGCGCAGCTGGTGTGTGGCGCGCCGTCGTAGACCAGGCCGTGGTAGACCTCGTCGCTGATCAGCCGCACTCCGGAGTTCGCGCACCACGACGCGATGGCGGCGAGCTCGGCCGGCGGGATGACCGTCCCGGTGGGATTGGCGGGGCTGGCGACGATCACGCCCTGGATAGGTGGGTCCAGTTCGGCGAGCATCTGCGCGGTGGGCTGGAAGCGGGTCTCCGGCCCGCACGCGATGTCCACTACCTCACAACCCAACGCCGACAAGATATTTCGGTAGCATGGGTAGCCCGGGCTCGCCAGCGCAACCCGGTCGCCGACGTCAAAGCAGGCCAGGAATGCGAGCAGGAATCCGCCCGAGGAACCGGTGGTGACGACGACCGCGTCGGCCTGGACGTCGATGCCGTGTTTGCGTTGGTAATCCGCCGCGATCGCGGCCCGCAGCTCCGGGATGCCCAGCGCGACGGTGTAACCCAGCTGGTTCGCGTTCAGCGCGGCGACCGCGGCCGCGCGCACCGGTTCGGGCGCGCCGACGCTGGGCTGGCCCGCCGACAGATTGACCAGGTCGCCGTGGCTGCGCTGGCGCTCCGCGGCGGCCAGCCAGACATCCATCACGTAGAACGGAGGGATGCCGGCGCGTAGCGCGACGTGCTCGGTCACGTCGGCAATACTTCAGATTCCAGTTGGCGCAGCAGCTCTCGCGGCGGGTCGAGCAGGTGCTCGCTGCCGTGGGCGCGCTTGAAATACAAGTGCATGTCGTGTTCCCAGGTGATCGCGATGCCGCCGTGCAGTTGGATCCCTTCGGCTGCAACAGCTTTCAGGGCTTCGGTGGCGGCGAGGCGCGCCGTGGCCGCGTTGGTGGGGGTGGGGTCGTCGCACGCGTCGGACACCACGGCCTTGGCCGCGGCGACGGTGACGTAGAGGTCAGCCATCCGGTGCTTGAGCGCCTGGAAGCTGCCGATCGGCCGCCCGAATTGCACCCGGCTCTTGGTGTATTCGACGGTCAGCTCCAGGCAGCGCTCGGCGGCGCCGATCTGCTCGGCCGCCAGCAGGATGGCCGCGGTGTGCGCGAGGCCCGGGTCCGCTCCGATGGGTTCGGTCTCTTCGGGGCGTAGGCGGGCCAGCCGGCGGGTGGGGTCCATGGTCGCGACTGGCTGCGCGCTGAAGCGTGTCCACCTGCTCAGCTGGCCGTCGGTAACCGCGACAACGACGTCGGCGATATCGCCGTTGACCACGTAGTCGGCATCGAGCACCAGAGCGCCGATCGATCCGCCCTCGGCGAGCTCGGCGAGCGTCTCGGCGTCCGGCTCGGGCGCCGCCAGCAGCGCCAACTCCGCGAGCGTGGTGCCCAGCAGCGGGGAGGGCACCAGGGCCCGGCCCAGCTCCTGCAGAACGGCTGCGGCATCGGCCAATTCGCCGCCTGCGCCGCCCAGCTCGTCGGGGATCACCAGCGCGGCGGCGCCGACCTGCTCGCACAGCAGGCGCCACAGTGCTTCGTCGCAGCCGCGGTCGGCTTCTATCGCCGCCCGCACCGCCGCCGGCTCCGCGTGCTTGGCCACCAGGGCGGCGACGGTCTCCCGCAGCAGCTGCCGTTCTTCAGTCATGCGCGCCGCTCCTCAGCATCGCTCCGTTCTGCATCGTCGCCGGCGCGAGTCATAGCGCCTCCAGGACTCGGCGGCGATGCGCCTCGGGCGTACCCCAGGCCGAGCGTAGTGCCTGCACCCGCAGCAGCCACAGCGACAGGTCGTGTTCCTGGGTGAAGCCGATCGCGCCGTGCGTTTGCAGCGACGCGCGCGCCGCGAGCAGGGCCGCCTCGGATGCCGCCGCCTTCGCCGCGCTCACGTCGCGCGGCTCCAGCGACAGCGCCGCGCCGTACACGAGGGGGCGGGCCAGCTCGATCGCGATGTGCACATCGGCCAGCTTGTGCTTGATCGCCTGATAGGACCCGATCACCCGGCCGAACTGACTCCGTTGCTTGGCGTAGTCGACCGCGCCGCTCAGCAGGGCCTCGGCGGCGCCGACCAGCTGCGCCGCGGTGGCGAGCGCCCCGAACTCGTAGGCGCGCATGACGTCCGCTTGCCAGGGCTCACCGGTCGCGGTGACCTCGTAGAGGCGGCGGCTGGGGTCGACGGACTCGTAGGGGGCCGCCGGCCCCCCAACTAGCGCAGCTTCGGTGACACCAGCGTCGGTGGCCAGCAGCAGCAGCCCGGCCGTGTCGGCGTCGACGGCGCGCGGGGTGTCCGGCGGCATTGCGACGCTGGCGATGAGCTCGCCGGCGGCCAGGCCCGCGCAACGCTCGTCGTCCGCCAGCAAAACCGGTGCCACGGCAATGGATTCGGCCACCGGGCCCGGGACGCACCAGCGCCCGAGGCGTTCGATGGCGACCACCAGATCGACGGGATGGGCCTCGATGCCGTCGAATTTCTCAGGAACGGCCAGCGCCGTGACGCCGAGGTTGGCCAGCTGCTCCCACACCTTGCGGCCGGGCGCGGTGTCGCCGGCCGACCATGCGCGGATCGCGCCCGGCAGGTCCGCGGCGCCCAGCGCCGCGTCGATGCTGGCGGCGAAGTCGCGTTGTTGTTCGTCTAGTGCGAAGTCCACTATCGCTTCTCCCGGGGCAGGCCCAACAACCGTTCGGAGATGATGTTGCGCTGAATCTCGTTGGTGCCGGCGTAGATCGGTCCGCCCAGCGCGAACAGCAGCCCCTCGGTCCACGAACCGGCGAGCTCGCCGTCGGCGCCCAGCATGTCGAGCGCGGTCTGGTGTATCGCCACATCGAGGTCCGACCAGAACACCTTGGTCACCGACGACTCGGCGCCGAGTTCACCGCCGGCGGCCAGCCTGGTCACCGTGCCGAAGGTCTGCAGGCGGTAGGCCTGCGCGTTGATCCACGCGTCGGCGACCCGGTCGGCGAATCCCGCCGGGCTGCTGCGGTCCTTCCACAGCCGCACCAATCGCTCGGCCGCCGCCAGGAAGCGGGCCGGGCTGCGCAGCGACATGCCGCGCTCGTTGCTCGACGTGCTCATGGCCGCTCGCCAGCCGTCGTTCGGGGTGCCGATCACGTCCTGGTCGGGAACGAAGACGTCGTCCAGGAAGATCTCCCCGAAGCCGGTGTCGCCGCCGAGCTGGACGATCGGCCGGACGGTGACGCCCTGGGCCTTCAGGTCGAACATGAGGTAGGTGAGGCCGTTGTGCCGCTCGGCCGCGGGGTCGGAGCGGAAAAGGCCGAATCCCATCTCCGCGAACGGCGCCCGTGAGCTCCAGATCTTCTGGCCGTTGAGCAGCCAGCCGCCGTCGGTCTTGGTGGCGGTGGACCGCAGCGACGCCAGGTCACTGCCGGACTCGGGCTCCGACCAGGCCTGCGCCCAGATCTGTTCGCCGCTGGCCATTTTCGGCAGGATCCGGTCGAGCTGCTCGTCGGTGCCGTGTGCGAACAGCGTCGGGGCCAGCATCGAGGTGCCGTTGGCGCTGGCCCGCCCCGGCGCCCCGGCACGAAAGTACTCCTCCTCGAACACCACCCAATGCAGCAGCGGCGCGTCGCGGCCGCCGTACTTCTCCGGCCAGGTGATCACCGACAGGCCGGCGTCGAACAACACCCGGTCCCAATGCCGGTGTTGTGCGAAGCCTTCCGCGTTGTCGTAGGACTTCGTCGGGATCGAATCGGCGTTGGCCGCCAGGAAGTCCCGGACTTCGGCTTGGAAGACAAGCGTCTCGTCGTCTAGTTGCAGATCCAATTCAGGCCAACTCTCGCAGTTGTGGTTTGACCACCTTGCCGCCGGCGTTGCGCGGCAATTCGTCGACGAACCGCACCGACCGCGGCGCCTTGAAGTTCGCCAAATGCTCACGGGTGTAAGCGATCACCGATTGCTCGTCCAGGTCGGAACCGGGCCGGGGCACCACGAACGCGCGCCCCACCTCGCCCAGTCGCTCGTCGGGTACCCCGATCACCCCGGCGTCGGCCACCCCGTCCGTCCGGGCCAGGACCTGCTCGACCTCGGCGGGGTAGACGTTGAACCCGCCGCAGATGTACATGTCCTTGAGCCGGTCGGTGATGCGCAGGTTGCCGGCCTCGTCGATGGCGCCGATGTCTCCGGTGTGTGGCCAACCGTCGGCGTCGATGGCGGCGGCCGTCGCGGCCGGGTCGTCGAGGTAGCCCAGCATCACGTTCGGACCGGCGGAGGTGAAGGTTCGCTCGTCTGTGATCAGCGCGTCGTGGTCGGGCAGCTGGTGCGCCAAACGATCCAGCGCCGCGGGCACGGTGCGGGGATCGTTCGTCATCGGGTGCTCCTCTAGGACCGCTCGGGGCCTGATCGCCCGGTTCCTCCACACGCCGCTGCGCGGCGCGCATCGTCGCCCGGGCCACCAAAGCAAGTGCTTGGTAGGTTAGCCTACAGGGCATGCAGGACGTCGAGGAGTTCCGGGCCGAGGTCCGGCAGTGGCTCGCCGACAATCTGGTCGGCGAATTCGCGACCCTCAAGGGCCTCGGCGGCCCCGGGCGCGAGCACGAGGCGTTCGAGGAACGCCGGGCGTGGAACCAGCACCTCGCCAAGGCCGGACTGACCTGCCTGGGCTGGCCGGTCGAGCACGGCGGCCGAGGGTTGTCGACCGCGCACCGGGTGGCGTTCTACGAGGAGTATGCGAAGGCGGACGCGCCGGACAAGGTCAACCACTTCGGTGAGGAGCTGCTCGGTCCGACGCTGATCGCATTCGGGACGCCCGAGCAACAGCAGCGCTTCCTGCCGCGCATCCTCGACGTCACCGAGCTCTGGTGCCAGGGCTACTCCGAACCCGGCGCCGGCAGCGACCTGGCCAACGTCTCGACGACCGCCGAACTCGACGGCGACGAATGGGTGATCAACGGTCAGAAGGTGTGGACTTCGCTGGCGCACTGGGCGCAGTGGTGCTTCGTGGTCGCCCGCACCGAGAAGGGGTCCAAGCGGCACGCCGGGCTGTCGTATCTGTTGGTGCCGCTGGAGCAGCCCGGGGTGGAAGTGCGCCCAATCATCCAGCTGACGGGCGACTCGGAATTCAACGAGGTGTTCTTCGACGACGCCCGCACCGACGCGTCGTTGGTGGTCGGCGAGCCCGGCGACGGCTGGCGGGTCGCGATGGGCACCCTGACCTTCGAGCGCGGCGTCTCGACGCTTGGGCAGCAAATCCGCTACGCCCGTGAGCTTTCCAACCTGGCCGAGCTCGCGCAGCGCAACGGCGCCGCCGATGACCCGTTCATTCGCGAGCGGCTGACGCGGGCGTGGACCGGGCTGCGGGCCATGCGTTCGTACGCGCTCGCCACCATGGATGTCGAGCAACCCGGCCAGGACAACGTGTCGAAGTTGTTGTGGGCCAACTGGCATCGCGCCCTGGGCGAGCTGGCGATGGACGTGGTCGGCAGGGCCGGGATGGCGCTGCCCGACGGCGAATTCGACGAGTGGCAGCGGTTGTTTTTGTTCACCCGCGCGGACACCATCTACGGCGGGTCCAACGAGATCCAGCGCAACATCATCGCCGAGCGGGTGCTCGGCCTACCGCGAGAAGTCAAGGGATGAGCGCTTGCGCGAAGATGCAGGAGGAAGCATGAGTCTGTCCGAAACTCCGAAAGAAGTTGCCGGGCACGGCCTTCTGGACGGCAAGGTCGTCGTCGTGACCGCCGCGGCCGGAACCGGGATCGGTTCGGCCACCGCCCGGCGAGCCCTGGCGGAGGGTGCCGACGTGGTGGTTTCCGATCACCACGAGCGGCGGCTGGGGGAGACCGCCGACGAACTCGCGTCGCTCGGCCTTGGCCGCGTCGAGAAGGTGGTGTGCGATGTGACGTCCACCGCCCAGGTCGACGCCCTGATCGACTCCACCACCGCGCGCATGGGTCGCCTCGACGTGTTGGTGAACAACGCCGGGCTGGGCGGGCAGACCCCGGTGGTCGACTTGACCGATGACGAGTGGGATCGCGTGCTGGACGTCACGCTTACGTCGGTGTTCCGCGCCACCCGCGCGGCGCTGCGGTATTTCCGCGACGCGTCGCACGGCGGGGTGATCGTCAACAACGCCAGCGTGCTGGGGTGGCGCGCGCAGCACTCGCAGTCGCACTACGCCGCGGCGAAGGCGGGGGTGATGGCGCTAACCCGTTGCAGCGCAATCGAAGCCGTGGAGTACGGCGTCCGGATCAACGCCGTCTCGCCTAGCATCGCGCGGCACAAGTTTCTGGACAAGACGACGTCGGCCGATTTGCTGGACCGGCTGTCCGCCGGCGAGGCGTTCGGCCGCGCCGCCGAGCCTTGGGAAATCGCGTCCACGATCGCATTTTTGGCCAGCGACTACTCCAGTTACCTGACTGGAGAGGTGATTTCGGTCTCCAGCCAGCATCCGTAAGCAGATCGGCTCACTGGCGGGCGAGGTTGAACAGGCCCGCGATTCCGGTGCCGATGTTGAGCAGGCCCGAGTTGAAGCCACTGGCGACACCGCTCGGCGAGGCCTCCAGAGGGCCCGTGACGCCGATGTTGAAGCCCGAGTCACCGCTGCCCGTGTTCCCGAAGCCCGAGTTGGCGAGGCCGGTGTCGGTGCTGGACCCGATAGCCGTGTTCACGTCCGAAGTTGTTGTTGCCGGTGGTGCCCATGCCGACCCACGCCGCCGCCGCACCCAGCATCGGTGCCGGCCCGGCGCCCCCGAACATCAGAAGCGAGTTGATTTCCGGCAGGACGATGATCGCTGGTGTTGGTCAGCGAAGTGATCGACAGGGGTGCGGAAACTCCTAACCCGCGAACACTCGAGCGAGGCTGAAGAGACCACCAAAATCGGTGCCTGTGTCGAAGAATCCCGATAGCGAGCCACGGAAGGCGGGGTTGAATGTCGGCACCCCGGTATTGCCGATGCCCGACATCGCGCCCCCGCCGTTGACGGTGTTGGAGAATCCCGAGGCAAATCCGCTGGTGGCCGTGTTATTGAAGCCCGAGACGTTTGTACCGGTGTTGTTGAAGCCGGAGTGGCTGGCGCCGGTGTCGGTGGTGAAACCGAAGCCGGTGTTGACCAGGCCCGAATTCCACGCGCCCGTATTGACGTTGCCCGAATTACCCCAGCCCGTGTTGACGTTGCCCGAGTTCCAGAAGCCGGTGTCGAAGGCGCCGCCGTTCCCGAAGCCGGTGTCCAGCCCGCCCGAGTTCCCGAAGCCGGTGTTGACGTTGCTCGAGTTCCCGAAGCCGAAATTCCAGTCGCCCGCGTTCCCGAAGCCGATGTTGCCGGCGCCCGAGTTCGCGAAACCAAAGCTGTTGAGGTGACCGGGCAAATGGGTGTTGCTGCCCGTCGAGAACAGGCCGATGTTGCCGTTACCCGAGTTGAAGAAGCCGATGTTGCCGGTACCCGAGTTGCCGAAGCCGATGTTGCCGGTGCCCGAGTTCAGCCCGCCGAAACTGAACTGGTTTGTTGCGGTGTTGAAAAAGGTGTTGCCGATCCCGATTTCGTTGTCACCGGTGAGCCCGAAGCCGACGTTGTTGTTGCCGGTGTTTCCGCCGCCGATGTTGTTGTTGCCGGTGTTTCCGCCGCCGATGTTGAAGTTGCCGGTGTTTCCGCCGCCCCGGTTCCCGTCCCCGGCGTTGCCGAGGCCCCAATTGTTGCTGCCGGCGTTGCCGACGCCAACGTTGTGGCCGGCGTCGGTGAACGAGCTGGGGTTAGTGCCGTTGCCGAAACCGATGTTTCCGTTGCCCTGGTTCCCACTGCCGATGTTTCCACTGGCCGTTACACCGGCAAAGCCGTTGCCGCCGCCGATGTTGTTGTTACCGGTGTTTCCGCTGCCGAGGTTGGCAATGCCGGTGTTGCCGTTGCCCACGTTGGCGTTTCCCTTGTTGCCGGTGCCGAGGTTGGGCAGCGTGGCAAGGATGTCCTGCAGCGTCTGCGCGGGCACCAACCGCGCTGCCGCCGCCGATACCCCGCCGTGATAGCCGACCATCGCCGCCACGTCCTGGGCCCACATTGCCTCGTACTCGCCCTCGAGCTGGGCGATGGCGGGCGCGCTGAGGCCGAACCAGTTCGACATCACCAGCTGCACAAAGGAATTGCGGTTGAGCTCGACCATGAGCGGCTGCACCGTCGCAGTCCGGGCCGCCTCGAAGGCGCTGACCACGGCGCGGGCCTGCCCGGCCGCACCGGAAGCCTGTGCCGCCGCGGCGCTCAACCATCCGCTATAGGGCGCGGCCGCGGCCGCCATCGCCTGGGATGCCGGGCCCTGCCAGGCCTGGCCGGCGAGGCCGGAAGTCACCGACCCAAACGAGGCCGCCGCCGCACCCAACTCGGAAGCTAACCCGTCCCAGGCCGCCGCCGCCTCCAGCATGGGTGCCGAACCGGCGCCACTGAACATCAGCAGGGAATTGATCTCCGGCGGCAACACGGCAAAATTCGCCATTCTGGCCTCCTACCCGTTTTCCGCCGGACATCGAGGTGACCGGTGGTCGATTCGGAATCGAGTAATCCTGCACAAATGCTACGACCGCCGCCGCGTTGACACCGGGCTTTCGCGTGCCCGTTACGTCCCTGCCGATCCAGCACCCGCGAGGAGCTAGGCAACAGCGCATTGAGGCTGAAAATGCCCGATAACAGGCTGCCGATGTTGAGCAAGCCTGAGCCATCGCCGGCCGTTTCCCGATACGACGACTCGGCCGAGCTGCTCGACCGCGGCGGCAATGAGCTGATCGGCTACAGGCGGGCGAGGTTAAACAGACCCGCGATACCGGTGCCGATGTTGCCCAACCCGGAGAGATCGCCGCTGAAGGGGCCGCTTCCGGCGCCGATAATGGGACCCTTGACGCCGGTGTTGAAGAAGCCCGAGACATCGCTGTTGCTAACCGAACCGCCGGTGACTTTGTTGAAGAGGCCCGAGACGTCTCCGTTGAAGGCGCTGCCGCCGCTGGCCGAGTTGAAGAAGCCCGACACAAACTGGCCCGTGTTCCCAAAGCCCGATTCACCCTTACCGGTGTTGTTGAATCCCGAGTTCACCAGGCCGCTGTCGGTAGTGAACCCGGCGCCCGTGTTCACGTTGCCGGAATTCAAGAAACCCGTGTTTGTACTGCCCGAATTCCCAAAGCCCGTATTGACGTCGCCCGCATTCCAGAAGCCAGTGTTTGCGTCGCCCGAATTTCCGAAGCCTGTGGCGGTGTTGCCCGAATTCCCGAAGCCGCTGTCGAACTGGCCCGCGTTCCCGAAGCCCGTGCCGAGAGTATTCGAGTTGCCGAACCCGAAGTTCAAGACGCCGGAGTTTCCGATGCCAATGTTGTTGATGCTGCCCACAACTCCAGCCCCACCCGGCACAAGGGTATTGACACCCGAGTTGAAGATGCCGATGTTGCCGCTGCCCGAGTTGAAAAAGCCGATGTTGTTCGTGCCGGAGTTCCCGAAGCCGATGTTGCCGGTGCCCGAGTTCAGCCCGGCGAAAGCGAATTGACCGGTCGCCGGGTTGTAATAAGCATTCCCGATACCGATCAGATTGTTACCCGTAAGGCCGAAGCCGGCGTTGCCGTTGCCGGTGTTCCCGCCGCCGATGTTCGCGCTGCCGAGGTTGCCCAAGCCGAAGTTGCCGTTGCCCTGGTTACCGATGCCGACGTTATAACCGCCCGGATTTCCGGTCATCATGCTGGCCTCGCCGAAATTCCCAAGGCCGATGTTGGCGTTGCCGACGTTTCCGCCGCCCAGGTTGGAATTGCCGGTGTTTCCGCTGCCGAGGTTGCCGCTGCCTTTGTTGCCGCTGCCCAGGTTGAAGTTGCCGAGGTTGCCGATGCCCAGGTTGGGCAGCGTGGCGAGGATGTCCTGCAACGTCTGCGCGGGCACCAATTGTGCGGCCGCCGCCGACACCCCACCGTGATAGCCCACCATCGCCGACACATCCTGGGCCCACATCGTCTCGTAGGCGCCCTCAAGTTCGGCGATCGCCGGTGCGTTGAGCCCAAACCAGTTCGACATCACCGCCTGTACAAAGGAATTCCGGTTGGCCGCCACCGCCAGCGGATGGATCGTTGCCGCCTGCGCCGCCTCGAACGCACTGGCCACCGCCTGCGCCTGTCCGGCTGCGCCCGCGGCCTGGGCGGAGGCCGAGCTGAGCCAACTCGCATATGGGCCCGCGGCAGCCGTCATTGCCTGCGATGCCGGCCCCTGCCATGCCTGACCCGCCAGCCCCGAGATCACCGACGAAAACGATTCCGCCGCCGTCCCCAGCTCATCGGCCAGACCGTTCCATGCCGCCGCGGCCTCGAGCATCGGCGCAGATCCGGCGCCGCAAAATATCCGTAAAGAATTGATTTCCGGGGGTAACACCAAGAAGCTCATGACCGTTGACCTCCACGCTTCCACCCATTTATCGGCATCGGGGCCGGCCCCGACGTCGGGAGATTACGACGCTGCCGGGGAGTTTCTCCCGGTTTTGCTGAAATTCCTCTCAGTTCGAAACCCGCGAATCCTCCGTTACCGTGGCGCGGAACGTGAGCTACCGAGGCCGCGTCGGTAATTGGGGCCCACCCGCGCCCTAGCTGGCCGAGCAAGCGCTTGGTTGATACCCTGATCCGGTGGACCGAGTGACCGGTCAGGCTAACAGCCGGCGAGACGAGTTGCTTGCGCTCGCCGCGACCATGTTCGCCGAGCGCGGCTTGCGCGCCACCACCGTGCGCGACATCGCCGATGGCGCGGGCATCCTGTCCGGCAGCCTGTACCACCACTTCTCCTCCAAAGAGGAGATGGTCGACGAACTCCTCCGCGATTTTCTGGATTGGCTGTTCGCCCGCTACCGGGAAATCATCGATAGCGAGCCCAACCCGCTGGAGCGGCTCAAGGGGCTGTTCATGGCGTCGTTCGAGGCGATCGAGGATCGCCATGCGCAGGTCGTCATCTACCAAGACGAGGCCAAACGCCTCCTGTCGCAGGCCAGGTTCTCCTACATCGAGGACATGAACCGCCAACAACGCAAGATGTGGGTCGAGGTGCTCAATCAGGGCATCGACGAGGGCTGCTTCCGGCCCGACCTCGATGTCGACCTCGTCTACCGTTTCATCCGTGACACCACCTGGGTGTCGGTGCGCTGGTATCAACCCGGCGGACCGCTCACCGCGCAACAGGTGGGTCAGCAATATCTCGCCATCGTCCTTGGCGGCATAACCAAAGAAGGAGTCTGACACAATGGCTGAGGCGTACGTCATCGACGCAGTGCGCACCGCGGTCGGCAAGCGGAACGGTGCACTGGCCGGGGTGCATCCCGTCGACCTGGGAGCCTTGGGGTGGCGCGGACTGCTCGACCGCGTCGACGTTGATCCCGCCGCCGTTGAAGACGTGATCGCCGGCTGCGTCGACGCCATCGGCGGGCAGGCGGGCAACATCGCCCGGCTCTCCTGGCTCGCCGCGGGCTATCCCGAAGAGGTGCCGGGTGTCACCGTGGACCGGCAGTGCGGTTCCAGCCAGCAGGCGATTTCCTTTGGTGCGCAAGCGATCATGTCGGGAACGGCGGACCTCATCGTGGCCGGCGGCATGCAGAACATGAGCCAGATCCCGATCTCGTCGGCGATGACCGTCGGTGAGCAGTTCGGGTTCACCTCGCCCACAAGCGAATCCAAGCAGTGGCTGCACCGCTACGGTGACCAAGAGATCTCGCAGTTCCGCGGCTCGGAGATGATCGCCGAGAAGTGGAACCTGTCGCGCGAGGAGATGGAACGGTTCGCGCTGACCAGCCACGAGCGCGCGTTCGCGGCGATCCGCGGCGGGCACTTCGAGAACGAGATCATCACCGTCGAAACCGAATCCGGCCCGTTCCGGGTCGACGAGGGTCCCCGCGAGTCGTCGTTGGAGAAGATGGCCGGCCTGAAGACGCTCGTCGAGGGCGGCCGGCTGACGGCGGCGATGGCCAGCCAGATCTCCGACGGTGCCAGCGCGGTGTTGCTGGCCTCCGAGCGGGCCGTCAAGGACCACGGATTGACACCCCGGGCCCGCATCCACCACATCAGCGCCCGCGCCGCCGACCCGGTGTTCATGCTGACCGGGCCGATCCCGGCCACCCGCTACGCGCTGGAAAGGACCGGGCTCTCAATCGAAGACATCGATACCGTCGAGATCAACGAGGCGTTCGCGCCGGTGGTTCTCGCGTGGCTCAAGGAGATCAAGGCCGACCCCGAGAAGGTCAACCCCAACGGCGGCGCGATCGCCCTCGGTCACCCGCTCGGCGCCACCGGGGCCAAGCTGTTCACCACCATGCTCAACGAGCTCGAGCGCATCGGCGGCCGCTATGGTCTGCAGACGATGTGCGAGGGTGGCGGCACGGCCAACGTCACGATCATCGAACGGCTCTAGCCACTGCGCCGAGCGTGCATTCTGCGACGCTTCACCGGCGTGTCGCGTCGTGAATGGCACGCTCGGCGTTGGGTTACCGGGCGCCCAGCACCAGCGCGATTCCGCCCAGGGCCAGCAGCCAGCTCGTGAAGCTGCCCACCAAAAAGTATTCGGTCACCTCGTCGATGCCGACATCACCATTGCGGTTCTTTTGGGCGCTCAGCTCAGGGAAGCGGATGATGCCCTTGGCCGCGACGACAGCGCTCGCCGCGGCCACCTGCCCACCGACGCCGAGGCTCAGGATCAACAGGCGCTCCATCGGGCCCAGCAGCCGGCCGCCCTTGAGCCGGTCCGACGGCTGCGGCTCACCGGCCGGACGCACCGCACCCACCGAGCCAAGCACCAGGCGCACCAACTGATTTCCGGAGGCGAACTGCACCAGCACCACGGCGACGATCATCAGCAGGCGGGTGGGCGTCACGTGGCTCAGCGGCAGCTGCACCCAGCTCGACCACCGCGCGATCAGGCCGTTCACCGCAGAGGACCATCCGGACAACCCGATCAGCAATACCAGCGTGGCGGCGAACACGGCCAACGGCGCCGCTTGTCGCTTGCCGCTGCGCTCGGCGCGCAGGCAGAGCCACTCCCAAGCGACGGCCGCGGCGGCCGCCAGCACGAGCAGCGGGATATCGCCGCGATGCCACAGCGCACCCAGCGCGGCGCAGCCCGCCACCACGATCGGCGCGACCATCGGGGGGAGCCAGGCCGCGCGGACCGCTCGTCGGCACAGGTCGGCAATCCCGACAGCGATCAGCAGGACCGCGACCGCACTCATGGCAAGCTCCGAAGATATTGGGAGGCACGGACAATCAGGTCCAGACCGTCACGAGCCGCCCGCTGGGACACCGCGGAAGGGCTGATGCCCTCGGCCGCGGCGAGCTCCTTCTTGGTCCGGCCCGTCATCAAGCCCCTCACAATCCGTAACGATCTTTCATCGAGCGATCCAAGCAGATGGTCCCGACAAATCAGCGCCGCGTTGACGGCCGCGACGTCGGCGCGCGTGCCCTCGTCCGCCCGGAAGGTGGTGCGCACCAGCGTGAACCCGGGCTGCCGCTGGGCCTCCGCCGTCTGCTGGATGGCGGCCCGCGCGGTCCACCAGCCCGGCCCATCCTGGATCCCGGCGTCGGCGTCGAGGATGGCGACCGTCCCCCAGCCGATGCCGAACCGGACGTCGGTCTCGGGGGCAAGCAGCAGGCGCACCGTCAACGCGGCGTCGATGGCGGCACCGAGGCTGGGGTAGCTGCCCTGAAACTCATCGCCGACGGTGAAGGCGGGTGGGTCGAGGGCACCGTCGGCGACCTGCCGCAGAGCGGTGGCGACGCGCCGATGCAGCGCCGGCCGGTCGCGGGCGCGCCTAGACCCGACGACGTCGCCGATCAGTGTCGCGCGCAGTGAAGGCGCCGACTTCACCAGAGTCATATGAAGACTATAGCTTCATTCCCGGTATATTTAGGAATTAACTTCATCGAGTGGTGGCGATAACGCCGCTCAGCTCGTCGATTGGTCCTTGAGTCTGAGGTACCCGTCGATGCCGACTCGCTCGAACGTGCGTCGGCGTTGGGCCGACAGCATGGGCAGCGCCGTCGCCGCATCGATGATCTCGGGCTGTGCCACCTCGTAGTCTTCGCCCCGCGACGAGATGGTCGCCCGCCCCGCCGCGCGGATGTTCTGCAACCAATCCACGTCGGTGCCGTAGGGCAGCGGTATCACGAAGCCGTCGGCGATGCGCTCGGCTACCACCGGCGTGGTGTACTGCTTGCCGGAGCGCCGCCCGGTGTGCTTGATCGCGGCTGCGTACCAGTGCTTGTGGCCGGCCAGCTGCACCATCAGCGGATTGAGCAGGTATTTGTTCGAAGTACGAACGGCGTTCAAGAGCGGAGTGGGCCAGGATCCCGGTGCCAGCGTCATCATCCATCCAGGATGACGCCCCGTCCCGCTCGGCGGCCAGGGTCCTTAGTCCACGGCTGACGGTTCTTCGACCAGCGCCGTCGCGGCCTTCAAGTGGGCGATCGCGTCGCGCACGATCGAATCGATCAGCTCGGCGCAGGACGGCAAGTCGTCCAGGATGCCGGCCACCTGGCCGGACGCCAGCACGCCGGCCTCGGTGTTGCCCTCGACCAGCCCGGCCTTGAGCAGCATCGGGGTGTTCGCCGCCATCACGACCTGCGACCAGGTCAGCTCCTTGCCGTGGCGCATCGCGAGGCCGTCGCGGATCATCGAGGCCCAGGTCATCTGCGACATGTTCTTGAACTTCGCGGCGTTACGCACCGCTGCCGTCAAACCCCTTACCGGCGAGCCGCTTTCCAGCTTCTCGACCAGCCCGGTCCGCAGCACCCGATGCGGCATGCCGTCGACTCGCGTGGTGACGACCGTGCCGTCCAGCGCCGCCTCGAGGTAGCGCCGTTTGACCGCCTCGGGCACGGTGGAATCCGAGGTGAGCAGGAACCTGGTGCCCATCGCCACGCCGGCGGCGCCGTAGGACAACGCCGCCGCGAGCCCGCGCCCGTCGAAGAATCCGCCCGCCGCGATCACCGGGATGCCGGTGCCCTGCACGGCGTCCAGCACGGACGGCAGCAACAGCGTGGTCGCGACGGGCCCGGTGTGCCCGCCGCCCTCGCCGCCCTGCACGATCATCGCGTCGGCGCCCCAGCCCGCGACCTTGCGCGCGTGTTTGGCCGCGCCGATCGACGGGATGACCACCGCCCCAGCGTCTTTGAGCCGGGCGATCAGCTCCTGCTTGGGCGCCAACGCGAAGGACGCCACCTTGACGCCCTCGCGGATCATCAGCTCGACGCGGTCGCCGGCGTCGGCCGCGTCGGCGCGGATGTTAACGCCGAACGGTTTGTCGGTCGCGGCCTTGACCTTGCCGATGGCGGTCGCCAACTCGTCGAGGGTCATGGTCGCCGAAGCCAGGATGCCCAGTCCGCCCGCGTTGGCCGTGGCGGAAACCAGCCGGGCGCCGGCCACCCAGCCCATCCCGGTTTGCACCACCGGGTGCTCGACGCCGACCAGCTCGGTCAGCGGGGTGCGCAGCCTCATCACCGTATCTCTTTGTCGCGCAGTGCCTTAGGATCGATGACCTCGCGGATCAACCGCAGCTCGTCGTCGGTCGGTAGCCGGGACTCTTTCGCCTCGTCGAGGCCGTCGACATCGAACGTCGTGTTTTCCCGGACGTCGTCGGGCGTTACACCAGGATGCAGGGACACCGCCCGCATGGTGTGGCCCGGCCCGTTGAAGTCGAACACCCCGAGGTTGGACACCACCCGATACGGGTTGGCGAACCGGAAAGCCGGGTTGTCGGCGTCGATCTTGTCCCAGCCGATGCCGCAGACCACGTCGACCGCCTCGCAGAACACCCGCTTCGAGTGATTGCCGACCCAGTAGCTGGTCGCGTGGTTGATGGCGTTGCCGGGCGCGCCCCGCAGGCCGAACATCTGCCGGGTCGGGTGCTGCAGCGGTCCGAAGGCCGAGATGTTCTGATTGCCAAAGCGATCCACCTGATTGGCGCCCATCACCACGTGCCGGCGGCCCCAGGCCAGCGTCTCGAACACCCGGCCGAACGGCATCCAGCCCTCGACGGCGCCCATCTTGCCCAGCGCCGGGGTGTCGGCCAGCAGTTGTGCCTCGCCGTCGGTCAGCAGGATGTCCGGGGAGAACGTGAGCCGGGCCAGGCGCGCGCCGACCGAAGCCATGTTCGTCATCGGGCTGATCATGATTTCGCCCGCGTCCCTGAACAACTCGGCGCAGGCGACCGCGCAAACCTCCGCTCGGCTGCTCATTTCGCGGCCTCCTCTCCGAATGCGCGCGCGGCGGCCTGGTAGTCGTCCTCGCTGCCCGACAGATAGGTTTGTACGAACTTCTGCCAGCCCGCGTCGGTGGAGGCCGCCTCGGCATAGTGGCGTTGGAACTTCTCGTCGCGCCCGTAATCCGGCGCGGCGGTGGTGAAGTGGGCCCCGCCCGGCGCCTCGACGACCGCGTCGACCATCATGCGGTTCACCAGCAGCGCCTGTGGGGGGACGGCCTTGACCAGTTCGTCGGTCGACACGACGCGCTCTACCGACAGGTAGCGTCTTTCGGCCGCCATCAGGAAGAGGTCGTCGAAGTAGGGGTCGATGCCGCTGTAGGCCGCATTGCCTTGGCTGTCACCAAGATTCAGGTGTGCGAAGGCGGCGTCCAGGCGCAGCGCCGGCATCGCGAGCAACGTCTCGTGCCCGCCGCCGGGCGCCGGATAGGGGCTGGTCACCGTTTGCAGCTCGCCCTCCCAGAAGTCGGGAACCGAACTGCCCAGCCCCGCGCGGATCGGCAGGAACGGCAGGCGCTGAGCCGCCGCCTGCAACCCGCAGCGCAGCATGCCCTCGTCCATCTCGCGCGCTTCGATGGCGCCGCTGGTGCGGGCCTTGGCGAACCACGGGTCGTAGAACGGCGCGGAGTCCAGCGACACAAACCCGTAGTAGACGCGCTTGACCTTGCCTGCCGAGCACAAGAGGCCGAGGTCGGGTCCGCCGTAGGTGACCACGGTCAGGTCCGTGACGTCGGTCCGCAGCATCGCTCGCACGAAGGCCATCGGTTTGCGCCGCGAGCCCCAGCCGCCGATGCCGATCGTCATGCCGCTGCGCAGTTCGGAAACGGCCTCGTCCAGCGTTGTTCGTTTGTCGCTCACGCGTTCTTGCCCTTCTTCGTACCGGCAAACGCATCGCGGTGCTCGTCGGCCACCCCGGCGAGGTTGAGCTCGAACGTAAACCCTTGTTCCATGCGGTAACTCGAGTTGACCCGTTGCACGTCGATGAGGTTGAGCGCCTCCTTGGCCGCACGAATGACGCGCGTGTCCTTGGCGGCGATGTCGCGGGCGACCCGCAACGCGGCCTCGTCCAACTGATCCCGCGGCACCACCTCGTGCACCGAGCCGAAGTGATGCAACGTGGCGGCGTCGACGGTGGCGGCGGTGAAGAACAGTCGCCGCATCAGGTGCTGTGGCACCAGTCGCGACAGGTGCGTCGCCGCGCCGAGCGCGCCCCGTTCGACCTCCGGCAGCCCGAACGTGGCGTCGTCGGAGGCCACGATGACGTCGGAGTTGCCCACCAGGCCGATTCCGCCGCCGACGCAGAATCCGTTCACGGCCGCGATCACCGGCACGGCGCATTCGTAGACCGCGCGAAAGGCGGCGAAGCAGCCACGGTTGGCGTCGATCAGCGCGGTGAATCCCTCGGTGCGCTGCATCTCCTTGATGTCCACACCCGCGTTGAACCCACGGCCCTCGGCCCGCAGGATCACTGCGTGGGTATCGGAATTGGCGCCGGCGGCCGTGACCGCGTCGGCCAGTTCGAACCACCCGCGCGACGGGATGGCGTTGACGGGCGGGTAGTCGACGGTGACCGCGACGATGCCCGGTTCGATTTCTTTGGATGTGATCGTCATGGCACTTCCTGCTGGGGTCAGTTACCTAAGCAAGCACTTGCTTGGTACGCTAGCACAGTGACTTCCTCCGAAGCAGGCTCGCCCCTTTCGGAAGGCATCAAGCTGGGGCTGGCCGGGCGGGTGGTTCTGGTCACCGGCGGCGTGCGCGGCGTCGGCGCCGGCATCAGCTCGGTTTTCGCCAACCAGGGCGCGACTGTGATCACCTGCGCGCGCCGGCCCGTGGAGGGCCTGCCCTACGAGTTCCACTCGTGCGACGTGCGCGACGAGGAGGCCGTCCGGTCGCTGATCGACTCCATCGTTGACCAACACGGCAGGCTCGACGTCGTCGTCAACAACGCCGGTGGGTCGCCCTACGTGCTGACCGCGGAGTCCAGCGCGAAGTTCAACCGCAAGATCATCGAGCTCAATCTCATTGGTGCGCTGTTGGTTTCGCAGTACTCCAATGACAAGATGCAGGCCCAGCCGGGCGGCGGGTCCATCGTCAACATCTGCAGCCTGTCCGGCCGACGGCCGTCGCCCGGCACCGGCGCGTACGGCGCCGCCAAGGCCGGCCTGGAGAGCCTCACGCAGACGCTGGCGGTGGAATGGGGGCCCAAGGTGCGGGTGAACGCCTGCGTGGTCGGGATGGTCGAGACCGAGCAGGCCGACCTGTTCTACGGCGATGCCGAGTCCATCGCCGCCATTTCCAAGAACGTCCCGCTGGGCCGGCTGGCCAAGCCGGACGATGTCGGTTGGGCCGCAGCGTTTTTGGCCTCCGACGCGGCGTCCTACATCAGCGGCGCCTCGTTGGAGGTGCATGGCGGCGGCGAACCGCCGCATTATCTGGCCACTACCAACGCGAGCGCAGTCAAGTAGAGGAGACAAACGGATATGGGACTGGTTGACGGACGCGTCGTCATCGTCACCGGGGCGGGCGGCGGTATCGGCCGCGCGCATGCGCTCGCCTTCGCGGCCGAGGGTGCTCGCGTGGTGGTCAACGACATCGGGGTGGGCCTGGATGGATCGCCCGCGGGCGGCGGCAGCGCCGCGCAGGGCGTGGTCGACGAGATCATCGCGGCTGGCGGAGAAGCGGTCGCCGACGGGTCCAACATCGCCGACTGGAACCAGGCGGCGGGCCTGATCCAGAAAGCCGTCGAAACCTTCGGCGGTTTGGACGTTTTGGTGAACAACGCCGGCATCGTGCGCGACAGGATGATGGCCAACACCAGCGAGGAGGAGTTCGACGCCGTCATCGCCGTACACCTCAAGGGGCACTTCGCCACCATGCGGCACGCCGCGTCGTATTGGCGCGGGCTGTCAAAGGAGGGCAAGAGCGTCGACGCGCGGATCATCAACACCAGTTCCGGTGCGGGCCTGCAGGGCAGCGTCGGGCAGGGCAACTACAGCGCGGCCAAGGCGGGCATCGCGGCGATGACGCTCGTCGGCGCCGCCGAAATGGGGCGGTACGGCGTGACCGTCAACGCCATCGCCCCGTCGGCGCGCACCCGCATGACCGAGACCGTCTTCGCCGAGATGATGTCCACGCAGGACCAGGATTTCGACGCCATGGCGCCGGAGAACGTCTCCCCGCTGGTCGTCTGGCTGGGCAGCGCCGAATCCCGCGACGTCACCGGCAAGGTGTTCGAGGTCGAGGGCGGCAAGATCCGCGTCGCCGAGGGCTGGGCGCACGGCCCGCAGATCGACAAGGGCGCCCGATGGGATCCGGCCGAGCTGGGGCCCGTCGTCGCCGACCTACTCGCCAAGGCTCGTCCGCCGGTCCCGGTCTACGGGGCCTAGCGCCCACGGCGCGACGCTGAGCGCCGAATGCAGCTCTGCCGCAGAGTATCTCGCGAGCCCTAGCGCATTTCTTGATGAACGCGATACTCTGCCTTGCGGGCGGCGCGTCCGGGTATGACCGGATGCCGGCTGGCCGCGGAACCAATGGAGGTTTCAGATGTCCTATCTCGTCGCGATGCCGGAGAACCTGAATTCGGCGGCAACAGAGTTAGCCGGCATCGCCGAGACGCTCAACACCGCGAACGCGTCCGCGGCCGCTCGCACCACGGGGATCCTGGCCGCGGCCCGCGATGAGGTGTCCGCTGCCATCGCGGCGTTGTTTTCCGGCCACGCCCAGGCCTTTCAGGCGGTGAGCGCGCAGGCGGAGGCGTTTCACCAGGAGTTCGTTCGGGCACTGACGGCGGGTGCGGGGGCCTACGTGGGCGCGGAGGCGGTCGGCGCGTCGCGCTTGGGGCGGCTGCTTTCCGCGATCGGAGCGGGGACCGGAATCAATGGCCTGCTCGCCGGGCCTGGCGCCACCAGCGCCGCGAACGTGGCATTGATCATGGGCGGCAGCGGGGAGCCGATACCCACGCCGGACTTCATCACGCGAAATTTCAATCTTTACATCGCGCCGTTTTTCCAGAATTTCACGCCGCAAGCGCTCTTCACTCCCGAAGGGAATTACGGGCTCTACACCGGGGTCAAGAGTCTGACGCTGGACGTGTCGGAAGCTCAAGGCGTCCAGATTCTGGACAGCACGATTTTGCAGCAGGTCGCCGCGGGCAACACCCTCGTCGTCAAAGGCGAATCGCAGAGCTCGACGATCTCGTCCATGGTCATGCCGCTGCTCGCGTCCCAGGGCGTGCCGACGACGGCCGTATCCTTCGTGCTGACCGGCGACCCCAATGCTCCCAACGGCGGGCTCTTCGAACGGTTGAACGGTCTGAGCATCCCGGCCCTCGGGATCACCTTCAACGGCCCCACCCCGGACAACCTTTACCCGACGACCATTTGGACGCAGGAATACGACGGCTTCGCCGACGTCCCGCAGTACCCGATCAATTTGCTCTCAGATCTCAACTCGCTTGCGGGTATCTACTACGTGCATCCCACCTACACGGATCTGACGGCCACCCAGCTCGGAACCGCGATTCAACTGCCGACTCAGGGCCCGACCATGACGACCTACGAGATGATCCCCACCCAAAACCTGCCGCTGCTGGAACCACTGCGCTCCATCCCGGTCATAGGCAATCCATTGGCCGACCTGATCCAACCTGACATGAAGGTGCTGGTAAATCTCGGCTACGGCGACCCCAACTACGGCTGGTCACAGGGTCCGGCCAACGTGCCCACCGAGTTCGGCCTCTTCCCACCATTGAGTGACGTGGAAAAAGTGCCCGGCCTGCTCGCCTCGGGTACCCCGCAGGGCATCGCCGACTTCGTGCACGACATCTCCGCCGAATTGTCCTCAACCGGGTCGCTCACACCGTCGCCGGGTTCGCTGACCATGCCGTCTACGGGGCCATCGACCATCGCGTTGCCCAGCACGACCGACCTCGTCTCGGCGCTGTCACCCGTCAGCGTCGCCCACGGTGTCTACAACGCGGTGAACACGCTCTCGGGAGCAGCCTCGGATGCCTACTCGACCCTGCTTCCGACGGCCGATGTCGCCAATGCTCTCGTGACCAGTCTGCCCGCGTATGACCTGACCCTGTTCGCCGACGGGCTTCAATCGGGCAACCTCGTCGCCGCCATCGGCCAACCCATCGCGACTGACACCTACCTGATTCCGTTGGCCGGCGCCTTCGAAGCGTTCGCTGTCATAGGTCAGGCCGAAACCGTGATCGGCGACCTGTCAAACCTCATCCCGTAGGCCCGCCTGCGCCGAACGTGCACTGGCGGAGGTGTTTCGGCGATTTTCCGCCATCAGTACACGTTCGGCGAAACGCTACGGATCGCAGATGACGATCGGGATGGTCCGGTCGGTCCAGGACTGGTAGTCGTCGTAGGACGGGTACATGTCCACCAATTGCGGCCAGTAGTGGGCGCGCTCCTCATCGGTGGCGTCCCGCGCGGTCAGGTCGAGCACCTCTTTCTTGATTTGCACCTGCACCTTGGGATTGGCCTTGAGGTTGAGGTACCACATCGGGTTCTTCGCGGCACCACCCTTGGACGCCGCGACGATCACCCGGTCGCCGTCGCGCAGGAAGTACAGCGGGCTGATGCGGGGCTCGCCGGTCTTGCGGCCGGTGGTCGTCAGCAGGGCGACGGGAATGTTCTGGAACTTGCCGCCGAAGCCTTCGCCGCCGTTGCGGCGGTAGAAGAACGTGTTGAGGCGTGACATCCACTTGATGAAGAAGTCGGCGTAGGGCGTGTCGTGAAACCGTGGCGGTGATTTCGGCATACCAGTGATCCTAGAGCTGCTTCAGCGCTGAATGAACGGACGCAACCTGGCCCTGATGTGATGGATCAGCCCGTCCTGTTCCGGTATCACGAACGTCTCGTCGACCCGCGACCCGACCCGCCGCCCGGCCAACGAGACCTTGGTCAGCACGTCGTACACCGCGCGCACTTCGTCGCCGGACACGGTGTACTCCGGCGGGGTCGTCGCCGCGATGATGCGGTACTGCGGTCCGCGATTTAGGCTGCGCCGCAGGTGATTTCCGGAAAATCCCGATTTGAGGCCGACCTCGATGCGGGTGCAGCCGTCCGCGAACGGGACGGCACAGGCGTCGTGGGTGACCAGGGCGTCGATGTACGCCTGGGCCGCCGCGATGCGGTCGGCCTCGGATACACCCACTAGATGCGCTCGATGATGGTTCCGGTTGACAGCGCGCCGCCCGCGCACATGGTGATCAGCGCGGTCGTCTGGTCGGTGCGCTCGAGCTCGTGCAGCGCGGTGGTGATCAGCCGGCTGCCGGTGCTGCCCACCGGGTGGCCGAGCGCGATCGCCCCGCCGTTGACGTTGACCTTGGCCATGTCGGGCTCGTGGACGCGCGCCCAGGACAGCACCACCGACGCGAAGGCCTCGTTGATCTCGGTGATGTCGATGTCGCCCATCTTCATCCCGGCCTTCTCCAGCACCTTCGCCGTCGACTGCACCGGGCCGTCGAGGTGGTAGTAGGGCTCGGCGCCGACGAGGGCCTGGCTGACGATCCGGGCCCGCGGCCGCAGCCCGAGCGCCTTGGCCTTATCCTCGTCCATCCACAACACCGCCGCGGCGCCGTCGGAGATCTGCGACGACGTGCCCGCCGTGTGGATAGCACCCTCGATGACCGGCTTGAGCTGGCTCAGGCCCTCCAGAGTGGTGTCACGCAGGCCCTGGTCGCGGGAGACCATGTGGCGGTCGCTGGTGGGCTGCTTCTGCTCGTCGAGCACCGGCGCCTCGATCGGCGAGATTTCCCGGTCGAACCGGCCCTCGTCCCACGCCCGCTTGGCGCGTAGCTGGGACTGGAAGCCCCAGGCGTCGATGTCCTCGCGGGTGATGCCGCGGCGCTTGGCGATCCGCTCGGCGGCGGTGAACTGGTCGGGCAGGTCGATGTCCCACGAGGCCGGCCGCAGGATGCTGCGGTCGGGGCCGGCGTTGGCGCCGAGCCCGACGCGGCTCATGGCCTCGATGCCGCACGCGATGCCGATGTCGATGGCGCCCGCCGCGATCAGGCCGGCGACCAGGCCGTTGGCCTGCTGGCTGCTGCCGCACTGGCAGTCCACGGTCGCGGCCCCGACGTGCTCCGGCAGGCCGGCGACGAGCCAGCTCACGCGGGTGATGTTGTTGGACTGCTCGCCGAACTGCGTGACGCAGCCGCCGATGACCTGTTCCACATCACCGGCGTCGATGCCGGCCTTTTCCACCAGCGCCTTTTGCACCGCGCCCAGCAGCTCGGTGGCGTGCAGTCCTGAAAGCCATCCATTGCGCTTGCCAATAGGGCTGCGAGTGGCTTCAACGATTACCGGGTTACCCATGGGGCCAGGCTAGAACACGTTTCATTACTATGACAAGCGACGATGCGTCGGCGCCTTTTTTCTACGGTGGAGGCATGTTTTACTGGCAACAGAGCTCCACTAGGGAAGCTAGTGTCCTGGGATCGCCAGTCACTGGCCAGTCGCCAGACCAGCATAGGGACCAGCAGTTAAAGGAGAAGTAGCGTGCCCAGCCCCAACCTTCCGCCCGGGTTCGATTTCACCGACCCCGACATCTACGCGGAGCGGATTCCGGTCGAAGAGTTTGCCGAGGTCCGCGCGACTGCGCCGATCTGGTGGAACGAGCAAGCCCCGGGCCACGGCGGCGGCTTCAACGACGGCGGCTTCTGGGCGATCACCAAGCTCAACGACGTCAAGGAGATCTCCCGGCGCAGCGACGTGTTCTCCAGCTACGAGAACTGCGTGATCCCCCGGTTCAACGACGACATCGCGCGCGAGGACATCGAGCTGCAGCGGTTCGTCATGCTCAACATGGACGCGCCGCACCACACCCGGCTGCGCAAGATCATTTCCCGCGGTTTCACCCCGCGGGCCGTCGGGCGCCTGGAGGACGAGCTGCGCGAGCGTGCCCAGAAGATCGCCCGGGACGCGGCGGCTGCCGGCTCCGGCGACTTCGTCGAGCAGGTGTCCTGCGAACTCCCGCTGCAGGCGATCGCGGGCTTGCTCGGGGTGCCGCAGGAGGACCGCGAAAAGCTGTTCCGCTGGTCGAACGAGATGACCGGAAACGACGATCCCGAATATGCCGACATCGATCCCAAGACGTCGTCGTTCGAGGTGCTCAACTACGCGATGCAGATGGCCGCCATCAAGGCCGAAAAGCCCGGCGAGGACATCGTCACCACGCTGATCAACGCCGACATCGACGGGGAAAAGCTCTCCGACGACGAGTTCGGCTTCTTCGTGATGATGCTCGCCGTGGCCGGCAACGAGACCACCCGGAACTCCATCACGCAGGGGATGATGGCGTTCGCCGACTTCCCCGACCAGTGGGAGCTGTTCAAAAAGGAGCGCCCGGAGACCGCCGCCGACGAGATCGTCCGCTGGGCCACCCCCGTCACGTGTTTCCAGCGGACCGCTCTGGAGGACTACGAACTCTCCGGCGTGCAGATCAAGAAGGGTCAACGGGTCGTGCTGTTCTATCGGTCGGCCAACTTCGACGAGGAAATCTTCGACGACCCGTACACCTTCAACGTCCTTCGGGATCCCAACCCGCATGTCGGTTTCGGCGGCACCGGCGCGCACTACTGCATCGGCGCGAACCTGGCCAAGCTGACGATCAACCTGATCTTCAACGCCGTGGCCGATCACATGCCCGACCTCAAGCCGATCTCGGAGCCGGAGCGGCTGCGCTCGGGTTGGCTCAACGGCATCAAGCGTTGGCAGGTGGACTACACCGGTAAGTGCCCGGTGAACCACTGATGGACTTCGACCTCACCGCCGAGCAGCAGGCCGTCGCCGACGTGGCGACGTCAGTGCTGGACCGGGATCTGTCGTGGGAGGCGCTCGTCAGCGGCGGCCTGACGGCGCTGCCGGTTCCCGAACGCCTCGGTGGCGACGGGGTAGGCCTGCCCGAGGTCGCCACGGTGCTGACGGAAGTCGGCCGCCACGGCGCGATTACGCCGGCGTTGGCCACGCTCGGCTTCGGGGTGGTGTCGCTGCTGGACCTGGCGTCCGAGGAACAACAGGACCGTTTCCTGGCCGGGGTCGCCAAGGGCGGGGTGCTGACCGCGGCGCTCAACGAGCCGGGCACGGCGCTGCCCGACCGGCCGGGCGTCACGTTCGCGGGCGGCCGGGTGTCGGGCGTCAAGATCGGTGTGGCCTACGCCGAGCAAGCGGATTGGATGATCGTGACCACCGACAGCGCCGTCGTGGTCGTGTCGCCCAAGGCCGACGGTGTGCGGCTGGAGCGCACGCCGACCTCGAACGGTTCGGACGAGTACACGGTCACGTTCGACGGTGTGGCGGTTGGTGATTCGGACGTGTTGGCGGGCGCTTCGGCGCACCGGGTCAACCAGCTGGCATTGGCGGCGACGGGCGCGTACGCCGACGGGCTGGTCGCCGGGGCGCTGCGACTGACCGCCGACTACGTGGCCAACCGCAAGCAGTTCGGCAAGCCGCTGTCCACCTTCCAGACCGTCGCCGCGCAGCTCGCGGAGGTCTACATCGCTTCGCGCACCATCGATCTGGCCGCCAAGTCGGTGGTGTGGCGGCTGTCCGAGGGCCGGGACGCCGACAGCGACCTCGACGTCCTCGGATACTGGGTTACGTCGCAGGCGCCGCCGGTGATGCAGACCTGCCATCACCTGCACGGCGGGATGGGCATGGATATCACCTATCCGATGCACCGGTACTACTCCACGATCAAAGACCTGGCCCGGCTGCTGGGCGGTTCTTCTCATCGTCTCGACCTGGTGGGAGCGCAATGTTCATAGACCTGACTCCGGAGCAGCGTCAGCTGCAAGCGGAACTACGGGAATACTTTTCGAACCTGATCTCGTCCGACGAGATGAAGGCGATGGAGCAGGACCGTCACAACGAGGCCTACCGTGCGGTGATCCGGAGGATGGGCCAGGACCGCAAGCTCGGCGTCGGTTGGCCAAAGGAGTTCGGCGGCTTGGGTTTCGGCCCGATCGAGCAGTCGATCTTCGTCAACGAGGCGCATCGGGCCGACGTGCCACTGCCCGCGGTGACGTTGCAGACGGTCGGTCCGGTGTTGCAGCAGTTCGGCAGTGAGGCGCAGAAGAAGAAGTTCCTGCCCGCGATCCTGGCCGGCGAGGTGCACTTCGCGATCGGCTACACCGAACCCGAGGCGGGTACCGACCTGGCGTCGTTGCGGACCACCGCGGTGCGCCAGGGTGACGAGTACATCGTCAACGGCCAGAAGATCTTCACCACCGGGGCGCACGACGCCGACTACATCTGGCTGGCCTGCCGCACGGACCCGGAAGCCGTGAAGCACAAAGGCATCTCGATCCTGATCGTCGACACCAAGGATCCCGGCTACTCCTGGACGCCGATCATCCTGTCCGACGGCGCCCACCACACCAACGCCACCTACTACAACGACGTGCGGGTGCCCGCCGACATGCTGGTGGGCGAGGAGAACGGCGGCTGGCGGCTGATCACCACCCAGCTCAACAACGAACGGGTCATGCTCGGCCCGGCGGGCCGCACCGCCGGTATCTACGACCGGCTGCACGCCTGGGCGTCCAAGCCGGGCGGCGACGGCGTCACTCCGATCGATCACGAGGACGTCAAGCGGGCGCTCGGCGAGATCTACGCGATGTGGCGGATCAACGAGTTGCTGAACTGGCAGGTCGCGGCCGCGGGCGAGGACATCAACGTGGCCGACGCCGCTTCGACGAAAGTGTTTGGCACCGAGCGTATTCAGTACATCGGCCGGCTTGCCGAGGAGATCGTCGGAAAGTACGGCAACCCGGCGGAATCCGACACCGCCGAGCTGCTGCGCTGGCTGGATTCGCAGACCAAGCGCAATTTGGTGATCACCTTCGGTGGAGGCGTGAACGAAGTGATGCGAGAGATGATCGCGGCGGCCGGTCTCAAGGTGCCGAGGGTGCCTCGATGACGGATATCGCCGAAGCGGTCGCGGAGATCACCGCCACCGTCGTCGCCGCGCCGCGCGCGGGCCGGGATCCGGTGAACCAGCCGATCATCAACAACTGGGTCGAGGCTCTCGGCGACCGCAACCCGATCTATGTGGACGAGGATGCCGCCAAGGCCGCGGGTCATCCCGGGATTGTGGCCCCGCCGGCCATGATCCAGGTGTGGACGATGTTCGGGCAGGGCGGTGAACGCCCCACCGACGATCCGATGGGCCCGATGATGAAGCTGTTCGACGACGCGGGCTATATAGGGGTGGTCGCCACCAACTGTGAGCAGACCTATCACCGTTATCTGCGTCCCGGTGAGCAGGTCACCATCCATTCCGAAATGCGCGACGTGGTCGGCCCCAAGCAGACCGGCCTCGGTGAGGGCTACTTCATCAACCAGCACATCACCTGGCGGGTCGGTGACGAAGATGTGGCCGAGATGGCTTGGCGGATCTTGAAGTTCAAGCCCCGCGAATCCGCGCCGTCCTCGGTGCCCGAGGACCTCGATCCCGACACCATGATGCGCCCGGCGTCGTCGCGGGATACCGCTTTCTTCTGGGAGGGCGTCAAAGCGCACGAGTTGCGGATTCAGCGCCGGCCCGACGGCAGCCTGCAGCATCCGCCGGTGCCGGCGGTGTGGCAGGACAAGGCCCAACCCATCGACTACGTCGTGGCCAGCGGCCGTGGCACGTTGTACAGCTACGTCGTGCACCACGCGCCGAAGGTGCCGGGACGTACGCTGCCTTTCGTGATCGCGCTTGTCGAGCTGGAAGAGGGCGTTCGTATGCTCGGCGAGCTGCGCGGCGTCGACCATGCCGAGATAAAGATCGGAATGCCGGTTCGCGCAACCTATATCGACTTCCCAGCCGGTGACTCCGGCCCGGAGTGGAGCCTCTACGCGTGGGAGTCCTTGGGAGATCAAGCATGAGCGCGCCTGTTGTTGAAGTGGGCACCAAGTTGCCCGAGCTCAAGCTGTACGGCGACCCCACCTTCATCATCTCGACGGCCCTGGCCACCAGGGATTTCCAGGACGTGCACCACGACCGGGACTTGGCGCAGGCCAAGGGCTCCAAGGACATCTTCGTCAACATCCTGACCGACACCGGGCTGGTGCAGCGTTACGTCACCGACTGGGCCGGGCCGTCGGCGCTAATCAAGTCGATCGGGCTGCGGCTCGGGGTGCCGTGGTATGCCTACGACACCGTCACCTTCTCCGGCGAGGTGACCGCCATCGACGACGGCCTGATCACGCTGAAGGTGTTCGGCCGCAACAGCCTTGGCGATCACGTCATCGCGAACGTGACGCTGACGATCGGGGGTGCCTGATGTTGTCGGGTAAGGCCGCCATCGTCGGCATCGGCGCCACCGACTTTTCCAAGGACTCCGGCCGCAGCGAGCTGCGCCTGGCCGCCGAGGCTGTCCTGGATGCGTTGGACGACGCCGGCCTTTCGCCGTCGGACGTCGACGGGCTGACCACGTTCACGATGGACACCAACAACGAGACTGCGGTGGCACGCGCGACGGGCATCGGTGACCTGAAGTTCTTCGCCCAGACGGGCTACGGCGGCGGCGCCGCCTGCGGCACCATCCTGCATGCGGCGATGGCCGTCGCCACCGGGGTGGCCGACGTCGTGGTTGCGTACCGCGCGTTCAACGAACGCTCGGGTATGCGGTTCGGTCAGGTCCAGACCCGGTTGGTGGGAAATGCCGGCGTGCAGGCCGATTCGACCGCGGCCGACAACGCTTTTTCGTATCCGCACGGGCTGTCGACGCCGGCGGCGCAGGTCGCCATGATCGCGCAGCGCTACATGCACTGGTCCGGCGCGACCAGCCGGGACTTCGGCGCCATCTCGGTGGCCGACCGCAAGCACGCGGCCAAGAACCCGAAGGCGTACTTCTACGAGAAGCCGATAACCATTGAGGACCACCAGAATTCGCGGTGGATCGCCGAGCCGCTGCGGCTGCTGGACTGCTGCCAGGAGACCGACGGCGCGGTCGCGATCGTGGTGACCTCCCCGGAGCGGGCGAAGGATCTCAAGCAGCGGCCGGCGATCATCGAGGCCGCGGCGCAGGGTTCCAGCCCCGACCAGTACACGATGGTCAGCTACTACCGCGACGAGATAGGCCTGCCCGAGATGGGGCTGGTCGGTCAGCAGATGTGGCAGCAATCCGGTCTCAAGCCGACCGACATTCAGACCGCCATCCTGTACGACCACTTCACGCCCTTCACCCTGATTCAGTTGGAGGAGTTGGGTTTCTGCGGTCGCGGCGAGGCGAAGGATTTCATCGCCAACGGCGCGGTCGAGCTGGGCGGGCGGCTGCCCATCAACACGCACGGCGGCCAGCTCGGCGAGGCCTACATCCACGGCATGAACGGCATCGCCGAAGGTGTGCGGCAATTGCGTGGCACCTCGGTGAACCCGGTGCCCGACGTCGAGCACGTGCTCGTCACCGCGGGGACGGGTGTGCCCACGTCGGGCCTGATCCTCGGCTAGCTTCGCCTTTATCGTCGAGCGTCGCGCTAGCGCAGCTGTCGGCGTCGAGAGCCACGCTAGCGCGACGCTCGACGGGCCAATGCGGCTCGAACCCTGCGTACGACGTCCGCAGGCCGGTCGCCCGCGACCACCCGCACGACAATCCACCCACGACGTTCGAGCATCTCCAACCGCCGGATATCCCAGGTGTACTGCCGCCGATCATTGCGATGTTGCTCGCCGTCATACTCAACTGCGACTTTGAGGTCCTCCCAACCCATGTCGAGGTAGGCGAGAATCTCGCCGAAGTCGTCTTGGACCGCGATCTGGGTTTGCGGCCTAGGCAGGCCGGCGCGTATTAAGACCAGCCGAAGCCACGTCTCCTTGGGCGACTGGGCTCCGGGGTCTGCAAGACGGATCGCGGTCCTGGCCATGTGGACCCCTCGCCGGCCGTGGTAGCGGTCCATCAGGGTCTCGACCTCGGCCGTCTTCAAATCTGTCGTCCGAAGCAGGTCGTCGATCGCCGCGACCGACTCGGTGACCGAGTACCAGCAGCCCAAATCGAGTGCCGTCCGAGCCGGCGTTGTCACGGGGATGCCGTCAATGAGCGCGACCTCATCGTCGTCGATGTGGTCACCCCGGACGATCAGGTTTGGCATCGCACTCCGGTTGTTGTGAAGGATCTCAAGCGGCGCATTGACGTTTACCCATTCGGAGCCGTGCAGTGCGGCTGCCGACAGTCCGGCAACGATGCCGCGGCGTCGCGACCAGAGCCATCCCGCGCGGGCGCGAACGAGTGGAGTCAGCTCGGTACCAGGAGTGACATAGACGTCGCGGAACAACTTCGTATATCGAGTCCGCAGCGCACTTTTGACGATGTGCCCATGCGCTACCGCCTCGCTGCCGATGAACGGCTCCGCCATGACGGCAGCGTTCCACGTGTCACGGCGAACGTCACTTCACCGCGTGTCCGCCACCTACCGAACGCGCGACGACCGGAAAGACCGTCTCCATTCCGCGCCGGCCCTTGATCTCTACCTGCTCGGACTGCCCCCAGTCGTATTGCGCCTCGACGGCGGCGTGAACGCCGGTGCTCACCATCACGGCCGGGCGCCCGGCCCGTCCGGCGATGCCGGCCAACCGGAACGCCACGTTGGTCGCGTCGCCAATGACGGCCGTGACCGTCCTCGTCATCGCGGCGATCGCGGCCCGGCCCTGCACCACGCCCCAGCCCATGCGGATCGGCGAACCGTCGGGCGAACGCAGCGGCAGCGTGGGCGCGAGTTCCTCGACCATCTGGTTCGCGGCGAGCGCGAAGTCGATCGCGAGCTCATTTGCCTTCGGAATCGTCCGCAGCTCCCAGACGGCATACAGCGCATCGCCGGCGTAGTGATTGAGCGTTCCGCGATGTGCGCGCAGGACTCGGTTGAGCTCGTGCCAAAGATAGTTCAGGCTCTGGGCGATCACCTGGTTGTCGGTGACCTCTGAGATCGTCGAGTAGTTGGTGATATCGCCGACCACCATCACCATGGTCTCCTCGACGATCCGGGTCAGGGTCGGGCTGGTGTTGGTCACCCCGGCGGCGTTGAACCGGTCCGACCGGAAGATGAGCACCACGTCGCCCACCGAGATCCGGTCGTCGGGCTTAAGGGGGACCTGCACGGCGCGCTCCAGCGGCATGCCGTTGAGCAACGTTCCGTTGGTGCTGGTGTCGATGAGGTAGGCCCGGTCGGTGGTGACGTCCAAGCGGATCTCGAGGTGATTGCGGGAGATGTTCGGATCGGGAATGACCAGTCGGCGCTGTTCGTCGATGCCCGCGCACTGACGGCCGACGAATAGTTGATCGAAGATCGGCACGATCTTCTCGCCGCCATTCAAGTGCATGACGAGATTGGCCAGCGGCTTGTCCCACCAATCGGAGCCCATGGGTTAATGGCCTCGCCGCACACGAACGGCCGCGTGCGCGAGCGAGACTCGTCGTTGTCTGCCCCGCCCGCCCTGACCACCCTGTGCACACACTAAGCGTCTGCCATCTGAAGATGCTGAGCCGTTGGCTGCAGCGTAATAGTACAGGCTCAGCGAACGAGCGACGGCTGCGCTTCGAGGGTTCTGCGGGCTGCGATCCGCCCGGCTTCGAGGGCGGCATCGATGTTTTTGAAGTCCAACGGACCGATCGCTGAGACGTCCGGCTCGATGATCGCCGTGACTCGGGGGAGCTCGCGCAGGTTCCACTTGGGGGCCGCGAGTTCGACGCTGCGAAGCAATGTGTCTTGCAGCGGTGGCAGGGCTACGTCCGTCCCGGTCACGAGCCGCCGGACGAACGGGGGAGGCTGAAGCTTCGCCGGCAGCGGGCCAAAGCCCTTCGATGGCACCCAAGTCGTGCGCAGATCGACGCATACCACCTCGCCGTCCGGGTCGGCGCACATCACGTCGGCCGGGAGGATGTTCATCAATCCGCCGTCAACGAGCAGCCGTTCCCCATGCTGCACCGGTGGCAGGAGGCCGGGTATCGAGATCGATGCGCGCACGGCGATCCACAGCAGCCCACGCCGATGGATGATCTGATCGCCCGTGATGATGTCGGTGGAGACGGAAAAGAACTCCCTCGGCAGATGCTCGATCAGGGTCCTACTGCCGAAGAATCCTTCTATCAGACGGTCGACACGGCGACCTCGCGTGAGGGCTATCGCGGGGATCGTGTAGTCGCTGACCGGCCTGGTCTCTGCGACGTACTTCCGTGCCGCCGCGGTGCACTCCCGCGCGTCCAGACCCAGCGCGAAGGTGGCGGCAGCGAGGGCACCCGAACTGGTCCCGCCAAACCGGTCGATGACGACGCCCGCCCGGGTGAGCTCTTCGTAGACCCCGTAATGCGCGAGGCCCCGAGCGCCACCACCCCCGAGCACGAGGCCGAGAGATCGGCCGGCGATTCGGCGGGCCAGGGCACCGATGCCGTCGTCGTCGGTGGGGTGATGCGAGACCGGCTGCAGCAGGTCCCACCAGCTCGGGTCCGGCACGACGCCGCAAGTGACCAGGTGGACCGGCCCTTGCGTCACGGGTGGTTCGAGCGCTTCCGGCGGATGGGTTTGATCGGCAAGGACCACGACTCGGTCGCTTTGCGCGGTGACGTAGCGTCGCCAGCTGTCACCCGAGCCCCGATCGGCCACCAGCAAGACCCAATCGTTGCTTCGCTCGACGCGGTCGAGGGTCTCGCTGAACGCGTCGACGAGCTGGCCGTAATGATTGGCCGCGGCCGTCGTCTCGACCGGCGGCGCGACGACGGCCGCCTGGCCGTGCGATCTCAGCCGGGTCGCGATCGCATCGACGATCGGGGCCGCGACCGCATCCCCGGTCGACACCACGCCGACGACCCGGCGACCGCGAGAGACGTTGGCGGCTCGTGACTCGCGAAGCATCACCGCCATCGCTCGGAACATCGCCGATTGCAATTGCGGCGCCTTGGCGAGCACCTCGCTGAACGTGTCGGCGGCGATCCTCCAGACGACGCCGTCCCGAAGGGCTCGTACCCCGGCCGAGCGAGCGGCGCCGGTGATCACGCCCAGGTCTCCGATCGAGTCCCCGGACGCCATCTCACGAAGCACCTGTCCGTCGCGGCCGATGGCCGCGAATCGTCCCGAGGCGATTACATAGAAGGCGTCCGACGGGTCGCCCATGTGAAAGAGCCACTCGTTGGCGGGGACGTGCTGGCGACCTACGGTCTTCGTGAGCAGGTCGAGTTGTTCGTCGTCGATCTCGGCGAATATCGGAATGCTCCGCAGTGCGGTTCGCTCGTCGGCCGCACGCGGTTCGGGCGACTGCCCTTCAGCGACCATGAAAGGACGAAAGCATATTGCGCCGTTTAACGGTAGTCCGCACGGCGCAAAGGCGCTACGCGGGGACCAGTTCGACGCCGCTGAGCACGACGGCGTTGTCGCGCGACGGCGCGACAACGCTGGCCACGAAGCGGCCGTTCTCCTTCCAGATGCCGACCTTGAGCGTCTCACCGGGGAAGGCCACGCCGGCGAACCGCGCGCCGTAGGCGCCCACCGCGCCGGCGTCGCCGTCGAGCACCGCGTCGGTGATCGCCTTGCAGGTCATGCCGTAGGTGCACAGGCCATGCAGGATCGGCCTGGGAAACCCTGCGGCGGCGGCGAATTCGGGGTCGGAGTGCAGCGGGTTGCGGTCCCCGCAGAGCCGGTACAGCAACGCCTGCTGCGGCAGGATCGGCACGTCGACCTCCAGGTCGGGGGCCCGGTCCGGCGCGGCGTCGGACGATGACGGCCCGCGCTCACCGCCGAAGCCTCCTTCGCCGCGGGCGAAGATCGACCGCCGCTGCGTCCACAGCAGCGTGCCGTCCGGGTCGCTGACCGTCGTCTCGCTCCAGATCACCGCGGCCTTGCCCTTGTCCCAGATGTCGGTGAACCGGGTGACGGCCTTGGCCGAGCCCGACGGCGGCAGCGGCCCGGGCACCTCGACCCGCTCGCTGGCGTGCAACACCTTGCCCAGCTCGATGTCGATGCCGGGGAACCGCACCGTCGGCGGCGTGGTCATGTGAAAGGTGGCGGCGACGTTGCCGAACGTCGGCAGCACCTGCGGGGTGTCGTCCACCAGATAGCGCAGCTCGCGGGGATCCATCGGGTCCGAGCCGGCGCCCAGTCCCAGTTGATAGAGCTGGATATCGCTGCTGACCCAAGAGAATTCGATGGGATCCAGCTCGGCGTTCAGCGCGACGTCGACATCGATCGGCATCTCAGTTAACCCCCGCGATGTGCAGCGCGGCGAGGTAGCCGAAGGTCATCGCCGGCCCGATGGTGCCGCCCGGGCCGGGGTAGGTGTGGCCCATCACCGGGGCGCTGACATTGCCCGCCGCGTAAAGGCCTTCGATGATGCTGCCGTCGTCGCGCAGCGCCCGGCCGTGCACATCGGTGCGGATGCCGCCCTTGGTGCCCAGGTCGCCGGGCACCATCTTGGCGGCGTAGAAGGGCGCGTGGCTGATCTCGCCGAGGTTGGCGTTCGGCTTGTTGGTGGGGTCGCCGTAGTAGCGGTCGTAGGCGCTCTCGCCGCGGTGGTAGTCCTCGTCGACGCCCGAGCGCGCGAAGCCGTTGAAACGCTCGACGGTCGCCACCAGGTCGGCCACCGGGAGGCCGGCCTTCTCGGCCAGCTGCTCGAGGGTTTCGGCCTGGATGATCACGCCGCATTCCAGCCATTTGCGTGGGATACGTTGCCCCGGTTGCAGTCCCGCGAAGATGTAGCGGTCGCGGTACTGCTGGTCGAACACCAGCCACGCGGGGATGTTCTCGCCCGGACCGGGGCCCTGGCCGAATTCCCCGCCGTACATGTGGTGGCAGGCCTCGACGTAGGGCATCGACTCGTTCATGAAGCGCTTGCCCGACATGTTGACGATGATCGACCCCGGTGAGTTGCGCTCGGACAAGGCGAACCACGGCGCGCCCGCCAGCGGCACCGTCGGGCCCCACCAGGCGTCCTCCATCAGATCCAGTGCGGCGCCCAGCTTTTCGCCCGCGACGATGCCGTCGCCGGTGTTGGCCTTGGCCCCGACGGTCCATTCGGTGGTGATGGGGGCGCGCTGATACTTCACCCGCATTTGTTCGTTGTGCTCGAACCCGCCGCTGGCCAGGATCACGCCGCGCCGCGCCCGGATCAGCTGTGGCTCGGTCGATTCCGATGCGGTCGAGTCCTGAACGTACACCCCGCGCACCACGCCGTCCTCGACGTGGAGGTCAGTGAGCGCGGTGTTGAGCTGCACCGGAACACCGGCGCGCTGCAACCCGATGCGCAGCGGCCCGATCAGCGCGCGGCCCATGCCGACCAGGTTCTTGCCGGTCGCCTTGGCCCACATCGTGCGCGCGCCCACTTTCAGGCTGCGCGCGACGCCCCGCGGATGCCGCTTGAGCTGGTTCAGGCGCACGTAGTCCTGTTGCATCACAACGACGTTCAGCGGCACCTTGCCGTAAGCGGGCTCCAGCCCCGCCTCGTCGGCGCCGAGCTTGCGGGCGTTGAACGGCTTGGGCTCGATCGACCGCCCGTCCGCCCGGCCGCCCGGCGCCTCGGGGTAGTAGTCGGAATAGCGCGGCACCCAGCACATCTTCAGGGGCGTGTGCTTCAGCACGAAGGAGAGCATCTCGGGTCCGCGCTCGAGGTAGGTGTCGATGCGCTCCGGCTCCACGATGTCGCCGATGATTCCGTGCAGGTAGGTCCGTGCGGCCTCCGGCGTGTCCCGCACACCGTCGCGCTTGAGCACCTCGTTGTTCGGAATCCAGACCCCGCCCCCGGACCGCGCGGTGGAGCCGCCGAAATGCGCGGCCTTCTCGATGACTACTGTCGAAAGGCCACGGTGCGCGGCGGCAAGGGCGGCAACCATGCCGGCTCCGCCGCTCCCGACCACGACGACGTCGTACTCCTGCCCTGTCATGTAGAACACGTTATAGAATTGCCCGGGTTGGGCGCTACCGGCCCGGTCAAACGAACTAAGGGGACTTCCGGGAAATGCTCAGTGTTGCGATCCGCGACGAGCTGGCCGCCGACCTGGCGCAAGCCGAGCGCAGCCGTGAGCCCATCAGACCGTTGACCGCCGCTTACCCGGACATCGACGTCGTCGACGCGTACGAGATTCAGCTGATCAACATCCGTCAGCGGGTCGCCGAGGGCGCCCGGGTGCTGGGCCACAAGGTGGGCCTGTCGTCGCTGGCGATGCAGCAGATGATGGGGGTCGACGAGCCGGACTACGGCCACCTGCTCGACGAGATGCAGGTATTCGAGGACGTCCCGGTCAAGGCCGGACGCTACCTGTATCCGCGGGTGGAGGTCGAGGTCGGTTTCATCCTGTCCGACGACCTGCCCGGCGCCGAGTGCACCGAAGACGACGTGTTGGCGGCCACCGAGGCGCTGGTGCCGTCGATCGAGCTGATCGACACCCGCATCACCGACTGGAAGATCGCGCTGTGCGACACCATCGCCGACAACGCCTCGTCGGCGGGCTTCGTGCTCGGCCAGGCGAGGGTGTCGCCGGCCGACATCGACGTCAAGGCGATCGACGCGGTGCTGACCCGCAACGGCGAGGTGATCGCCGAGGGCCGCAGCGACGCCGTGCTGGGCAACCCCGTCACGGCGGTCGCGTGGTTGTCCCGCAAGGTGGAAAGCTTCGGGGTGCGGCTGCGAAAAGGTGACATCGTGTTACCGGGATCGTGCACGCGGGCGATCGATGCGCGCGCCGGTGACGAGTTCGTCGCCGACTTTACGGGCCTCGGTTCGGTGCGGTTGTCCTTTGAATAGCGCCGGAATAGTTTTCAATTAGTCCAGAAAACGAGGAGCATCATGCCGTCCAAGGCGAGTGTGGCCATTGTCGGGTCGGGAAACATCAGCACCGACCTGCTCTACAAGCTCCTCCGATCGGACTGGCTGGAACCGCGCTGGATGGTGGGCATCGACCCGGAAAGCGAGGGTCTGGCGCGGGCCCGAAAGCTGGGTCTTGAGACCACCCACGAGGGAGTCGACTGGTTGTTGGCGCAGCCGGAGAAACCCGACCTGGTGTTCGAGGCGACCAGCGCCTACGTGCACCGTGACGCGGCGCCGAAATACGCGGCCGCGGGCATCCGGGCGATCGACCTGACGCCGGCCGCGGTGGGCCCGGCGGTGATCCCGCCGGCCAACCTGCGTGAGCATCTGGACGCGCCCAACGTCAACATGATCACCTGCGGCGGGCAGGCGACCATCCCGATCGTCTACGCCGTCTCCCGGGTCGTCGAGGTGCCGTACGCCGAAATCGTCGCGTCGGTGGCCTCGGTGTCCGCAGGTCCGGGGACCCGCGCGAACATCGACGAGTTCACCAAGACCACCAGCAAGGGCGTCGAGACCATCGGGGGCGCCAAGCGCGGCAAGGCCATCATCATCCTGAACCCCGCCGACCCGCCGATGATCATGCGCGACACCATCTTCTGCGCCATCCCCGAGGACGCCGACCGCGACGCCATCGCCAAGTCCATCCACGACGTCGTCGCCGAGGTGCAGACCTACGTGCCCGGCTACCGGCTGCTCAACGAGCCGCAGTTCGACGACCCGTCGCTCAACTCCGGCGGCCAGGCCCTGGTCACCACCTTCGTCGAGGTCGAGGGTGCCGGGGACTACCTGCCGCCGTATGCGGGAAACCTCGACATCATGACCGCGGCGGCCACCAAGGTCGGCGAGGAGATCGCGAAGGAATCCCTGTCGGCGACGGCGGGAGGAGCGCAAGCATGACTACTGACATTTTCTTCAACCCGATCTGGGACGTGCGGATGACCGACACGTCGCTGCGCGACGGGTCACACCACAAACGCCACCAGTTCACCAAGGATGAGGTGGGCGCCATCGTGGCCGCCCTGGACGCGGCCGGCGTCCCCGTCATCGAGGTGACCCACGGCGACGGGCTGGGCGGCTCGAGCTTCAACTACGGGTTCTCCAAAACCCCCGAGCAGGAACTGATCAAGCTCGCGGCCGAGACCGCCAAAGAGGCCAAGATCGCGTTCCTGATGCTGCCCGGGGTGGGCACCAAAGAGGACATCAAGGAAGCCCAGGACAACGGCGGCTCGATCTGCCGGATCGCCACCCACTGCACCGAGGCCGACGTATCAATCCAGCACTTCGGGCTGGCCCGCGACCTGGGCCTGGAAACCGTCGGCTTTCTGATGATGTCCCATACCATCCCGCCGGAGAAGCTCGCGGCCCAGGCGCGCATCATGGCCGACGCTGGGTGCCAGTGCGTCTACGTGGTCGACTCGGCCGGGGCGCTGGTCCTCGAAGGGGTGCGCGACCGGGTGGGCGCGCTGGTCGCCGAGCTGGGCGGCGACGCCCAGGTCGGATTCCACGGCCACGAAAACCTCGGCCTGGGCGTGGCCAACTCGGTGGAGGCCGTCCGCGCCGGGGCCAAGCAGATCGACGGCTCTTGCCGGCGGTTCGGGGCCGGTGCGGGCAACGCGCCCGTCGAGGCCCTGATCGGGGTGTTCGACAAGATCGGCGTGAAGACCGGCATCGACTTCTTCGACATCGCCGACGCTGCGGAGGACGTCGTGCGCCCCGCCATGCCGGCCGAATGCGTGCTGGACCGCAACGCTCTGATCATGGGCTACTCGGGCGTCTACTCCAGCTTCCTCAAGCACGCCGTCCGGCAGGCCGAGCGCTACGGCGTGCCCGCCCACGCGCTGCTGCACCGGGCCGGCCAGCGCAAGCTCATCGGGGGCCAGGAAGACCAGCTCATCGACATCGCGCTGGAGATCAAACGCGAGCAAGAGAGCGGCGCGGTCGTCACGCATTAATGGCTCTCCCCGGCATAGGCGCTTGGCTTAGAATTCTTTGAAAACGGCGAAGACACTGATCCTTCGTCGGCCTTGGCCTAGCGTTGTTCCATCGACTGCATGCTCGAGGGGTTCGGATGACTTTTTTCACGTTGCCGCCGGAGATCAACTCGCTCCTGATGTACTCGGGCGCCGGTTCGGCTCCGATGCTGGAGGCCGCGGCGGCGTGGAACGGGCTGGCGTCTGAGCTGTCGTCTGCCGCCCAGTCGTTCGCGTCGGTGACGTCGACGCTGGCCGGCCAGGCCTGGCAAGGTGCGGCCGCGCAGGCGATGGCGGCGGCCGCCGCTCCGTACGCCGGGTGGTTGAATGCGGCGGCTGCGCAGGCGGCCGGGGCTGCGGCCCAAGCCCAGGCGGTCGTCAGCGCGTTCGAGTCCGCGCTCTCGGCGACGGTGCATCCCCTGCAGGTGGAAGCCAACCGCAACGGCCTGGTCAACCTGGTGATGAGCAATCTGTTCGGGCAGAACTGGCCCGCCATCGCCGAGACCGAGTTCAACTACCTCGAGATGTGGGCCCAGGACGTGACGGCGATGGTGGGCTACCACGGCGGGGCGTCGGCGGCGGCCGGGCAACTGCTGTCGGGGCAGGCGAGCCTGCCGGCGATTCCGAGCCTGCCCGGCCTCGGTGGCATCGGCGCCGGCACCTCGAGCCCGGCCGGCGGCACCGCCGCCGCCACCTCGGGCGGCGCGGCCGCGAGCGGCGGGGCCGGTGGGGGCGGCGCGGGCGGCGTGGCCGCCGGTAGCGCCGCGACCGGCGGCGGAGGAGGCGACACGGCCGGTAGTGCCGTCGCTGCCGGGGGTGCGGACAGCGGTTACGCGAGTGGCATCGGCACCGCCGATCCCAACGCCGGCGCCGCAGCCACCGGCGGCAGCTACGCCGGCACCGGAGACGTGGGCGCGGCGAACGCCGCTGCCGTGAGTGGCGGTGGCGGCGGCTCTGCCCCCGGCATGGGCGTGCTCGGCACCGGCGGCATGGGGGCGATGATGATGGCGTCCGCCGCGATGGGGGCGTCGAGCTCGTCGACCGGGCCGTCCGCGCCGCCGATTCCGCCGGCCAAGGCCGCGGAGGAGACCGCGCCCGCAGCGCCTCCGGTGGAGGAAACGGTGGCCGCGGAAGTGGAGGAAGCCATTCCGGTGGCCGCCACACCTCTCGGGGCGACACAGGCCGCGGCGGGGCCGGCCGCGGAGGTCTCGGCGGCCAAGCCCGAGGCCGCGCAGACACCGGCGGAGGCGGGGGAGCGCGAGCGAGTGGCGCTGGCGCTCGACGACGCGCCGGAAGCCGAAGCCCGGGCCAACTAGCCTTCCCACGGCAGGCCGGGTACCAGGCGCTGAGCGCAGTCCGCGCATGGACGCCGCGGGTAGTGTTGATCGCGACGTCTCTGGCAAAGGAGGGATCCGGTGACCGTAAAAAATCTCAGCCCTCTTCGGCGCGGACTGTGCGGCCTGGTTGCCGCCGGGGCACTGGGCGTCGCCCCGGTAATAGTCGCGTTGTCGCCGGCCAACGCGGATCCCCAATGCGATCAGACCGTAGGGCAATCCATCGACTCGTACCTGACCCGGCATCCGGACGTGAAGCAGCAATTGCAGGCCAAATCTCAGGCCGAGGGCGGCGGCGGCAACGTCATGGACTACCTGAGTCGCCATCCTGACGTACGGCAGCACCTGATCGACCTGTCCCAGCAGTGCGTGCCCTAGCGAGCGGGCGTCGTCTTTAAATGCCGTGGACGACGCGCGGGAACGTTCGCCATTGACTAAAAAGTAGAACACGTTCTAGGTTTAGGCGTGTTCTCTGATCCCCTCAACGAAGCCATCGTCGAAGCCGAAAAACTCGTCGCGGCCGCACCGTTCATCGAGACCGAAGCCGACCTGCTCGAAGGACTGCAATATCTGGGTGGCTGCATCGCCGCCTGCGAGCATCTCGCCTTCGACTACGACCGCGACCATCCGTTCCTACAGTCGGGCACCGGGCCGTTCACCAAGATGGGCCTCGACAACCCCGACACCCTCTACTTCGGCACCCGGGTGCATGCGGGCCATGAGTACGTGGTCACCGGTAGGCGCGGAACGACCACCGACCTGAGCTTCCAACTGCTCGGCGGCGAGTACACCGATGACAACGTTCCCGCCAGCCAGGCCGCGTTCGACGACCGAGAGCTCGACATCGCCGAAGACGGCAGCTTCGAGTGGCGGGTGCGTCCCACCAGCGCGGGTCAATTGGTGATGCGCGAGGTCTACGGCGACTGGTCGGCGCAGCGCGGCACCCTGGCGATCGCCCGAACCGATACTGCTGGCACCGCCCCGCCGCCGCTAACTCGCGAAATGATCGAAAGGCGTTACGCGACAGCGGGAAAGCAGCTGGTTCAGCGCGTGAAGACCTGGCTGCAATTTCCCCAGTGGTTCTATGACAAGCTCCCGGTCAACACCATGGTGGCACCTCGGCTGACACCGGGCGGACTGGCCACGCAGTACTCGTCGGTCGGGCACTGGGATCTGCGGCCAGACCAGGCCCTGGTGATCACCATTCCGGTCAGCGATGCGCCCTACCTCGGCTTCCAGCTTGGCAGCCTGTGGTACATCTCGCTGGATTACATCAACCACCAGACCTCGCTGAACAACACTCAGGCGCAAGCGGATCCGGACGGCAAGGTGCGCATCGTGGTTGCCGACCAGAATCCGGGTGTCACCAATTGGGTCGAGACGCTCGGCCACAAACGCGGCTATCTGCAGTTCCGCTGGCAGCGGGTGTCGCGCGAGCTCACCGACGCCGACGGTCCGACGGTCGAGCTGGTCGACCTCGACGGGGTGCCCGGCAAGCTGCCGTACTTCGACCACAACAAGATCTCCGAGGACGACTGGCGCGCGCGAATTGCACTGCGCCAACAACAAATTCAGGCGAGGATGCTGGGATGACGAAGTTGTTAGACGGCAAGGTCGTGCTGATCAGCGGCGTGGGCCCGGGCTTGGGCACCACGCTGGCGCACCGATGCACGCGGGAGGGCGCCGATCTGGTGCTGGCGGCCCGCACGCCGGAACGCCTGGACGACGTCGCCAAGCAGATAGCCGACGCCGGTGGGCGCGCGACGACGGTGCCCACCGACATCACCGAGGACGACCAGGTGAGCAACCTGGTCGATGCCACGCTCGAGGCCTACGGCAAGGTTGACGTGTTGATCAACAACGCGTTCCGGGTGCCCTCGATGAAGCCATTGGCGGCGACCAGCTTTCAGCACATCCGGGATGCCATCGAACTCAGCGCCCTCGGCGCGTTGCGGCTGATCCAGGCCTTCACCCCGGCGCTGGAACAGGCGCATGGATCGATCGTCAACGTCAATTCCATGGTGCTGCGGCATTCGCAGGCCAAATACGGCGCCTACAAGATGGCCAAGTCCGCGTTGCTGTCCATGTCGCAGTCGTTGGCGACCGAACTGGGCGAGAAGGGGATCCGCGTCAATTCTGTTGCACCCGGCTATATCTGGGGCGAGACGCTGCAGGCCTACTTCAACCATCAGGCCGGCAAGTACGGCACCACGGCCGAGCAGATCTACGAGGCCACCGCGGCCAACTCCGACCTCAAGCGACTGCCGACCGAGGACGAGGTGGCCTCGGCGATTCTGTTCATGGCCAGCGACCTGTCCAGCGGCATCACCGGGCAGTGCTTGGATGTCAACTGCGGGGAGTATCACACCTGATGACCCAACGGACCAACGTCGGCACCGTCGAGGACCTGCAAGCGTCGGCGACCAAGCTGTGCGGGCTCGACGACTTCGGTGTCGACGACGACAACTACCGCGAGGCGTTGGGCGTGCTGTTGGACTCCTATCAGCGTGACGCGGGCCTCACTGAGTTGGGCAGCAAGATGAATCGGTTCTTCTTGCGCGGCGCGCTGGTGGCCCGGTTGTTCTCCGAGTCGGCATGGAAGCAGTACCCGCAGTACGTCGACGTGGCCATCGAGCGGCCGATCTTCGTCACCGGCCTGCCGCGCACCGGAACCACGATCTTGCACCGCCTGCTGGGCGCCGACCCGGTACACCAGGGCCTGCACCTGTGGCTGGCCGAGTTTCCCCAGCCGCGGCCGCCCCGCGACACCTGGGACGAAAACCCTTGGTACCGCGCGCTGAATGCCCAGTTCGAAAAGGCTCACTCGGAGAACCCGGAGTACACCGGCCTGCACTTCATGGCCGCCTACGAGCTGGAGGAGTGCTGGCAGCTGCTGCGGCAGTCGCTGCATTCGGTGTCATACGAAACGCTGTCGCACCTGCCCACCTATTCGCGCTGGCTGTCGGAGCAGGACTGGACGCCGTCATACCAGCGGCACCGCCGCAACCTTCAGCTGATCGGCCTCAATGACGTCGAAAAGCGTTGGGTGCTCAAGAATCCCAGCCATCTGTTTGCGCTCGATGCGCTGATGGCGACCTATCCCGATGCCCTGGTGATACAGACTCACCGGCCGGTGGAAACGATCCTGGCGTCGATGTGCTCGTTGGCGCAGCACACCGCCGAGGGCTGGTCGACGACCTTCTCCGGCGCCCAGATCGGTGCTGACAACATGGAAACCTGGTCGCGCGGTCTGCGGCTGTTCAACACCGCACGCGCCAAATACGATCCGGCCCAGTTCTACGACGTCGACTACCACGACTTGATCGCCGACCCGCTCGGGACGGTCGCCAACGTATACCGGCACTTCGCTATCCCGCTGACCGATGAGGCGCGAAAGGCCATGGAGGACAGCCACGCCGAGAGTCAGACCGGCGCCCGGGCTCCCAAGCACAAGTACTCCCTGGCCGACTACGGCCTGACCGCCGAGGTCGTCAAGGAGCAGTTCGCGGGGCTGTAGTCCGCGAGTTGCTCAAGCTGGTCACGGCTGCCACCCCACCTCTGCGCCGGCCCGGACAGGGGCATATGTGGCGAATGTGACTGCGCTGGCAGGTTAGTCCGGATCGTCCGGGTGATCCAGGTAGCCCTCGGCGGCGGCGTGCTCGATGCTGTCCCCCAGCTTCGGGCAGGCGCGCGCCCGGGCCGTGTCGCCGCCGGATTCGCGAATCTCGCTGAAGTACGCGCAGCGCTGCGCCGCCTGGGTGTTCCACTGCACCGCGGTGTGACCCGGGCCCAGCCTGCGCACGGTGACCGTGACGTGGCAGAACCGGCAATCCACCGGCAGCAGCCCCGACGTCAGATAGCGCTCACGATCGGCGCGGCTGGCCTCCGCGACCGCGGCGGCGCGTTGCGGGTCGTTGGCAAAATCCCTTGACTTGGACCAGGATCCGGACCCGCCGTCTCGCGCGGGCGATTCCTCGTGATCGTGGTGATCGCCGTGCAGCATCAGCATCGATCGGGCGAGCCGATCGACGTCCGGTACTGCCGGCTGATCGTCAGGCATGGTCCTAGTGTTGCTCGGCGGGAACCTCGGCGGATTCGGATTCCCTTGCCTTCAGGTTCTCCTCGACTTCGACGTTCCAGTGTTCGATGGCACGGGTGGTGTCGATTTCAATCTCGAAGCGCTCCACCATTTCCGGCGTGATGTCGGCGACGTCGACGTAGAACTGCTGATACCAGCGGCGCAGCTGGTAGACGGCGCCGTCCTCCTCGACCAGCAGCGGGTTGTCGATCCGGGTCTTGTGTTTCCAGATTTCGACGTCCTGCAGGAATCCCTTGCTGACCCCTTCGGTGAAGACACGCGACAGCTTGTCGGTCATCTTTTCGTCCATGCCCTTTGGCTTTTCGACGATGACGCCCCACTGCAGCACGAACGAGTTCTGCGTGACCGGGTAGTGGCAGTTGATCAGGATCGACTCGGCCTTGTAGCCGCCGTAGCTGTTGTGCAGCCAGTTGATCATGAACGACGGCCCGAAGTAGGACGCCTCCGAATCCAGGTGCGCCTCACCGTAAGACGTGCCCAGGTCGTCCACGTCGGGACGGCCCACGTTGTGCAGGTACTGCGAGGCGATGTGGCCCTCGAAGACGTTCTTGAAGTACGTCGGCAACCCGAAATGGATGTAGAAGAAGTGCGCCATGTCGGTGACGTTGTCGATGATGTCGCGGCAGTTGGATCCCTCGATGAGGATGCGGTTCCACCGCCATTCGGTCCACTCGCCGCTGTGGGCTTCGGCGATGTCGGGGATCCGGACCGCGGGGTCCGGCGGGTTGCCCTCGTGGTCGTGCCAGACGAACAGCAGGCCGCCGCGCACGTCGGTGGCCCACGACCGGGTGCGCGCGGTCTTGGGCGTGCGCTTGGCGTACGGCACCAGCTTGCAGCGCCCGTCGCCGCCCCAGCGCCAGTCGTGGAACGGGCAGGCGACCTCGTCGCCCTTGATGGTGCCCTCGGACAGGTCGCCGCCCATGTGTCGGCAGTAGCCGTCGAGCACCTTGAGGTCCCCGTGGGAGTCGGCGAAAACCACCAGCTTGGTGCCGAAAGCGTCTACGGAGTGCGGCTTGCCGTCCTGGAAGTCTTTCGCGACGCCCAGGCAGTGCCAGCCGCGGGCATATCTCGTCGGCAGGTCGCCGGGATCGATTTCCCGGATGCCGGCCGCCTTGGTGTCGGTACTCACCAGTCACCTCCAGTGCTCTCTAACTAGAACACGTTACAGTTTTTGGGCTCGATGGCGCAATGACCGCTGGTCTAGCCGGGTTACCGCTGGCGCGTCGGCGCACGGTATATCTAGACGATGCCGCTGTTTGCTTTCGAGGGCCGGTCGCCGCGGATCGATCCGACAGCGTTCGTGGCCCCGACCGCCACCCTGATCGGTGACGTCACCGTCGAGGCCGGGGCGTCGATCTGGTTCAACGCCGTGCTGCGCGGTGACTACGGGCCGATCGTCGTGCGGGAAGGCGCCAACGTCCAGGACGGATCGGTGTTGCACGCGCCGCCCGGCATCCCGGTGGACATCGGTCCGGGCGCGACGGTGGCGCACATGTGCGTGATCCACGGCGTTCACGTCGGGAAAGAGGCGCTGATCGCCAACCACGCCACCGTCCTGGACGGCGCGGTGATCGGCGCGCGCAGCCTGATCGCCGCCGGGTCGTTGGTGTTGGCGGGCACCCAGATTCCGGCCGGGATGCTGGCCGTCGGCGCGCCGGCGCAGGTGAAGGGCCCCGTCGCCGGCACGGGCGCGGAGATGTGGATCAACGTCAACCCGCAGGCCTATCGCGACCTGGCGCAACGGCATATGGCCGGCTTGGAGCCGATCTAGGGCTGCCGAGCGTGCGGCCGGCCGCAGACCTTCTTGACGCTCAATCGCCTTGTCGCGTAGCAGGTTTCGCAGTCGACGCGAATTGCCGCCCAGCCCTTGCTAATTACGTCATGCCTGGCGCCCCGGGGAAGCCCAACAACAGCCCGCGGGCGCCGCCGGCGCCGCCATTGCCGATAGTGGCGGGCGAGTTTCCGCCATTACCACCATTACCACCGTTGCCGACCACCTGGGCGTTGCCGCCGTTGCCGCCGTTGCCGCCAAGACCCGCGGCGCCGATCGCCTCGCCGCCGGCGCCGCCCGTACCGCCAGAACCGATCAACCCGGCCTTACCGCCGTTGCCACCAGCCCCGCCGGACGCACCAAGTCCGCCGGCACCGCCAGCGCCACCGTCGCCGTTGAGCGTGCCGCCGGCGCCACCGTCGCCGCCGATACCGCCGAGAGTGCCACCGCCCCCGCCCGCTCCGCCGGCCCCGCCGGTGCCGAATAGCCGCGCAGCGCCGCCGGCACCGCCGCCCCCGCCGACGGCCGCCCCCGACAGGCCGCCCGCACCGCCGGCGCCACCGGCGCCGAGCAGTCCGGATAGGCCGCCGGCGCCGCCAACCCCGCCGGCGCCGTTGACGCTCGTCCCGCCCCCGCCGCCGGTTCCACCATTGCCGGAAAACAGCGCGCCGCCGCCACCACTACCGCCGGCCCCGCCTGCGGCATTCTGTGAAAACCCGCCGCCACCGCCGGCGCCGCCGCGACCGGACAGCCAACCTGCGCTGCCGCCGGCACCACCGGCCCCGCCGTCGCCCCCCACGGTGTTCAGCGAAAAACCGCCGGAGCCCCCGGCGCCGCCGGCGCCGGTGAACATCCCGCCGGCTGCGCCCGCGCCGCCGGCGCCTCCGGTACTGGCGGAGCCGGTGGCAACCCCACCCGCTCCGCCCGCGCCGCCGGTTCCGAACAGGCCGGCGCCTCCGCCGGCACCCCCGGCTCCCCCCGTGCTCGTGGGTGCCGCCGACATGCCGCCGGCGCCGCCGGCCCCGCCAGTTCCGAACAAGCCAGAGTGCCCGCCCACGCCGCCGGCGCCGCCGCTAGCGTTCGGCTGTGCGCCGATGAAGCCGCCGATGCCGCCGGTGCCGCCCCCACCGCCGTTGCCAGAGATCATGCCGCCCGCACCGCCCGCGCCGCCGGCGCCGCCCCCGCTGAGTCCGCTGTCCCCGCCGGCCCCCCCGAGGCCCCCGGAGCCGAATAGCCCGGCGTTGCCGCCGGCGCCGCCGCCGCCCGCGACGCTGATGGCGTTACCGCCCGCCCCGCCCGCTCCGCCCGCTCCGTAGATCAGGCCGCCCGTGCCGCCGTTCCCGCCAAAGCCGCTGCGGCCGTTGACGCTGATACCGGCCCCGCCGCCGGCGCCACCGGTTCCGAACAGCCCAGCGGCGCCGCCGGCCCCGCCCGAACCGCTCACGGCGCCGGCGGTTTGGGTGCTGCCGCCAGCCCCGCCCGCCCCCGCGGTGCCCCAAAACAGCCCGGCAGCGCCGCCGTTGCCGCCGTTTTGACCCGCGGCCCCGGACCCGCCGTTGCCGCCGTTACCGACCAATATCCCGCCTGCCCCGCCGTTTTGGCCTGTCCCCGGCGTGCCATTGGCGCCGTTGCCGATCAAAGGGCGACCCAGCAGCGTCTGGGTGGGCGCGTTTATCACGTTCAACAGCTCCTGCAGCGGCGAGGCATTGGCGGCCTCGGCGCTCGCGTAGGAGGCGGCGGCCGTGTTCAGGGCACGCACGAACTGCTCATGAAGCGCCGACACCTGTGTACCCAGCGCCTGATATGCCTCGGCGTGCCCGGTGAAAACGGCTGTGACGGCCGCCGACACCTCGTCAGTCGCCGGCGCCAGCAGCCCGGTGGTGGGCGCCATCGCGGCGAGGTTCGCCTCGGTGAGCGCTGACCGTATGCTCGCCAGATCCGCCGCCGCCGCGTCGATCACCTCGGGCGCCGCTATCAGAAAGGACATGTGGCACCCTCCCCTTCGGGTCAACCCCGGGCATGAGCCGAAGGCCATCGAGCCGGCAGAGCGTAACAGCCGCTGAGACGGAAAATCTCGCGTTCGCCCAAAATGCGTGGCGCCGGGAAACGGGCCGGGGTTCTAGATGCGCCGCGTGCTGGCGGCGGCCTGGTCCATCTCCCAGTACGCGCGCAGGGCGACCAGCTTGCCCTCGTCGTTGGCCTTGTAGGTGAACACGCCTTCGGCGGTGACCTGGTAATCGCCCGTCGTGATGAGGATATGCCCGACGTTGGCTTCCTCGTTGCCGCATTGATAGGTGTCTTGGAAGACGAACTCGATCCTGTCGGTGGGGGCGATTGCCATGTCCCAGAACGCCGAGATCGCGTCATGTCCCCGGTGCCCCTTGCCCTCGGGGTCGAAAGCCGATGGCCCAATGGGGTCCTCGACGATCGCGTCGTCGGCGAACACCGCCAGCCACGCGTCCTTGTCCCTCGCCGCTACGGCATCGCGGGAGCGGCGACCGGCCTCGTGGGCGGGGTGCTTCTTGGTGCTCTCAATCGTGGTCATGCCGGGACCTTCCCGGGCTTGTCCGCGGCCACCACCCACATGGAGTAGTACTGCGAACCGCCACCGTAGGCGTGGCCCAACGCCTTTCGCGCGCCGGGAACCTGGTGATCGCCGCCCTTGCCCATCACCTGAATCGCGGACTCCGCGAAGCGAATCAGGCCCGACGCGCCGATCGGGTTCGACGACAGCACGCCGCCCGACGCGTTCACCGGCAGCCGCCCGCCGATCTTGGTCTCGCCCGCCTCGGTGAGTTTCCAGCCCTCGCCCTCGGGGGCAAACCCGAGGTTTTCCAGCCACATCGGCTCGAACCACGAGAATGGCACATAGATTTCGGCGCAGTCGATCTCGTCGATCGGGCTGGTGATGCCGGCCGCCTTCCACAGCGCGGCGGCCGCGTCGCGCCCGGCCTGCGGGCTGACCTGATCCCGGCCCGAGAACTGCAGCGGCTCGGTGCGCAACGCAGTGGCGTGGATCCACGCCACCGGATGCCCTTGCGCCACAAGGGAGTCGGCGATCTCCTCGTTGCCGATCACCATCGCCGCCGCGCCGTCGGAGGACGGACAGGTCTCGTCGTAGCGGATCGGGTCCCACAGCATGGGGGACTCCATCACCTTCTCGAGGGTGATGTCGGGCTGGTGCAGATGCGCCAGCGGGTTGCGGGCGCCGTTGAGCCGGTCCTTGACCGCGACCATGGCACCGATGTTCAACGGTGCACCCGAACGGCGGATGTAGGAGCGAACGTGGGGGGCGAAGTAACCACCCGCGCCAGCACCGACCGGCTTGATGAAGGGGATCGGAATGGACAACGCCCACATGGCATTTGATTCCGACTGCTTTTCCCAGGCCATCGCGAGCACGCGTCGGTACTTTCCGGACTGCACGAGGCTGGCGGCGACGATGGCGGTGGATCCGCCGACTGACCCCGCGGTATGCACCCGGATCATCGGCTTGCCGGTGGCCCCCATGGCGTCGGCCATGAACAGCTCGGGCATCATGACGCCCTCGAAGAAGTCCGGCGCCTTGCCGACCACGACCGCGTCGATGTCATCGAAGGTCGAACCGGAGTCTTCCAGCGCGCGGTCGATCGCCTCGCGCACCAAGCCGTTCATCGAGACGTCTTTGCGCTTGGCGACATACTTCGTCTGCCCGGTACCGAGTACCGCGGCGAGGTGTGCCCCTGCACCGGCCATCAGCTCTTTCCTTCCATGACCGCGACCAGGTTCTGTTGCAGGGCGGGTCCGCTGGTTGCGTGCGCCAGCACCCGCCCGGCCGAACCGTTCCAGATGTGTTGTGCGGCAAAGCCGATTCGTTCCAGCCCGGCGACGAACATGGGGTTGGCCGCCAGTGCCCCGCCGGACGGATTGACCTTCGTCGTCCCGGCAAGCCCGATGGCTTCGGCCAGAATCAGATGCTGGTGGGTGAAGGGCGCATGAATCTCGGCGACGTCGACCGAGGAGTTGCCGCCGCCGGCCGCCTTGGCCGAAACCGCCGTCGACGGCGACTGCGTCAGGTCGCGAGCACCCAGGACGGGGGTTTCGATGCGATGCTCGATTCCCGTTATCCAGGCGGGATTTTCGCGAAGTTCGCGCGCCCGCCCGTCGGCGGCGAGCACGATGGCCGCGGCGCCGTCGGTGATGGGCGCGATGTCGTGCCGGCGCAGCGGGTCGTTGAAGAACGGCCGGGCAAGCAGTTCGTCGATGCTCTTGGCCGGCTTCTCCGAGTCATTGCGTTCGGCGTACGCAAACGAGTCGAGCGCGACTTGGGCCATCTGTTCGGGCGTCCATTTGCCGGAGTCGAGCCCGAGACGGGCCTGTAATCCCGCCATCGACACCGAATCCGGCCACAGCGGCGCCACCGTGTAGGGGTCGGTCTGCCGAGACAGGATTTGCCGCAGTATCCCCGCCGACGACTTGCCGAAGCCGTACACCAGGGCGGTGTCGACCTCACCGGTGAGGATCTTGATGTAGGCCTCGTACAGCGCCCAGGCCGCATCCATCTCGACGTGCGACTCGTTGATCGGGGGGACGGCGCCGATGGAGTCGATCGCCGAGATGAACGAGAATGCCCGTCCGGCAAGGTAATCGGACGATCCCGAGCACCAGAATCCGATGTCGGCCTGGCTGATGCCGAGCTCCTCGTAGAGCTGGGCGAAGCACGGCATCAACATCTCGACGCCGTTGGTGGTGCCGTCGGTGCGGCGGACGTGCGGGGCATGGGCAAAGCCGACGACCGCAACGTTGCGAGCGCTCATGTGCAGCTGGGTCCTTTACAGGTGGTGCTTGTAGGTGTCGTACTCGGCGTCGGGCTCCCCGGTCGGCCGGAAGTACTCGATGTTGTCGATGCCAAATCCCCACTCGTCGCGGGGTTTCCACACCGCCTCGACGCGCATGCCCATCCGCACCTCGTGCGCGTCGATGTCGGCGACCAGATGCAGGAAGGGGATGTCGGCGCCGTCGAGCAGCACATAGGCCGCCACGTAGGGCGGCTTGATGCGCTGGCCCTGGAACGGGATGTTGATGATCGCGAACGTCGTCACCGTGCCCTTGTCGGGCAGCTCGACGAAATCGGTGGTCGGCAGGCCGGTGGCCGGGTCCGCGCCGTGCGGCGGGAAATAGACCTTGCCCTTCTCGCCGGTTTTCGCCCCCAGCAGCTTGCCTTCCGCGATGGCGCGTAGGTAGGCGCTCTCCTCGTGCGAGGCGGTGTGCTGAATCGTCAGCGAGATCGGCGTGACGATCATGGTGACCGGGTCCTGGTCGCTGGCGGGCCCTTCGGGCTCGGCGTCCTCACCCAACGCGAAGTAGGCGATGTCGGTGATGGCACCCACCGTCTCGTCGGCCCAGTGCACGTGCACCCGGGTCCCGGTCTGGATGGCGCCGGGTTCGCCCGCATCGACGGCGTGGATCAGCGGCGTATCCGCGCCGTCCAGCTTGATCAGCGCCCAGGCGAAGGGCCGGTCCAGCGGCTGGCCCTCCAGCGGCTCGGGTTGCCACGTCCAGGACACGACGGTGCCGACGCTCGACACCGGTACCATCTCGCCCAGCGGGTCATAGGTAACCGGGTCATATTCCGCCGGCGGGACATGCACCCGGCCATCCGATCCGCGCACCCCGAGAATGCGGCGGTCACGCAACGCGGTGAAGAACTTGCTCAGCGTGGCGCCCACCGAACGGGTGTAGTCGAATGACAACGTCAGTGGCGCGGAGAGCGGTGGCTCGGGATGATCCATCAGGGTCGGGCTGCTCGAACTGGCTGTCACGACATCGAGTAGAACAGGTTCTAAGAATCGTTTCAACACTGGGTCGGCTGGAAAGGCGGAGGCCATGAAGCTGGGGTTGCAGCTGGGGTATTGGGGCGCTCAGCCGCCGGAGAACCACGCGGAACTCGTCGTCGCGGCCGAGGAGGCCGGATTCGACGCGGTGTTCACCGCCGAGGCGTGGGGATCCGACGCCTACACGCCGCTGGCCTGGTACGGATCGTCGACGTCGCGGGTGCGGCTGGGCACATCCGTGATCCAGTTGTCCGCGCGGACGCCGACGGCCTGCGCGATGGCCGCGCTGACGCTCGACCACCTGTCCGGGGGGCGGCACATTCTCGGGCTGGGCGTGTCCGGCCCGCAGGTGGTTGAGGGCTGGTACGGCCAGCGATTCCCCAAGCCGCTGGCGCGCACCCGCGAGTACATCGACATCCTGCGGCAGGTGTGGGCCCGGGAGAAGCCGGTGACCAGCGACGGCCCCCACTACCCGCTGCCGCTGACGGGTCCCGATACGACCGGGCTGGGCAAGCCGCTCAAGCCCATCACCCATCCGCTGCGCGCCGACATCCCGATCATGCTGGGCGCCGAGGGCCCCAAGAACGTCGCGCTGGCGGGCGAGATCTGCGACGGCTGGCTGCCGATCTTCTACACGCCGCGGATGGCCGACACCTACAACGAATGGCTCGACGAGGGCTTCGCCCGGCCGGGCGCGCGCCGCTCCCGCGAGGACTTCGAAATCTGCGCGACGGCCACGATCGTCATCACCGATGACCGCAGCGCCGCCTTTGCGGCCATGAAGCCGTATCTGTCCCTGTACATGGGCGGCATGGGCGCGGAGGACACCAATTTCCACGCCGACGTCTACCGCCGGATGGGCTACTCCGACGTCGTCGACGACGTCACCAAGCTCTTCCGCAGCAACCAAAAAGACAAGGCCGCCGAGATCATTCCGGACGAGCTCGTCGACGACGCCGCGATCGTCGGCGATCTGGACTACGTGCGTAAGCAGGTCAAGGTCTGGGAGGCCGCTGGCGTGACGATGATGGTCGTGAACGGCCGCAATGCCGAGCAGATCCGCGAGCTGGCGACGCTGATTTGAGCGGGTATTGCCGGACGAATAGAACGCGTTCTAGATTGGCCCGATGACAGCCTCGCAACACACGATCGCCGGCACCGTACTCACCATGCCGGTGCGGATCCGCCTGGCAAATCAGCACATGGCGATGTTCTCGGTGGACGCCGACGCCGCCCAGCGCATGATCGACTACAGCGGCCTGAAGGTGTGCCGGTACCTGCCCGGGCGCACGGTTGTCGTCCTGATGCTGATGCACTACATCGACGGCGACCTAGGCCAGTACTACGAATTCGGCACCAGCGTGATGGTCAACCCGCCGGGGTCGGACGCGCGTGGGCCGCGCGCTTTGGGGGACGCCGGCGCCTTCATCCACCACCTGCCCGTCGACCAGCCGTTCACGCTGGAGGCCGGGACCAAGATCTGGGGTTACCCGAAGGTCATGGCGGACTTCACCGTTCGAGACGGCCGTGATTTCGGATTCGACTGCACCGTTGACGGGCAACTGGTCATCGACATGGAATTCCGCCGGGGCCTGCCGTTTTCGCTGACCCCGCGCCAGCAGGCGCAGCGCACCTACTCGCACCGCGACGGCGTCACGCGCGAGACCTCTTTCGAACACACACTGGACGGCGTGCGCACCCGATTCGGCGGGGTGCGCGTCCGGCTGGGCGATCACCCCTACGCGAAAGAGTTGGCGTCGCTGGGCCTTCCGAAGCGCGCGATGCTGTCCAGCTCGGTCGACAACGTGCAGATGACCTTCGGCGATGCTCAGGAGATCTCATGACAGTGACTTCAGTGACCAGACCCGATGTGGATCTGACCGACGGCACCTTCTATGCCGGCGAATCCCACTCCGTCTACCGCTGGATGCGGGAGAACGAGCCGGTCTTTCGGGACCGCAACGGGCTGGCCGCCGCGTCGACCTACCAGGCCGTTATCGATGCCGAGCGCAACCCCGAATTGTTCTCGAATGCCGGCGGCATCCGGCCCGACCAAGACGGCGTCGAGATGATGATCGAGATGGACGATCCGCAACATCTGTTGCGCCGCAAGCTCGTCAACTCCGGCTTCACCCGCAAGCGCGTGAAAGACCAGGAGTCCAAGATCCTTTCGCTGTGCGACACGCTGATCGACGCGGTTTGCCAACGCGGCGAGTGCGACTTCGTCTGGGACCTGGCCGCGCCGCTACCAATGGCGGTCATCGGCGACATGCTCGGTGTGCTTCCGGAGGAACGCGAGATGTTCCTCAAGTGGTCCGACGACCTGGTCGGCGCCTTGAGCAGCACCGCGGCCGAAGCGGATATCCAGGTCACGATGGATGCCTTCGCCGCCTACAGCGAATACATGATGGGGATGATCGCGGCGCGCAAGTCAGAGCCGACGGACGATCTGGTCAGCGTCCTGGTGCACGCGGAGGTCGAGGGATCGCGCCTGGAGGACCACCAGATCGTCACCGAGGTGCTGCTGCTCCTCATCGGCGGCGACGAGACCACCCGGCACACGCTGTCCGGCGGCACCCGGCAGCTGCTGTTGCACCCCGATCAGCACCGGCGGTTGGTCGACGATCTGGGGCTGCTGCCCAACGCGATCGAAGAGATGCTGCGCTGGACCGCTCCGGTGAAAAACATGGCCCGCACCATCACCGCCGACACCGAATTCCACGGCACGGCGCTGCGCCAAGGCGAAAAGATGATCCTGCTGTTCGAGTCGGCGAACTTCGACGAGAAGGTCTTCGAGGACCCGGAGAGCTTCAACATCGAGCGCTACCCGAACAACCACCTGGCGTTCGGCTTCGGGACGCACTTCTGCCTTGGCAACCAGCTCGCGCGCCTCGAGCTGTCGATCATGCAGGCGCGGCTGCTGCAGCGCCTTCCGGACCTGCGGCTGGCTTCGCCGGACGCCGCGTTGCCGTTGCGGCCGGCGAATTTCGTGTCCGGTCTCGAGAAGATGCCGGTTGCGTTCACGCCCAGCGCGCCGCTGGGCTAAGGGGCTTCACCCTCGCGAGCAGACGCAAACTCGCACGATTTGGCGCGAAAAAGTGCGATTCTGCGTCTGCTCGCGGGGAGGCGCTAGCGGTTCTGGAAGTTGGGCTTGCGCTTCTCGGCGAACGCCCGCGGCCCTTCCTTGGCGTCGTCGGACAGGAACACCTTGATGCCGATCTGGGTGTCGATCTTGAACGCGTCGTTCTCGTGCAATCCCTCGGTCTCGCGGATCGCCCGCAGGATCGCCTGCACGGCGAGCGGGCCGTTGTTCTCGATGATCTCCGCGATCTCCAGCGCCTTGGTCAGCGCCTGCCCGTCCGGGACGACGTGGCCGATCAGGCCCATCTCCTTGGCCTCCGCGGCGGTGATGTGCCGTCCGGTCAGCAGCAGGTCGCAGGCGACCGTGTAGGGGATCTGGCGCACCAGCCGCACCGCCGACCCGCCCATCGGATAGAGGCTCCACTTGGCCTCGGAGATGCCGAACTTGGCGCTCTCACCGGCGACCCGGATGTCGGTGCCCTGCAGGATCTCGGTGCCGCCCGCGATCGCGGGTCCCTCGACGGCCGCGATCAGCGGCTTGGTCAGCCGGCGGCCCTTGAGCAAGGCGTCAATCCGTGACGGGTCGTAGCTGCCGTCCTTGAACGAGTCGCCCGGCGGTTTCTTGGTCGCCGTCTTCAGATCCATGCCCGCGCAGAAGTAGCCACCGGCCCCCGTCAGGATGCAGCACCGGATGTCGTCGTCGTTGTCGACGCGGTCCCAGGCCTGCACCATGATTTCCATCATTTCGGTGCTCAGCGCGTTGCGGGCGTGCGGCCGGTTCAACGTGACGATCAGGGTGTGACCGCGCTGTTCGACGAGCGCGTCGGGACCCGTTTGTTCGTTTGCTGGAGCCTCGGCCACGGCTGGTGCCTTTCCGTCGACGTTGGGGGTGAGCTTGTCAAGAAATGTAACACGTTCTAATTTGGTGGCCGTGGCCCTGAATATTGCCGACCTTGCCGAGCACGCCATCGACGCTGTGCCTGACCGTGTTGCCCTCATCTCCGGCGACGAGAAGCTGACCTACGCCCAGCTGGAAGAGAAGGCCAACCGCTTCGCCCACTACCTGATCGACCAGGGCGTCAAGAAGGACGACAAGGTCGGACTGTACTGCCGCAACCGCATCGAGATCGTCATCGCGATGCTCGGCATCGTCAAGGCCGGCGCCATCATCGTCAACGTCAACTACCGCTACGTCGAGGGCGAGCTGCGCTACCTGTTCGACAACTCCGACATGGTCGCGCTGGTGCACGAGCGCCAGTATTCCGACCGGGTCGCCAACGTGCTGCCGGACACCCCGAACGTGAAGACGATCCTCGTCGTCGAGGACGGCAGCGACAACGACTACAAGCGCTACGGCGGCGTCGAGTTCTACTCGGCGATCGCGCAGGGCTCGCCGGAGCGCGACTTCGGTGAGCGCAGCGCCGACGACATCTACCTGCTGTACACCGGCGGCACCACCGGATTCCCCAAAGGCGTGATGTGGCGTCACGAGGACGTCTACCGGGTGCTGCTCGGTGGGACCGACTTCGCCACAGGCGAATTCGTCAAGGACGAATACGATCTGGCCAAGGGCGCGGCCGCCAACCCGCCGATGATCAACTATCCGGTTCCGCCGATGATCCACGGCGCCACCCAGTCGGCCACCTGGAGGTCGATCTTCTCGGGCCAAACCACCGTGCTGGCACCGGAATTCAACGCCGACGAGGTCTGGCGCACGATCCACGATCACAAGGTGAACATGCTGTTCTTCACGGGCGACGCGATGGCCCGGCCGTTGCTCGACGCGCTCGACAAGAAAAACGACTACGACCTGTCGTCGCTGTTCATGCTGGGCAGCACCGCGGCGTTGTTCTCGCCGAGCATCAAGGAGAAGCTGCTGGAGCTGCTGCCGAACCGGATCATCACCGACTCGATCGGTTCCTCCGAGACCGGGTTCGGCGGCACCAGCATTGTCGCCAAGGGAGCGCCGCACAGCGGCGGCCCGCGCGTGACCATCGACCACCGCACCGTGGTGCTCGACGAGGACGGCAACGAGGTGAAGCCGGGGTCCGGCGTGCGCGGCTTCATCGCCAAGAAGGGCAACATCCCCGTCGGCTACTACAAGGACGAGAAGAAGACGGCCGAAACCTTCAGGACCATCAACGGTGTTCGCTACGCGATCCCGGGGGACTGGGCCCTGGTCGAGGAGGACGGCTCGGTCACCATGCTTGGCCGCGGCTCGGTGTCGATCAACAGCGGCGGCGAGAAGATCTACCCCGAGGAGGTCGAGGCGGCCCTGAAGGGTCACCCCGATGTTTTCGACGCCCTCGTGGTCGGCGTGCCGGACCCGCGTTACGGCCAGCACGTGGCCGCCGTCGTGCAGGCCCGGCCCGGGTGCCGGCCGTCGCTGGCGGAGCTGGACAGCTTCGTGCGCTCCGAGATCGCGGGATACAAAGTACCGCGCAGCCTTTGGCTGGTCGACGAGGTCAAGCGTTCGCCCGCGGGCAAGCCCGACTACCGCTGGGCCAAGGAGCAGACCGAGGCCCGCCCCGCCGACGACGTGCATGCGAGCCACGTGACGACCTGATGCGCACCTAGCGCGTGGCCGACTTCGTCAAGCAGCACCCGGACGCGCCCGCCGGTTACTTCGCCTGGGAGGCAGCGGGTTTGCGGTGGCTTGGCGGCGTCGGCGGCGGCGTGCCGTGCGCGCAGGTGTTGTCCGTCGACGCGACGAGCCTGACCCTGCGGCGGCTTGAATCCGTGCGCCCGACCGCCCAGGCTGCGGACGCGTTCGGCGCCCAATTGGCCATCACTCACGACGCGGGCGCCCCCGCATTCGGCGCGGGTCCCGACGGCTGGGACGGGACCGGGTTCTTCGGGCCGCTGTCGCAGCCGCTGCCGATGTCGCTGCGACAGCATCGACGGTGGGGCGATTTCTACGCCGACGAGCGGCTGGCCCCGATGGCCGAATTGGCCGCGCCGCGGCTGGATGCTTCGACCCGTGCCACGATCGGCGCGGTCGCCGAGCGCTGCCGTGCCGGCGACTACGACGACGACGACCGGCCGGCCCGGCTGCACGGAGATCTGTGGGGCGGCAACGTGATGTGGACACCCGACGGGGTGGTGCTGGTCGACCCGGCCGCACACGCCGGCCATCGCGAGACCGACCTGGCGATGCTGGCGCTGTTCGGCTGCCCCCACTACGACGTCATCCTGGCCGGTTACCAGCGGGTCCGCCCGCTGCGGCCCGGCTGGCGCGGCCGCATCGGGCTGCGCCAGCTCTACCCGCTGCTGGCGCACGTGGTGCTGTTCGGCGGCGGGCACGCGGCGCGGACGGGAGCCGCCGCCCGCGCCGCGCTGGCCGCTTGACCGGCGGTCTATGTTGGAGCGCGATGACGATCGATGTCTGGATGCAGCATCCGACGCAACGGTTTCTGCGCAGCGACATGTTGGCCTCGCTGCGGCGCTGGACCGGGGGAGCGATCCCCGACACCGACATCCCGATCGAGGCGACGCTGGCGGCGATGGATGCCGCCGACGTCGGCTTCGCCCTGCTGAGTGCCTGGCGCGGTCCGAATGGTCAGGACCTGGTTTCCAACGAGGAGGTCGCGGGATGGGTGGGCTCGCATCCCAACCGTTTCGCCGGACTGGCGGCGGTGGACCTCGATCGCCCGATGGAGGCGGTCCGCGAGTTGCGGCGGCGCGTGCAGGACGGATTCGTGGGCCTGCGGGTGGTGCCGTGGCTCTGGAACGCACCGCCCACCGACCGTCGCTATTACCCGCTGTTCGCCGAATGCGTGGAGTCCGGCGTGCCGTTCTGCACCCAGGTCGGGCATACCGGCCCGCTGCGGCCGTCGGAGACCGGGCGACCGATTCCTTACATCGACCAGGTGGCCCTCGACTTTCCCGAGCTGGTCATCGTCTGCGGCCACGTCGGCTATCCGTGGACCGAGGAGATGGTCGCCGTCGCCCGTAAGCACGAGAACGTCTACATCGACACCTCGGCCTACACCATCAAACGGCTGCCCGAGGAGCTCATCAGATTCATGAAAACCGGTACTGGGCAACGCAAAGTCCTGTTCGGCACCAACTACCCGATGATCAATCCCACACACGCTCTGGCCGGACTGGATGAGCTCGGGCTCGGCGATGACGGCCGCCGAGACTTCTTGCGCGGCAACGCGGAACGCGTTTTCAGATTGGAGGCAAGCAGGTGAACGGCGCGCAGGCCCTGATCAACACGCTGGTCGACGGTGGCGTCGACGTATGCTTCGCCAACCCGGGCACCTCGGAGATGCACTTCGTGGCCGCGCTCGACACCGTCCCCGAAATGCGGGGCGTGCTGGCCCTTTTCGAGGGCGTGGCCACGGGCGCGGCGGACGGCTATGCGCGCATGGCCGATCGGCCGGCCGCGGTGCTGCTGCATTTGGGTCCCGGCCTGGGTAACGGACTTGCCAACCTGCACAACGCGCGCCGCGCCCGGGTGCCCATGGTCGTGGTCGTCGGCGATCACGCCACCTATCACAAGAAGTACGACGCCCCACTGGAATCCGACATCGACGCGCTGGCGGGCAGCGTTTCGGGGTGGCTTCGCCGCACCGAGCGGAGCGCCGACGTCGCGTCGGATGCCGCCGAGGCGATCACCGCCAGCCGGTCTAGCTCGCAGGTCTCGACTTTGATCTTGCCCGCCGACGTGTCCTGGTCCGACGGCGCGCAGCCCGCGCGGACACCGTCCGTCGAGCCGCCGCGAGCCGATCCCGCCCTGGCGTCGGAGGTGCTCGATGTTCTGCGGTCGGGGGAGCCCGCGGTGCTCATGATCGGCGGCGACGCCACGCGGGGGCCCGGGCTGGCCGCCGCGGCGCGCATCGCCCAGGCGACCGGGGCCCGGTTGTTGTGCGAGACGTTCCCGACCCGGCTGGAGCGCGGCGCGGGCGTCCCCGCCGTCGAGCGGCTGGCGTATTTCGCCGAGGCGGCCAGCGCCCAGCTCGACGGCGCGAAGCATCTGGTGCTGGCGGGCGCCAAGTCGCCGGTCTCGTTCTTCGCGTATCCGGGCATGCCGAGCGACCTGGTGCCGGCTGGCTGCCAGGTGCACGCGCTCGCCGAATACAGCGGCGCCGCAACCGCTCTGGCGGCATTGGCCGACCAGCTTGCCCCGGGCACGGTCGCGCCGCTGGCCCCGGCCTCGCGCCCGCAGCTGCCGACGGGAGCCCTGACGTCCGCGTCGGCCGCGGACGTGATCGGGGCGCTGCTGCCCGAGCGTGCGATCGTCGTCGACGAGTCGAACACGTCCGGTCTGTTGCTGCCGGCGGCCACCGCCGGTGCGCCGGCGCACGATTGGCTGACGCTGACCGGCGGGGCGATCGGCTACGGAATTCCCGCCGCGGTGGGCGCCGCGGTGGCCGCCCCCGATCGTCCCGTGCTGTGCCTGGAATCCGATGGTTCTGCGCTGTACACGATTTCGGGCCTGTGGACCCAGGCTCGCGAGCACCTGAACGTGACGACCGTGGTCTACGACAACAGCGCGTACGACATCCTGCGGATCGAACTGCAACGCGTCGGCGCCGGCTCGGCGCCCGGTCCCAAGGCCTTGGATCTGCTCGACTTGTCGCGTCCCACAATGGATTTCGTAAAGATCTCCGAGGGCCTTGGGGTTCCCGCCCGTCGCGTCAGCACCGCCGAGGAACTCGCCGACGCCCTGCGCGCGGCCTTCGCCGAACCCGGGCCGCACCTCATCGACGCCGTGGTGCCCTCGCTGACCAGTTAGCCGGGCAGCTATTGAGCATTTCCCGGAAATGCCGGGATTTCACCAAGGGTGCTCGATCACCAGTTAATTCGCGTTACCGCCCCGCTAGCGCGGGAAGCTGGCCGACGAGCCAGTCGGTCATCGTGTCCAAAGCGTCCACCCCGGCCTCGAACGCGTGGGCCTGGGCCGCGAGCGCCACACCCACCTCTCCTGAATCCGTTGACAGAAGGCCGAATTGCCGGACCAGGTAGTCGCCGCGCACGCCTGGCCCCCAGCCCCCTTTGGCGGCAGCGCCTTTGGCAGCCAGTCCCCACCGCTGGGACGGGGTGAGGCGGCGCATCAGGCCGGTCACGGTGGCCGCGTCGGGGATATTCGGAAGCTGGGCGGCAAAGCGCGCCTGCCGGCGCAGCGTCCACTGGGTCTGCCCAAATGCGGTGTAGCCGCGGCGAAGTCGTCGCGATTCGACCACGGTATCCGCGTCGCCGCATTCGTTGACTATGGCCCGCACCTGTTGCGCGGCTCGCGCCGGCTCGCCCAGCTGGGACCACAACAGCTCCGACGCGTGGTTATCGGATTCCGTGATGGCCTTGACGACCAGATCCCGGGCGCGCCCCGGATCGTCGCGCAGGGCCGCAATCGCCAACGGTACCTTGATGGTTGACCACGCGACGCCCGACGACCATCGGCCCAGCGAATACACCTCGGCAACGGCCGGGCGAGCGATCGCGATGCCGATGGTCGCCGGCACCGTGGCGGCCAGCTTCTCGAAGCTCGCTTCAATCGCGGGCGTTACCGGCGAATCGGCCACACCGGATCACCGCAGTCCACACCCTGCGCCGACAACTGCCGCTTGAGCACTTTGAAGGTGACCGTCCGCGGCAGCTCCTCGCTCACCCGCACATACGACGGCCATTGCTTGGGGCCAAGGTCGGGCTGCCCGGCGAGGAAAGCCCGGAACTTTTCCGGATCGAACTCGACGCCGGCCGCCATGACCACCGCCGCCATCACCTGATCACCGACGACCGGATCGGGCACCGCGTACACCGCGACCTCGGTGGCGTCGGGGTAGCGCAGCAGCACTCGCTCGATCGGGGCGGCGCCCAGGTTCTCGCCGTCCACCCGCATCCAATCGCCAAGCCGTCCAGCGAAATACGCGTAGCCGGCCTCGTCGCGGTAACCCAGATCGCCGCTGTGGTAGATGCCGTCGGCCATCCGCTGCGCCTCGGCGGCCTCGTCGTTGTAGTAGCCCTCGAAACGGCCCGGCCCCGTGGTGTTGACGATCTCGCCGACCACCCCGACGGGGCACGATTGGCCGGTGTCGGGGTCGACGATGTCGACGCCGTCGGGCAGTGGGCCCAGTGCGCCCGCCGGGGTGTCGGGCGTGCGGGCGATCGCCACCCCGCCCTCGGTCGAGCCGAACCCGTCCTGCACGACGCACCCGAACCTGCGGGCGAAGCGTTCGATGTCGCCGGGCACGCCCTCGTTGCCGTAGACGGCGCGCAGGGGGTTGTCCGCGTCGTCGGGCCGCTCCGGCGTGGCGAGCACGTACGACAGCGGCTTGCCGACGTAGTTGGCGTAGGTGGCGCCGTAGCGGCGCACGTCCGGCAGGAACCCGGACGCGGAGAACTTGCGCCGCAACGCCATCGAGCCCTGGCACGCCGCGGCCACCGCCCAGCCGACCAGCACGGCATTCGAGTGAAACAACGGCATCGACACGTAGCAGACGTCGTCGCGCCCGAGACCGAAGCGCTGCGTCATCGTCACGCCGGCGATGGCGACCTTGCCGTGGCTGCACTTCACCGCCTTGGGCTCCCCGCTGGTGCCCGAGGTGAAGATCAGCATGAACAGGTCCGCCGCGGACGCCGACTGAAAACGGGGCTCCGCGTGGCGATGCGCGTCCAGCTCGGACGCCCACGCGGCGGAATCGACGTCGACATGGTCGATATCGCCCAGCGGCGCGGCCGATCTCGAATCGGCCAGTACCACTTGGCACTCGGCGTGGGCGATATCGCGGGCCAGCGCCTCACCGCGGCGCACCGGGTTGAGCCCGACCGGCACGATGCCGGACATCCCCGCCGCCACCAGCATCGCCGAGAAGAACGGGGTGTTCTCCAGCAACACGCCGACGTGCGGCGGCTTGGCCGGGTCGAGGCGCTGGCGCAACGCGGCCGCGATAGTGGCGCCGTGCCGGAGGTGGTCACGCCAGCTGACGAACGAATCCTCGAAATAGATGCCCCGGTCCTCGATTTCGGCCAGCGGGACCAGGAGTTTGGTGACGGTCGGGTCGGCAGGAATCACGAAGCCCATTCAAGACCCCGCCTGCTCCACCGCCGCCGCTCTCAGGCCGGCGTTTCCGCCAGTTCGCGGCCGATCCGGCGCAACTGCCCGGTGGCACCGTGCAGGGCGAATTCGATTTCCTTGGCGGCCAGGAAGTAACGGTGCACCGGGTGATCGGTGTCGACGCCGACGCCACCGTGGATGTGCACGATGCTGTGCGCCACCCGGTGTCCCGCATCGGCGGCCCAGAACGCCGCGCTGGCCACATCGATCTCGGCGGGCATGTCTTCCGCCACGCGCCACGCCGCCTGGGTGAGCGTCAGCCGCAAACCCTTGACGTCGATGTAGCCGTCGGCCAGCCGCTGGCCGACCGCCTGGAAGCTGCCGATCGGGCGGTCGAACTGCTCGCGGGTGCGGGCGTATTCGGCCGTCATTTGCAGGCCCCGCTCGAGCACCCCGAGCTGAAAGGCGCTGCGCCCCAAGGTCATCAGCGTGTCGAGCCACGCGGTGACGACCCCGTCGCCGACGATCCGCCCGGCGTCCACCTGCGTCCCGTCCAGGGCCAGGTGCCCGACGCTGCCCCGCCCGGTGGTCTGCAGGGCCGTCACCGTGACCCCGGGGTCGTCGGCCGCGACCAGGAAAACGGCCGCCCCGGAATCGGTTTCGGCCGGAACCAAGAAGGCGTCGGCGACGGGCCCGAAGGCGATCTGGGTGCGCGTACCGGTCAGCCGGTAGCCCGCACCGGCGCTGACCGCTTGCACCGGCCCCTCACCCATCTCGCCGTCGAGCGCGACGGTGAGGATCTTTTCGCCCCGCACCGCCGGCGCGCCCCAGGCCTGCTGCAGGTCCTCGGAGCCGAACCGGGCCAGCGCCCCGGCGCCCAGCACCACCGACTCCAGGTAGGGCACCGCGGCCAGCTGGTGACCCAGCGCCACCAAGATGGCGACCTGCTCGAGCACGCCGAAGCCGTCGCCGCCCAGTGCGGCGGGCGCCGCGCTGGTCAGGATGTCGGACTCGACCAGCTTGCCCCACAGCGTGCGGTCGAATCGTTGCTCGAGGCCGTCCAGCTCCCGTTGGTGCTGGGGCGTGCACACCGCGTCCACGATGGTGTCGACCAACCCGCCGAGGTCCTGTGCCGCTTCTGTCGTCGTGAAGTCCATGAATTCTCGTCCTTATATATAGGAAGCTCAGCGGTTGGCCCGGGGCAGGCCCAGCGCGACCATCCCGATGATGTCGCGCTGCACTTCGTTGGTGCCGCCGCCGAAGGTCAGGATCAGGCACGCGCGGTGCATCCGCTCGACCCGGCTGCGCAGCAACGAGCCCGGCGAATCCTGGCGGACCGTCGCCGCGGTGCCGAGCACCTCCATCAGCAGCCGGTACGCCTCAGTGGCCAGCTCGGTCCCGTAGACCTTGGCCGCCGACGCGTCCGCGGGGTTCAACGCTTCGCTGGACGCCGAGGCCAGCTCCCAGTTGATCAACTTGAGCACCTCGGCCTTGGCGTGCACCCGGGCCAGATTCAGCTGCACCCATTCGGAGTCGATGAGCCGGGCCCCGCCGGCGTCCTTGGTGTTCTGCGCCCACTCGCGAACCTCGCGCAGCGCCAGGAAGATCGGTTGCGGCGACACCAGCGCGACCCGCTCGTGGTTGAGCTGGTTGGTCACCAGCTTCCACCCGCCGTTCTCCTCGCCGATCAGGTTGGTCACGGGCACCCGCACGTCGGAGTAATACGTGGCGCTGGTGTCCACACCGGCCATGGTGTGTACCGGTGTCCAGGAGAAGCCCTCGGCGGTGGTCGGCACGGTCAGCATCGAGATGCCGCGGTGCTTCTTGGCCTCCGGGTTGGTGCGCACCGCCAGCCAGACCCAGTCCGCGTAGGCGATGAGGCTGGTCCACATCTTCTGGCCGTTGATCACGTAGTCGTCGCCGTCGCGGACGGCGGTGGTGCGCAGGTTCGCCAGGTCGGTTCCGGCGCCGGGCTCGGAGTAACCGATCGAGAAGTGCAGTTCGCCGGCCGCGATCTTGGGCAGGAAGAACTTCTTCTGCTCCTCGGTGCCGAAGGCCATGATCGTCGGCGCCACGCTGTTGATCGTCAGGAACGGCACCGGCACGCCGGCGATGGCGGCCTCGTCGGTGAAGATCAGCGAGTCCATCGGCGAGCGGTCCTGGCCGCCGTACTCCTTGGGCCAGTTCAAGGTGAGCCACCCGTCCTTGCCCATCTGCGCGACGGTGTCGCGATATGCATTTCCGGTCCCGACCTCGCCCTCGGTCGACGTCAGCGCCGCGCGGCGCTCCGGGGTCATCAGCGTGGTGAAGTACGACCGCAGCTCGCGACGCAGCTCCTCCTGTTCAGGGGTGTAACTGATGCGCATTCCAGCCGTCCTTTGGTTAACGTGACACGCGTAGCTTGACCAACGGCTACCCGTTCGCCTCCCCGGTTGTAACACGTTCTAGTCTGGGAATCCAGCGACCGTTTCGCCTGGCGCACCGGGGCCCTATGGTGGACCTACCAACCGATAGGGCGTGTGCTCGGGTCGAAGGCCAATCTCAAGGAGGGTGCCGTGCGGGTGATCGTGGATCGTGACCGGTGTGAAGGGAACGCGGTGTGCTTGGGAATCGCACCCGACCTCTTCGATCTGGACGATGAAGACTATGCCGTCGTAAAGCTCGATCCGATCCCGCCCGACCGGGAGCAGCTGGCCGAACAGGCGATCGCCGAATGCCCCCGCGCCGCGCTCCTGCGCGAAGACTGACCACAGACTAGAGGTATTCATAAATTGACTAGCAGCACAAACGCGACCGATCTATCCGGAAAGGTCGCGGTGGTAACCGGCGCGGCCGCGGGCCTGGGACGCGCCGAGGCGCTCGGCTTGGCCGGGCTCGGTGCCACCGTCGTCGTCAACGACATCGCGGCCGCGCTGGACGCCTCCGACGTCATCGACGAGATCAACTCGTCGGGCGCCAAGGCCGTCGCGGTGGCCGGGGACATTAGCCAGCGCGCGACCGCCGACGAGCTGGTTGCCACGGCCGACGGGCTGGGTGGCCTGGACATCGTCGTGAACAACGCCGGGATCACCCGCGACCGGATGCTGTTCAACATGTCCGACGAGGAATGGGACCTCGTCATCGCGGTTCACCTGCGCGGCCACTTCCTGCTGACCCGCAACGCCGCCACCTACTGGCGCGCCAAGGCCAAGGACGCGGGCGGACAGATTTTCGGCAGGATCGTCAACACCGCGTCGGAAGCCGGGCTGGTGGGGCCGGTGGGCCAGGCCAACTACGGCGCGGCCAAGGCGGGCATCATCTCGCTCACCCTGACGGCCGCGCGGGCGCTGGGACGCTACGGGGTGTGCGCGAACGCGATCTGCCCGCGGGCGCGCACGGCGATGACGGCCGACGTCTTCGGCGAGGCACCCGAGGTGGAGCAGGGCGGCATCGACCCGCTCTCGCCCGAGCACGTGGTGAGCCTGGTCAAGTTCCTGTCATCGCCCGCTGCCGCGGAAGTCAACGGGCAGGTGTTCATTGTCTACGGGCCGCAGGTGACGCTGGTCGCCGCACCGACGGCGGAGCACAGATTCAAGGCCGACGGGGCGGCCTGGGAGCCCGGCCAGCTCAGTGGCGCGCTCGAGGAATACTTTGCTGGACGCGATCCGGAGCGGAACTTTTCCGCGGTCAACCTCATGGAGCAATGACCGTGGTAAACGCATTTTATGGGGGGAAATCGGCGAGTAGAACACGTGTCAGATTGAACCGGCGGCAATACCTCTGACCTGGACAAATTAACGGTTCGGATACGGAAATGCTGTTCATTGACACGGTCCACTTTCTCTGAGTTAATATGATCCGGCTTACACCGAGCCGCATGCGACCGAAGACAACGTTAAGGCGATACACAGGCTTCGCCGCGAGCAGCAGAGGGGGGTGGCCGAGTTGAGAGAACAACTTGCCGTCCCCGCCCGCGCGATCGGCGGGTTCTTCGAGATGATGATCGACACCGGCCGTGAGACTTTCAGACGGCCGTTTCAATTTGGCGAGTTCCTCGAACAGACCTGGATGATTGCCCGGGTGTCGCTGGTACCGACGCTGCTGGTGTCGATCCCGTTCACGGTGCTGGTCGCGTTCACCCTCAACATCCTGTTGCGCGAGATCGGCGCGGCCGACTTGTCCGGCGCCGGAACCGCTTTCGGCACCGTCACCCAGCTGGGTCCGGTGGTGACGGTGCTCGTCGTCGCCGGCGCGGGCGCCACCGCGATCTGTGCCGACCTGGGTGCCCGCACCATCCGCGAAGAGATCGACGCGATGCGGGTGCTGGGCATCGACCCGGTCCACCGGCTGGTGGTGCCAAGGGTTTTGGCGTCCACGGTGGTCGCGCTGCTCCTCAACGGCCTGGTGTGCGCCATCGGCCTGTCCGGCGGCTACGTGTTTTCCGTCTTTCTCCAGGGCGTCAACCCCGGCGCGTTCATCAACGGCCTGACCGTGCTGACCGGCCTGCGCGAACTGGTGCTCGCCGAAGTCAAGGCGCTGCTGTTCGGCGTGATGGCCGGCCTGGTCGGGTGCTACCGGGGCCTGACCGTCAAGGGCGGTCCCAAGGGGGTCGGGAACGCCGTCAACGAAACCGTCGTCTACGCGTTCATCTGCCTGTTCGTCATCAACGTGGTCATGACCGCCATCGGCGTGCGGATTTCGGCCAAGTGAGGCGGGGGAACACCCGATGAGCTACGACGCCACCCTCCGGTTTCGCCGTTTCATGTCGCGGCTGCAGGGGCCCATCGACGACTTCGGCGAGCAGGCGTTGTTCTACGGCAAGACGGTGCGTTACGTGCCGCAAGCGCTCACCCAATACCGGAAGGAGACGATCCGGAACGTCGCCGAAATGACGCTGGGCGCAGGGGCTCTGGTCATGATCGGCGGCACGGTCGGCGTCGCGGCCTTCCTGACCCTGGCCTCCGGCGGCGTCATCGCCGTGCAGGGGTATTCGTCGCTGGGCAACATCGGCATCGAGGCACTGACGGGCTTCCTCTCGGCGTTCCTCAACGTCCGCGTGGTCGCCCCGGTGATCGCGGGCATCGCGCTGGCGGCCACCATCGGAGCCGGCGCCACCGCGCAATTGGGCGCCATGCGGGTGTCCGAGGAGATCGATGCCGTCGAATGCATGGCCGTGCAGTCGGTGTCCTACCTGGTGTCGACCCGGCTGATCGCCGGCCTGATCGCGATCATTCCGCTCTATTCGCTGTCGGTGCTCGCCGCGTTCTTCGCCGCCCGATTCACCACGGTGTACATCAACGGGCAGTCCAAGGGCCTGTACGACCACTACTTCAACACCTTCCTCATACCGTCGGACCTGCTGTGGTCGTTCCTGCAGGCCATCGTGATGGCCATTGCGGTCATGCTGGTGCACACCTACTACGGCTACAACGCCAGCGGCGGCCCGGTCGGCGTCGGCGTCGCGGTCGGCCAGGCCGTGCGTACCTCGCTGATCGTCGTGGTCGTCATCACTTTGTTCATCTCGCTCGCCGTGTACGGCGCGTCCGGTAACTTCAACCTCTCCGGGTGAAGGGAGCTCTCGAAAAGACATGGCGGAAGGCGCATCACGACGCTCATCGGTTCGGCTGGCAGCGGCGCTGCTGGCCGGCGTGATCGTTGCCTTCGCCGCCCTCACTTACCTCTCGTACACGGCGGCGTTCGCCTCGACCGACACCGTCACCGTCTCGGCGCCGCGGGCGGGCCTGGTGATGGACAAGGGTGCCAAGGTCAAGTACCGCGGCATCCAGATCGGCAAGGTCACCAGCATCGACTACTCCGGTGACCAGGCGCGGCTGACGCTGGCCATCAGCAGCGACCAGATGCACTTCGTCCCCTCCAACGCGACGGTGCACATCGCGGGCAACACCATCTTCGGTGCCAAGTCCGTCGAATTCGTTCCGCCCCAAGCCCCTTCGCCGACGTCGCTGCGCCCGGACGCGCACGTGGAGGCCTCGGCGGTGGCGCTCGAGGTCAACACCCTGTTCCAATCGCTCATCGACCTGCTGCACAAGATCGACCCGGTGGAGCTGAACGGAACGCTGAGCGCCCTGTCCGAAGGGCTGCGTAGCCACGGCGACGACTTCGGATCGCTGCTCGCAGGGCTGAACACGCTGGCGCGCCAGGCGAATCCGAAGCTGCCAGCCCTGCAGGAGGACTTCCGCAAGGCCGGGATCGTGACCAACACCTACGCCGACGCCGCCCCCGACCTGAACACCGTCTTCGACAACCTGCCGACGATCAACCGGACGGTCGTCGACAAACAGAAGGACCTCAACGACACGCTGCTCGCGGCAATCGGCCTGGCCAACAACGCCTACGAGACGCTGGAACCCGCCGAGCAGAACTTCATCGACGCCATCAACAGGTTGCGCGCACCGATCAAGGTGGCCCACGACTACTCGCCCGAATTCGGCTGCTTCTTCGCCGGTGTCGAGCGCGGCATCAAGGAATTCGCCCCTCTGCTCGGTGTGCGCAAGGCGGGCCTGTTCACGTCGTCCAGCTTCGTCCTGGGCGCGCCCTCGTACACGTATCCGGAATCCCTGCCGATCGTCAACGCCTCCGGGGGTCCGAACTGCCGCGGACTGCCCGACATCCCGACCAAGCAGACCGGTGGGTCGTTCTACCGGGCGCCGTTCCTGGTCACCGATAACGCCAACATCCCGTACGAGCCGTTCACCGAGCTGCAGTTCGACGCGCCCTCCACCCTGCAGTTCCTGTTCCACGGCGCCTTCGCGGAACGGGACGACTCCTGATGGTGGCCAAGGGAATGCCGTCGCACCGGTCGATGCTGATCAAGGTCGCCATCTTCGCGGTGGCCATGGTGTTGGTGAGTGCGTCGCTGGTGGTGGTTTTCGGCGACTTCCGGTTCGGGCCCGAAAGTACCTACCACGCAACGTTCACCGATGTGTCGAAGCTGAAGGCCGGCCAGAAGGTTCGGATCGCCGGCGTGCCGGTCGGCGCGGTGTCGGGCGTGAAGCTCAACCACGACAACACGATCGACGTGAAGTTCGGAGTGGACAGCCGCTACACGTTGTATTCGTCGACGCGCGCGGTGATCCGATACGAAAATCTGGTCGGCGACCGCTATTTGGAGATCACGTCGGGCCCGGGGGAGCTGCGTAAGCTGCCGCCGGGCGGCACGATCAACTCTCAACACACCCAGCCCGCACTGGACCTCGACGCACTGCTGGGCGGGCTGCGGCCGCTGGTCAAGGGCCTGGACGCTGACAAGGTCAACACCATAAGTAGCGCGGTCATCCAGTTGTTGCAGGGCCAGGGCGGGGCGTTGTCCAACGTGCTGGCCGACACGAGCGCGTTCTCGTCGGCGCTGGGCCAGCGCGACCAGCTGATCGGCGACGCGATCACCAACCTCAACACCGTGTTGGGCACCGTCGACCAGAAGAGCGCGCAATTCTCGGCCAGCGTCGACCAGCTGCAGCAGTTGATCACCGGGCTGGCCAAGAACAAGGACGCGGTCGCGGGGGCCATCCCGCCGCTGGCGTCGACAACTACGGACTTGACTGAGCTGCTGAAGAATTCGCGTCGGCCGCTGCAGGGCATCATCGAGAACACCCGTCCCCTGGCCACCGAGTTGGACAACCGCAAGGCCGAGGTGAACAACGATGTCGAGCAACTCGGCGAGGACTACCTGCGGCTGGCGGCGCTCGGTGCTTACGGTTCGTTCTTCAACATCTATTTCTGCTCGGTGACGATCAAGATCAATGGCCCGGCCGGCGGCGACATCCTGATACCGTTCGGCGGCCCGGTCGATCCCAGCAAGGGAAGGTGCGCTTTTGTCAAGTAACGCAAGGCGCGAACGCGACCCGCTGCGCACCGGCATCTTCGGTGTGGTGTTGGTGGTTTGCGTGGTGCTCATCGCCTTCGGGTACTCGAACCTGCCGTTCTTTCCGCAGGGCAAGATGTACGACGCCTTCTTCACCGACGCGGGCGGGATCAACCCGGGCAACGCCGTTTACGTGTCCGGCTTCAAGGTGGGCAAGGTGGCCTCCGTGGGTCTGGCCGGCGACAGCGCCAAGGTGACGTTCTCCGTCGACCGGCACATCACCGTCGGTGACCAGTCGCTGGCCGCGATCCGCACCGACAGCATCCTCGGTGAGCGTTCCATCTCGGTGACCCCGGCCGGCAACGGCAAGGCGACCACCATCCCGCTGAGCCGCACGACGACGCCGTACACGCTCGCCGGCGCCCTCGAGGACTTGGGCGGCAACGCCAACAACCTGAACAAGCCGCAGTTCGAGCAGGCCTTGAACGTGCTCACCGATACGCTGCACGACGCCACGCCGGAACTGCGCGGCGCGCTGGACGGCGTGACGTCGTTGTCCCGCACGCTTAATCGGCGCGACGAGGCGCTGCAAGGCCTGCTGGCACACGCGAAGTCGGTGACGGGGGTGCTGTCGCAACGCGCCGACCAGGTCAACAAGCTGGTGGACGACGGCAACCAGTTGTTCGCCGCGCTCGACGAGCGGCGCGCCGCGATCGGTGAGCTGATCTCCGGCATCGGCGGTCTCTCCCAGCAGATTTCCGGCTTCGTTGCCGACAACCGCAAGGAGTTCGGCCCCGCGCTGAGCAAGCTCAACCTGGTGCTCGCCAACCTCAACGAGCGCCGCGACTACATCACCGAGGCGCTCAAGCGGCTGCCCACCTACGCCACCGAGCTGGGTGAGGTCGTCGGCTCCGGTCCCGGGTTCAACGTCAATGTTTTCGGTGTGATCCCGGCGCCGTTGGTCGCGACGATGTTCGACTTTTTCTACCAGCCGGGCAAGCTGCCGGCCAGCCTGGCCGACTACCTGCGCGGGCTGATTCAAGAACGCTGGATCATCAGGCCGAAATCGCCATGACGAACCGGATCGCGGGCAGCAGGGGGCTGCGTTACGGCATCATCATCGCGCTGGTTGCGATGCTGGTGGGTGGCGTGTATGTGCTGTCGTCGCAAGGCAATAGCCGGACCGTCATCGGCTACTTCACCTCCGCCGTCGGTCTCTATCCGGGCGACCAGGTCCGCGTTTTGGGCGTGCCGGTCGGTTCGATCGACACGATCGAGCCGCGGCCGTCCGACGTGAAGATCGTCATGTCGGTGACCAAGGACGTGAAGATCCCCAAAGATGCCCGGGCCGTCATCATTTCGCCGAACCTGGTGTCGGCGCGGTTCATTCAGCTCACCCCGGCGTACACCGGCGGGGCGGTGCTGCCCGACGGCGGCAGCATCGACCTGAACCGCACCGGGGTGCCGGTGGAATGGGACGAGGTGAAGGAGTCCCTGACGCAGCTGGCCGTTCAGCTGGGCCCGACGACGGGATCGATGCAGGGGCCCCTGGGCAGGGCGATCAATCAGGCCGCCGACACCCTCGACGGCAAGGGCGAGTCGTTCCACAATGCGCTGCGCGAGCTGTCGCAAGTCGCCGGGCGGCTGGGGGATTCGCGTAGCGACCTCTTCGGCACGGTCAAGAACCTGCAGGTGCTGGTGGACGCGCTGTCGGCGAGCAACGAACAGATCGTGCAGTTTGCCGGGAACGTGGCCTCGGTGTCGCAGGTGCTCGCCGACAGCTCGCGGCATCTGGATAACACCCTGGGCACGCTCAACCAGGCGCTCTCGGACATCCGGGGATTCCTGCACGAGAACAATTCGACGATCATCGATACGGTCAACAACCTCAACGACTTTGCGCAGACGTTGAACGACCAGAGCGACAACATCGAGCAGGTGTTGCACGTGGCCGGCCCGGGTATCGCCAACTTCTACAACATCTACGACCCGGCGCAGGGCACCCTGAACGGTTTGTTGTCGATCCCCGAATTCGCCAACCCCGTGCAATTCATCTGCGGTGGCTCCTTCGAGACCGCCGGCGGGCCGCGGGCGCCCGACTACTACCGGCGCGCCGAGATCTGCCGCGAGCGGCTGGGCCCGGTGCTGCGCCGGCTCGCCGTGAACTACCCGCCGGTCATGTTCCACCCGCTGAACACGATCACCGCGTACAAGGGCCAGATCATCTACGACACCCCGGAAACCCAGGCGAAGGCGGCCACCCCGATTCCGCAGCTGACCTGGATTCCGGCCCAGGGCGTACACCTGCCCCCGGCCGCCCAGAACCCCGCGGATCTGCAGGCCCTGCTGGTCCCGACGGCCCCGCAAACCGCTGCGGGCGCCCCGCCGCCGGCCGGCCTCAGCTCGGGTCCGGCGCCGGGGCCCGGCCCCGGCAATGCCTATGGTCCGCTGCCCGGCCCCCCGCCGGGCCAGGCGCCGAGCGCGCCGCCGGCCGATCAGGGCGGTGGCGGATGAGGCGAATCTGGTTGCGCGGCACCGTGTTAGCCGCGGGCGGCGCGCTGCTGGCCGGTTGCCAATTCAACGGCCTGAACTCCCTGTCGATGCCGGGCACGGCCGGCCACGGCAGCGGGGCGTATTCGATCACCGTCGAGATGCCCGACGTGGCGACGCTGCCGCAGAACTCGCCGGTGATGGTCGACGAGGTCACCGTCGGCAGCGTCGCGGGCATTTCGGCCGAGCAGCGTTCCGATGGATCCTTCTACGCCGCGGTGAAGCTGGCGCTGAACAAGAACGTGGTGTTGCCGGCCAACGCGACCGCGACGGTGGCCCAGACGTCATTGCTGGGTTCGATGCACATCGACCTGGCACGCCCCAAGGACAAGCCGCCGACCGGGCGGCTCAAGGATGGCTCCAGGATCACCGAGGCCAACACGGGCCGCTACCCGACCACGGAAGAAGTCCTCTCGGCGTTGGGTGTCGTCGTCAACAAGGGCAATCTCGGTGCGCTGGAAGACATTACCGACGAGACCTATCAGGCCTTCGCCGGCAGACAGGACCAGTTCGCCGACCTGATCCCCCGGCTCGCCGAATTGACGGCGGGGCTCAACCGGCAGACCAATGACATCATCGACGCGGTCGACGGGCTGAACCGATTCTCCGCGACCCTGGCGCGTGACAAGGACAACCTGGGCCGGGCGCTGGACACGCTGCCCGAGGCCCTCCGGGTGCTGAACAAGAACCGGGACCACATCGTCGAAGCGTTCGGCGCGCTCAAGAAGCTGGCAACGGTGACCTCGCACATCCTGGCAAAAACCAAGGTGGACTTCGCCGAAGACCTCAAGGGCCTGTACTCGGTCGTCAAGGCCCTCAGCGACAACCGCAAGAACTTCGTCACGTCGCTGCAGATCCTGCTGACGTTCCCCTTCCCCAACTTCGGCATCAAGCAGTCGGTGCGCGGCGACTACCTCAACGTGTTCACCACCTTCGACCTGACCCTGCGCCGGATCGGTGAGACGTTCTTCACCACCTCCTATGCGCTCGACCCGAACATGATGCACATGAGCGAGGTTCTCAACCCGCCCGACTTCCTGACCGGCGAGATGGCAAACCTGTCCGGGCAGGCGGCCGACCCGTTCAAGATTCCGCCCGCCACGTCTTCGGGCACTGAGGGGCGGTAGGGCGGATGATCGACAAGCTCACCAGGGTCCAACTCGGCATCTTCGCGGTGATCACCGCGGTCACGCTGACGGTGATGGCCGTCTTCTATCTGCGGCTGCCCGCCACCTTCGGGCTCGGGACGTACGGCGTCAGCGCCGATTTCGTCGCGGGGGGCGGCCTGTACAAAAACGCGAACGTCACCTACCGCGGGGTCGCGGTCGGTCGGGTGGAGTCGGTGGGCCTGAGCCCCAATGGCGTCATCGCCGAGATGCGCCTCAACAGCGGCACGCCCATCCCGTCGAACGTCACCGCCACCGTGAAGAGCGTCTCGGCCGTCGGTGAGCAGTACATCGACCTGGTGCCGCCGGGCAATCCGGCATCGACCAAGCTGCACAACGGATCCCGGATCGACCGGCAGAACACGCGGATCGGTCAGGAGGTCGCCGACCTGTTGAAGCGGGCCGAGGCATTGGTCAACAGCCTCGGCGACACCCGGTTGCGGGAACTCCTGCACGAGACGTTCATTGCGGCCAACGGGTCGGGCCCCGAGTTGGCCCGGCTGATCGAGTCCGCCCGGCTGCTGGTGGACGAGGCCAACGCCAACTACCCGCAGGTGTCGCAGCTGATCGATCAGGCCGGCCCGTTCCTGCAGGCCCAGATTCGTGCCGGCGCCGACGTGAAGTCGCTGTCGGATGGCTTGGCGCGGTTCACTTCCGAGGTGCGCCAGGCCGACCCGCAGCTGCGCGAGACGCTGTCCACCGCCCCGGGTGCGACCGACGAGGCCAGCACGGCGTTCTCCGGGATTCGCCCGTCCTTCCCGGCGCTGGCGGCCAGCCTGGCGAACCTGGGCCGCGTCGGAGTTATCTACCACAAGTCAATCGAGCAGCTGCTGGTGGTGTTGCCGCCCCTGTTCGCGGCGATCACCACGGCCGCCGGCGGCGCCCCACAGGACGAGGGCGCCAAGCTGGACTTCAAGCTCGACCTCAACGACCCGCCCCCCTGCGCGGTCGGCTTTCTGCCCCCGCCGTTGATGCGCACGCCGGCGGACGAGACGTTGCGCGAGCTTCCGAGAGACATGTACTGCAAGACGGCGCAGAACGACCCCAGCACCGTGCGCGGCGCGCGCAACTATCCGTGCCAGGAGTTCCCCGGCAAACGGGCGCCGACGATCCAGCTCTGCCGTGACCCGAAGGGCTACGTTCCGGTCGGTCGCAACCCGTGGCGCGGCCCTCCGGTGCCCTACGACACCCCGGTGACGAACGGGCTGAACGTGTTGCCGCCCAACAAGTTCCCGTACATCCCGCCGGGCGCCGATCCCGATCCGGGCGTTCCCATTGTGGGGCCGCCCCCACCCGGCGTCGTGCCGGGGCCGGGGCCGGCGCCGCACCAGCCGGCCTACGATCCGCCGCCGCCCAACGACAGGCCGCCGCCGCCGGGCAACCCGTCGTGGATGCCGCCGGGTGTCCCACCGGTGCCGCCGATGCTTCCCTATCCCAAGTGGCTCCCACCGCCGGCCCCGCCGGAGGGCATCAATCCTCCGCCGGCGGGCCCGGGCCCGGAGAAGCCCTGGGGGCCGCCGCAGGGTCCGCCCCCGCAGGCCAGCGGGCCGGCCTACACCACCTATGACCAGCGCACCGGGGCGTTTGTGGACCCGGCCGGCGGCACTGGTACTTTCGCGGCCGGCGCCAGTGGCGCATCCGGCGCCGAGAATTGGGTGGACCTGATGCTTGATCCAAGGCCGATGTAGTGGCCCCAGAAGTGCCGGAAACGGCGACGCGGCGTGTGCGTCGCCGCGCATCGCGCGCGGCGGGGCCGGCCAACGGGGAGGCGCGCGAGACCGCTCCGATCGAGGTCGAGGTCGCGGCCGCGCCGAAGGCGAAGCCGAAGCCGCCCGCGAAGCCCGTCGCCACCCTGAAGCCGGTGAAGCCGCCGCCGCGGCGCCGGCCGAACCGCGCCCTGGTGCTATGGACGTCGTTCGCCGCCGCCCTGGTGGCCGTCGGCGCGCTGGCCGGCTGCCTGGTCGTGCTGCTCGTCCAGCAGCGGCACGCCGACGCGGCACAGGCTCGCGATCAGCGCTTCGTCGACACCGCCACGCAGACGGTGGTCAACATGTTCAGCTACAAGCAGGACAACATCGACGAGAGCGTGAACCGGTTCTACAACGGCACCAGCGGTCCGCTGCGCGGAATGCTGGGCGCCAACAACAACATTGAGAACCTCAAGGGCCTGTTCCGCTCCACCAACGCGACGTCGGAAGCCGTGGTCAACGGCGCCGCGCTGGAGGGCATCGATTCGGTCACCGACAACGCGTCGGTGCTGGTGTCGGTGCGGGTGACGGTCGCCGACGTCGACGGGACGAACAAGCCGTCCATGCCGTATCGGCTGCGCGTGATCGTGCACGAGGACGAGCAGGGCCGGATGACCGGCTACGACCTGAAGTATCCGGACGGGGGTAACTGATGCGGTGGCTGATAGCCGTCGCCGGCTCCCTGCTGGTGACGGCCTTTGTCGGCCTGTCCGCGGCGGCCGGTTGGTTCTACTGGGAGCGGGTGCAGACCCGCGGCGAGGCGGCGGCGCGAGCCGTATTGCCAGGGTTGGCAGCCAAGGAGATACCCGAGGTCTTCGCGTACGACTACCAGACCGTCGAACGCAGCCTTTCGGCCGCATATCCGTTGCTGACACCCGCCTATCGCCAGGAGTTCCAGAAGAGCGCGAACGCGCAGATTATTCCGGAGGCGAAAAAGCGTGAGGTCGTCGTCCAGGCGAATGTCGTTGGCGTCGGCGTCATGTCCGCCAAGCGCGATTCGGCGTCGGTGATGGTCTACCTCAACCGCACCGTGACCGACAAGTCACGGCAGCCGCTCTACGACGGGAGCCGGTTGCGGGTCGACTTCACCAAAGTCGGCAAGCAGTGGTTGATCGCCTACATCACGCCGATCTAGGCGCTGGCCGAGCGTCACGCTAGCGTGACTCTCGGCGCCCACAGTTGCGCTAGCGTGACGCTCGGCCGCGGGGCCGCAGGCCAACCTCAGAAGCACATCGCAAGGTCGTTGCACCGCAACGGATAACGCTCGATCGGGCTGGGTGGGGGCCCACTGAGCGCCAACGAAAAGGGTTGCTTGCTCATCGCCGACTCCAGGCCGCACTCGGGCCCGTGCAAACTGGTGTGCGTGCCGGTGAGCGTCTCGTCGTCAAATGCAAAAGTCTCGGTGGAAGCGGCGGTCCCACCGCCCGGGCACGAAACGCCGTCGGCGATGTCGACCTTGAAGGTCCACCGTTGGCTCACCAACCGGGCCCTGCCGCTGAAGTTCTGCAGTTTGTCCTGCCGGCTGATCCTTTCGTCGGTCGCGCTCACGATGTTGAGTGCGCAAAAGTCCGCCATGATGTCCGGGTTGGAATAGTCCTTGTAGTACCGGCTTCCGTTCACCTGATCGCACAGCGCCGTGATCGTCCACGTCACCCCGGAAACCCCCGCCTGGTTGAACGAGTAATTGCCATCCGGCGGCGGCGCGACGGCACCCGCCGGCTCGCCCGATTCCAACGCGATTCCGAGCGCGACGACCGAGCAGATGCCGGCACCGGCGGCCAGGCCACGACGGAGCTTCATGCCGTTCCTCCCTCTACGCTGCATCGAGTATCACAGCGTTTCGGCGGGAGCACCATGCCTAGTTCGAGCCGCGCGGATGCGACTCGGCGAGCGCCTCGAGGAATGACCGCGCCCAGCGGTCCACGTCGTGGGCGAGCACCTGCCGGCGCAGCGCGCGCATGCGGCGCCGCCCCTCCTCGGGGGACTGGTTGAGGGCCGCTTCGATCACGTCCTTGACGCCATCGGTGTCGTGCGGGTTGACCAGGTATGCCTGCCGGAGTTCGGCTGCGGCGCCGGTGAATTCGGACAGGACGAGCGCGCCGCCGAGGTCGCTGCGGCAGGCGACGTACTCCTTGGCCACCAGGTTCATCCCGTCGCGCAGCGGGGTGACCAGCATGACGTCGCTGGCGACGAAGAAGGCGATCAGCTCGTTGCGGGGGACGGGCCGATGGAGGTAGTGCACCACCGGATGACCGACCTCGGCGTATTCGCCGTTGATGTGGCCGACCTCGCGCTCGATGTCGTTGCGCAGGATCTGGTAGCTCTCGACGCGTTCGCGGCTGGGTGTCGCGAGCTGAACCAGCACGGTGTCGTCGCGTTTCGCGCGGCCCTCGGCGAGCAGCTCCGAAAAGGCTTTCAGCCGAACGTCGATGCCCTTGGTGTAGTCAAGCCGGTCGACGCCGAGCAGGATCTTGCGCGGGTTGCCGAGCTCGGCGCGGATCTCCCGCGCGCGGCGCCGCACGTCGCGGTCGCGGGCCGCGTGGTCGAGCGCGGTGGAGTCGATCGAGATCGGAAAGGCGCCAACCCGCACGGTGCGGGACGCCAGCTCCACCTCGCCGAAACGCGACCGCACCCCGACGGCGCCGCGGGAGGTGTTGACCCCGATCAACTGCCGGGACAGGAAGAGGAAATTCTGCGCGCCGCCGGGCAAGTGGAAGCCCACCAGGTCGGCACCGAGCAGGCCCTCGACGATCTCGGTGCGCCACGGCAGCTGCATGAACAGCTCCACCGGCGGGAACGGGATGTGCAGGAAGAAACCGATGGTCAGGTCGGGCCGCAGTTCGCGCAGCATCTTGGGAACCAGCTGCAGTTGGTAGTCCTGCACCCACACGGTTGCCCCGCGGGCCGCGGCGCGCGATGTGGCCTCGGCGAAACGGCGGTTGACGTCGACGTAGCGGTCCCACCAGTCGCGGTGGTAAATCGGTTTGACGATGACGTCGTGGTACAGCGGCCACAGCGTGGCGTTGGAGAATCCCTCGTAGTATTCGGCGACGTCGTCGGAGGTCAGCCGCACGGGGTGCAGCTGCAGGTCATCCTGGACGATCGGCTCGTAATCGAGCTCGTCGTCGTCATCGGCGACGCCGGGCCACCCGACCCACGCGCCGCGCCGGCGACGCAGCAGCGGCTCGAGGGCGGTGACCAACCCCCCGGGGCTGCGTTTCCACGTAGTGGTTCCGTCGGAAAGGCGCTCGAGGTCGACCGGCAGTCGATTGGCAACGACTACGAAATCGGAATTGCCGAATTGCTGGCCCCCGCTGGGAGTCATTTATGTGTCGTGTTTTGCCGGTCCGATACCGAGCATGGACAGGAAGACGCGGCACTCGTCGGCGTCGTTCGCGTACGCGGCGACCACCCGCCTGGCCTGGCTCGCGGTGCTGTCGGCCAAAGGCTCCACATCGCCGAGTTCGCCAGGATCAGATTTCGTAGGCATACGACAACTGTAGGCGACGTCGCTATTCGCCCGCAGGCATCTCTCACCGACGGCCGGCGCGCGGTCGCTGAACTTGCTGGTCAGTAGCATTTCGTTGCGCTGCCACCGGTGCATCGGGCGGCGCCGGGCCCGCGCTCGATCCACCCAGCGATCAGCGTCTTCGGCGGTGGCCGTAATCTGCAGAGAGTCGGTCCGGCGTTTACGGATCGGCCCCAACTTGTAACGAGCCCGATAACAAGGTAGGTGGGCGGAATGACACTCTCCGACCAGGCCGGCACTCAAGCGACCGACGCCGATCAGCTGGTGGCCTATGAAACCCTCGACGACGGCCGCATCGCCCGGATCTGGCTCAACCGGCCCGAGGCGCACAACGCGCAGAGCCGCGGGCTGCTGGTCCAGCTCGACGAGGCGTTCCTGCGTGCCGAGGCCGACGACACCGTCCGGGTGGTGATCCTGGCGGCGCGCGGCAAGAACTTCTCCGCCGGTCACGACCTGGGCTCGGAATTGGCGATCGCCGAGCGCAGCCAGTTGCCGAGCTTCCGCATCAACGGCGGCACCCGCGATCCCATCGCGGAAAAGATCTACCTGCAGGAGTGGCACTACTTCTTCCAGAACACCTGCCGCTGGCGGGATTTGCGCAAGATCACCATCGCCCAGGTGCAGGGCAACGCGATTTCGGCGGGCCTGATGCTGATCTGGGCCTGCGACCTGATCGTGGCGGCCGACAACGCGAAGTTCAGCGACGTCGTTGCCGTGCGTCTGGGGATGCCGGGCGTCGAATATTACGCCCACCCTTGGGAATTCGGCCCGCGTAAGGCCAAGGAGCTGCTGTTGACCGGTGATGCGCTGGACGCCGACGAGGCCTACCAGTTGGGCATGGTGTCGAAGGTGTTCCCGGTCGACGAGCTGGCGGACAAAACGCTCGAATTCGCGAGGCGCATCGCCGACCGGCCGACGATGGCGGCGCTGCTCGTCAAGGACTCGGTGAACGCGGCCTCCGACGCGATGGGATTCACCGAGGCGCTGCGGCACGCGTTCCACATTCACGAGCTGGGTCACGCGCACTGGGCCGCCCACAACGAGAACAGGTACGCGGTCGGCCTGCCGCCCGACGTCGAGGACTGGCGCGACGCCAAGCCCACGCAGATCGCCCGCCGCGATACGCCATAGCGTGACCCGTGTGGCGGCTGTTACCGCTCGCCTATGCTAGAACCCGTTTCAGTTTCGGCGTGAAGGGACGCGGCGTGCAGCTTTCTTTCGACAACCGGACGTACCTGGTGACCGGCGGTGGCAGCGGGATCGGCAAGGGCGTCGCCGCCGGGCTGGTCGCGTCCGGGGCGTCCGTCATGATCGTGGGCCGCAACGCCGATCGGCTGGCGACCGCGGTCCAAGAAATCGAAGTGCTCAAGGCGAACGGCGCGATCTGTTACGAGCCGGCCGACATCACCGACGAGGAGGAGGCCGCCCGCGCGGTAGACGCCGCGACGGCCTGGCACGGGCGGCTGCACGGGGTGGTGCATTGCGCGGGCGGATCGGAGACCATCGGGCCGATCACCCAGATCGACTCGGAGGCGTGGCGGCGCACGGTCGACCTCAACGTGAACGGAACCATGTACGTGCTCAAGCACGCCGCACGCGAACTCGTGCGCGGCGGCGGCGGCTCGTTCGTCGGGATCTCGTCGATCGCGGCCAGCAACACCCATCGTTGGTTCGGCGCCTACGGCGTCACCAAGTCGGCCGTCGACCACATGATGCAGCTCGCCGCCGACGAGCTGGGCCCGTCGTGGGTGCGGGTCAACAGCATCCGTCCCGGCCTGATCCGCACGGACCTCGTGGTGCCCATTACGGAATCACCGGAGCTGAGCGCGGACTACCGGCAATGCACGCCACTGCCCCGGGTGGGTGAGGTCGAGGACGTCGCCAACCTGGCGATGTTCCTGCTCAGCGATGCGGCCAGCTGGATCACCGGGCAGTGCATCAACGTCGATGGCGGCCACATCCTGCGGCGCGGCCCCGACTTCTCGGCGATGCTGGAACCCGCCTTCGGCGCCGAAGGTCTACGCGGGGTGGTCTGAGCGATGAAGCGACTCGAGGGCAAGAGGATCCTGGTGACGGGCGCGGCGTCCGGCATCGGCCAGGCCAGCGCGCTGCGATTGCTCGACGAGGGCGCCTCCGTGGTGGCCTCCGACGTCGCGGAGGACGGCCTGGCCGCCACGCGGGCCCTCGCGGACGAGGCCGGAACCGCCGACCGGCTAAACACCATGCCGATGGACGTCGGCGACGAGGGCTCGGTGATCGACGGCGTCCGCCTCGCGGTGCAGACGCTCGGCGGCCTGGATTCGCTCGTCAATGCGGCCGGCATCCTGCGCGCCGCACACACCCACGAGACCAGCCTCGAACTATGGAACTGGATCGTCGGGATCAACCTGACCGGAACGTTTCTGGTGGTCCGCGAGGCGCTGCCGGCGCTGCTGGGCAATTCGCGCAGCGCCATCGTGAACTTCAGCTCCACGTCAGCCTCGTTCGCCCACCCCTACATGGCGGCCTACGCCGCGAGCAAGGGCGGCATCCAGGCCTTCACCCATTCGTTGGCACTCGAATACGCCAAGGAGGGCCTGCGCGCGGCCTGCGTGGCGCCGGGCAGCATCAAGTCCGGAATCACCGACGCCACGGGCGGATACATTCCCAAAGACGCCGACTGGTCGCTGTTTCCGCGGCTCATGCCGATCCTGCCGACGACCGTCGAATCAAGCGGCGCCGGAATGGCCGAGCCCACCGCGATCGCCGGCGTCATCGCCATGCTGGTATCCGACGACGGCGCGTGGATAACCGGCACCGAGATCCGCATCGACGGCGGAACGCACGCGTAGGCCGCCCGATGGCGGCGACCCGCTGCACCCGGCTTCGCCGCGCTTGCGATCGCCGCGCTAGTTAACGCACGGCACGCCGCCGGCCGCCATCGGCTTCCCTTGATCGGGCGTCGGATACGTGGTGGTGGTTCCGTTGTAGTAGTACGTGTTCGACTTGCTGGTCGTCGTCGTGGTCGTGGTGTCGTCCATCGCGGTCTCGTCCTGCGACGGCATCGAGAAGTTGGTATCCACGGTCACCCGGATGTGCCCGGGCTGGAGGTCGGCGTTCGGTTGCTTGGGCGTATCGAGCCCGAGCAGGGTTGCCACGTTGCGTGCGTCCGTCTCGGCGCCGGCGCCATATTCGATGGTGGTCGCGGTCGGCTCACCCGAATTGCGGTCGCGCACTTGGCCAGCGGTGTAACCGCGCTTCTTCAGGGCGCGGGACACCTCGCTGGCCATCCCGCTCATGCTGCCCGCATTGATCACGTCGACGACGGTGGACGGACTGGGTTTGGCAGCGGTGGTGGCGGGCGTGGTCGTCGGCGGCGGCGCCCCGATCGCCTCGGCCACTTCGGCCTTGATCGCCGCCGGGTCGATGATGTTGACGTCCTGCCCGTCGATGTTGTCGTAACGGACGACGGGCAGCGTCCGGAATTCGAGGTTGCCACCGGAGGCCAGCGACCCCAGCCGTTGGATCAGGTCCTCGTCCCAACCAGCCGACAGCACAACGTCTTTGCGCGCCACCGCCATCAGGCTCTTGAGCTTGTCCAGGTCGGTGAAGGTGCCCGACGCCTGCAGTTCCTGCATGACCGACGAAAGGAACGCCTGCTGCCGATGCGTGCGGTCCAGGTCCCCGTTTTCCAGGCCGTGGCGCTGCCGGACGAACGACAGCGCCTGGGAAGCGTCCAGCCGCTGCCGGCCCGCCGGAAAGTCCGCACCCGAATACGAGTCCTCGACAGCATGATTCAGGCAGACCTCCACGCCGCCCAGGGTTTGGGCCAAGTCGTAGAAGCCGGCCAAATTGACTTCGGCGAAGTAGTCGATCGGAACACCGGTCAGGCTCCGCACCGCGCGCAGCGTCGCCGCCCGGCCCGCTTCGCGGCCCCGGGTCTCGAGTTCCTTCTGGGTGATACTGCCCTGGTTGGCGAGCTTGTTCGCGACGTACTGCTTCGTAAGCCCGTATGCCTCTTTGATTTTGATGTGGTTGTATCCCGGGACGCCGTTGAACGGCACCCAGTCGTCGCGGGGGATGGAAAAGGCGACGGCTTTGTTGTCCGCCCCGACATGTATGAGTATCAGGGTGTTGGTGTTGTACCCGCCGTTGTCGGAATCGCCTGCGTGCAAATGCTTTAGGATCGACCAGGGCAGGTCGTTGCCGTCCTGATCTTTGCGCGAGTCCAGCCCGATGAGCAAGATATTCATGTTGTCGCCGCTGGATCGCGGGTCCTCCGACGACAGGGCGTCCGAAACGGTGATGCCGCCCAGCGCGCCGTGGGCGACGTAGTATCCCGCGCCCGTCATCAGCACGGCCCCCACCGACACCAGCGTCATCAAGCTGCGCGTCAGGGCCTTGCGAAGGCGCGACGGTCGCCGAACGGCGCGACGGCGACGATGTGCGCCGCCAGACTGAGCCATCAAATTCCTCGTTCTGTTACCAGCGCACCACCCGCCACCGCAATAGGGGTTTGCGGTGATGTCGCTTGCAGCATGCCGTCAAGTATGCGGTAGCTTGCTATGAACCCTCCAATCAAGCGGCCCGATGTAAGCAGGCTCACGCGCCGGGAATACCCGGATTTTATGCTGCCAATCGGGCGCTTACCAGCGGTTTTAGTCACCGACGGCGAACCTGTTACCGCGCTGGTGTCACGATCGAGTCCGACTTGTTATTTCCCTGGCATCAAATGTTGGCCGCCCGAGCCCATTCAGCAATACGGGTATTCGATATGCCATCTGCCGTTCACATAGTCGGCGCGGTATTGGCCGCCCAGTTGCGGATTGGAGTCCCGGATGACACCGGAACCGCCGACGTTCGGCGCGAAGCCCGGCGGATCCCACGTGATCGACTGGGGATTGGGCGGCAGGCCTGGCGTGCAATTGATTTGCTTCTGGATGTACCCGTCTTTGATCTTCTGCTCGGCCGTGGCTTGGTCGCCGGCGTCGGGTGCGGGGTTGGCCGGGCAGAAACCGCTTGCGCCGCACATGCTTTGGCGCGCACCGACGAGCGCCACCTCGCCGGCGGCCATGCTTGGCATCAGCACTGCCGTCACCAGCAGCCCCGCCGCCGCGGTGCCGGCATGTCGCCACATATGGCCCCCTAGCCCGCCTTGACCAAATCTTCGCCCGAGGTGTAGTAGAGGCGAATGTTTGAGCCCGCGATGATTTCGGCGAGGTACACGCCGACCGGTTCGACCTCGTAGTAGTAGTGAGTATTGCCCTGCGGATCGACCGCCGTCGCGCAAAACAGGCCCGGCGCACCGCATCGTTGCTTGACCGGGATGGCGAGGATGGCGATTACCAGCGCGACAAGCAGCCCGACCGTGAGCGGGACTCTGATCGCTGCGTGCCTGGTCGGCACAGGATGCATCAAAGGAGTGTAAGCGCCGTCCGGGCGGCCGGCCCGCCCACCGGACTGTCGTGTCGTGCCACGATGTTCGCCATGACCGTGGTTCTGGTGCATGGCAATCCCGAGACCGCCGCCATCTGGGGGCCACTGGTCGAAGCCCTCGGGCGCCAGGATGCGGTGCTGCTGTCGCCACCGGGGTTCGGGGCGCCGTTGCCCGAGGACTTCCCGGCTACCTACCTGGCCTACCGCGACTGGCTCGAAGCCGAGCTGGAGCGCATCGAGCCACCGATCGACCTCGTCGGGCACGACTGGGGCGGCGGCCACGTGGTGAACGCCGTGATACACCGGCCGGAACTCCTGCGCAGCTGGGCCAGCGACGTGGTCGGGCTGTTCGACCCCGACTACGTCTGGCACGACTTCGCCCAGACTTGGCAGACTCCGGGTGAGGGCGAAGAGCTGGTGGATACGTTGCTCGGCGGCACCGACCAGGACCGCGCAGAACGGATGGCCTCGCTCGGCATCCCTATCGAGATCGCAAACTTGATGGCCCCGGAGCAGGGACCGGAGATGGGCCGGGCAATCCTGGCGTTGTACCGCTCGGCGCGCCAGCCCGCCCTGGCCGAGGCCGGTCGGGAGCTGGAGCGGGCCGCGGCCCGGCCGGGGCTTTCGCTGCTGGCCACCGAGGACCCCTTCATCGGCGTCACCGACAACCGGCGCCGGGCCGCCGGCCGGGCGGGCGCCCGCACCGAGGTGCTCGACGGGCTCGGGCACTGGTGGATGGTGCAGGATCCGGCCCGCGGTGCCGCGGCCCTGACCAGCTTCTGGGAAACGCTCGGCTAGGCCACTTTTGGGTTCCGGCTCGTTTCGATGCGCGTGCCCGGTGGGTACGCACTGGGGATGATCGACACCGAACCCGGTACGCCGGGAGAGACGCCGGAGCGACTGACGCCGGCGGAACCACCCGAACGGCTCACGCCGACGGACCCGCCGGAGCGCCTGACGCCCGCGGACCCGCCCGAACGTGAGACGCCGGCATGACAGACCCGAGCACGGATGGAGATGAGGCATGCGCGCCGAAGAGGGCGACGAAACGATGAAGGACTACGCAGTCGAGGGCGAGCAAACCCTCGACCGGATCATGGACTCGCAACGCGCGGGGAGCCCCCTCGGGCGGCTTTTCCTGCGGATAACCAAGTTCGTCGGGGTCAACCGGGCTTCCAGTGGCGGGCGGCGCGCCGGCTGACTCAGCAACTCTTCGGCGCCGGAAACGCCCGGAGATTTCGAGATGGTCTTACTATCCTCTGGTGACCACCGCGCCTGAAACGTTCTCGACCCAGGGTCCCGGCGGTGTCCGCATCGTCGCCGACCGCCTGGGCGATCCCGAGGCGCGGGCCGTGGTGTTCCTCCACGGCGGCGGACAGACCCGTCGTTCCTGGGCCAAGGCGGCCGCGGCCGTCGCCCAGCGCGGCTTTCAGGCCGTAACCATCGACCTGCGCGGCCACGGCGAATCCGACTGGTCCAGCGAGGGCGACTACCGGGTGGTCAGCTTCGCCGCCGACGTCCAAGAGGTGTTGCGCACCTTGCCGCCGCAGCCCGTGCTGGTGGGCGCATCGCTGGGTGGGTTCACCACGATGCTGCTGGAGGGGGAACTCTCGCCGGGCACCGCCAGCGCCGTCGTCCTCGTCGACATCGTGCCCAACATGGAGCAATCCGGCGCGACCCGCATCCACAACTTCATGGCCGACCGGGTCGAATCGGGATTCGCCTCGCTCGACGAGGTCGCGGACGCGATCGCCGAATACAACCCGCACCGCCCCAGGCCCACCGATCTGGACGGCCTGACCACCAACCTGCGCCGCCGCGGCGATCGCTGGTACTGGCATTGGGATCCGCAATTCATCAGCGGCACGGCGCCGAACCCCCCGTTCGAGGTCACCGACGCCGACCGCATGCACACGGCAGTCGAGGCGATATTGCGCAACGGCGTGCCGATGCTGCTGGTGCGGGGCCAGGTGAGCGACCTGGTCAGCCAGGAGCGCGCCGACGAGTTCCTCGCGCGCTTCCCGCAGGTCGAGTTCACCGATGTGCGCGGCGCGGGGCACATGGTCGCCGGCGACCGCAACGACATCTTCGCCGAGGCCGTCATGGATTTCCTCACCCGCCACGTCGGCGGCTGACAGATCCCGAATTCCCTACTGTCCGAGCAATCTTCGCTTCTGGGCCTCGTACTCGTCGGCGCTGAGGACGCCGCGGTCGCGCAGATCCATGAGTTCGGTGAGCCGGTCCACCGGACTGCGGGCCTGCTCCGCCAGCCACTGCTCGCGCATCGCGAAAGTCGCCTGCTGCGCGGCGTTTTGGGCCTCGGCGGACCGGTCCAGGACGACCTTGCGCTGATCCGATGGATCGTAGAGCACGGGCACGACCGTATTGAGCCAGGGCCGCTCCCTTTGCCACAGCCAGGCCTCGATTTCGGCGTCGAACGCGGGCGCGCCGTCGGGCTGCACCCTGATCGTCATCGTCCAAAGATCCGGAGTCGCTTGGGTGGGTGGGGTCTGATAGAACGGATCGTTGCTCTTGTAGAGCCCAGACATCGCCCGTCGGGTGGACAGCACGGTGGCCATCGCCGCCCTTCCGCGCCGGCGTAGTTTCCGCTCCAGCCGCCGGCTACCGATACCGAACACGCATCCTCCGCTCCGAACCGGATAGAGCCTACGGCAGACGCGCGGCGCGACTCAGTCGCTGCTGTTAACATGCTGCCCTACACGAGAAGAGAGGCGGCGTGGCCGTGCGTTGGTTGCGGGGGTTGGGGCTGTTCGGCGCCGTCGTCATTGTCGCGACGGCATTGGCGAACCCGGTGTGGGCAAATCCGGGCGTCGAGCCGGGCATTAAGGTCGAGGACGAAAACAGCACGTGCACAGCAGGTTTCGCTGCTCAGGGCGCCGACGGCAGCTATTACCTGATGACCAGTGGGCACTGCGACGCGCACGACAGCTCGGCGTGGACTTACGGGGACAACGTGCCGCTCGGCCGGATCACGGCCAGCGAGCACGAGGCCGACACGAAGGACGCCGCGATCATCCGGCTCAATCCGAGCGTCGGTGCGCCCACGGGTGACGTCGGCGGCAAGTATGTGGTCCGGGACGTATTGAGCGCCAACCAGATTCAGGTCGGCATGCCTTTCTGCAAGATCGGCGCGGTAACCGGCGAGACGTGTGGCGCGGTCAAAGACGTCGAGGGCGACGTCGTCGAAGCCAGCGTTTACAGCCTCAACGGCGACAGCGGCAGTCCCGGCTTCGTGAAGAACCCGGACGGCACCGTCAGCGCCGTCGGCCTCTTGATGTCGTCACCCGACGGCGACGATTACACGACGTACTTCGCGCTCGTGGATCCGCTGCTGGGCAGATGGGGTTTGCGCGTGCTGCCCTGAGCCCGCCTGAGAATCGACGTTTGCAATCGGTTGGGCACGGGTATCTGGCGAGGCGGCGCTCGGCGGCGTCCGTTCATCGGCTGGAACGACGGCCCGGCCCCGCACCACGCCCCGCCCGGCTGGTATGGCCCCGGCCTCCCGCCGGCTGGGACCGCCCGCCGCCTCCGGGTGGGTGGAACCGCCCCTGGGCCGGCCCGCCGCGTGACGTGGTCTACGCCCGGTCCGACTTCGGCCCGTTCGAGTACAACACCTTCACCGTCTTCCCGGTCTTCAACTGGTATCACGGCGCTCGGGGATACTGGTTCTTCGGAGTCTGGGTCCCGCTGTACTGAACGTCCCCCAGCCCGCAGGGACAGATGAAACGCCGCCCCCGGTCCGCCCCGGGGGCGGCTTTTTTCGTTGCTGACCTTTCCCCGCGACTCGTGTAGGCGTATAGGCATGGACGCGACGGAAACAGGGTTCGTCAAGCTCGGTCGCGACGGCGGCGCGCTCACCATCGAGTTGATCAACTCCAAGCCGCTGAACATCGTCGGCACCGGGGCCATCGAGGAACTGACCCAGGCGTTCGGCACCGTCGGCCAGGACGGCGACGTCCGGGTCGTCGTGCTGCGCGGAGCCGGTGAGAAGGCGTTCATCGGCGGCGCCGACATCAACGAGATGGTCGCGCTCGACCGGTCCAGCGCGGAGGTGTTCATCCGGCGGCTCGCGGGGCTGTGCGAGGCGATCCGCGACTGCCCCGTCCCGGTCATCGCGCGGCTCGCGGGGTTCTGCCTCGGCGGCGGCTTGGAGGTCGCGGCGGCCTGCGATCTGCGAATCGCGGAACCGGGCGCCAGGTTCGGAATGCCGGAGGTGGCAGTCGGCATCCCGTCGGTCATCCACGCCGCGTTGATCCCGAGGCTGATCGGGGCCTCGCACGCGGCCTGGCTGCTGCTCACCGGTGAGACGATCGACGCCGCCACGGCCGCCGCCTGGGGCCTGGTCCACGAGGTCGTCGCGGCCGACGCCCTCGACGTCCGCATCGCCGAGCTCAGCGCGAGGCTCGGCGGCTTCGGCCCGCAGGCGGTCCGGCAACAAAAGCGCCTCCTCAACGCCTGGCTCGACACGACCGTTCACGGCGCTATCGAGGACAGCATCGAGCAGTTCGGCCTGGCGTTTCTGACCGGGGAGCCGCAACATCACATGCGGGCGTTCCTCACGCGCAAGGAGGCTCGGCGCTAGGCCTCCACCGCGAGAGTGCAACTACCGACGGGTCCCCTCGCGGGAAATGCGTCGCTAGTTGAACTTTCGCGTGATGCTGATTGGTCGAAACCGGCCACATCTTCGCGCGTCGCGCTCCATGATGGCTAGTACTCATCACCAAACCGGGGGGTTAGGCGAATGTCATCTGTGCTCGTTGTGCCGGAAATCTTGGAGACGGCCGCGACCGATGTGGAGCGCATCGGTTCGGCCGTGACCGCCGGCAACCTGGCGGCGGCCATCCCGACGACCGAGCTCGCGGCGGCGGCCGCCGACGAGGTGTCGGCGGGCATCGCGGCGCTGTTCGGCGCGCACGCCCAGAACTATCAGGCCGCGGCGGCGCAGGCGACGAATTACTACGAGCAGTTCGTGCGCACGTTGAGCGCAGCGGCCGCGTCGTATACGGCCACCGAGGCGGCATCCGCCGCGAGCCTTCCCGGCGAGCTGCAGACGTTCCTCGACGCTCCGCTCAACACGATCACCGGGGCCTGGGCCACCAGCCCGTTCGGCAGCGCGATCGACCAGGCGCTGTTCGGCACCGGCGGCAACCAGCAGTCGATCGTCATCGACTTCGTGCGGCACGGGCAGTCAGTTGGCAACGCGGCCAACCTGATTGACACGGCCGTGCCCGGATTGCCCCTCACGCCGCTGGGCGTGCAGCAGGCGACGGTCATCGGCACCGCGCTCGGGCCGCAAAGCAACTTCGCCGGGGTTTTCGAGTCGCAGCTGACCCGGGTGCAGCAGACCGCCTTCTACGCCGGCATGACCAACGTGCCGGCATTGGCCGGGCTCAACGAGATCAGTGCCGGCGTCTTCGACGGCGCGCCGGACATCAGCCCGCAGGGCCTGCTGTATCTGGTCGCCCCGCTCGCGTGGACGCTCGGATTCCCCATAGTGCCGATGCTTGCCCCCGGCTCGGCCCACATCAACGGGGTCGTTTTCGACCAGGGCTTCACCAACGCGGTGCAGACCATGTATGGCACCGCCATCACGAACCCGGTCGTGAACCCCGCGAACGGCCAGATCACCGACGTCGGGTTCTCGAGCGAGTTTGCGATCGAGGTCGGCACGCTGATGAACGTCAACAATCCCGATCCGTTGCTGATGCTCACCCACCCGCTGCCCAACACCGGCGTCGTCGTGGTGCAGGGCAGCCCGCAGGGCGGCTGGACGATGACCAGTTGGGACGGCATACCCGTCGGCCCGCCGACCCTGCCGACCAAGCTGTTCGTCGACGTGCGCGACCTGATCACGGCGCCGCAATTCGCCGCCTGGAACAGTTTGGCGTCGCTTGGCACCGGCGATCCGACGACGATCGTGAACGCGGTGCAAAACGGCGTCGACGAGGTCGCGGCGGCGACGGTCCACTTCCCAGTGGCGGTGACCCGCGACCTGATCCACGCCGTCACCAACACCAGTGTCGGCGGCCTGACGGCCGAGCTGAGCGGCTTGCTCTAGTGACCGCGGCGGCTTATCCAGACGGCGATGCCGACGACAGCCGCCAGGACCGCAACGGCCATCAGAACCCGGCGTGGTTGCGCCCTGTCGGTCGCCCGAGCGGCGGAATGCTCTACCGGCGTTGACTTCTCGGCATCGGGGGCAGAGAGATCATTGGTTTCTTGGTTGCTCGACTGCCCGAAGTCGGCGGGTTGAGGTGGGTTTGTTTGAGAGCCCGACTCGTGCGTACGTGCCGCCGCGGCGTGGGGTATTGCGGTGACCGCTTCGGGGGGCCGGGGCGGGCGCCGATCGCGGTCGCGCCCCCGCCGTCGCGGCGCCCAGACCTCGTCGCCCAACTCGTCGGGAATCAGCCACATCAGCAGCGCGAGGTTGACCACCGCCAGCACCCCGTGCAGCAAGATGTCAACGGCGTGGAACCCCATCGGCGTCGGGATCCTGCGCGCCGTGGCGACGCTGCTGAAGAACAACAACATCGTGTAGCCCAGCGCGCTGAGCGCGGTGACGGTCACCGCCGCGCGGCGATTGCCGACGGCGGCGATGGCCACGATCCCGAAGGCGAGCAGCAGGCCGCTGTGCGCCGGGGTCGACGTCAGGCCGAGAACCGGGGCACCGGTGGGCCCGGCGTGCGGATGCAGGGCGGCCGAGACCAGAGCGGCAATGCCGAACGCGCTCACCGCCGCGCCCTCGGCCAGCAGGAACCAACGCCCGCTGTGGAAGCGCCCCGGATCCATCGGCACCCGGCGCCAACCCGACGTCAACCCGGGAACGTGCCCCGCGGTAACCGGCATCGCGCAACCTCCAGGCCGAAACAAATTCCTTGCCATCGGCTACCCGTTACCCGCCGGACTACTCCGGTGGGTTTTCCTGCCGGCCTAAGGATTGAGCACCCGTTCCCAGATCGTCGCCAGCGTGTCGATGAGCGCCACCGCGTCGTTCACCCGTTGCTGGCCGGGCTCGCCGGCATCAGCTTGCTGCTGGGAAAGCGCCGCTCGCAGGAGACGATCTCGGATCGCTGACGGCCGGCTTGGTTGCTGGGCCGTTTGGGTATGTATGCGAGGAGATCGGCGCACGCCCGGACTGTGTCGTTCACGAAGGAGGCACCATGTTGCACAGCATCGTCCTTGCAGCGGCGCAACAGCCCGAGGCCGCGGGCATCATCCTCAGGGGGATCAAAGGCATCTTCGTCGCGATCGGAAGCATCATCGCCGCCATCGTGTGCGCCGTGGTCGCCGGCATGAAGGGTCGCAGCGCAATCGTCTGGGGCATTCTCGGCCTCTTCTTCTCGATCCTGACGCTGATCGTCGTGATCGTCATTCCGTCGAAGAAGTCTTGATCACCGCGTCACGAAAAGCTTCGGTCTACCAACCCCACTCGTCCTCGTCCAACACATCTACGGTGAGTGAGTTGTCCGCAGCGCCCTGCGTTCCGTAGAGGAAGGTGAGCAGAGTCCGGTCGTCGTCGAGGGGTTCGGTCGCGACGACGGTGGCGTGCCCGATCTTCATGCGGATCCTGTCTCCGGGCTTCAATTCGTCGACACGCCTAAGGGGCACGCTCAACCATAAATGCCAGTGACGCTGCCAATGCCCCAACCGCCTCTGGTCGGCGCGCACTGTCGTTGAGGTTGACGATTCGCCGGGCCGCCACCTCGGCCCGACGACACGACCGCGCTGTCATGCACCTCTGCCGGCTCGGGTCGGCGCGGAGTTCCGACGGCATCACCCCGTCGTAGAATCGTCATGGCTCATCGAGCCGGCCCCGGCCGCGTTAGCTCAGTTGGTAGAGCGTCGCTCTTGTAAAGCGGATGTCGAGAGTTCGAGTCTCTCACGCGGCTCCATTTTGTGTCAGCACTGACCGATAGTGTCGTCCTAGGTCAAGGACCTGTCTCGGGTGCGGAGTCGTTCTCGAAGACCGTCGACTAAAGGTGTTCTGCACCAATGCATGCCAACAGTGGTCGGTCAATCGTCGCTCTCGATGATCCGCGTGGAGCGCACCGGCCGCGACGACGGACGCCGTCGGCCGGGCAGCGGAATCCGGTCGGCGATGTTGCTGAGCGGGTTGACCACCATGGTGAGCCCGATGACGGCGTCCTGCAGGGTGGCGATCGCCGGCTCCAGCGCCTCCATCCCCGGGGTCAGCCGGGCCAGCGTGTCGGCGACGTCGGCGAGCTGTTCCAGCGGACCGTTCCTGGCGGTCAGCTTGTCGATCAGCCCGCCCTCGGCGAGCAGCCGGTCCGCCAGCCCATCCTCGGACAGCACGCGCTCGACCAACCCGTCTTCGTCGAGCAACTGATCGGCCAGCCCGCCGGGCTGCAGCGCGCGCTGCAGCGCGCCGCCCTCGGCGGTCAGCCGGTCCAGCACGCCGCCCTCCGATGTCAGCATGTCGACCACCCCGCCCGGTCGCAGCAGGCGGTCCAGCGGCCCGTCCGTCGCCACGGCGCGTCCCAGCGGCGCGTCCTCGTCCAGCAGCCGGGCCAGCCGGTTGGCGCGCACGATCGCCTCGTCGATTCCGAGCATCGAAGCCATCGCGTTGGTCCCGGAGTCCCCGACATCGCCCAGCGCGCGCTTCGCCACTCCCACCGCCGCGGTGGCGACGTTCAGGCCCGCGTCGGCCGCGGCCAGCCCGACCCGCGCGGGGGCCGTCGCAAGCGACACGATTCCCTTGGCGAAGTTCATGCCTCCAGATTCTATTCGTGAGACCCCTGCGCGACCCCAGCCGTTCCAAGCTCATACGATGACTCTTTGCAGCGTGTTAGCAGACGACTGGCATCGAGCTTTCAGGAATTACACAATAATCGGAAAGGCAACGTTCAAACAAAGGACAGACGTGACCTCATGACAGCGCCCAGCCCAAGCGGATCCAAACCGGAAGCTCGCGTCCTCGTGATCGACGACGAGGCCAACATCGTCGAACTGCTCTCCGTCAGCCTCAAGTTCCAGGGCTTCGAGGTGTACACCGCCACCAACGGGGCCCAGGCCCTGGACCGGGCGCGTGACGCGCGCCCCGACGCGGTGATCCTCGACGTGATGATGCCGGGCATGGACGGCTTCGGGGTGCTGCGGCGGCTGCGCGCGGACGGCATCGACGCACCGGCGCTGTTCTTGACCGCCCGCGACTCCCTGCAGGACAAGATCGCGGGCCTCACGCTGGGCGGCGACGACTACGTGACGAAGCCGTTCAGCCTCGAGGAGGTTGTCGCCCGGCTGCGAGTCATCCTGCGGCGCGCCGGCAAGGGCGGGGCCGAACCGCGCAACGCCCGCCTGAGTTTCGCCGACATCGAGCTCGACGAGGAGACCCACGAGGTGTGGAAAGCCGGCGAACCGGTGTCGCTGTCGCCCACCGAGTTCACCCTGCTGCGCTACTTCGTCATCAACGCGGGCACCGTGCTGAGCAAGCCGAAGATCCTCGACCACGTCTGGCGCTACGACTTCGGCGGCGACGTGAACGTGGTCGAGTCCTACGTGTCGTACCTGCGCCGCAAGATCGACACGGGGGAGAAGCGGCTGCTGCACACCCTGCGGGGCGTGGGCTACGTGCTGCGGGAGCCGCGCTGAGCGGCGAGTGGTAGCGAGGAAGACGGGCATGCCCAACAAGATTCGACGCGGATTGCCACTCCGGGTGGGGCTGGTGGCCGCCACCCTGCTCCTGGTGGCCTGCGGTCTGGCGGTGTCCGGTCTGGCCGTCACCTCGATCCTGCGGCACAGCCTGATCGGCCGCATCGACCAGACACTGCTCGACGCGTCGCGCAGCTGGGCACAGGCCCCGCGGCGGGAGTCACCCCCGCCCTACGAAGGCCCCGATCCCGGCCGTCCGCCCTCGAAGTTCTACGTGCGAGGCATCGGCACCGACGGCACCCCGTTCACCGCCATCAACGACCGCAACGCGGAGCCGGCGCTGCCCCCCGACAACGACGTCGGACCCAATCCGACGACACTGCCCTCGGTCAACGGCTCGGACATCCAGTGGCGTGCGGTGTCGGTGCGCGGGCCGCACGGCCTGACGACGGTCGCGGTCGACCTGTCCGACGTGCAGCACACGCTGAGCTCGCTGGTCTGGTTGCAGATCGGCATCGGGGTGGCGGTGCTGGCCGTCGTGGGGATCGCCAGCTTCGCGGTGGTGCACCGCAGCCTGCGGCCACTGATGGAGGTCGAACACACGGCCGCCGACATCGCCGCGGGCCAGCTGGATCGCCGCGTCCCGGAACGCGATCCCCGAACCGAGGTGGGGCGACTTTCGTTGGCGCTCAACGGAATGCTCACCCAGATCCAGCAAGCGGTGGCCTCATCGGAGTCGTCGGCCGAGAAGGCCCGCGGTTCCGAGGAACGGATGCGGCGGTTCATCACCGACGCCAGTCACGAGCTGCGCACGCCGCTGACCACCATCCGCGGCTTCGCGGAACTGTATCGCCAGGGCGCCGCGCGCGACGTGTCCATGCTGTTGTCGCGCATCGAAAGCGAGGCCAGCCGGATGGGCTTGCTGGTCGACGACCTGCTGCTGCTGGCTCGCCTGGATGTGCAGCGACCGCTGGAGCACAACCGTGTCGATCTGCTGGCGCTGGCCAGCGACGCCGTGCACGACGCGCAGGCGATCGATCCCAAGCGCGCCATCACCATGGAGGTGCTGGACGGGCCCGGCACCCCGGAGGTGCTCGGCGACGAGCCCCGCATTCGCCAGGTGCTGGGCAACCTCGTGGCCAACGCCCTGCAGCACACCCCGCCTAGCGCCGATGTCACCGTTCGCGTCGGCACCGCGGGCCACAACGCGGTGCTCGAAGTGGCCGACAAGGGTCCGGGGATGAATCAGCAGGATGCGTCGCGGGTTTTCGAGCGGTTCTACCGAACCGACTCGTCGCGGGCGCGGGCCAGCGGCGGCACGGGCCTTGGGCTGTCGATCGTCGACTCGTTGGTGCGCGCGCACGGCGGCGATGTCACGGTGACGACCTCACCCGGCGAGGGGTGCTGCTTCCGCGTCACGCTGCCCCGCGTCAGCGATGTGTCGGCGCCGGAGCCGGCTCACGCCAGTTGAGCCAGCGCCGCCTTGATCTTGGCTTGGGCCGCATCGAGGGATTCCGCTGACGGGTTGCGGTCCACGTTGGCGAAACCGAAGTCGCTCAGGCTGCGGGTGGGGAAGACGTGGACGTGCAAATGGGGGACCTCCAGCCCGGCGATGATCATTCCGGCACGCTCCACCCTGAACGCCTTGCACAGGGCCCTGCCGATCAGCTGGCTCACCGCCATGACGCGGGAGAACACCGCACCGTCGACGTCCTGCCACTGATCGATCTCGGCCCGGGGCACCACCAGCGTGTGGCCCTGCGTCATGGGCTCGATCGTCAGGAACGCGACGATGTCGTCGTCCTCGTAGACGAAACGGCCGGGGAGTTCACGGTTGATGATCTTGGTGAAGATCGACGCCATGGCCCCCAGCATAGGTTCGCCGATCGACCGATGAGTTTCGCGGGTACGGACGGTCAACCCTGCGACGACCCACGACCCAAAGGAGACCCGCCATGTCGCAGGTGCGCGTACACAATTTCTCGGTTTCCCTCGACGGTTTCGGCACGGGGATCGGACAACGCGCGGACGCGCCGTTCGGGCACGCCGGCGGCCGGCTGCACGAGTGGTTCTTCGCCACCCACACCTTCCGCGCGATGCACGGCGAGTCGGGTGGGACGACGGGCATCGATGACGCCATGGCGCGCGCTTGGGCGCCCGGGATCGGCGCCGAAATCATGGGGCGCAACAAGTTCGAGCCATGGGACGCCGGCGACGGATGGCAGGGCTGGTGGGGCGCCGAACCGCCGTTTCACACGCCGGTCTTCGTGCTTACCCACCACCCCCGGCCGCCGATCGAGATGGACGGGGGCACCACCTTCCACTTCATCGACGCCGGCCCCGCGGAATCCCTCGAGATCGCTCGAAAAGCCGCCGGAGGCCTCGACATTCGCCTCGGTGGAGGGCCGTCGACAATCCGCCAATTCCTTGCCGCGGACCTCGTCGACCAGCTGCACGTCGCGGTGGTGCCCATCATCCTGGGGCGCGGGGAGCCGTTGTGGCAGGGACTGGAGGGCCTCGAGCAACGGTTCGCGGTGGAGGCGGTGACCGGCCCCAGCGGCGTCACGCATCTGAGCTTTACCCGGCGCTAACCAACCGCGTCTGCCACGCCGTCTCGAAGCCGAATCGTTAGCTCACCGTTGCCATTTCGTTCCGCAGCGTCGGGAAAATCACTGTACGCAATTCACGGGAGGAGACCTCTGTGCGGTTTCCCGTGGCATTGCTGGCCGCTTGCGCCGTCGCCATGGCCCCGGCCCTGGTCTCCGGCGCGGCGCCGTCCGTGCGGGCGGCCGCCGCGTTCGGGCCGTTGGCGCCGCCCAACCCGTTCATGGCTCCGCAGGGGCTCGCGTCGCTGCACAACGACTCCGAATCATCCGACGCCGGACCGCTTCCCGGTCCGGGCGCCCACCTGGTCCCGATCTTCGGCTACCCGCTGCTGGCGGCGTGCCCGACGATCATGCAGGGCACCGACGGGCTGGTGTTGGCGCTGTGCACCACCGACATCGGCCAGACCCCGACGGTCGTCCTGATCGATCCGGGTGGCTGGGTCCCCGTCTTCGTCCCGTTGGCCAAGCTGCACGTCGCCAAGGGGGGCCTGCTCGGCGGCGTCTACGCCTACCTCGACAACAACAACCAGGTGGTGATGATCGACGGCACCAACCACCTGTTGCGCATCGCCCACGTCAAGGACGGGGCCCTGGGCTGCTGGAAGCTGGTCGTCACCGAGTCCACCGACCTGTCCGGCGCGATACCCGCCGGCGACAACTCGGTGGGCCTGGTCCCCGACTATGCGGGCAACGTCTGGTTCGCCACCGGCAACGGCGTTGTGGGCGTATCCAAGCCGGGCGGCGGCGTCGCCACCGTTCAGCTGCCCGCCGGCGAGCAGGTGGCGAACAGCATCTCGTCGGCGCCCAGCGGGCGCGTCGCGGTGGCCACCACCTTCGCGGTCTACGAACTGAACCTCGACGTCGCGGGCAACCCGCAAATCCTTTGGCGCGCAGCGTATGACCGGGGCCCGGCCCGCAAGCCCGGCCAGCTGAGCTGGGGGACGGGCTCCACCCCGGTGTACTTCGGCCCCACCAGCGGAGCCGACTACCTGACCATCGTCGACAACGCCAGCCCCCAGGTGCACGCGCTGGTCTACCAGTCCGGCACCGGCCAATTGATCTGCCAGCAACCAGTTTTGACGCTGGGCGGCCCGGGCAGCGAGAACGCGCCGATCGGGGTCGGCAATTCGGTGTTCGTGTCGAGCACCTACGGCTACCCCTACCCGGCGGTTCCTGCGGGAGCGCCCCCGGCCGTTCCGCCGACGGCGCCGTTCGTCGGCGGGATGACCCGGGTCGACGTCGACAACCCCGGCTGTCATACGGTGTGGGAGAACAAGGTTCGCAGCGCGGCGCTACCGCACTTGTCGATCGCGGACGGTCTCCTCTACACCATCACGCGGATCGGGTGCGACAACACCACGCCGCTCGACCTGTTCGCCTACGGTGTAGTCGACGCGGGCAGCGGGGCGCTGCTCTGGCAGCAGCCGAAGTCGGCCACCATCCTCAGCGACCCGCTGCAGACCCCGACCATGGTGCTGATGGACGGTAAGGCCATGCAGGGCAACCTCACCGGGCTGGGCCGCATCGGCTGAGCTCAGTCCTCCTTGCCGAACTTCATCATGTCGAGGTTCCAGTAGCCGCGCATGTTGCTGATCAGGCCCGCGTCGTTGACCTTGTAGGTGAACACCCCGCGCACCGTGCTGGTGAACCCGCCCTCGAACTTGCTGTGCAGCACCAGGATATGGGCGATCTCGTCGGGCGAACTCGACGGGAACGTCTCCTCGCAGGTGATGGTCAGCTGGTTGGCCGCGATGTTGTTGTCGTAGAAGGCCGCGACGCCCTCTTTGCCCTTGACGCCTTCACCGTCGGGGTTGGTGACCGACTTGCCGATCGGATCCTCGACGACAACGTCGTCAGCCATCAGCGCCAGCCAGCCCTCCCGGTCGTGGGCTTGCACGCAGCGCCACGAGGATTGCGATGCGGCCAGAGCTGGGGAGGCCTGAGATTGCGCGGTTTCGGTCATGCTGTTCTCCTTCTCTAGATTGCGCACGCGGCGCGTGCGCCTTCCTCGGTGGCTTTGCGGATGAGGCCGAGGCCGGTGCAGTCGCCGGCGGTGTGCACCTCGGCGCCGGGCAGGGTGGCGACCAGGGTGTCGAACAGGGCGGTGTCGGGCTCGACCGTCCCGGCGACGACGACGCTGTCGGCGGCCAGCTGCCGGGTGGCGCCGCCGGCCGGCGCAAACACCACGGCCTGCGTCGTGATCCGTTCGACGGCCGCGCGGACGTGCACGGTGACGCCGAGCCGGTCGAGGCGATCCATGTGCTCGGTCTTGCGTTTGTTGCCCACCTCGGGGGCGATGTCCTTGCCCGCCTCGAGAATTGACACCAACCTGCCGCGGGCGGCGAGGAACTCGGCGAGTTCGAGGGCGACCAGATCGCCGCCGATGATGGTCACCCGCCGGCCCAACGGCATCCACGCACGGCTCGCCAGACGGAACGCCGCGGGGTGCACCAGCCGCTGTCGCCGGCCGGCGAACAGCCGGCCATCGAGCAACTCGCGCAACCCGGGCCCGGTGTGCACGTGCGGCAGTCCGGCGCCCGGAATGGTTGGCACCGCGACGTGGCCGCCGGTGGCCACCACCACGGCGTCGGGAGTTTGCGCGGCCACCTCGCCGGCGGAAACGCTTCGTCCCAACCGGACTTTGACGGTGCTCGCCTTGATCTCGTCGCGCAGGTATTGCAGGAACGGCTGATTCTCCGGATGCAGCACCGATGCCCAGCGCAATGCCCCGCCGAGTTGGCCGGCGCGCTCGAAGAGCGTGACGCGGTGGCCGCGTTGCGCGGCCACGCGGGCGGCCTCCAGGCCGGCTGGCCCGCCGCCGATCACCACGACGCGCTTGGCGCGGTCGGCGCGCGGCGCGGCCAGCTCCCGCTCCTTGCCGGTGCGGGGATTGACGGCGCAGTCGACGGAGAAGCGTTGTTCCATTGCGTCGATGCAGTTTTCACACGAGATGCACTTACGGATGCGATTCGCCCGGCCGGATCGCAGCTTGCCGGCCAGGTCGGGGTCGGCCAGCAGCGGACGGCCCATCGCGATGAAATCGGCGCGGCCCTCGGCCAGGATGCGTTCGGCCCGCACCGGGTCGTGGATGCGGCCTACGGCGATCACCGGCACGTCGACCACCTGCTTGACCGCGGCCGCGGCGCCCACGTTGAGCGCGTCGCCGTCGTCGGCACCGTTGACCATCCCGGTCACGAGCCGGTCGATCACGCCGCCGCTGACGTGGAATGCGCTCACGCCGGCGGCGACGAGTTCGGTGGCCAGCCGCGCGGTTTCGTAGATCGGCCGCCCTCCCGCGACCCGCTCGTAGCCGGAGATGCGCAGCGTGATCGGCAGGGCGTCGCCGATCTCCGAGCGGATCGCGGCCAGCGCCTCCAGCACCACCCGCACCCGGCCGCGGGACGAGTCGCCCCGGTAGTCGTCGGTGCGCCGGTTGCGTTGCGGGGCAAGGAAAGACCCCAGCAGCATGTAGCCGTGTGCGGCGTGCAGCTCGATGCCGTCGTAACCGGCCTCGACGGCGCGGCGCGCCGCGGCCTTGAACAGATCGAACACCTCGCACAGCTGCCGCTTGCTGATCTCGGCCGATGGCCGCCCGGTGAGGTAAGAGGGGATCACCGAGGGGCCCAACGAGGTGACACCGAAGATCTCCGGCCCCAGCCCGTCGGGCCCGGCGTGCACGATCTGGGGCTGGATCTTGGCCCCGTGTTCGTGCACCACCTCGACCAACGCCCGGTGCGCCGCGACGGCGTCGTCGGTCGCCAGGTGCAGGCCCCCGGGCGTCTCGGGGTGCTGGTGGTCGACCCCGGTGGCGCCCAACGTGATCAGGCCGACCCCGCCCTTGGCGCGCGCGGCGAAGTAGTCGCGGGTGCGCTGTGACGGCAGCCCGTCCGGGGTGCCGTACATCGTCTCCATCGGGGACATGACGACCCGGTTGCGCACCGCCATGGCGCCGATTCGTCCTGGCGCCAAGAGGTGGGGAAAGCTGGTCACTGAGGACCGGTCGGATTACCGGTCGGCGTCGGTGTACCGGATGACGCCGCGAATGTTCTTGCCTTCCAGCATGTCCTGGTAGCCGTCGTTGATCTGCTCGAGCTTGTACTGGCGGGTGATCATGTCGTCCAGGTTGAGCTTGCCGGCCTTGTACATCGACAGCAGCTGCGGGATGTCGTACTGCGGGTTGCCGCCGCCGAAGATGGTGCCCTGCAGGTTCTTCTGCATCAGGGTGAGCATCGCCAGGTTCAGGTTGACGTTGGTGTCCAGCAGGCTACCGATCGCGGTCAGCACGCAGGTGCCGCCCTTTTGGGTGATGTTCAGGTAGGCGTCGACGTCGGCGCCGTGCAGCTCGCCCACCGTCACGACCACCTTGTGGGCCATCAGACCGTAGGTGACTTCGGCCATGCCCGCCAGCGCGGCGTTGATGTCGGGGTAGACGTGGGTGGCGCCGAACTTCAGGGCCTGATCGCGCTTCCACTCCACCGGGTCGATCGCGAAGATGTAGCGCGCGCCCGCGTTGACGGCGCCCTGCAGCGCCGCCATGCCCACGCCGCCGACGCCGACGATGGCGACGTCCTGGCCCGGCCGGATGTCGGCGGTGCGGACCGCCGAACCGTAGCCGGTGGTGACGCCGCAGCCGACCAGGGCTGCGACCTCAAACGGGACCGACGGGTCGATCTTCACCACCGAGCTGCGGTGCACGACCATGTACGGCGCGAAGGTACCCAGCAGCGTCATGGGGAAGACGTTCTGGCCGCGGGCCTGGATGCGGAAGGTGCCGTCGGATACCGCGGCACCGCCGAGCAGCCCGGCCCCGAGGTCACACAGGTTGCGCATGCCGGCCTGACATGTCGGGCAGGACCCGCAGGACGGGATGAACGACAGCACCACGTGGTCGCCCGGGGCGATGTCCTCCACGCCGGGGCCGACCTCGGTGACGATGCCGGCGCCCTCGTGGCCGCCCAGCACCGGGAAACCCGCCATCGGGATGCCGCCGGTAACTAGATGGTGATCCGAATGGCACATGCCGGCGGCTTCCATCTGGATCTTGACCTCATGCGCCTGCGGGTCGCCGATCTCGATTTCCTCGATGGACCACGGCTGGTTGAATTCCCAGATCAGCGCGCCTTTTGTTTTCATGAAGGACCTCCATCAGCATGCCCTGACCCGAGTATCGGTGAAAGGGACCGACCGGTACCGGACGGCAAGTTAGAACGTGTTCTCATTCGCAGACCATTATGACCTGCGTCACCGGGCTGTCGACAAGGGGTACCACCAACCGGTCGGGCGGTCACCAGATGGGTACCGGAGCCTCGCCGAGCGGGTAGTAGCCGGGCAGCCTATCGCCGGCCAGGCTGCGCTCGATCCGTTTCTGCATGCCGGTGGACAGATCGCCGGACTCGATCAGGGTCGCGAACATCTTCGCGACGTGACCGAAGTCGAAGAAGTCCCGCTGCCACTCGATGAGCTGGTCACTGCCCAGGCGGAACCAGCTGCCGCCGATGCCGTAGATCTCGTCCTGGCTGCCGTCGGCCTTGTTGACGATCTGCTTCCAGAAGCCGACGATCTCGCCCTGCTTCTCGTCGATGAGCACCTTCTGGTACTCGTAGACCCAGTTCTCCAGGCCCTCCATCTCCAGGCCGAGCGCAATGTCGCGGATCTCGTCGACGCCGACGCACATCACGTCCTCCTTGGGACCGATGTTCCAGCCGTAGGTGGCGTCCTTGGCGTAGAAGTCCGCCAGCGGCCGCCAGTCGCCGGCCTTTTCGCAGTCCCTGTTGACCTGCAGCCAGCGATCGACCCATGCCTCGAGGTCCTCGCGCGAGTGTGACGCCATGGTCAGTCTTCTTTCTCTTTGAGGAATAGTGCTTGCGTTGGGCACATAGCGACCGCGCGCTCGACGTCGTCGCGGGCGTCTTCGGGCGGTTCGGGGTCGAGGATCTCGACCTTGCCCCGCTTGGGCACCCGGAAGTAGTCCGGCGCCTCCAATTCACACATGGCGTGGCCCTGACACAAATCCAGATCCGCTTCGATCCTGAATCCGCCCATGGGACTGACTCCTTACGCGCTGCGCTTGCGGTAGCGGGCCTTGGCCGGCCGGGCGAGCTGGACGACCATCTTGGAGTGGTCGTTGTGGTAGCTGTCGGCGGGCTGCGCCATCTCGAACTCGTACTCGCGCAACAGAACCGAGAAGATCGCCTTGATCTGCATCTGGGCGAAGGCGGCGCCCACGCAGCGGTGCCGCCCCGCGCCGAACGGAATCCAGGTCCACCGGTTGACGATGTCGGCCTGCTCCGGCTTGTCGTAGCGGTCGGGCTTGAACGCGTCCGGATCGGGAAAGTCCTCGGGAATCCGGTTCGAAATCGCCGGCGAGGCCGCGACATAGTCGCCGTTGTGAATGGGGAAGCCCTCCACCTCGAACTCGCCCTTGGCGACCCGCATCAAGATGATCAGCGGCGGGTGCAGCCGCAGGGTCTCCTTGACCACATTGTCCAGCTTCGGGATCTGGCGCAGGGCATGGAAACTCACCTCCTGGCCGTCGGCGTAGAGCTCCTCGAGCTCGGCCAGCACCTCGGCGTACACCTCGGGATGGCGGATCAGCTCGATCAGGGTCCACGCGGAGGTTCCAGAGCTGGTGTGGTGCCCGGCGAACATCAGCGAGATGAACATCCCGGTGACCTCGTCGGCCGAGAAGCGCAGGTTGCCCTCCTCGTCCTTGATCGAAACCAGCACGTCGAGCATGTCGCGGTCGGCCTTGTCCTTGGGCGGGTTTGCGATTCGCTGATCCATGATTTCCTGCACCAGCGCAACGAGTTTCACGCGAGCCTCGTCGCGGAGCTGGAAACTCTCGATCGGGAGGTACGGGTCGACGTAGCACAGTGGGTCGGTGCCCCGTTCCAGCTCGTGGTAGTACTCCGCGAACCGGTGGTCGAGCTGTTCGCGGAACTTCAGACCGATCAGGCAGGCCGTCGAGGTGTAGATGGTCAGCTCGGCGAAGAAGTCGAGCAGCTCGATCTCGCCCGCGTCGCCCCAGTCGGCGATCATCTTCTTCACTTCGCCCTCGATGGTGGCGGCGTGGCCCTTCATCTGCTCGCCGCGCAGCGCCGAGTTGTGCAGCATCTCCTTGCGCCGCTCCGGGCTGGCGTCGAACACCACTCCCTTGCCGAAGATCGGCGTCATGAACGGGTAGGCCTCGGCCTGGTCCAGGTCCTCGTCGGCGGACCGGAAAAAGAACTCGTTGGCGTTCGCGCCGGACAACAGGATGACATGCTTGTCCGCCAGCTGGAACCAACCCACGTCCCCGCATTCGTCTCGCACCCGTTGCATCAAACCGATTGGGTCGGTGCGGAATTCCTCCAGATGACCGTGCTCTTCTTCGCCGCCGGAAACCCGCGGCACGGTGGCGGTGGTTGTCATGACGGCATCCCCTCTTCGCCGAGTGCGAGCTTCTGGCGATCTTTCTTGTCGGCCAACGGGGCTTCGGGCTGAAGCTCCATGTTCGCGATGAAGCCACCGCGCGGGGTCTCGGCGACGAAGGTGATGGCTCGTGCCAGGTCCGCCGCGCGCAGGAAGTAGTCGTGGCGGGCTTGGCCCCACTTGGCCCAGTCCTCAAGTGCGGGGCCGATCTTCTCGGCCGGGAGGCTCCAGCCCATCGATGTCTTGGTGGGGCCGGGGTGCACGATCGAGGCTCGCACGCCGGTGCCCTCGAGCTCCATCTGGAAGTTGGTGACCATCGCGACGAGTGCGGCCTTGGCGGCGCCGTAGGCGCCCATGTGCGGTCGCTGGCGCAGCGCCACATCGGAACCCACGAAGATCAGGTCGCCGCGCCGCCGGTCGAGCATGCCCGGCAGCACCGCGGCGGCCAGCCGGTTTGCGCCGACGAGGTGGATTTGGAGCTGCGACTCGAACTCGTCGGTGGTGATCTCGGCGAGCTTGCCGAAGTAGGTGTCGCCCGCGCCGGTCACCAGCACCTCGATGTCGCCGAGCGCGTCGACCGACTGCGCGACAAAGGACTTCACCGAGTTCGGGTCGGTGACGTCCAGGTGGAATCCGACCGCCTCGCCGCCCTCGGCGTTGATCTTTCCGACGATGTCGTTGAGCTTTTCCACCCGGCGGGCGCCCAGGGCGACGGGGAAGCCGTGCGCCGCGAGTTCGATGGCGGTGGCCTCTCCGATCCCGGAGGAGGCGCCGGCCACAATCGTGGGGCGACGTTCCGGTAGCGGGTCAAAGCGGGGCATTCAGCGGACCTCCACGGTCATGGGTAGGTGAGCGAATCCGCGGACGTTGCTGGAGTGGACGCGGACGGCGTTGGCCTCGTCGACCTCATATCCGCGGATTCGCTTGAACAACTCGATGAGCGCGACCCTGGCCTCCATCCGGGCGAGGTGGGCGCCCAGGCAGAAGTGCGCGCCGCTGCCGAAACTCAGTAGCTTGGGCCCGATTTCGCGCCCGATCAGGAAGTCGTCCGGCTTGTCGAAGACCCGCTCGTCGCGGTGGCCCGATCCGGGCAGCAGCAGCAGGACGTCGCCCCCCGGGATCGTGGTGTCGTAGAGGGTGAGCTCTCCCGCCACGGTGCGGGCCAGGATCTGGCTGGAGGTGTCGTAGCGCAGCGTTTCCTCGACCCACAGCGGCACCCGGGACAGGTCTGCGTAGACCGGCGCCAGCTGGTCGGGGTTCTTGTGACCCCAAAAGGCGGCGTTGGCAAGGAGTTTGGTGGTCGTCTCGTTGCCGGCGATCACCATCAGGAACATGAACCCGAGGATCTCGTCGTCGGTGAGGCGGTCGCCGTCGATCTCGGCTTCCAGCAGCGCCGACGTCAGATCCTCCGTCAGCTTCTTGCGCCTCTCGGCCACCATCCCCTGGTAGTAGACGATGAGGTTGATGGAGGCCTCGACAGCCTCGGGCGGCACGTCGGTGACGCCCTCGTCGCGGTGCATCACGCCGTCGGCCCAGGCCCGGACCTGTGGTCGATCCGGTTCGGGGACACCCATCAGCTCGGAGATGACGTCCATGGGCAGCTTGCCGGCGAACTCGTCGATATAGTCGACGGTTCCGTCCTTCGACATCTCCAGCATGGTGTCGAGGTGCCGCGTGGCTATTTCGGTGACGCGAGGCTCCAGTTCCCGAATCCGCCTCGGCGTGAAGCCCCTTGACACGAGCGTCCGCAGCCTCAGGTGGGCCGGATCGTCCATTGCCAGAAACGACATCGTCTTGGACGCATGCGGGCCGCGCGACGCCGGATCCAGCGAGACTCCGTACTTGTTGGAAAGCGTTGTGCTGTTACGGAACCCCTGCAGCACATCGTGATGTCGTGACAGTGCCCAGAAATTCAGTTCCTCGTTGCGGTACAGCGGCGCCTCGTCGCGCAGCCTCTTGTAATACGGATACGGATCCTCGTGGAAGTCGTAGTCGTAGGGATCCAAGACCGGCTTTTCGGTCTGTACGGTCATTGGTCTGCTCCGGGGTGGGGGAGGATGAGGCCGACGACGTAGCCGAGGCGGTCGGCGATCTGGTGATAGGTGAACTGGCCGCTGGCGGCCTGCACCAATGCGCCGAAGAACGCCATCTCGAGCGCCGAGACGGTGCTGGGGTCCGCGCCGGGCCCGATCGCGGTGGCGATGCGGCGGTGGATCTCCGCACCGATCCGGTCCCGCGCGGCGGCCACCGCGGGGTCGGTGCCGCCGCCGAGCAATGCGGTGGTGCATGCGGCGCCGACCTCGGGCTCATCGGCGACGACGAGCGCGAGGTGGCGCAGCACCTTGTCCACCCGGACCGGCATCGGGTCGTTGACGTCGGTGAAGTACGGGACTTGCCGGACCAGGTCGAGGTAGACCTCGGCGATCAGGTGGTTCTTCGACGAGAAGTAGGTGTAGGCGGTGGCCGGAGCGACCTTGGCGCGGGCGGCCACCGCGCGCACCGTCAGGTCGGCATAGGACTTCTCCCGCAGCGTTTCGATGCCGGCGGCGAGGACCTTGCGGAAGGTCTCCTCCTGGCGGCGGTTGCGCACAGGTTCCCCGGTCTTCCGGTCGGCCTGGGAGGTGATCGCAACCAGTGCATCGCTGGACACGTGTCCACGCTAGAGGATGTCGGCGAGTGGAAGCAAGCATCATTGGTGAATACACAGGTGAACGTGGTATCCATTGACGGTGAATGGCGGCCGACTAGATCGGACCTTGCACCCCTGACCGCCCGGCGACTATGGTGCGAGACGGCAATATCGGACAACTGTCCACTCACCTTTGCGGGCCCCACGATCAGGCGGGAGCGGGAGACATGGCGTTACTGGCCGACGGCGCGAGCGCACTGTTCATCGACGGCAAGCTGTCGCCCGGGAGTGCGGGGACTTTCCCGACGATCAACCCGGCGACCGAGGAAGTGCTGGGAGTCGCCGCCGACGCGGACGCCGACGACATGGGCCGCGCCATCGACGCGGCGCGGCGGGCCTTCGACGACACGGACTGGTCGCGCAACACCGAGTTGCGGGTACGGTGCGTGCGGCAGCTGCGCGACGCCATGCAAGCGCATCTCGAGGAGCTGCGTGACATTACCATCGCCGAGGTCGGCGCGCCGCGGATGCTCACCGCCATCGCCCAGCTCGAGGTGCCCGTAAAGGACTTGGCGTTCGCGGCCGACACGGCCGAGTCCTACGTGTGGAATCAGGATCTCGGCGAGGCGGCGCCGATGGGGATCCGCACCAGGCGCACCATTGCCCGTGAGGCCGTCGGTGTCGTCGGCGCCATCACCCCGTGGAACTTCCCGCACCAGATCAACCTCGCCAAGATCGGGCCCGCCCTGGCCGCCGGAAACACCGTGGTGCTGAAGCCCGCGCCCGACACGCCGTGGTGTGCGGCGGTGCTGGGGGAGCTCATCGCCGAACACACCGACTTTCCGCCCGGGGTCGTCAACATCGTCACCTCCAGCGATCACGGTGTCGGCGCGCTATTGGCCAAAGACCCTCGGGTGGACATGGTTTCGTTCACCGGGTCGACGGCCACCGGGCGCAGCGTGATGGCCGACGGCGCCGCGACCATCAAGAAGGTCTTCCTCGAGCTGGGCGGCAAGTCGGCATTCGTCGTGCTCGACGACGCCGACTTGGGCGGCGCCGTCGGGGTTGCGGGATTCTCGGTGTGCATGCACGCCGGGCAGGGGTGCGCGATCACCACCCGGCTGGTGGTGCCGCGGGCACGGTACGACGAGGCCGTCTCCATCGCGGCCGCAACGATGGGCGGCATCAAGGCCGGCGACCCCACCGACCCCGGAACCATTTGCGGCCCGGTGATTTCGGCGCGCCAGCGCGACCGGATACAGGGCTACCTCGACTCGGCGATCGCCGAGGGCGGGACGTTCGCGTGCGGCGGCGGCCGGCCGGCGGACCGCGAGGTCGGGTTCTTCATCGAGCCCACCGTGATCGCCGGCTTGGGTAACGACGCCCGCGTAGCGCGGGAGGAGATCTTCGGCCCGGTGCTCACGGTCATCCCGCACGACGGCGACGACGACGCCGTGCGCATCGCCAACGACTCGCCATACGGCTTGTCGGGCACCGTCTTTGGCGCTGACCCGGACCGGGCCGCCGCGGTCGCCGCCCGAATAAGGGCGGGCACCATCAACGTCAACGGCGGTGTCTGGTACTCCGCCGACGCGCCGTTCGGCGGCTACAAGCAGTCCGGCAACGGCCGCGAGATGGGTCTGGCCGGTTTCGAGGAATACCTGGAAATCAAGACCATCGCGACAGCGGTCAACTAGAGGAGCGGCATGCGATTCGAGAACAAGGTGGCCATCGTCACCGGATCCGGTGGCGGCATCGGGCAGGCGTACGCGGAGGCGCTGGCGCGCGAGGGCGCGGCCGTCGTCGTCGCCGACATCAACGTGCCGGGCGCCGAGAAGGTGGCCGACGGGATCAAGGGCGAGGGCGGAACGGCGCTGGCCATCCCGGTCGACGTTTCGGACCCGGCATCGGCCAAGGAGATGGCCGACCGCACGCTGGCCGAGTTCGGCGGCATCGACTACCTGGTCAACAACGCCGCGATATTCGGCGGCATGAAGCTGGATTTCCTGCTCACCGTCGACCCCGAGTACTACAAGAAGTTCATGAGCGTGAACCTCGACGGCGCGCTGTGGTGCACCCGCGCGGTGTACAAGAAGATGGCCAAGCGCGGCGGCGGGGCGATCGTCAACCAGTCTTCCACCGCAGCATGGCTTTACGCGAACTTCTACGCACTGGCCAAGGTCGGCATCAACGGCCTGACCCAACAGCTATCGCGCGAGCTGGGCGGCCAGAACATCCGGATCAACGCGATCGCGCCCGGCCCCATCGACACCGAGGCCAACCGGACCACCACCCCACAGGAGATGGTCGCCGACATCGTCAAGGGCCTGCCGCTGTCGCGGATGGGAACGCCCGAGGACGTCGTCGGGATGTGCCTGTTCCTGCTGTCCGACGAGGCGTCGTGGATCACCGGACAGGTCTTCAATGTTGACGGCGGACAGATAATCCGGTCATGACCGACCACGCGAAGCTCGGCTACATCGGGCTGGGCAACATGGGCGCCCCGATGGCCACGAAGATGACCGAATGGCCCGGCGGGGTGACGGTCTACGACATCCGGGCCGACGCGATGACTCCGCTGGCCGAGAAGGGCGCCAGCCTGGCCGACAGCGTGGCCGACGTTGCCGCCGCGGACATCGTTCACGTCACCGTGCTGGACGATGCGCAGGTGCGCGAGGTCGTCGGCGAACTCGCGGCGCACGCCAAGCCCGGAACGGTCATCGCGATCCACTCGACCATCAGCGACACCACCGCCGTCGAGTTGGCCCGCGAGATGAAACCGCGCGACATCCACGTCGTCGATGCGCCCGTCAGCGGTGGCGCGGCCGCCGCCGCGAAGGGCGAGCTGGCCACCATGGTGGGAGCCGATCGCGAGGTATACGAACGGATCAAGCCGGCGTTCAAACACTGGGCCGCGATGGTGATCCATGCCGGCGAGCCGGGCGCGGGTACCCGAATGAAGCTGGCGCGCAACATGTTGACGTTCACCTCGTACGCCGCGGCGTGCGAGGCCATGAAACTGGCCGAGGCGGCCGGCCTGGATCTGCAGGCGCTCGGGCGGGTGGTGCGCCACACCGATGCCCTTACGAGCGGCCCGGGGGCGATCATGGTGCGCGAGAACATGGACGACCTTGAGCCCGACAACTTCCTGTACCAGCCATTCCTGCACACCCGCGGGCTCGGCGAGAAGGACCTCAGCCTGGCGCTGGCGCTGGGCGAGTCGGTGGCGGTCGACCTGCCGCTGGCGCAGCTGGCCTTTGAGAACCTGGCGGCGGGCCTCGGCGTGCCACACACAGAGAAAGAGACGTAAATGGACGAACTGCGCCGCAAGGGCCTCGAGAAGATGAACGAGGTCTACGGCTGGGAGATGCCCAACATCGAGGGCGACGCGTACTTCGACCTGACCGTCGATCACCTCTTCGGCAGCATCTGGACCCGACCGGGCTTGTCGATGCGCGACAAGCGGATCATGACGCTGACGGCGGTGACCGCGATCGGCAATCGTGACCTGGCCGAGATCCAGATCAACGCCGCGCTGCTCAACGGGGAACTGTCCGAGACCGAACTGAAAGAAATGGCCGTCTTCCTGACCCACTATCTCGGGTTCCCGCTGGGGTCGGCGCTCAACGGCGCGGTGGACGCGGTCGTGGCCAAGCGCAAGAAGGCCGCGGCGAAGGGCGCCGGTGAGGACAAGAAGGCCAACGTGGACGCCGCGGTCAGCATGCACAGGGGCAAGGCCGACTAGTTCCCGCGAGCAGACGCAAAATCGCACGTTCCGAGGCGGAAACGTGCGATTCCGCGTCTGCTCGCGGTGATGACGGACGTCAGTAGGGCCGGGCGCCCTGCGGCATCACATATTCGGACGGCGGCGCGGAGATGCCGTTGATCCTTGTTCCGCCGTTGATGATGCCCGGCGCCAATTCCAGCATGTTGTGGGGAAATCCGAACGCCGGTTTGGTCAGCTCGTCGAGGCGGGCCAGCTCCTCGGCGTCGAGCTCCACGTCGACGGCGCGGAGGTTGTCGTCGAGCTGCGAGAGCCTGCGTGCCCCGATGATGACCGACGAGACGGCGCGCTGCGCGCTGACCCACGCCAGCGCCACGCTGGCGACCGTCGTGTCGTGCGCCTTGGCGATGACCTCGAGTTCGTCGATCAGCGCGTAGGTCTTCTCGTTGAGGAAGCTGTCAACCATCGCGCCGCGATCGGCGTTGTGCTGCCCGGCGTTTCGGCGGGTGTACTTGCCGCTCAGCACGCCGCCCTTCAGCGGCGACCACGGTGTCATCCCAAGTCCGAACTCGGAGGCCATGGGCACGAGTTCCTGTTCGACGTCGCGTTCGAGCAGCGAGTACTCGACCTGCAGCCCGACGAATGCCGACCAGCCGCGGAAGCGGGCGATGAGGTTGGCCTGGGCGATCTTCCACGCCGGGGTGTCCGAAACGCCGACGTAGCGCACCTTGCCGGCCCGCACGAGGTCGTCGAGTGCCGCCATCGTCTCCTCGATGGGAGTATTCGCGTCCCAGATGTGCAGCCAGTACAGGTCGATGTAGTCGGTCTGCAGGCGCCGCAACGAGTTTTCGCACGCGCTGATCAGTGATTTGCGGCCCGACCCGCCACCGTTCGGATCGCCGGGATAGAGGTTGCCGCTGAATTTGGTCGCGATCACGAGGCGGTCGCGGCGGGCGGGGCGGCGCCCGATGTGGTCGCCGATGATCTTCTCCGAGTGGCTCCGGGTATAGAAGTTGGCGGTGTCGATGAAGTTGCCGCCGAGCTCGGTGTACCGATCGATGATCTGTTGGGACTCTTCCACACTGGTGCCCCACCCGAGGTCTTCGCCGAATGTCATCGCGCCGAGGCACAGCGGGCTGACGCGCAGGCCGGAGCGTCCGAGTGTCACGTAGTGATCCAGAGGCATGGTGATCGCTTTCTGGTAGATTGTTCGCCTATGCGCTTGTTCCATTCTAAACTAGTTCACTTCTGAACGATCTGGCAAGTCGATGTCAGCGGTCGATGCGGCGAAGATCTGGTCGTTGAACTACCGGGTGCTCGTTTCGGTCATCTCTTGCGCCGAGGCCGACATCTGCGCGCTCGGGCTCGAGTCCAAGGAGCTGTTCCTGCTCGCCGAGATCGACGAGCATCCCTACCCAGCCGAACTGGCGGCGACGCTGAGCATGCCGAAGGCGACGGTGACGGTCTACCTCAAACGGCTTGAGGCGGCGGGATTCGTACAACGCGAGATCGACCCCACCGACCTGCGGCGCCACCGGCTACTGCTCACCCCGGCCGGCCGAAAAACCGCCGCCGACGGCCTCGCGCTGCTGTCGGCGGAGTTCGAGAAGCGTCTCGGGCGCCTCACCGCTGCGCAGCAAAAAGAGCTCAAAGGCCTGCTGGAGCGAATTGTCTGAACGGCTGGGCTAGTCTGACGTGTCGTGCGCGTCCTGGTGATCGGTTCCGGTGCCCGTGAGCATGCGCTGCTGCTGGCGCTTCGCGAAGACCCGCAGGTCACGGGGCTGGCCGTCGCCCCGGGCAACGCCGGCACCGGGCGGCTCGCCGAGCAGCACGACGTCGACATCACCTCGGGTGAGGAGGTCGTCGCCCTGGCCCGTGAGGTCCGCGCCGACCTGGTGGTGATCGGCCCCGAGGTGCCGCTGGTACTGGGGGTGGCCGACGCCGTGCGCGCCGCCGGGATCGTCTGCTTCGGGCCGAGCAAGGACGCCGCCCGCATCGAGGGCTCCAAGGCGTTCGCCAAGGAGGTCATGGCCGCCGCCGGTGTGCGCACCGCGGCCAGCGAAATCGTCGACAGCCCAGCGCGTTTGGATGCCGCCCTGGGCCGGTTCGGGCCGCCCGCCGGTGACCCCGCCTGGGTGGTGAAGGACGACGCCCTAGCCGCCGGCAAGGGCGTGGTGGTTACCCCCGATCGTGATGTGGCGCGCGCGCACGCGGCAAGCCTGCTCGAGTCGGGGCACCCGGTGCTGCTGGAATCCTTCCTCGAGGGGCCCGAGGTGTCGCTGTTCTGCGTCGTCGACGGCGCCACGGTGGTGCCGCTGCTGCCGGCGCAGGACTTCAAGCGCGTCGGCGACGGCGACAGCGGACCCAATACCGGCGGCATGGGCGCCTACGCGCCGCTGCCGTGGCTGCCCGAGGACGTGTACCGGGAAATCGTCAGCGGAATCGTCGAACCCGTTGCGGCCGAACTCGTTCGGCGGGGCAGCCCGTTCTCCGGATTGCTCTACGTCGGCCTGGCGATGACCGGAAAAGGCCCCGCGGTGGTCGAATTCAACTGCCGCTTCGGGGATCCCGAGACCCAGGCCGTGCTGGCGCTGCTGGAGTCGCCGCTCGGCCAGCTGCTACACGCCGCGGGCGCCGGCACGCTCGCCGATTTCGGCGAGTTGCGGTGGCGCGAGGGCGCCGCGGTCACGGTGGTGCTGGCCGCCGAGAACTACCCCGGGCGCCCCCGTGTCGGCGACGTCGTCGTCGGGTCCGAAGCCGACGGGGTATTGCACGCGGGAACCGCCCGGCGCGACGACGGCGCCGTCGTCTCCTCGGGCGGGAGGGTGCTGTCCGTGGTGGGCACCGGCGCGGACTTGTCCGCCGCCCGCGCGAACGCGTACGAGATCCTGAGTTCGATTCGATTGCCCGGCAGCCATTTCCGCAGCGACATCGCCCTCGCGGCCGCCGAGGGCAAGGTCAGCGTCTAGAAACCCGCCGACTGCCCGTCGCGGCGGGGATCGCTCACCGCCAGGTACCCGTCATCGAGGCGCCAGATCGCCTGGCAGCTGCCGAACTGGTTGTAGTCGTCGACGGCGACCAGGTCGTGTCCGCGCCGCCGCAGCTCGTCCAGCGTCGACTGCGGAAAACCCTTCTCGCAGCTGACTTGCACGCCCTGCACCCACCGGAACCGCGGGCCGTCACACGCAGCCTGCGGATTCTGCCCGTGGTCGGCGATGCGCACCATCACCTGCACGTGGCCCTGGGGCTGCATGGTGCCGCCCATCACCCCGAAGCTCATCACCGGGGCGCCGTCCTTGGTGACGAACCCCGGGATGATCGTGTGATAGGGACGCTTGGCCGGCCCGACCTGGTTCGGATGACCCTCCGCCACACCGAAATCCGCGCCCCGGTTTTGCAGGGAGACCCCGGTGCCCGGCACCACCACGCCGGACCCGAACCCCATGTAGTTGGACTGGATCATCGACACCATCATCCCGCTGGAGTCGGCGGCCGTCAGATAGACGGTGCCCCCTCGCGGGGTGCCGGCCGACGCCGGCTTTGCCCGGGTTCGATCGATCAACCCCGCGCGCTCCCGCAGATATTCCCTGTCCAGCAGGCGATTCGGTGCCAGCGCCATGTGGTCGATGTCGGCGACATAAGCCTGCGCGTCGGCGAAGGCCAGCTTCACCGCTTCGATCTGCAGGTGCACGCTGTCGGCGGAATCGGCCGGCAACGAAGACATGTCGAAGTGCTCCAGGATGCCCAACGCGATGAGTGCCACGATGCCCTGGCCGTTGGGCGGTATCTCGTGCACGGTGTATCCGCGGTAGCCGGCATCGATCGTGCCGACCCAGTCGGCGCGGTGCGCGGCGAGGTCGCCGGCCCGCATCGCCCCGCCGTTGGCCGAGGCGTGCGCCTCGAGTCTGTCGGCGACGTCCCCGCGGTAGAACGCCTCGCCGTTGGTGGCGGCGATTCGCTCGAGCGTGGCCGCGTGATCGGCAAACCTGAACAGCTCACCGGGTTTCGGCGCCCGCCCGCCGGGCAGAAACGCGTGGGCGAATCCGGGCTGGTCCTTGAACAGCGGCACCTGGTCCGCCCATTGCTCCGCGACCGTCGGCGAGACCAGAAAACCCTTGCGGCCGTAGGAGATCGCGGGCTCGAAGAGCTTCTCGAACGGAAGCCTGCCGAACTTGGCGTGCAGCTCGGCCCACGCCGACACCGCCCCCGGCACGGTCACCGAATTCCAGCCGACCACCGGAACGGCGTTCCCGCCGAAGTATTGTGGCGTCCAGGCGGCGGGCGAACGACCGGATGCGTTCAGCCCGTGCAAGCGCTCGCCGTCCCAGACGATGGCGAACGCGTCCGAGCCGATGCCGTTGGACACCGGTTCCACCAGCGTCAGGGTGACGGCGGTGGCGATCGCGGCGTCCACAGCGCTGCCGCCGTCGGCGAGCATGCGCAGACCCGCCTGGGCCGCAAGGGGTTGCGACGTGCAGACGACGTTCGCGGCCAGGACGGGCTTTCGCGGCCAGGCGTAGGGGAGGCTCCAACCGAAGGGTGTGGTCACCTCCGCGAGCCTAACGCCACTGCGATTTTCGGCGCGATTTCTCGCGGTGAGGTTCGGCTCGCGGCCGAAGGTGAACTCACGCCGTCAGCAGCGGCGCCATCCAGGTCAGCTCGGCCGGTAGTTGCGAGCTCCAGAACTCCCCGTTGTGCCCGCCGGGCGAGAACCCGCCCGCGGGCGGGTTGGGCAGTTGCGCGATGAACTGCTTCGTCGCCCCGTAGAACGGGTCGCTGTCGCCGCAATCCACCCGGATCGGGATCGACGCCAGCGCCGGCATCCCGAACACCGAGTTGGCCGCGAAGTCGTCGGGCCCGTCGAACGCGCCGGGCGCCGCCGCCCCGGACGACATCCACAACGCCGGGCTCACCGCACAGATCGCGGCGGTGCGCCCGGCTCCCAGCCGCCCGCCGAGCAGCAAGGCGCCGTAGCCGCCCATCGACCAGCCCAAAAACCCCACCCGTGACGTGTCCAGGTCCTGGCTCCCGAGCATCGGGATCAGCTCGTCCAGCACCATGGCCCCGGCGTCCTCGCCGGAGGCCCTCTTGTGCCAGTAGCCGCCCCCGCCGTCCACGGCGACCACGGCGAACGGCGGCAACCCGGCGTTGACGGCCTGTGCGAGGCCCTGCTCCACCCCGCCCGCCATCACGGTGGACGCGTCGCTGCCCTTGCCGTGCAACGCGATAACCGGCCGAAGGGCCTTGGTCTGCCCGGGCGGTCGCGCGATCGCCCAGTTGGTGCTGACCCCGCCGCGCGCCGCCGACACGAAGGAGCCCGTGACCATCGTCGGCGCAGGCTGGGCCGGTGCGGCGGGCTCGGGCGGCGCGAGTGGCGGGGGTCCCACCGGCGCCCGGGGCGCTCGTGTCGACACCGGCGTGGCGTGTGACGTGCGGGGCTGGAACACGATGTCGAGGGCGTACGCTCCCGTAGCACCGATGGCCGCGCTGGCACCGAGACCGAGCAGGGTTCGGCGGCTCAGGTCGGGCATGCGGGCCATCATGCCATGGGCGTTTGGCCAAAATGGCAATGCAGTACCACTTTTGCTGGCACGATGGCTACTCGTGACTGCAGCAGTTACTCCAAAAGGAGAACGTCGACGGTATGCGCTCGTCAGCGCCGCCGCCGAGCTGCTTGCCGAGGGCGGGTTCGAAGCGGTGCGGCACCGGGCGGTCGCCCGGCGCGCCGGCCTGCCCTTGGCCTCCACCACCTACTACTTCTCGTCGCTGGACGACCTGATCGCGCGCGCCGTCGAGCACATCGGGATGATCGAGATCGCCCAGCTGCGCTCGCGGGTCAACGCGATGTCCCGGCGGCGTCGCGGACCCGAGACCACCGCGGAGGTGCTGGCGGACCTGCTGGTCGGCGACCTGTCGGACCCGGCGCTGACCGAGCAACTGATCTCCCGATACGAGCGGCACATCGCCTGCACGCGCCTGCCCGCCCTGCGCGAGACCATGCGCCGCAGCCTGCGCCAGCGCGCCGAGGCGGTGGCCGAGGCCCTCGAACGATCCGGCCGATCCGTGCGCATCGAGCTGGTGTGCACGCTCATCTGCGCCGTCGACGGCTCGGTGGTTGCCGCGCTTGTCGAGGGCGGCGATCCGGCCGCCGCGGCGCTCGGCACCGTGGTCGAACTGGTCGACGTGCTCGCGCCCATCGACCCGCGCCCGGTGCAGATCTGACCCGTTAGCCGCGGGGCAGCGACGGCGTCACGATGCATCCGGTGGTCGCGTCGCCATAGATCGTGATTTCGGCCGGGCGGCGCTGGGCGTACAACGCGACGTAGGCGCAGACGACAGCGTCGACCGGATCTTCCGCGCGGCGCAGTTCGCTTTTGCGTTGCGCGGCCAGGACTTCCCGGCGCAGCTCCGCCCAGCCGCCGTGGCTCTCGACATGCAGCGGCACCGCGGCATGGGCAAGCTTTTCGATGCCGTCCATCAGCAGCAGCAGTTCCGATTTGAGCCGCGCGACGTCTCGGCCCGGTTTGGCCTTGTACTTGAGGGTCCGCTCGAGCCGGAACACAACGACCGTCGCCGCGTGCGGGTAGACCTCGATGGCGCGCCGGGCGGTCGACGACCGCGGGTCCAGGTCGAGGCCCAGCGCCGCGGCCAGCCGCGCCGCGCGGGGCGTCTCGGCGAACTCCGGCCTGGCGGTGTTGCATGGGTGCGCGCCGGCCTCAAACCTGCGGAAATCGCGGTTGAGCGCCGCCTCGGCGGGCCGCTGGCCTTTCGCGTTGGTCACCACCAGCGGCGCGTCGAACGCCACCAGACAATCGCCCCGGGTGTAGGGCGACAAGGCGGCCAGCACGTCGGCGTCGTCGCGCGCGGCGCCGAGCTGCACGAGATGGCCGGCGGCGTCGACCACCGCGACGCCGGTCGGCTTGCGACCGCCCCAGGCGAGGTCCACGCCGGCGAAGTGCACCCGCACAGCGTATGGCCGCCGCCGTAAGCTGTGTGCTTGTGAGCATTCCGAACGTGCTGGCCACCCGGTACGCCAGCGCCGAAATGGTTGCGATCTGGTCGCCGGAAGCCAAGGTCGTCGCCGAGCGGCGGCTGTGGCTGGCCGTGCTGCGGGCCCAGGCCGAGCTCGGAGTCAACGTTCCCGCCGAGGCGATCGCCGACTACGAGCGGGCGCTCGACGACGTCGACCTGGCCTCGATCGCCAACCGCGAACGCGCGCTGCGCCACGACGTGAAGGCCCGCATCGAGGAATTCAACGCGCTGGCCGGGCATGAGCACGTGCACAAGGGGATGACCAGCCGCGACCTCACCGAGAACGTCGAGCAGTTGCAGATCCGGCGGTCGCTGGAACTGGTTTTCTCCCACGGCGTTGCGGTGGCGGCGCGGCTCGCCGAACGGGCCCTGACCTACCGCGACCTGGTGATGGCCGGACGCAGCCACAACGTCGCCGCGCAGGCCACCACGTTGGGCAAGCGGTTCGCCTCCGCGGCCCAGGAGACGCTGATCGCGTTGGGCCGGCTGGGGGAGCTGATCGACCGTTACCCGCTGCGGGGCATCAAGGGCCCGATGGGCACCGCGCAGGACATGCTCGACCTGCTTGGCGGGGACGCGGCCAAGCTCACCGAACTCGAGGGACGCATCGCCGACTTTCTCGGCTTCGCAACGGTTTTGACCAGCGTCGGGCAAATCTACCCGCGCTCGCTGGATCACGACGTGGTCTCCGCGCTGGTGCAGCTCGGCGCCGGCCCGTCGTCGATGGCGCACACCATCCGGCTGATGGCCGGGCACGAACTCGTCACCGAGGGGTTCGCCGAAGGGCAGGTCGGGTCGTCGGCCATGCCGCACAAGATGAACACCCGCAGTTGCGAACGGGTCAACGGGTTGCAGGTGGTGCTGCGCGGCTACGCCTCGATGGCGGCCGAGCTGGCCGGCGCGCAGTGGAACGAGGGCGACGTGTTCTGCTCGGTGGTCCGCCGAGTTGCGTTGCCGGACAGCTTCTTTGCCATCGACGGGCAGATCGAGACGTTCCTGACCGTGCTCGACGAGTTCGGCGCCTACCCGGCGGTGATCGCCCACGAGCTGGATCGTTACCTGCCGTTCCTGGCGACCACCAAGGTACTGATGGCCGCGGTGCGCGCCGGCATGGGTCGCGAGGCGGCCCACCACGTGATCCGGGAACACGCGGTCGCGACGGCGCTGGCCATGCGGGAACGCGGCGCCGAGCCCGACCTGCTCGACCGTTTGGCCGCCGACGGGCGGCTGCCCCTGGACCGCGCGGCGCTGGACGCCGCGCTGGCCGACAAGAAGGCGTTCACCGGGGCCGCTGGTGACCAGGTGGACGAGGTGGTCGCGGCGGTGGAAGCGTTGGTGAGCCGCTACCCGGACGCGGCCAAATACACCCCGGGCGCGATCCTGTGACGCTCGCGAGCTCGCTCTCGGGGATCGATTTCACCGACCTGGACAATTTCGCCGGCGGGTTCCCGCACGAGTTGTTTGCCGTCCACCGGCGAGAGGCGCCGGTGTTCTGGCACGAGCCGACCGACAACACCCCCGACGGCGAGGGTTTCTGGTCCGTCGCCACGTACGCGGAAACCCTTGAGGTGCTGAGGGACCCGACGACATACTCGTCGGTCACCGGCGGGCAAAGGCCATACGGCGGCACGTTGCTGCAGGACCTGGCCATCGCGGGCCAGGTGCTCAACATGATGGACGACCCCCGCCACACCAAGATTCGGCGGCTCGTCAGCTCCGGGCTGACACCGCGCATGATCGGCCGCGTCGAGGACGACCTACGGACCCGGGCGCGCCGGCTGCTCGACGCGGTGGCGCCGGGCGAACCGTTCGACTTCCTGGTCGACGTCGCCGCCGAACTGCCGATGCAGATGATCTGCATCCTGCTGGGAGTGCCTGAATCCGAACGCCATTGGCTGTTCCAGGCCATCGAGCCGCAGTTCGACTTCGGCGGCTCGCGCAAGGCCACGATGTCGCAGCTGTCCGACGCCGAGGCCGGGTCGCGGATGTTCGCCTACGGCCAGGAGCTGATCGCCTCCAAGCGCGCCGAGCCGACCGACGACATGCTGTCGGTTGTCGCGAACGCCACGGTCGACGACGAGGACGCGCCCGCGCTTTCCGATCTCGAGCTGTACCTGTTCTTCAGCCTGCTGTTCAGCGCGGGCGCGGAGACGACGCGCAACGCCGTCGCCGGCGGCCTGCTGGCGCTGGCCGAGCACCCGGAGCAATTGCGCGCGCTGCATTCGGATTTCGGCCTGCTGCCGACGACGGTCGAAGAGATGGTGCGGTGGACGTCGCCGTCGCCGTCGAAGCGGCGCACCGCCACCCGCGACGTCACCCTCGGCGGGCAGTCCGTGCGGGCGGGACAGAAGGTCCAGATCTGGGAGGGCTCGGCCAACCGCGACGCCGACGTGTTCGACCGCCCCGACGAATTCGATATCGGCCGGAAGCCGAACCCGCACTTGGGATTCGGCCAGGGTATCCATTACTGCCTGGGCGCCAATCTGGCCCGGCTGGAGCTGCGGGTCCTATTCGAGGAACTGCTGACGCGCTTCGGCGGTGTGCGGGTCGCCCGGCCCGTCGAATGGACGCGTAGCAATCGGCACACCGGCATTCGGCACCTGGTTGTGGAGCTACTCGAGGAATAGTGGCGCTCCGGGTCGTCGATGCCGAGCCGTCACCCGATGTGTTCGCCGCGGTGATGGCGACCGGAATCTTGTCGATCGGCGCGCGCGATCACGGATCCCGGTGCTGGTCTTCCCGCTGGGCATGTACTCCGCCGCCAGCTACGCCATGGCCGCCGAGATCGGTCTGCGTTGGCTGACCACGGTTTCGCTGGTCTTCTTCTGGGACGCGTTGGCGGCGTGGCTGATTGTGGCCATCGCCGGGCTGCTGCGCCTGTGGCGGCCGGTGGGTGACCGCCGATGAGCGCAAATTCGCGCCTCGAAGTGATCTGCCACACACGAACCTGCATAATCTCCCCGTGACCAAATCTTCCCGTGTTCGCTCGTTCGTTGTTGCACTGCTCGCTGCGCTGCCGATGCTGGCGATTCCGGTCGCCGCCGCGGACCCGCCGCAGGGCGCGCACATCACCGACATCCAGCACATCAATGACCGTTGGGACAAGGTCTCCGTGTACTCGCCCGCGATGAACACCGTCATCGTGAACGATGTGTACAAGGCCCCCAACGCGGGTGCACCCGCCTTCTACCTGCTGCCCGGCATCGACGGCGGCGACAACAGCGCTTGGTTCGGAATGACCGACATCCAGGGATTCTTCGCCAACAAGAACGTCAACGTCGTCTCGCCCCTCGGCGGTGCCTTCAGCTGGTGGACCAACTGGGTCAACGACGGCGGCAAGCAGTTTCAGACGTACATGACCAGGGAACTGCCCCCGCTGATCAACGCGCAGTACCACGCCAACGGCAAGAACGCGGTCGGCGGATTGTCCAGCACCGGCGGCACCGCCATCGACTACGCCGTTCAGGCGCCGGGCGTCTACCGGGCCGTCGCTTCCTACAGCGGTTTTCCCTCCGTTTCCGATCCGGATGAGGCCCAACAGGTCGCGCTGACCCTGGCGAGTGGCGGCCAAAGCGCCGAGAACATGTGGGGACCCCTGGGCGGCCCCGGTTGGGTGGCCCACGACCCGTCCAAGAACGCCGGGAAGCTGAGGGGCGTCGCGGTTTACGCCGCCGCGTCCGGCAGTGGCGGCGTGGGTGACGTGGACCGGCTGCCCGCGGGCTTCGGCCCGAACGTCGCCGGCGGCCTGATCGAGCGCATAACCGCGGACAGCACCAAGCGGTTCGCCGACGCCGCGAACGCCGCGGGGGTGCCGATCACCTACATCGTCCGTCCGGAGGGCTCGCACACCTGGGGCCTCTTCGAGTCGGAGATGCAGGAGTCCTGGCACACCACCGTCGGACCCGCGCTCGGCGCATAGCGGGCTAGCGCGCGCGCAGGGCGATCCCGGCCGACCGTAGTTCCAGCGCGGCCAGCGCCCGGATGGTGGCCGGATCCTCGTGCCGCCACCCGCCGACCGGGTCCGCGCTGATCGCCGCCAGCTTGCGCGGCGCCCGGTTGGTCAGGGCCCGTAGCGCCAGCAGCTGTTCGCCGGCCGGCGTCGTGGCCAGGCCGCTGACGGTCCACTTGCGCCGGAAGAACCGGAGCCGCAGCAACAGCCACGGGATGACCACGATGAGCAGCGGCACGGCGACGACGGCGAGCGCCGCCAGCACCGCGAGCCAGCCCGCGGTGGTCTCCAGGCTGTGTCCGGCCCCAGCGATGTCGAGGGCGGCCGCGCTGGCCGAGGCGAGTGGCTGGCTGACCGCGTCGCCGACGACCGGGATGTTGTGCGCGCCCTGGCCGGCCGACGCCAGGTTGCCCGCCACCCCGTTCGCGCCGATCTCGACCTGCCGGCCGGCCTCGGCGATGGTCGAGATGGCGTCGTAGACGGCCGTGCCGACGACCAGCCACAGCGCCGTCCACAGGAAGATGGCGAAGTCGCTGAACAGTTGGACGGCCAGCCGGCCTGGCGTGGTGGCATAAGGCAGAACCCGCGATGGCAGCGATGTCATAGCGCAATACCAGCACAGGGCCTGCCGTACGGCGCCCGATAGGCTGGCTCGATGCGCCCTGCACTGTCCGAGTACGAGCATTTGGCCAGCGGCAAGGTCCGCGAGATCTATCGCGTCGACGACGAGCACCTGCTGCTGGTGGCGAGCGACCGGATCTCCGCGTACGACTACGTCCTCGACAGCACGATCCCGGACAAGGGACGCATTCTGACCGCGATGAGCGTCTTCTTCTTCGGCCTCGTCGACGCCCCCAACCACCTGGCCGGACCGCCCGACGACCCGCGCATCCCCGACGAGGTGCTGGGCCGAGCGCTGGTGGTGCGCCGGCTCGAGATGCTTCCGGTGGAGTGCGTGGCCCGCGGATACCTGACCGGCTCGGGGTTGTTGGACTACCAGGCGACCGGCAAGGTCTGCGGCATCGCGCTGCCGCCCGGGCTGGTGGAGGCCAGCAAGTTCGCGAACCCGCTGTTCACCCCGGCGACCAAGGCGGCGCTGGGGGACCACGACGAGAACATCTCGTTCGCCCGGGTCATCGAGTTGGTGGGCGCGGTGCGGGCCAACCAGCTGCGCGACCGCACGCTGCAGATCTACGTTCAGGCCGCCGACCACGCGCTTACGAGGGGAATCATCATCGCCGACACCAAGTTCGAATTCGGCACCGACCGCGACGGCAACCTGCTGCTGGCCGACGAGATCTTCACCCCGGATTCCTCGCGGTACTGGCCGGCCCGCGACTACCGGGCCGGCGTCGTCCAGACCAGTTTCGACAAGCAGTTCGTCCGCAACTGGCTGACCAGCCCCGAGTCCGGTTGGGATCGCCACGGGTCCCAGCCCCCGCCGCCACTTCCCGACGACATCATCGACGCCACCCGGAGCCGTTACATCGAGGCGTACGAGCGCATTTCGGGCCTGAGTTTCGGCGACTGGATCGGCCCGGGCGCATGACCGACGCCGCACTGGACGCGCCCACGCCGCCCGTCGCGAAGCGGGTGGAGACCCGGCGGGAATTCCACGGTGACGTCTTCATCGATCCGTACGAATGGCTGCGCGACAAGGCCGACCCCGAGGTCATCGGCTACCTGGAGGCCGAGAACGACTACGTCGACGCGATGACGGCGCACCTGGAACCGTTGCGGCAGAAGATCTTCGACGAGATCAAGTCGCGCACCAAGGAGACGGATCTGTCGGTGCCGACCCGGCAGGGCGACTGGTGGTACTACGCGCGCACCTTCGAGGGAAAGCAGTACCGAGTCCAGTGCCGTTGCCCGGTCGCCGATCCCGATGATTGGGATCCGCCGGTCCTCGACGAGAACACCGAAATCCCCGGCGAGCAGGTCCTGCTCGACTCGAACGTGGAAGCCGAGGGCCACGAGTTCTTCGCCTTGGGCGCCGCGATGGTCAGCCTTGACGGCAATCTGCTGGCGTACTCCGTCGACACCGTCGGCGACGAACGTTATACCCTGCGGTTCAGGGACTTACGCACCGGCGAGCAGTACCCCGACGAGATCGCCGACATCGCGGCGGGAGCGACCTGGGCGGCCGATAACCGCACGGTGTACTACCTGACCCTGGACCCGGCCCATCGCCCCGACAAGGTCTGGCGCTACCGGCTCGGCGCAGGCGAGCCGTCGGAGCTGGTGTATCACGAAGCCGACGAACGGTACTGGCTCGGTGTTGGGCTCACCCGAAGCGAGAAGTACGTGTTCATCGCCGCGGGCTCGTCCATCACCTCCGAGATCCGCTACGCCGACTCTGCCGACCCGCGGGCGCCGTTCACCGTCGTGCTGCCACGGCGCGAAGGCGTCGAGTATTCGGTCGAGCACGCCGTGGTCGGCGGACAGGACCGATTCCTGATCCTGCACAACGACGGCGCGGTGAACTTCACGCTCACCGAGGCGCCCGTCAGCGACCCGACGCGGCAGCGCACCCTGATCCCGCACCGCGACGACGTCCGGCTCGACGGACTGGATGCCTTCGCCCGTCATCTGGTGGTCAGCTACCGCCGCGAGGCGTTGCCCCGAATTCAACTGTGGCCCATCGGTTCCGACGGACAATACGGTGAACCCGAAGAAATCTCGTTCGACTCGGAGCTGATGTCCAGCGGTCTGGGCGGCAACCCGACCTGGGACTCGCCCAAGCTGCGGATCCGGGCGGGGTCGTTGATCACTCCGGCGCAGGTATACGACATCGACCTCGCCACCGGCGAGCGCACGTTGCTGCGCGAGCAACCCGTGCTCGGCGGCTACCGGCCCGCCGACTACGTGGAACGGCGGGACTGGGTGAGCGCGGACGACGGGACCCGGATCCCGGTGTCGATCGTGCACCGCGCCGGGCTCGAATTTCCTGCGCCGGCCCTGCTCTATGGTTACGGCGCATACGAGATATGCACCGACCCAAGCTTTTCCATCGCCCGCCTGTCGTTGCTGGACCGGGGCATGGTGTTCGCCATCGCCCACGTCCGCGGCGGCGGGGAGATGGGCCGGCTGTGGTACGAGCACGGCAAGCTCTTGGAGAAGAAGAACACCTTCACCGACTTCGTGGCCGTGGGAAGGCATTTGGTTGACTCGGGCCTGACCCGACCGCAGCAGCTGGTCGCGCTCGGGGGCAGCGCGGGCGGCCTGCTGGTGGGTGCGGTGGCGAACCTGGCGCCGGACCTCTTCGCCGGGATCCTCGCGCAGGTCCCGTTCGTCGACCCGCTGACCACCATCCTCGATCCCTCCTTGCCGCTGACCGTCACCGAATGGGACGAATGGGGAAACCCGCTGAGCGACAGCGATGTTTACTCGTACATGAAGTCGTATTCGCCCTACGAGAACGTCGAGCCCAGACGGTATCCGGCCATCCTGGCGATGACGTCGTTGAACGACACCCGCGTCTACTACGTCGAGCCGGCCAAGTGGGTCGCGGCGCTGCGCCACGCCAACGCCGACGGCAACCCGATCCTGTTGAAGACCCAGATGAACGCGGGGCACGGCGGCGTCAGCGGCCGCTACAAGGCGTGGCAGGAAACCGCGTTCCAGTACGCCTGGCTGCTAGCCGCTGCCGGCCGCGACCGCTACGGCGGCGGCCAGGAAGACGACCTGCATCGCGGCCCGCAGGGGTAGCCGGGTCGTCATCGACTTGGGCGGATCAGGCATCCGGGAGGCGTAGACGTTGGCCGGGAACATGGCCAGCATCAGCACCGCGAGGCACACGGCGGCCGCCACCCGGGTCACCGGAACGAGCAAACCCACGGCCCCCGTCAGCTCCAGGACTCCGGTGATGGTCACCAGGTAGCCGGGGGCGGGCAGGCGCGGCGGCACGATCGCGATGAGGTCGCGCCGCAGCGGCGGCGCGAAGTGCGCGAGTCCGGTCAGTAGGAACATCGCCGCGAGGCCGACGGCGAGCGCGGCCGTCCAGTTGTTGACGTAGGCGATGCCGAGCCAGCCGATGCTCCGGGCCGCGATGGTGCTCAACAGCAGCGTGATCAACGGGGCCATCTGAATCATTCCAATCTAGACACTGACAAGATTTCTAGCATCCGAAGGTAACCGGGTATCTAGTCACTGTCAAGTTCCGCCGGTATGCTGACCCCGTGACCCGGCCCAACTACCACCACGGCGACCTGCGCGCGGTGATCCTCGCCGAGGCGGCGCGCCTGGTGGCCGAACGCGGCGCCGACGGGATCTCACTGCGGGAGTTGGCCCGCAGCGCCGGCGTATCGCACGCCGCGCCCGCCCACCACTTCACCGATCGGCGCGGGTTGTTCACCGCGCTGGCCGCCGAGGGCTTCCGCTTGCTGACCCGGGCGCTGACCGAGGCCCGCGGCCGGTTCACCGACGCCGCGCTGGCCTACGTGCGGTTCGCCCTCGAGCATCCCGGCCACTATCAGGTGATGTTCAACAGGCCGCTCCTGGACCCCTCGGACGCCGAACTGGCCGCGGCCGAGGCCGCCGCCGGGGCCGAGTTGTCCCGTGGGGTCGCGACGTTGCGGGATCCCAACGCGCGGGCCGATCCCGCCGCCGCCCAGCTGGCGGCCTGGTCACTGGTGCATGGGTTTTCAACGCTGTGGCTCAACGAGGCCGTCAACGCTCAGATCAAACAGGCCGACCCGATGGACACCGTGATGCGGATCGCGACCATGCTGTTCGACGGCTAATCCTCGCCGGCCGTCACGATCGCGGGCTGCTTCGGCAGGAACATCGCCGGGATGACCGTCAGCGTCACCAACACGGCCGCGATCACGAATACCGTTGTGTACGCGTGCGAAAGGTCGTGCAGCACGTCGCCGGAGAAGCCGGGCGCAAGCGCTTGCCGGGGTATCGCGGCCGGGTCGACCGGCACCCCGGTGGCCGCCGCCTTCTGTTGCAGGGCCGCGAGTTTGTTGGCCGCGGAGATGTTCTCGCTGCGGTTGGACTGATTGGTGAGGATCATCGACATCAACGCGGTTCCCATGGAACCGCCCACCTGATTGCTAACGCTCATCAGCGTTGTGCCGCGGGCGATCTGGTGCGGGGAGAGCGCCTGCACCGATGCGACGGAGAGCGGCATCATGGTGCATCCCATGCCCAGGCCCATGATCGCCAGGGCAACCAGCAGCGTGGGCAGGTATCCCGCCTGCCGGGCCACCCCGAACGCGAAGGCGCCCATTCCGACGGTGATCAGTGCGATGCCGATCAGCACGATCTTGCCCGGGCCCTGCCTGTCCACCACCGGGCCGGTCAGCCGCATGGTCAGCATGGCGCCCAGCCCCTGCGGGATCAAGTGCACGCCGGCCTGCATCGGCGTTTGGTGCAGCACTTGCTGGAAGTAGCTGGGCAGCAGCAGGCCCGCGCCAAAAAAAGCGGCGGCGAACAGCAGCATCGTCACATTGGCCTGGCTGATCACCTTGTTTTGGAACAGCCGTAGATCGATCAAAGGATGGTCCAGGCGGCGCCGCGCATGCACGACGAACGCGGCGATCAACACGAGGCCGACGGTCGCCGGTATCAGGACGCGACGATCGGCCACGGTCCCACAACGCGGCACCGACGACACCGCGAACAGGAACGTCGCCAGCCCGGGTGACAGCAGCAGCGCGCCGACGACGTCGAACGTCTCCGAGCGCGACGGGTGATCCCCGGGGAACACGATCGCCGCCAGAATCAGCGTCAGGAGCCCGATCGGCAGGTTGATCAGGAAGATCCACCTCCAGCTGGAGGTGTCGATGAGCCAGCCGCCCAGGATGGGCCCACCGATCGGCGCGAGCAGCATGGGGATGCTCAGGATCGACATCAGACGGCCGAGGCGCCGAGGACCCGCCTCGCGGGTCATGATCACGAATCCCAGCGGCATCAGCATGCCGCCGCCGATGCCCTGCACCACGCGGAACACGATGAGCTGCACGATCGTTGATGCCACCGCGCACAGCAGCGAGCCCAGCGCGAACGCCACCACCGATCCCATGAAAAGCCGTTTGGTGCCGAACCGGTCGGCGGCCCAGCCGGTCAACGGAATCACGGTCGCCAGCGCCAGCGTGTAAGCGGTCATCGTCCAGGCGACGACGGCCTGAGAAGAGCCGAACTGGTCGATGAACGTGCGTTGCGCAACCGCCACGACGGTGACGTCCAGGATCGCCATCACGGTGGCGAGCAGGCACACCCCGGAGACTCGGAACAGCCTGGCGTCCAGCTTGTCCGGGTAGACATGAGCGCCCGGATGCTGAGGAAGAGCGGTGGGCGGCGAGCTGTCCATGACGTTGCTTAGCATATCGAATCGATCCACGGGGAGGTGCCGGAACGCGTTTGCTGCCGGGGCCCGGCAGGGCGGCTCGTTCGCGGTATTTTCCACGCCCTGGGCCATCCTCGACGGGCCTCGCGGCCTGGGCCGATATACGCCTGCCGTCTGCGTGTCCTTCACCATCCCGACACCTGGAATCGTCAAACTGCGGGTGTGTCTGGAAAATTGATCGTCTCGGTCTCGGGGATCGGTGAACGTACCCTGGGCGACGTCGAGGCGTTCTGCGCACAAATGGACGCCCGCAAGGTCCCGGTTTCGTTGCTGGTAGCTCCCCGGCTCAAGGGTGACTATCGGCTCGACCGCGACCCGCGCACCGTGGAGTGGCTGACCGCCCGTCGGGCCGGCGGCGACGCCATCGTGCTGCACGGCTACGACGACCCCGCAACCAAGAAGCGTCGCGGCGAATTCGCGGTGCTGCGGGCGCACGAGGCCAACCTCCGACTGACGGGCGCCGACCGGGTGCTCGAGCACCTCGGGCTGCGCACTCGACTCTTCGCGGCACCGGGCTGGGTGGTCTCCCCGGGTGTGGTCAAGGCGTTGCCGCAGAACGGGTTTCGGCTACTCGCCGATCTGCACGGGATTACCGACCTGGTCCGGCACAGCACCGAACGGACCCGGGTGCTGGGCATCGGCGAGGGCTTCTTGACCGAGCCGTGGTGGTGCCGCATGGTCGTGCTGTCCGCGGAGCGGATCGCACGCCGCGGCGGCATCGTGCGGGTCGCGGTCGCCGCGCACCAATTGCGCAAGCCCGGGCCGCTGCAGGCCATGCTGGACGCCGTCGACCTGGCGTCGATGCACGGCTGCACCCCGACGGTTTACCGGTGGCGGTCGGACCGGGCCGTCCTCGACGCGGCCTGACCCGGCGTCCGATCAGCTCTCCGGACGGGCGCATTACCCTGTTCGGACATGAGCGATTCTTCGGCGGGCTTCGCCGCTGACGCGATCATCGTCGGTGCCGGTCTTTCGGGTCTGGTGGCCGCCTGCGAGTTGGTGGAGCGCGGCCTGCGGGTGCTGATCCTCGACCAGGAGAACAGCGCCAATCTGGGTGGGCAGGCGTTCTGGTCGTTCGGAGGGCTGTTCTTTGTCGACAGCCCGGAGCAGCGCCGCCTGGGCATCCGCGACAGCCACGAATTGGCCCTGCAGGATTGGCTCGGCACCGCCGCGTTCGACCGGCCCGAGGACTACTGGCCACGCCAATGGGCGCACGCCTACGTCGATTTCGCCGCGGGCGAGAAACGCAGCTGGCTGCGCGCCCGGGGGCTGAAGATTTTCCCGTTGGTGGGCTGGGCCGAGCGTGGGGGTTACGGGGCGCTGGGGCATGGCAATTCGGTGCCCCGCTTCCATATCACCTGGGGTACCGGGCCGGCCCTGGTCGAGGTCTTCGCGCGCCGGCTGCGGGATCGCTCGTCGGTGCGCTTTGCGCACCGACACCAGGTCGACGAGCTGATTGTCGAGGGTGATGCGGTGACCGGCGTCCGCGGCACCGTGTTGGAGCCCTCGGTCGCGGCGCGCGGCGTGCCTTCGTCGCGAAAAGCGGTGGGGCAATTCGAATTCCGGGCGTCCGCGGTGATCGTCACCAGCGGCGGCATCGGCGGAAACCACGAGCTGGTGCGCAAGAACTGGCCGTTGCGGATGGGCCGCGTCCCCGAGCAGCTGCTCAGCGGCGTGCCCGCGCACGTCGACGGCAGGATGATCGGCATCTCCCAGCAGGCAGGCGCGCGGGTGATCAACCCCGACCGGATGTGGCATTACACCGAGGGCATCACCAACTACGACCCGATCTGGCCGCTGCACGGCATCCGCATCATCCCCGGCCCCTCGTCGCTATGGCTGGATGCGTCCGGCAAGCGGTTGCCGGTGCCGCTGTACCCCGGCTTCGACACCCTCGGCACGCTCGAGCACATCACCAAATCCGGGCACGATTACACCTGGTTTGTGTTGAACGCCAAGATCATTGAAAAGGAGTTCGCCCTTTCCGGCCAGGAGCAGAACCCCGATCTGACCGGGCAGAGCGTGCGCGAGCTGCTGCGCAACCGGGCCAGCTCCGGACCGCCGGCCCCGGTGCGGGCCTTCATCGACCGGGGCGCGGACTTCGTCAGCGCGGACTCGCTGCGCGAGCTGGTGACCGCGATGAACAAGCTGCCCGATGTGGAACCCCTCGACTACGCCACGGTGGAGACCGAGGTGACCGCCCGGGACCGCGAGGTGGCCAACCGGTTCAGCAAGGACGGCCAGATCACCGCGATCCGCGCCGCTCGCGACTACCTGGGCGACCGGCTGGGCCGGGTGGTGGCGCCGCACCGGCTGACCGATCCGAAGGCCGGGCCGCTGATCGCCGTCAAGCTGCACATCCTGACCCGAAAGACGTTGGGCGGCATCGAGACCGACCTGGCCGGGCGGGTGCTGACGGCCGACGGCACCCCGCTCACCGGGCTGTACGCCGCCGGCGAGGTGGCCGGGTTCGGCGGCGGCGGCGTGCACGGCTACCGCGCGTTGGAGGGCACGTTCCTGGGCGGCTGCATCTTCTCCGGTCGCGCCGCCGGCCGCGGCGCCGCCGACGACATTTCGTAGCTCATTTCTGCCCGTCGAGCGCCGCGCTGGCGTGACGCTGGAGCTCGAACGTCACGCCAGCGCGACGCTCGGCCGAATTAGAAGGTGATCGCGCTTTCCTCGGGCAGCACCTGGAAGTCGGTGGTGGTCATCTCGGTGAGCCGACCGTAGTAGATGCCCCGCGCGTCGGGGGCGATGATCCCCTGATGAATGGGCACGGCCCGCGCCGGCGCCACCGCGCGCAGGTAGTCGACGGCCTCGGCGATCTTCATCCATGGTGCCGCCGCCGGCGCGGCCAGCACGTCCACCGGCTCGTCGGGCACGAACAACGCGTCGCCGGGGTGCATCAATCGCGCCGAATGCCCACCGTCGCCGACCAGAAACGAAATGTTCTCTATTACAGGGATTTCCGGATGGATCACGGCGTGCCGGCCGCCGACTGCGCGGACGGTCAGCTCCCCGATCTGCAGCTCGTCGCCGACGTGTACCGCCCGGCAGGGCGTGCCCAGCTGCTCGGTGGTTTGCGGATCAGCGTAGAGCGCCGCATCGGGGTTACCCTCGAGCAGCGAGGGCAACCGGGTCACGTCGACGTGGTCGGGGTGCTGGTGGGTGATCAGGATGGCGGAGAGACCGGTGATTCCCTCGAAACCGTGCGCGAAGGTTCCGGGATCAAAAAGCACACGCGTGTTGTCGAACTCGGCAAGTAGGCAGGAATGGCCGAAGTGCGTAAGTTGCATATTTACGATTGTGCCCTGACGGGGGTGATGCCGATGCGGGTGATCCTGGCGGCGATGCTGGCTGTGGGCGGCTTCGCGGTGACCCTGATCGTCGTGGTACCCGCCCATGCGGACCCGGAGACATGCCCGACCACCTGCGACCAGATCCCGAACAGCGCCTGGATCCAGCAGCGCGCGGTGCCGCTGGACTCGGTGTACAACTGGCCGGCGCTGGCCGGTTCGTCGGTTCCGTTGACGGGCACCGGGACGGCGAGGTTTCGGTTCGAGGACCTGTGTGCCGCGCCGGAGGCACCGCAGGACGCCCGCGCTTCGGCGGTCGCGGCGCGCGTGACGATCACCCACCCGGACGGCCAGTGGCAGATGCAGGCCGAGATCCTGCACTGGCGCGGTGACACGGCCCGCGGCGGCCCGACGGCGGCCTCGGTGTTCAGCAACGCGGTCGCCGCCCTGCGCGGCTGCCAGCAACGGGCCCCGGCGCAGTCGCCGTCGATCACCAGCGACGAGCCGAACCGGATGGCCGCGGTCGTCAGCGGCCCGGTCATCATGCACACCTACCTGGTGGCCCACGTGGCGAGCAGCACGGTCAGCGAGCTCACGCTGTGGTCGCAGGGGCCGCCGCAGGTGTCCTGGCCGGCGATGGCCGACGACCCGGTGCTGAATTCCATGATCGCGCCGCTGTGCGACGCCTATATCGCCTCGTGCCCGTGACCGGCCGGTAGAGTTGGGGCCCAGATAAACCCCTGAGGAGGAGCGCCGGTGAGCCGGGTGGTCGTTCATGTGATGCCCAAAGCGGAGATTCTGGACCCGCAGGGTCAGGCGATTGTCGGCGCGCTGGGCCGGCTCGGCCACCCCGGTATCTCGGATGTCAGGCAGGGCAAGAGATTTGAGCTCGAGGTCGATGACACGATCGGCGACGCGGAGCTCGCCGAGATCGCCGAATCGCTGTTGGCCAACACCGTGATCGAGGATTGGACGATCAGCCGGGAGGCGCAGTGACGGCGCGGATCGGCGTGATCACCTTTCCCGGGACGCTTGACGATGTGGACGCCGCCCGCGCGGCGCGGCGCGTCGGCGCCGAGGCGGTCGGTCTGTGGCACGCCGACGCCGACCTGAAGGGGGTCGACGCCGTGGTGGTACCCGGCGGCTTTTCCTACGGCGACTACCTGCGCGCCGGCGCGATCGCCAGGTTCGCCCCGGTGATGGCCGAAGTGGTCGACGCCGCGGGACGCGGCATGCCGGTATTGGGAATCTGCAACGGTTTTCAGGTGATCTGCGAGGCGGGGCTGCTGCCCGGCGCCCTGACGCGCAACGCGGGTTTGCACTTCGTGTGCCGCGACGTGTGGCTGCGGGTGGCCTCGACCTCGACGGCATGGACCTCGCGTTTCGAGCCTGGTGCGGACCTGCTGGTGCCGCTGAAGTCGGGCGAGGGCCGCTACGTCGCCCCCGCCAACGTGCTCGACGAGCTGGAGGGCGAGGGCCGGGTGGTTTTCCGCTACCACGACAACCCCAACGGCTCGCAGCGTGACATCGCCGGGATCAGCTCGGCCAACGGTCGCGTCGTCGGGCTGATGCCGCATCCCGAGCACGCCATCGAGGCGCTGACCGGACCGTCCGACGACGGCCTGGGCCTGTTCTATTCGGCGCTGGACGCCGTGCTCGCCGCGTAGCCGAAAACTACTGCCGCACAGCTTACTTCAGCCCAGGATAGGGAACCGGCGCTGGTCCGCGAGCTGCTGGAGCGCGGCTTCCATCACCGCGCGCACGTGCATGTCGACCTCGTCGACGTCGGGATTCTCGCCGAAGAGGGCGGTGACCTCGATGGGTTCGAGCACCTCGGTGACGATCTTGGCCGGCAGCGGCAGGTTGGGCGGAAAGATCACGCTCAGGCCGAACGGGAGGCCGAAGCTGACCGGCAGGATGTTCATCCGGGCCTTGGTGAGTCGCAACGTGCGCGCCAGCCAGTTGCCGCGGGTCAAAAACAGCTGGGTCTCCTGGGCGCCGATGGACACGGTCGGCACGATCGGCACCCCGGCTTCGATGGCGGTCCGCACGTATCCGGTGCGCCCGTCGAAGTCGACGATGTTCGCGTTGAAGGTGGGCCGGTAGGCGTCGTAGTCCCCGCCCGGGAAAACCAGGACGATCGCGCCTGAGTGCAACGCCGCGGCGGCGTTTTCCCGGCTCGCCTCGATGACGCCGAGGCGGCGCAGCCAACCGTCCAGGGGGCCGATGAACAGGCCGTAATGGGCAAGGGTGTACACGGGGCGGTCGTAGCCGAACTTGTCGTAGAACGCCGGCGAGAAAATGAACACGTCCGGCGTGAACATGCCGCCCGAGTGATTGGACACCACCAGCGCCCCGCCGGTCGACGGGACGTTCTCGAGATTTCGCACCTCGGCGCGGTACCACCGCTTGACGAGGGGACCCAGGGCTTCGGCGACCCTTCGGGTGAAGTCCGGGTCCCATTTGGTGGTTTCGCGATTCTGGACCGCCCGCCGTTGCGCACCTGCCACTCGCTACGGATTGCCGATGTGACAGGGGCCTTAAACCTAGGCGCCGAACGTAACGCCACCGCGAAATACCGCCCACAATTTCGCCATGACGCTACGCTCGGCGCCGCCTCTCAGCCGGCGTCACACACCAACGCGGAGGTCGGCTGAAACTCGACGACGGGGGCCAACTGACCCAAGAGGTCGATCGCGTCCGCGATGGCGGCGTCGACGAATGCGGCAAAGTCCTCGAAGGAGGCGCCCTTGCGGATCCATTGCGACCTGCGCGCCACCACGCCGATGCGGTCCGGGTCGGACGAGCCGTGGACGACTGCGGTCACCTCACGGTTCTGCGCGTTCCAGGTGTCGGCGAAGTGCATCAGCCAGGGACGGTCGGCGGCGGGGAAGAAGCACGCGGGCGTCACGCGAATGATCAGCACGTCGCCCTGCGTCGGGCAGACCTCGAGGTGGACATGCAGCCGCCGCGGACGGGTGTTGGCGACGTAGAAAAACTCGCCGTCGTGCCGGCCCCGGAAATACCGGCTGCCGCGCGTGCACAGATAGCGTTCGACCAGGTTCGCGCAGACCGGTTCGGTAGTCATGAGATCGATGGTGAGGCCATTGGCTTTGCGGATCCTTTGAGCCGAGCTAGCCGGGACCGAAGAATATGTTGAGAATTGGCTGAGCGAGGGGATTCCGAGGAGGGTCGATGGTGGGTTTCGCGGTGGAACGTATCGACCATATCGTGTTGAACTGCAACGACGTTGAGGCTACCGCTGCGTGGTACGAGCGGGTGCTGGGCATGAGGCGGGAGACGTTCGGGCCGTCGCGACGAATCGCCGTGTCGTTCGGGGACCAGAAGCTCAATCTGCGACCGGTCGGGGCGCTGGCCGACGATCCGGACTGGGTGACCGGATCCGTCGAAGCCGCCGGCTCCGCGGACCTGTGCTTTGTCACGCGGTCGACGCCCGACGACGTTCGTGCCCGCCTCGCCGCGTGCGGGGTCGACATCGTCTCGGGGCCGGTAACCAAGGTCGGGGCGCTGGGGCCGATGACCTCGCACTACTGCCGCGACGTCGACGGAAACCTCATCGAAATCGCCGTCTACTGAGCGTCTTTCAGCGGATACAGCTCGGGCAGGTTGATGACGATGGCCTCTTGGGTGCTGCGCGCGATCACGACTTCCGCGGGGGAGTTCGGATCGGGATTCTCTTCCCGGTGCGGCAGATACGGCGGGATGAAGATGTAGTCGCCGGGCGCGGTCGCGATGCGCACCTCTTGGACGCCGTCGTGGAAGACGAACTCCGGGTTGCCGCTTCGGACGTAGATCGCGGTCTCCGATTCGCCGTGATGGTGGTTGTCCGAAGCGGAACTCGGTGCGGCGTGTGTCTCACCCATCCACAGCTTCTCCGCACCGACCGACTTGCCGGACAGGGCGGCGAAGCGGCGCAGTCCTTCCGATTGAGCGGTGTCGGAACTGAGGTCCGCCGCCTTGATGTGGTGCACGCGGTGGCGCGTCACCTCGGTGGTCGCGTCGTCGAAGTCGGGGTGAAATCCGTCTGCGGTTGCCATGGGTCAATTATCGTCCGTCGAGTCCCGATAGGCCTCGAGCAGTCTCAGCCACACTTCGCTGATCGTCGGGAAGCACGGCACGGCATGCCACAGCCGGTCGACGGGCACCTGGCCCGCGACGGCGATGGTCGCCGAATGCAGCATTTCGGTGACCCCGGGTCCGACCATCGTGACGCCGAGCAGGTGGCCCCGATCCGCATCGACCACCATCCGCGCCCGACCGGTGTAGCCGTCGGCGTAGAGCTTGGCCCCCATCACCACGTCGCCGATTTCCACGTCGACGATACGGACGCGGTGTCCGGCTTCCTGGGCCTCCCGGGCGGTCAGGCCGACCGCGGCGGCTTCCGGGTCGGTGAAGAAGGCCTGCGGGACGGCGTGATGGTCGGCGGTCGTCGCGTGCACGCCCCACGGCGCGGTGTCCAGCGGCTTTCCCGCCGCGCGGGCCCCGATGGCCGCACCGGCGATGCGTCCTTGGTATTTGCCCTGATGGGTCAGCAGGGCCCGGTGATTGACGTCGCCCGCCGCATACAGCCAGCCGTCCTCGACGGCCCGCACCCGGCAGGTGTCGTCGACGTCGAGCCAACCGCCCGGCGTCAGCCCCACTGTGTCGAGACCGATGTCGTCGGTGAGCGGCGCCCGGCCCGTGGCGAAAAGCACCTCGTCGACTTCCAATTCGGAGCCATCGCCCAATTCGAGGACCACTCGGGCGCCATCGGGCCGGCGCAGCGCCCGGACCGATGTTCCTACGCGGACGTCCACGCCCGCCTCGACGAGCCCGCGGGCGATGAGTTCGCCCACGAATGGCTCCATGCGGGGCAACAGGCCAGAGCCGCGGGCGAGGAGGGTCACCTTCGAGCCCAATCCTTGCCAGGCCGTGGCCATTTCGACGCCCACGCCGCCGGCACCGACGACGGCGAGCCGCATCGGGACGTGGCTGCTGTCGGTGGCCTGACGGTTGGTCCACGGTCTGGCCTCGGCCATACCGGGCAATTCGGGCAGCGCGGGCCGACTCCCGGTGCAGACCACGACCGCGTGCCGCGCGCCCAGCTCCGTCCGCTCGCCGTCTTGGGCGGTGGCAGTGACTCGTCGCGGACCGTCCAGCCGCCCATGCCCGCGGATCAGCGTCGCGCCGATTCCGCCCACCCAATCCGCCTGGCCGGTGTCGTCCCAATCGGTGACATAGCGGTTGCGGCGGCCGAAGACGCCCGCGCTGCTGATGGAACCGCCGACCGCCTCGCGCGCGCCGTCGACCCGTCGGGCGTCCGCAACGGCAATCACCGGGCGCAGCAACGCTTTACTGGGCACGCACGCCCAATACGAACATTCGCCGCCGACGAGCTCGCGCTCGACCACCGCGACACTGAGACCCGCCGCCCGCGCACGCTCCGCGGCATTCTGACCGATCGGCCCGGCGCCGAGCACGACCACGTCGAAGTCCTGTTCGATAACCGCTGCCATACGTCAGCGCCTCCCCTCGATCAGTCGCTCGGCCAGCTCGCAGATGTCGCTCACCACGAGGTCCGGTTGTGGCAGCCCGTCAACCGGCAGCGGCGGGTTGCCGGGCCGGGTGATGAGAGCGGAGCTGAAGCCGACGTGTTGCGCGCCCAGGGTGTCCCACACGTGGGCGGCCACCATCATGCATTCGGCGGGCGCTATCCCGAGCGTGTCGCATACGTGCCGGTACACCGCCGGAGCAGGCTTGAATGCGTGGCAGGTGTCGACGCTCAACTGGTGTTTGAAAAAGCCGGCCAGGCCCGAATTCTGCAGCGCCGTGAGCCCGTTCGGGTTGGGCGGCGAGTTGGTCAGGGTGACCAGGCGGAATCCGTTGTCGCGCAGGGCGGCGAGTCCGTCCGCCGCGTCCGGATGCGCCGGCATCGTTAGCAAGCCGGTCTTGAGGCGACGCAGGTCGTCGTCGGTGACGTTCACGTGGTAGACGTCGCCGAGCATGCGCAGCACGCCCTGGGCCAGCGTGGAAAAGTCCACGTAATTCTCCGCCAGGGTGATCGTCATCGAGTACATGACGAGTTGCGCGAACCATTCGCGCAGCACTTGTTCGTCGCCGAACTTCTCTGCGAAAAGTGGTGCCAGCGAGTCGATGTCGAGCAGCGTCTCGTTGACGTCGAAAACCAGCACGGACGGCGTGGTAGTCGGCATGGCTAACCCTCGGCTTCCTTGGGCGAGTGCACATCCGGCCGCAAGTACCCGACCAGGCATAAGCAGATCAGGGCCATGCCGCCGATTGGCCACCAGATTGCCAAGACCGCCGCCGTGGCGAATACACCGACCGTTACGAACGACCGCATTCGCAGCATCCTGCGCATCAGATGGGTGACGTCCTCGTGCGCGGGTCGGTCGACCAGTTCCCAACACAGCGCGAGATAGGTGATGTTGACGAGAACGAAGACGGAGGCATACAGGGACACCGGCGCCGCCGCCAGCCTGCTGTCGGCGATCCACTCGGTGGTGACCGGGATGAGGGACACGGAGAAAAGGTGAGCGAAGTTGGACCACACCAGCCGCGGTGTCGACACCTCCGCGTAGCTGAACAAGTGATGATGGTTGACCCAGACGATCGCGATGAACAGGTAGCTGACCACATAGCTCAGGCCGGTGGGCCAAAGCGGTAGCAGAGCGCTGAAGCTGTGAGCGGTTGGGGGCTTGAGCTCCAACACCAAAACCGTGATGAGTACCGCGAATACGCCGTCGGAGAACGCCCCGATCCGCTCGGGGCCAGTCTTTCGCGTGGCCACGCCATACACCTTCACGCCGGCTGGTGGTTGCGTTCCTGCAACACCCATGCGTTGCCGTCGGGATCGCCGAAGTCCGCGAAGCTCGCGTAATCGGCGCGGCCGGGGTCGGGGCCCGGGAGGAACCCGCCGCGCCAGCCGCCCTCGGTGTTTTTGTGGCGGATGTCGCTGACGGTCACTCCGCGGTCGGACAGTTCCGCGCGGTAGCTCTCGATGTCCGGAACCACCAGATACAGGCCCCGCAGCGATCCAGGAGCTACGTCGGTCAGGCCGACACCGAACTGGATCGAGGTTGCCGAGCCTTCCGGCGTCAACTGGATGACCCGGAATTCGGGTGCGGGCGCGTAGTCGACATCGACGTTGAAGCCGACCTGGTCGCGGTAGAACCGCAGCGAGCGGTCCGGATCCCCAACGGGCAGGATGACAACCTCGAACAGGGCCTTCACCGTATGCCCCCGGTGGGCGTCTTATGGAGTACCTCATCGATGTCGAGTCCGCGGTCGACGCCGTGGGGTAGCACGGTTTGGCCGGGCTCGAGCCGTAGCTGTCTGCCGTCGAGATAAACGTCGATCTTATCGGGTTCGAAGGACACCAGGTTGGTAACGCGCCCAACCTCGGGCCACGCGTTGAGGTATGACCAGGCCGCCCGTTGGCGACCGCCGATGTCATAATACGAGCAGATCCCCTTGTACGGGCAAAAGGTCTGCAGTGAAACGAGTTCCAGGGTGCTCTCGTCGACGTCCTCCCTGGGCGCATACCACCGCGGCGCGAAACCGGATTCGTACAACGCCAGCGGGTGCTTTGTGTCGGCGACCACCTGGTCACCATCCCGGACGACGAGATGCCGTGAAGTGGAACGGATGTCGATGCGATGGTAGGCGTCGGCGGCATGGCCGACGATGCGATCGTCCTCTTCGTAGAAGGCGTCCATGGCGCGCCAGGCGAATGCCACCCGCCCGTCCAGAACCGCTGCGTGCGGTGGCAGCGCGATGTGCTGCCAGGCCGCATGATTGGTCTCTCGCTCGGGAACTCGGACGGTGAACCATTGGGTGTCGCCGAGGTCGCGGTGCTCAGTGACCCTGTCCTCGGCGACCAGAACCTCCGCCTCGATATCGCCGCGCGGGAAGTAGGCGACGGGATAGCGGCCCGGCTCGTGCAACAGGACGACGTCTTCGCTGTCGGCTATCCAGTGATCCGCGAAGCTCGCCCTCATGCGCCGCCGCAATGGTTCGGCGAACAGCAGTCGTGGTGGGAGCGGTTGCTCGGTCAGGAAGTGCCCCACCGATCCGGTGGCCAGTGGGCCTTGTTGCCAGGCCAGCCCCATGATTGTCCCCTCTCATCCCGAAACCCCTTGCTGCGAAGTCGCTTCCGCCGGTCATCACTCCACGACGACGACCATCTTGCCGCCGGCTTCCCCCGCCTCCATCACCCGGTGAGCTTCGCGGATCTGGTCGAACGAGAAGACTCGCGAGGGCTTTGCGTCCAGCCGGCCCTCGGCGACCTGCCGCGCGATGTCTTGCAGGGGCACGTCGGATAGCGGAAACCCCGGAGTACCAAATACGAAGCTGCCAAAGAAATTCCAGTTCACCCCGCTGGCCATTCTCAGCAGCGGGTTGAAATCGCCGATCGGGTCCAGCCCGCCCAGCCATCCCGCCAGGCACGCCGCGCCGCCGCGGCGCAGCATGTCGAGAGAATCCAGGATGGTGCTGTTGCCGACCAGATCCAGTACGGCGTCGACCTCCTTGGCTTCGGGGAGCTGGGCGGCGAGGTCACGCCTTTCCAGCTCGACGCGCGACGCGCCCAACTCCTCGAGCATCCCAAAGCGGCCGCGGCTCCGCGTGGTGGCGATCACGCGAGCGCCCGCAGCGACTGCCATCTTGAGCGCGGCCTGCCCGAGTGATGACGTGGCCCCGCGCAGCACCAGGTTCTGTCCGGCTTTGAGATCGAGGTTGCGGAAGAGGCATGTCCAAGCGACCGCATAGGTTTCGGGCAGCGCCGCCAGGTCGGACCACGGCAGGTCGGATTCGATCAGGGCGACGTTCCCGGCGCGCACGCGGGTGTATTCGGCGTAGCTGCCGTTGATGGTGCGGCCCAGCCCGCCCATCAGCGCCGCGACCTTGGCACCGACCGGGAACTCGCCGCCGGGGCACGAATCGACGATGCCGACGCATTCGATGCCGCTGACTTCCGCGGCCTCGGCCCACTCGCCACGCCGCATGTGCATTTCGGCGTGGTTGATCCCAAATCCCTTGATCTCGATCACGACCTCGCCGTGCTTCGGCAGCGGCTTGGGGATGTCGGCATAGACGAGGCTGTCGAGGCCGCCGAACCGCTCGAGGATGATCCCTCGCATGGATTTCCCGCCGGACTCTTCCCGGACCACTGCCGGTGCGGTGGGCAGTTGGGGCGAATCGGGGGTCGACACTATCTGCATCTTCCGTTCGGATATCTCGACAGGTGACGCCGCGCTGGCCCCCATTATGCCCCGCCGTCCACATCTGCTGAATGGGCCATTCAACCCAGTATTATGGGCTATCCGGCCCAATCTGTCCAGGGGTCAGGGTTTACGTGTGCCGCGCGCTTTGCGGGTCGGGGGGCTTGACGCGAAGGAGCGCACATAGTCGACGGCGGCGATGACGGCGGCCCGCATCGGCTCCGGATCACCGGTGGCATAGGTCACCGTCGCGCCGCCCTGGTGTGCGAGAACCAGCGACGCGGCGAGATGCCGCGGGTCGGCGTCGGGGCGCAGATCGCCGCGGCGCCGCATCGCCGTGAGGCCCTCCTGAAACAGCCCGATCCACTGGTCGTAGCCGGCGGAGAGATCGTCGTGCACCTCGTCGTCGGCGTCGATCAGCTCACCGGCCAACGAGCCGTAGACACACCCGCCGACGCGGTAGACGGTCTCGATGTCGGCGGCGACGGCGTCGGCCCACGATTGCAGGGCTGCGAGGCTCTCGAGTGCGCCCAATGCCGGTCGGGTGTGAAATGTTCGTACGTCGTCGCGCCGCGCGGCGATGACGCGTCGGGTCAGATCGCGTTTGTCGGTGAAGTAGTGCGAGATCTGCGAGCCGCCCACGCCGGCGCTTCGACGCACCTGTTCGATGCTGGTGTTGGCGACGCCGCGCTCGAACATCAGCCGGGCGGCGACCTCGACGATCCGCTCCCGGGTCGCCAGCCCCTTGCGGGTAAGCGGTGATGCGTTGTTGTCGTTGGCTTTTCGTCCTACATCGCGACCGCGCGCGCGGCGAGCGGGCCGCGGAACCCGTTCGGCGGCATCGGTGGCGAACGTGCGTAGGTAGTTGACCGCGAAACGAACGGCGTCGGCGTGCGGCCATTCCGCTCGATAGGTGAAGGCCAGGGTGCCGCCTCCCTGGTGAGCGCTGACGATGACCAGCGCTATGCGTCGCGGGTCGGCATCCGCGACCAGAACACCGCCGTCCTTCATACGTCGGATGGACTCCTCGAGGAGGTCGGCCCACTGCCAATATCCGGCCCCCAGCGTGTCGCGCGTCGCTTCGTCGGACTTCGCCAACTGCGCGGCCAGGGCGTGGTAGGTGGGAGTGCCGAAGTATCCGATGCGTCTGAGGTAGCGCATGTTGAGGTCGATCCACCGCTCGTAGTCGTCGAACGACTGCAGGCCTTGGAGCCGCGGCTGGCGGTGAAAGTCCAGAACCACGCCGATCTGGCGTTTTATGACCGCGCGGATCAGCGCGCTCTTGTCCGCGAAATAATGCGCGAGCTGAGAGCCGCTGACCGATGCGGCCCTGCGCACGTTCTCCATGTTCGCCGCGGACAGGCCCTCGGTGACGATCAGCTGGGCGGCCGCCTCCACGATTCGGTCGCGGGTGGCGCGCCCCTTGGCGGTCAACCGTTGTTCCTCTTGAACATCGGCCATCGCGTCAGGCTAGCCCGCGAGCGGCGCGAACTATGGGATATTCATCCCATTGATGGGCCGTGCCGACCGCGGACCGGTCAGGCGGCCACGGGGACCTTGGCGAGGAAGTCGCGGACCAGCTCAGCGACCTCGTCGAGCGCGGACTCGAGCAGGAAGTGTCCGCCATCGAGCAGGTGGATCTCGGCATCGGGCAAGTCGTCGGCGAATGCTTGCGCGCCGGCCGGGCCAAAGATTTCGTCCCCCCGCCCCCACACCGCCAACAAGGGCACCTGTGAAGTTCGGAAGTACTCGTGCAGGCGCGGATACAGCGGTGCGTTGGTCGCGTAGTCGCGCAGCAGCTTCAGCTGCACTTCGTCGTTGCCCGGACGAGATATCAGCGCGTAGTCGTGGTGCCAGGATTCCGGGTCGACCAGGCTCTCGTCGGAGACGCCGGTGACGTACTGCCACCGGGTGGCGTCCAGCGTGAGGAACTGCCGAACAGCGGCCTCGGTGTCGGCCGTCGGCTCATTTTGATAGGCCCACAACACTTTCCAGAAGCTCTCGACGAATCCTGCGTCGTAGCCGTTGCCGTTCTGGGTGATGATCGCGGTGATGGCGGAGGGATCGCGGAGCGCCAGGCGCCAGCCGATCGGCGCCCCATAGTCCTGTACGTACATGGCGTATCGGTCGATACCGAGCGTGCGCAGCAGGCCGGCTGTCAACTCGGTGAGGGCGTCGAAGGTGTAGTCGAACTCGTCCACGGACGGCGCGTCCGAGAGGCCGAAGCCCAGGTGGTCGGGCGCGATCACGTGGTACCGGTCGGCCAACGCCGGGATCAGGTTGCGGAACATGTAGGAGCTGGTGGGAAAGCCGTGCAACAGCACCAGCGCCGGCGCTGCCGGATCGCCGGCCTCGCGGAAGAACAGCCGATGACCGTCGACGGTGGCGTATCGATGATGAACAGCCGGCATGACGTTCCTCCTGAGCCCGCGCGCCCGGACGAACGCGCCGCATGCAGTTCTGGGTTATACAACCCAGTATGCACCAGACCGTCCAGCGCGCAACAGTCTGGGACCGATACGTTGCCGCGGCCAGTGCGCTGACATATTCTGGGCTGGCCATCCCATTTTAGGGAATGCCTCGTCCGACCTCGCCGAAGGAGCAGACACCGCATGGGTAATGCGTTGCGGGAGCAAACGGTCCTGGTTGTCGGACGCGGCAGCGGGATCGCGCGCGCCGTCACCCTGCTCGCGCAGTCGGAGGGCGCACGGGTGATCGCGGCCGGGCGAGACCACGCCAAGCTTGCCAGCGCCTACCGCGGCGCCGGCGTAGCCGCCGAGGTCGTCGACGTCACCGACGATGTGTCGATCGCCGCCCTCGCCGACCGGGTGGGCGGCGTCGACCACGTAGTGTCGACCGCGTCGGCGCGCGCCCGGGGAAAGCTGGGCGACCTGGACCGTGAGAGCCTGCAGCTGTCGTTCGACACCAAGGTCATCGGGCCCGTGATGCTGGCCAAATACTTTGCACCCCAGGTTAAACCGGGCGGATCATTCGTGCTGTTCTCGGGTGTGCACGCGTTCAAGCACAACGTCGGCTATCTCGGGGTCGGCGTCACCAACGGCGCCGTCGACTTCCTCGCCCGCTGGCTGGCCGTCGAACTCGCGCCCATCAGGGTCAACGCGATTTCTCCAGGAGTGATCGATACCGGAGCCTGGGACGCGATGGGCAACGACGGCAAGCGGGAGTACTTTCAGCAGATCGCCGACGGCAACCCCGTGGGAAGGATAGGCACGCCGGATGATGTCGCCAAGGCCGTGCTGTTTGCGATGACGAACACGTTCATGACTGGTATGACGCTGAAGGTGGACGGCGGCGAGCCGCTGGTCTAGGTCGAGGCAGTTAGAGGTGACGCGGTGCCCAGGCTTGTTTCGGTAAATGTGGGCATGCCCAAGGATGTGCAGTGGCGGGGTAAAACCGTCCACACCGGGATCTGGAAGGCCCCGGTCGACGGGCCGGTCATGGTGCGCCGCCTCAACGTCGACGGTGACGGCCAGGGCGATCTTGGCGGCCACGGCGGTGAGCAACGCGCGGTCATGGTCTACCAGGTCGAGTCGTATGACTTCTGGAAGGACTACCTGGGTCGCGACGACCTGGCACCAGGCCACTTCGGTGAAAACTTCACCATCGACGGTCTCGCCGACGACGAGGTCTGCATCGGGGACCGTTACCGCATCGGCGAAGCTGAATTCGAGGTGACCCAACCGCGCGTCACCTGCTTCCGGGTCGGTATGCGCCTCGACGAGCCGAGGATGCCCAATCTCCTTGTCTCCCAGCACCGCCCAGGATTTTATCTGCGGGTGATCAGCGAGGGCACTGTTCGCGCCGGCGACGACATCGTGCGGACCCGGCGCGGCCGTCATGAGCTGCGCGTCGCCGACGTCGACGCGCTGTTGTACCTGCCGAACCGCGATACCGAGCTGCTCCGTAAGGTCGTCGACGTTCCGGCGCTCAGCCCGGGCTGGCAGCAATCTTTCCGCGACATGCTGACCGAGCCCGGGAGCGCCGCGCCACCGATCGGTGTCGAACCAGCATGGGACGGATTTCGTCCGTTGCGGGTCAGCCAGATCCGCCGGGAAAGCCCCGAGGTGTTGTCGATTCGCCTCGAGTCCGCGGACCATGCCGCGTTGCCCCCGCCGCTTCCCGGCCAATACCTGCCCGTGCGGATTGCCGGAGCCGGCGAGCCGGCGCCCCTGCGCAGCTACTCGCTGTCCGGTGATCCCGCCGCGGGCGTTTATCGGATCAGCGTCAAACGCGAAGAACACGGTCTGGTGAGCGCCTGGCTTCACACCCACATCCAACCGGGGGCGGTGATAGACGCGGCCGCCCCACGCGGCGACTTCTGCCTCACCGAGGAGGCCATTCCGGTCGTCTTTTTTTCGGCAGGGATCGGCGCGACGCCCGTCCTGGCGATGTTGCACGCCCTCTCGGCGGCCCGCAGTACCCGCGACATCTGGTGGCTGCACACCACCCGCAGTCCCCAAACCCAAGTGTTCGCAGAGGAAGTCGCGGCCCTCATCGGCTCCTTACCCCACGCTCGGCAGCGCGTCTTCTACACCGAAACGCAGGGCCGCCTGAATCAGGAGGCGATCACCGCCCTGGGCCTGCCCTCCGACGCGACCGTTTACCTTTGTGGCCCGACGCAATTCATGACAGATATCCGCGATTGCCTCCGCGCCGCAGGCTTCGACCCCGCGCACGTTCACAGCGAACTCTTCGGTGCCCTCCCGGCAATCAACCCCGGCGTCGTCGCCACGGGCGAGCGCACGCCGCCGCACCCGCCCGTCGGAACTCCAGGCAGTGGGCCGTCGATTACCTTCGCGCGCAGTGGCTTGGCGGTCAACTGGTCACCGGGCTATGCCAGCATCCTCGACCTCGCCGAGGCCTGCGACGTACCGACCCGATTCTCGTGCCGAAGCGGCGTGTGTCACGTCTGTGTGACTGGCGTGGTGGCCGGGACCACAACATACGTGCAAGCACCGTTGGAAGAGCCCGGCGACGGGGAAGTGCTGATCTGCTCGGCCGTGCCGCGCAGCGACCTGGTGCTGGACCTCTGAGGGTTACGGCGCGATCGCGAGTTGTCCGCCCGTCGCGTGCAGGACGGCACCGTTGACGTAGCTCGCCTCCGGAGAGCCGAGAAAGACGACCGCGCTGGCGATCTCGCGAGGATCGGCCGGCCGGCCCAGTGCCGTGGTCGCGCCCAGCCCCTCGACCAAGCCCGGCAGCACGTTGGTACCGGGTGTGTCGGTCGGGCCCGCGGCCACCGCGTTCACCCGCACTCCCGACTTGCCGAACTCGTCGGCCCACACGCGCGTCAGCTGTTCGAGCGCGGCCTTGCTCGCGCCGTAGATGCCGGCGCCGCGCGCCGCCACCGAGGCGGCGAGCGTGCTGACGTTGACCACGGCGCCGCCGCCGCGTCGAGCCATCGCCGGCGCAAGTTGTTGGACCAGGATGAACGGCGCACGGATGTTGACGTTTACATGCTCGTCGAAGGTCGCGTCGTCGGTGTCGGCGGTTTCGCCGAATTTGTAGATGCCGCCGTTGTTGATCAGGATGTCCACGTCGCCCGCCTCGGCGGCCAACCGTCGCACGTCGTCGGCGTCACCAAGGTCCGCGGCGATGAAACGGGCCTTGCCGCCGGAACATTCGATTTCACGCACCACCTCGGCGCCGCGCTCCGCACTACGCCCGTGTACCAAGACCTCGGCGCCGCGATCCGCGAGTTGCAGGGCAATCGCGCGACCGATACCGGATGTGGCGCCGGTGACCAGGGCGGTCGAGCCGGCCAAAGCTGCACCCATGAAAAACCTGCTTTCGCGGAGAGGTGTTCACTTGCTTCTCCCGCAGCAGTGGCCCAGCGAGATTTATTCCTATGGCGCGAGGCAGACCGACGCTTCGGCGGTGTAACACAGGAACGTCAGGGTCTCCTGCAGATACAGCTGCACGGTGTCGGCGTCGTGGCCCAGGTACCCGATCGCGACGTCGGTGCCCAGCTGCAGATCGAAGTCGCCGCCGCGGGTGGTCAGCACGAATGCGCCGTCGATGGCGGGCGCCCAGATGATGTCCCCGTCGACCAACCGGTTCAGGTGCTCGCGGATGGGATAGCCGTGCTCGGTCGTCTCACTGACCTTGGTGTAGACCTCGGCGGCTAGCAGCACCGAGTACGGGCCGTCGACACCGGCCAGCCGCAGCCCGGTCAACGCCTGCGAAATCGCGTCGGGCATGTCGCGGGGATCCTCGGGCAGCTTCAACGGCGGGTTGGAGCTGCAACTACGGATGCCCTCGATGGATCCGGCGGCATAGCCCTCGAAGATGGCACGGTCCTCAACGAATGCGAGCTTCTTGGCTGCCTCCTTGACCGGGTCCCAGTCCGAGTCGTTCGCGCCGCGCTCGACGTTGTCGATCTCGTATCGCGACAGGGTGAACGGAACACGCAGGCGGACAAGGGGTTTACTGGCGCGAAGGTGCGCCACCACGCCGTCGGTGGGCGCGTCGACGTCGAGGAGGCGCCCGGTGCTGACCGCCGCGGTGACCGGTCCGCCGGGCTCGCTCACGTCGACCACGCGCCGTCCCGCGATATGCCGCTTGAACGTCCGGGTGGCCTCCAATTCGATTTCCGCCCAGGCGACTTCGGTGACAGGTGCCAGGTCGCGGTAGAGGTTGTTCATCGAGTGGTTCCTTTCAGGCTGCCAATCGCGAGTGAGCCGTCATCAGATGCCGGTGCGGCCGGTCGCGCTGTCACTAGCGGGGTCGGCAAAGGCGGTGGGTCGTCGAGGAAATCGACGGTGGGGGAGAAGAACAGTCCGCCCGTGACCGCGGTGGAGAAGTCCAGGATGCGGTCGGTGTTGCCGGGCGGGTCGCCGAGGAACATGTTCTCCAGCATCTGTTCGGTGACGGTCGGCGTCCGCGAATACCCGATGAAGTACGTGCCGTACTCGGCCTTGCCCAACTCGCCGAAAGGCATGTTGTGCCGCACGATCTTCAACTCGGTGCCGTCGTCGTCGGTGATGACGTTGAGGGCGATGTGGGCGTTGTCGGGCTTGTCGGAGTCGTCGAGTTCGATGTCTTCGAGCTTGGTTCGGCCGATCACCAGTTCCTGCTCGGTGACCGACAGCGAATTCCACGACGACATGTCGTGCAGGTACTTCTGCACGTGCACGTAGCACGAGCCGGCGAAGTCGGGGTCCTCGTCGCCGACGGCGGTGGCGCTGACCGCGATTGGGCCGTCGGGGTTTTCCGTGCCGTCCACGAAGCCGAGCAGGTCGCGGTTGTCGAAGTACCGGAACCCGTGCACCTCGTCGACCACGGTGACCGCGCCGGCCATCGAGCGCAGGATGCGGTCGGCCAATTCGAAACAGACGTCCAGGCTCTCGGCCCGGATGTGGAACAACAGGTCCCCGGGTGTGGCCGGGGCGGTGTGCCGCGGGCCCTTCAGCGCGACGAACGGATGCAGTTCGGCGGGCCGCGGCCCGGAAAACAGGCGGTCCCAGGCGTCCGAGCCGATCGAGGCGATCGCCGACAACCGTTTCGGCGGCTCGCGGAATCCGATCGCGCGCACCAGCCCGGAGATTCCGGCCAGCGCGTCGTGCACCGCCGCCTCCCCACCGTCATCGATGGTGACCACGATGAAGATTGCGGCAGGTGTCAGCGGCTGGAGGATGGGTTGGGGCTGAACCGGAGGCACTCTGCCGACCCTATCGTGGCGACGGCGACGCCGACAGCCATGATGGTCACCATGCCGGCCAGCGTCGCAGGCCTCTGCGAATTCATCGACGCCTCACCGTCGCCGTTTCACACCTGCGCGACGGTGGCCGCCCGGCTGGCCGGTGCGGGATACGCCGAAGTCGCCGAGACCGACCGCTGGCCGGACCGACCGGGGCGCTACTACGTCGTGCGGGCCGGATCGCTGGTCGCCTGGAATTCGGACGGCCCCGACGGGCCGTTCCGGATCGTCGGCGCGCACACCGACAGCCCCAACCTGCGGGTCAAACAGCACCCGGACCGGTCGGTCGCGGGTTGGCGGGTGGTGGCCCTCGAGCCGTACGGGGGTGCATGGCTGAACTCCTGGCTGGACCGCGACCTCGGCATCAGCGGTCGGCTGTCGATCAGGGAGGGCGGCGGGGTCGGCGAGCGGCTCGTCCGCATCGACGACCCGATCCTGCGGGTGCCGCAGCTGGCGATCCACCTGGCCGAGGATCGCAAGTCGCTGACCCTGGACCCGCAGCGACACGTCAACGCGGTCTGGGGCGTTGGGGAACAACCGGGTTCGTTCATCGACCACGTCGCCGAGCGGGCCGGGGTCGCGGCGACCGATGTGCTGTCCGCAGACCTGATGACGCACGACCTCACGCCGTCGGCGGTGGTCGGCGCCGACGCCGGCCTGCTGAGCGCGCCGCGGTTGGACAACCAGGCCAGCTGCTACGCCGGCACTGAGGCGTTGGTGGCGGCCGAACCGGGGGACTTCCTGCCGGTGCTGGTCCTCTTCGACCACGAGGAGGTCGGATCGACCTCCGACCGCGGCGCGCAGTCCAACCTGCTGAGCACCGTCCTGGAGCGGATCGTGCTCGCCGCCGGCGGCACCCGGGAGGACTTCCTGCGCCGGCTGCCGGCGTCGCTGCTGGCCTCGGCCGACATGGCCCACGCCACCCACCCCAACTACCCCGAGCGGCACGAGCCCGGCCACCTGATCGAGGTCAACGCCGGGCCGGTGCTCAAGGTGCACCCGAACCTGCGGTACGCCACCGACGGCCGCACCGCGGCGGCCTTCGAGCTGGCCTGCCGGCAGGCCGGGGTCGGGTTGCAGCGTTACGAGCACCGCGCCGACCTGCCGTGCGGTTCGACGATCGGGCCGCTGGCCTCGGCACGGACCGGCATCCCGACCGTCGACGTCGGCGCCCCGCAGCTCGCGATGCACTCCGCGCGCGAGTTGATGGGCGCGCACGACGTCGCCGCCTATTCGGCCGCGCTGCAAGCCTTTCTGTCGCCCCGCTGACCTACGATCCGGCCATGGCGCTAAACGTAGAAATGCTCACGTTCGACTGCGGCGATCCGGACGGGCTGGCCGGCTGGTGGGCCGAACAGTTCGGCGGCAAGACACACGTCATCCTCGCCGACGAGTTCACGGCGGTGACCTTCCCGGAGGGGCTGCGGCTCGGGTTCCAGAAGGTGCCCGATCCCACCCCGGGGAAGAACCGGGTGCACCTGGACCTCGGCGCGGCCGACGTCGACGGCGAGGTGGCGCGGCTGACGGCCGCCGGGGCGACCGAGGTCGGCCGGCACCAGTTCGGCGACACCTTCCGCTGGGTGGTGCTGGCCGACCCCGAGGGCAACGTCTTCTGCATCGTCAAGCAGTAGCGCCGAGGGTGCGCCCAGGGCGTTGATTGTGAGGCCTGGGCGGGAAAATCTGCGGGTTCCCGCCCTGCGTGCACACCGAAAGCCGTGAGCGCACACTCAAGGCTCAGCCCTGGGTGAGGATCGGCGGGTCGTAGCGGATGACGTTCTCCACCACGATCCCGTCGCGGGTGCGCACCCGGTCGATCCCCCGGATCTGGAATGGGCCGTCCGGGCCGGTGCCCCGGCCCACGTAGTGCAAGAACACCAGCTCCTCGCCCTCGGCGGCGCCGGGAACGGTGGCGCTGTCCACCACGTCGAGCGTCAAATCCGGTGCGGCGTCCAGCAATTCGGCGATCTTTGCCGTGTAGGGCGTGATCCCGCGGACAGGCTCGGGGTCGCCCGGCCAGTAGCCGACGATGTCGTCAGCCAGGATGTCGAAACCGCGCGACATGGTGGGCGCGGCCCAATACGCGGCGAACACCTCGGCGCTGAATTTCGGGGCGGATTGGACGTCGGTCATGGTTCCTCCTTGACTCAGGCGCTCCGATCGAGCGCGTCATCTCAAGCCTGGGCGGGTGCGGTGCGGCGGCACAATTACCTCCGAGGTCATCGCGACGGGTACGCTCGCGTGGTTACCGTGGCTTCGTGAGCCACGCGACGGTCGGTGTCCTGCTGCGCGAATGGCGCACGCGTCGACGGGTCAGCCAGCTCGACCTGTCGCTGAGCGTGGGGGTGTCGGCGCGGCATCTGAGCTTCATCGAGACCGGGCGCTCCCGGCCCAGCCCCGAGATGGTGCTCGCGCTCGCCGAGGGCCTCGACGTCCCGCTGCGCGAACGCAACGCGCTGCTGCTGGCCGCCGGATTCGCCCCGCGCTACCAGTCGCGCCCGCTCGAGGACGGCGCGCTGTCCCCGGCGCGCGCCGCGGTGCAGCGCCTCCTGGACGCCCACGACCCCTACCCGGGCATCGTCATCGACCGCTGCTGGAACATCGTCGGGGCCAACGCCGCGGCGTCCGCGCTGACCGCGGGCCTGCCCCAAGACCTGCTCGGGCCGCCGCCCAACGTCTACCGGTTGTCCCTGCACCCCGACGGGCTGGCCGTCCGCACGCTCAATTTCCCCGAATGGGCGGGTTACCTGCTGCACCAGCTGCGGCGCACCCTCGCGCTCACCGGCGACCCGGCGTTGCGGGCGTTGGACGAAGAGGTGCGCGGATACCCGGGCGTCGCGGCCGCCGCCAGGGCGTGGAGTTCACCGCCCGACAGCGCGTCGCTGCTCGTGCCGTTCGAGCTCGATGCCGGTGCTGGGCAACGGCTGTCGATGTTCACGACGCTGACGACGTTCGGGACCCCGCTCGACGTCACCCTCGCCGAGCTCGCCGTCGAGCTGTTCTATCCGGCCGATGACGAAAGCGCCCGCCTGCTGCGCGGCGACTAGCTCTCTAGACTGTTCCCGTGACAACCGCGCGCACCCAGGTCATCGACACCGTCGAACACGCCGCGACCACCCCCGACCAACCGCAACCGTTTCACGAACTCGGCCTCAAGGACGACGAATACCAGCGGATCCGCGAGATCCTGGGCCGCCGTCCCACCGACACCGAGCTGGCGATGTACTCGGTGATGTGGAGCGAGCACTGCTCGTACAAATCGTCGAAGGTGCACCTGCGCTACTTCGGTGAGACCACGACCGACGAGATGCGCGCCGGCATGCTGGCCGGCATCGGCGAGAACGCCGGCGTCGTCGACATCGGCGACGGCTGGGCCGTCACCTTCAAGGTGGAATCGCACAACCACCCGTCCTACGTCGAGCCCTACCAGGGCGCGGCGACGGGCGTGGGCGGCATCGTCCGCGACATCATGGCCATGGGCGCGCGCCCGGTCGCCGTGCTGGACCAGCTCCGGTTCGGCGCCGCCGACGCGCCGGACACCCGCCGTGTCGTCGACGGTGTCGTCCGCGGCATCGGCGGCTATGGCAACTCGCTGGGGCTGCCCAACATCGGTGGCGAGACCGTGTTCGACGCGTGCTACGCCGGCAACCCGTTGGTCAACGCCATGTGCATCGGCGTATTGCGCCAGGAGGACCTACATTTGGCGTTCGCGTCGGGTGCGGGCAACAAGATCATCCTGTTCGGCGCGCGGACCGGGCTCGACGGCATCGGTGGGGTGTCGGTGCTCGCGTCGGACACTTTCGATGCCGAGAATTCACGCAAGAAGCTGCCGTCGGTTCAGGTGGGCGACCCGTTCATGGAGAAGGTGCTCATCGAGTGCTGCCTCGAGCTCTACGCGGGGGGCCTGGTGATCGGCATCCAGGACCTCGGTGGGGCCGGATTGGCCTGCGCCACTTCCGAATTGGCGTCGGCCGGGGACGGTGGGATGGCGGTCCAACTCGACACCGTCCCGCTGCGAGCCAAGGAGATGACGCCCGCCGAGGTGCTCTGCAGCGAGTCGCAGGAGCGCATGTGCGCCGTGGTGGCGCCGGAGAACGTGGACGCCTTCATGGCGGTGTGCCGCAAGTGGGAGGTGCTGGCCACGGTCGTCGGCGAGGTCACCGACGGCGACCGGCTGCGGATCACCTGGCGCGGCGAGACCGTCGTCGACGTGCCGCCGCGCACTGTGGCCCATGAAGGCCCGGTGTATCAGCGTCCCGTCGCGCGCCCCGAATCCCAGGACGCCCTGAACGCCGACCGCTCGACGGGCCTGCCCCGGCCGGTCACCGGCGCCGAGCTGCGCGCGACTTTGCTTGCGCTGCTGGGCAGCCCGCACCTGTGCAGCCGCGCGTTCATCACCGAGCAGTACGACCGCTACGTGCGCGGCAACACCGTGCTGGCCGAGCATGCCGACGGCGGCGTGCTGCGCGTCGACGAGTCGACCGGCCGCGGCATCGCGGTGTCGACCGACGCGTCGGGCCGCTACACGCTGCTGGATCCCTACGCCGGTGCCCAACTCGCGCTGGCCGAGGCGTACCGCAACGTCGCGGTCACCGGCGCGACCCCGGTCGCGGTGACCAACTGCCTCAACTTCGGTTCGCCCGAAGACCCCGGGGTGATGTGGCAGTTCTCGCAGGCGGTCCGCGGGCTGGCCGATGGCTGTGCGGCCCTTGGGATTCCGGTGACCGGCGGCAACGTGAGCTTCTACAACCAGACCGGGTCGGCCGCGATCCTGCCCACGCCGGTGGTCGGCGTGCTCGGCGTGATCGACGATGTGGCGCGGCGCATTCCCACCGGTCTCGGCACCGAACCCGGGGAGACTCTGCTGCTGCTGGGCGATACCCGCGACGAGTTCGACGGTTCGGTGTGGGCGCAGGTGACGGCCGACCACCTGGGCGGGCTGCCGCCCAGGGTGGACCTGGCGCGGGAAAGGCTCCTGGCCGAGGTGCTGACCTCGGCGTCGCGCGACGGGTTGGTGTCCGCGGCGCACGACCTGTCCGAGGGTGGCCTCGCCCAGGCCATCGTGGAATCGGCGCTGGCGGGTGAAACCGGTTGCCGCATCGTGCTTCCCGAGGGCGCGGATCCGTTCGTGATGTTGTTCTCCGAGTCGGCCGGCCGGGTGTTGGTGGCGGTCCCGCGCACCGAGGAGAGCCGGTTCCGGTCGATGTGCGAGGCGCGGGGGCTGCCCGCGGTCCGCGTCGGCGTCGTCGATCAGGCCTCGGATGCCGTCGAGGTTCAGGGCCTGTTCACCGTGTCGCTGGCGGAATTGCGCGAGACGTCCGAGGCGGTGCTGCCGCGATTCTTCGGGTAGCTCGGTTGCGCGCGCTGTCGCTGGCGGCCGCGCTGGTCGGGTGGAGCTTCGTCAGCCCGCGGCTGCCGCTGGTGTGGCGGGTGACGCTGCAGGCCGGTGTGGGCGCGCTGCTGGTGTTGGTGACCCGCGCACCGCTGGGCCTGGGCCCGTCGCGGCTGGGGGCGGGGATGCGGCTGGGGTCGGCGGCCGGGGCGGCCGCGGCGGGCGCGATCGCCGCGACGACGACTGTGCCCTTGGTGCGTGCCTCGATGGCGGCCCACGAGCCGCCGGGTTCCCTGCCGGGTTGGCTGCTGCTGCGCATACCCGTCGGCACCGTCTGGGCCGAGGAGGCCGCCTTCCGCGCCGCGCTGGCCGCCGTGGGCTCGCGCGCCTTCGGCCCGCGCGGCGGAAGATTGTTGCAGGCCAGCGCTTTTGGGCTTTCGCACATCCCGGACGCGCGGGCGACGGGTGCGCCGGTAGCGGGCACCGTGCTGGTCACCGGTGTCGCGGGCTGGCTGTTCGGTTGGCTGGCCGACCGTTCCGGCAGCCTCGCCGCGCCGATGCTGACGCACCTGGCCATCAATGAGGCCGGTGCGGTCGCCGCGGTGGCCGTGCAACGCTGAGGTATGCCCGCCCGTCAAAGCGCCGACCCGGCCCAGGCCCGGCAGGCGGTGCTGGTCGTGCTGGACTGGCTGCGCGACGATTCCCACCCGGCGCCCGACCGGAACGCCCTCGCGACCGCCGTGCGGCTCACGGCGCGCACGCTGGCCGCGGTGGCGCCGGGTGCCAGCGTCGAGGTCCGGATTCCGCCGTTCGCTGCGGTCCAGTGCATATCCGGGCCCCGGCACACCCGCGGCACGCCCCCGAACGTGGTGGAGACCGATCCGCGGACCTGGCTGCGGCTGGCCACCGGGCTTTTGCCGCTCGACGAGGCAAAAGCGATCGGGGCGGTGCGGCTGTCCGGCTCCCGGGCGGGTGAAATTGGCCACTGGTTGCCCCTGTTCGGTGTCAGCTGAATACAACCCTGAACTGCAGGTTTAGAGTTATGAATCGGGATTTTCGGTGCTCAACACGCCCGTTGGATTCGGCGCCGGGCCCGTGCTGCCCGTAGACTCCGGTACGTCACCAATCGTTCGCCAGGGAGCCGCCGAACCGTGACCGTCGCTGGAGTAGAAGCACCCGAGCAGGACTTGAACTCCCCCCGTGAAGAATGCGGCGTGTTCGGGGTCTGGGCCCCGGGTGAGGACGTCGCCAAACTCACCTACTACGGCCTGTACGCGCTGCAGCATCGCGGGCAGGAAGCCGCGGGCATCGCCGTCGCCGACGGATCCCAGGTGTTGGTCTTCAAGGACCTCGGCTTGGTCAGCCAGGTGTTCGACGAGCAGACGCTGGCCGCGATGCAGGGTCACGTCGCGATCGGGCACTGCCGCTACTCCACCACGGGCGACACCACGTGGGAAAACGCCCAACCCGTGTTCCGCAACACCGCGGCCGGCACCGGGGTCGCGTTGGGGCACAACGGGAATCTGGTCAACACGGCGGAACTCGCCGCGCGCGCCCGCGATGAGGGGCTGATGGGCACCCGATGCCCCGCTCCGGCGACGACCGACTCCGACATCCTGGGTGCGCTGCTCGCCCACGGCGCGGCCGACTCCACCCTGGAACGCGCGGCGCTTGAGCTGCTGCCGACCGTGCGCGGGGCGTTCTGCCTGACGTTCATGGACGAAAACACGTTGTACGCGTGCCGCGATCCCTATGGGGTGCGGCCGCTTTCGCTCGGACGGCTCGACCGCGGCTGGGTGGTGGCGTCCGAAACGGCCGCGCTGGACATCGTCGGCGCCTCGTTCGTCCGCGACATCGAGCCCGGCGAGCTGCTGGCCATCGACGCCGACGGCGTGCGCTCGACGCGGTTCGCCAATCCGGAGCCCAAGGGCTGCGTCTTCGAATACGTCTACCTCGCGCGGCCCGACAGCACGATCGCCGGCCGGTCGGTGCACGCCACCCGGGTCGACATCGGTCGCCGCCTGGCGCGCGAATGCCCGGTCGAGGCCGACCTGGTGATCGGCGTGCCGGAGTCGGGCACACCGGCCGCCGTCGGATACGCCCAGGAGTCCGGCATCCCGTACGGGCAGGGCCTGATGAAGAACGCCTACGTCGGGCGCACGTTCATCCAGCCGTCGCAGACCATCCGCCAGCTCGGCATCCGGCTGAAGCTCAACCCGCTCAAAGAGGTGATCCGCGGCAAGCGGCTCATCGTCGTCGACGATTCGATCGTGCGGGGGAACACCCAGCGGGCGCTGTTGCGCATGCTGCGCGAGGCCGGCGCCCTCGAGGTACACGTGCGCATCGCCTCACCGCCGGTGAAGTGGCCGTGCTTCTACGGCATCGACTTCCCGTCGCCAGCCGAGTTGATCGCCAACGCCGTCGCGGATAAAGAGGAGTCGCTCGAGGCGGTCCGCCAGGCCATCGGCGCCGACACGCTCGGCTACATCTCGCTGCGCGGCCTGGTGGCGGCCTCCGAGCAGCCGGCGTCGCGGCTGTGCACCGCCTGCTTCGACGGGAAATACCCGATCGAACTGCCCGAGGAGTCCGCGCTGGGCAAGAACGTCATCGAGCACATGCTCGCCAACGCCGCACGCGGATCCGGCCTCGACGATCTGGCACCCGATGAAGTGCCGATCGTCCGCTGACCGAAGCCGCTCCCGGTGCTTCAAAGACGCGTGATACCGGCGCGAAGCGCCGCCCGGTAGCCTTTATCGCGATGACGGATCCCGGAAAAAGCCCCGGACGAGACCCGGGCGGTCAGGGCATCACCTACGCGTCCGCTGGGGTGGACATTGAAGCCGGTGAGCGCGCCGTCGCTTTGTTCAAGCCGCTGGCGACCAAGGCCACCAGACCCGAGGTGCGCGGCGGGCTGGGCGGCTTCGCCGGACTGTTCGCTCTGCGCGGCGGCTACCGCGAGCCGGTCCTGGCGGCCTCCACCGACGGCGTCGGCACCAAGCTGGCGGTCGCCCAGGCGATGGACAAGCACGACACCGTCGGCCTCGACCTGGTCGCCATGGTGGTCGACGATCTCGTGGTCTGCGGCGCCGAGCCGCTGTTCCTGCAGGACTACATCGCGGTCGGCCGGACGGTCCCGGAACGGCTGAGCGCGATCGTCAGCGGCATCGCGGAGGGCTGTGTGCGCGCCGGCTGTGCGCTGCTGGGCGGCGAAACAGCCGAACACCCCGGCCTGATGGAACCCGACCACTACGACATCTCGGCCACCGGCGTCGGTGTCGTCGAGGCCGACGACGTGCTGGGCGCCGACCGCGTCAAACCCGGCGACGTCATCATCGCGATGGGCTCGTCCGGGCTGCATTCCAACGGGTATTCGCTGGCCCGCAGCGTCCTGCTCGAGATCGACCGGATGAACCTCGCCGGTTACGTCGAGGAATTCGGCCGCACCCTGGGTGAAGAACTGCTGGAACCGACCCGCATCTACGCCAAAGACTGCCTGGCGCTGATGGCCGAAACCCATGTCCGGACGTTCTGCCACGTCACCGGCGGCGGGCTGGCCGGCAACCTGCAACGCGTCATCCCGCCCGGCCTGGTCGCCGAGGTCGACCGCGGCACCTGGACGCCCGCACCGGTGTTCGCCATGATCGCCCAGCGTGGCCGCGTTGCGCGCGAGGAAATGGAGAAGACCTTCAACATGGGCGTCGGCATGATCGCCATCGTCGCCCCCGAAGACGAGGACCGCGCCCTGGCCATGTTGACCGCGCGGCACCTGAACTGCTGGGTGCTCGGCACGGTCGGCAAAGGCGGAAAAGACGGCCCACGGGCGAAGCTGGTCGGGCAGCACCCGAGGTTCTGACACAAACTGTGCCGATGCTCAGCGCATCGGCACAGTGGCGGTAAGAGGTTCAGCGACGCCAGTCGTCGGCGTCGGCCCAAGATTCGTCTTGGCCGTCGTCGCTGGGTTCGTCGGCGGACGTGCCCGACAGCTCCTGCTGAAGCCGCTGGAAATCGGTCTGCGGGGAACTGTATTTGAGTTCTCGTGCAACCTTGGTCTGCTTTGCCTTAGCCCGGCCGCGGCCCATGGGGGAACCCCCTCGCGCAATAACGGAGCGGCCTAACAAGTAGGCGGCTCCGATCTCTTGGTGTCGTTATTGTCCTGCCGACAGTTTACCGTGCCTCACGGTCCGGTGTCGGTGACCCCTGTCCGCTGTGGCGGACGTCATCGACGATTATCTCGCACCGCCCCGCAACCGTTCAACGGCTCGCCGTCCCGCGCCGACGTGTTCGGTGGCGGGCAGTGAATCGGCGTCGATCGCCGCGGCCACGTCGCCCTGTGGGCCGGTCGCCAGCTCGGTGTCCGCGGGCAGGCCGCGCTTGACGAGCGCCAGCGCCACCGGCCCGAGATCCACGTGCTCGACCACCGTTCCGAGGCGTCCGACGGTGCGACCGCCGGCGAGCACCGCGTCTCCCGTGGCGGGCCGCTCCACCGATCCGTCCAGATGCAGCAACACCAGCATCCGTGGCGGTTTACCCAGGTTGTGCACCCGAGCGACGGTCTCTTGTCCGCGATAGCAGCCCTTGTCCAGGTGTACGGCGCCCTCGCCGGGACCACCGATCCACCCCACCTCGTGGGGGATCGTGCGCTCGTCGGTGTCGATGCCGAGCCGCGGGCGCAGCGCCGCCACCCGGTGCGCCTCGTACGCCCATACCCCGGCCGCGCGCACGCCGGCACGCGCCAAGCGGTCCCGCCAGCCGGCGGCCTCGCCACGCGGAACCAGCACGTCCAGTTCGATCGGGCCGGCGGGGGCGCCGGGCATCCGTCGCGCAAACCCGCCACCGGGGACCGGAACCGCGGTCGGCTCGGTCGGCAGAGCGTCGATGCCCAGCGCGTCGAGCACCGCCGGATCGGCCAGCCGCGGACCCAGCAGCGAGAGCACCGCCAGGTCCGCGCCGCTCGGGGTGACCTCGGACCAGAACACCATCTTGCGCAGGTATTGCAGCAGCGGCTCGCCCCGCCACGGCTCGGTGTCCAGGTAAGTGGTGCCGCCCAGCTCCGTCTGGATCCAGTGGTCCTCGACGCGGCCCTGGCCGTCGAGGCTGAGGTTTTGGGTGCTCGCGCCGTCGGGCAGTTCGGCGACGTGCTGGGTGGAGATGCTGTGCAGCCAGGTCTGCCGGTCTTTGCCGGTAAGGGTGAGGACCGCGCGGTGCGAGCGGTCGACCAACACCGCGTCGGTCTCGGCCGCCCGCTGCTCGCCCAGCGGATCGCCGTAATGCCAGACCGCGCCGGCGTCGGGCCCGGGATCGGGTGCGGGGACGGGATTCACGCAATCAACTCTACGGACCCGTTGTGCGCCCAGCCGCACGCTCGAGCGCGACCGTGCGGCTGGCCGCACCCTCGCGGCTAGGCTTAGCCTCCATGGCCGACCAGACGGGTGTGATCGTCACGCTGGACGGCCAGGCGCACCCGCCGGGGACGCCGCTGTTGCACGCCGACGACTTGGCGGCCGTTCGCGGCGACGGCATCTTCGAGACGCTGCTGGTGCGCGACGGCCGTGCCTGCCTGGTCGGCCCTCACTTGCAGCGCCTGACGCAGTCCGCCAAGATGATGGACCTGCCCGTGCCGGACCTCGCCGCCTGGCGGAATGCCATCGAGGAGGCGGCGCGGCGGTGGGCCGCCGGCACTTCCGACGAAGGCGCCATGCGCTTGATCTACACCCGCGGCCGCGAGAGCGGTTCGCCGCCGACCGCCTACGTGATGGTCAACGCCGTCCCGGAACGGGTGAGCGCGGTTCGCCGCGACGGGCTCTCCGCGATGACGCTGGATCGTGGCCTGCCGGCCCGGGGCGCCGACGCCATGCCGTGGCTGCTGGCCGGCGCCAAGACGCTGTCGTATGCGGTCAACATGGCCGCGCTGCGGCACGCCGCCCGGCAGGGCGCCGGCGATGTCATCTTCGTCAGCGCCGACGGCTACATCCTGGAAGGCCCGCGCTCGACGGTGGTGATCGCCGCGGAACCGGGCGCGGACGGGAATCCGTGTCTGCTGACACCGCCGCCCTGGTACCCCATCCTGCGGGGCACCACGCAACAGGCGCTCTTCGAGGTGGCCCGGGCCAAGGGCTACGACTGCGACTACCGCGCGCTTCGGGTCGCGGACCTGCTTGCGGCCCAAGGGATCTGGCTGATATCGAGCATGACCCTGGCGGCACGGGTGCACACGCTCGACGGACGCCGACTGCTCCGATCCCCGATCGCCACCGAATTCGCCGAACTGGTCGACGCGGCCATCGTCAGCGATCGCTGAGCGCTGAATTCGGTTGTCGGCTCGCGAAATCCCCGGTACGGTCGGCCGTACACAGGGAAGGAGGTGGTCCGCGAAATTGATAGCTTCATGGACATGTGAGGTGGCTACGCGCTAGCTGCATTGGCTCGGAAGAGTCGGCGATCAACGCGCGCTGGCGAATTCCCCGTAGCCACCCGGCCCCCGAGCTTCCGGTCAGTCCAACCAGGAGCTTTGCTCGGGGGCCGCTCCATGTCAGGACGCCGGTAGGACGTTACCCCGCGAACCGCGACAGCCGCGCCGAAAGATGGGGCACCAGACCGCCGTCGGCGTCCACCCGCTCCTCGACGTAGGCCAGGTCGCCGCCTTCGACGATGCCGTAGAGCCGCTTGGCGCCGCCGACCAGCAGACCCGATCGGCTGCGGGCCAGCGCGTCGGTCACCAGCTCCCACGACGACTGCGTGCGGGGCCGCCCGTAGAACAACTCGATGTACCCGGCCGAATGGGCCAACAACAACTCGATCGCCTGCGACTCGGTGGGATCGTCGTCGGGATCGCTGACGAAGCGCCAGAAGCCCGTCTCGCGCAGGCCGGGTTCGGAGTACCCGCCCGCGTCATCGAGCCGCCAGGACCGCGCTTCCCAATTCAGATAGTCGCCGCCGTCGTGCGAGACCACGATCTGCTGGCCGAACCGGTAGTCCCCGTCGGCTCCGCGGCCCTCGCCCTCGCCTCGCCACACCCCGACCAGCGGCAGCAGCGCCAGCAGTGCGTCGTTGAGGTTCGCCCCTTCGCGCAGATTCGCGGTGTCGGCGGGCACCGGCAGATCGTCGAAGCCGGGGATGTTGCGGGCCGCCGTAACCTTGGCGCGCTCGGCGGCGGCAGCGACCGCGCGGTCGCCCGAGCCGCCGGAAACGACCGGGCCGTCAGGATCCTCGGAAGTCACGACTCGTCAGTGATGAGCCGGTAGAGGGTGTACAGCGCGAACCATGAGATGACCACGACCGCGACGACCAGCATGATCTCGAAGAAGAGCACCACGGGAACGAGTCTATTCGTCCCGGGAGTCCCCGGGGACCGGCCGGTCCGTCAGGCGATCTTGACGTCGACCTCGTGAACGCCGGCACCGGACGGGGCCACCACGGCGTCGCCGTTGCCGACGGGGGACAGCGCGCGCAGCGTCCAGGATCCCGGTGCGGCGAAGAACCGGAAGTCACCGGTGGCCGACGCGACCACCTCGGCGGTGAATTCGTCCGACGAGTCCAGCAGGCGGACGAACGCGCCACCCACCGCCTGACCGTCGCCGTCCACAACCCGTCCGGTGATGACCGTTTCCTTCTCCAGATCGACGCTGGCGGGCAACGTCAGTCCTTGCTTCGGTCCAGAGCACATATCAGCTTCCCAACTCGATCGGGGCACCCACCAGGGAGCCGTATTCCGTCCAACTGCCGTCGTAGTTCTTGACATTCCGATGGCCGAGTAATTCCTGCAGCACGAACCAGGTGTGCGACGAGCGCTCGCCGATTCGGCAGTACGCGATGGTCTCCTTGGCGCCGTCCAGGCCGGCGTCGGCGTACAGCTTGGCCAGCTCCTCGTCGGACTTGAAGGTGCCGTCCTCGTTGGCGGCCTTGCTCCACGGGACGTTGATCGCGCCCGGGACGTGGCCCGGCCGCTGGCTTTGTTCCTGCGGCAGGTGGGCCGGGGCGAGGATCTTGCCCGAGAACTCGTCGGGGGAGCGCACGTCGACCAGGTTCTTGACGTTGATGGCCGCGATGACCTCGTCGCGGAAGGCCCGGATGCTGTTGTCGGGCGCGGCCGCGGTGTAGGACGTGGCGGGCCGGCTGACCGTGTCGGTGGACAGGGGGCGCCTGTCGAGCTCCCACTTCTTGCGGCCGCCGTCGAGGAGCTTGACCTTCTCGTGGCCGTACAGCTTGAAGTACCAGTAGGCGTAGGCGGCGAACCAGTTGTTGTTGCCGCCGTAGAGGATCACGGTGTCGTCGTTGGCGATGCCGCGGTCGGACAGCAGCTTGGAGAATTGCTGTGCGTCGACGAAGTCGCGCTTGACCGGGTCCTGCAAATCGGTGCGCCAGTCCAGCCTGATCGCGCCGGGGATGTGACCGGTGTCGTAAGCGCTGGTGTCCTCGTCAACTTCCACGAAGACGACGTTCTCGGCGTCGAGATTGCTCTGGGCCCAGTCCGCGGAGACCAGGACGTCGGAGCGTGCCATGGATGGGTTCCTTTCGATTGCTGCTGATGAACAGGGGGCTAGGAGGGAGAGGGGCGCAAGCGTGCGACCAGCGGGTAGATCTGGCAGCCCAGGCAGATGCCGAAGGCCGCGTTCAGGAAGGCGGCGACCAGCGCGAATGCGGTGGCGATGACTCCGACCAGGAAGGCGCCGGCGGCGAATCCCGCCGCGGCGACGACCGCGAAGATCAAGCCGACGAGTTGGGCGAACTTCAGCGGCGCGACCGGCTCGCGCTCCGTGACCGGCCCCAGCCGGGGCGCCACGGCGGTGGCGAAGATGCGCCCATAGGGATGCCGGCGCGGGCCGCCGACGGCGCCGATCGCAAAGACGACGGCCTGCGCCCCGAGAATGATTGCGGCGACCGGCGGGCTGAGGGCCGAAACGACGAGCGCGGCGACCAGCACCGCGGTGGTGACCCAGGCGGCAAACCTGGGGCCGCGGACGTCGACGCGGTCCGGCTCGACGGCGGTGTTGCTGCTCGGCACGGTGTTACTCCTAGAAATCTTGTTGCGCGGAAATGGGGGAGGCACGACTTGGAAAGCCTCGGTGGGGGCTCCGAAGCTGCTCCGAGTGCGCGCGGCGGCGCCGCTACTCAGCAGCTACAGCAACAACAACAGCCCGCGATGCGGCACAGTTCGACTGTGCGACGCGTGGTGAGCATGGGCTCGAGGCGGGCTGACACGTCGGCAAGCTTACCCAATGACGCCGTCGTCAAGCCAACAGCGGCTGCAGCACCGAGCGCAGGTCGGCGGCCTTCGGTACGCCGGACGCCCGGTACCGCTGTCGCCCCTCGACGTCGAAGATCAGCGTGGTGGGCAGGGAGAGCACCGAAAACCGTCGGGCCGTCGCCGGATCGGCGTCCAGGTCGATCTCGAGGTGGGCGACGTCGCCCATGTCCTCGCAGACCTGGTGCACCACCCGACGGACCCGATCACACGGCCCGCACCACGGGGCGCTGAAATGCACGACGGTCGGGCCGCTACGAGACAGGCCCAGGTCCGCGGTATCGGTGTCGGCGCCCCGATCGGCGGCGATCTCGCGGACGTGCCCCGAGCGGCGCGTCAGCAGCCATCCGGCAAGGGTTGCCACCAAGAAGGCCGCTACGGTCGCGCAGACGACTGTGGTCATGACTGCTTGAACCCCTCGAGGGCGACGGTTACTCCCTGCGTGACGCCCTCAATGATGATGTCGGACCCACGGGCCCCCTCGGACGTCGGCGCCACGCCGAACGGAAGCCGCTGGTTGGCCAGCCTGGTGCTGAAGGCGCGCAGCACCGCGTCCCGCTTGGCGTCCGGAACGGGTTGGTTGGCGGTGTCGGGGCCGGTGAGGACGCCGGTCGGGGTGAACACCAGCGTCGCCGGGTCGTCGGGGGCGATGGACAGGTCGACCGAGACGCTGACCCGGTGGTCGAAGTCGGCCGATTTGGGCGTGCCGCTGAACACCAGGCCGTGGCTGTCGGAGATGCCCGAGGCGGTGACGCCGCCGGTGGCGGTGTTGGTGACCGCCGGGGGCGCCTCGACCATCAGGTCGGTGATGCCCATGTACCGGCCCAGGTGAATCGAATCGACGATGATGCGGCTCTCCAGCCGGCCCACCGGCAATTTCGCCTCGGGCCTGATCAGCCAGGACGCCTGGGTTAGATCGACCGAATACATGGTGGCCTCGAGGGTGGCGGTGCCGACCATCGTGTGATCGACCGCGTTGGCCTTGATCTCCACCTGGCTGTAGCGGTGACCCATCGCCTGCGGGATGAAGGGGAAAGCCACGATCGCGACGAACGGGTCGGACCCCAAGTTCGCCACCTTTCGCATGCTGGTCGATAGCCGGTATTCGGCATAGATGCTGGTTCCGTAGTCGACGCCGACGGCGCCGATGACGATCACGGCCACCGCAGCGCCCGCCGCCGCGACGCCGATCAGCACCTTGCGCATGCGCACATTGTCGCGTAATCGCATTGCCGCCGCGTCATGCACTGTCCGGTGGCGGGCCTCACACTGGCAGATACCCTGCCCCGAAAAGGCAGGTGGCACGTTATCGTTAGATGACCTGGCAACCAACGCGTCGTGGCGTTATCGAAATTGGGAGACGCCTTTCCCACGATTTGGAGGGGCTTGTTGGAGCTTTTACTGCTGACCTCGGAGCTGCACCCCGACCCGGTGCTGCCGTCGTTGTCGTTGCTTCCCCACACCATTCGGACGGCGCCGCCAGAACCCTCCTCGTTGCTAGAGGCCGGAACCGCGGACGCCGTGCTCGTCGACGCGCGCACCGACCTGTCGTCCGCGCGCGGCCTTTGCCGGCTGCTGAGCACGGCGGGCCGGTCCGTCCCCGTCCTGGCGGTGGTGAGCGAAGGCGGCCTGGTCGCCGTCAGCGCCGACTGGGGTCTCGACGAGATCCTGCTACCCAGCACCGGGCCCGCCGAGATCGACGCGAGGCTGCGGCTGGTGGTCGGTCGCCGCGGCGGGCTGGCGGACCAGGAGAGTGCCGGCAAGGTGAGCCTCGGCGAGCTCGTGATCGACGAGGGCACCTACACCGCGCGGCTGCGGGGCCGCCCGCTCGATCTGACCTACAAAGAGTTCGAGCTGCTGAAGTACCTGGCCCAGCACGCCGGCCGGGTGTTCACCCGCGCGCAACTGCTGCACGAAGTGTGGGGCTACGACTTCTTCGGCGGCACCCGCACGGTCGACGTGCACGTGCGACGGCTTCGGGCCAAGCTCGGCCCCGAGTACGAGGCGTTGATCGGCACGGTGCGCAACGTGGGTTACAAGGCCGTCCGCCCGGCGCGCGGCCGCGCGCCGCTCGCCGAGCCCGATGATGTCGATGCCGTCGACGACGCCGAGGCCGACTCCGAGGAGCTGCAAAACCCGCTGGGCGACCCGCTGCGCAGTCAGTGAGCCCGCCCGAGTGGCGCTCCACACTGACCGCCGATGAGCAGCGGGGGGTGCGCGAACTCATCTCGGCGGCAACCGAATTCGATGGGGTAGCGCCGGTGGGCGAACAGGTGTTGCGCGAACTCGGGCACGACCGCACCGAGCACCTGTTGGTCACCGGTGGCCAACCGGGCTCGGTTACCGGCTATCTCAATCTGAGCCCGCCCCGCGACGGCGGCGCCGGGATGGCCGAACTGGTGGTGCACCCGCGGGCGCGCCGGCGCGGTATCGGCGCCGCGCTGGGACGCGCGGCGGTGACCAGGACCGGCGGGCGGAACCGATTCTGGGCGCACGGCACCCTCGAGCCGGCCCGGGCGACCGCGTCCGCGCTCGGCCTCGTCGCCGTGCGCGAGCTGGTCCAAATGCGGCGATCGCTGCGCGACGCCGGCGACCCGGTGCCGCCGGTCCCCGGGGTGCAGATCCGCACCTACTACGGCACGTCCGACGACGCCGAGCTGTTGCGGGTGAACAACGCGGCATTCGCCTACCACCCCGAACAGGGCGGGTGGACCGAGGCCGACTTGGCGGAGAGGCGCAGTGAACCCTGGTTCGACTCGGCCGGCTTGTTCCTGGCCTTCGGCGCCCGCGACAGCGACGAGGCGGGCAGGCTGCTGGGGTTCCACTGGACCAAGGTGCACCTCGACCGACCGGGTATGGGCGAGGTCTACGTCGTCGGCGTTGATCCCGCGGCGCAGGGCCGGCGCCTGGGGCAGGCGTTGACGGCCACCGGGATTCAGTACCTGGCACGGCGGCTGTCCGGTTCGGCCGAACCGACTGTGATGCTCTACGTGGAGTCCGACAACGTCGCCGCGGTGCGGACCTACGAGCGCCTGGGATTCACCATCTACAGCGTCGATACCGCTTTCGCGCCGGCGCCCGGCTGACCCTCGTCGTGTGGATGCGAAGTGTTCACATTGCATTCACCTCGACCGACTTCTCTGGGTCCTATCGGCGCATATTTTCGCGGTGACTTGGCAACCTCCTTTGGGGAGTGGCCAGCGGCGCCCGGATGCGTCCCGAAATGCGTCAGAAAGCGAGATCGGTGAGGCTCGACAGGCACGGCAGGGCGCTGACGGTCGTCGCGCTGGCGCTGGCCATCTGCGGTGCAACCCTGACCGCCTGCGGCAGCGACGACAACCGCCGCGGCGCGTCGCCGGCCGCGATCTCGGGACCCACCGGCACGGCGGGCTGCGGGGGCAAGAATGGGTTGACGGCGGAGGGTTCGACCGCCCAACTGAACGCGATGTCGCTGTTCAACCAGGTGTGGGGGCAGTACTGCCCGGGCAAGGGCGTGTCGTACAACCCGACCGGGTCGGGCGCCGGCCGCGAGCAGTTCATCGCGGGCCACGTCGACTTCGCGGGGGCGGACTCGCCGCTCGTCGCCGACCAGATCGGCCCGGCCGCCAAACGCTGCGACGGAAACCCGGCGTGGGATCTGCCGCTGGTTTTCGGCCCGGTCGCGCTGGTGTACAACCTGCCCGGCGTCCAGCAGCTGGTCGTCAGCAGCGACGCCCTGGCCAAGGTCTTCAGCGGCAGGATCACGGTCTGGAACGACCCGATCCTGGCGGCGCTCAATCCCGGGGTGGCGCTGCCCGCCACCAAGGTGGTGCCGATCTACCGGGCGGACTCGTCGGGAACCACCGACAACGTCCAGAAATATCTGACGGCCGCCGCGCCGCAGAGCTGGACCCGGGGCGTGGGCACGGAGTTCCAGGGCGGCGTCGGCGAAGGGGCCGCGAAGTCGGCCGGCGTGATCCAGGCCGTGCGGGCCACACCGGGTGCCATCGGGTACGTCGAGAAGGGGTTCGCCGACCAGGCCCGGTTGCCGTATGCCCTGATCGGCACCGGCAACGGCGTGGTTCCGCTCACCGCCGACACCGCCAACAAGGCCATCCAGGCGGCCAGCTTCGTGGCCGACGGCAACGACCTGGTGCTTGATCTGAACCCGGTGTACGCCGGACAGCAGGAGGGCTCGTATCCGCTGGTGCTGGCCACCTACGAGATCGTGTGCTCGAAGGGTTACGACGCAGATACCTCCGCGGCGATCAAGTCGTTCCTGGGCGTGGCCGCGACCAACGGGCAGGCCGGCCTCGCGTCCGCCGGTTACGTTCCGCTGACCGATAAGGTCAAGGGGCGATTGGTTACCGCGATCAATGCCATGCAGTGACCGGTGGGCGCGAGGAGCGACAGCAGAACTGTGACGGGATCACAGTGACAACGCCAGACCCATCCGCAGCGGGTTCGGGTGCGGTTGTCGCTGCGCCCTTTCCGGAATCGCCGGTGGTGCCGATCAGCCCCTGGGGACGTGCCCAGCCGCGGATGGGCGACAGGATATTCCGTTGGCTCGCCAGGGGTTCGGGCGTTCTCGTCGTTGTCCTGATCGCGGCCATCGGCGGGTTCTTGCTGTTGCGCGCGATTCCGGCGCTGAGGCGCAACCGCGAGAACTTCTTCAGCTACGGGGATAGCTGGGTCACCACCGACACGTCGGCCATGCACTTCGGAATCCCCGAGCTGCTGCAGGTGACCGTGTTCGTCTCGGTGTTCGCCTTGGTCCTGGCCATGCCGGTCGCCCTGGGCGTCGCCCTGTTCATCACGCAGTACGCGCCGCGGCGGGTCGCCGGGCCGCTGGCCTACGCGGTCGACCTGCTCGCCGCGGTGCCCTCGATCGTCTACGGCGTGTGGGGCCTGTACGTCCTGGCGCCGCAGCTGCGGCCGGTCGCCAACTGGCTGAATCACAGCCTCGGATGGTGTTTCCTGTTCGCCACCGGCAACGCGTCGGTGGCGGGCGGCGGCACCATCTTCACCGGCGGGATCGTGTTGGCGGTCATGATTTTGCCGATCATCACCGGCGTGACCCGGGAAGTGTTCGTCCAGACGCCGCACGAGGAGATCGAGGCGGCGCTGGCGCTCGGCGCCACGCGCTGGGAAGTGGTCAGGACGACCGTGCTGCCGTTCGGGCGATCCGGTTACGTCAGTGGCGCGATGCTGGGCCTGGGCCGCGCCCTGGGCGAGACGGTCGCGCTGCTGATCATCTTGCGGGGTACCCAGGCCGCGTTCGGGTGGTCGCTGTTCGACGGCGGCTCGACCTTCGCGACCAAGATCGCGGGCGCGGCAGGGGAATTCGACGACCGGTTCAAGGCCGGCGCCTACATCGCGGCGGGGCTGGTCCTGTTCCTGCTCACGTTCCTCGTCGACACGCTGGCCCGCGGAGCCGTGGCCGGCGCCGGCAACCGCGGGGGCGGTCGATGACCTCGATGCTCGACCGTCCGCTCAAGGCGCGGGCCCTGTCCGACCTCGGCCGCCGCCGTCGGGTCGCGAACAACACCGCGACCGCGTTGGTGACCATCTCGATGGTGATCGCCGTCATCCCGTTGCTGTTGGTGCTGTACTCGGTAATCGCCAAGGGGCTCAAGGCGGTCGGGTCCACCACGTGGTGGACGCATTCCCAAGCCGGTATGACGGCGTTCGTGGCCGGCGGCGGCGCCTACCACGCGATCGTCGGAACCCTGCTGCAGGGACTGGTGTGCGCCCTCATCTCGGTGCCGATCGGCATCATGGTGGCCATCTACTTGGTCGAATACGGAGGCGGAACACCACTGGGCCGGCTGGCCACCTTCATGGTCGACATGTTGTCCGGCGTGCCCTCGATCGTGGCGGCGTTGTTCATCTACGCGCTGTGGGTGGCGACGCTGGGGCTGCCCCGGTCCCAGTTCGCGGTGTCGCTGGCGTTGGTCCTGTTGATGTTGCCGGTGATCGTGCGGGCCACCGAGGAGATGCTGCGGATCGTTCCGGTGGACCTGCGCGAGGCCAGTTACGCGCTGGGCATCCCGAAGTGGAAAACCATTGCCCGCGTCGTGATTCCCACCGGGATGTCCGGCATCATCACCGGGATCATGCTGGCGGTGGCCAGGGTGCTGGGTGAGACGGCGCCCCTGCTCATCCTCGTCGGATATTCGCAGTCGATAAACTTCGACATCGCACACGGGTTCATGGGATCGCTGCCCGGCATGATGTACGACCAGACGTCGGCCGGCGCGGGCGTCAACCCGGTGCCCACGGATCGGTTGTGGGGTGCCGCGCTAACCCTCATTCTGGTCATCGCGGTCATCAATGTCGGGGCCAGGGTGATCGCGAAATTCTATGCCCCCAGGAAGTCGTAGGCAGGAGCACTAGTGGCCAAGCGGTTGGACCTCAAATCCATCAACATCTACTACGGGTCGTTCAAGGCGGTCGCAGATGTGACGATGTCAATCCTGCCCCGCAGCGTGACCGCGTTCATCGGTTCGTCGGGCTGCGGCAAGACGACCGTGCTGCGGACGCTGAACCGGATGCACGAGGTTATTCCCGGCGCCCGGGTCGAGGGCAGCGTGCTGCTGGACGACCAAGACATCTACGCTCCCGGTATCGACCCGGTCGGTGTGCGCCGGGCGATCGGCATGGTGTTCCAACGGCCGAACCCGTTCCCCGCCATGTCGATTCGGGACAACGTGGTCGCCGGCCTCAAGCTCCAGGGCGTGCGCAACCGCAAGCTGCTCGACGAAACGGCCGAGCACTCGCTGCGCGGCGCGAACTTGTGGGAAGAGGTGAAGGATCGGTTGGACCGGCCCGGCGGTGGATTGTCCGGTGGCCAGCAGCAGCGCCTGTGCATCGCGCGCGCGATCGCCGTGCAGCCCGACGTGCTGCTGATGGACGAGCCGTGCTCGGCGCTGGACCCGATTTCGACGCTGGCCATCGAAGAACTGATCAGCGAGTTGAAGCAGGACTACACCATCGTCATCGTCACGCACAACATGCAGCAGGCCGCCCGGGTGAGCGATCAGACGGCGTTCTTCAACCTGGAGGCCACCGGAAAGCCCGGCCGGCTGATCGAAGTCGACGACACCGAGAAGATCTTCTCCAACCCGACCCAGAAGGCGACGGAGGACTACATCTCGGGCCGCTTCGGCTAGCGAACGCTAGCGCGCAGGCGGTTTGGTCTCGTCCTCCGGCAAGCTGCCGGTCGCCTGGAAAATGACGCGCCTCGCCACTTCCACCGCGTGGTCGGCGAAGCGCTCGTAGAAGCGGCCCAGCAACGTCACGTCGACGGCCGCCGCCACACCGTGCTTCCACTCCCGGTCCATCAGCACCGAGAACAGGTGCCGGTGCAGATCGTCCATGGCGTCGTCTTCCTCGCGGATCCGGGCGGCTTTCTCCGGGTCGCGCGACAACACCACCTCTTGCGCGTTGTTGCCCAATTCGACTGCGACCCTACCCATTTCGGCGAAATACCCGTTGACCTCCTCGGGCAGCGCGTGCTGGGGATGGCGCCGGCGTGCGATCTTCGCGACGTGCAAGGCAAGCGCGCCCATCCGGTCGATGTCCGCCACCATCTGGATGGCGCTGACGATGGACCGCAGGTCGCCGGCGACCGGTGCCTGCAGCGCCAGCAGCACGAACGCGCTTTCTTCCGCTTCGGCGCTCAGCGTCGCGATTTTCTCGTGGTCGGAGATCACTTGTTCGGCCAGCACCAGATCCGCCTGCAGCAGGGCCTGGGTGGCCCGCTCCATGGCGATCCCCGCCAGCCCGCACATCTCGCCCAGGCGCTCGGATAATTCCGAGAGCTGCTCATGGTAGGCCGTCCGCATGCCGCCAAGCCTACGTTCTCGACGCCGGAAAAGGATGGCGCCTTAGCGCCAAAAATCTTTACTCGCAGGTGGTGTCGGCCGCGTTGGTGACCGTCAGGTCGTCGGGCAGCTTCGTCGGAGTGTTGCCCGACCCGCGTTCGATCTGCATGCTGATCGACGAGCCGGTGGGCGCGGGAGTGGCGACCGAGTTGAAGTCGGGCCCCAGCACCACCTGGATGACTTGGCCGTAGCCCGACACTCGCTGGACCTTCGCGTTGGCGAACGACGAGGCCACCGTGGCGGCGGCCTGCTCGTTGCCGGGCGAGAACAACACCGTCGTCGTGCTCACCGAGCTGGGATAGTCATCCGGCGACATCACGTTGAAGCCGTTGCGCTTGAGCTGGCTGGTCGCGGTGGTCGCCAACCCGCTCTGCGTTGTCGCGTTGGATACCCGCACCGTCACATCCTGCGGCGCCGTCGTCGTCACCTGCTGCTGCTGGGCCTCCGGGGTCGCGGTGGGGCTCGGCGCCTTCTTGGCGGTGGGCGCCTTGCTCGGGCCCGAACCCGGCGTCGGGGTGGACGAGGTCCCCAAATTCAGCGCGTTCTGGTCGTTTTCCTCGGGCAGCGGGTCGTCGTTGATGATCGCGTCGAAAAGCGCCCGCATGTCGGCCATCCGTGGGGGCTCGTCGCCGTTCTGGTCCGTCACGCCGGTGGGCACGGTGACAAACGTCATGTGTCCGGCCGCCATCCCCTGCAGCGACTGACCGAGCTGGACCAGGTCCTTGGTCTTGACGTTGTCGACGGAGGTGTCGTTGATGACCATGTTGACGACGTTGTTGAGCTTGTTGAGGTCGAGCAGGGTGTCCTCGGAGATCAGCGACCGCAACAGCGAAGACAGGAACAACTGTTGGCGCTTGATGCGGCCGTAGTCACCGTTGGTCTCAGTGGTGACCTGGCGGGCCCGCACGTAGTTGAGCGCGGTCGGCCCGTCGAGCACCTGGCGCCCCCCGTGTTCGAGGACGGTGCCCAGTTCGTAGTCGTGTATCGGTGTGCGGCTGCAGACTTCGATTCCGCCGAGGGCGTCGACCATCTTCGCGAAGCCGGCGAAGTCGACGGCGATGAATCGGTTGATGCTCAACCCGGACAGCTTCTGGATCTCCTTGACCAGACATTTCGGGCCGCCGAACGCGAAGGTCGAGTTCAGCTTCGTCTCGGTGTAGACCGTCTTGGGACCCCAGGTCTTGGTCTTCTGGTCGTAGAGGGGTCCGTACTTGCCGGTGTCGGGGTTCCACGCCTCGCATTGGATCGGAGTGATCGCGAGGTCGCGGGGGAACGACACCGCCACCACGCGTTTGCGGTTGGCGGGAATGTTGACCAGCATCACGGTGTCCGACCGCGCCCCGCCGGCGTCGTCGGCGTCCCCGGCGCCCATGTTGGCGTTGTCCCCGGACCGGGAGTCCATCCCGACGATCAGGAAGTCTTCGTCGCCGTACTGGCCGCCGGGATCGCGGATGTCGCTCGAGTTCGGGTCGAGTGCGTTGACGATGTTGAGGCGGTTGTTCTTCGACGCGCTCCACTGCCACGCCCCGCCGGTCAGGGCCAGCGCCAGCACCGCGGAGAATGCCGCCATGGAACGCACCGCCACCAAGATCGGGCGTCGCCGCCGTCGCTTGGCCTTCGGCTCGCGGTTCTCGGATTCCCGCTCGGGGGCGGGGCCGGCCTCGGTCTCATCGGGTTCGAACTCGTCGTAATCCGCGTAATCGGCGGCCTCGAGGTCGGGCAGCTCCGGCGCGGGCTCGGACAGATAGGCAGGTGTCTCGATTACCTGCGTTTCCTGCAGGTCGACGGGCAGGCCGGACCCGGCCTCGGGAATTTCGGCGTCCGGTGCGGCGTGGTGGTGACTGGGCCGGGCGGTGCTCGGGGCCCCGACCTTGGCGATCAGATCGGCGACCGTGAGCCCGCCGTCGGTGTGGGACCCCGCCTTTTCGGCCTCGACCAGCGGCGGCTCGACGGCCTCAACGCTCTCGAAAGGCTCGACGCCCTCGTCCGGGGCCGGCTCGGCCAGCCAGCGGTGGACGCTGTGATCGGACAGCGGTTGCGCGAACCGCTCCCATGGGGCGGCGCCCAGCGTCGGCGGAGGGGTGCGCCGAGGGCCACGAGTGGCGTCAGTGCCGCCATTACCCATGTCCGATCGGCCTCCAAAACCCTGGTGCAACTCTGATGCGACGCCGGACTAGCCATCAGCGCCGCGAGCCGTGCCACCCGTGGGTCGCACGGTGTTCCCGCGCTCCCGCGGCGGCACGCAACCGACCCCCACCGAAGCGCAATGCAGCAAGGTCCACATCGTACTGAGTTATCGGCGCGGACGCGATTTCGCGCGTGTTAACGCTTAGCCGCCAGAGTGCATGACGTCCGCCCCCGCGGGCACCGTGCAGTCGTCCGGGTCGGTCAGCCAGCCGTCGGGAAGGGCCACGCGGGCCGGTGAGCCCTGCCGACCGCGAGGGCCGCTCGCCGCGTCCGGAAACGGGACGGTGCGGTCCAGCCGGTCGACCAGAATGTCGAGCTCATCCAACGTCGTGACCATTGCCAGCGCCCGACGCAACTCGGATCCGGCGGGAAATCCGTGCAGGTACCAGGCGACGTGCTTGCGGATGTCGCGCATGCCCTTGTCCTCGCCGAAATGCGCTGCCAGCAGCCGGCCGTGCCGGCGCACAATGTCGGCGACCTCGCCCAGCGTGGGCGGTGTCGGGGCCGGGCTCCCGGTGAACGCGGCCGACAACTCGGCGAAGAGCCAGGGCCGGCCCAGGCAGCCGCGACCGATGACGACGCCGTCGCATCCCGTGCTGGCCATCATCGCCAACGCGTCGCTGGCGTCATAGATGTCTCCGTTGCCGAGCACCGGGATGGTCCGCACCTGCTGCTTGAGCAGGGCGATCTGGTCCCAGTCGGCGGTGCCCGAGTAGCGTTGCGCCGCCGTGCGGGCGTGCAGCGCGACCGCGGCCGCGCCCTCGGCCTCGGCGATGCGGCCGGCGTCCAGGTGGGTGTGGTGCTCGTCGTCGATGCCGATCCGGAACTTCACGGTCACGGGGATGTCGGCGCCCTCGGTGGCCCGCACGGCCGCGGCGACGATCTGGCCGAACAGCCGCCGCTTGAACGGCAGCGCCGCCCCGCCGCCACGCTTGGTGACCTTGGGCACCGGGCAGCCGAAGTTCATGTCGATGTGGTCGGCCAGGTTCTCGTCAGCGATCATCCGGGCGGCCGCGTAGGTGGTCGCCGGGTCGACGGTGTAGAGCTGCAGCGAGCGGGGTGACTCGTCGGGCGCGAATGTCGTCATGTGCATCGTGACCGGGTGTCGCTCGACCAGAGCGCGCGCGGTCACCATCTCGCAGACGTACAGCCCGCTAACGGTGCCGACCTTGGATAGTTCCAGCTCACGGCACAGCGTCCGGAACGCGACGTTGGTCACGCCCGCCATCGGGGCCAGCACCACCGGGCTGGCGAGCGTGATCGGACCGATGCGCACGGCCCTACCGGCGGCTCATCGCCAGCTTGCCCGCGGTCTGGTGCAGCTCGAATGCGGTGGTCCTCTTGCCCGTGCGGGCCTCCCGGTCGAGTTGGCGCCGCTTGGACACCTCGAACTTGTCGCAGGCTGCCTCGAGTTCCTTGATCAGCAAGGCAAGGTCTTCGCGCAAGTCGGCAGCCTCACCGGTGATGTCATCACGCTCGAAGAAGCGCCATTTCTTAAGAACCGGCATGACGACGTCGTCGAGGTGGATGCGGGGGTCGTACACGCCCCCGACGGCGATCAAAACGGCTTTGCGCCGGAATTCGGGTACCTGGAAGCCTGGCATCTGGAAGTTACGCAGAATCTTGTGCAGCGACTTCGTCGCCTGGTTGGGATCGATCTCGAACCCGGCCTCACTGACGTCGCGGTAGAAGATCATGTGCAGGTTCTCGTCGGCCGAGATCTTTGCCAGCATCTGGTCTGCGATCGGCTCGTTGCAGGCCTTACCGGTGTTGCGGTGCGAAATCCGGGTCGCCAGCTCCTGGAACGTGACATAGATGACCGAATCGAACAGGCTCTCGGCGAACAGGTCTTCCCGAACCTGGTGATTCTGGCCCGGGCTGAAGCCGCGGTTCACCACCTCGATGCGCAGCTTCTCCAGTTCGACCGGGTCGACCGCGCGGGTCACCACCAGGTAGTCGCGCAGCGCGATCCCGTGCCGGTTCTCCTCGGCGGTCCACCGGTTGACCCACTGCCCCCACGCGCCGTCCATACCGAAGTTCATCGCGATCTCGCGGTGATACGAGGGCAGATTGTCTTCCGTCATCAGGTTCTGCACCATCGCCACCTGGGCGAGGTCGGAGAGCTTGCTCTCCTCGGGGTGCCAGTCCTGGCCGCCGAGGGCGTAGTAGTTCTTGCCGTCCGACCACGGGATGTAGTCGTGCGGGTTCCAGGGCTTGTGCACGCTCAGATGCCGGTTCAGGTACTTCTCCACGACCGGTTCGAGTTCATGCAAAAGCTGTAAATCAGTCAGCTCCGCTGACATGGCCCCTCCAGTTATCTGTGTCTGCGGGTAGCAGTCAATATATCTGTGTCTCCCGGTAGCATCAAGTTCCTCGCAGCGCGCCGCGCGGCCCAGTTTTCGGCGGTGGACGGGCGTCGCGGAAAACCCGCCTCGTTACGGCTAGCCAGTGCGGGGTGTGCGCGAAACCGCTACTCGGGCATCTCCTGCTCGGCGGGCGGTACGTAGGGCGCCGCGGCGTTGAAGAGCATGTTGACGCAGTAGTCGATGAACTGCTTGCGGGTGGCCCCGAGCCGGCCGTTGAGGTAGGCGGTGAACAGGCTCGTCAACCCGCCGACCAGGCTGGTGGCGATCAACTTCTGCAGCACCGGATCGCCGATGCGCGACAGCTTGCGCTGCAGCAGGTCGATGAAGTTGGGCATCCATTCCGCGCCCGACCGCGTCAACACCGGCTCCACCGCGGGCGCCAGGAGCAGCACCCGGCCCCGCACGGGGTCGTCGACCATGAGCTCGACGAACTGTTCGACGGCCTCGCGCGGCGTCTTCGCCGAGGTGAGGGTGTTCATCGCGCGCGTGCAGACGTCGTCGTACACGGCGCGCACGAATTCGTCGCGGTCGGCGAAGCTTTCGTAGAAGTAGCGTTCGGTGAGCGCGGCCTTCCGGCATACGGCACGCACCGTCAGCGCGGGGCCGCGGTCGCTGCCGAGCAACTGCACGCCCGCGGTGATGAGGTTGTCGCGGCGGAGGGCGAGGCGGCTCTCGAGGGGCACGCCGGTCCAACGCCCCCGTCGTTGACCCGTCTGCACATCGCTCCTAAGCTCTAAAGTGACAACGCACGTAGTCAGAATTGCCACATACTTACGGGGATCCAATAGTGACTCAACATACGTCCGCGGCCCGCCCGCTGAACAGCGGCGCCTCCGATGGTGTCGCCGGTGGGTGCCCGGTGTCACCGCTGGGCTACGCCACGCCGCCGAGCCCCCTCGGGCCCGATTCGTTGACCTGGCGGTACTTCGGCGACTGGCGCGGCATGCTGCAGGGTCCGTGGGCGGGATCCATGCAGAACATGCACCCGCAGCTCGGCGCGGCGGTCATCGACCATTCGACGTTCTTCCGGGAGCGCTGGCCGCGGTTGCTGCGCTCGCTGTATCCGATTGGTGGCGTCGTGTTCGACGGCGACCGTGCCCCGGGCACCGGCGCCGAGGTGCGCGACTATCACACCGACATCAAGGGGGTCGACGAACAGGGCCGGCGCTACCACGCGCTGAACCCGGATGTCTTCTACTGGGCGCACGCCACCTTCTTCGTCGGCACCATCCATGTGGCAGAGCGGTTTTGCGGCGGGCTGACCGAAGCGCAGCGGCGCCAGCTCTTCGACGAGCATGTCGAGTGGTATCGCATGTACGGCATGAGCATGCGGCCGGTGCCGGCATCCTGGGAAGAGTTCCAGGAGTACTGGGAGCACATGTGTCGCAACGTGTTAGAGAACAACTACGCCGCGCGCGCGGTCCTCGACCTGACCGATCTGGCCAAACCACCGTTCGCCCAATGGCTTCCGGACGCGGCGTGGGCCGCGCAGCGCAAACTGATGGCCCCGTTCTTCGTGTGGCTCACCGTCGGTCTCTACGATCCGCCCGTGCGCGAGCTGATGGGCTACCGGTGGTCGCGCCGCGACGAATGGCTGCACCGCCGGTTCGGCGATCTCGTCCGCCTCGTCTTTGCCTGCGTACCAACGCGATACCGCAAACACCCGCGGGCGCGCGCGGGCTGGGATCGCGTGACCGGGCGTATTCCGCACGACACACCCCTGGTGCAGACGCCGGCGCGCAACCTGCCGCCGCTGGATGAGCGCGACAACCCGAAGCACTACTGTCCGAGGGTCTCCTAGCTTCCGCTACTCGTGCGCGTGGCCGTGCGCGCCTTCGAGGTCGCACTGGTGCACGTGCGTGTGAGTGTGCTCGGTTCCGTCGTCGTGGGTGTGCGCGTGCTCGTGCGTGACGTGGTCGTGGTCGTGCGTGGTGTGCGCGTGTGAGTGAGCGCCGTCGGCATGGCGGTGCTCGTGCGCGTGCGGTGCATCGTGGCTGTGCTGTTCGGTCATCGTTTACCTTTCGGGTGTGAAATAGGTTGTCGTTTAGGGCCGTTGGACACCGCCTTCAGCCCGCCCTCGGCTCGGTGATGGAGGGGAACACCGGGGCCGGCGTGCTCCGCGTTGCGCACCGCGTCGATGACGAGCTGGCGAACGTGGTCGTTCTCCAGGCTGTAAAAGATGGTGGTTCCCTCGCGGCGCGTCTGGACCAGCCGCGCCATCCGCAGCTTGGCCAGGTGCTGGGACACCGACGGCGCGGGCTTGCCCACGTGCTCGGCGAGTTCGTTGACCGACATCTCGCGATTGGTCAGCGACCACAGCACTTGTACGCGGGTGGCGTCGGCGAGCATCCGGAACACCTCGACGACGAGGCCGGCCTGGTCGTCGGGCAGGCGGCCTTCGCTACTATCTGCATGCATACGCAGATAGTAGCCGCTTCATCCCGGCGGAACGACCGTGGCTTGGCGCCGGCCGCCGTTGCATTCGTTCCAGAACCGGTAGACGTCCACCGCCGCTTCCTCGGGTTGGTAGCGCATCGGCAGCCGACGGTGGTCCCAGGCCTTGGCGAACTCGTCGTAGAACGTGGCGAGCTCGAAGTACTTGCGGTCATCCAGGTAGTACTGCCCGTAAGCCTCGCGCGTGGTGAGGAACACGACTTCCCTGGGCGAGCAGTAATACAGCGAGCCCAGGCACATCGGGCACGGGTGGGCCAGCACGTAGATGGTGCTGTCGACGAGGTGCTCGGTGCCGAGTCGCATGCACGCCTCGCGGATGGCCAGTATCTCCGCGTGCGCGGTCGGATCGTTGGTCTGGGCGACCCTGTTGGCGCTCTCGGCCAGGATCTCGCCGTCGTTGACGATGACCGTGGCGAACGGGCGACCGCCCTCGGCGACGTTCTGGCGGGCCAGGTCGATCGTCCGCTGGGCGAAGTCCGTCACAGGTCGCAGGGTAGTCCCGCGCGGATGGGTGAGCGGCGCTGTGATAGTAACTAGATTGTCTATGTTTTTCGGCTGGGATGAGGAAACACCATGGCGCGGACCGATCGTGATCGTTGGGACCTTGCGACGAGCGTCGGGGCCACGGCCACCATGGTCGCCGCCCAGCGGGCGCTGTCGACCGACGAGAAGTTGATCGACGATCCGTACGCGGCGCCGTTGGTGCGCGCCGTCGGCATCGACGTCTATGTCCGGTTGGTCAACGGCGAGATCCCGGTCGGCGCCGAATCCGAGTTCGACCCACAGCGCATGGCGCGCGGGATGGCCTGCCGCACCAGCTTCTACGACCAGTTCTTCCTCGACGCCGCGCAAAGCGGCATCAACCAGGTCGTCATCCTGGCGTCGGGGCTCGACGCGCGCGCGTACCGACTGCCGTGGCCTGCGGGCACCGTGGTCTATGAGATCGACATGCCGGAGGTGATCGAGTTCAAGACGCTGACGCTGCGCGACCTCGGCGCCGAGCCGACTGCCGAGCGGCGCACCGTCGCGATCGACCTGCGTGACGACTGGGCCGCGGCGCTGCGGGGCGCCGACTTCGACCCGAAGGCTCCCGCGGCCTGGAGCGCCGAAGGCCTATTGGTGTACCTGCCCGACGAGGCCCAGGACGCGCTGTTCGACAACATCACCGCGTTGAGCGCCCCCGACAGCCGCCTGGCTTTCGAATTCGTGCCCGACACAGCCATTTTCGCCGACGAGCGGTGGCGCGCACACCACGACCGGATGAGCGAACTCGGGTTCGAGATCGACTTCAACGATCTCGTCTATCACGGTCACCGCAGCCACATACTCGACCATCTGCAGCAGCGCGGCTGGCGGACGTCGTCGCAAACCGTCAGCGAGTTGCACGCCGCCAACGGCTTCGTCTATCCCGACGACGAACTCGCCGAAGCCTTCGCCGACGTGACTTACACCCGCGCGACGCTTACCGGCTGAGCAGGTCGTCCTTCAGGCGGTCGGTGAGCATCTCCTGGAACACGGTGCGGGCCGGGTCGTACAGGTCCTGGAAGGTCGCCAGCACGGTGTTGCGGTCGTACTCGGGGATCGAGCCGAGCGGAGTCCAGAAGCTGTCGATGTCCATCAGGAAGAACGGTCCCTGTTGGGCCGGCATGGTCCGGCGCAGGTGGTAGCTCGCGTCCAGCGCCTGACCCACGCCCGGGCCGTAGCGCACGATCATGGACTTGCCCGGCTGCGCCTCCCGGTAGACCGCCGCACCCTGCCATTCCGTCAGGGTCAGCCCGGCGGGCGCGATGCGCTGCGGTCCGAGCAGCGGCTCGGCGATCCAGTTGCTCCATTCGATGCGGCCATCCACACCCTGCGGGACGCGGATCTCGAGGACGTAGCGCAGGCCGAGGCGTTCCACCCCGACGATCGGCGAGAACTGCGCGCGGGCGTCGATGACCCGCATCACCAGGTCGACCAGCGTCTCGAAGTTGCTGTAGGCGGTGGTTTCGATCACGACCGCCTGGGTCTTCATCGAGGCGGCGAGCGTGTTGTCGCGGTTGACGTAACGGACGAAGCGCTCGGCGGCCGGTTGCGGTTGCCCGCCGGCGCCCATCGCCCAGGCGACGTCTTGCGCCTGGCGTTCGATGGGCAACAGGTCCGCGAGCAGGCGCCTCAGCTCCGCGCTCGATGATTCGGTGAGGGAATCCGTTGCTGGGTGACGGATTTCCATGGTTACCAGGGCTACTGGCGCGTTTGGGTAGGCCGCATCGACACTCATCTTGCCGAGCATAGTCAAGGCGTTCGACGGTGAAACCGGGGCCTGCCGCGCGCCCGTGGGGCCAGGAGCTCGCAGACTCGGCCGTGGCGCCGTCGGGCATCTGTCGGGCAATAAGCGCTGGTCAGTGCCCCCACTAGGACTCGAACCTAGGACCTGCGGATTAAAAGTCCGTAGCTCTACCAACTGAGCTATAGGGGCGCGAACGTTCAGGATACTGGGTTGCCGGCGGGGCTCGGACGCCGCTCGTTTGAGGATTGGGCCTGCGGTGACCTAAGCTGACGTGGCTCCCAACGGTAACTGCGTTGCGAGTGCCCCCGAAGTGATTCGGTTCTGGCCCCCATCGTCTAGTGGCCTAGGACGCCGCCCTTTCACGGCGGTAGCACGGGTTCGAATCCCGTTGGGGGTACGCGACGCGGAGACGCGGAGCAACAGCGAGGCCCTGTGGCGCAGTTGGTTAGCGCGCCGCCCTGTCACGGCGGAGGTCGCGGGTTCGAGTCCCGTCAGGGTCGCCAACACGGCGAGGCACTCAATGCCTTCCGGCCAGGTAGCTCAGTCGGTACGAGCGTCCGCCTGAAAAGCGGAAGGTCGGCGGTTCGATCCCGCCCCTGGCCACCAATCAGAAACTCCCGTACGGCGTCCCGGTGACGATCGAATACGCGGCCTCCCCGAGGACGGCAACTTCCAAACCGCCTAGCATCGGCAACAATCCGACATCGGCGGCGATCGGGGAGCCGATCGCGTTGACGAGCCCGGTGAGGGGCTGACCGTTGACCATCTGGGTTACCCCGTTCAAGAACAGGTTCAAGTCGTAGGACGGCAACGAGACGAGCACGGCGGTGGTGATGTCCGCCGACGGAAGCAGCGTCGAGTAGGCCGTCGAGAACGCCGTCGTCGCGGCGCCGACGATCTGCGTGTTCGCGGCCTCCAAGCCCGAGATGAGGTCGGTTATCGAGGGCTGCCCGGTGGGCGGGGCCGGTGTGCCGGGCGCCGATGAGAATGATGTGAGCGCCTGCGATAGGTCGTGCAGCGACGGCAGCTGCGGGGGGCCTTCGGCAGAAAGGTCGCCGATCGCGGCCCCGACGCCCTGATGAAGCCCACTGACCAGGGCCGGCCCCAGCGCCGCCGTGTCGCTGAGCGGCGGTAAGAATCCGAACGGGGTCGGCACGTCGGCCGGCCCGGTGGACCAGCCGAAATTTGGATCGCCGTAGCCCCAGTTGACCAGAGGCCTCAACACCGGCTGGACCAAATCCGCGATCGGGTTGCCGACATAGGGGATGTACCGCACCGGATCCAGCAGCGGCAGGTTCTGGGTCGGAATCATGTAGAAGGTGGTGGTCGTCGGACCCTGGGTCGGCAATACCACCGCCGAATTGATCTGCGTGGGAGTGAGGTTCTCATAGCCTCCATGCACGGTCACCATTCCCGCCACGGCATTCAGGTCGGCGAAGATATCGATCGGGTATTGCGGGAAGTCGGCCCAGCCGTCGTATTCGAGCGTGTAGACCTTGGTCGCGAAGTCATTCGTCGGCATTGGGCCAAGGGTAGAAAAGCCCAACGTCGGCAAGCTCAAATCCGGGAAGCGCGCGTCCCAGCCGCCGTTGGGATTCATCGAATTGCCAAGCAGCACAAAGTTTATCGGTAGATTGCTCGGCGTGCCGGCGGGGTCCAACAATTGCATTTCCAGCGCGGCGATGTTGGCGCCCTGCGAATAGCCCAGAACGTTCACGGTGTTTCCGGCGGTGAGTTGCTGTTGGATCGCGTTGTTCAGGGCCGTGACGCCCCGGGCTATCGAAATGTTTTGCATCAAGTCTTTGATGCCGCTATCCGGGTATTCGCCCGCCGGCATGAACAGTGCCTGCACCAGGCCGACGGGGAAATTGGGTGCGACGTACTTGCTGACTACGTTGGCCACGAAATCCGGCGGAGGGAAAGGCATTCCGCTGCCGCCCAGCACGAATGTCACCGGCGGGTCCGTCGCGCTGGTCGTGCCGCCGGTCGCGGCGAGCGCCGCCACACCGGCGGCCTCGGTGCTCGCGTAAGCGTCGCCGGCCGCGGACAGCGCCCGGGCGAACTCACTGTGGAACGCCGCCGCCCGCCCGATCAGCGCCTGCCACTCCCGGCCGTACGCGGTGAATAGGCTCGCAACCGCCTCGGACACCTCATCGGCGGCCGCCGCCACCACGCCGGTTGTCCTGCCCGCCGCGGCCGCCCCGGCGCCGTCGAGTGTCGAACCAATCGCCGACACCTCGGCGGCCGTCTGCGCCATCAGCTGCGGCTGCGCGAACACGGACGCCATCGGCCCCTCCCTCCTACGCCAGCATAAAGCGGTCCGGCGGGTTGGGCGGGCGTTCAGGCCAGGCGTTCGTCGGGCATGTCCTCAGCCACAAGGCCTTTCACCTGTTGGTAGTAGATGACCTTGCCGCCGCCGGCCCAATTGCCCTCGGGGACCTCGTGGATCAGCGTCCAAACGTGAAATGCGCGCGGGCCCTGCGGCTCGATTCCCGCCGCGGTGCACACCGCACCGTGCACGTCGGCCGCGAGTTGTTCCTTGCGGTGCCGATCCAGCGCCCCTTCGAACACGGTCAGGTCAACCCGGAAGCGGGGCGCGCCCGGGCCGCGGCCGCCGACCGAAAGCTCGCCGGCCTCCACCGGGCGCAGGTACACCCACGTGTTGTCCCGCAGAAACGGTGTGTCCGGGGCGCGTTCCGCGCGCAGCAGCGCGGTCACCAGCTCGTCGGCCAGCCGCCCCAGCGCGTCGTCGTCCACCGAGCCACGCACGAACGTCAGATCGATCATCGGCATCGCAAGACCATCTCCTCGCTCAGAGTTTCCGCAGGCCGCGCACGACCTTGATGTAGGGCGCGCTCGCGGACGCGCTCTTGCGCAGGCTCGGTTGGATCGCGCCGGCGTTGCCCACCACGAGATACCGCATGCCGTTGTCGCGGAACTCCGCGATCTGTTCGACGACCTCGTCGGGCGTGCCCACCGCGAACAACTCCTCGACGAGCGATCGCGGGGCCTTAGCCGCATAGGACAGCGCCGTATCCTCGTCGATCAACTGCGGAATGAGGTCCTGCACGCCGGCGAAGTCGGCGCCCATCGGGTGTTCCGCGCCGTGGCGGGCCCAGTCCTTGGCGGGGCAGTTGAGCGTAAACACCTTGGCGATATCGGAATTCACTACTTCGTCAACCTCGCCGCGGGACCGGCCGGTCACAATGAAGCGGATGAGCGCCGGGGTGATCGCCATCGGGTCGCGTCCCGCATCCGACGCCGCGGCCCGAACGATCCCGAGCTGCTCGCCATATTCGGTCGCACGCGTCGTGCCGGGGAACCACCCGTCGGCGTATCGCCCCGTGGCGCGCATCGTGCGCGGCCCGTGCGCGGCGATCCAGATCTGCGGCCACTTGCCCTTGTACGGGGGCAGCGCGAAAGTCGCGTTGTGCAACGGGAAGAACGGCGAGTCGCGGGTGACCAACTCGCCGTTGGAGTTCCACAGCGCCCGGATGGTGGCCACCGCCTCCTCGAAGCGGGCCACCGGCTTGGACCAGTCGACGCCGTAGGGTGCGTTGCTTTCCCGCTCGCCGGTTCCGATGCCCAGCACCGCCCGGCCCCGCGTCAACAGGTGCAACGACGCCACGGCCTGTGCGGTGACCGCCGGATTGCGCCTGCCGGCGTCGGTCACGGCCACCCCGAGGCGCATCCGGCCGAGCCGGTTGCGGCCGGCCAGGTAGCCGAGCATCGTCCACGGCTCGAGGTGAGCGTCGATCTTGGGGATCACCCGGGCGGCGCCCACGTGCCTGGTGTTCCACATCGACGGCGGCCACGCCGAACTGAGGTGGTCGGCCACCCAGAACGAGTCGGCCCCGCAGGCGAGCCCGGTCAGGTAGTCGGCGTGGATCAGCGGCTTCGGGCCGAAGCGCGAATTGATCGTGTTGTGCATGACGCCCACGCCGAGACCGGCCATCGTGTTCGCTCCTCCGAGCCGCGGCCGCAGACTAGCCGATCGGCTACCCGGGACGATAGATCACGGATCGCGGTTCATCAATGGTTAGCCGAGCACCGGGATCAGCAGCCGCGACGACGAACGAACCGTGTTCAGGCTGCTGGTGCCGACGCTGGCGTGGCGGAAGTTCATGATCACCGGCGCCGACGGGTCCTGGTCGTCGCTGGTGAGGATCAGGCGTATCCGGTGGCCGGCCCGAAACCGTCGGGCGTTGGGCACCAACGGGATTCGATACTCGACGTTCTCGCCCAGCGGCACCCCCTGCGCGGTGCGGCACGGCAACACTGGCGCGCCGGGGCGGCTGGCCGCGTCGTCGACCTCGCGCATGCTGGCCCGCAGCCAGCCCGCCGTCACAGCGGTGGCCTCGCCGCCGGGCGCCACGTCCTGCAGCGTCGCCATCCAGGCGGTATCGATCGCCGTCGCCGAGGCGACCAGCCGCAGCTCGATGTCGCCGACCACGTCGACGTCCTCGCCGAGCGGTTCGCTCGTCCAGGTCAGCGCCGACGGCGGATCGATTGCGCTGGGCCTGGCCCGGCCCAGCCCGCCGCCCAGGACCATGAATTCGCGACCGCCCGGCTCACCTTCGCCCTCGCCCAGGGTGCCGTCGACGCGAAGGGCGAGTTCCCGATGCGGGGCTTGCGACGGCGGCCACGAGTCGGCGGTGCGCCACTCGTCGGCGCCGGGTAGGAAGTACCGGATCGGTGGCCCGTCGGTGATACCGGTGTCGCGGCCCTTCAGCCAATGGTCGTACCAGGCCAGCGCCTCGGTGTGCATGCTCTCCCACGGCCATGTCAGCCCGTACTTGCCCAGCATGCCCATCCGAACGCAAGCGTTGTCCGACAAGCCATTCCACGTGGTGAAGGTCGAGGGAAGGTGCAGCGGCACGTTCTCCCAGTCGCACCCGAGGTAGACCGGTATGTCGATTTCCTTCAATAGCGGCAACAGGTTTCGCTGCTCCCACCACTCGTCGCGGGTCGGGTGTTTGAGGACGGCCTCTTGCCACAACTCGTCCCACGGGTGCGGATTGTGCGGCAGCCGAAGAAGTTGGCGGAGCATGGTCACCGCCGCCTCGCCGTTGGCGGTCTCGAACTTCTTGTGCACGCGTTGGCTTTTCAGCACCCGGCGGGCCAGGCGGACCGGCTTGCTGCGCCAGAGCCTGTCGCTGCGCTCGGAGGTCAGGCCCATCATCGCGAGGAACGGCGTGACGAACGACGAACTGAGCAGGCCGTGGTGGTTGGCACCGTCGTAAAGATCGGCGGTGACGGCGAGCGGGAAGATCGCCTTGAGGTGCGGCGGCCGCTCCACGGCCGCTTCGAGCTGGGTCATCGCGAAGTAGCTGATGCCGATCATGCCGACGTTCCCGTCGCACCAGGGCTGGGCCGCGACCCACTCGACGAGGTCGTACACGTCCCGGCGTTCCTGCGCGTCGAAGAAGCTGAAGGTGCCGCCCGAACCGCAGGTGCCGCGCAGGTTGGCGATGACGTGCACATAGCCGCGCGGCACCCAGAAGTCCGTCACGCCGGCCTCGATGAAGCCGGCCGGGGCGCCCAGGTCCTGCATCTGCCGCGGATAGGGCGACGCGGCGAGCAGCGCCGGGAAGCGGCCGTCGGAGTCGGGCCGATGTACGTCGGCCAAAAGCCTTGTGCCGTCACGCATGGCGATCGCGGTGTTGATGTCGCTGCGCTTCGCGTGTTGCGGCTCGCTGAGGTTGCGGTATTGCCGGCCGGTGGTCTGCGGGCCGTTCAGCATCGTGCTCATAGTTTCACACTACGTTGAAACTAGTCTCAACGCAAGATGAAATTTCACGGTATGGTGTGACCGTGGCAAGACGATCGATCACCCCGGGTCCGCGCGACGGGCGCGGCGTGCTGGCGGCGCGCATCGTCTCCGCGGCCCGCGCGGAATTCGCCGAACACGGCTGGGCCGGCACGGCGATCCGTGCGGTCGCCCGCGCCGCGGACGTCGACCCGGCGCTGATCTACCACTACTTCGGCTCCAAGGAGGGGCTGCTCGACGCCGCCACCGCGCCGCCGCAGAAGTGGCTCGATTCGGTCACCGCGACGTGGGCCACGCCGAAGTCCGAACTGGGCGAGCGACTGATCCGCAATGTGCTGGACATCTGGGCCGACGAGGACATCGGCGCCGCGCTGCGCGCGGTGGTGCTGACCGCCGCCCACGAGGCCAAGACCCGCGAAAAGCTGCGGCTGATCGTGGAGCGCGGCCTGATCGGCGGATCCACCCTCGGGGACGACGAGGACGAGCGGCTGCGCCGCAGCGGCCTGATCGCCAGCCAGCTGATCGGGTTCGCGTTGTTGCGCTACGTCTGGAAGATCGAGCCGATCGCCTCGATGCCCGAGGACGAGGTCGTCGCCGCGATGGCGCCCAACCTGCAGCGCTACGTCGACGGCGACATCGCCGCGGATTGAGCGTGATCCGAGCCGGTGAACCGCGAGAATGAGCAAATGCGTCTGACGGTTGTGCTCGGGGTAGCCCTTGCTTTGGTCGCCGGTGCCGCACCCGCGCAGGCCAATCCTGACGTGCCCCCGGTCAGCGACGCGGCGCGCGCGGCCGGTTTCGTCGACGTCCGCAGTGTGGTGCCCGACGCCATCATCGACCTGCGCTACGCGACGACCAACAACTTCACCCACACGCAGTTGTATCCCTCCGACGCCCGGTGCCTGGTGCACCAGTCCATTGCCCCCAGGCTGGCGACGGCCGCGACGGCGCTGCGCCCGCAGGGCCATGTGCTGGTGTTCTGGGACTGCTACCGGCCGCACGACGTGCAGGTCAAGTTGTTCAACGCCGTGCCCAACCCGGCGTGGGTGGCGCGCCCGGGCGCGTATGCGCACAGCCACGAGTCCGGGCTTTCGGTTGATGTGACGTTCACCAGCGTGCAGCAGCAGTGCCCGCCCGAGCGGCAGGTCGACGGTTTGTGCCTGGCGGACATGGGCACCGACTTCGACGACTTCTCCTCGCGCGCAACGGCTTACGCGACCCAGGGTGTCAGCGCCGACGAACAGGCGAATCGGGCCCGCTTGCGGGACGCCATGCAGTACGGCGGGCTGGCCCCCTACTCCGGGGAGTGGTGGCACTTCGACGGTCCGGGTGCGGCGGTCGACCGCCCGATCCTCAACGTTCCCGTCGATTAGGGTGTCTCGTATAGTGAGACGAAAATTTCATAATGTGGTCCGGACCGGTTAGGCTTTGCGCATGGACGACGAACCCCGGGCCCGCTACACGCACGGGCATCACGAGTCGGTGCTGCGGAGCCATCGGCGACGCACCGCGGAAGACTCGGCCGCGTACCTGCTGCCTCACCTGAGGCCGGCGTTGACCGTGCTGGACATCGGATGCGGCCCCGGCACGATCACCGCCGACCTCGCCGAGCGGGTTGCCCCCGCAGCGGTGGTGGCCGTCGATCAGGTCGTCGACGTCCTGGACGTGGCCCGCGCCGAAATCGAGGGGCGCGGCCTGTCGAACGTCACGTTCGCGACGGCGGACGTGCACAACCTCGACTTTCCCGACGACGCGTTCGACGTCGTGCACGCCCATCAGGTGTTGCAGCACGTCGCCGATCCGGTGCGGGCGCTGCGGGAGATGCGGCGAGTGTGCCGGCCGGGTGGAATCGTCGCGGCGCGGGACGCCGACTACGCCGGCTTCATCTGGTTCCCGCAGCTTCCCGAGCTGGATTTGTGGCTCGATCTCTATCGAAAGGCGCACCGCGCCAACGGCAGCGAACCCGACGCCGGCCGGCGCCTGCTGTCGTGGGCGCTTCAGGCCGGCTTCGACGACGTCACGCCGTCGGGCAGCGTCTGGTGCTACGCGACCGCCGACACCCGCGACTGGTGGGGCGGGATGTGGGCCGACCGGATCATGCACTCGGACGTGGGTCGGGAATTGCTGGCGTCGGGTCTGGCCACCGCAGCGCAGCTCGAGGAGATCTCCGCTGCGTGGCGGGCCTGGGCCGCGGCCCCGGATGGCTGGCTGTCGATGCCGCACGGCGAAATCCTCTGCCGCGCATAACCTTTACGCTGTCGGGTTCGGGGCCGCGGGGAAACCCCCGTAAAGAGATTCGAAGGCATCGGCGACCTTCAGGACCGTGGCGTCGTCAAATGGCTTGCCCACGATCATCATCCCAACGGGCAGGCCATCGAGCAGGCCGGCGGGTACCGAGATCGCCGGATGGCCGGTGATGTCGATGGGTGCGGTGTTTGTTGCCTTACCGACCATGCGTTCGAGCAGTGCGAGTTCTTGCGGGCTGCCGGCCGGGAGGCGGTTGGCGGTGGCGGGCACGGTCGGCATGAGCAGTACGTCGTATTGCGTGAGCGCCGCGTCGTAGGCGGCGCGCAGCTGCGGCACCAGGTTGCGTGCTTTGGCGTAGCTGGCGCCGCCGAGCACTTTCAAGCCAAAGTGGCCGCATAGTGCCGTCGCCTTGATGATGCTGGAGAGCTCGTCGGCCTTGACGACTCGCTGTCTTGCGAAGTGCGCGATGAGTTCTGGGTCGTACAGGCCGCCGGCGCCGAGCCCATAGCCATTGCCATCCAACATCTGATAGCTAGCGCCGTCGGTAAAGAGGACGGCGAACAGATGTAGGGCGTGGCGGTGCCACGGCACACTGATTTCGGCTACGGTGCAACCGATCTCGGTGAACCGCTCGGCCGCCGACCGGATCAGGTCGTCCGCTTCGGGTAGCGAGCCGGGTTGCCCGAAGCCTTCGGTGACAACGCCCACTCGCATGCCGGCCACGTCGCCGGTGAGGGCTGCCCGATAGTCGACCGCGGCGATCTCGGACGGCTGGCGCGGGTCTTGGCCGTCGGGTCCGGCGAGCACGGTGAGCAGCAGCGCGGCGTCAGCGACGGTCCGCGTCATCGGGCCGAGGTGATCCATCGTCCGCTCGATCGGGAAAGCTCCCGTGTAGGGGATCAGCCCGTGCGTTGGCTTGTGTCCGACAATGCCGCACAGCGACGCCGGGATCCGGATCGATCCGCCCTGGTCGCCGCCGAGCGCCAGCTCGACCTCACCGGCGGCGACCAATGCGCCGCTGCCGCTGGATGACCCTCCGGTTTCGCGCGTGGTGTCCCATGGGTTGCGTACCGGGCCGGAGGCCGAGGTAAAGCTGGACCCGGACGCGCATAGATCCTCACAGACGCTCTTGCCGACGATCGTCGCTCCGGCGGCAAGCAGCCGCTCGACGACGGTCGCATCGCGGCTGGGGACAAAGCCCTCCACCGCGCGTGATCCATTCATCATCGGAATGCCGGCCACCGCGATGTTGTCTTTGATCGCCACGGCCCGGCTGCTCAGCGGCCCTTCGGCGCCAGTGGCAATTTCGGTGGTGACATACCAGGCGCCGAGGGGGTTGTCGCCGGGTTCCGGGAACCGATAGGCCCGGTCCGGAACTGTCGGGCGTGCGAGCTCGTCGTACAGCTCGTCGATCACGTCATAAGACCTCAACGTGTGGCGCACAACCTCCAGGTAGCTACGTTGGGCGTCGGCGTCGAGATGGAAGCCGAAGTGATTGGCCGCGGCTTCGATGTCCGCTGCCGATGGTCTGGAAACGGTCATGTCGACCTCCGTCGTCTCGGCCCTTGCGACCAGGAGCTTAGGGCGCGGCCGTCAACCACGGCCGCAACCCGCCCGAATTGAAGTTATTTGCCCAGGTCAGCCGTGTGGTATTGGCATTCTCTTTTTTTGCAAGTACGTTATTCATCGATGGATAATACGGCCCACACTCCGTCTGGCATCCCGCTGCAGCCCGTCTACGGGCCGGCGGACGTGACCGCGGAGCCTCCGCAGCCGGGGGAGTTCCCCTTCACCCGGGGCAACTTCGCGTCCGGCTATCGCGGCAAGCTCTGGACCTTCCGGCAATACTCGGGATTCGGCACCGCCGAGGAATCCAATCGCCGTTACCGCTACCTGCTCGAGCAGGGCGGGACCGGGCTGTCCGTGGCGCTCGACCTGCCCACCCAGTGCGGCTACGACTCCGACGACCCCGAGTTCGGCGAGGAGGTCGGCCGGGTCGGCGTCGCCGTGGACACCCTGGCCGACTTCGAGATCCTGTTCGACGGCATCCCGCTGGACAAGCTCAGCACGAGCATGACCATCAACGGAACGGCGGCGATCCTGTTGGCGTTCTACGTCGCCGCCGCCGAGAAGAAGGGGATACCGCGGGCGAAGCTCACCGGGACCATCCAGAACGACATCCTCAAGGAGTACGCGTCGCGCGGAACCTGGATCTGGCCGCCGGAGCCGTCGCTGCGGCTGATCGCCGACACCATCGAGTTCTGCGCGGCCGAGGTCCCCAGGTTCAACGCGATCTCGGTGGCCGGCGCGCATTTCCGCGACGCCGGGGCAAACGCCGTGCAGGAGATGGCGTTCACCCTGGCCGACGGCGTGACCTACTGCGACACGGTGGTGCAGCGCGGTCGCATGACGATCGACCAGTTCGCGCCGCAGATCTCGTTCTTCTTCTACACCCACGGCGACTTCTTCGAGGAGATCGCCAAATACCGTGCGGGACGGCGTCGTTGGGCGACGATCGTGCGGGAGCGCTACGGGGCGACGACGGACAAGGCGGCGATGTTCCGCTTCGGCTGCGTCTGCGGTGGCGCGTCGCTGTACGCGCCGCAGGCCCACAACAACATCGTCCGGGTGGCCTACGAGGCGATGGCCGCGGTGCTGGGCGGTGTCCAGTCGATGTTCACCGCGGCCTGGGATGAGCCCTTCGCCCTGCCCACCGAGGAAACCACCACGCTGGCGTTGCGCACCCAGCAGATCCTGGCCCACGAAACGGGAGTCGCCAGCGTCGCGGATCCGCTGGGCGGTTCATACTTCGTCGAGGCGCTCACCGACGCCACCGAGGCGCGCATCGTCGAGATCATGTCCGACCTCGAGCGGCACGGCGGAATGGTCCAGGCGATCGAGGACGGTTACCTGCAGGGCCTGATCGCCGACGAGGCCTTCAAGATGCATCAGGACGTCGAATCCGGCACCCGCCCGGTCGTGGGGGTGAACCGGTTCGTGACCGAGGAGCCGGAACACGACGTCGTCACCTACGAGCTCGACGCCGAAGGACGTGATCTGCAGCTCAAACGGCTGTCCAAGGTGAAGGCCGAAAGGGATTCGGCCGCAGTAACATCCAGCCTGACGGCCCTGTCGCAGGCCGCCGCGGGGACCGACAACCTCATGCACAAGCTGATCGACTGCGCCAACGCCTACTGCACCGTCGGGGAGATGGTCTCCGCGCTCAAAGCGGTGTGGGGCGAATTCCAGCAACCGGTGGTGTTCTGATGGCCGCGCGGATTCTGGTTGCCAAGCCCGGCCTCGATGGGCACGACCGCGGCGCGAAGATCGTCGCCCGCACGCTGCGCGACGCCGGATTCGAGGTCATCTACACCGGCATTCGTCAGCGCATCGAGGACATCGCGTCGATCGCCGTCCAGGAAGACGTCGCCGTGGTTGGCCTGAGCATCCTGTCCGGTGCGCATCTGGCGCTCACCGCGCGCACTGTCGAGGCGCTGCGCGCCGCGGACGCCGCCGACATCGCCGTCGTCGTCGGGGGAACCATCCCGCACGCCGACGTGCCCAAACTGCTATCTGCCGGAGCCGCAGCGGTATTCCCGACCGGGACGGCGCTCGACGTGCTGGTGCGCGAGATCCGCGCGCTGACCGGAACCCCCGAACCCGTTGTGGAGGAACAGTGCGCGTCGGAGTGATGATCGGGGCCGAGCGTGGCGATATGGCCCGCAAGGTGGAAAAACTGGTCTCGGATATCGAATGGGCCGAATCCGCCGGGCTGGACACCGCGTGGATGCCGCAGGTGCCCAACGACTTCGACTGCCTGACCATGGTGTCGCTGATGGCCGCGCACAGTTCCCGCATCGAGCTCGGCACCGCGGTGGTGCCGTTGCAGGCCCAGCATCCGATTGCCCTTGCCCGCCAGGCGCTCTCGACGCATGCGGTGGCCGGGGGACGGTTGGCGTTGGGTGTCGGGCCGTCGCACCACTGGATCATTCGGGACATGCTCGGGTTGCCGTACGAGAAGCCGGCCGCGTACACCCGCGACTACCTGCAGGTGCTCAACGCCGCCGTCGCCGGCCCCGGACCGGTCGATGTCGAGAACGATTCGTTCACGGTGCACAACCCGACGGCGATCGGTGCCGACACCCCGATGCCGGTGCTGGTCGCCGCGCTGGGGCCGGTGATGCTGCAGATTGCCGGCGAACTCGCCGACGGCACCGTGCTGTGGATGGCCGACGAGCGCGCCATCGGCGAGCACATCGCGCCGAAGATCACCAAGGCCGCCGCGGATGCCGGTCGGCCGGCGCCGCGTATCGTCGCGGGCATCCCCGTATGCCTTTGTGCGCCTGGACAAGTCGACGAGGCCAAGCAGCGGGCCAACCGCATCCTCGGCGAGGCCGAGGTGTCGCCCAACTACCAGCGCCTGCTCGATCGTGGCGACGCCCGCGACGTCGGCGATCTGTGCGCGGCGGGCGATTCGGAGGCGATCCTGGCCCGGATGCGCCGCTTCGCCGACGCCGGGGTGACCGACCTGTCGGTGCGCCTGCTGCCCATCGGCGACAACCGGGACGAACTCGTCGCCTCCAAGCGGCGCACACGGGAGATGCTGGCCTCGCTCGCGGCGGAGTTGCGTTGACGGACAGCGCCGGGCCCCTGGCGGGGATACGCATCCTCGAGGTCGGCACCATGCTGGCCGGTCCGTACGCGACCATGCTGCTGGCCGACCTCGGCGCCGAAGTCATCAAGATCGAGCCGCGCGGCGGGGAGATCTCCCGCGGTGTCGGGGCCAGCTACTTCGCCAGCATCAATCGCAACAAGTCCAGCGTCTGCCTCGACCTGAATTCCGATGCGGGACAGCAACGGCTTGGCGAGCTGGTCGCCGAGTCGCACGCCCTGCTGGTGAACCTCAAGCCGTCGGCCATCCGGCGCCTCGGGCTCACCTACGACGCGCTACGTCGGCACAACGAGCGGATCGTCTGTGTCGCGATCACCGGGTTCGGCCTCAACGGCGGCGACGATCCGGCCTTCGACTACGTGGTGCAGGCGGGCGTCGGCATCGCCGCGCTGACCGGCGACCCGGATGGCCCTCCGACGCTGCCCGGCTACTCGTCGGCCGACAACTCCACCGGAATGTGTGCCGCGTTAGGACTTTTGGCCAAGATCATCTCCGGCACCGGGGGGCAGGTGGACGTGTCGCTGCGCGACGTGATGCTGTCGCAGCTCAACTACCACGCCTCCGCCTACCTCAACAACGGCGTCGAGCCCCAGCGCCGGCCCCACGGGGCGCATTCGTATTACGTTCCGGCGCAGCTATTTCCGACCGCCGACGGATATCTCGCACTGTTCATCACACACGACGGCTTCTGGAAATCCTTCGCCACGGAAGCGGGCATCGGTGGATTCGAGACCATGGCCGAGCGGGTGGCCCGGCGGGATGAAGTACTCGGCGTCGTCACGTCGATGCTTGCCACCGACACCGCCGCCGGCTGGGAGCGGCGGCTTCGTCCGCTGGGGGTTCCGGCCGCCGCCGTCAGGACGCTGTCCGAGGCACTCAAAGCGACGCCGGAAGTGGTTGTGACGGCAGGCGATTTCCGGCTGGTCGGCAGCCCGATCCATGTTTCGGGCTACGAACCCGACTACCGGCCACCCCCGGAGCTGGCTGACTAAGCCGCCGAACGTCGAGTCGTTGCGCCAAATCGCTAGATTTCACCCAACAAGTCGACGTTCACCGTCAGGGCCCGCACTCGACGGTCGTTTCCAGCAGCCGCGGGACCGGTGCCGGGTCCAACTGCAGGGCATCGGACATGTGCAGCTGACCCGCGTTGGCAATCATGTTGTCCAAGATGGCCTGCAGGTCGTCGCCCTCGAGTTCGTAGATGGCGACATACGGGCCCTGCCCGTCAACCGGCCGCAGCCGGCGTGCCCCGACGATTCCGTCGAGCGCCAAAAGCTCAGGCAGATGAACCTTGTCGTACCAGGTGTTGTACTCCTGCTCGCGATCGGGCGAGCTCGGCCGGCTCTCGACATACATGATGCCCTTGGCCATCGCGACCGCCTCTCTGGTGACTACTCGTAGCGCACCGTGACCGAATCCGTGTCGGGTACGCCCTGGCACGTCAGAATGTAGCCCTCGGCGATTTCGTCCTCTTCCAGAGCGTCGTTGGCCCGCATGGTCGCGTGGCCCTCGATGAGCCGTGCCATGCACGTGCCGCAGTTGCCCGCCTCGCAACTGAACGGGGGTTCCAGGCCCGCCCGCCGTGCGCTTTCCAACAAGGTTTCGCCGGGGACCAGCGGGACCGACACCTTCTTGCGGTCGAGGTGAATCGTCACCGTGCCGGGCTCGGCGCCGTTGTTCGGTGCGGGATCTGTCACCCGTGGAGTCTCCTCGATGATCGTGGTGACCGTCACCATGACCGCCCCCTCCCACATTTGCATTCTTCAGTATAGAGAATACTATTCTCACAGAGCGATAGGGTCTTCTCAAGCCATTGGACAGCTGGAAGGAACGGGGACGTGACCGAACCGCCAGCGCTCGTGTTCGAGGAACGGCGATTGAGCCTGCCTCAGCTCGACGCGATGGCCGCCGGGCTGGCCGCGACGCTGACGAAAAGGGGTCTAATCGCAGGTCAGCGCGTCGCGGTCATGGCGTCCAACCGTCCGGAATTCGTAGCCGTCGTGCTGGCAATCTGGCGGCTGGGTGCCAGCGCGGTCCTCATCAGCCCCGCGTGGCGGCGCGACGAAGTGGACCACGCGCTGGGGATCACCGGCCCGGCGCACGCCGTCGGCGACCACCCGGTGCTGGCCGGCCTGATGCCGATGCTGCACCTGGACGAGCCGGCCCCGACGGGGGAGCCGCCGGCCGGGTCGCCGCCGCCGCACGCCGACGCGGTGCTGGTGTTCAGTTCCGGGACCACCGGTCTGCCGAAGGCCGTGCGCCACACCCACGCGGGTTTGGGGGAGGCCGTGGGGCACTGGCGCGCGGCGCTGCAGCTGACGCGACGCGACCGGATTCAGGTCGCCACACCGCCGTCACACATCCTCGGCCTGCTCAACATCCTCACCGCGCTGCGGACCGGCGCCCGGATGCGGCTGCATCCGCGATTCGACGTCGACCGGATGCTGCAGACGATCGAAGAGGACCGCATCACAGTCGAGATGGCCGTCGCTCCCATCGCGCTGGCCATCGCGTCGCACCGCCGGCTGGAAACCTACGACCTGTCGTCGCTTCGCTTCATCATGTGGGGAGCGACGCCGGTCAGCCCCAGCGTCGCGGAGACCGTGACCCGGAGGACCGGCGTCGGTTGGGTCCCCGCCTACGGCACCACGGAATTGCCCGTGATCGCGTGTAATCCGTTGCAGGGGGCGCGACTTGACTCGGTCGGGCGTCCGGTTCCGGGGGTAAAGCTGCGGATCGTCTCGTTGGAGACCGGCCAGCCCGTCGGCCCGGGCGAGGTCGGCGAGATCCAGGCGCGGTCGACATCGTTGATGGCCGGCTACCTGCCCGCCGTGGCGACCGCCGAGGCGATCCGCGACGGCTGGTATCGCACGGGGGACGTCGGCTGGCTCGACGGCGCCGGTTGGCTGCGGATCACAGACCGCCTCAAAGAGATGATCAAGGTGCGCGGCTTTCAGGTCGCGCCAGCCGAGATCGAGACGGTGTTACACGGCCATCCGGCCGTCAGAGACTGCGCGGTGTTCGGCGTTCCCGACGGCATCAACGGCGAGGCGATCGTCGCAGCCGTCGCCGCGTGCGCGCCCGTCGACCCATCCGACCTCACCGCCCGGGTGGACGAGAAGCTAGCGTCCTACAAACACCTGAGCCGCATCGTGTTCGTGGACGATATTCCGCGCCTGCCCTCGGGCAAGGTGCTGCGCCGAGTGCTGAAGGAGTCTTATGGATGTACGTCTGACAGCTGAACAGCAGCAGCTCCGCGACGCCGCCGCCAAACTGGCCGACGATCTCGGGCCCGGAGCGGTCCAGGATCTCGACGACCCGAGCCGAATCGCGCGGCTGGACAAGCAGATTGAGACGACCGGGTGGCGGTCCCTGCGCTCCGACGGCGCCTCCGGCGTCGAAGTGGCCATCGTCGCCGAGGAATTCGGGCGCCGATTGGTCGACGCACCGTTCCTCGGTCCCGTGCTGGCCGACGACCTGGCGCGCCACGTCGGTGCCGAAAGCTTGGGCTCGACCGTCGCGGTGGACGACCGGGTGATCGACGCCCGGGGTGCGCGGCGCGCCCTGTCCCTGTCCGGCACCGCGGTCCTGGCCGCCGACGTGGCGGCCACCCGCGCCGGCACCGACCTGACCCGTGCCGAGGCAGACGCCGCGGGATCACCGACGACGCTGGGTGAGGTGTCGTCCGACGTGGCCGGGCGATGGCTGGCGCTCGCGCTGGTCACCACCTCCGCGGACCTGGTCGGCATCGCGCGGGGCGCGCACGCGGTGGCGTGTGATTACGCCAAAATTCGCGAACAGTACGGCAAAACGATCGGGTCCTACCAGGCGATCGCACACCTGCTGGCCGAAAGCCTGGCGTTGATCGAAGGTTCGGTGAGCGTGTTGCGCCACGCCGCGTGGGCGGTGGACGAACTCACGCCGGTCGAGGCCATCCGGGCCGCGCAGGTGGCCAAGGTCTACTGCGCGCGCGCCACCCGCACCGTCTGCGAGACCGCGGTGCAGGTGCACGGCGGCATCGGCAACACTTGGGAATGCATCGCCCATGTCTACCTGCGCCGCGCGCTGGCATCGATCGAACTGTGGCCCGTCACGTGTAAGGAGATCGATTTTGGACTTTCGTGATTCGCCCGACGAGGCCGCCTTCCGCGAGCGCCTGCGGTCGTGGCTTGCGTTGCACGCCAAGGAATATTCCGGCTCCGGCGACGAGTACTGGGAGCGCATGGCCGACTGGCACCGGGCCCTCTACGACAACGGCTTCTTCGGCTTGTCCTGGCCCCGCGACTACGGCGGCCAGGAATTGGCACCCGTCTACGACGTCATCGTCGACGAGGAGCTGGTGCGCGCGGGCGCGCCGCCCCGCCCCAGCGTCGGCTACCTGGTTTTCGGCATCGGTCGCCACGGAAGCGACGAGCTGCGGAAGCGCTTTCTGCCCGGCATCATCAACGGCACCGAGCGCTGGTGTCAGGGTTTCTCCGAGCCCGGCGCCGGCTCAGATCTGGCATCGCTGACCACCACCGCCACCCTCGACGGCGACGCCTATGTGGTGCATGGGCACAAGATTTGGACCAGCTACTCCGATGTGGCGGACTGGTGTCTGCTGTTGGCCCGCACCGACCCCGACGCCAAACGCCACCGCGGCCTGTCGGCGTTCGTGCTCAACATGAAACAGCCTGGCGTGCAACAGCGCCCGTTGCGGATGATGAACGGCGTCACCAACGAATTCGGGCAGGTGTTCTTCGACGGTGCCACGGTGCCCGCGGATCGGATGGTGGGTGCCCCCGGTGAGGGCTGGGCCGTCGCCATGACCGTCGTCGGGCACGAGCGCGAACCCTCCACGCTCGGCTACGCGGCCCGGTACGGCAAGCTGGTCCGAAACATGCTCGCGCGGAACGCAGGCCCGGTTCCCGAAGAGCTCGCGTGGGCGGCGGTCGAGTCGGAGATGCTGACGCACCACGTCCGGCGGCGGCTATCCGAGCAGCTGGATGGGGTCTCGCACGGCCCGGAAGGATCGCTGGACAAGCTGCTGATGACCTGGGTCGAGCAATCGGTGGGGCACGCCGCGCTGGCGGTCGCCGGCACCCGCGATGCGGACCTGCTCAGCGCCTATCTCTACAGTCGCGCCCAGAGCGTGATGGGCGGAACGTCACAGATACAGAAGAACATCATCGCCTCGCGAATCCTGGGATTGGGAGTCTGAATGTACGACATGCCGAGCGAAATCGACGTCCGCGCCGACGGGGCGTTGCGGATCGTCACCCTGAACCGTCCGGACGAACTCAACGCGGTCAACGACAACCTGCACGTCGGACTCGCGCGGCTGTGGCAGCGAATGACCGACGATCCGGGGGCCCGCGCGGCGGTGCTGACCGGCAGCGGCAAGGCGTTTTCGGCCGGCGGGGATTTCGCGTATCTGCAGGAACTGTCCCAAGACGCCGACCTGCGCGCCAAGACCATCCGGGACGGACGCGAGATCGTGCTGGGGATGGCGCGTTGCCGAATTCCCGTGGTGGCGGCCGTCAACGGGCCGGCCGTCGGGCTCGGCTGCAGCCTGGTCGCGCTGAGCGACATCGTCTACATCGCCGAACACGCCTTCCTCGCCGACCCGCACGTCCAGGTGGGCCTGGTGGCCGCCGACGGCGGACCGCTGACGTGGCCGCTGCACATCAGCCTGCTGCTGGCCAAGGAGTACGCGCTGACCGGCACCCGCATCAGCGCGCAGCGCGCCGTCGAACTGGGCCTGGCCAACCACGTGGCGGCCGACCCCGTCGCCGAGGCAATCGCCTGCGCCAAAAAGATTTTGGAGCTGCCACAGCAGGCGGTCGAGAGCACCAAGCGGGTCCTCAACATTCACTTGGAGCGCGCGGTTCTGGCCAGCCTGGATTATGCGCTTTCGGCCGAGCACCAGTCGTTCACCACCGAGGATTTCCGGTCGATCGTCGCCAAGCTGAACGCCGGCAAGAACTGACCGCGATCAGTCGTGTAGCCGCAGGAAGTCGCGCATGACTTGGTCGAACCGGTCGGGCTCCTCGATGAACGGCATGTGCGCGCTCGACTCGAACAGCTCGAACCGCGAACCCGGTATGCGCCGGTGCATTTCCCATGCGTGTTCCGGCACGCACTCGTCGTACCTGCCCGCGACGACCAGCGTCGGCAACGAGATCTCGGGCAAACGGTCGAACACGTCCCAGTTCCGGATGGTCCCGACGATGTGAAAGTCGCTGGGGCCGAACATCGTCTCGAAGATCTCGGTTCCCATGGTCCGGAACGCGTCCTCGAGTTCGCCGGGCCAGGGACGCACGCGGCACAGGTAGGTTTCGTTCCAGGTGCGGATGGCGGCCTGGTATTCGGCGGCGTAGGTGGTGCCGGCCGCTTCGTGACGGTCGATGGCGGATTGAGTTGACGGGTCCAGCTCGGATTTCAAGCGCGCAACCATCTTCGAGAACTCGGGTATCGACGCGATGCTGTTGGAGATGGTCAGGCTGGCCGCCCCGGATGTCACATCGAGCGCGTACTGCTGCGCCAGCATTCCGCCCCAGGAGTTGCCGAAGATGTGAAAGTGGGTTAGCCCCAGTCCCCTTACCACGGCATCCATCTCGGCGACCGAACGCTCCATCGTCCAAAGACCGGGGTCGGATGGACGTTCGGAATTCCCGCAACCCAGCTGATCCCAGAAGACGACTTCCCGCTCGTCGGCCAACCGCTCCAGCGAGCGTAGGTAGCTGTGCGGCAAGCCGGGTCCACCGTGAACGACGAGCAGCGGGCGGCCCGCGCCGCCACCGACCCGCTTGAACCACACGCTGCCGCCTGGGACCGTGATCGTTCCATCGCGCAAAGTCGTGTCACCGGCCATGCCCGCAGTGTAGGAAGCTTTCGCGCAGCTACATCAGCCGCCGCCAGAATTCGCCGTTGTCCGCGTCTTCCCGGGAGATGCGCGCGGTCACCGCGTCTTTGGGCCGAACCGAACCGGTGGCCGCCGAGTCATTGCGCTGACCGATGGCGAAGCCAACGGCGACGGCGATGCCGGTGAGGACGACGGCCCACAATATCGCCATCGACGGAAAGTGGGCGAGCGTATTGCACCAACCCCAGCCGCTGCCGCCATTCCACATCGTCATTGCGTCGCCTCCCTAAGATTTTCACCAGCTGCCCGCAATATACCCATACGGGGTATGTGGATCAAGGCGCCGCGACGCTCTGGCGGGATCTCGGCTGGTCCGACCGCACCAACTAGCCGCCACCCGGTTTGTTGCAACTCCGACTCTCAGAATGAGAGAATAAGGTTCTCGCTAATGTGCGGGGCCTCCCGTCCGCACTGCACTTGCCGAATTGGAGAAGACCTGTGCCCGAAGCCGTCATCGTCTCCGCACTGCGGACCCCCATCGGCACCGCCCGCAAGGGGACGCTGCGCGACACCAGCGCGTTCGACCTCGCGCACCACGTGGTCAGCGAAGCCGCGAAAGAGCTGGACCCGGCCCACGTCGACGACGTGATCCTCGGCGAAGGCCTCTACGGTGGCGGCGTGGTCGCGCGCCACGCGGCCATCACGGCGGGCCTGCCCCAGGTGCCGGGCCTGGCCAACAACCGGCACTGCGCGGCGGGTCAGGCGGCGGTGCAGAGCGCGGCGGCGAGTGTGCGAGCCGGGATGGACCAGCTCGTCATCGCCGGCGGCGTGAACTCGGCGTCGACCTCCCCGCGGTCGCGAATGCAGGTCGACGGGGAATGGGTCGACTGGTTCCCGCCGACCCACCCGGACCGGCCCGACGCACCGAACATGGACATGTCGATCACCGTCGGCTGGAACGCCGCGGTCAGGGCGGGCGTGGGCCGCGAGGAGATGGACGCGTGGGCGCTGCGGTCGCACCGCAACGCCATCGCGGCGATCGACGAGGGGCGCTTCAAGGAGGAGATCGTCCCGATCGAGACGCCGCACGGGCTGTTCTCGGTCGACGAGCACCCGCGCCGCGACACCACCATGGAGAAACTGGCGGCGCTCAAGCCGCTGCATCCGGAGATCGAGGGCTTCTCGATCACCGCCGGGAACGCCTGCGGCGCCAACGACGGTGCGGCCGTGCTGACCATCGCGAGCGACACCCTCGGTTTGCCCGCGCTGGCCACCGTGCGGTCCTGGGCGTCCGTCGGCGTCGATCCGGCCATCACCGGTTTGGCGCCCGTCGATGCCATACCGAAAGCGCTTGCCCGCACGGGGCTTTCGATCTCGGATGTGGATCTGTTCGAAATCAACGAGGCCTTCGCGGCGATGTGCGTGGCCACCATCAAGCTGCTCGACGTGGACCCCGACAAGGTCAACGTCAGCGGCAGCGGCTGCTCGCTCGGACACCCGGTTGCCGCAACAGGGGCCCGGATGCTGGTCACGCTGGTGCACGAATTGCGCCGCCGCGGTGGCGGAATAGCGGTGGCGGCCATGTGTGCGGGCGGCGGAATGGGTTCCGCGACGGTCATCGAGGTCGCTGCGCCATAATGCGCACATGACGATCGCCGACCTGATCGCGGGAGCGCGCAACGGATCTCCGCGCGCGGCGGGTCGGCTGCTCAGCCTCGTCGAAGGCGACCGCCGGGACGAGGTGCTGGCGAGCATCGGGCCCGCGACCGCGCTCAAGGTCCGCGTCATCGGCATCACCGGACCACCGGGTGCCGGCAAGTCGACGACCGTCGGCGCCCTGGTCGGGGCCTACCGCGAACGGGGGAGCCGGGTGGCCGTGCTCGCCGTGGACCCGTCGTCGCCGTTCAGCGGCGGCGCGCTGCTGGGCGACCGGATCCGAATGACCGCGCATATCAACGACTCCGACGTCCTGATTCGCTCGGTGGCGACCCGCGGTCACGTCGGCGGGCTGGCCGCCGCGGTTCCGGCGGCCATCCGGCTGCTGGGCGCCATCGGGTACGACGTGGTGTTGCTGGAGACTGTGGGTGTGGGGCAGTCGGAGATCGAAATCGCCGCCGTCGCCGACCCGACCATCGTCATCCTCAATCCGGGGGCGGGGGATGCGGTGCAGGCGGCCAAGGCCGGCGTGCTCGAAGTCGCCGACATCGTGGCGGTCAACAAGGCCGACCGCGAGGGCGCCCAACAGACCGTGCGGGACCTGCGCGCCGAGACGAACGCCCCGATCGTCAGCCTCGTCGCCGCCCGGGGCGAGGGCGTCGCCGATCTGGTGGTCGCCATCGAAGATCACCACCGCAGCGATAGCCGGGAGCGCCGGTTGGCGCGGGCCCGGGCGCAGATCCTGTCGATGGCGCAAACGCGGCTGCGGTCCGAGCCGGGTCTCGACCGGCTGGCCGAGGCGGTGGTCGACGGCCACGACGATCCGTACACGGCGGCCGAAAAGCTACTTTCTTCCCCGACCGAACCGGGCGACTGACGACCACCCTCTTGCTTTGCTCGGTGTCGCTGTGTTGCATGAATGCATGACACGTTCCGCCGATGAGCTGGTAACCGAATTCTGCAAACGCTGGGCGTCCCCGCAGCCGGACGAGCTGGCCGCGTACTTCACCGAAGACGCCGTCTACCACAACATCCCGATGGATCCGGTGCGCGGCCGCGAGGCGATCAAGGAATTCATAGCGGGGTTTCTCGCGGCGTTCGATGGCATCGACTTCAACGTGCACCGGCAGGTCAGCGACGGCACTTGGGTGATGAACGAGCGCACGGACGTGATGCGGCGCAAGGACGGCGGGACGTTTCCCTTGCCGGTGATGGGCGTCTTCGAGGTGCAGGACGACCGGATCGTCGCGTGGCGCGATTACTTCGACATGGCCGCCATCGCCAGTGCGTTCGGCTAGGCGTACGAATGATCGCTGATGAGTAGGCGGTAGCCGGCGTCAAGCTGCTGTTGTTCGAGCAGGGCAGAATGCCGGCGATACCAATGTCCTGAGCGCAGGTCGCCTGCGAGCCGGGTTAATCCATCTGCGAGGTCGGCGTCATCTGCATAGGCCAGCATCGACATACCCGCGCGTACGGAGGGGTCAAGGTAGGCCTCGGGGCGTCGCCAGTAGGCGGCGCCAAACCCGTCCGTACAGTCGTGTGGCACCGGGACCGTCTGTACGTGCGCCCCTCCCAACAGTTCGACAAGTTGGTCGACAGGCACACATAGTTCCTCGCTGATTCGAGCGGCCGCGGGCAAGTATTCGCCAAATAACCAGAAGCCGCGGGTTACCGTTTGGTCCCACGTGAAAATCACTGTCCGGTGTCGGGTGACCCGACGCAACTCGTTGATCCCGGCGGCGACGTCGCTCCAGTGATGCACGGTCAAGATTGCCATCGTCGCGTCAACACACTTGTCGCGCAACGGCAAAGCCTCTGCGGCGGCCTGTACACACGGGGCCGATCCCGGTCGGCGTTGGGCGATCATCACCCTGCTGGGTTCGACAGCGGCGACGGTCTGAGCCGGTTCGTAAGAGCCGGCGCCGGCCCCGACGTCCACTACGGTGCCCATCGTGGAGAGCGCGGCGTGAATCTGGGAAGCGATGCGCGGGTCGGGTCGGCGCGTCGTGGTGTATCCAACGCCGATCCGATCGTAGGCATCCATCGATTCAGGATGACCGACGCTGGATCGACTTCGCCAGCGACCGAGCAATTGTCACGACCTGTGGACGGTGGTCCCGCCGACCCAGCGCCGGTAGTTGTCTGGGTTGACGTTGCTGCCGCACACGATTGTGACGATGTGTTGGCCGGCAAAGCGGCCACGGTCTTCGAGGACCGCGGCGACACCGAGCGCGGCCGACGGTTCCACAACAAGGCCAGCGCCCTCGAGAAGCACCCGCATACCGGCCATGATCGATGCCTCCTGCACCAAGACGGCGTCGTCGGCGACTAGCAGGAGGTCGTTCAGAACGGCCGGAATTGGACACCGCCCGACGACAGCGTCGGCGATGGTGTCAGTCGATTCGGTGTTAACGACACTCCCCTGGCGCCACGAAAGTGTCATTGCCCCTGCACCGGCAGGCTGAATGCAGATCACCTCCACCTCGGGCGCGAATGCCTTCAGCACATGCCCGACACCGGTGGCCAGCGCTCCACCGCCCAGAGCGATCAGTACGGCGTCGAACGACGATGCAGCATCCACCAGTTCCAGGCCAATGGTCGCCGCGCCCTCACAGGTTTCGATATCCAAGCTGTCTTCGAGCAGCCGGATGCCCTCATGCCGCGCGATGGCTGCCGCTCGGGCACGCGCCATCTCGTGATCGCCGTCCACTAACTCCAACCTGGCGCCCAGCGCGCGCATGCGATCGAGCTTGACCGCGGGGGAAAACCGAGATGCAACGACCGTGACGTCGAGACCCCTTGCGCCACCAGACCAAGCCAGGGCCTGGCCGAGGTTGCCCCCGCTGGCACACACCACGGCGGTCGAACCATTGTCGGCGAGCAGACTCGCGACGACCTCTGCGCCGCGGGCCTTGAAGCTACGCACCGGGTTCGCCGTTTCAAGCTTGATGCTCACCGCGCACCCAAGGTCGGGCTCCAGCGCCTCGCAGCGATACAGCGGGGTGTCCAGGAAAACCGGGTCAATTACCCGGCGGGCGGCAAGAATCCGAGCTGTGTCGAGGCGCGTCCCTTCCACGACACAGCAGCGTAGCGCTGCCTGCGCAGCTCATCTGTAGGTCGGGTGTTTTCACGCGACCTCCTCGGTTCCTGCTGATTGCCCTGCCCTCGCGGCGGGGGTTCGACGAGCCTGCCTTTATATGGGAAGGCGGCACCGGCCCGGACGAGAGCAACCAAGTTGGGGGCGTAGACTTTGCGCCGCGAGCTTGAGCAGCGTCATGAGCTTGTAGGCCATAGCAATCCCAGCAGCTCGTGATCCCGGACCCTTGGTCAGCAATCCACCGCAGACTCGCCGGGAGCAGTGTCAAAACTGTCGTGGGATCGGCTGGCTAGGCGCGCCAGACCTGCTGGGCAACTCGATAGAAGTTCCCGCCGAGGACGGCGTCGATGTCGCGAATGCCCCATCCCTGCCGGCGAAGGTGGTCGCCGAGCTCAAGGAAGGTCTCGGGCGGCATCCACTGGATCGCTCCCCAGCGGGTGTAGCTGTCGTCGAACAGATGCGGGTTGCGCACCACCTCATCGATGAAATCGGCAAAATCGAACGAGAAGTCGGTGCTGACGCCGACATGGTCGATGCCGACGAGCTCGACCGCATACTCGAGGTGTCGTGTCATCGCCTCGAGGGTGGGGGTGTTGGGCCCGAGAAAAATGCCAACGCCGGTGATCCCGATGACGCCGCCGGTGGCAGCGCATGCCCGGGCCTGATCGTCGGTGACGTTGCGCGGATGATCCCAGACCGCGCGCATGCAGGAGTGGCTGTAAATGACTGGGCCCGTTGATACTTCGCACATATCCAGGCCCGTGCGGGCGCTGCAATGCGATCCGTCCGGAACGACGCCGACTTCGTTCATCACGGAGAGAAGGGAACGGCCCCACGCGCTGAGCCCGCCGTCCGCAGCGTCCAGGCAGCCGCTGCCGGCGCGATTGGCATGGTTGTAGGTGGGCAACAGCGTGCGCACACCGAGATTCATCAACGCCGCCAGGTTGTCGAGGTCACCATCGAGGGGAGCGGAATCTTCCAGGTCGAAGGCGACCGCGATCCGACCGGCACCGGTAATCGCCTCGACCTCGGCGACATTGGCCGCCAAATCCATGCCCGGGTGGGCATCGACCGCGGCGCGATAGTGCCGCAGCAGCGCCACCGAGTCTTGGAAGGTGTGCGGCGCATAGCCTGCGTTGACCGACAGGAACGCGCCGCCGCTGCGCCGGTACCGCGTCAGCGGCTCCACTTCGGTGTCGGCCTGCAACGGCAGGCAGGTGTGCTGGTCCCACAGGAGCGACGTCATCGAGCTACTCAAGGTCGACGGATTTCCCGGTGGCGGCCGCGTGGCCCGCACGGTAACCGAAAACCATTGCCGGGCCGATTGTTCCGCCCGCCCCGCCATAGGCACGTCCGGTAACGCCGCCCATGGCGTTGCCGGCGGCGAACAGGCCCGGTATCGGGTCACCGCCGACGTGCAGGACGCGCGCGTCGGCGTCGGTGCGCGGGCCGCCCTTGGTCCCCATCGCTCCGATGGACACCGGCACGGCGTAGTACGGCGCGGTGTCGATCGGGCCGAGGGTCTTGCCGGCGAGCGTGGTGGCGCTGTCGTCGCCCCAATAGCCGTCGTACGCGCTGGAACCGCGTCCGAAGTCCGGATCCGCGCCCGCGGCGACATGGCGGTTCCAGTCCTCGATGGTGCGGCTGAGGCCGTCGGCGTCGATGCCGGTCTTCGCGGCCAGTTCGGCGAGGTCTGCCGATTCGCAGAACCAGTCCGGGACCGCTTGCCCCGGCGCGATACCCAGGAACCCATACCGCTGCAGGTGGACCGAGTCGAACACCATCCACCCGCGATCGTTGACGTATCCCGCTCGGGGGTCGAGGTACTGGAACGCGCCGGCCATCGAGTTGTAGTCGGATGCTTCGTTGACGAACCGGCGCCCGGCCGAGTTGACGATGATGCTCCTCGGGCGGGTGCGTTCCAGCCGGACGCTGCGGCTTCGCGGCTTTCCCTCGATGGTGTCGCCCGGGATCTGCACGACGGGCACCCACCAGGCTTCGCCCATGTTGGCCAGATCCGCCCCCTGCGACATCGCCATGCGCAGCCCGTCGCCGGTGTTGTACGGCGGCGAGACGGCGCCGTGCATGGGGCCGCGCAGAAACGCTTGTGTCAGCACCGGATCCCATTCGAAGCCGCCCGTCCCCAGGATGACTCCGCGGCGGGCGCGCACGCGGATGGTCCGCCCCGGCAGGGCGACTCGGACTCCGATGATCTCCCCGGCATCGGCGATGAGCTGCTCGGCGCGGGCGTCGACGTGGATCGTCGCGCCGGCCTCCAGCACGCCGCCCAGAAGGCCGGCGATCAGTGCGGCACCGGCGACGCACAGGTTGCCGGGTTGTTCGTCGGCCGCCGCATCCAGGCGCGCCGCGTGCAAGCGGGCCAGGGTCTCGGCGTCAAAACCCACATTGGAGAAATCGATCGGGAACGCCGTGATCCGAGTGCCCCACTCGCCCAATCGGTTCAGGTCGAACGGAGCAGGGATGTGCGATCGGCCACCGCCGGGCTGCCCTCCGGGCAGCTCGGGCCGGTAGTCGGGAAAGCCGGTGGCAATCTCGAAGCGCAGCTTGCTGTTCGCCTCGACAAAGTCGAGCATCCCCGGGCCGGTCCGCACGAACGTCTCGACCAGGGCGTCATCCATCGCGCCAAGGGACTGCGCGCGCAGGTAGCGCAACGCGTCCGCCACGGTCAATTCCCCATCAGGAGAACGGTTATGGGCGGGAATCCACACGACGCCGCCGGACACGGCGGTGGTGCCGCCAACCGTGGAGGCCTTCTCGAACACCTCCACGGACGCGCCGGCCACCGCCGCCGTCAGCGCCGCGGTGAGTCCGGCGCCTCCGCTGCCGAGCACGGCGACATCGACTTCACGGTCCCATGACATGGATGGTTGTCCCTTCAGCTCCGTGGCTAGCTCAACAGCTCCGCCAACTGCTTTGCGGCGGTGATGACCGCGTCTTTGCCGCGCATCACCACATCCTCACGGTGCGAGATGAGGTTGATGCAGGTCGGCGGCGACGGCGGCGGGCGGTTGACCGGGACGGCCAAACCGTATGTGTTCGGTTCGATTTCGCCGTAAGTGATCACCCAGCCGCACTCCCGAGTCTTGGTCACCAGCTCTCGCTCGCCCGGGCGCGGTGGCATGTTCGCGAGCAAGGCGATTCCCGCGGCACCGCGGTCCAGCGGATATCGACTGCCCTCGTGGAAGGACAGTTGGTAAGCGACATGACTGGGGACGATCACCGCGATCGCCACCTGCTGGTCGCCCTCGGCGATGAGCAGCGATACCGTGGTGCTCAGGTCGTCGGCGAGCGCGCGCAGGATCGGCAGGCTGACCTGACGCACGTTGCGGTCGAACGACGCACCGAGCACCGCCAGGCCGGCCGCCGGGCGGTAGCGCCCGTCCTCGCCTTTGGCCACCAACCGAAACTCGGTGAGCGTGGAAAGCAGTCGATAGGCGATCGTGCGGTGCACCCCGAGTTGGTCGGCCAGTTGCTGCACGGTCAGCCCGTTCGGCGAATCGGCCACCATGTGCAGCGCCGTGAGCCCCCTGGCCAGCGTCTGGGAGCCCGTCATGACCTTGACATACCCCCATCCGAGAGCGAAGCTCTATAGATAACGCACATCAGTGTGCGATATTAGCACACGACGTAGGCCAAAGACGAGAACAATATTTCCGACCCAGCTGGCGTGAGAGGGACCGTGGCGGAATTCGAGAGCATATGGAGCGATCTCCAGGGTGTCGCGTTTTCGCAGGGCTACCTCCATGCCGGCGGAGTGCGCACCCGCTACCTGCGCGCCGGCGATTCCGGCAAGCCGGTGCTGATGTTCCTGCACGGATCCGGTGGCCACGCGGAGGCCTACGTCCGCAACCTGGCGGCGCACGCCGAGCACTTCTGGACCTGGTCCATCGACATGCTGGGCCACGGTTATACCGACAAACCGGGCTACCCGCTGGAGGTCGTCCACTACGTCGACCACCTGCTGGAGGTGCTGCGCGCCATCGGGGTCGACCGCGCCAGCGTGAGCGGTGAATCGCTGGGGGGCTGGGTCGCCGCGCGAGCCGCCATCGACCACCCCGACGCGGTGGACCGACTGGTCCTCAACACCGCCGGCGGCTCCCAGGCCGATCCGGAGGTGATGCAGCGGATCATCACGCTGTCCATGGCCGCCGCTGAGAACCCGACCTGGGAAACGGTCCAAGCGCGGATCAAATGGCTGATGGCCGACAAGTCCAAGGATTACGACGACCTGGTCGCCAGCCGCCAACGGGTATACCGCCAACCGGGATTCGTCGACGCCATGCGCGACATCATGGCCCTGCAGGATCCCGAGATCCGCGCCCGCAACATCATCGGACCGGACGAATACGGTTCGATCACCGCGCCCACGCTGGTGCTGTGGACCAGTGACGATCCGACCGCCGACGTGACCGAGGGCCGCCGCATCGCGTCGATGATTCCCAACGCGCGCTTCGAGCTGATGCCCGGCTGCGGTCACTGGCCGCAGTATGAGGACGCCAAGACCTTCAACCGCCTACATCTCGACTTCCTGCTGGGCCGCTGATGGCGGCTGTCGAGCGGGACGCACCGGGGGTCGATGTCGAGGTTCTCGTCGTCGGCGCCGGCCCGGTGGGGCTGACACTCGCCAATATCCTTGGCCTGCAAGGCGTCCGCACGCTGGTGGTCGACGAACGGGACACGCTCATCGACTATCCGCGCGGGGTCGGGCTGGACGACGAGGGGCTGCGCACGTTCCAGTCGATCGGGCTGGTCGACCGCATCCTGCCGCACACCGTCCCCAACCAGATCCTTCGCTTCGTCGACGCCAAGCGCCGCGTCCTCGCCGAAATGGCCCCTCCCGACGCCCGTTTCGGCTGGCCGAAGCGCAACGGCTTCGTGCAGCCGCTCGTCGACGCGGAATTGTTACGCGGACTGGACCGGTTCGACCACGTCGAGGTGCGGTGGGAGCGGCCGATGACGGCTTGTCGGCAAGACGGCGACGCGGTCACCGTCGAGCTGGGTGGCGACGCATCCCCGGTGCGGGCCCGCTACGTCGTCGGCTGCGACGGCGGCCGCAGCATGACCCGGCGCATGATGGGCGTGTCATTCGACGGGACGACCTCCTCGACACGATGGCTGGTGGTCGACGTCGCCAACGATCCGCTCGGCCACCCGAACAGCGAGGTGGGCGCCGACCCGGAACGCCCGTACGCCTCGATCTCGATCGCGCACGGAATTCGCCGCTTCGAGTTCATGATTCACGGCGACGAATCCGATGACCAGGCCGAGGATCCGGCCTTCCTGCGCCGGATGCTGTCGCGGATGGTGCCGTACCCCGACCAAGTCGACGTGATCCGGCGCCGCGTCTACACCCATCACTCGCGGATCGCGGGCGCGTTCCGTTCGGGCCGGCTGCTGCTGGCCGGGGACGCCGCGCACCTGATGCCGGTGTGGCAGGGGCAGGGCTACAACAGCGGGATCCGGGACGCGTTCAATCTGGGCTGGAAGCTTGCCGCGGTGGTGCGCGGGCTGGCGGACGACAGGTTGCTGGACACCTACGACATCGAGCGCCGCAAGCACGCGCGGGCGATGATCGACCTGTCCACCATGGTCGGCCGCGCCATCTCCCCGACCAATCGCCGGGTGGCCGGTGTGCGCGATGTCCTGGTGCGGTCGGCGTCAATCGTGCCTTCGCTCAAGCGGTATGTGCTCGAAATGCGGTTCAAGCCGATGCCGCGTTACGACCAGGGGGCCGTCGTGCACACGGACCCCGGCCGCGCCGACTCGCCGGTCGGCACCCTGTTCATCCAGCCCCGGGTCGACACCCGTACCAAGCAGGATGTCTTGCTGGACGACGTGCTGGGCGACTGGCTGGCCGTGGTGTGCTGGAACAACAACCCGCGCAAGATCCTCGGCGACGTGGCGTTCGAAAGCTGGAAAGCCCTGGGCGCCAGATTCTTTGCGCTGCGCCCGGCGACCCAGCTGCACTGGGAAGGCCACGACGATCCCGATGTCGTGATCGTCGGGGACCGCAACGGCGGACTGAAGGCGTGGTTCGACACCCACCAGGAATCGGTGCTGTTTCTGCGGCCCGATCGGTGCATCGCCGGTGCGTGCATCGCTCAGCGCGCACCGGAACTGAGCGCCCGCCTTTTCGAGGCGCTCGCCCTCAAGCCGGAGGGGGGTGATTTGCCAAGTGGCACTGGCTCTGTGCTGTATGTCGCACAGCCCGCTGCTGAATCTTCCGGGGCCGTCGCGGGACCTGCTTGACGACATCGAAACCGCGATCGCCCAGGCGCGCGAGTTTGTGCGGGCCTACCGGCCCGACCTCGTGGTGACATTTTCCCCGGACCATTTCAACGGGTTCTTCTACAAGGTGATGCCGCCGTTCTGCATCGGCACGAGTGCCAACGGCGTGGGGGACTACGGTACCCACGCCGGGCCGCTGGACGTCCCGGAAGACCTTGCCAACGAATGCGCCGAAGCGGTTCTGGGCGCCGGGGTCGACGTGGCAGTGTCGGTCAGCATGGACGTCGATCACGGCACCGTCCAGCCGCTGGAGAAGCTCTTCGGCCACGCCACCGCGCGACCCGTGATACCGATCTTCCTCAACGCGGTCGCCGCGCCGCTCGGGCCGTTGCACCGGTGCCGGGCGCTGGGTACCGCGGTGGGCAACTACCTGGCCACCCTGGACAAGCGGGTCCTGCTGCTGGGATCCGGGGGACTTTCCCACAGCCCCCCGGTGCCGACGCTGGCCACCGCGCCCGCGCCGGTGCGCGAGCGGATCGTGCATGGCCGGCCGATGACGCCGGAGCAGCGACAGGCCCGGCAGCTCGCCGTGATCGACGCGGCCAAATGCTTCGCGGCCGGTGCGGGTGGGCTGCAACCACTCAACCCGGCGTGGGACCACCGATTCCTCGAGATCCTGGACAGCGGAAGGCTTTCCGATCTCGATCAGTGGTCCAACTCGTTCGTGGCCCACGAGGGGGGCAGCTCCGCGCAAGAGATCAGAACGTGGGTCGCGGCGTTTGCGGCCCTGGAGGCCGCCGGGCCGTACCGGACGACGCTGCAGTACTACAAACCGGCTCCCGAGCTGATCGCCGGTTTCGCCATCCGGACGGCGGTGCCGAAATGACGTCCTCGTTCTCGGGCACCGCCGGCGTCTTCGACCACATCGTCGACGTGCTCGTCGTCGGCTCCGGGGGCGGCGGCATGACGGCGGCGCTGACCGCGCACGCGTCCGGGCTGGACGCCCTGGTGGTGGAGAAGTCCTCGCACTTCGGAGGTTCGACCGCCCTTTCGGGCGGGGGTATCTGGGTTCCCGGTGCGCCGGCGCAGCGCAGGGAGGGCTACGCGCCGTCGCCCGAAGGGGTCGTCGAGTACCTGCGGCAGATCACCGACGGGCTGGTCGACGAAGCGCGAATACGCCAGTACGTCGATTCGGCGCCGCGGATGCTCGAGTTCCTCGAGAACCTCTCGAGCTGGTTCGAATTCGTCTGGAAGCCTGGCTATGCCGATTACTACCCGGAGCTGCCCGGCGGCTCCGAGTTGGGCAGCACCATCAATGTGCCCCCCATCGACCTGCGCAAGCTGGGGCCCGACGAGCAGACGCTGCTGCAGCCGTTGGCGCTCGCCCCCAAGGGAATCTGGCTGGGTCCCAAGGAGCTACGGACCTTCTACCGGATCCGGCAGTCATGGGCCGGCAAGGGCGTGGTGTTGAAGCTGATCGCGCGGATGGTCAGGGCCAGGGTTTTCGGCGAGCGGATGGCGGCGATCGGACAGTCACTGGCCGCCCGGCTCAGGCTGGCCATGCGGGAACGCGGGATCCCACTGTGGCTGGACTCGCCGCTGGTGGAATTGCTCACCGACGCGCGCGGCGCGGTGACCGGGGCGGTGGTGGAGCGCAACGGCGCCGCCCAGCGGGTCGGTGCGCGACGGGGGGTCATCCTGGCCTCCGGCGGCTTCGACCACGACCTCGCCTGGCGCAAAGAACAACTGCCGGTCATCGAGCAGGATTGGAGCTTCGGCAACCCCGCCGCGATGGGCGACGGCATCCGAGCGGGCGAGAAGGTCGGCGCCGCAACCGAACTGCTGGACGAGGCATGGTGGTTCCCGGCGATCCAGTGGCCCGACGGGCGGATGCAGTTCATGCTCAACGAACGCATGATGCCCGCGCAATTCATCGTCAACGGCGACGGGAAGCGATTCATCAACGAGGCGGCGCCCTACATGGACTTCGGCCACGCCATGATCGACGGCCAGAAGTCCGGGGTGACCCACATCCCGTGCTGGCTCATCACCGATCACCGGTCGTTCAATCGCTATGTCGTCGGTGGCCATCTCCCGATACCGAAAATTCCCGGCGCGCCGGTACCCACCGGCCGCAAGGTTCCCGCCGCCTGGCTGGAATCGGGCGTAGTCAAAGCGGCTACGACGTGGGACGAAATGGCCGCCAAGATAGGAGTGCCGGCACATCAACTTTCCGAAACCGCAAGCCGCTTCAACGAACTCGCGCGCCAGGGGCACGACGACGATTTCAACCGCGGCGACAGCGTCTACGACAACTACTACGGCGATCCGACCTTGCCCAACCCGAACCTGTATCCGCTGGGCAAGCCGCCGTACTACGCATTCCGGATCGTCCTGGGTGACCTGGGCACTTCTGGTGGCCTGCGCGTCGACGAACACGCCCGCGTGCTGCGGCCCGACGGCACCGTGGTGCCGGGGCTCTACGCGGTCGGCAACACGTCGGCGCCGGTGATGGGCCGCAGCTATGCCGGCGCCGGGGCGACCATCGGCCCGGCGATGACGTTCGGCTACGTGGCCGCCAAACACCTTGCGGCCCAACCTGGCAAACAGACCCCTTAAACCCATATGGGAGGTAATCGATGAAAATTTCGCTGTTCTACGAGTTCGCCCTGCCGCGACCGTGGGCCCCGGACGACGAACACGTCCTGTTGCAGGACTGCCTCGACGAGGTGGAGGCCGCCGACAAGGCCGGGTTCTCGACCGTCTGGCTAACCGAGCATCACTTCCTCGAGGAGTACTGCCATTCCACCGCGCCGGAGATCTTCCTGGCCGCGGCCAGCCAGCGGACCAAGAACATCCGGCTCGGGTTCGGGATCATGCACCTGCTGCCCGCGGTCAATCACCCTGCGCGAGTCGCCGAACGCATCGCCACCATCGACCTCCTCTCCAACGGGCGCGTGGAGTTCGGCACCGGGGAAGGTTCCTCCGTCGGCGAACTCGGCGGATTCGACGTCGATCCCGCCGACAAGCGCGCACAGTGGGAGGAGGCCCTCGAGGTCTCGATCCGATGCATGATCGAGGAGCCGTTCACCGGTTTCAAGGGCGATCAAATCCAAATGCCGCCGCGCAACGTCATTCCCAAGCCGCTGCAAAAGCCGCACCCGCCGGTCTGGGTGGCCTGCACGCGGCCGGCGAGCGTGCAGATGGCCGCCCAAAAATGCATCGGGGCACTGAGCTTCGCGTACACCGGTCCCGGGCCGCTGACCGACCGGGTCAACGGCTACTACAAGGAGTTCGAGGAGAACGGCGTGCCCATCACGCCGCAGATCAACCCGAACATCCTGGCCATCGGTGGGGACCTTTCCATGATGGTCGCCAAGACCGAAGAGGAGGCCCTGCAGCGGCTGGGGCAGGGCGGCGGATTCTTTTCGTTCGGGATCATGCACTACTACCTGACCGGGATGCACGTCCCCGGCCGCACCGGAGTGTGGAAGCGGTATCTCGAGGAGGTCGAGAAGGACCCGACGCTGGCCTACGGCCCGGGACGGGGCGCCATCGGATCCCCGGCCACCGTGCGCGAATTCCTGCGCGGCTACGAGGAGAGCGGCGTCGACGAGATCATCCTGCTGCTCAACCCGCGCAGCCACGAGGGCACGATGGAATCGATTGAGCTGATGGGCAAAGAGGTGTTGCCGGAGTTCATCGAGCGTGACCAGAAGGCCGTGGCTGACAAGGCCAAGCGGCTTGCACCGGTCATCGAGAAGGTCGAGGCGCGCCGGCCGAAGTCGACCGCACCGCTGTTCGACGAAACCTACGCCTTCGGTGGCCTGCCCACCGGCCGCGACAAGTTCACCGCCAGCGAGATCCCCGAGGCCATGGCGGAGATCAACGAGGGCCGCGTGCAGGCGGCGCGGCGCGCCAAGGAGCAAGAGAACGGCAAGTGACGCCGGAAGCTGATTGAGCCGTGGGACGCATCGACGATCTGTGGCGCTACGACGGCCGCCGCGCCGTGGTGACCGGTTGCGCTTCGGGCATCGGCGAACACGTGGTGCGCCAGCTCAGCGAACTCGGGGCCGACGTCGTCGGGCTGGACCAGCGCCGTCCGGCCCTCGCGCTCAACGAGTTTCACGACCTGGACCTCGCCGATCCGGCCTCCATCGAGAGGGCGGCGGCCGCCGTCGAGGGGCCGGTCGACGCGCTGTTCAACGTGGCCGGCGTCTCGTCCGGGATCGGCAACCCCAAGCTGGTCGTCACCATCAACTTCCTCGGGCTGCGGCAGCTCACCGAGGCGCTGATCGACCAGATGCCCGCGGGGTCGTCGATTGTCAGCGTCTCGTCACTGGCCGCGGCGGCGTACCGCGACCACGTGCACGCGGTGGCGCCGCTGCTGAACACGGCGACGATGTCCGAAGGCATCGACTGGTGTGACGCGCACCCCGACGCGCTCGCCGGCGGGGGCTACCAACTGTCCAAAGAGGCGATCATCCTTTACACGATGCGAAACGCCGCACCCCTTGGCGCGCGCGGCATCCGCATCAACTGCACCGGGCCCGGCGTCACCGAAACCCCGATCCTCGACCAGCTGCGCACGGCGTACGGGCAGGGCTTCTTGGACGACATTCCCAAGCCATTGGGGCGCGTTTCGGAGCCGGCCGAACAAGCCGCGGTCCTATTGTTTTTGAATACCCGCGCGGCCAGCTACGTTACCGGCCAGGTGTTGTGGGTCGACGGCGGGAACGTGGGCGCGGCGATCGCCCGTGAGCTCGAGGAAGGAGCGCCGTGGCCAACCTAACCGACTTCCGGCGAGTCGCGCGCGACGTCTCCAACTGGGGACGGTGGGGAGCCGACGACGAGCTGGGCACGTTGAACTTCATCACCGCGGAGAAGGTCGCGCAGGCCGCGAGACTGGTCCGGCACGGCAAGGTGTTCCCACTTGGCGTCGACTTCGGTGCGTCAGGCCCGCAGGGTGCCTTCGGATTCCGGCACAATCCCATGCTTGTGATGACGGTGGACGGTGGGGATGTCAACACGCTGGCTCAGTACGGCCCCGGGTGGGCGCAAAACCCGACGGCGAAGCAGATCGGTGGCTATTTCGTCGACAGTCTGTTCCGCTTTAACGAAGACATGATCATCATGCCGTTGCAGGCGGCCACCCAGTGGGATGCGCTGTCGCACGTCTACTACGAGGACAAGCTCTACAACGGCTTCGCGGCCAGCTCGGTGACCAGCCTCGGGGCCTACCACTGCAGCATCGACAAGGTTGATGTCAAGGGCATCACCTCGCGTGGCGTGCTGCTCGACCTTGTTCGCCACCGAAAGGCGGAAGTCTTTCTTGAGCAAGGGAATCCGATAACTCCCGAGGAATTGGACGACGTCGTCCGCGCGCAGGGCGTCACGATCGAGTGCGGCGATATAGTGCTGATCCGGACCGGCTGGTGGACGAGGTTCGCGCAGACCGGCAACAAGACGGAACCCTTCTCCGGGCTGGACTGGCGCTGCGCGTCGTGGCTGCACGACCACGAGGTCGCCGCGGTCGCCTCCGACAACCTCCAGGTCGAAGATTTGGTATCGGGTGTCGAGGGGGTATTTCTGCCGTTGCATCTGCTTTGCCTGCGCGACATGGGCATGATGTTCGGCGAGTACTGGGACCTCACCGCGCTGGCGGACGACTGCGCGGCTGACGGTGTGTACGAGTTCCAGCTCGTCGCGCCGCCTCTGAGAGTCGTTGGCGCCGTGGGCTCCCCGGTGAACCCGATCGCGATCAAGTAGAGAAGGCGAGCGATTGGAGATGCACCGCAAGACCCTGCTCGTCGACGGCCTGCTCACCAGCTATCTGGTGGCGGGCGAAGGCGACCCGGTGGTGCTGCTGCACGGCGGTGAGTTCGGCGCCAGCGCAGAACTCGGCTGGGAACGCAACATCGCCGCCCTGGCCACGCAATACCGCGTGCTGGCCCCGGACCAGCTCGGGTTCGGGCAATCGGCGAAGGTCATCGACTTCGTCGAGGGGCGCCGGATGCGGATTCGGCACGTGGCGCGATTCTGCGAGGAACTCGGCGTCGGCTCCGCGCACTTCGTCGGCAACTCGATGGGCGCCATCAACCTGCTCACCGACGCCACCTCGGACGCGCCGCTGCTGCCGGTCCGCAGCCTGGTCATCATCTGCGGGGGAGGCGAGATCCAGCAGAACCGGCATTTCGATGCGCTGCAACAGTACGACGCGACGCTGCCGGCGATGCGGCGCATCGTTGAGGCGCTGTTCCACGACCCCGGCTACCCGGCGGACGAGGACTACGTCCGGCGGCGTTACGAATCGAGCACCATCCCCGGCGCATGGGAGGCGGTGGCGGCGGCCCGATTTCGTCGCCCCGACGCCGCGCCCTCCTCGACCCCGACGAGCACGCGCGCCTACGAGCGCATCAACGTGCCGACGCTCGTCATCGAGGGGGGCGACGACAAACTCCTCCCGTCCGGCTGGGCCGACCAGATCACCAAGCAGATCGACGGTGGCCGCGCGGTGGTGGTGGCCAAGGCCGGTCACTGCCCGCAGATCGAGCAGCCGTCGGCGGTCAACGAGTTGCTGCTGGAGTTTCTTGCCGCCATCGGCAGTCAGACGACATAGTTCATGAGGGTCTGCATCCCGGCCACCTGGTGATAGTTGTTGTGGCAGTGCATGACCCATGTGCCGGGGTTGTCGGCGATCAGCACGGCGTCCAGCTTCTGCCCGGGCAGCACGATCACGGTGTCCTTCCGTGCACCGGCGCTGCCGTCGGAATTAACCATCTGAAAAGTGTGACCGTGCAGGTGAATTGGGTGATACATCATCGTGGTGTTGTTGAATGAGAGGGTCGGTCGTTGACCCTGCCGAACCTGCAGCGGACGGGTCTTGCCGTACGGCTCGCCGTTGATCGTCCAGTTGTACTGCATCATGTTGCCGCCCAAGACCACCGGCAGGTTAAGCCCCGGTTCGGCCCGACCCAGGTTGGCGGGCGACGTTGCGGTGAACATCCCGACGGTGCCCACCAGCTTGTCGAGTTCGGCCGGTTGGAATCGCGGGTCGGGAGGGCTGCCGGTGCCGGTGGTGAGCAGGGCCCGTGCCAGGGCGTTCTTCCCTTCCGCGAGTGCGACCAGCGGGAAGACGCCGTCGCCGGCCGTCACGACCACGTCGTACCGTTCGGCCATGCCGATGAGCAGAGCATCGACCTGCTTGGGCACCACGGGATAGCCATCGGTATGCGTGACCGTCATCGAATGGCCGGACAGCGCGACACGGAACGCGGTGTCTGCGCCGGAGTTGATGAGACGGATCCTGATGCGCTGCCCCGGCTTCGCGCTGAACGACGTGGGCGCCGCCGGGATTCGGCCGTTGATCAGGTAGTAAGGGTAACCGATGTCTCCGGCGTCGCCGCCGAGTAGATCGCTCTTACTGCCGCCGTTGTCGGACATGCCAGGCATCTCTGGCATGCCGGACGTCTGCGTCATCGACGTTGTTGACGTGGTGGGAAACGTCGCGGTCGTCAACGTCGTCGGGGTCGTCGGCGTGTTCGAGCGGCTCGGCTTGTCAGGACTGGTGAGCTCGCTGTAGAGCTGCTGCGGGCTCTTCCCGACGCCATCCGTCCAATCATCAAGGACAACAACCCATTCGGCGTCGTAGGCACCCTCCGTCGGATCGTCGATGATGAGCGGCAAATAAAGACCCAGGTCGTCTTCGAGGCCCACATGCGGATGGGCCCAGTAGGTGCCCGGATCCGGGACGGAGAACCGGTAGGTAAAGTCCTGGCCGGCATTGATGTTCGGAGTGGCGGGCTCGGCGCCGTCCATGTCGTTGCGCAGCCTGATGCCGTGCCAATGCACCGACGTCGGATGGTCTAGCTTGTTCGAGACTTTGATGACCAGTTCGTCCCCGACGTTGGCCCGGATCAGCGGGCCCGGGATGTTGTTGCCGTAGGCGAAGGTACGGGCGATCGGCCCGCCGAGATCGATCTCGGCCTGCTGGGGAGTCAGGCTCGCGGTGACGGTGTGACCGCTGTGCGGCCGCGCCTTCTCGGCGGCGGCGATGGCGGCGGCCAGTTGCGCTGCGGCGCCCGATGCCTGGGAGTTGGAATGGCTGCAGCCCGCCAGCGCGAGGCCGCCCGCAATGCCGGCCGCCACGAAACCGCGCCTACTGAGGCGCGCAGTGTCGAAGGGGAACCCGCTTGTGGGCGGCACGGGCATTGAGCGCTCCTCGTCTCGGGTCGAATCGCCCCTGACGACTTATACCGTGCTCGGCCGTTGGCCGGAACGCAAGTCCGGCTCGTGCGCCCTCAGACGGTCCGGTAGATCCGCTCCGCCGATATCGAGGCGACACCGAGTTCGGCCGCGACGGCGTCGACCGCGCGCCGGGCGATGTCGAGGTCCGCCCGGCCGTCGGCGGTGAAGTGCGGACCGATGTAGCGCTCGTAGTGGCGTTGCGCCTCATCGCGCGTCAGCCGGTTCAGGAACGAGGCTAGGTAATCGATGGCTAGCTCGGGTCGGTCGGCCATGGTCCGCAGCGCGCGTTGATTGGCCCGCACCACCGCCTGCACCGCCGGGCTGTCGGGCTGGAGGCGGCTTGCGTCCACCGCCACTCCGACGGTGGGGATCTCGAAAAAGTCACCGACCCACGCCAGCGTGTGGAAGCCCTCCTCCTCGGCGACCTGCTCCGGCGCAAGCGTGCTGCCGACGTAGGCGGCGTCGATGGACCTGTCGCGCAGCCGCCGCAGATCCATCTGGTAGTCACCCGGGGATCGCACCACACACTCAAGATCGCGATCGGGGTCGAGACCGTGCTGGCGCAACACGATTCGCGCGAAACACCCCGGTGCGGTGTGCGGGGCGTGTACGGCGAGCCGGCGCCCGCGAAGGTCCGCCATGGCGGAGACGCCGGGGCCGCCGAGAAACCAGAACAACGGGCGGTGGGTGTTCACGCTCAGCACCGCCCATTCGATGCCATGGGTCAACCGCGACAGGACGGCACGGCCGAGGCCGATCGTCGCGCAGGAGCGCAGACGCTCTGTATCCCAGTTGATTCCGTCCCGCACGGCGACGTGGACGCCTTCGTCGTGGAAGTAACCCTCCTGGTCGGCGATGTAGGCGACCAGTTCTTCGTGGAGGCCGCGCCCGACGTAGGCCAGGTCGATCGTGTCCATGGCCGGTCAGTCCATCGCAAGGCCGCCGTTGACCGGCAGATAGTGCCCGGTGGTGAAACCGGAATCCTCACTCGCCAAGAACGCGATCGTGTGGGCCACCTCGTCGGGGGTGACGAGCCGTCCCATCGGTGCGGCCTCACCGAGCTGATCCATCCGCTCCGACGAAAGTTGCCCGGTCACCCTCGTTCCGCTGACGGTGGCCGGCGCCACCAGGTTCGCGGTGATCCCGTGCGGCGCCAGCTCGAGCGCGACGTAGCGGACGAACTGGTCCAGGGCGGCCTTGGCCGTGCCCAGCGCGATCATCCCGTCGCGCGGACGCCGCGAGAGCCCGGTACTGAGAAAGATCAGCCTGCCGTACCCGCGGGAAATCATGCCCGGCACAACGGCTTTCGTCAGCGAATAAGCGGCGTGCAGCTCGTTGTCCAGCTTGCCGCCGAGCTGCTCCCAAGTGAGGTCGGCGAACGAGGTGACGACGAACGGGATCAACGCGTTGTGCACCAGCACGTCCACCCCGCCCCAGCGCCTCGCGATCTCGTCGGCCATGCCCGAGACGTCACCGGGTGCGGTGACATCGGCCCGGATCGCCACGGCCTCGCCGCCCGCCGACGCGATGCCGGCGACCACCTCCTCGGCCTCCGAGGCGCTGGAGTGGTAGTTGACTCCCACCCGAAAACCGCGTGCGGCAAGGACCCGTGCCGTCGCCGCACCGATGCCGCGGCTGGCACCGGTGATCAATGCGACCCGTGGCATCGGCGTCGATCTCCCCTCCCGCTCCCCCGCGTTGGCCTGCTAGGCGCCCGCGGAGGTGTGCGAGGCCTTCCAGTCGCTGAAGCGGGTGGGGTAGATCGTCGGGTCTTCGCCGTCGATGGGAACGATGCTCTGGTCGTCGAGCACCGCACCGTAGTAGGGCGCCGTGGGGTCGGTGACGACCTGACGGGCGTCGCCGTCCGCGGCCAGGCTGGCGCGGGCGAAGTCGTCCATGCCGAGCTTTTCGGGGCCGGCGATATTGGTGATGCCGTTGGTCGGTTCGCCGATCGCAGCCTGGGTGACGGCCGTGGCGACGTCCTTGGCGGCGATGGGCTGGAACGCCGCATGCGGCAGGCGAATGGTGTCGCCGTCGGCCGCCGAATCGGCGATCCCGCTGACGAATTCGAAGAACTGCGTCGCCCGCACGATCGAATACGGGGCTCCCGATTCCTCGATCACCTTCTCCTGGGCGACCTTGGCGCGCATGTAGCCGCTGTCCTGGGTGCGGTCGGCGCCCACGATCGAGAGCGCGACGTGGTGCCGCACACCGGCGTCGCGCTCCGCGGCCAGGAGGTTACGGCTCGAGGTGGTGAAGAAGTGCAACACCGCGTCGTCTTCCCAGGATGGCGAGTTGGCCACGTCCACCACCGTGTCCACGCCCGCCACGGCTTCGGCGACGCCCTCGCCGGTGACGGAGTCGACGCCCGAGCTCGGCGAGGCCGCAATCGCCTCGTGTCCCAGCTCGGTGAGGTTGGCGATCACCTGCGAGCCGATGAGTCCCGTGCCGCCGATAACCAAGACCTTCATATCCGATCCCTCCCGAGGTAGCCGATGAAGTGGCCAACTCAGCATTCCACTTCCGCTCGGACCCGGATAGGCGCCGTTGTCCCTGCCCTTAAATCAACTGCTTGACTTAACGCGGCTCACGCCGATTAACTCGTCGTGTGGTCAACGATCTGGCGGGCAAGGTAGCCGTCGTCACCGGTGGGGCATCGGGCATCGGCCGCGGCACGGTGGAGAAGTTTGTCGCCGAGGGCGCGCGGGTGGTCATCGCCGACGTCGACGCCGACCGGGGCGCGGCGCTGGCGACGGCGCTGGGACCCGACGCGTTCTTCCAGCGCACGGACGTCTCGGACCCCGAAGAGGTCGGGGCGCTGGTGGCGGCGGCCGTCGATAGGTTCGGCGGCCTGCACGTCATGGTGAACAACGCCGGCGTCTCGGGCACCATGCACCGCCGGTTTCTCGAGGACGACCTGGCCGACTTCCACCGGATCATGGCGGTCAACGTGCTGGGTGTGATGGCGGGCACCCGAGATGCCGCCCGGCACATGGCCGCCCACGGTGGGGGATCGATCATCAACATGACGTCGATCGGTGGAATCCAGGCCGGCGGCGGCGTGATGACCTACCGGGCCTCCAAGGCGGCGGTCATCCAGTTCACCAAGTCCGCGGCAATCGAGTTGGCCTACTACGAGGTTCGGGTCAACGCCATCGCGCCGGGCAACATCCCCACGCCGCTGTTGAAGACGTCGAGGGTGGACATGGAGCCCGCGGAACTCGAGCGCTTCGAGGCCGGGATCCGTGAGACGATGCGGGCCGACCGGCCGCTGAAGCGCGAGGGGACGCCCGACGACATCGCGGAGGCGGCGCTGTACTTCGCCAGCGACCGGTCGCGCTACGTCACCGGAACCGTGCTGCCGGTCGACGGCGGGACGGTCGCGGGCAAGGTCATCCGGTCCAAGCGCAGAGAATGACCCGGGTCGTGACTTTAAATCAAGCGCTTGACTTAAAGTAAGGAGCGGGGTTGACTAGCGGAATGACGACCGCAGGCAGGACCGTTCGCACCGAGCGGGCCAGCTCGACACAGGAGGCGATCCTGGCGGCGGCCGAGCGGCTATACGCCGAGCACGGCATGTTCGCCGTGTCGAACCGCCAGGTCAGCGAGGCTGCCGGCCAGGGCAACAACGCCGCGGTGGGCTACCACTTCGGTACCAAGGCCGACCTGGTGCGCGCCATCGAGCGGAAGCATCGCGGGCCCGTCGAGGAGCTGCGCGAACGGATGGTGGCCGAGCTGCTGGAGTCGCGCAGTTCCATCGAAATGCGGGACTGGGTCGCCTGCCTGGTGCGCCCACTCACCGACCACCTCGCGGAGCTCGGGAACCCCACCTGGTATGCGCGCTTCGCGGCGCAGGCGATGACGGACCCGGCCTACTACAACATCATCGTCAAGGGGGCGCTCAGCTCGCCGTCGCTGGTCCAGGTCGTCGACGGGATCAACGGTTGCCTGCCCGACCTGCCGGCCGAGGTTCGGTTCGAGCGCAACATCATGGCCCGCAATTTGTTGATGCACACCTGCGCCGATCGCGAGCGGGCGCTGGCGGCGGGTTCCACGATGCACCAATCGTCTTGGCGCGCTGCTGCATCCGGCCTCATCGACGCGATCGTGGGCCTGTGGCTGGCGCCCGTGACGCCGGACGAATAGGGGTCGGCGGATGAAAGTGACAGTCGACCAGAACGCCTGCGCGTCGTCGGGCAACTGCGTCATGAACGCGCCCGGGGTGTTCGACCAGCGCGACGACGACGGGGTCGTCGTGTTGCTCAATCCGAATCCGTCGGCCGAGCAGGCCGAGGGCGCACGCCGTGCGGCCGCGGCGTGCCCCGCACTGGCCATCCACATCGAGGAATGAAATGTCGGACACCTTGACGAGCGTGAAAACCGAGACGGATCAACAGATCCCGGAATACCCGATGGCCCGCGACGCCGGCTGCCCCTTCGCGCCGCCTCCGGACGTGATGGCGCTCGCCGAGGCCAAGCCGCTGTCCAGGGTCCGGATTTGGGACGGCAGCACGCCGTGGCTCATCACGGGATACGACCAGGTGCGGGAACTGTTTTCCGACTCCCGGGTCAGCGTCGACGACCGCACGCCCGGGTTTCCGCACTGGAACGCGGGCATGTTGTCCACCGTGCACAAGCGCCCGCGGTCGGTCTTCACCTCCGACGGCGAGGAACACACCCGCTTCCGGCGGATGCTGTCGAAGCCGTTCACGTTCAAGCGGGTTGAGGGGTTGCGGCCGAGCATCCAGCAGATCACCGACGACCACATCGACGCGATGCTCGCCGGACCGCAGCCCGCGGACCTGGTTACCGCGTTGGCGCTGCCGGTCCCGTCGCTGGTGATCAGCGAGCTGCTCGGCGTGCCCTACGAAGACGCCGAGATGTTCCAGCACCACGCCAACGTCGGGCTTGCGCGCTACGCGACGGGGGAGGACACCGTCAAGGGCGCGATGAACCTCAACAAATACCTTGCGCAGCTCGTCGAGGCCCGGATGGCGAAGCCTCCAAAAGAATCAGAAGACGCGGTGTCCGACCTGGCCGAGCGCGTCAACGCCGGGGAACTCAGCGTCAAAGAGGCCGCCCAGCTGGCCACCGGACTGCTGATCGCGGGCCACGAGACCACGGCGAATATGGTCGGGCTGGGCGTGCTTGCCCTGCTGCAGAATCCAGACCAGTTGGCCGTCATCCGCGATGCCGAGGACCCCAAGATCGTCGCGAACGCGGTCGAGGAACTGTTGCGTTACCTGAGCATCATCCAGAACGGACAGCGCCGCGTGGCCCTCGAAGACATCAACATCGCCGGTGAGGTCATCCGGGCCGGCGAGGGCATCATCATCGACCTTGCCCCGGCCAACTGGGATGCACGGGCGTTCACCGAGCCGGATCGGCTGTACCTGCACCGGTCGGGGGCGGATCGCAATGTCGCGTTCGGCTACGGCAGGCACCAGTGCGTCGGGCAACAGCTCGCCCGCGCGGAGCTGCAGATCATCTACCGCACGTTGTTCCGCCGCGCCCCGACGCTGGAATTGGGCATCCCGTTCGAGGAGGTGCCGTTCAAACACGACCGGCTCGCCTACGGCGTCTACGAATTGCCGGTGACCTGGTGAACCGGCCCGATTACTCCCAAAAATGCCTATCCCGAATGGAGGGTCAACGATGACGACTCAAACAAGCGCACCTTCGCTCTACCCGCCGGGAGGCTTTGGCGCACCGAAGGATCGCCGCGGGCACGCCAGCGGCAGCAATGTGGGGCTGCCCGAGGGGACGGTGGTTTTTTCCGCCGACAACCACATCTCGCTGGCCGCCGACATCTTCTACGAGCGCTTCCCGGAGGAGTTCAAGGACAAGGCGCCGCGGATCTGGTACGAGGACGGCGCTTATCAGGTCGGGCGCAAGGGGCAGTCGTTTCTGCCGGGTGACTTCAGCGCGGTGCTGATGCAGTACGACGACCTGCCCGGGGCCGCGAGCAACAACATCGAGGCCCGCATCCAGGAGCTGCACGACGACGGCGTCGACAAGGAACTGGCCTTCCCCAACGCGGTGCTCGCACTCTTCCACTACCCCGACAAGAAGCTTCGCGAACTCACGTTCCGCATCTACAACGAGCACATCGCGGAGCTCCAGGAGCGCTCGAACGGCCACTTTTACGGCGCCGGGCTGATCAACTGGTGGGATCCGCAAGGCGCCCGGCGCACACTGGATGAGCTGAAATCGCTGGGGCTCAAGACGTTTCTGATGCCGCTCAACCCCGGTAAGGACGACGACGGCAACCCCATCGACTACTCGAGCACGTCGATGGATGCCGTCTGGGACGAGATCGAGGCCGCCGGCCTGCCGATCACCCACCACATCGGGGAGACGCCGCCGAAGAGCCCGACCGAGTTCAACAGCGTCGTCGTCGGGATGATGATCAATATCGACGGATTCCGGGAAACGTTCGCCAAGTACATCTTCGGCGGCATTCTCGACCGGCACCCGGCGCTGCGCCTCGGCTGGTTCGAGGGCGGGATCTCCTGGGTGCCATGGGCGCTGCAAGATGCCGAGCACCTGGTGGCGTCCTATCAGCACATGTTCAACCGGCCACTGGAACACGACGTGCGCTACTACTGGGACAACCACATGAGCGCGTCGTTCATGGTCGACCCGCTGGGTCTGCAGCTGATCGACAAGATCGGCGTGGACAAGGTGATGTGGTCCAGCGATTACCCGCACAACGAAAGCACCTACGGTTACTCGGAGAAATCACTGGCCGCCGTCGTCGACGCGGTCGGACCGGAGAGCGCGGCGCGAATCGTCAGCGGCAACGTGACCGAGTTCCTGGGTTTGTAATGACGACGTTGGCACAATCGGGCGCCAGCCTGGTGATTCCCGAAACACCCGACCTGACCCGGATGCGCCGCGAGACGGGAACGCGTCTGCGCTCGGCGATGGCCGACCGCGGTGTCGACACGATGATCCTGCTGGGCAACAGCGCGGTGGTGTACGCCACCGGGACCAGTTGGCCACTGGGTGACGCGGGGTTGTCCTACGTCGAGCGGCCGGTGGCCGTGGTGCTCGCGGACGACGAATGGCCGCACCTGTTCCTGCCGTTCCGTGCGGGCGCCGCGCACGAGTCGGAGCTGCCGGTCGATCATCTGCACGGGCCGGTCTACCTCGAATTCGACGAAGGCGTGAGCGATTTCGCCCGCCGACTGGCCGACCTGATCCCGGCCGGGGCGGTGATCGCGGTGGACGAGTGCACGGGTGCGATGTCGCGAGCCGCGAAGTCGTTGTTCCCCAACGGCGGTCCCGCCGATGCGGCCGCCGTCGTCAGCGCGGCCAAGGTCGTCAAGACCCCCGACGAACTGGCCTGCATCCGCACCGCCGTGCGGATCACCGATGATGCGATGGTCGACGTGGTCAAGGCCCTCGCCCCCGGCGTCCGCCAGATCGACCTGTCGGCAAGCTTTTTGCGGCGGGCCTTCGAATTGGGCGCCATGGCCAGCATGCTGGAGCCGATCTGGCAGGTGATGCCGCCCAGCAAGGCCGAAGGGGTCTGGACGACGCATGGCGACTTGGCGCTGCCGCTGCTGAGCACCGAGCGCGAACTCGCCGAGGGCGACGTCCTGTGGACCGACGTCAGCATCACCTACCACGGTTACTGCTCGGACTTCGGCCGCACCTGGATCGTGGGCCGGGAACCGACACCGCGCCAGCAGGCGCAGTTCGACAGGTGGCAGAACATCATGACCGCCGTCGAGGCCGTGGCCCGCGCCGGCGCCACCGCCGGTGATCTGGGCAGGGCTGCCATCGCGGCCAACGACGGCACCCGGCCCTGGCTGCCGCACTTCTACCTCGGGCACGGGATCGGCGTCAACGCGGCCGAAATGCCGATGATCGGAACGGATCTCGGCCAGGAGTTCGACGACAACTTCGTCCTGCGGTCGGGAATGGTGCTGGTGCTCGAGCCGGTGGTCTGGGAGGACGGCACCGGCGGCTACCGCAGCGAAGAAGTCGTGGTGATAACCGAGCAAGGCTCGACTCGATTGACCGACTACCCCTACGCCCCGTATGGCTCCCATGTCCGTTGAAGTCTGCCCCGACGCACGGGCGCTGCGAGCTGGCCGCCGTCAGCGCGCGCTGGACCAGATGGCGGCCCACGACCTCGACGTGCTGGTCCTGGGGCGTCAGGCCAACACCCGCTACGTCACCGGCACCCCGCAGCTGTGGGTCGCCGGTACCCGGCCGTTCGGCCCGTCCTGCGTGCTGGTGCGGGCGACCGGCGCCATTCACCTGCTCAGCACTTGGGATGAAGGCGTCCCGGAGGACATTCCCCACGAGAACCTGTACGGCATCTCGTGGAACCCGGCCACGACCATGTCGGTGCTGCGACGCATCGACGGTGCGGCCACGGCGCGCCGCGTCGGAACCGACGCGCTCTCACCGGCTTTCGCGCAGCTGCTGCCCACCGCCTTTCCCAACGCGGAGCTGGTCGACGGCGAGCGCGCGATGCGCGCCGCCCGGCGCGTCAAGACCGCCGAAGAGGTCGTCGCGCTGCGGGAGGCGTGCGCGGTGGCCGAGTCGGGCCTAGCCGCCGCGGTGGCCGAACTGCACCCCGGCGTGCGCGAACAAACCCTGGCCGGCGTCATGCTGGAGGCCATGGCGGCCGGCGGCGTGAGCACGCCGTCCAACCAGGAATTCGCGTGGATCACGTCGCCCGACCACCCGTGGCGGCGGGTCACCGGTGACGGCCGCGTCAATGACGGTGATCTGGTGGCGTTTTCGGCCGGCGTGCTCGCCGGTGGCTACATTGGCGAGGTCGGGCGCACCTGGCCGGCGGGCGAGGTCCGTGGCGCCCCCGCCTTGTATCGGCGCTGGGACGATCTGTGGGACAGGCTGCTCGCCGCGTGCCGGCCCGGCGCCGCGGCCGGTGACCTGCTGGCGGCGTACGAGGCCGCCGGGGAACCCGCGCCGCCGATGCCGGTGGCCCGCGGCCTGGGCATGGGCTTCGACCCGCCGGTGGTGTCGAAGCACCTGCCGCGCACCGCGGCCGACGAGCGGCTCGAGCCGGGGATGGTTTTGGCGGTGACGGGCTACGTGTGGGAGCAGGGCGTCGGGGCGGTGTTCGGGCGGGAGGCGGTGTTGATCACCGCCGACGGCCCCGAGGTGCTGACCTCGAGCCCGTCATGGCGGGCATGAGTGAGCGACCGCGGGTCGATGCGCCCTTGGCCGGCTGCACCGTGGTCGACCTTTCCACCGGAATAGCGGGCGCCTACTGCACCAAGCTGCTCGCCGACGGCGGCGCCGATGTCATCAAAGTCGAACCGCCAGAAGGTGATCCGCTGCGCCGGTGGTCGGCCTCGGGCGCTCCCCTCCCTGCCGATGCCGACGGCGCGCTATTCGGCTTCCTGTCCGGTGCCAAGCACAGCGTGGTCGCCGATCCCGCGGTTGACGACGACATCGACCTGGTCACGCGGTTACTGGCCACGGCGGACGCGGTGGTGTGGTCCCGGGGCTCGCGGGTGGCCGAACATCCGCGCTTCGCGCCGGACGCGACCCATCAGGCACACCCGCACTTGACCGTCACCTCGATCACGCCGTTCGGCCTGCGGGGCGCCTGGAAAGACCGGGCGGCAACCGAATTCACCCTGCAGGCATGGTCGGGCGGGATCGTCGGGCTGGGCCGCGGGTTGCCCGAACGGGCACCCGCCTTCGTCGGCGGGCAGGTCGGTGAGTATATGGCCGGCGCCTACGCGAGCGCTGCCACCCTGGCGTCGCGGTTGCGCCGCGACGGCTCGGCGGGGCCCGGTGAAATCATCGACCTGTCGATGCTGGAGACCCAGATCCTGTGCCTGACTTACTATCCGGTGACCTACTTCGAGATGCTCGGCCGGCCCTGGCGAGACGCCAGACGCCTCACGGTGCCGGGTGTGGCCCGGGCGAAGGACGGTCTGGTCGACCTCGGCTGTGGGACCGCGCAACAGTGGTTTGACCTGTGCGCGATGGTCGGTCACCCGGAGTGGATCGATGAACAGTCGCCGCTGACCATCACGGAGCAGGCCAACATCCATGCCCAAGACATCTACGCCTGGGTCGAGGCCAACCTGGTCGACGAGATCCGCGAACTCGCGACGGCCTTCCGGATCCCCAACGCGCCGGTCGCCAACGGCGCCAACATCGAGTCATTGGAACACTTCGTCGAACGAGGCTCCTTCGTGCGCAACCCGCGCGGCGACTTTCACCAGCCGAACCACCCCTACCGGATGCGGCCCGCGAGGCTACGGCCGCCCGCGGCGGCGCCGCGGCTGGGCGAGCACACGGCGCGCCACCGGGCCGCGACGCTGACCCCGCGGCCCGCCCCGGCACCCTCCGGATCGCCGAAACCCTTGCCGTTCAAGGGGCTTCGGGTATTGGACCTCACAACCTTCTGGGCTGGGCCCTGCTGCACCCACTTCCTGGCCATGCTCGGCGCCGAAGTCATCCACGTCGAGTCCGCCCGCCGGCCGGACGGCACCCGGCTCATCGCCGGAATACCCAGCACCGAGAGGCAGTGGTGGGACAAGTCGCCGATCTTCGCGGCCCTGAACACCAATAAGAAGGGCCTGGCGTTGGACCTGCAGCGTCCACGCGGGCGGGAGGTCCTGCTGCGGCTCATCGCGACGTGCAACGTGATCGTCGAAAATTTCACCCCCCGGGTGCTCGACCAGATCGGCCTGGATTTCGCGGCGGTTCAAGCGGTCCGGGCCGGCGCGGTGATGCTGCGCATGCCCGGGTTCGGGCTCGACGGGCCGTGGCGCGACAACCCGGCGTTCGCCTACGCCATCGAATCGGCTTCCGGGCTGAGTTGGCTGACCGGCTACCCGGACCGCCCGCCGTACGAGCCGTATTCGATCGGCGACCCCAACGCCGGCGTCCATGCCCTCAACGCCCTGCTGCTGGCGCTGGAGCACAGACGCCGCACCGGGAACGGGGTGCTGGTCGAGGCGTCGATGGTCGACGCGGCGCTGAACATCGCGGCCGAGCAGGTCATCGAGTACACCGCGTACGGGGCGCTGCTGCAGCGCGCCGGCAACCGCGGACCGGGCGCGGCGCCCCAGAACCTCTACCGCAGCGCCGACATCGACGAATTCGGCCGGCCCGACTGCTGGGTCGCTATCGCGGTGCAAACCGACGATCAGTGGCAAAAGCTGTGCGACGCGCTCGGATCACCCTCCTGGGCAACCGATCCCAGGCTGTCGACCGAGGCCGGGCGGCGCGCCGAGGAGGATCTGATCGACGAGCGGCTGGCCGCGTGGTGTGAGAACCGCCGCCGCGACGACATCGTCGCCACGCTTTGGGACGCCGGCGTGCCGGTGGCCAAGGTGATGCAACCCCACCGCCAGACGGAGTTGCAGCAACTGGCCTCTCGCGGCTTCTTCGAAGAGGTCGACGACCCGCTGAACGGCCGGGCCAAGCTCAGCACCGTGCCCATGAAATTCTCCGGCGGGCCCGGGCGCTTCCACACGACTCCCGCGCCGACCCTGGGGCAACACAACCATGAGGTGCTCACCGCGCTGGGCCTGAGCCCAGCGGAGATCGCCGACCTGGAGGCCGAGGGAACCATCGCCAGCGCACCGGCGATGTAGGCCAGGCCCCGCCGTCGTCACACTTTCGGCAGCTGCGGAGTCTGAAGTGGTATGAACGCACTACTTCACCGAAGCGTATTGGTTCTCTTGGGCGCCGGCGGCGCGGTAACGGGCGGGTGGGCCTACGCGGCGCCGCGCCACTGGTACGACAACTTTCCCGGTTTCGGCATGACCTGGCTGCCGCAACTCGGCCCGTTCAACGAGCACTTCGTCAAGGACGTCGGGGCGATGTTTCTGGCACTGGCGGCGCTGAGCGCCGTGACGTTCGTCCTGGTCGCCAACCAGACCCTCGTCAGGGTCACGGCGGTCACCTGGCTCGTCTTCAACACGCTGCACTGCGCCTATCACCTGTCGATGCTGCAGATGTACAACACCCGGGACGCGACGCTGAACGGAATTCTGTTGCCGCTGCTCGTGTTGGCGGCCGCGGCGCTGTTCGGCCCGGTGCGAACCCCTAGTGGGCCCAGCCCTCGGCGGCCTGCTCGTCAAAAGTGCGATCAATGCGGTCGAATCGACGCTTGACCGAGGCGCGCGCCGCCTCGTGCGGCAGGACGTACAGGCGGTTCGCCAGGATCGCGTCGGCGGTCAGCCGCGCCACGTCGTCGACGCCAAGGGTTTGGTCCTGCGCCGGCAGCGGCCCGAGGGAACCCGTCACGTCGGGCGTCGACGCCAGCCCGTAATCCGCGCCGCGGATCCGTTCCGAGTTGGAGACCAGCTTGGTTTCGACCACCATCGGGCACAGCACCGAAACGCCGATGCCGTTGTCCCTGACCTCGCGGGCCAGCGTCTCCGCCAGGGCCACGACGCCGTACTTGGCCACGCCGTACGCCCCGAGGCCCGCGTTGGGAACTAGCCCGGCGAACGACGCGGTGAACGCGATGTGGCCACCGGTGCCCTGCTCGAGCAGTCTCGGCAGGAACGCCTCGACGGCGTGGATCGACCCCCACAGGTCGATATCGATCACCCACCGCCAGTCTTCGTGCGTCATTTGCGCGATCGGGCCCGCGACCACGATGCCGGCGTTGCTGAACAGCATGTCCACCTGGCCGAGCAGGCGAAACGCTTCGTCCGCGAGGTGAACCATCTCCTCGAGATGCCGCACGTCGCACGTCACGCCGTGGGCGTCGAACCCCTCGCCACGCAAGTGCACGACGGCCTGTTCCAGTGTGGGCTGGTCGACGTCGGCGAGTACGAGCCGGGCCCCGCGGCGGGCAAACTCGGCTGCGGTGGCCAGCCCGATGCCACTCGCCCCGCCGGTGACAACGGCGCCGCGTCCCTCGAATCCGTCCATGGGACGGAACGCTACTTAAGGCAGCTACCCGCGTCGATGGGCAGGGTCACGCCGGTGACGTAGCGGGACTCGTCGGAGGCGAAGAACAGCACCGCATTGCTGATGTCGATGGGGTCGACCCACGGGATCGGCAGCGTGTGGAACATCTGGCAGATCGGCGCCATGTCGTCGGGACCCGGGTTTTCCAGGTCCGGCCGGAACATCCGCCACGTCCCCTCGTTCATGATCATCGCTGTGCTCACGTGGGTCGGGTGCACCGAATTGACCCGAATCATGTGCTGCCCCAACTCGACTCCGAAGGCGCGCATCAGCCCCACCACGCCGTGTTTGGCGGCGACATAGTGCCCGGTGTGCGGGTACGCCTTGAGCCCCCCGACCGAGCTGGTCAGGACGATCGATCCGCCGCGTCCGCCGGCCAGGATGTGCGGGACGCCGGCCTTCACCGTTTTCCACACCCCGGACAGGTTGACGTCGATCATTTCCGTCCAGTCCTCTTCGCTGGTTTTGTCCAGCGTTTCACCGCCATTGCCGATGCCCGCGTTGGCGACGATGATGTCCAGCCGGCCCAGCTGCTCCACACCGCTGTCGACGGCGGCCTTCAGCGCGGCGTAGTCGCGCACGTCGACCTCGGCCGTGACGATCCGGCGGTTGTGCCCCTTGACGAGGTCGGCCGTCTCCGCCAGGTCCTCTGGCGTCGACGCCGGGATCGCCGAGCCCTCGACCAGGCCCTCGCGGATCGGCTTGCAGATGTCGACCGCGATGATGTCGGCGCCCTCCTGCGCCAACCGCACCGCGTGGCTGCGGCCCTGACCGCGCGCCGCCCCGGTGATGAAGGCGACTTTGCCCTCGACACGTCCTGTCATGGCTATTACCTCATTTCCTCAATGGCTCAGCGGACAGCCGACTCGTCATCACCCCGGCGGCGCATGTCAACGCCGGATCCATTTCGGCTACTTCTCGTTCTAGATATTAGAGAACATCATTCTCCACTGGCAATGCCGTGCGCTATTTGCTCGCTTCGCTACAGGTTTGCTAGCCGACGAATCCGCGTGAGCAGAAGTCCCAGACCTCGTCGGCCGTGATGGGGTGGATCGTCGCGTCGTCGGAGCCGCCACTGGATTGTGCGATGAACATCACGGTCTGCATGGTCATCGCGGCCACCCGCTTCGGGTTGATGTCGGCGCGCAGCTTGCCGGCGTCGGCGGCGGCCTCCATGAGCTCGGTGAGCAACGCCAGCAGCGGGGCGTGCGCGACCTTGACCTCGGCAGGGTGCGTGACCAGCAAACGGGGCGCGAAGTCGGTGAACAATGGCCGTTGGGCCGTTGGATCGGGACGTGACGACTCGTACAGCAGCTCGACGGCGACCTTGAGGCGCTCCAGCGCGTCGGTGTGGCTCTCCGTGGCCGCGCGGATCTGATCGGCGGATCGGCTCAGTGCGTCTTCGAAGAGGGCGAGCAAGAGCTCGTGCTTGCCGTCGAACTGCAGGTAGAAGCTCCGCAACGACTGGCGGGAGCGATCCACGACCTCCTGGACGGTAAAGTCGGTGCTGCCCTTTTCGATAATGATCGCCTGTGCCGCGTCGAGGAACCGCTGAACGCGCTGTGCCGCGCGCAATTTCGCGGTCTTGATCGACCGCTCGACCGCGCGCTGCTTCCAGGCCGGCTCTTCGCTCGGGCTTGTCACGGTCGGCTCAGCCGATTGCCGCGTGGGGAGAACATGATTGGACTCTACCGGAGAACGCCGTGCCATCGGTGCGCTCGACCCCCTATGGACGCCGTGTCGGAGATTGTAACTTTCTCACGACGAGAATACTATTCTCTTACACGTGTGTATGGAAGCTTAATCGCTAGAGCGAATCGCGCCGTCGCCGAGAATCCGCAAACCGTCTTCGCAGGAGTGCTGTGCAACTGACCTTCGATGCCGACGTCGAGGCGTTCCGCGCCGAGTTCGTGGCTTTCCTTGACGACCATCTTCCTGCCGAGGCGGAGACTCTTGAGCGACCGCAATCGAGTTCGCACATCCCGGAGTGGGCGCGGCGCTGGCAACGGCTGCTCTTCGACAGCGGGTGGCTGGTGCCCGGCAATCCGCCGGAATTCGGTGGCCGCAACGCGACTCTCTTGCAGCAATACGTGTACATGGAGGAACTGGGACGCCGGCGCATCTATCGAAGCTTCAATCCGCAGGGCGTCGGCATCATCGCCGCGTCCCTGCTGACGTTTGGCACACCGGAGCAGAAGCGGCGATGGGCGGTGCCGATCCTGCGGGCGGAGATCACCGCGTCGTTGGGAATGAGCGAACCGGGCGCGGGTTCGGACCTCGCCTCGCTGAAAACGCGGGCGGGGCGCGACGGCGACCACTTCGTGGTCAACGGCCAGAAGGTGTGGACGTCGGGGGCCCACGACGCCGACGTGCTGCTGACGTTCGTGCGCACCGACCCGGACAAGCCGAAACACAAGGGCATCAGCGCGTTGATGATCCCGACCGATACCCCGGGTGTGGTGCGACGCCCGTTCGCGTCGATGTGCGACGGCGATGAAATCGACTTCAACGAAGTGTTTTTCACCGACGCGCGGGTACCGGCCGAAAATCTGATCGGTCCGCTCGACGAGGGCTGGAGGGTGGCAACCGGTTCGCTGGGCCACGAACGGATCATGTTGTGGACGGGCTACGTCGACCTGTTGCACGGCCTGACCGCCGATTTCAGCCCGTCCGGACCGCTCGAGCGGGACCGCTACGCCACCCTGGTGATGGATTCCTACGCGCTTCGGCTGCTGGGGTCGGCGGCCCTGGCGTGCGCCGCCCGCGGGGAAGAGGACGTGCCCGCCCAGTCGGTGCTCAAGCTGCTCGGTTCGGAGGCCCTGCAACGCGCCTCCGAGGACGTGCTGAACGCCGCGGGCGCCGGGGGCCTCGCGTACCATGCGGCGACCGCCCCGTTCGCCCCGCTGAACCTGGACAGCCACTACCGCAGCCGGTTCGACCGCTACGCGCGCAGCTTCGCCGCGACCATCGCCGGCGGCACGTCCGAAATCCAGCGGAACATCATCGCCGAACGGGTGCTCGGCCTGCCGCGCAACTAGCGGGCGTCCAACCAGGCGTAGTAGCCGATCGCCACGAGCCCGGCCGCGATCGAAACGGCCCCTAACACCATGCCCGCCATCGCAATTCGGGGGTTGTTCGCCTCGCCGCGCTGCACTCGTCTGCGGGCGACGTCGCCGGTTATCACCGCCGCGATGCCGAAGGGCACCCCGATCAGCAGCCAGCAGGTGAGGAGCGAGACGATGCCCACGAGCAGCGAGGCGACGCCCACCTCGTTTCGGGGTCCGTCGGGCTGGTTCATCGCGTCCCATCCTCGTGGTTGCGAGACGAGTGTACGCGCAGAAATTCGCTGGCCCGTTACAGCTGCGCCAGCCGTGGCGCGAAGCCCTTGGTTCGCAACGTCGTTCCGGCTTCACGGGTCAATTCCCGTGCGCTGCCCAGCAGCCCGTCCAAGACCAGCGACCGCTTGACGTGACGGTGCAGCTGGTGCTCGGCGGTGAAGCCGATGCCGCCCAGCACCTGCTGGCAATGGCGCGCGGCGGTGAGCGCCGCCTGGCCCGCCGCGGCCTTGGCCAGCAGGGAAGCCAGGCCGTCGGCGTCGTCCGCCTGCGCGGCGGCGTTCAGGGTCGCCTCGGCGCCCTCGATCGCGACGAGCGTTTCGGCCAGCCGGTGCCGGACCGCCTGGAACGAGCTGATGCGCCGCCCGAACTGAACACGGTCGAGGGCGTGCTGGCGCGCCAGCGACAGCATCGCCCGGCCGCTGCCGACCAGCCACCAGCCCACCGCCCGCCGCCCCTCGGCCAGCGGCACCGGATCCCCCTCTGACACAAGGTGTATCGGCAGCCCGCCCATCGTCGGGGTAGTGCGGTCGTCACGCTCCCACACCACCCATGAACCCCCGGCGAACGGCAGGGGTACGGTTTCGCCGTCTTCGCGTCCGGCCGCGCGCAACACCACATCGTTGAGCACCGGGGCGTGCGCGCCGGTCTCGCCGAGCAGCCGGAACACCAAAGCCATTGCCACGCCAGGTATTTCATCGAGCATGTCGCGCCAGCCGAGATCGGACAGCGCGACGTCCAGCTTGGCCCCGCTCGCGGCGGTCATGGTGGTGCGCAGCGAGTCGGCCAGCAGCTGCAGCGCCTCGGAGTCCACGATTCACTCCTTCCCGAGGTCGAGCAGCCGGCGGGCGATGATGTTGCGCTGGATCTCGGCGGTGCCGCCGTAGATGGTGGCCGCGCGCGAGTACAGGTACTCCGAGCGCCACGGCGTGTCATCGAGTTCCAGCGTCCCGGGCAACAGATCACGGACGGTGTCGTAGAGCCGTTGCTCGGCGGTGGCCAGCAGCACCTTGTCGATGGAGGTGTCCGGTCCCAATCGTGCGCCGTCGCGCAACCGGTGCTGGGTGTCTCGGGATCGGCAGCGCAGCGTGTGCAGCGCCAGATAGGCCGAGCCCAGGGCGGATTCGTCGGGTTCCCGCGCTTCGGCGAGGAGTTCGTCGAAGCGCGAGTAGAGGTAGGCGATTCGCTGCCAGAAGCAGGCGGAGCGCTCGTAGGGCAGCAGGTCCATCGCGAGTTGCCAGCCGTCCCCGGGTTGGCCGAGCATGCGGCTCGCCGGGATCACCACGTCGTCGTAGTAGACCTCGCAGAATTCGTCGACCCCGTGCATCGTGCGTAGCGGCCGGATGGTGATGCCCGGTGTGTCGAGGTCGACGAAGAAGGCGGTGATTCCGTCGTGACCCGGCGCGGTGCGGGTGAGCACGATGCAGCGCGTCGAGAACTGCGCGAAGCTGGTCCAGACCTTTTGGCCGTTGACGATCCAGTCGTCGCCCTGGGGCGTTGCGCGGGTGGTCAGCGACGCGAGGTCGCTGCCGGATCCCGGCTCCGAAAAGCCCTGGCACCAGTGCTCGCGGCCGCTGAGCAGCCGCGGCACCATTTCCGCCGCGAGTTCGGCGGGCGCGTAATCGATCATCGTGGGCGCCAGCACCTCGAGCATCGAGTAGGGACCGGGCTCGGCCAGCCGGCGGCCCACCACCTCCTCGCCGACGATCGCGCGCAGGACGGCGGGGCCACCCAGGCCGCCGACTTCGACCGGCCAGCCGTAGCGCATCCAATCGGCGTCATACAACGCGCGGCTGACGCGCGCGAATTGCTCCATATGGCCCTGCAGCGAGTGATCGGGCCCCGGGGTCAGATCGTTGTCTTCGAGCCACGCACACAGGCCCGCCCGGAACTCCTCTACATTCACGGCTGCGGACGGCCGACTGCGTGCGGGCGCCCCGAGTCGTGCACGCCGCTGCGACGGATGAACGTCATCGCCCGTGTCTTCAGCCGCCATCCGTCGGCCGTGCGGGCGTAGGTGTCGCGGTAGTAGCCGATCCGCATGTCATGGGTGGCGTGGTCGATGAAGCACAGCGGCTGGGTGCCGCTGGCGGAATCGCCGTCGATGTCTTCTATCAAGGCAGTTCCGGTGAGGAACAGCCCCTTTGGGGCCGCCGCGACCAGCTCGGGAAACCTGTCCAACTGGTACGTGGAGCCGAAGGCGCTGTAGGTTCCGTCGGGCGTGAAGACGCCGATGAGCCCGTCGATATCCTCCTGCGTGATGGTGACCGCGTAGCGGGCGAGCAGCTGCTGAATCTCGACCAGGTCGTCAGTTCTGGTTGGCATAGACCTTGCCGCCTTTCATGACGAAGCTGACGTGCTGGGTAACGGTGATGTCTTCCAACGGGTTTCCCGGCACCGCGATGATGTCGGCGAGCTGGCCCTCCGCCAGCCGGCCCCGGTCGGTCGAGTTGATCAGCTCGGCCGCGGTCACCGTGGCCGCGCGCAGCACCGCCAGCGGCGGCAGGCCCCATTCCACCAGGGTGACGAGCTCGTCGGCGTTTTTCCCGTGCGGTATCGCGGGGGCGTCGGTGCCGACGGCGATCTTCACACCGGCCTTGTGGGCGGCCAGGATCGAGGTGCGCGATTTCGGGAACATCTCCGCGGCCTTGGCCTGCAGCTCGGGCGGGGCGTGCGAGACGTCCATTCCCTCGGCCAGACGCCGGGTGGACACCAGGAACGTGCCATGCTCGACCATGGTCGCGATCGCCTCGTCGTCGATCAGGAAGCCGTGCTCGATGCAGTCGATGCCGGCCGCGACGGCATGCTTGACCGCATCCGCCCCGTGCGTGTGCGCGGCGACCCGCAGCCCGCGCCGGTGCGCCTCGTCGACGATCGCGCAAAGTTCCTCGTCCGAATAATGTTGCGCCCCAGGCGGTCCCGTCAGCGACATCACCCCGCCCGAGCAGCAGACCTTGATCAGCTCGGCGCCGTGTTTGATCTGGTAGCGCACCGCCTTACGGATTTCGTCGATCCCATTGGCGATGCCCTCTTCGACCGTCAGATCCAGCACGTGGGGCGCGAACGCGGCGAACATCGTCGGATCCAGATGGCCGCCGGTCGGGGTGATGGCGTGGCCGGCCGGCACCACTCTGGGCCCCTCGATCCAGCCCGCGTCGATGGCCTTGCCCAGGGCGACGTCGAGCAGGTAACCGCCGGTCTTGACGAACAACCCGAGGTTTCGCACGGTGGTGAAGCCGGCGCGCAATGTGCGGCGGGCATTGCCGACCGCGCGCAGCACCCGCGTCGGCGGGTCGTCCTGAACCTGGGACAGCCCGGGTTTTTCCCCGCGCCCGCCCATCAGGAGGTTGACCTCCATGTCCATCAGGCCGGGCAACAGGATCCGGTCGCCGAGGTCGATGAGCTCACCCTCGGGCTCACCGCCCACACCCGCGATCCGGTCGCCCTCGATCCGAACGACGCCGGGGGACACGATCTCACCGGCGTCGACGTCAAGCAGCCCGGCGGCCTTGAGCGTCAACACCGGTTAGATCACCGGTTCCCGGATGCACTCCACCCACGCCGCGCCGCTGTCGGGCACCCGCGGTTGTTTCCACGCCTCGATCGGGAACGACACCATGACGAGTGACTGCATGATGTGCATCAGCGTACGGGCGTCCTCGGGCAGATCGTCCAGCGGGAACTTGTCGCAGTAGGCGATGGCGTCGTTCAGGCGGGGGAACGCCGCGTCGTAGAAGGCCTGCATCTCGGCCATGGTCGAGGCCAGCCGCTTGGCGTAGCGCTCGGGTTCGGTCGCCAGGTCCCAATCCAAATATGGCTCCAGGTCGGCGAAGTCAGTGGGCAGCGCCATTGTGGGCGTACTCCTTTACGTAATCGCCGGTGGTCTTGTGCAAGTGGCGGATCAGGACCTCCTGATCGCACAGCAGGAATTCTTTGACGGCCCGGGTGCCGATCATGGTCTGAGTCGCTTCCAGCGTGTTGGCGTCCTGCAGCGCGTATTCCTTGAACGTCACCGCGGCCAACTCCTGGGCCAATCGCTCCCGCGCGTTGCGCGGCGGAACGAAATACAGCGTGCATTCGAAGATGTGCTTGTCCACCGCGGTCGGCCAGTAGTGGTAGGTCAGGAACCAGCCCGGCTCCCAGATCAGCAGCATGAAGTTCGGATAGAACAGCCACGAGTCGATGCCCCACTGCGGCACCCGCTTCACATTGACGCCCGGCGGCAGCTCGAGGTTCTCGATGATCTCCGGCTTGTCCCATGGGCCGAACAAACCGCTGCGCAACACCTGGTCCATCGGTTTGACCATGGACATGTCGGAGGGGGGCGCCTGACCACCCCAGGTCGACTGCAGGCTGTGCGGCCCGGCCACCTCGTAGTGCAGCGCCTCGTATCCGTACTTCTGGATCTTGGCGGCTTCCTCCTTGGTGTACTGCCCCTGATGCAGGATCGGCGCGTGATAGAACTCGACGAACGCGTCGATGAACAGCTTCCAGTTGCTGCCGACCTCGGCCCGGTAGGAGTAGGTCTCCGTCATCTCGCCAAACGGATAGCCCTCGATGCTCTTGGCCAGCGGACCGAGGTAGTCGGTGAGCGGCGAGGCGTTGTTGTCGAAGTTGATGAAGATGAAGCCTTCCCACACCTCGCAGCGCACGGGAGCCAGGCCGTATTGGCTCTTGTCGAGGTCGAAGAACTCGTCCTCCTGCTGGACGAAGGTCAGCTCGCCGTCCAGGCTGTAGCGCCAGGCGTGGTACTTGCAGGTGAACTGCCGGCACGTGCCCGACGTTTCCTCCTGCGGAAAGTCGTTCCACACCAGCTTGTTTCCGCGATGGCGGCAGACGTTGTGAAAAGCCTTGACGGACCCGTCCTTGGTCTTGACGACGATCACCGACATGCCCTTGCCGGCCGACGGCAGCTCCTTGGTGAAGTAACTACCAGTGCGCGGCAGGCGATTGACCCGGCCGACGTTGAGCCACTGCTTTTTAAAGACTGCGTCGCGCTCGGCCTCGAAGAACTTCGGGTCGATCGAGTCGGTGTAGTCGACCGGGGCGGTCCCGAGTTCGGGGTAGTTCTCTGTCCAGCTGCCGGCAGCTGGTTTCGGAAAGTGGGGCAAGGTTCTAACCTTTCTCGTTCTCGGGCCGAACGCCAAAAGTGTTGATGGCCATCGCGAGCGCGATGTAGCCGCCGACGGTGAAGACGAAATCCATTCGCTGACGCTCGTCAAGCCGTTCGCCGAGAGTGGCCCATGTCTGATCCGAGACGTTTGACTTCTCGTCGAGTTCGTCGACGGCGGCGAACACGGCGCGATCGAACTCGTCGTCCACCTGGCCGGTTTTGGCGGCCGCGATCTCGGTGTCGGTGAGTCCCGCTTCCTTTGCGATGTCCACGTGGTGTGACCACTCGTAGGCGCAGTCACGCCGGTGGGCGACCCGAAGGATCGCTTGCTCGCGGACGCGCGCGGGCAGGGAGGAGGCCATGAGCAGATACCCGCCGAACCGCAGATACGCGCGGGCCAGCTTCGGGTGGCGCGCGAGCGTCGACATGAGCGTGCCGGCATCCCGCGGATTACGCCGTTCCGGGGGCAGCATGCCGGACAGTGACTGCTCGACAGCGTCGTCCCACTCGTCCGCGGGCAGCGGCGGCAGGCGCATCCGTGCGTCTCCTCTCGGCGTTCTCTCTGGTAACTCTCGATCCAGGAGAATCAGATTCTCATTTCCAACCAATAGAGTTGCATGATTCGGTCGGTTGGTCAATGCCGACGGCCGGGATCCGTGCTGGCCGGGCCCGCGACGTTCGCTGGATGTTGATTCTCGCTGCGCGAGAAGATAGTTTTCAAATTAGTGATCTTGGCGCCGGGCGATCATTCGCCGATGCTGTGCGGGAGCGGCGCGTCCGAATCGCTCAGCTGGATCAGACTTGGAGAGGACTGGCCATGAACAAAGAAGACATGATCCTGATCAGCGTTGACGACCACACCGTCGAGCCGCCGGAGATGTTCAAGAACCACCTGGCGAAGAAGTACATCGACGACGCGCCCCGGTTGGTCCACAACCCCGACGGCTCCGACATGTGGAAGTTCCGCGACACGGTCATCCCGAACGTGGCGCTCAACGCGGTCGCCGGCAGGCCCAAGGAGGAGTACGGCATCGAGCCAACCGGGCTCGATGAAATCCGGCCGGGTTGTTACAACGTCGACGAACGCATCAAGGACATGAACGCCGGTGGCATCCTGGCCTCGATCTGCTTCCCGTCGTTCCCCGGTTTCGCCGGGCGGCTGTTCGCCACCGAGGACCACGACTTCTCGATCTCGCTGGTACAGGCGTACAACGACTGGCACATCGACGAGTGGTGCGGGGCGTACCCCGCGCGGTTCATCCCGATGGCGATCCCGGTGATCTGGGACGCCGAGGCGTGCGCCGCCGAGGTGCGCCGGGTGTCGAAGAAGGGCGTGCACGCGCTGACCTTCACCGAGAACCCGGCCGCGATGGGCTACCCCAGCTTCCACGACGAATACTGGAACCCGCTGTGGAAGGCATTGTGCGACACCAACACCGTGATGAACGTGCACATCGGGTCTTCGGGCCGGCTCGCGATCACGGCGCCTGACGCGCCCATGGACGTGATGATCACGCTGCAGCCGATGAACATCGTGCAGGCCGCGGCGGATCTGTTGTGGTCGCGGCCGATCAAGGAGTATCCCGACCTGAAGATCGCGCTGTCCGAGGGCGGCACCGGGTGGATCCCCTACTTCCTGGAGCGGGCCGACCGCACGTTCGAAATGCATTCCGCGTGGACCCACCAGAACTTCGGCGGCAAGCTGCCCAGCGACGTCTTCCGCGAGCACTTCCTGACGTGCTTCATCAGTGACAAGGTGGGCGTCGCGCTGCGCAACATGATCGGCATCGACAACATCGCCTGGGAGGCCGACTACCCGCACAGCGACTCGATGTGGCCGGGCGCGCCCGAAGAACTGTGGGACGTGTTGTCCCTCAACAGCGTTCCCGACGACGAGATCAACAAGATGGCCTACGAGAACGCCATGCGCTGGTACTCGTTCGACCCGTTCACTCACATTTCGCGCGAACAGGCGACCGTCGGCGCACTGCGCAAGGCCGCCGAGGGGCACGACGTGTCAATCAAAGCGAAGGGCCACGACAAGGACTCCCGGGGCGGCTCGTCCTTCGCGGAGTTTGCGGCCAACGCGAAAGCCCTTACCGGCAACACGGACTGACGCATCACCGGAGTGCTCAGTGCGCCGGTGCCCGGCGAGCAGACGCAAAATCGCATAGTTCGGGCGCCAAACGTGCGATTTTGCGTCTGCTCGCGCTGATAAGGAGATCTACCAGTGCCCGGCGCAGGAATGAACTTCGAGCTGACCGATGACCAGGAGCTGATCCGCCGGTCGGTCGCCGAGCTGGCCCGCAAGTTCGACGACCAGTACTGGATGGAAAAGGACCAGGCGCACGAGTTTCCGGCCGAGTTCTACAAGGCCATAGCCGACGGCGGCTGGCTCGGCATGACGATTCCGACCGAGTACGGCGGGCACGGCCTGGGGATCACCGAAGCCACCATCCTGCTCGAAGAGGTCGCCAAGTCCGGCGGCGCGATGAACGCGGCCAGCTCGATTCACCTGTCGATCTTCGGCATGCAACCGGTGGTGGTGCACGGCTCCGAGGAACTCAAGGCGCGCACGCTGCCCCAGGTCGCGACCGGCGAGGTGCACGTCTGCTTCGGGGTCACCGAACCCGGTGCGGGGCTGGACACGTCGCGCATCACCACCTTCGCCAAACGCGACGGCGACCGCTACATCGTCAACGGCCGCAAGGTATGGATCTCGAAAGCCATGGAGTCCGACAAGATCCTGCTGCTGACCCGGACCCAAAGCTATGACGAGGTCGCCAAGAAGACCGACGGCATGACGCTGTTCATCACCGATCTCGATCGCAGCCGGGTCGACATCCGCCCCATCCGCAAGATGGGCCGCAACGCCGTCAGCTCCAACGAGCTGTTCATCGACAACCTCGAAGTGCCCGTCGAGGATCGAATCGGCGAGGAGGGCAAGGGTTTCCAGTACATCCTGGACGGCCTGAACCCCGAACGGATGCTGATCGCCGCCGAAGCGCTCGGCATCGGGCGGGTGGCGCTGGACAAGGCGGTGAAGTACGGCAACGAGCGTGAGGTCTTCGGCCGGCCCATCGGCATGAACCAGGGCCTGCAGTTCCCGCTCGCCGACTCGCTGGCCCGCCTCGATGCGGCCGAGCTGATGCTGCGCAAGGCGACCTGGCTCTACGACAACGGCAAACCCTGTGGGCGCGAAGCCAATACCGCCAAATACCTGTGCGCGGACGCCGGCTTCACCGCCGCGGACCGGGCGTTGCAGACCCACGGCGGCATGGGCTACGCGGAGGAGTACCACATCACGCGCTACTTCCGCGAGGCCCGGCTGATGAAGATCGCGCCGGTCAGCCAGGAGATGATTTTGAATTTCCTGGGAGCCAACGTCCTGAAACTGCCGAGGAGCTATTAGGCCTAACGTCGGCGATCATGGAACATCTGGCGGAGGAAAACGGAGTGAAGATGCGTGAAACAGTCATCGTCGAGGCGGTGCGGACGGCGGTAGGAAAGCGCAATGGCGGGTTGGCCGGCGTGCATCCCGCGGACCTGTCCGCGGTCGTGCTCAACGAGGTGCTGGACCGCGCGGGCGTGGGCCCGGAGATCGTCGACGACGTGATCTGGGGATGCGTGTCCCAGGTCGGCGACCAGTCCAGCAACATCGGGCGCTACGCCGTCCTGGCCGCCGGCTGGCCGGAAACCATCCCCGGGACCACGGTCAACCGCGCGTGTGGCTCCAGCCAGCAGGCGCTCGATTTCGCCGTGCAGGCGGTGATGTCGGGTCAGCAGGACGTAGTCGTGGCCGGCGGCGTGGAGGTGATGAGCCGCGTTCCGCTCGGTGCGGCCCGGGCATCGGGGATGCCCTACGGCCCGAAAGTCCTTGAGCGCTATGACGATTTCTCGTTCAACCAGGGCCTGTCGGCGGAGATGATCGCCAAGAAGTGGGGGTTTTCCCGCGGCCAGCTCGACGAGTACTCGGTCCGGTCGCACGAGCTGGCGGCCGCCGCCCAGGACGCTGGGGCCTTCACCGATCAGATCGTTCCGGTGTTCACCGATGACGGGACCGTCGTCGCCGACGAGGGGGTGCGCCGGGGCACCACCGCGGAGAAACTGGCCGGGCTCAAGCCCGCGTTCGTAGACGACGGCGTGATCCATGCGGGCAATTCCTCGCAGATCTCCGACGGGGCGGCGGCGCTGCTGGTGACCACGTCCGAGATGGCCGTCGAGTTGGGTTTGACGCCGCTGCTGCGCTACCGGGCCGGCACCGTCACCGGGGCGGATCCGGTGCTCATGCTGACCGGCCCCATCCCGGCGACCGAGAAGGTGCTGACCAAGGCCGGCGTCTCGCTGGCGGACGTGGGGGTCTTCGAAGTCAACGAGGCGTTCGCGCCCGTCCCGCTGGCGTGGCTCGCGGAAACCGGGGCGGACCGCGATCGCCTGAACCCGCTCGGCGGCGCCATCGCGCTGGGGCACCCGCTGGGCGCCTCCGGCGCGGTGCTGATGACGCGCATGGCCCACCACATGCGGGACAACGGCATCCGATACGGCCTGCAGACGATGTGCGAGGGCGGCGGCACGGCCAACGCCACCCTGGTCGAGCTGGTCTCTTAACGCCACCGCAAACGGCGCCCGACGCGACGCTTGTCACAGCCGGCAAACCAACCTACTGTGTGTTCAGTAGGTTGTTGCACTCGCTAGTCCAGAGGGAGCCCGGTGCCCGTCGCACGGCGATACGACACGCTTCTTGCCAAAGGTGAGGACCGCAAGCAGCGGATTCTCGACGTCGCACAACGCCTGCTCACGCGCAACGGCTGGCGCAACACCACGCTCGCCCAGATCGCCGGCGAGGCCGGGGTCACCCCCGCGGGCCTGCTGCACCACTTCGAATCCAAGGAGCAGCTGCTGCACGCGGTGCTCGACGCACGTGACGCCGATGACGACTCCCACGCCGACCGGTCCGGCGACCTGATGGTTGAGATCGCGCGGGTCGCCGACCGCTTCACGCGGGCACCCGACATGGTCGGCACGTTCACCGTGCTGCTGATCGAAAACATCGATCCCGGGGCCCCGCTGCACGACCGCATGCTGTCCCGGCAGCGCCAAGCCATCGACATCGTCGCCGAACTAATCAGGCGGGGTCAGGCCGACGGCCGGTATCGCACTGACATCGACCCGGCCGTCAAGGCGGTGGAAATCCTCGCCTTCGTCCACGGAATGGAAACAATATGGTTGCTCGACCCTTCGATACCGCTGACCGACGCGTTCAAGCAGTACGCGGAGGCGCTGGCCCGGGACTTCGCGCCGTCGACGACCAACGACAAGACATGAGGTACCGCCTCGACGTCGTCGCCAGCAGCGTCGCCGACGTGGTGCGGTTCGCCGGCGGCTGGCTCTTCGACCGCGCGATGGCGGGCTGGGACGTGACCGTGCTGCTGACCGACCTCGCCGACTGCCCCGACCGCCGGCCGCTGCAGATCATCGGCGCCCGGACGCTCGACCTCGAGGACGCGCTGGCCGCGGTGGAATCCCGGCCCCACCCCCAAGCGCTGGCGGCCGCGGCGGACCTGTTCGGATGCGACTCCCGAGTGCGCCAAGGCGTACTGCAGGCCCTCGACCACGGCGTCACCGAGGTCACGCTGTGGGGTGAGCGCTGGCCGGCCGAGCTGGACGACAGCGTTGGCCTGGTACAACACCGGCTGAGCATGGCGGCAAAGATCTTCAAGGGCCAGGCGCTCGCGGCGGCGTTGAACGGCGACGGCGTGCCGCACGGCTCGATCGGCTGCCTCGAAACGTTCCGCAGCGGGCTGCTGGCGTGGCCCTCGGTGGCCGCCGACCTTGTCCCGGCCGGCTAGCCACCGCTTCCAACGTCGTTTGACGACGCCCGGACCGTGTGGAAATGTAATGCTCATCTCTGAGAGGCTCATTCTCACTGCTGAGATTCGAACGGAGCAACACGGTGAACGACTTCACCAAGATGGACTTCTTCCGCGGCAAAGAGCTCATCGCGGACCCGTACCCGTACTACGAGGCGCTGCGGCAGCAGTGCCCGGTCACTAGGGAACCCCACCACGGCGTAACCATGGTGACCGGCTGGGAAGAAGCCTGCGCCGTGCTCAACGACGCCGAGACCTGGTCCTCCTGCACGTCGGTGACCGGTCCGTTTCCCGGCTTCCCCGTGCCCCTGGATGGCCTCGGCGACACCGATATCACCGAGCTGATCGAGCAGCACCGCGACGAGCTGCCGTTCAGCGACCAGCTGCCCACGCTGGATCCGCCGACCCACACCAACCACCGCTCGCTGCTGATGCGGCTGATCACCCCGAAGCGCCTCAAGGAGAACGAGGACGCGATGTGGGCGCTCGCCGACCAGGCGCTCGACGATTTCCTGGCACCCGGCCGCGGCGACTGGATCAAGGGCTTCGCCGGCCCGTTCACGCTGCTGGTGATCGCCGACCTACTGGGTGTGCCGATGGAGGACCGCGACAAGTTCGTCAAGGGCATCGCCGAGCATGCGGGTGGCGGCGTCGGGGGCACCGGCAAGGAGTCGCTGGCGCACAGTCCGCTGGAATTCCTTTACGGCCTGTTCTCCGACTACGTCCGCGACCGTCGTCGCGAGCCCCGCGACGACGTACTGACCGGCCTCGCGACCGCCACCTTCCCCGACGGCTCGATTCCCGACGTCGAAGACGTCGCCCGCGTCGCCAGCAACGTCTTCTCGGCGGGCCAGGAGACCACCGTGCGGCTGCTCGGCGCCGCGCTGCAGACAATCGGGGAGCGCCCCGACATCCAGGCGCAGCTGCGCAGGGACCGCAGCCTGATCCCCAACTTCATCGAAGAGTCGCTTCGCCACGAAAGCCCGGTCAAGGGAGACTTCCGGCTGAACCGGGTGCGCGTCAACGTCGGCGGCGTCGACCTGCCGGCGGGCACCACCGTGATGATCGTGCAGGCGGCCGCCAACCGCGATCCGCGCCGGTTCGAGGACCCGACGACATTCGATCCGGCCCGCAAGAACGCCCGCCAGCACATCTCGTTCGGGCGGGGGATCCACAGCTGCCCCGGCGCGCCGCTGGCGCGCGCCGAGACCCGGGTGGCGATCGAGCGGCTGCTCGACCGGACATCCGACATCAGGATCGACGAGAGCCTGCACGGTCCGGCGAATGACCGCCGCTACCAATACGTTCCGACCTACATCCTGCGCGGCCTGACCGAACTGCACCTGGAGTTCACGCCGGCATGAGAGTCTCGGTCGACGACCAGCGCTGTCGCGGTCACGGCGTGTGCGTCACGCTGTGCCCCGAGGTGTTCAACCTGACCGACGACGGTTACGCGGAGTCGATAACATCCGAGGTCCCAACGGAATTCGAGGCCGCCACCCGAGAGGCCATCGACTGCTGCCCCGAGCAGGCGATCAGCGAGACGCAGGGAGATTCCAGTGGCTAAGGGATACGTGATCCTCACTGAGGCCATCAAGGATCCGGAGGGGATGAAGGCCTACGGCAGGGCCGCGGGGGAGGCGATGGGTGGGGTCAACGTTTTGGCGGTGGACACCGCTCCCAAGGTCGTCGAGGGCACCTGGCACGGCGACCAGACCGTCGTGCTGGAATTCGAGTCGGTGGACGCGGCCCGCGCGTGGTACGAGTCCGAGGCCTACCAAAAGGCCGCGAAACTGCGCCAATCGGCGGCCGACTGCAACGCGGTCATCGTCGCCGGGTTCGGCTAGCCTTCCACGATCGAGATCGCCTGCCGGGGGCATTGACGGACGGCCTCGCGCACGTCCGATTCGATCTCCGGGGTGACTTCCTCCTGCAACACGGTCAGCATGTCGTCGTCGCCGAGGTGGAAGACCTCGGGATTGATGCCCATGCAGACGCCGTTGCTTTCGCAAAGCCCCCAGTCGACTTCGATTTTCTTCGTCATTGGGATTCCCCTTACCGAAGGATCTTCACGGGTACATTCTTCCACCCGGCGACATTCTGCATGTGCACCCGTTTGCACCCGGCCCAGTCCACCTCGTAGCGCGGCATGAAGTCGAGCAGCCGCTCCAGCGCGAGCCTGCTTTCCAGGCGGGCCAGCGCCGCACCAAGGCAGCTGTGGATTCCGTATCCGAGACCGAGATGTTGCGCCTCGGTCTGGTCGCGCTCGATGTCGAAGGTGTCGGCCTCGGTGAAGGCCTCCGGGTCGCGGTTCGCGGCTGCGCCGCAAAGGAACACGGGCTTGCCCGCCGGGATCACGCCGCTGCTGACGTGCGCCTCCTTGAGGGTGTAGCGGACGTTGTATTGGACCGGCCCCTCGTAGCGCAGTAGCTCTTCCACCGCTCCGGGAATCTTGCTGCGGTCGTTCTGCAGCTTCTGCCACTGGTCGGGGTGATTGGCGAAGATCACCGCGGCGTTGCCGAGCAGCTTGGTGACGGTCTCGGCGCCCGCGCCGCCCAAAAGGGTCGCGAAGCCGGTGATCTCGATGTCGTCGAGCTTGCGGGGCTGACCGTCCTCGCCGGGGATCTCGGCCGCGATCAGCCGGCTGATCATGTCATCCTGCGGTTCCGCGCGGCGCTCCTGGATGAGGCCGAAGTAGTACATCGCGGTATCGATGTTCGCCTGCATCCCGGCTTCGCTGATCTCGATCTGCCCGGGTTCGTGATGCAGGCTGGTGTCGATCCAGTGGCGCACCTGTTGGCGGTATTCCTCTGGAACGCCGGCCATCCGGGTGATGACTTCCACCGGGAACGGTCCGGAGAAGTCCTGCACGACGTCGAAATTGTCGGGGTCCGCGGCGCCCAGGTACTTCTCGATCACCTCGGTGATGGTTTCGACCTGCGACTGAATGGCCCGCGGGGTGAACGCCTTGTTGAGCAGGCTGCGCATGTGGCGGTGCTCCGGCGGGTCCATGAAGATGATCGACTTCTGCTCGGGGGAGATCCCTTTCCGCACCATCGCCAGGTCGCAGCCGCGCGCCGAGGAATACGTCTCGAAGTCCTTGAATGCGGCGGCGACGTCTTCGTGGCGGGTCAGCGCGTAGAAGTCCTCTTTTTCGTCGTAGTACAGCGGCGCGTCCTCGCGCATCCGTCGATAGATGTCGAACGGATTGTTGAAGAACTCCTCGGAGAACGGATCGAAGACGACCTTGGGCTTGGTCACTGCATGCTCCTCATCGCGGGCTGAACCGTTACAGCGGATTGCCTCACTGTAACGCTAACGGTAGCGGTTTCGTGACGCACCGAAAAGACCAAAACACCACCATGTCAGAACTTCCCGCCGACCTCGACGGCATTGATGACCTGGTCCAGGGCTCCCAGGTCGCCACCCAGTTCCGCGGCGATGCCACGCACCACCGCCACGTCCTTGGCGACGAATTCGCCCGCTACCTCGACGAACGAACCGACGGAGCCCCGGGCGGCGACGATGTCCAGCACCCGGCTGGTGGCGCTGCCGTGGGGCAGGGCAGCCAGCAGCGCCGACTGCGGGACGCCCAGGCTCTCGCCCAGCCGGACGGCCTCCGCGAGCAGCCCGATATGGCCGGCGAACAGCGCGTTGTTGACCAGCTTCACCTTCTGGCCCGCGCCGATCGGCCCGACGTGCAGGACGGGGTCGCCGTAGCAGCCCAGCACCGTTCGCGCCCGGTCCACGGTGTCGGCGACGCCGCCGACGAAGAGGGTCAGCCCGCCGGCGGCGACGTCCTGCGGGCCGCCGCTGACCGGGGCGTCGAGCACCCCGATGTCACCGGCGCGGGCGGCGATGGCCTCGATCGTCTTCGGGCTTGCGGTGGTGTGCACCACCAGCGTGGAACCCGGCCGCATCGTTCGTAGCAGGGCTCCGTCCAGGCAGACCTGGCGCACCTGTTCGTCGGTGAACACGCAGACGACCACGACGTCGGCCCACAAACCGAGCTCGCCCGCGTCGCCCACGGCGTCGGCGCCGAGCCACGCGAGATCGCGGGCCTGTTCGTCCGTGCGCGCCAGCGCCCGGACGTCGTGGCCGGCATCGATGAGCCGGACCACCATGGGGCGCCCCATCCGGCCCGCGCCGATGAAGCCGACCTTCATCGGGGGTGCCCCATCAGGGACAGGGTGGCGTCCGCGGCGTCGAGCACGGCGCCCCCGGCGGCCGCGGCCCGCTCGGCGAGTTCGACGATCAACCGGACGTCCTTCTGCAGCAGCGTCCCCGCCAGCGGGGCCAGCCGGTCCAGGCCGCCGACCCCGCCAAGGGCGTTGAGCGCGAAGCTGTTTGCGCTGCCGCGCGAGACGACTTCGACGAGTCGGTCCGGGGCGACGCCGAGCTCGTTGGCCAGCGACAGGGTGGCGGCCGCCGTGCCGAGGTTGGCGGTGAACAGCAGGTTGTTGAGCAGCTTGGTGGTTTGCCCGGATCCCAGGTCGCCGAGGTGAACGACGGGGTTTGCGTAGGTTTCGAAGACCGGGCGGCAGCGCTCGACGACCTCGGTGTCGCCGCCGACCATCACCAGCAGGCGGCCCTCCGCCGCCGCCCCGCCACCGCCGCTCACCGGCGCGTCGATGGCCGAAACACCATGTATTTCGGCATTTTTCGCGAGCTCGCGGCAGGTGTCCGGATGCACCGTGCTGTGTATCGCGATGACGCTGCCCGGTGTCATCGCCGCCAGCAGCCCGTCCGCGCCGCCGGTGAGTTCCTCGATGTCGGCGTCGCCGACGACGCAGAGGCAGACCAGATCGCTCGCCGCGGCCAGCTCGGCCGGCGTCGCGGCGATCTCGGCCGGGGTGTCGGCGAACGGCTCCAGCGACGCGGGCCGGCGCGCCCACAACGTCGTCGCGTAGCCGCCCTCGACGATCCGGCGCGCCATGGGGCTGCCCTGACTGCCCAGCCCGATGAATCCGACTTTCATCCGGCCTCCAAATCGGATTCTTCTTCGGCCGAACCTGCGGCCACGCATTCCTCGACGAACGCAAGGACTTTCGCGTGATACTCGGGGGCGGTGTGGCCCAGGCTGATGTTGTGCCCGGCTCGCGGTTGTCTATGCACGTTGAACCGCGGTGCCCCGGAGAACAGCGCACTGATCTGGGTCACCGCCGCATCATCGGCCTGCCAGACCTTCTCGTGCTCGGCGATGCTGAAGTGCACCGGCACGCGAACGGCGGGCGCGAGCTCCGGAAAGGTTTGCCGGGCCCAGTCCGACACCATCTGGTCCTCATAGGCCGGTGCCGAGGGGGAAACCGTCGCGCCGCCAAGGACTTCGGGCGGATACAGCTCCGCGGGGCTCCACAGCAGGTCTCGCATGCCGGGCGGGCGGCGTTCACGGGTGGCGGTCTTCAGTATTTCCTTTGCCGCGGGGTGGTAGTGCCGACCGGTGCCGGCCAGTTCGATGCCGAGCAGCTCGGCGCCGCGCGCGTCGGCGGCCATCCGCATCGTCAGCTCGCACCCGCCGGAGTGGCCCCACACGAATACGCCTGCGCCACGCGGTCGTTCGCCGAGGATGCGATCCACCGCCCCGTAGGCGAGGTTGACCCGCTGCTCGCCGGAGGCCATCGCTTCGGGATATGGTGCGGAGCTGCCGTAGCCGGGCCGATCGAGGGCCACCACGGTGAACCCGGCCTCGGCGCCCGTTCGTAACAGCGAATATGACGGGTGGCCAGGGCAGTCGAAATACAGCGCGGTGGTGCCGCCACCGTGGATGGCCACGATCACGGCCTTGGGCTGCTCCGCTTCACAGACGATCGCCGACATGGGCACGCCGTCGACGATCACCAACCGGGGACGCGGCGCGCTCATGCTCGCCTCATTCCGGGGCCCGCAGTAGGAGAACCCCGCTGGGGGTGAGGCCACCGCTGCTGACCACGCCGACGCGGGCGTCGGCGACCTGCCGGTCCCCGGCCTCGCCACGCAGCTGGCTGATCGCCTCGTGCAGCAGGCCCATGCCGTGGGTGCGGCCGTGCGACAGTTGGCCGCCGTGTGTGTTGAGCGGCAGCAGCCCGTCGCGGGCAATGTTCTTGCCCCCGTCGAGGAATTCCTTCGCCTCGCCGATCCCGCAGAATCCCAGCGCTTCGATCCAGGACAGGCAGTTCATGGTGAACCCGTCGTACAGCTCGGCGACGTCGACATCGGTGGGCCGCAGCGAGGTGCGGGTCCACACGTGCGCGGCCTGGCCCAGCACCTGCGGCTCGTGGGTGAGAGTGCTTTGGTCCCAGTCGATTCGCTCGACGATCTGGGTGCCGACCGCCTCCACCAGGACGGGCGGCTTGGCCAGATCGCGGGCGGCGTCGACGGCGGAGACAATGACGGCGATCGCGGCGTCGCACGGCACGTCGCAGTCGTAGAGACCGAACGGTGTGGTGATGGGTCGCGCGTTCAGATAGTCGTCCATTGTCATCGGGGTTCGGTAGATGGCCGTCGGGTTGAGTTCGGCGTTGGCGCGCTGGTTCAGGGCGATCCAGCCCAGCGTCTCTTTCGTGGTGCCGTAACGGTGGAAGTGCCGCTGCGCGTTCATCGCCAGCGTGTGTGCGGCCGAGGTCGCGCCGAATGGCATCTGCCAACCCGACATCCGGCCCATCGAGGGCGCGATCTTGCCCTGCTTCATCAGCTCGCCGTGGGTGGCTTCCCACAGCGTCCGGAAGCACAGCACGTGACGCGCGAGCCCGCATGCGACGGCGAGCATCGCGGCGATCACCGAGCCGCCCGGGCCGAACGTCTCCATGGCGCCGTTGTGCCATGTCGGCCGGATGCCCAGCGCGGCCTCCAACGCGGTGACGCCGCCCTCCCCCATGCCAGCGACCGTCAACGCGCCGGGGTAGGTGGACAGGCCGTCGATGTCGGCATACGTCAGCCCGGCGTCGGCGATGGCCGCCTCGCACGCCTGCACGGTTAAAGCCAGCGGCGGCTGCATCAGCCGCCGCCCGATCGGCGACATGCCGATCCCGGTGAGCGCGACCTTGTCCTCGAACTTCTCCGCCGTCAGCATGGGCCGGACGCGTTCGCCGAAGCGCTCCGGCGCGATCTCGTCGGACGGCAGGGGAGCAGGCTCGGCATCGGGAACCGGCCGGAACAGCGGAAACCACACCTCCTCGACCTGATCGAAGACGACCTCCACCTGTTGACCGAGCTCGAGCCGATCCGGTTCGCACTCAACGATATTGGTTGTCAGCCGCACGCGCGGGTCCTCGGCGATGGCCACCTGGGCGACGACGTACAGGGCCGGCATCCCGGGCAGGCTGAACCGATGATTGACGGTGAACCCGGCGAGCGTCGCCCGGCCGGAGACGGCCCGGACACCGATGTCCCGGGATCGGCAGTAGCGGCAGACCGGCGCCGGCGGATGGATCAGCGAGTCGCAGGTCTTGCATTCCTGCAGCCGCAGCGTACCGTCGGCGCCCGACGTCCAGAAGAACTCGTTGTCCTGCGTGATCAGCGGCAGCGGGCGACCGGTCAACGCGTGAAACCCCACTCAGCTTCGTTCGCCTCGGTCTTGACGTGCGCGGCCGGGTCCTCGTCGGTGCTCGGTTGCGGCGGCACGTCATCCGGCCGGCGTTCGTCCATTTCCATGATGGCGTGCACGGGGCAGTCCATCAGGGCGCGCATGACCGCGTCCCGGTCGGCCTCGGGCACCGTGCCGTCCCCGATCAGGCACGCATAACCCCAGTCGTCGAGCGAAAAATATTCGGGCGCGTGCTTGGCGCAGATGCCGAAGCCGTCGCAGAGGGTGCGGTCCAGATGGATTCTCATGCCCCCGCTCACGCGTAGCTCACCGCCTCCACCTCGTAGGGGCGCCCGGCGCTGAACACGTTGGCGCGGCACGGTTCACAGGCGTTGTCGAGATGCTGCGCCACCGCCTGCGGAAACTGGTCGAGCATGCTGGCGGCCACATTGGTGGCGGCGTCCAGCGTGGCGCAGGCTCCGCGCCCGCGCAGCGTCACCGACCAGTGGCGCAGCCGGTCGAGGTCCTCGGGGGTGGCGGCGCCATCGCGGAGCGCGCCGGCGGCGGCGGCCATCGCGGCGGTGCCGTTGAAGCACGAACCGCATTGGCCGGCGTTTTCGCGATCGAAGTAGGCCAGCACGGACGCGGCGACGGCCACCGGGCAGTCGTCGGCGATCACCGCGATCGCTCCGCAGCCCAGTCCGCTGCCGAGGCCACGGAACGTCTCGTGGTCCAACGTGGTGTCCAGCACGCCGCGGTTGAGCAGCCCGGCGAAGTAGCCGCCCAGCAACGCGCCCTGCACGCGATCCGGCGAAACATTATGCAGGGCAAGCAGATCGGCGAACGGCAGGCCGTGCGGGACCTCGTAGAGGCCCGGTGGCCGGCCGCCGCCGGTCAGGGTCACCAGGAAGGTGCCGGGGGAGGACGGCGTGCCCAGCGAGCGGAATTCGCCGGAGCCGTGCCGCTGCAGGCAGGGCAGGTTGGCCAGGGTCTCCACGTTGCTCACCAGCGTGGGCAGCCCGTCGACACCCTGCTGAAATGGCCGCGGCGGCTTGTCCGTTGGCTTGACCGGCCCGCCGTTGATCGCGCGGGTGACCGCGGTCTCCTCCCCGGCGATGTATCCCGGTGCGACGTTCATCACCTCGATCGCGACGTCGCCGACCGCGTGCTCCGCGAGCGCGGCCTCCACGCTGCGGGCCGACTCCGCGTCCGACAGGTAGACATAGGCGCGGTCGGCGGCCACCATCGCCGCGGCCAGCCGCAGCCCGTCGAGGACCAGATGCGGCCGGTGCCGCAGCAGCCACCGATCCTTGATCGAGGCGGGTTCGCCCTCCTCGCCGTTGGCGACGACGACCGAGCCGCGCGCGGCGCGCCCGTTGTCACGCACCGCGCGCAGCTTCACCGCCATCGGAAAGGCCGCGCCGCCCCGGCCCTGCAGCCCGCTGCGTTCGACTTCGTCCAGCAGGCCGTCGGGGTCGGCGAGCGGACGATAGCCGCCCAGTTCGAGGTAGGCCGCGTGGTTTTCCCTCGTGGGCGCGGGCGGATCGCCCAGCAGCCGTGCCGGACAGCCTGGCCATGAGGTGACGGTGATATCCATCGACTAACTCCCCATCGTTAGTCTGGCGCACATGCGAACCGCGGTAGTGCGCGTCAACGTCGACCCTGCCGGTGTGCTCACGGCCGCACAGCTAGGACAGGGCATGACCGCACTCCTCGAGCTTGCCGGCGAGCGGGGCTTGGAAGTGGTCGAGAACAATCTGTCGGCCATGCCGGCCGGCCGCCGCGAGGTGGAGGTGCTCGTCGCCGGCGACGATGCCGACGCCGTCAAGCACGTCGGAGTTGAGCTGTGCACCAAAGCGTTTGGTACCGCGCCGGTGGCCGGCGTGGTCACGTTCATCAGCCGGGGAACCGACGACGACGCGCACGGCGTGCTGTCCGCGTTCGGGCTCGTCGGCGAGGTCGTCCGGACCCCCGGCGACGAGGGCTTCGACATCGTCTACGTGACCCTGCGCGAGGCCGACCTGGATCGCGTTCCGGAAAGCCGGATCCACACCGCCCTCGAGGCGTCGCTCAACTGCGAGGTTCACATTCGCACCGGGTAAACGCATCACGAGCCCAAGAATTCGAGGATCGCGGGGGCGGCCTGCACCCAGGTGTCGAACATGTTGAAGTGCGACACCCTGCCCGCCGCGCGGTCCTCGGACGCCCGCTCCCAGGCGTCCTCCGGCCAGGGCGGGTCGATCAGCTTGGAGCCCTTGATCAGGCAGCTGACCTCCAGCGACGTCCGTTTGGGGTGATCCATGTCGTTCTCGCCGCCGCGAATGATCAACGTGGGAACCTTGATTCGGTCGAACATCTCGTCCTCGACACCCGGGATGGTCTGGCCGGGCTTGGAGACGAACGCGTTCAGCCAACGCAGCATGACCTTGAGAAACTCGTCGGAGTCGAAGTCGAGGAACCGCTGCTTGTTGGCGGGGTTCTGCTCGATGCGTTCGCGCCATTCCTGCACCTTCACCACGCCGTCCATCCCGGTGCCGCGCACCGCGAGGATGCTCGGGATGATGTAGAACGAGCCCAGCACGAACGTGCCGTAGATGCCGCCGACGATGTTCCACACCACGAGCTTGGTGACCATCTCGGGGTAGAGCATCGTCGTCAGCATGGAATCCCTTGCGCCGCCTGAGCCCCCGGCGAGGATGCAGCGCTCGAAGCCCAGCCCCGTCACCAGCTTGTGCAACGTCTCCGCGCGCATGTGCGACTCGCTCTGCCCGTAGAACTGCACGTCCGAGGCCCCGCAGTTGGGTCGGTCCCACAGCAGCACCCGATAGCCCCCGGCGGCCAGCGCATCGGCCAGCGGGCGCAGGCCCTCGATCTCCTTGCTGAACCGCCCGCCCGGCGTCAAAGCAATGAGATCGCCTGTATCGCCGAGGATTTCGTAGACAACGTTTCCGCCATTCACCTCGATAGTCGACACAGATGCTCCCGTCGCGTCACGCCATCACCAGAACGTCGTTGCCGACGACTCGCACCGGATAGGTGCGGATGCTCCACTCCGGCTTGACCGCGGTGGTTCCGGTCGCCAGCTCGAAACCCCATTGGTGCCAGGGGCAGTAGATGAACTCCAGGTCGCGCACCATGACGGCGTCGCCGGCGGCGGTCTCGTCGACGATGGTGCGTCCGCGGGCGCGTCCCGAGCAAAGCGGACCGCCCTGGTGCGGGCAGTAATTCGCGATGGCGTAGAAGGCGCCGTTGACGTTGTAGACGCCGACGCCGTGCCGCCCTATCGGCACCAGTTTGTGGCTGCCGGGCGGGATTTCGTCCACGGTCGCCACGACGTGCTCGCGGCCCTGCGCGAGGCGGGGCTGGGGCGGCCTGGTGGTTGCCCCTTCTTGCTCAGACGCCAACTCAGTACACCCGGGTCTGGCCCTCGAGGACCGGGACGGTCTCCGGGAGGTGGTACGTCGCGATCCCGTTCTTGAACATCACCGCGTCGCGGGCCGCCTTGGGCAGGTGCTTGACCAACCAGCGGGGGTCGTCGAACGTCCAGTGCGGGTAGTCCGAGGAGAACAGCAGGATCTTGTCGCACTCCATCCACTCCAGGGCGCGGGTCAACTCGGTCTTGTCTTCCGGGTAGTCCAGCGGCTGGGTGGTGAACTTGATGTGCTCCTTGACGTAGTCCGACGGCTTGCGCTTGATGTCTACCCGCGACTTGCGGGCCTCGTAGAGCGCGTCCATCCGCCACATCAGCGGCAGGATCCAGGAAAACGCGTGCTCGACGAACACGATTCGCAGCGTCGGGAACCGGTCGAAGACGCCGTCGAAGATCAGGCTCATCACCTGGTTCGCGGCCAGCAGCGAGTAGGTCACCATGAAATCGTGGTTGTAGCTGGGCAGGCCGACCGGCGGCGTCGGCAGCATCTCGTAGTTGCTGCGCGACAGGTGACAGCTGACCGTGATGTCGTGCTTGGTGGCGGCCTCCCAGATCGGGTTGTACTTCGGATGGCCCCAGGACGGCCGCGGCTCGGCCTTGATCAGGATCTGCGCCATGTACGGGTGACCGGCCCACGTCTCGATCTCACGCGCCGCCCCGTCGGGGTCCTCGATCGCCGCGCAGATCGAACCGCGCCAGCGCTCGTGCCAGTTGTTGTGGCTGTCGAGCCAGTGGTTGGCCTGCCAGTGATTGAGGGCGGTCGAGAACGCCTGGTGCGCCTCGGCCAGGCGCGGCGTGCGCCCACCGGGTTCGAGGATCGCGATGTCCGAGCCGGCCTGCATGATCAGTTGCCGGAACGCCATGTCGGGGTCGCTGCAGGCGAACTCGCCGTCGGGCGGGAAGGTGTCGGCGCGCATCGCGAAGGTGTGCGCGTAGTCCGGAGCGTCGTAGTAGATGAGCTCGCCGACCTTGTGGTCGAGGAAGAACTTGCTGCGCCAGGGCTCGGGGATGTACTGGGTCAGCTCGCCGCGCCGGGGCACCGGGTGGATATCGGAGTCGACGCACCGGACGGCTATGCGCTCGGCGGCGGGAACCCGTTCGTGCAGGTGAGTCAGCGTCATCTCTGTCTCCTCAGTCTCCCTTGTCCTTATTCTGCGACTAGCCGGCTGCCAGGTCGACAGCAATGTCGATCCCGTACAAGTTGGCCGCGTTGCGCCAGCACAGCTTGTCGCGCTGTTCGGCGGACAGCGATGCCGGCAGCCCGCGGATGTCGTTGTTCTGCCAGTGCGGGTAGCTGGAGCCGAACATCACCATGTCTTCCTTGCCGGTGAAGCCGAACCACTCGCCCGCGAAGTCGCTGTCGGGCGGACCGTCGAGGCTGCCCTGCACGAAATACACGTGGCCGGGGATGTAGTCGCTGGGGATTCGCGGCGCCCAGGGCGTCTGTTCCAGGTGCGGCCGGCCGAAGGTGTCCATCCGCCAGATGAATGGCGTGAGGAAGTCCGCGGCGCCGTCTGCCCAGACGAACTTCAGATGCGGCAGGCGCTCGAACACACCCTCGGCGATCATGTTCATCAGGTGATAGAGGTAGTTCAGCGCCATGAAGCTGACGTACTGCTCGTAGGTCAGGGTGTGCCCGGACGGCGTCGGCGGAAAGCCGATGCCCTCGCCCGTTTCGATGTGCACGGCGACCGGTAGACCCGCGTCGGCGGCGGCCTCCCAGAGCGGCCAGAATTGGGGTTTGCCGTACAGCTCGCGGGATTGCAGCGGGACACCGATCTGGACCACCCGCGGGTGGGCGCGCCATTTTTCGATTTCGCGCAGGGCGCCGGCGATGTCGTCGGGATTCACCCGGATCGTGCCGCGGAAGCGTTCGCCGAATGCGGCGGAGTCCAGCCAGCGCGACACCATCATCTCGTTGTGGGCGGCGTGCAGCGCGGTGCCCAGGTGACGGTCGGGCATGATGCCGCGTCCCATCGGGTGCAGGATCGCGATGTCCACGCCGCGCCTCGAAAACAGTTCGTTGGCAACGAATTCCGGATCCGAACCGGGGTACTCGCGGTCGGGCCCCTCGGTGTTCGGCGCGTATTCGCCGCCCGGCGCGCCGTACCAGTCCATCTCGTAGTCGGGGAAACCGCGGCTCTTGAAGGGTTCGCGCAGGAACGAGCGCAGGTCCTTGTTGGACGGGAAGAAGATGTGCACGCTCGCGTCGATCAGCGGCGTGCGGGTTCCGTCAGCGTGTTCGATCACGTAAGCCGTCCCTCGGCTCGGGAAGCCAGAGTGAGCCCGATGAGGGCATCTGATAGATAAACTAACATTCTCGTCGGTCGCCAATCAACGGTGTTTCCGGTAAGCATTTCGGTTAATCATCGGCCCTGGTAGCCATCGGTATTGCGAGCAATCGGGTAAGTAGCGTTCTTGGATAACGATAATAGCATTCTCGCTCTTGTCGGTGGACCCTACCGGCGCACGCCAAACGCGGAAGCGGGCCGCCGGCGGACGGTACGATCCGTCGCGTGGTGAGGGCCGTGCACGCGTCCATGGTGCGCTGGACCGGCCTGCTATTCGTAATCGGAGCGGCGCTGTTCGCGCTCGGCGTCGTGCTCTCGCTGCTGCCCAAATCGCCGCCGCTGCTCTCGGCGCTGACCTATGCGATTGGGGCGGTGTTCTTCACCGCCGCCGCGGCGCTTCAGCTGATCCTCGCTCGCCGGGCGCTGCCGGAGGCCGAGCGGCACTCGCTCCCGTTGCGCGCGCGCACCACCGATTGGCTGGCCGCGGCAATCCAGTTGGTCGGGACGGTGCTGTTCAACATCAACACGGTGGACGCCGCGGTAACCATCGGCGCGCGCCCGGAGCTCATCGACGTCGACGTGTGGGTGCCCGACATCTTCGGTTCCGTCGCGTTCCTGGTCTCCTCGGCCATCGCGATCGTTCCCGAGGTTCGGGCCCGGCGGCACTCCCACGCTGCCAGCGCCTCGCAGCGGATCGCCTTCCTCAACTTCGCGGGGTCCGTGCTGTTTCTCGCCTCGGCCGCGGGCGCGCTGGTGTTGCGCTCGGGAGCCGACGTCAGCCTGGTGTGGGCCAACGTCGGCACCTTCTTCGGCGCCCTGTGCTTCCTCGTGGCGGCCTGGCTTTTCGGCTGGCCGCCCAACGGGATTCACGACCGGACCGGCTAGCGTGACGGCGGTCCCACCGGGCCCACGGTGACGCCGGCGGCCCGCTCGAACGGTTTGATCACCGACGTGAAATCGGAATCCGGGCCTTCCTCGATCGCGGCGGCCTCCCAGAGCCGGCCCACCGTTTCTGCGACGTCGGCCGGTGCGCCGAGCGCTTTCACCTCGTCGAGATACAGTCGCACGTCTTTGACCATCAGCCCGGTGGCGAAGCCGTAGTCGAAGGTGCGCGGGAGGATCGCGCGGGGAAACTTGTCGCGGCTCGCGCTCGTCGCACCCGAACCCGCGTTGAGCACCTCGATCATCACGCCCGGGTCAAGACCGGCCTTCACGCCCATCACGACGACCTCCGCCGTCGCGGCCAAAACGTTGGCCGCCAAGATGTTGTTGGCGAGCTTCATCGTTTGCGCCGAGCCGGGTTTCTCCCCGATGTAGTGCGGAAGACCGATCGCCTCGAGAGCGGTTCGTATGACTTCGAATTCGTCGCGCGGCCCGGAAACCATGAGCGCGAGCGAGCCCCGTTCGGCTCCGCCGACGCCGCCGCTGACCGGGCAGTCGATCGCGACGATGTTCCGCTGCGCCAGCAGATCGTGGACGCGCACGGCCGTTCGGCTACCGACGGTCGAGAAGTCGACATAGCGTTTGATGCGCGAACCCTCGATCACGCCCGCCGCACCGGTGGCCACCTCGACTGACGCGGCCGGCATCGGGAGGCTGGCCATGACCGTCTCGACCCGATCGGCGACCTCTTTCGACGACGACGCGGCGGACGCCCCGGCGGCGACGAGGCGCTCGAGCGCCGCGCCGTCGGTGTCGAAGGCGACGACGTCGTGGCCTTGCTGGATCAGGCGATGCGCCATGGGGAAACCCATGTTCCCCAGCCCGATGAACCCGACCTCCATCGCGAACCCCTAGGCCTCATCCACTTCGCCGAACGCCTCTCGTGCGATGCGAAAGCTGTCGACGGCGGCCGGCACGCCGGCGTAGATGGCGACCTGCAGAAAGATCTCGCGAATTTCGTCGCGCGTCACGCCGTTGGTCAGCGCCGCCTTGACATGCGTCCGTAATTCGTTGGGGCGGTTCAGGACCGAAATCATGGCCAGGTTGAGCATGCTGCGGGTCTTGAGGGCCAGTCCGTCGCGTCCCCAGATTGCGCCCCAGCAATACTCGGTGATGAGGTCTTGCAGTGGCCTGGTGAAGTCATCCGCGCCGGCCAACGCTTGGTTGACGTAGGCCTCGCCGAGCACGGCGGAGCGGATCTCGAGGCCCCGCTGGTACGTTTCGCCATCCACTGGTCTTCTCCTTAACGCGACGTGCTCCTGATAGACCTTGTGTAGCAGCCCAGCCCCGAGGAGACGCAATGACGGGTGCAAGCAACGACGTCTGGGAAGTCATGGCGACCGCCCGGACGATCCGGCGATTCACGGATGAGCCGGTCGACGATGCGACCCTGACGCGCTGCCTCGAGGCGGCGAGGTGGGCTCCGTCGGGCGCCAACGCGCAGGGCTGGCGGTTCGTCGTGCTGCGCTCGCCCGAGCAGCGGGCCGTGGTGGCCAGGGCGGCCGCCCACGCCCTGGAAGTGATCGAACCCGTCTACGGGATGAGCCGGCCCGCCGACGACGACACCAGCCGCCGTGCCCGCACGTACCGCGCCACGTACGAGTTGCACGATCGCGCGGGCGAATTCACGTCGGTCTTATTCGCGCAGCAGCGCTACCCGACCGCGTCCGAGCTGTTGCTGGGCGGCTCGATCTTCCCCGCCATGCAGAACTTCCTGCTGGCCGCGCGCGCCCAAGGTTTGGGGGCGTGCCTCACCAGCTGGGCTTCGTACGGTGGCGAGCGGCCGCTCCGCGAAGCCATCGGCATACCCGAGGACTGGTTGGTTGCCGGCCACGTCGTGGTCGGGTGGCCCAAGGGCAAGCACGGGACGCTGCGCCGTCGCCCGCTTTCGGAGTTCGTCAATCTCGACCGCTGGGACGAGCCGGCCGACCAGCTGCTGGGCGTCCTCTAGGGCGTTCGGACACCTCGTAGCCGCTTTCCGAGATTATTACTTCCGAGATAGAGAATGCTATTCTCGCGAAAGCGGTGACGACAGGAGGCGGCCCGGATGCTGTTGGAGTTCGATGCTGATCAGCGGCTGTGGCAGCAGACCGTCCGCGACGCCGTCGCCAAGCAGTGCCCGCCGTCGCTGGTGCGCAGCGTGGCCGAGGACGGCGTCGACCCGAGCCCGCTCTGGAAGTCCTACGTGGACCAGGGCTGGACGGAGCTGAACGACTCCGAGAGCACGGTGGAACTGGCCATCGTGCTCGAGGAGCTGGGGCGCGCGACCGATCCCACCCCGTTTCTCGCCACGATGAGCCAATTCGCACCGCTGGTCGCGGATCGGTTCGACCCGCACGAGGCCGGAACCGCCGTGTACGGCGGCGTGTGGGCGCACCGCGACGCTGACGGGTGGGTGCTGGACGGCACCGCACGTCACGTCCTCGACGGCGATCGCGTCGACCGGTTGGCGGTGGTGACCGACGCCGGGGTGTTCGTCGTCGCGGCCAACCAGGTGTCCGCCCGTCGCTCGGCGGTGTTCGACCCGGTCCTGCACGTCGCCGACCTGTCGTTCGGCGAAGTCCGGGTGCCCGACAGCGCCCGGCTGGCCATCGACGCGGAACGCGCCGAGCACGTCGCGCTGACGGGCATGGCGATCACCATGGTGGGCGCGTGCCAACGCATCCTCGACCTCGTCCTCGACCACGTCCGCGGCCGGCGGCAATTCGGTGTGCCGATCGGCTCGTTCCAGGCCGTCCAGCACAAGGCGGCCGACATGCACATCGCGGTGGAACGCGCACGGGCGCTGGCCTACTTCGCCGCGCTGACCATCGCCGCCGACGACCCCCGGCGCCGGCTGGCGGCCGCGATGGCCAAGGCCTCGGCGGGGGAATGCCAGTCGCTCGTATTCCGGCACGGCTTACAGCTTTTCGGGGCGATGGGCTTCACCTGGGAGAACGACCTGCAGTTCGCGCTGAAGCGGGCCAAGGCGGGTGAGCTGATGCTCGGCGGCGCCGCGCAACACCGCGCGCGGATCGCAGAGGAATACCGTGCAGCTGACTTTTGATCCCGACGTCGAGGCGTTCCGGGCGGAATTTGCGGCGTTTCTCGACGAAAACCTGCCCGACGCAGCCGAAACGCTCGAGCGCCCGCGCTCGGTGTCGCACATGCCGCAGTGGGCGCGCCGTTGGCAGCGGCTGCTTTTCGACAACGGCTGGCTGCTGCCGAGCCAGCCACCGGAATTCGGCGGTCGCAACGCGACGGTCATTCAGCAGTTCGTCTACCTGGAGGAACTCAGCCGTCGCCGGATCTATCACAGTTTCAACCCGCAGGGCGTGAATATCGTTGGGGCGTCGCTGTTGTCGTTCGGCAACGACGAGCAGAAGCGGCGCTGGGCGGTGCCGATCCTGCGCGCGGAGATCACCGCCTCGCTGGGGATGAGCGAACCCAGCGCGGGCTCCGACCTGGCGTCGTTGCGCACCCGCGCGGTGCTCGACGGCGATCATTTCGTGGTCAACGGGCAGAAGGTGTGGACGTCCGGGGCCCACGACGCCGACGTCTTGCTGACGTTCGTGCGCACCAATCCAGATGCGTCCAAGCACAAGGGAATCAGCGTGCTGATCATCCCCACCGACACCCCGGGCCTGGTGCGCCGGCCGTTCCCGTCGATCTGCGGAGCCGACGATCTGGATTTCAACGAGGTGTTCTTCACCGACGTGCGGGTGCCGGCGGAGAACCTGGTCGGTGAGCTCGACGGGGGCTGGCGGGTGGCCAACGGGTCGCTGGGGCACGAACGCACGATGATGTGGCTGGGTTTCGCCGACCGGCTCGACAACATGATCGACGACTTTCGCCCCAGCACCGAAGTCGAGCGCGACCAGTACGCCAGCACGATCATGGACAAGCAGGCACTGCGCTTGTTGGGTTCGGTTGCGCTGGCGCGCGCTTCGCGCGGCGAAGACGACGTGGCCGCGATCTCGGTGCTCAAGCTGCTCGGGTCCGAGGCGGAGCTGCGCGGCATGGAGCTCGCGTTGACGTCCGCGGGATCCGACGGGCTGATCCATCCCGGGCAGACCGGCCCGTACGCGCACATGAACCTGGACCACTATTTCGCCAGCTGGTTCGAGCGTTATGCCCGAAGCTTTTCCGGCACCATCGCTGGGGGCACCTCGGAGATCCAGCGCAACATCATCGCGCAGCGAGTGCTCGGCCTGCCCCGCGGCTAGGGTATGTCCGCCGAACGTGCGGCGGGCCTCACGCTGGCCGGGCGTCGGGTGCGCCGTGCCGGGCAACGGAATCCGGGGCACGTCCGGAGTCCCCAGCCGGCCGGCCAGCCATGGCAACGCGGTGGCGAAGACGGTGCCGGCGGTCGGCCAGTCGTGCCGCCCCGGCTGGGCGACCACGGCGCAGTCGATCCCATTCGCCCGGCCGAGGGCACACAGGGACGCCGCGGCCGCGGCCTGGTTACCCGGATCGGTCGAGGCAACGCGGCCGGCGACGGCCATCGCGGTGCTGTCGACAACGGTGATGCCTCGATGCGGCGCCGGAGCCCCGCCCGACGTGATCGCGAACCACCCGGACACCCCGTTGTAGCGGCCGTGGCGGCCGATCACCGTGGTCGGGTCGAATGCCGCCCACGCGTCGGCATTTCCGCCGAATAACCTGGCGATGGTCTGCGCCTTGCTTCCCGTGTTGGGGGTCAGGTCGCCCTCGATGTCGACGAAGGTGCTGAACAGCGTGGGGTGCATGACGGTCAGATCCACCGCACAGGTCCCGCCCATCGAGAAGCCCACGACGCCCCAGCGCGACGGGTCGGGGCTGACCCCGAAATTCGCGACCATGTACGGCACGACGTCTTTGGTGAGGTGGTCGGCCGCGTTGCCGCGGCTTCCGTTGACGCATTCGGTGTCGTTGTCGAACGCGCCGCCCGGGTCGACGAACACCAGCACCGGCGCGTTGCCGTCGTGCGCGGCCGCGAAGGCGTCGATGGTGTCCACCGCGTTGCCGGCGCGCACCCAGTCGGCGGGGGTGTTGATCATGCCGCCGATCATCATCACCGTCGGCAGCTGCGGCGGCGGAGAGCTCGCGAACCATGCCGGCGGCAGGTACACGAGTTCCTCGCGGTGCTTGAAGTGCGAAGCGTCGGAGGGGATCTGCACTGGCACCACGCGACCGCGGGACGGCTTGGTGCCCTTCGCCGCCATCGCGGTGACGGTGGCCTTGTCGGTCTGGCCGGGCAGCGGAGCCGAGGTGAACTGATCCCACGCGCTCTGCACCGTCTGCACATACCCGACCCACTGGTTGAGCACGAGCAGCGAGCAGAGCGCACAAAGCGGCAGGCACACGAGCGATACGACACGCCGCCACCAGCGCGCACCGCGCCAGCCCAGGATCAGGACGGCCGCGGCCGTCCCGGCAAGCGCGATCCACACATACAGCGCGCCCGGCGCCGGGTCGGTCGCGACACCGCCGATGTACCAGTACGCCCCGGCGCCGGCCACGCCGCCCACGACGGCGGCCAGCGGCAGCCACAGCACGACCCAACGGCGCGATCGCCGCCCGACGGCCAGCCCCAGCGCGATCGCGGTGGCGGCGTCGACCGTGATCGGCACCCAGCCGTGCATCAACGAGATGTGGTTACTCAGGAGCTGCATCGTTATTCCTCCTCCCGGCGGCCAGTGATCGGCGCTGTGAGAGAAGGATCAAATGTCGGCCTCTACGAAGCCTCTACGAATTCTTGGAGCCGCGGCCCCAACGCTGGGAGTCTGCCCGCGAGAGGGAACGGCGTCAGGCCCACCTAGTCGATGACGGCGGCGTCCTTGCGCTCGGTGATCGGCCGGGCCAGCTCTTGCTCGTCGCAGACGCGTTGCAGTTTTTCCAGCGTCTCGTCCAGGCCGGCGCCGACCCTGCTGCCGGGGGTGAAGGTCGCCGGCAGTTTCCGCATCCCCTGGATGACGCCGATGGTCTCGTAGTGGACGGTTCCCTCGGGGTCGCACGCGTAGTCGGGCATCCGGTCGAGCACCGCGGTCAACATGGACTTGAACACCGTGCGCGCCACGTTCGATCCGGCGCAGCGGTGCACGCCCAGCCCAAAGCTGAAGTGCCGGTTGCCTTTGCGATCGAGGATGATCTGGTCCGGGTCCTGGAACACCGAGGGGTCGCGGTTGGCCATGGCCCACGAAATCCAAAGCCGCTCGCCCTCTTTGAAGGTGGTGCCGTCGAGCTCGACGTCGTCGGAGAAGGTCCGGCCGTCGCCGGGGGCGGGGGTGAAGTACCGCAAGAACTCTTCGGTCGCGGCATCGAGCAACGTGTCGCGTTGCTTGCTGAGCAGCTCGCGCTGCTCGGGATTCTGCGAAAGCCATTCCAGCGAATGGGCGGTCAGCGCCGTGGTGGTGTCGAAGCCGCCACCGATGATCAGCCCGAGATTGCCGATGATCTCCAGATCCGGCGCGGGCTCACCGTCGATCCGCATTTCGAGCAGGGCATTGACCAGGCCGGGCCGCGGATTCTCCCGAATCTCGATCATGTTGTTGATCAGGTCGATCCCCATCTGCCGGTGCATCTCGGTGACCCGTTGGATGTCCGGGGAATGCTCCGGGGTGTACACCGCGGCGTGGGTCGGCTCGCTGTACATCCGCCAGTTCCTCAGCGGGATGCCCATCATCGCCAGCGTCAGCACCGCCGGCACGATGTTCGCCAGGTCGTCGACGAAGTCGATGCGGCCTTCCTCGATCTTGTCGTCGAGGCAGGCGCGCGTCACGTCGTCGATGAACGGCTCCCAGCGTTTGACCGCGGCCGGCGACAGGTAGGGATTCAGCACGGCCCGGTAGGTTTTGTGCTCGGGGTTGTCCATCTCGAGGATGCCGCCCCGGATGCCGTTGATGCGGCTGGCCGTTGGGATCGAAATGCCTTTGTAGCCACGGCGTTCGTTGTTCACGTCGTGATCGTTGGAGACCGCCGGGCAGCGAGCGAGCTCGAAGACCTCGTGGCTGCCGGCCGCCACCCAGTGCCCGCCGTAGGTGTCGCTCCAGGCCATCGGGCACCGGGCGTGCATCTCCTCGGTGACGTCCTTGAACCGCGCCCGGTAATCCGCGGAGTGCCGATCGAAGTGATACCGGTTCCGCTTACGGTCGCTGTCGCTGACTTTGTCATCAACGCTGTCGTCGACGCTCAAGACACTGTCTCCCTTTACGTTTCATCCGTGAGGACGATGGCCTGCTCGGGGCAGGAGTGGGCGGCTTCGCGGACCTGGTCCTCCTTGTCGGCCGGCACCACCTCGTCGATCGCCGACGAACTGCCGTCGATGTCGCTGAGCTGGAACGAATCCGGCGCGATCATCGCGCAAAGGGTGTGGCCCTGGCAGCGTTCCGGATCAACCCAGACCTTCACGGTGTCTCCTTGGGCTCAATTGTCGTAGTCATACCACTTGAGGTAGCCGCCGGCATCGACGCGCAATTGCACGCCGGTGACGTAGCGGGCCTCGTCGGAGGCCAACCACAGGACGGCGTTGCTGATGTCCTCGGGTTCGACGTAGGGAATGTTCATCGCCTGCTGCACGCCGAAGACCGGCTCGGCGTCGGCGCGGGTCGGGTGTTCGAGGTCCGGCCGGAACGAGCGGTACATCGGCTCGCTCTGCAGCATCGGGGTGTTGGTGTTGGTCGGATGGATCACGTTGGCGCGAATCCCCAACGGCGCCAGCTCGGTTGCCAGGTCGTGGACGTAATGCGACAGCGCCCGCTTGGAGTGGATGTAGGCCATGCCGCCCGGGTCGGTGCCGGGGTTGTCCTTCTTGGCCGTGTCCATCAGCGCGGCGGTGGATCCGGTGGCCACGATCGAGGCGCCCTGGCCCAGATGCGGCAGCGCGACCTGGATGGCGTTGATGGTGCCGATCAGATTGGTGTTGATGACGTCGCACCACGCCTGCAGGGGCGGCCGGCCCTTCATGCCGGCGACGCCGGCCTGCGCCACCACGATGTCGAGCCGGCCGAACTCGGCAACGCCGCGCTCCAGGGCCGCGCTCAGTTGCCCGGCATCGCGCACGTCGGCCTGCGCGATCACGGCGCCCTGGCCGGTCTTCTCGATGAGCCGGGCGGTCTCCTCGAGGTCCTCGGGCGCCGCCATGGGGTAGCCGATGGTGTCGACGTCACGGCACAGGTCGACGGCGATGATGTCGGCGCCCTCCTTGGCCAGCCGCACCGCATGACTGCGGCCCTGCCCGCGCGCCGCGCCGGTGACGAAGGCGACCTTTCCCGCAACGCGCCCTGGTGCGCCGTCTCCCACACTCTCTCCTTTTGTGTCGATGCTCAGGTGTTCCGGCCGCCGTTGACGCCCAAGATCTGACCGGTGATGTAGCCGGCCTCCTCGGAGATCAGGAAGGCACACGCCGCGGCGATGTCTTCCGGCCTGCCCATCCGGCGCACCGGGGTCCGGGCGATGGTCGCCTCGATGTCGCCGAGGTGTCCCTTTTGTTCCGCGGCGCGCAGCATCGGGGTGTCGATAAACCCCGGCGGCACGGCGTTCACGGTGATGCCGTTGGGCCCGTACTCGAGTGCCAGCGACTTGGTGAGGCCGTTGACCGCCGACTTGGCCGCCACGTAGTGGCTCATGTAGGGCGCCCCGGAATGGGTGCTCGACGACGAGATGTTGACGATCCGTCCCCACCCGGCCTCGACCATGTCGGGCAGCACCGCCTGGGTCACGTGGAAGACGCCGTTGAGGTTGACGTCGACCACCCGCCGCCACTCCTCGAAGGTGATGTTGGCGAAGCGCTTGAAGGCGTCCAGGCCAGCGGCGTTGACCAGGACCGTCACCGGCCCCAGCTGGGCGCGGATGTCCGCCAGCGCGGCATCCACCTGCGGCCGGTCGGTGACGTCGGCGGTGAAGGCGAAATCGGCTTCCGACGGCCGCAGGTCAATCGTGGCGACATCGAGACCGTCGGCGCGCAGGCGTTGCGCGACCGCTTGACCGATGCCGGACCCGCCACCGGTGACCACCGCGGTCTTCACGTCGAGACCTCGTCTCCAAACGCGGGCGTCTCAGTCACAAAGAATCTCCCTTACAATTATGAGAACCTTACTCTCGCAGCGAAGCGGCGTGCAACATGATCGCGAAACCCCGCACGGCCTGCGCCGAGAGGCCCGCCACCGCGACACATGCGCAATAACGCCGCTGGTCGGCGGCCCGGTCTCATTCCTGAGACTTTCTTGAATTATCGAGACCCGAATGTAAGATTCGCCGGGGAAGAGAATGAAATTTTCGTGACCGCCACCACATGATGGAGTAGGGGATGCCAGTGCAGGACACGGCAGAGACCACCGCGACGACGATCGCGGATGCCGCGCCCGAGTCACAGGTCGACCGCCGACTGCTGATTGACGGCCGGCTCGTCACCGCCGACAAGACGTTCCCCTCGATCAACCCCGCCACCGGTGCCGTCATCGGGCACGCGCCGGATGCCGGCGTCGAGCAGGCCGACGCGGCGATCGCGGCGGCCCGGCACGCGTTCGACACGACCAGCTGGTCGACCGACGTCGAGTTGCGGATCCGCTGCCTCGACCAGTTGCATGCGGCGCTGGTCGAGCACGCCGACGAGCTGCGCGAGCTGACCATCGCCGAGGTCGGCGCGACCCGGGCGCTCACCCACGGCGCCCAGCTCGACGACCCGATCAAGATCGTGCGCTTCTACGCCGACCTGCTGCGCACCTACCAGTTCTCCGAAGACCTCGGCGAGATCGAATCGCGGGGCATGCTTCATCACCGCTGGGTGGAGAAGGAAGCCGCCGGGGTGGTGGCGGCCATCATCGCCTACAACTATCCGAACCAGCTCGCGCTCGCCAAGCTGGCCCCGGCGCTGGCCGCCGGATGCACCGTGGTGCTCAAGGGGGCGCCGGACACCCCGCTCGTCACGCTGGCGCTCGGCGAGTTGATCGCCAACCACACCGACATCCCGGCCGGCGTGGTGAACGTCCTTACTTCGTCGGACGCGGCCGTCGGGGTCGCGCTGACCACCAGCCCCGACGTCGACGTCGTCACCTTCACCGGATCCACCCCGGTCGGGCGCAAGATCATGGCCGCCGCGAGCGAGACCGTCAAACGCGTCTTTTTGGAGCTGGGCGGCAAGTCGGCCGTGATAATGCTCGACGACGCCGACTTCGCGAACGCGAGCTTGTTCGCGGCGTTCAGCATGGTCACCCACGCCGGGCAGGGCTGCGCGCTCACGTCCCGGCTGTTGGTGCCCAAGTCGCACCACGACGAGATCGTCGAGCTGATCGCCCAGAACTTCGCCAAGGTGCGCCACGGCGACCCCGCCGATCCGAAGACGCTCATGGGCCCGCTCATCAACGAGCGCCAGCGCGACAAGGTCGACGGCATGGTCCAGCGGGCCGTCGCCGCGGGCGCGACCCTGGTCACCGGCGGCAAACGGTTGGACCCCGGCTACTTCTATGCGCCCACGCTGCTCACCAACGTCGACCCCGACAGCGAGATCGCCCAGGACGAGGTCTTCGGGCCGGTGCTGGTGGTCATCGCATTCGACGACGACGACGACGCGGTGCGCATCGCCAACAACTCGGTCTACGGACTGGCCGGCGCCGTCTTCAGCCGCGACCAGGACCGCGCGCTGGCGGTGGCGCGCCGGATCCGCACCGGATCGTTCTCCATCAACGGCGGCAACTACTTCGCCGCCGACAGCCCGTTCGGGGGCTTCAAGCAGTCCGGTGTCGGCCGCGAGATGGGGGTCGCCGGGATGGAGGAGTTCTTGGAGGGCAAGACTTTTGCGGTTCCCGTTGTGGGGACGCCCGCATGAGGCCGCTGGAGGGCATCCGCGTCCTGGAGGTCGCCATGTACGGGTTCGTCCCGTCGGCGGGCGCCGTGCTCGCCGAGTGGGGCGCCGACGTGGTCAAGGTCGAGCACGCCGTGACGGGCGACCCGCAACGCGGGCTCAGGCAGACCGGCATGCTGCGCGTCGAGGGCGACCCGAACCCCAACATCGAACACGCCAACCGTGGCAAGCGCAGCATCGGACTCGACATGTCGGTGCCCGAGGGCAAAGAGGTGCTCTACGAGCTGGCCCGCCGGGCCGATGTGTTCTTGACCAGTTTTCTTCCCGCTCACCGGAAGAAGTTCGGCATCGACGTCGAGGACATTCGTACGGTCAACCCGAAAATCGTCTACGCCCGCGGGAGCGCACTCGGTCCGCGCGGCCCCGAGTCAGAAAAGGGCGGCTACGACATGACCGCGTTCTGGTGCAGGGCCGGAACCGCCGCGACCATCACCCCAGCGGGAATGCCCGGCATGATCGCGCCCCCCGGGCCGGCATACGGCGACACCATCTCCGGCACCAACCTCGCCGGCGGCATCGCGGCGGCGCTGCTCAAACGCGAACGCACCGGCGAACCGTCGGTCGTCGACGTGTCGCTGCTGGGCAGTGGCTTCTGGGCGATGGGGCACACGGTCGCGCTGACGAAGCATCTCGGACAGCGGATGGAAGCGCCGCCGCCCGGTGTGCACGGCGCGCCGAACAATCCGTTGGTGGGGCTCTACACCACCTCCGACGGCCGCTACATCTCCTTCGTCATGATGCAGCCCACCAAGTTCTGGGCCGACGTTTGCCGGCACGTCGAGCTGCCGGAGCTGGCCGACGATCCCCGATTCGCCACCGTCGAGAAGATCGCCGCCAACACCCCGGATGCCGTCGAGATCTTGACCAAGGTGATCGCAACCCGCACTCTTGCCGAGTGGAGCGAACGCTTTGCCACGCTTGCCGGTCCATGGGCGCCCGTGCAGGACACCTTGCAGGCGGTCGACGACGCCCAAATCCGGGCCAACGAGTACCTGGTTCGCGCAGGCGAACTCGACCTGGTCGCCAACCCGGTCCAGTTCGATGTCACGGCGCCGCACACCGGCCCGGCGCCGGGATTCGCCGAGCAGACCGAAGAAATCCTGATGGAAATCGGACTCGATTGGGACCGCATCATCGAACTCAAGACGGCCGGCGCCGTCACTTGAGTGCTACAGGAACCGGAGCTGTGGGAAATGTTTGAGGCGAACGCCGCTTTTCATCCGATGAGCTGTCCGATAACGGTTTTGGATTTTCCATTCCCACTGGACACCGCATGAGTCATAATCGCCGGACGCTTCAAGACACGGGCCCCTCGTTTTGGAGCGCCAACTCACGCGACAGAACGGAGGAGTGGCGTGAGGGTGGTAGTGGCTGTCGCGCCGGAGCGAATGCCGGAATACGGCTGTCCGCTACACATTTCGACTGTCGAAGCTCGCGTTTGTGGCCGTCGGTCCCGCCAAATCTACCGCGTCTCGTTCAGCGGAACAAGACCATCGGTCTCGAAAATGTTGGAAGGAATTGACGCCGATGGCGATTAAGCGAGCGGGCCCGGAGCGATGGACCGGCGGCATTTCGCTCGGCCGGGGCTCCAAGCCGATGGAGGCCGTCGGTGGCTTGTTCGCGATGTCCGCCGACGCGATCAAGTTCGTGTTCCGCCGGCCCTTCCAGTGGCGCGAGTTCTTGGAGCAGTCGTGGTTCGTCGCGCGCGTAGCGCTCGCTCCCACACTGCTGGTGGCCATCCCGTTCACCGTCCTGGTCAGCTTCACGCTGAACATCCTGCTGCGCGAACTGGGCGCCGCGGACCTGTCCGGGGCCGGTGCGGCCTTCGGTGCGGTGACCCAGGTCGGCCCGCTGGTCACGGTGTTGATCGTGGCGGGCGCCGGTTCCACCGCGATGTGCGCCGACCTGGGATCGCGAACGATCCGAGAAGAGATCGACGCGATGGAGGTGCTGGGCATCAACCCGGTTCAGCGCCTGGTGACGCCCCGCATGCTGGCCGCGGGTCTGGTGGCGCTGCTGCTGAACAGCCTGGTGGTCATCATCGGCATCGTGGGCGGCTACGTGTTCTCGGTGTTCGTCCAAGACGTCAATCCCGGGGCGTTCGCCGCCGGCATCACCCTGCTGACCGGCGTGCCCGAGGTGGTCATTTCCTGTGTCAAGGCAGCGCTTTTCGGCCTGATCGCGGGATTGGTTGCGTGCTACCGGGGACTGACCGTCTCCGGTGGGGGCGCCAAAGCGGTCGGCAACGCCGTCAACGAGACCGTGGTGTACGCGTTCATGTCGCTGTTCGTCGTGAATGTGGTTGTCACCGCTATCGGTATCCGCATGTCGGCCAAGGGCCACTGAGGAGGTGTAGGGGCAAACCGTGATGACGCTGAGAGCCACCTACCCGCGCCTGACGCGGCAGCTCGAAAAGCCGGTCGGCACCCTGAGCCGGATCGGCGATCACACGCTGTTCTACGGAAAGGCGCTTGCCGGCGTCCCCTTCGCGGTCCGCCACTACCGGCGGGAAGTCATCCGCCTGATCGCCGAAATCAGCATGGGCGCAGGCACGTTGGCCATGATCGGCGGCACGCTGGTGATCGTCGGCTTCCTGACGCTGGCCGCGGGCGGCACGCTGGCCGTCCAAGGCTATAGCTCACTGGGCAACATCGGCATCGAGGCCCTGACCGGATTCTTGGCTGCCTTCATCAACGTTCGCATCGCGGCGCCGATCGTCGCCGGGATCGGTCTGGCGGCCACCTTCGGCGCGGGCGTGACCGCGCAGCTGGGTGCCATGCGGATCAACGAAGAGATCGATGCGCTGGAATCCATGGCGATTCGGCCGGTTTCGTATCTGGTCAGCACCAGGATCGCGGCCGGAATGATGGCGATCACGCCGCTGTACTCCATCGCCGTGATCCTGTCGTTCTTCGCCAGCCAATTCACCACCGTGGTCCTCTTCGGCCAGTCGGGCGGGCTGTATCAGCACTACTTCTCGACGTTCCTCAATCCGATCGACTTGTTGTGGTCGTTTCTGCAGGCCGTCCTGATGGCGATCACAATCTTGTTGATCCACACCTATTTCGGCTACTTTGCTTCGGGCGGACCGGCCGGTGTCGGCGTCGCGACCGGTAACGCGGTGCGAACCTCGTTGATCGTGGTCGTGTCGGTCACGCTGCTCGTCTCGCTGTCCATCTACGGCACCAACGGCAACTTCAACCTGTCGGGCTAGGGAAGGCGGTGAAAGGACAGTGACGCGTGACTTCGGGCCGGGCCCCATTCACCGGTCCGAAACCACCAGTGCCGCACGGCCCGTCGCGGCATCGCCCGGGCGCCACTTCGGCGCCCAGTCGTACGCACGCCCCCTGGCGGGGCTGGCGACCATCGTCCTCATCGGCCTGGTCTTCGCCGCCGCGGTGGGCCTGTTTCGGGGTGACTTCACCACGAGCGTGCCCGTCACCGTCGTCTCGCCGCGCGCCGGCCTGGTGATGAACCCGGATGCCAAGGTGAAGATGCGTGGCGTCGAGGTGGGCAAGGTCGACTCAATCGACGTGCGGCCCAACGGCGAAGCCGTCCTGCACCTCGCGATGCAGCCGTCGCAGATGCACCTCATCCCGGCCAATGTGCTGGTCGACATCGCGTCGACGACGGTGTTCGGCGCGAAGTTCATCGAGCTGGTGCCGCCCGCCGAGCCGTCGCCGCAGTCGCTGCGCGCGGGTCAGGTGCTCGAGGGCAAGCACGTCACCGTCGAAATCAACACGGTGTTCCAGCAACTCACGTCGCTGCTCTCGACGATCGATCCCGCCAAACTCAACGAAACCCTCGGCGCCCTCGCGTCCGCGGTCAACGGCCGCGGCCACAAGATCGGCCAGATGCTGCGCGACCTGGATTCCTTCCTGGCCACCCAGGAGCCCAGCCTGCCCGCGCTGAGCCACGACCTCGAGGCCCTGCCCGCGGTGAGCGACGCCTACGCCGACGCGGCGCCCCACCTGCTCGCCACGGCCGACAACGCCGTCCGGATCAGCAAGTCGATCGTCGACGAGCAACAAAATCTGGACGCCTTCCTGATCAGCGCGATCGGCTTGGCGGACATGGGCAATGACGTGGTGGGCGGCAACCGCCAAGCGCTGACCGACGACCTGCACCTGCTGGCGCCGACCACCGATCTGCTCAACCAGTACCACCAGGCGCTGTACTGCGGCATCGCCGGGTCGCTGGGCAACCTGCACGCGCCGGACCTGCCCGAGCCGATGGTCAAGGTGACCGTCGTCCTCGGCCTCGGCGCCGAGCGTTACCGCTACCCGTCCAACCTGCCCAAGGTCGCGGCGACCGGTGGGCCCCAATGTCGGAACCTCCCGGTGGTGCCCTTCGACGTGGCGCCGCCGTTCCTGGTGACCGACAACGGCTCCAACCCCACGCAGTACGGCAATCAGCAACTGCTGCTCAACTCCGATGCGCTCAAGCAGCTGCTGTACGGGCCACTCGACGGACCACCCCGCAACACCATGCAGATCGGGATGCCCGGATGACCGGCTCGCGCGGGATGATCCTCAAGTTCGGGGCGTTCGCCACCGTGATGGTCGTGCTGACCGTGTTCTTGTTCTTCATCTTCGGGCAGTACACCACCGGGTCCACGAATGGGTATTCGGCGCTCTTCACCGAAGTGTCGCGGCTGAAGCCCGGAGAAACCGTGCGGGTCGCCGGCATTCGGGTGGGGACGGTCAACAGCGTCAACCTGCGCGCCGACAAGAAGGTCCTGGTGAAGTTCGACGCCGACCGCAGCGTGGTGCTGACCACCGGCACCCGCGCGGTGGTTCGCTACCTGAACCTGGTCGGTGATCGCTACCTCGAGCTGACCGACGGCCCGGGATCCACCAAGGTGCTGCCGGCCGGGGCGGAGATCCCGCTCGATCGGACCGCGCCGGCCCTCGACATCGACCTACTGCTGGGCGGGCTGAAACCCGTTACCCAGGGCCTCAATCCGCAAGACGTCAACGCGCTGAGCGCGGCGCTCATCCAGGTCTTCCAGGGCGAGGGCGGAACCCTGCAGTCGCTGCTGTCGAAGACGTCGTCGTTCTCAAACACGTTGGCCGACAACAACCAGACGGTGCAGGAGCTGATCGACAACCTCAACGCCGTGGTGGCCACCGTCGACAAGGACGGCACCAAGTTCTCCAGCGCCATCGACCGGCTGGAGAAACTGGTCAGCGGATTCGACCAGGACCGTGACACCATCGGCACCGCGATAACCGCCCTGGACAACGGGACCGCATCGATCGCGGATCTGCTCACCCGCGCCCGCCCGCCGTTGGCCGCGACGGTGGACCAGGCGAATCGGCTGGCCCCGCTGCTCGACCAGGACAAGAACCTCATCGACACCTCGCTGCACAAGCTGCCGCACAACTACCGCAAACTGCTCAGGCTCGGTGCGTACGGCGCCTGGTTCCCCTATTACCTGTGCGGCCTCGCGCTGCGGGTGTCCGACTTGCAGTACCGGACGGTGGAAGTGGGCATCAAGCACCAGACCACCGGGCGGTGCGCGGAGCCGAAGGACCCCGATGAATAAGTACCGCGGAGCGGGCCTCATCAAGGCCGGATTCATCGGCGCCGTCCTCATCGCCCTGGTCATCGCCGTCGGGCTGAACCCCGATCAGCTGGTACAGCGGGCCACCACGGTCCGTTACCAGGCGCTGTTCGCCGACGCCGGCGGCCTCGCGCTGGGCAACGACGTGACGATCTCGGGAATCAAGGTCGGCAGCGTGACGGGCATGGCGCTGCAGCACGGCGACGTCTTGGTGACGTTCACCGCCAAGGGGAACATCCTGCTCGGCTCGGCCAGCACCGCGCACATCAAGACCGGATCGCTGCTGGGCCAACGGGTGCTCACGGTCGACTCCGCGGGCAGCGGCAATCTGAAACCGATGGCCGTCATCCCGGTGTCGCGCACCTCCTCGCCGTACTCGCTGTCCGAGGCCGTCAGCGACCTGACGACCGACCTGCAGGGAACCAACACCGAGTCGCTCAACCAGTCCCTCGACACCCTGTCGACGACCCTGAATCAGGTTGCGCCGCAACTGGGTCCGGCGTTCGACGGGGTCAGCCGGCTTTCGCAGACCCTGAACGCCCGCAACCAGACGCTCGGGCAGCTGCTCAAGGGCGCCGCCGACGTCACAGGCGTCCTCGGGCAACGCAGCCAGCAGCTCAACACGCTGATCCTCAACGCCAATGACCTGCTGTCGACGCTGGTGGCGCGGCGACAGGCGATCGTGCGGCTGCTCGCCAGTACGTCCGCGGTGGCCAGGCAGCTGTCCGGCGTGGTGCATGACAACGAAGCGAAGCTGGCGCCGACGCTGGAGAAGCTCAACTCGGTGACGGCGATGCTGGAAAAGAACCGTGACAATCTCGCCCAGGCGCTGCCCGGTCTGGCGAAGTACGAGCTGACGCAGGGGGAGACCGTCTCGAGCGGCTACTACTACAACCCGTTCATCCCCAACCTGTTCCAGCTGGAGTTCTTCCAGTGGTTGTTCGACTATGCCTTCGGGTTCCGCGCCTACGGCGCGCCCGGTCAGCCGCCGGACACCGCCGGGCCGCGCGCGTTCTTCCCGTTCCCGTTCAACCAGGACCCGGGGGGGCGGCCATGACGGGGCTTCGGGCGATTCCGCGCAACAAGCTCAAGGTGGGACTCGCGATCGCGCTGGCGGCGCTCGTCGTTGTCGGCGCGGCAATCGCCATCCGTAACACCTTCTTTCGCCCGACGACGATCACCGCCTACTTCCCCACCGCCACCGCGATCTATCCGGGCGACGACGTGCGGGTGTCCGGCATGAAGGTCGGCACCATCTCGTCCATTCAGCCGCAGGGGACCCGGGCGAAGCTGGTGATGCACGTCGACCGCAACGTGCCCATCCCGGCGGACGCCAAAGCGGTGATCGTCGCCCAGAACCTGGTGGCGGCGCGCTATGTGCAACTCACGCCGGCCTACCGGTCGAGTGGTCCCACCATGCACGACGGCGGGGTGATACCCATCGAGCGAACGGCGGTGCCCGTCGAGTGGGACCAGGTCAAAGAGCAATTGATGCGTCTGGCAACGGAATTGGGCCCCAACAGCAAGGTGTCCACCCCGTCGGTGGCGCGGTTCATCGACAGCGCCGCCGACGCGCTGGGCGGCGGCAACGGCGAGAAGCTGCGTCAGACGCTGGCGCAACTGTCCGGGGTCGCCCGGGTCTTCGCCGAAGGCAGCGGCAACCTGGTCGACATCATCAAGAACCTGCAGGCGTTCGTCGGGGCACTTCGTGACAGCAACGTCCAGATCGTGCAGTTCGACAACCGGCTGGCCACGCTGACCAGCGTGCTCGACGACAACAAGTCCGACTTGGATGCGGCGCTGACGGACCTCGCGAACGCGGTCGGCGAGGTGCAGCGGTTCATCGCCGGCAGTCGTGACGCGACCTCCGAACAGATTTCGCGGTTGGCCGACCTGACGCAGATACTCGTCGACCACCAGATGTCGCTGAAAAACGTGCTGCACATCTCGCCGACCGCGCTCGCAAACGCCTACAACGCCTACGACCCGGACTCCGGCAACATCCGCGGCGGGGTCGGCCTGCAGAACTTCTCCAACCCGACGTATGCCTGGTGTGCGGGCATCGGGGCCATCGAGAACGTCACCGCCGTCGAGACGGGCAAGCTGTGCGGTTTGTACCTGAGCCCGGCGCTGAAGGTGTTCAACCCGAACTTTCTCGTCAACTTCAACTACCTGCCGATTCCGGTCAACCCGATCCTGGCTCCCTCGTTCGCCCCGGAAAACGTTATCTACAGCGAGGACCGGCTGAAGCCCGGCGGGGAGGGCCCCAGGCCCGGCCCGCCGCTGATGCCGCCAGCCGTTTCCGCGTACACCGGGCTGCCGGGCGACCCCGTCGGTCCGCCGGGGTCGGTGCCGATGGGGCGCATCCCCGGCGCCGCGATGCCGGAGCCCCCGCCGGGCGAACCGCCGCCCGTCCCGCCGCCGGCCGCACCCCCGCCGGCCGCCCCGGCGAACGTTCAGGACATGCTGCTGCCGGGTGAAGGAGCGCAACCATGACCGCCCGGTTCGCGATACGGCGCGCGCTCGGCCTCGCCTGCTGCGTCATGCTCGCCGTGAGCGGATGCGCGTTCAACGGACTGAATTCACTGCCGCTGCCGGGCGCGGTGGGACGAGGTCCGGGCGCCACCACCTACCACGTGGAACTCGCCAACGTCGTTACGATGGAACCGAATTCGCCGGTAATGATCGACGACGTCATCGTCGGCAGCATCAGCAAGATGACGGTGCGGGGCTGGCACGCCGACGTCGAAATCTCGGTGCAGCCGGGCACCGTGATCCCCGCCAACGCGGTGGCCAGCGTCGGCCAGACCAGCCTGCTGGGTTCCATGCATCTGGCGCTGAATCCGCCGCTGGGCCAGCCCGCGACCGGACGGCTGCAACCGGGCGCCACGATCCCGCTGAACCGGTCGACTACCTATCCGTCGACCGAACAGACGCTGTCGTCGCTGTCGGTCGTGCTCAACGCCGGCGGGCTGGGCCAGTTCGGCGACATCATCCACAACTTCAACGCTGCCCTGTCGGGAAACGAAGGCGCCGTTCGCGATCTGCTGGAGCGCCTCGACCGGTTCGTGGGCACCCTCGACCAGCAGCGCGACAACCTCGTCGCGTCGATCCACGCCCTCAACCGCCTGTCGGGCACCTTCGCCGCCCAACGCGACGTGATCACCCAGGCGCTGAACAAGATTCCGCCCGCACTGGACGTGCTGATCAAGGAGCGCCCGCGCATCACGACCGCGCTGAACAAGCTCGGCACGTTCAGCAACACCGCGACCAGACTCGTCAACGACGCGGGCGATGACCTGGTGAAGAACCTGACGAATCTCGCGCCGGCACTCGGTGCGCTCGCCGACATCGGTCCGGATCTGGACGCCGCGCTCGCGTACGCGCCGACGTTCCCGTGGACGCAGGGCATCATCGACCGGTACATCCGCGGCGACTATCTCAACGGGTATTTCATCATCGATCTGACCAACGCCGGGCTCCGCAAGGGCATCCTGCGCGGCACCCACTGGGAACGGATCGGCGCCGAAGCCGTGCCCGGGCCCGCGGATCCGGAATACCTCCAATTCCGTTACGGCGCACCGCCCGGCGCGCCCGGGGCGCTCACCAAACCCGGGCCGACTGGCGAACCGGCACCGTTCGGGCCACCGCCGCCCTGGGGCCGGCCGCTGCCGGGACCGCCGCCGTCCGCTGCGCCGGGGCCGGTGAACCAACAGTCGGCGGACGCGCCGCCACCCGCCCCGCCGCCGCCGCCGGTGTCGCCGTTGATCGCGGGCCTGACGTGGCTTGGCCCCGATGCGCAGAAGTCGCCGGCAGCGACGTTGCCCGGACCGCCGCCGGCGGGGGCTTCGGCGCCGGCCGACCAGGGTGCCCCGGTGCCCGGCGCGACGCCGACCACAAGCCAGCCGACGGACGGGGGCTCGTAGATGCTGACCCGGTTTGTCCGAATCCAGTTGGCGATCTTCACGATCGTCGGGATCGCCGGTGTGGTCATCATGGCGTTGTGGTACATCCAGGCGCCGACCCTGCTCGGCATCGGCAAGATGACGGTCACGCTGAAACTGCCGGCCACCGGCGGCCTCTACCGCTTCAGCAACGTGACCTACCGAGGGGTGCAGATCGGCAAGGTGACCGCGGTGGGGCTGACCCCCGACGGCGCCAAAGCCACGCTGTCCCTTGATACTTCGCCGAAGATCCCGGCCGACCTGAAGGCGGAGGTGCTGAGCATCTCCGCGGTGGGCGAGTATTACGTCGATCTGCGCCCCCGCAACGACTCACCGCCCTACCTCCACGACGGCTCGGTCATCGCGATGAACGACACGACGATCCCGCAGCCGATCGGCCCCGTGCTGGACCAATCCAGCAAGTTGATCAACAGCATCCCCAAGGGCAAGCTCGGTCAATTGCTCGACGAGTCATTCAAGGCATTCAATGGCGCCGGTTACGATTTCGGATCGCTGTTCGACAGTTCGTCGCGGCTCTCGGGTGACCTCAACGGCGTCGCCGACCAAACCAGGAACCTGACCGAGGACACCGGGCCCTTCCTGGACGCGCAGGCGCAAACCGCCGATTCGATCCGGACGTGGGCGCGCAGCCTCGCCGGATTCAGCGGTCAGCTGGCGAAAAACGACCCGGAATTCCGCACCCTGCTGCAGCAGGGGCCCGGGGCCCTCAACGAGGCCTCCCGGCTGCTCGACCAAATCAAGCCGACGCTGCCGGTGCTGCTGGCGAACCTCACCACGATCGGCCAGATCGGCGTGACCTATCACGCCTCAATCGAGCAGCTCTTGGTTTTGTTGCCGCCGTTCACCGCGGCGATCCAGTCGTTCGTCGGAACGAAGTCGCCGACCGGATTGGCCACGGGCGCATTCAATCTCATCATCAGTGACCCGCCCGCGTGCACGGTCGGCTTCCTGCCGCCGAGCCAATGGCGTTCCGCGGCCGACACCCGCACCATCGACACGCCGGACGGGCTGTACTGCAAACTGCCCCAGGATTCACCCATCGCGGTGCGCGGCGCCCGAAACTATCCCTGCATGGGACAGCCCGGGAAACGCGCGCCGACCGTCGAAATCTGTGAGAGCGACAAGCCTTTCCAGCCGCTGGCGATGAGGCAGCACGTCTTCGGCACGTACCCGCTGGACCCGAATCTCATCGCGCAGGGCATCCCGCCCGACGACCGCATGAACTGGTACCGCGACCGAATCTTCGGGCCGGTGGAGGGAACGCCGCTGCCGCCGGGCGCGGTTCCGCGGGGAACGCCGCCGGGTTCGGCGTTGCCGCCGCCCGCGGCGCCGCTCAGCCCGTTGGCGCAAATGGGCGATGTGTCACCCATAGCGCCGATCGATGTCCCCGCCGCCCCCGCGGGGTCGCCGGCGCCCGCAGCGGCGAGCGCGCCGCCAGCAGGGCCGTCGGCGGCGCCAAGTGCGTTCGGGCACAACGAGACTCAGGCCGGTCCATCGGTGGCGATCGCCCAGTACAACCCGCACAACGGCACCTACGTGACCCCCGACGGCCAGGTCTACCGCCAGTCGGACCTCGCCGCGCCCACGACGCCGAAGGCGCCGAAAACGTGGAAGGACATGTTCGCCACCTGATGGCCGCGCAGGGCCATTGTCAGGTGAACTGGGTCAGCTTATTTTGTCCAGCCTGAACGGCTGGTCGATGTACAGCGGCTTGTTGGTGCCGCAGGCGCCGCTGGGGCCGGACGTCTGTTCCCGTCCGGCCAGCACCGGCGACCCAAGCACGTTCTCGCCGGTCTCCGGGTTGGCGGGATAGAAATGGATGACGTCGTGGCCGACGTATGAGGTGCCGTCGGGACACGTTGTCCAATTGGGAATGTCGCGTTTGACGAACCAGGTTTTCCCTTCGTTCATGAATATCGGCGCGGTCCAGCCCTGGTCGCTCACGACCGTGCCGTCGCACCGGTAGGCGGTGGAGCACGACGTCGTGATGGTCCAGGTGCTGCGCACCACCGGCTCCTGGTGGAGCACCTCGTTGGTGCGGGCCCAGTCGCCGACTACGGTGGCGGTGTACGTCCCGTTGATGGCCGGGTCATAGGCCCACGCCGACGGGGCCGCGCCGACTCCGCCGACGACACCGACGGCCACCACTGTTGCGCTAACCGCCATATTCATCGGACGCATCATGTGCTCCTTGACGCGCTAAAGACCGCCATTTCCAAGCGAATCGAATTCACAGACTAACACCGCCCCCGCATGTCGCGGAATGGTTTACTTCGAAACCCGTAGCGCTCATAGGACATCGAATTTGTCGATGAGCCATGAACCTCTGACCTTTTCCATCGCCACCTTCAGGCTGCTCGACGTCACCACCGGTTCCGGCTTCGCCTTGCTCGTGGTCTTCTGTTTGATGAAGACCAGCACCACAGCCGAATTCGGACTCAGTTCCGACACGGCGGCCTTGACCACGCTGGCGGTCGTCGTGACTTGGCCGCGCTGTGCCGACGGCCCCACGACCTGGTCGGCGAACCGTTGGTAGTAAGCCAGATAATCCTCGGTGAGGCGGGATTTGGCGTTGGCGAAATCGCGGTCAAGAGTTTCGGGGGAGTAGGACAGCAACGCAACCGCGCCTTCGCTGGCCGCCTTGATGACCTGGTGCGCCGTGGCTCGGTCGGTCTGCAGATCCGGACGGTAGTCGAAGTAGAAAATTCGGCCTGCGTTGCCGAGGGCTGCAATCAGCAGCAGCGTCAACAGAATTGGACGCCAGCGCGCCAGGCAACGCCGCGTCCAGCGCCCGACCGCGGCGGTTCGGCGGGCGCGCGCCGGCTCCTCGGTCGCCTCTTGATGCGCCGCGCTGTCGACCGTCACGGCACGAACTCGAGTCGAGAGATCTTCAGCTGCCCGGCGTCGCGTTCGACGGTGACGACGATCCGCATCGGGCGCGTTTCCGGCTTGGCCGCACCGGGTTTGGTGATCTCGGATTTCGCCGCGATCAGGACGATCGCCGAATCCTGGCTCATGGACTCCACGGCTGCGGCTTGCACCGTGCCCTTGGAAACGACCTTGGACTGCTCGACCGCCTTTACGGCGTCCTCACCGCCCATCAGGATGCTGAGTTTGAATGTCCCGGTGGTGTCGTCGACGAAACGCTGCAGATCTTCTCGCGCCTTGGCCGGATCGATCGTCATCATCGTCACGATGGCGTCGCGGGCGGCCGCGGCGAATTCCGAGCTGCGATTCCTTTGCTGCACAACGCCGCGGTGATGCCAAACCAGGTACCCACTGCCAGCCAGCGAGGCGCAGCTGACCACAACCGCCGCGACCGCGGCCATGGCCTTCCGGCTCGGGCGACGGGGACGCAGCCGGCGCCACCGCGACGGTGACCCGGTCGCTTCGGCGCTCGCGGCCCCGGTGTTCTGTTCGCTCGGCGCCGCCTCGGCCTGCTCACGCAACCGCAGCGCGCGGGCGCGGGCGGCCGCGGCGCGGGCCTCCGCCTCCGCCACGTCTGTGGCGTCAGCAATCTCCGCGGCCAAAATTGACGGTGACGCGGATAGGGCACCCATTCGTCGATTTTCGGCGACGGTCGCCCCAGCGGGAAGCTTGCGCCGAGGCACTGGATCACCTCCTCGTCCGCGCCTACAGGAGAGCCACATTATCACTGCCAGGTAGGCGGGCCGGCGACGGAGACAGCGGCATTAGGCGCGCCATCTTCTCCAAGCGAGAGAATTCTATTCCCAGCGGTGGGCGAAGTAATTTAAAGTAATCCCGTGCGATTCATAATGGCAACGCTCGCCGTGTTGCTCGGCCTCGGTGGCTTGGCCGCGCCGCAAGCCGCCGCCGCGCCGGTTAATTGCGATTACCCGGATTGCACGCCCGGCATCATGCCGCACCGGGTGCTGGGTGCGCCGTGCGACAACACCACGTACTACGTGTTCGGCACCGCCGATTACTACGTGTCGTTCGCGACGCAGCCGGGGCGCCTGATGTTCTGCGGCTCGCCGAGGCGCTACGAGCCCCGCTGGTTCCGGTCGCCCCCGATGGCCGGCGTGAAGGACGAGGGCTCGTCGTGCGTCGATTTCCCGGAGTACTACGTCGCGCAGGCGCCGGACGGCCTGTTCCTCGTCTGCAACGCGCATGACGGAACACAGGTTTGGGAGCGCGGCGACACCTAAGTCGATTCGGCGCGATTCACGGCCGGGTGTTCGGGATCTCCGGCCAGTCCTGGAAGGGGCTGGGGCCCCAGTAGTCGAAGTTGTGGACCGTGCCGTCCATGTCCCGGTGGTGCGCGTCGTGGCAGGTGGTCGGCTCCCACTGGGGTCCCCACGCGGGATCGAACATCTGGCCCGGGCACCAGTGATAGCCCACGAACGGCCACGGCGGGTTGTCGGCGTGAGCGACCGTCGCGGTGCCCAGGCCGGCGGTGACCATGATCGCCGCGGCGGCGAGACGCGCGACTTTGCTCATGGAAGAACCGTACCCGAGCGACCGCCCAATCGGACCAAGAAATTCGGTGGAGGCGTCGCGATCAATCGGCCGCGTCGATCAGCCGGCGGGTGATGCGGCCCAGCTGGGAGCGCAGGGTGTCGTCATCAATGTCGGCCACCAGGGGCGACACCACCCCGACCGCGATCGCGCCCGACAGCACGGCCGCCGACACCCGCGCATCCTCGGCCGCGTCGCCGAGCAGCACACCGTAGAGCCGTTGGATGAATTGCTGGAAGGGTTCGTGCTCGCCCAGCAGTCGCACGACGACGGGGTCGAATTGCAGGGTGCTTGCGGCGCCGCGACGTTCGACGGCGACGTCGATCACCCGGTCGAGCAGCACCTCCCGTGCGGTGGACCGGTGATCGTGTGCCTCGGCCGCCTCCAAGGCCTCCTCGAGGCCGCCGAGTTCGCGCTCGGTCAACGCGATGACGATCTGCTCCTTGGTCCTGAACTGGTGGTAGACGGCGGCTTTCGTGACCCCGATGGCGTCGGCGATCATCTGCAGCGAGGTTCCGCCGACACCGTGCTCGGCGATCAACTGCAGCGCGGCATCGAGGATTCGGGTCTGCGCGGCGCTGCGCGTGATGAAGCGGAACCGGCTCCGGGTTGGCGGGGAAAGCACACCGGAAGCGTAGCCGATCGGCTATTGACCCGAGGGTAGCCGATCGGCTAGTTTCGCTGACTAACGGGGTTACGCATCCACGCCGTCCCAGCGAAGGAGCTAGGCGATGTCCGACGTCGGCGACAACGACGCACAAGTCCGCCGATCCTCGCGAACCGCCTTGCGCCGTACCGACGGTGAGCTGATCCTGCTGTGGACGTTGCCGGCGACGGTGATCATCTGGATCGCCTGCTTCTTCCTGTTTCCTGGGTTCAAACCGCCGATGTCACCAAGCATGTCGGCCGAGCAGGTGGCCGCGTTCTATCGCGATCCCGCGCACCTGCCGCAGATCCGCTACAGCATGATCGTGTTCAACTGGTTCGGTGTGGGCCTCATCCCGATTCTGATCTTGCTTGTGATGCAAGTCCGCAGGATGGCCCACCGCACGCCCATCTTCTCGTACGCGTTGCTCGGATGCGTGGCCGGCGGCCCCACCCTCTTCCTCATCGCGAATATCTGCTGGCTGGTGGCCGCCTTCCGGCCGGAGCGAAATCCGGAGCTGACTCAGATGTTCAACGATCTGGCGTGGATCGCATTCACCACCGAGGTGCCCTATCTGATCGCCCAATGTGTGATCCTTGCCTTCGCAATATATTTCGACGACCCATCACGCCCGGTGTTTCCGCGCTGGGTGGCACATTTCAACCTTCTCGTGGCGGCCGCGTTCGTGCCGGCGGCGTTTGTCGGCCTGGCGTTGTCGGGTCCCCTGGCGTGGAACGGGACGCTGTCGTTCTGGTTGAAGAACACCGCCGTTGCGGTATGGATTGTTGTGACGGGTGTCGTTCTGGCCCAAGCGATTCGTCGGGAACGCGGCGATGAACGCCGGCGTGATCCAGGCCGGGTCACTGCATGAGGTCGGCGATCACGCCGACGGTGTCGCCGCGGGATGAGCCGGGGCCGCCGCCGGCGGGTCCTTTGCCTCACCGCATCGCCTGGCATTTCCGACACAACCCCAAGCGTGAGCTGTGGTTGGCGTGGTGGACACTCGTCGTCTTCTACAGCCTCTACGGTGTGGTGTTCTTTGTGATCACCCACACCCAGCCTCCGCCAAGCCCCGCCTGGGACACTCAGAGGGTCGTGCGGTGGTTCCACGACAACCATTTTGGGATACTTGTCGGCTTCGCCATCGTCTTCACGATCACCGGAATGACCGCGATCATCAACGCCTTGATCGCCTACTCGATGCGCCGCATGTCGGTCAGCCGTGCCTTTGGCTACGTCTATCTAGTGTTGTATTCACTCAGTGCGGTACCCGGGATGCTGGTGCTGTGTGTAGCGCTGACGGCGGGAGCCCTCCGGCGGGACCGCAATCCGGAATTAATCGTCTGGACCTACGACTTTGCTTTCCTGTCGTTCACGGGCACTATGGGGGTGTTCATGATCGGTTCGCTCGTGTGGATGCTCGCGATTCTGATCGACAGGAACCGGGTTTTTCCCAAGTGGTTCGGCTACCTGAACCTGTGCAACGCGCTCACCGAGGTCGTGGTGTCGCCAGCGTGGATCTTCCGACGCGGCGTCCTGGCGTGGAACGGCCAGATTGCCTGGTGGCTGGACGTGGTCGTGTTTGGCCTATACACGGGAGTCTTCATCTTCCTGCTCAGGCGGATGATCCAACGTGAGGACTTCGGTAGCGGGCCGCTGCCTGACCTCGCGAAGGCGTCGCAATGATCGCGCCGACAGACAAGCCCGCCAGATTCGTGCCCGGCCAGCCCGACATGTGGGCCTTCGTATTGTTCGAGACCCTGGTTTTCACAGGCTATTTCGGCTTCTACCTGTTCTACCGCGCCCGAAGCCCCGAGCTCTTCCTGCACTCCCAGGCGCAGCTGGACCTACGGATCGGGGTGTTCAACACGCTCGTCCTGCTGCTGAGCTCGTGGTCGGTGGCGCGGTGTGTTCAGTCGTCCCGCGCCGGCGCCTACCGAGCGGCGCTGCGGGACGCCTTCATCACGGCCGCATTCGCCGCAGTGTTCTTGTGTTTCAAGGTGTTCGAGTGGGCGCGGTTGGTCCGCGCGGGAAATGGGTTGGACAGCAACGACTTTTTCACCTACTACTTCTTCCTCACCGGAATCCACTTCGTGCACCTGCTGATCGGCTTCGTCGTGCTCGGCGTCATCGTCTACCAACTCCGGAGTCCGGCGAGGCGGTCCCAGGAGCTCGTCGAAACCTGCGCCACGTACTGGCACACCGTCGACTTCCTCTGGGTGCTCATCTTCGCATTGCTTTACGTGGTGAGGTGATCGACATCAAATTCAACAAGAGGCTGTTGGTCGTCTGGCTCGTGCTGGCCTCGCTGACCCTCGCTTACCTATGGATAGATCATTCGCTGGACGGGTCGCTGAGGGCCAGCGCGGTGGTCACGTCGAGCGTGATCGTGATCGCACTCGTCAAGGTGCGCATCATCTTTCGGGAGTTCATGGAGGTGCGTCAGGCTCCCGCCCTGCTGTGCCGACTCACGGACGCCTGGGTCGTGCTGATGGCCGTCGCACTGCTCGGCTGCTATTTCATCGGCAGGACACTCGCTTAGTTTTTGCCGACGCAATTGTCAATACGCTGGACGCGAACGCGCGTATTGTCATCGAGATATACGTCTTGCATAACGGTTGAATAACGGTTATCCGGCGACGCCTTTGGCGTTTTATCCGCGCTCAATAGCATCTGCCAGATCTCGTAATACGCCGACAAAGCGGGTGGCGCCATGACGTTTCTCATTGCCGCACCGGCGACGGTGGCCTCGGCGGCCGCGGAGCTGGCCGGCATCGGTTCGACACTTACCGCGGCCCATACGCTCGCGGCCGCCGGAACCACCGCGTTGCTGCCCGCCGCCGGCGACGAGGTGTCGGCCGCGATCGCGTCGCTGTTCTCCGGCTACGCCCGGGCGTATCAGTCGCTGAACGCCCAGGCGGCGGCCTTCAACCGGTGGTTCGTGCAGGCGCTGAACGGCGCCGGCAATGCGTATGCGGCCGCCGAGGCGGCCAACGCATCGCCCTTGCAGGCGCTGGAGGCAGACGTGCTGGGTGTGATCAACGCGCCCACCAACGCGATGCTGGGTCGCCCGCTGATCGGCGACGGCGCCGACGGGGCACCTGGGGAGAACGGCGGCCCCGGTGGGCTCCTCGCCGGCAACGGTGGCAACGGCGGCTCCGGCCTTCCCGGCAAGCCGGGCGGCCGAGGCGGCGATGCCGGCCTGTTTGGCAACGGCGGCCGGGGCGGCGCCGGCGGGGCAGGCACGGTCGGGGCCGGGGGTTCCCCGGGCATCAACGGAGGCAACGGCGGCACCGGCGGCGGCGGCGGTAGCGGCGGCCTGCTGTACGGCAATGGCGGCATGGGCGGTAACGGGGGTAACGGCGGCGACGGGGCCGTCGGGGGCACCGGTGGCGCGGGCGGGGCCGGCGGTTCGGCGACGTTCGGCAGCCCGGGCGCCAACGGGAGCAAGGGCCACGACGGCACCAGCCTCGGCGGCGGCACCGGCGGCACGGGTTCGGGCGTCTACTCGCCCTATGTCGACATCACGCTGTGGCCCGGCCCCAACGGATACGACTTTGCGACGGCCGCCCACAACGGAGTCAAGAACGCCACGCTCGCCTTCATAAACGCCGACCCGAGCGGTAACGCATCCTGGGGCGGCTATTCGGCGTACGACGTGACGGGCGGCTCCCAGAGCGCTTTCATCGACAACCAGATCGCCAACATGAAAGCCGCAGGCATCAACGGGACCATCTCCTTCGGCGGCGCGTTCGGCACCGACCTCTCCGCCGTCAACGGTCAGACCCCCACCGCACTGGCGCAGCAGTACGCGACGATCGTGAACACCTACAAGATCTACAACCTCGACTTCGACGTCGAAGGTGCATTGCAGGGCAACACTCAAGCGATGAACACGCAGTCGAAGGCCATCGCCATCCTGCAGCAGCAAGAGGCGGCCAACGGCACGCCGGTGACGGTCTCGTACACCCTTCCGGTGCTGCCCACGGGCCTGGTCGCGGGGCAGGGCGGCGGGCTGAGCGTCCTGCAGATCGCCGCGACCAATGGCGTGGACGTCTCCCGCGTGAACATCATGGCCATGGACTACGGCAACGGGTTCGACCAGCCCGGAAACCCCGGCATGGGCGCGTACGCGATCGACGCCGCGACGGCCACCCATGGCCAGTTGATGACGCTCTACCCGTCGATGACCAGCCAGCAGGCGTGGCACATGCTCGGGGTGACGCCGCTGATCGGAATCAACGACGACCCCAGCGAAATCTTCGGCCTCGCCGACGCCCAGCAGCTGACTGCCTTCGCCCAGCAGAACAACATCGGCGAGCTGTCCATGTGGGAACTGCCCCGCGACATCACGGGCACGTTGGGCGCCGTCGATGCCGTCGACGGCAGCGGAATCGCGCAGACCCCGTTCGAGTTCTCGGGAATCTTCGAGCAGATCGACGGCGGGCCTTAGCCGTTCGGCGTGAAGGTGAGGTGGAGTTCGCTGAGCCCCCGCAGGATGTACGTCGGCTCGTAGGTGTAGCGACGATCGCCGGCGGGGCCGTGCTTGGCCTCGCTGATCTTGATGTCGCTCATCCGGTCCAGGATGCGCTCGATGGAGACCCGGCCCTCCACCCGGGCGAGCGGGCCGCCCGGACACGAGTGCACGCCGCGCGCGAACGCCATGTGCTCGCGAACATTCTTGCGGCGCAGATCGAACTCGTGCGGCTTGTCGAACCGGCGCGGGTCGCGGTTGGCGGCGCCCGGCAACACCATCACGACGGTGCCGGCGGGGATGTCCACGCCGCCGACCGTGGTAGCCCGGCGCGCCAGCCGCGAGTCGCTCTTGACGGGGCTGTCCATCCGCAGCGATTCCTCGATGAACCCGGGGATGAGGCTGCGGTCGTCGCGCAACTCCTGCTGAATGTCGGGCCGCTCGCCGATCACCTGCAGCGCGGCGCTGAGCAGCTTGGCCGTGGTTTCCTGGCCGGCGGCGAAAAGGAAGGTGGCGGAACGCACTACCTCGATGACCTCGGGGGTTGACCCGTCGGGGTACTTCGCCGTCGCGAGCGAGGTCAGGACGTCGTTGCGCGGCTCGCGGCGCCGGTCCTCGATGTAGGCGCAGAACTTCTCGTCGAGCCACTGCAGCGGGTTGATGCCGACCGACTCGTGGTCCAGGGCGCCCACCCGCGCATCAGGACGGTCGGCACCCAGGATGACGCGGAACTCCTTGTGGTCCTCCTCGGGAACGCCGAGCAGGTCGGCGATCACCAAGGTGGCGAAGGGCTTTGAGTACTCGCTGATGAATTCGCACTCGCCGTTGGTCAGGAACTCGTCGAGCTGACGGTCGGCGAGGCGCCACATGAACTCTTCGTTCTGCTTCAGCCGGCTCGGGGTCAGCAGCTTGCTCAGCACCGAGCGAGCGCGGGTGTGGTCCGGTGGATCCATCGTCACCATGTGCTCGAACATCGGGAAGTAACTGCGGTGCTGGTCGATCTGGGGGCTGATGTCGTCGCCCTCCGGCTGGAACGGCAGCGGCGGGAACGGCCCGCCGAGCGCGACGATGTTCGAGAACGTGTCGGGGTCCTTGTAGACCTCGGTGGCCTCCTCGTAGCCGGTGACGGCGACGACCCCGTGGTGCGGCAGCCGCAGCACGGGGTTCTGACTGCGCAGGTAGTCGAAGTAGGGGTGCGGATCGGGCACCAGCGATTGATCGGTGAAGAAGTCGATCGTGTCGAAGCTGCTCATAGGACTGCGTCTCCCTGGGCTGGTCTACCGGTGAGGTTCGGCGGCAAGCGGCACCGCCGCCCAATTCCGAAAGCCAAAAATGTGCTGAGCACCTGCTTAGCATGGCGGTATTGTCAGGGTCAAGGTCGCAACGCGGTGCCGCGATACGATCCGTGTGGTCGGCACCAATGAAGAAATACGGAGCAGGGATATGACTTCGGCCCGCAGGATCGGAGCGCCGGACGCGAAGAATCGCGCCCTGCTGCTCGACGCGGCCGAGCGGCTGATGGTCGAGGAAGGCTACGCCGCGGTGACGTCGCGCCGCCTGGCGAGCAAGGCGGGCTTGAAGCCACAGCTGGTGCACTACTACTTCCGCACCATGGACGAGCTGTTCCTCGAGGTCTTCCGGCGCCGCGCCGAGGAGGGTCTTCAGGTGCAAGCTCGCGCCCTGGACTGCCCTCAGCCGTTGTGGGCGCTGTGGCGATTCGGCACCGATCCCGCATTCACCCGCATCTCAATGGAGTTCATGGCGCTGGCCAATCACCGCAAGGAGATGCGAGCCGAAATCGCGTACTACGCCGAACGTTTCCGCGAAGAACAGCGCCAGGCCGTGGCGGCCGCGCTGCAGCGCTACGGCGCGGAAGGCCAGTGGGACGGCGGCGACGTGCCGCCGGTGGTTTGGACCGTCCTGATGACCAGCCTGTCGCGGTTTTTGGTGCTCGAGCAGGCGGTCGGCATTTCCGGCGGTCACGCCGAAACCTTGGATTTGGTCGAAAGTTATCTACGCCGGCTGGAAGGCGAGCCGCAGCCCATCGCGGGGATACCGCAAAGCTGGATGGTTCACCAGGTCCGCAACGAGCAGAGCGCGCCCTTGGGGCCGATGTTGGAGACCACGACCTTCCCGTCCACCGACAGGTCGCACTGAACACCGCCCTGTGCCACCGGTTCACGACCGGTCGTGGCCGTGACCATCGCCCACTGATCCGGGTTCAACAGGTTCACCGGCTGAACCCACGGCTTACCCGGCGCGACGTCGGCGTGCACCTGCGGGGTGAACGCGTAGTTGTTGTGGCTGTAGTCGGAGAAGAGCGTCGGGTCCTGATCCTGGTAGAAGATATCGACGTAGGCCGGAACCTTGGCCGAGACGATGTACACGACCTGATGCCAGACGGGGTCGGCGTGGGCCGGCCCGGCGCCCACCAGCAGCCCCGCCGGCGCCAGCAACATCGCCGATCCGACGCCCAACAGTCTCTTCGCGGTGCTGATCATGTCGCTCCTTCGGCTGCCGGGCGCGGACTGGCGGTGCGGTTCATCACCCGCTCTGCGGCCTGCCAGTGGGCGTCGGCAACCCACAGCCGTGCAAAGGATGCTATCGCTTCGTCCGGGGAAACGCCGCTGATTACCCGCTTTATCTCGGCCGCCGGGTGGCGCGCCAGCGACGTGGCGATCGATCGCCAGCCCTCGTCGAAGGAGGCACGCGGAAACACCAGATCCACCAAGCCGATCCGCTCCGCCTCGGCGGCGTCGAGGGCGGTTCCGGTGCCCGCCAACAGCAACGCCTTGCTCTTTCCGACAATCGCAGCCAGTCGCTCGGCCCCGCCCCAGGCCGGCATGATCTCCAACGCCACCTGATTGAAAGCGATCTTGATGTCGTCGGCGGCGACCCGGATGTCGGCCGCCACGGCGACTTCGGCGCCGCCGCCGAAGGCGTGGCCGTTCAGGGCGGCGACGACCGGGGCGGGGAACGCCGCGAGCTGATCGCAAATGGACCGCATCCGTTTCGCCATCGCGGCGGCGTCTTCTTCGGTCCGAAGCGCGCTCAGCTCCTTGAGATCACCGCCCGAGACGAACGCCCGGTCGCCGGCACCCTTGATGACCAGCGTTCGCGCGCCCGCAGCGGCATCGATCGCCTTCTCCAGCTGCTCCATGGTGTCCGGCGCGATGGCGTTGCGCGCGTGGGGGCGATCGATGGTGAGCACCGCAAGCCCGTCTTCCAGACCGGGGTTGTACTCCAGGTCCACCATGTGGTCATCGCTCCAATAAAGGGACAGCCGAAACGCCGATATTGGCATTCTCTTTCGGGGAGAATAACATCATCGCAGCAGGTCCCAGAAGTTCGTCAGCCAGGATCGAGGTGGCCCAGTGCGTAACCGAATCGTGGCCGTTGCCGCCGTCGCGCTCGCCGTCGCCGCCCTCGGCGCCTGCAGCCCCAAGGCGCAAACGCAGCTTTCCAGCACCGCCTCGGTGACCGTCAACGGGACCGACGCGAAGATCAACGTCGTCAAGTGCAGCCAGCTGGAGTGGTACCGGACGATCGACATCGGCGGCGACTTCGCCGGGGCGAAGGTCGTCATCGACCAACGAGCGCAGCCACTCACGGCCCAATCGGTGCGCATCCAGAATCTGGGTGGATTCACCGGCATGTACTCGAAGGACGACGGCGGCAACGCCGACATGAGCTTGAGCGGCGATAAGTTCACGATCACGGGTACGGCCAACGGCTATAAGAGCGACAAGCCAACCGAGCCGGCTTCCGCCACGTTCAAGATCGTCGCCACCTGCTGATCGCGCCCGACCGACCCCATGGGCGGGGGCACGTTGCGCGCGGGCGCCCGAAGAGAATAGTATTCTCGCAAATTGCGAAGGAGGATCTCATGGGCCAGTTGTCACACCGGGAGGACGTCCCGTTTCCGATCTTTGACGCGGACAACCATCTGTACGAGCCGCCGGAGGCGCTGACCAAATACCTGCCCAAGGCGTACAAGGACTACGTCCAGTACGTGCAGGTCAATGGGCGGACGAAGATCGCTATCCGCGGCCACATCAGCAACTACATCCCCAACCCGACCTTCGAGGTCGTCGCCCGGCCGGGTGCTTGGGAGGAGTACTTCAAGTACGGCAACCCGGAAGGCAAAACCAAGCGCGAGCTGTTCGGCGAGCCGATGCGTGCGATCCCGGCGTTCTTCGAACCCGGCCCGCGTCTGGAGAAGATGAACGAGCTGGGTCTGGACCGCACTCTGATGTTCCCGACGCTGGCCAGCCTGCTCGAGGAGCGGCTGCGGGACGACCCGGTCGCCATCCACGTCCTGGTCCACGCGCTCAATGAATGGCTGGATGACGTCTGGGGCTTCAACTACCAGAACCGCATCTTCACCACCCCGGTCATCACCCTGCCGATCGTGGAGAAGGCGATCGAGGAACTGGAATGGGCGGTCAAGCGCGGTGCCCGCTGCATTCTGGTGCGCCCGGCTCCGGTCCCCGGGTTCCGCGGCCCCCGGTCGTTCGCGCTACCCGAGTTCGACCCGTTCTGGGAGCGGGTCGTCGAGCACGACGTGCTGGTGGGCATGCACTCCAGCGACAGCGGCTACTCCCGGTACACCTCCGAGTGGGACGGCGCCGAACAGGAGATGCTGCCGTTCCAGACCAACGCGATGGGCATCCTCAACGAGTGGCGGCCGATCCAGGACGCGGTGGGCTCGTGGGTGATCCACGGCGCGCTCTACCGCCACCCGAAGCTGAAGGTCGCGATCGTCGAGGCCGGTTCGAAGTGGATGACCCCGCTGTTGGACGGCTTGACCGAGGTCTTCCGCAAGGCCCCGGAGGCGTTCCCGAGCGACCCCGTCGAGATGGTCAAGAACCGCATCCACGTCAGCCCGTTCTTCGAGGACGGCATCGACGACCTGATCAACCTCGTCGGCGTGGAACAGGTGCTGTACGGCTCCGACTGGCCGCACCCCGAGGGGCTGGCGGAGCCGACGTTCTACGTCAACGCGCTGTCGCACCTATCGGTCGACGACCAGGCAAAGATCATGGGCGGCAACCTCGGCCGGCTTGTCACCGTGTGACGCACCGGCAAACCCCGGCCGGGCGGTGACGATGCAGAGCGCGAAGCGCGATGAGGTGGGGGCACCTCCCGCTCGCGGGGGAGAGCCGGCCAATCGGATCTGGGGCACCATCCCCGAGATGGTTTTGAGCGCGGCGGACCGCTTCGGCGACGCGGAAGCGGTTGTCGACGGTCCGCTGCGCTTGACGTTCAACGATATCGTCGCGCGAATCCGTTGCGCCGCAGGCGCCTTCGCGAGCCTCGGCGTCGACAAGGGTGATCGGGTCGCGATCTGGGCGCCCAACTCGGCAGAGTGGATCATCGCGGCTTTCGGGCTGCTCACCGCGGGTGGCGTGCTGGTACCGGTCAACACCCGGTTCAAGGCCGACGAAGCCGGCGACATCATCACCCGCAGCGGCGTCAAGGCCGTCTTGGTGCAGAAGGGGTTTCTCGGCCAGGACTACGCCGCGCCCGCGGGGACTCCCGTCATCGACCTGAAGTCCGACTTTCTTTCCAGCGGTTCCCCTTTCGAGCGGGCGGTGAGCGGCACCGATATCTCGGACATCATTTTCACCTCGGGCACCACCGGCCGCCCGAAGGGCGCGATGATGAATCATCGCCAAACGCTGCGCATGTACGAGGAATGGGCGACGCTCGCGGATCTGCGCCGGGGCGACCGCTACCTGCAGATCAACCCGTACTTTCACACGTTCGGCCTGAAGGCGGGACTGATCACGTCCTTCCTGCGCGGGGCGACGATGCTGCCGGTCGCGGTCTTCGACGTCGACACGGTGGTGGATCTCATTGGGCGGGAACGCATCACGATGCTGCCCGGCCCGCCGACGCTGTACCACTCGCTGCTGACGGTGCAAGACAAGTCGAAGCTGTCGACGCTGCGGGCCGGCGTGACCGGTGCCGCCGACATCCCCGTCGAGCTGGTTCGTCGCATCCACGACGAATTGCCGTTCCAGACGCTGATGACCGGGTACGGGCTCACCGAGGCCGGCAACGTCACGCTGTCCCTGCCCGGCGACTCCTTCGAGGACGTGGCCACCACCGCGGGCGTGCCCTGCGCGGGTGTCGAGGTGCGCATCGCCGACGACGGCGAGGTGCTGGTTCGCGGCTACGGCGTCATGCAGGGCTACCTCGACGATCCCGTCGCCACGGCGGAGGCGATCGATGCCGACGGCTGGCTGCACACCGGAGACCTGGGCAGCTTTACCGACGGGTCCGGCCGGCTCCGGATCGTCGGGCGCAAGAAGGACATGTTCATCGTCGGCGGATTCAACGCGTATCCGGCCGAGATCGAAGGCTTCCTGATGGACCACCCGGCCGTCGCCCAGGCGGCTGTGATCGGCGTTCCCGACGAGCGGCTCGGACAGGTGGGCAAGGCGTTCGTGGTCTGTAAAGACCGCGAAGACGCGCTCAGCGCAGAAGAATTGATCGGTTGGTGCCGCGAACGCATGGCGGGCTTCAAGGTGCCCCGCTCCGTGCAGTTCCTGGAGGCGCTGCCCCTCAACGCCACCGGCAAGGTGGTCAAGGACTTGCTGCACTAGCCGGGCCGGTCCGCACCGTATGCTCGATAAGAGAACCGTATTTCCACAGCTTGTTATGCGTTTGTACAGCGACGGCACGACGGGGCGGGCGGTCCTCTCAGGTGAGGGTGATAACGTGGCTCTCCCGGTCGTCGTGACATTCGCGGCGGAAGAATATCGGCGCAGATGCTCGCCGCTAATGCGCATCCCGAGTAGGGTGGCCCAACGGCGACGACGCCCCCGCTGGGACGCCGTGGCCCGTCGGCGAGCGGTAGAGGAGTTTGGCATTGAGTCACGAGCAGCCTCGTTCTCGGGCTGGTGAGCGGTGAGTGGCGGCACTCGCCAGAATGCCGCTGACACGAAATCGGTTCCGGTGAACGAGGACGAAACCCCAAGCACCGCCGCCGAAATCCGGGCGCTGGCCGAACAGGCCGAGGCGGAAGCCCAAGAGGCGGAAGCCCTTGCTGCCGCCGCCCGCGCCCGGGCGCGCGCCATTCAGTTGCGCCGCGAGGCCCAGCTCGCCGCAGCCAAGCAACAAGCCTCCGAAGAAGCCGTCGCGGCAGAAGACGAAGCGGAGGCAACGGAATCCGCGGAGACCGAGGCGGCCGACTCGGCGCCCGAGGTCACGGCGGACGAGACGGAAGCCGTGGAAGACGCGGAGGCCGAAGAGCTGGCCGCCGAAACTGACGCCGCCGGCGACGAGGCCGAGGCGCCGAAGCCGGCCGGCCGGCTCCGCCTTGCCGGGCGGCTTCGCCGCCCGAAGTGGTCCACGCTCGCCGCCGCCCTGGCGATCATCGTTACCGTCCTCGCGCTGGGCGGCAGCGGCTACATGATCAAGGAACATCGCGATGCGGTCCAGCAGCGACAGCGCGCCGCCGAGTTCGTCGCCGCGGCACGCCAGGGTGTCATCACGTTGACGTCGCTGGACTTCAACAACGCCAAGCAGGGCGTGCAGCGCATCGTGGAGAACTCCACGGGCAGCTTCAAGGACGACTTCCTCAAGATGGCCGACGATTTCACCAAGGTGGTGGAGCAGTCGAAGGTGGTCTCGCAGGGCACCGTTCAGGCCGCGGCGGTGGAACTGGACTCGATGACGAAGGATTCGGCGGTGGTGTTGGTGGCCTCCACGTCCGAGGTCACCAATGCGGCCGGGGCCAAGCAGGATCCGCGTAACTACCGGCTCATCGTCACGGTCGCTCGCGACGGTGGCCAGCTCAAGATATCGAAAGTCGAGTTTGTGCCGTGACCGCAGACGACAAATCGGTCAAAGATACCGCCGAGGTCGAGGAGACCACGGAGGCCGAGGAGACGGCGGACGCCGAAGAGTCGGCGAAGGCCGGGCCCGCCGAGGACATCGACGACCACGGCGAAGCGCCCGGACGTTGGAAACGCCTTACCGCCCAGGCGAAGAAGCGGTCGACCGGCAAGGTCGTCCCGGCCGTGCTGGCGTTGTTCGTGGTCGCCTCGCTGGCATTGCTGGGTGGGCTTTACTGGTTCTCCTACCGGCCGGACCGGGCGACGGATGCGTCGGCCGCGAAGTCGGCGATCTCGGCCGCCAGCGACGGAACGGTGGCGGTGCTGTCGTATTCGCCCGACACCCTCGACCGTGATTTTTCTTCCGCGAAGTCGCACCTAACTGGCGACTTCTTGTCCTACTACGACCAATTCACCCAGCAGATCGTCGCCCCCGCCGCCAAACAGAAGTCGGTGAAGACCACCGCCGTGGTGCTGCGCGCCGCGGTGTCGGAACTGCATCCGGATTCGGCCGTCGTGCTGCTGTTCGTCAACCAGAGCACGCAGAGCAAAGATCGGCCGGAACCGACGTTCACCAACAGCAGCGTGACCGTGACGCTGACGAAAGCCAGCGGGAAGTGGCTCATCTCGTCGTTCAACCCGGTCTAGGACAACGACATTGAGCACCGGCGACATTCACTCGATGGTGATCGCATCGGACTATCGCATCCCCGACCCGACCCGGGTGTGGCCGCTGCTCGAGCGCAACAAGGCGGCGCTCGCCGACATCGGCGCCCACCATGTGCTGGTGTACACGTCCACCCACGACCACGGGCGCGTGCTGGTGATGATCGGGTTGCACAGCCGCGAGCCGATCGTGGAGCTGCTGCGCTCGCGGGTGTTCTTCGACTGGTTCGATGCCGCGGGCGTCGAGGACATACCCGCCGTCTTTGCCGGCGAGATCATCGACAGGTTTGTTCCGGGCACGTCGCCCAAACCGGCCGCGCCCGGCGTGGTGGTGTGCGCGATCGCGTCCGTCGAGGACGTGGCGACCCTCACCGCGGGATTCCGCTCGGCCATGGACGGGCTCACCGCGGCCGGTGTCCGAAAGGCCTCGGTCTTCCAGGCTTTCGACGATGAACACGAGGTCCTGATCCTGTCGGAGTTTCCCGACGAGCTCGCCGCGCAGCGTTGGATCGACCATCCCGACGCCGCGGCGCAATGGATGTCGGGCGTCGGCGTCGGCGCCCACCCGCCGCTGTTCGTCGGCCGGCTTTTCGACACGATGCGCATCGAGGGCGACTGAGCGCGGCTCATGTTCGTCTGCCTGTGCAACGGCGTCACCAGCCACACCGTCGCCGAATGCGTCGCCGCCGGGGCATCCACGACCAACGAGGTCGCCCAGGCGTGTGGGGCAGGCGCCGATTGCGGGCGCTGCCGGCGCACCGTGCAGGCGATGCTGCGCTCGTCGACCCCGGACCGGACGGGGCGCCCGCGCTAGCCTCTGCCCTCGGGCGACATGGGTCCGACGAGCTGGCCGAGCAGGTGCGGGATCTCGAGGCGCGGCAGGACCACCTCGACGAAGACCATGCGGTCCTGATGCTTCGCCGCCGCGGTGAACGCGTCGTCGAGTTCGCCGTAGGTTTGCGCCCGGAACGCCAGGTGGTTGGCGACCCCCAGCGCGCGCGGGACGTCGGTCCAACTCCAGCTCACGATGTCGTTGTACGGGGCCGTCTTTCCGTGAATGGCCCGCTCGACGGTGTAGCCGTCGTTGTTGACCACCACGATGACCGGGGACAGCCCTTCGCGGGAGAAGATGCCGAGTTCCTGCACGGTCAGCTGTGCGGCGCCATCGCCGATCAGCAGCACCGTCCGGCGGTCCGGATGCGCCACCGCGGCCCCGACGGCCGCGGGCAGCGTGTAACCGATTGAACCCCAGAGCGGTTGGCCGATGAAGGTTACGCCGTGTGGCAACCGGTGATCCGCCATTCCGTAAAACGAGGTGCCCTGATCGGCCAGCACCACGTTCCCCGGCGTGAGCGCGACACACAGCCGGTCCCAGACCATCTGCTGGGTGAGTGGTTGATCGCGCGGCGGGGGCGGCGGCAGGGGCTCGGCCGGCGGGGACTCAACCGGGGGCGAAGCGATCCCGCGCCGGACCAGGATGTCGGCCAGCGCCTCCAGCGCGGCGCCCATCTCCATCGGCGCGAAAACCTCACCGGCCACGCTGCTTTGGTACTGCCCGACGTCGATGGTCCGCGCCGGATCGATGCGCTGGCTGAAGAAGCCGCTGACCATGTCGGTGAAGACCACCCCCGCCGTCACCAGCACGGGCGCCTCCTCGATCGCGGTGCGCACCCGTGCGGCGCTGGCCGAACCGGCGTAGATGCCAAGGAAATTGGGGGAGCTCTCGTCGAGCAGGCTCTTTCCCCACATCAAGGTGGCGTGCGGCACCACGTCCGCCGCCAGCAACGCCTCGAGCTCCTTGACCGCCTGCAGGCGGTGGACCAGCAGGTCGGCGAGCACGGTCAGCTGATGATCGCCGATGAGTTCGGCCGCGGCGTCGATGAACAGCGACAGCGCGCGGGGGCTGGTCCCGCCGGTGTAGCGCGGCAGCGGCGCGTCGGGCGGTTCGGTGGGGAAGCGGGCCACGTCGGTGGACAGCAGCAGGTACCCGGGCCGCTTTTGTTCGCGCACCTCCGACAGCACCCGATCGATCTCTCTGCACGCGGTGGCCGGCATGAGATTGGCTTGGGCGCAAGTGATTTCGCGGCTGATCCGAAAGAAGTGCTCGAAGTCGCCGTCGCCGAGCGAATGGTGCAGCGCGCGCCTGGTGCCCTGCGCGTCCTTCGAGGGTCCGCCGACGATGTGCACGACGGGCACGTGCTCGGCGTAGCTGCCCGCGATCGCATTGGTCGCCGAGAGCTCGCCCACCCCGAATGTCGTTACCACGGCCGACATTCCGCGCAGCCGCCCGTACCCATCGGCGGCGTAGCCGGCGTTGAGCTCGTTGGCGCTGCCCACCCACCGAATGGTCGGATGGGCGACGATGTGGTCCAGGAATTCCAGGTTGTAGTCGCCGGGGACGCCGAAGATCTCGGAGACACCGAGTTCGGCGAGGCGGTCCAACAGGTAGTCACCGACGGTGTAGACGAGGGGATCAGTCACAAGCACGACGGTACGCCCGGTCCAAACCATTCCGGCCGACACGCCGGTTCGCCTATTGTGCGGGCATGGCAATCAAAGAATCCCGCGACATCGTCATCGAAGCCAGTCCCGAGGAGATTCTGGACGTCATCGCCGACTTCGAAGCGATGCCCGAATGGTCGGAGCCTCACCAGAGTGCGGAGATCCTCGAGACCGGGGACGACGGGCGGCCCAGCAAGGTGAAGATGAGGGTCAGGACCGCGGGCATCACCGACGAACAGGTGGTGGCCTACACCTGGAGCGGCAACGACGTGAGCTGGACGCTGGTCAGCTCGGGTCAGCAGAAATCGCAGGACGGCAAGTACACGCTGGTTCCCCAGGGCGAAGCGACCCTGGTCAAGATGGAGATCAGCGTCGACCCCAACGTGCCGCTGCCCGGCTTCGTGCTGAAACGGGCCGTCAAGGGCACGATCGATTCCGCGACCAAGGCTTTGCGCGAGCGGGTGCTTCAGCTGAAGAAGGGCAGCTAGTCCCGGTGACGAGCGCTGGTCCCCTGGCCGGGGTGCGGGTGATCGAACTCGGCGGCATCGGGCCGGGCCCGCACGCCGGGATGATGCTCGCCGACCTCGGCGCCGACGTGGTGCGCGTCCGGCGGCCCGGCGGACTGACGATGCCGCCCGAGGACCGCGACTTGCTGCACCGCGGAAAGCGGATCGTCGACCTCGACGTCAAGTCGCAGCCTCAGGCGCTGCTGGAGCTGGCCGCCAAGGCCGACGTGCTGCTCGACTGCTTCCGGCCCGGCACCTGCGAGCGGCTCGGCATCGGGCCCGACGACTGCGCGGCGGTCAACCCGCGGCTGATCTTCGCGCGGATCACCGGCTGGGGGCAGCACGGCCCGGTGGCCCAGACGGCCGGCCACGACATCAACTATCTGTCGCAGACCGGTGCGCTTTCGGCGCTCGGCTATTCCGACCGGCCGCCGATGCCGCCGCTGAACCTGGTCGCCGACTTCGGTGGCGGCTCGATGCTGGTGCTGCTGGGCATCGCGGTCGCACTCTACGAGCGGGAGCGGTCGGGCAAGGGCCAGGTGATCGACGCCGCGATGGTCGACGGCGTCAGCCTGCTCGCCCAGATGATGTGGACCATGAAGTCAACCGGTTCGCTGCGCGACGAGCGCGAATCGTTCCTGCTCGACGGCGGCGCCCCGTTCTACCGGTGCTACGAGACCTCCGACGGCAAGTACGTCGCCGTCGGCGCCATCGAGCCGCAATTTTTCGCGGCCCTGCTGAGCGGGCTCGGGCTGTCCGCCGATGAGGTGCCCGGCCAGCTCGACATCGCTTCGTATCCACGGATGTACGACACCTTCGCGAAGCGCTTCGCCAGCCGGACCCGCGACGAATGGACGGAAGTTTTCGCGGGCACCGACGCGTGCGTCACCCCGGTGCTGACCTGGAGTGAGGCCGCTGCCAATGACCATTTGAACGCCCGGTCGACGGTGATCACCGCGCACGGCGTCGAGCAAGCCGCTCCCGCGCCGCGCTTCTCCCGGACACCGGCCGGCCCGGTGGGGCCGCCGCCCGCGACCACCACACCGCTCGACGAAATCGGCTGGTAAGTATCGATTTACGGCGAACCCCACCCACGCGTGGGGCGCTGGGGTTAGTTTGTTCTTCAGTGGCCGTAAAAGCATCACGGGAATTTGTCGTTGACGCGCCGCCGGAAGTGGTCATGGAGGCGCTGACAGATGTCGGCGTCCTTTCATCGTGGTCGCCGCTGCACAAACACATCGAGGTGATCGACCGTTATCCCGACGGCCGGCCCCATCACGTCAAGACCAAGATCAAGATTCTCGGGATCGTCGACAAGGAGATCCTGGAATATCACTGGGGCCCCGACTGGGTCGTCTACGACGCCAAGCGGACCGCCCAACAACACGGCCAGCACATCGAGTACAACCTCAAGCCCGAGGGCCTCGACAAGACGCGCGTGCGTTTCGACATCACCGTCGAACCGGCCGGGCCCATCCCGGCGTTCGTCGTCAAGCGCGCTACCGAAAAGGTTCTCGACGCCTCGGTGAAGGGGCTCAGCGAGCTGTTGACGGGCGGCCGGGAATCGGGCGGTGCGACTTAGCCAGTGGCCGTACAAGCATCGTCGGAGATCGTCATCGACGCGCCGCCGGAAGTCATCATGGACGCGCTCGCCGACATGGACAACGTGCCGTCATGGTCCGCGGTGCACAAGAAGGCCGACGTGATCGACACCTATCCCGACGGGCGACCGTGCCACGTGAAGATGACGATCAGGGTGATGGGCATCTTCGACACGCAGTTGCTGGAGTACCACTGGGGTCCGGATTGGATGGTGTGGGACGCCGAGAAGACCATCCACCAACACGGCCAGCACGGCGAGTACAACCTGACCCGTGAGGGCGACGACAAGACCCGCGTGCGATTTGGCATCACGCTCGAACCGTCGGCGCCACTGCCTGAGTTCTTCATCAACCGGGTCCGCAAGAAGATCCTGCATGCCGCGCTGGAGGGACTCCGCAAGCGGGTTATGGGCCCCCCAGCGCCGCCAGTCGCCTGATCGCCTCGTCGAGGGTCTCGTCACGTTTGCAGAATGTGAAGCGCACCAAGTGATTCCACACGTCGGCGTGGGGGGCGGCCGGATCGCAGAACGCCGACATCGGGATGGCGGCCACGCCGACCTTCTCCGGGAGTGCCGCGCAGAAGGCGGTGCTGTCGTCGTACCCGAGCGGGCGGGGGTCGGCGCACAGGAAGTAGGTGCCGTCGCTGTCGTGCACGGCAAAGCCGATCTCGGTCAGCCCGGCGGACAGCCGGTCCCGCCTGGCCTGCAGGGAGCGGCGAAGTTCGGCGACCCAGGCGTCCTCGGTGTCCAGCGCGAGAGCCACCGCGGGCTGGAACGGTGCGCCGCCGACATAGCTCAGATACTGCTTGGCCGCCCGCACCCCGGCGATGAGTTGCGCTGGACCGCAGGCCCATCCGATCTTCCATCCGGTGCAGTTGAACATCTTGGCCGCGCTCGAGATGGTGATCGTGCGCTCGGCCATGCCGTCGAAGCCGGCCAGCGGGAGGTGCCGATTGCCTTTGGGGGAGGGGTACACCAGGTGCTCGTACACCTCGTCGGTGATCACCAAAAGATCGGCGGCCACCGCGATCTCGGCGATGGCGGTGAGATCCGTCGCGCTCAGCACCGTGCCGGTGGGGTTGTGCGGCGAGTTGACGATCAGCGCGCGGGTCCGGGGCGTCACCGCGCGCCGCAGGGCGTCGGCGTCCAGCGCGAAGCCACGGCCGTCGGGCACCAGCGGCACCGCCACCCGGTGTGCGCCGGCCATCGCCACCACCGGCGAGTAGGAGTCGTAGAAGGGTTCGATGAGGATTACCTCCGAGCCCGGCTCGACCAGCCCGAGCACCGCCGCGGCGATGGCCTCGGTGGCCCCGACCGTCACCAATATCTCGGTGTCGGGGTCGTAGTCGATGCCGAAGTGCCGCCGGCGTTGCGACGCGATGGCCTGGCGCAGCGGCGCGATGCCGATGCCGGGCGGATATTGGTTGGCGCCCGCGGCGATGGCATCTTGGGCGGCCTTCAGCAACGCCGCCGGCCCGTCCTCGTCGGGGAAGCCTTGGCCCAGGTTCACCGCGCCGATCCGCGCGGCCAGCGCCGACATCTCGGCGAACACCGTCGTCGCGTAGGGCCGCAGCCGCGACACCGTCATGGTCGTCGAGCTTAAGGCCGGCACTCCCACCGAGCGTGCGGCTGGCCGCACGTTCGGCGCCGAGCGTGCGGCTGGCCGCACATTCGCCGTTCTGACCAGCGCCATTACTCCCAACCAACAGGTTGGTTTAGTGTGTAATCCGGATCCGAACCCCCATTTGTGAAGAGGAAACCGACATGTCCGAAGAAGCCTTCATCTACGAGGCCATCCGCACGCCACGCGGGAAGCAGCGCAACGGGTCGCTGAACGAGGTCACACCGCTCAACCTGGTCGTCGGCCTGATCGAGGAGCTGCGGCGCCGCTTTCCCGACCTCGACGAGACACTGATCAGCGACGTCGTCCTCGGCTGCGTCTCACCGGTCGGGGACCAGGGCGCCGACATCGCCCGCACCGCGGTGCTGGCCGCCGGCCTGCCCGACACCGTCGGCGGCGTGCAGCTCAACCGCTTCTGCGCCTCGGGGCTGGAGGCCGTCAACACCGCCGCGCAGAAGGTGCGCTCCGGCTGGGATGACCTGGTGCTGGCCGGCGGTGTCGAATCGATGAGCCGCGTGCCCATGGGCTCGGACGGCGGAGCGATGTTCACCGACATCGCCTTCACCTACGACAACTACATCGCCCCGCAGGGGATCGGCGCCGACCTCATCGCCACCATGGAGGGCTTCAGCCGCGAGGACGTCGACACCTACGCGTTGCGCAGCCAGGAGCGCGCGGCCGCGGCCTGGTCGGGAGGTTACTTCGCCAAATCCGTCGTGCCGGTGCGCGATCAGAACGGTCTGATGATCCTCGACCACGACGAGCACATGCGTCCCGAGACCACGCTGGAGGGCCTGGCCAAGCTGAAGCCGGCCTTCGAGGGCATCGGCGCGATGGGCGGCTTCGACGACGTGGCGCTGCAGAAGTACCACTGGGTCGAGAAGATCAACCACGTCCACACCGGCGGCAACAGTTCGGGCATCGTCGACGGCGCGGCGCTGCTGCTCATCGGTAACGAGAAGGCGGGCCAGTCGCAGGGTCTGACCCCGAAGGCGCGCATCGTGGCCACCGCGACGAGCGGCGCGGACGCGACGATCATGCTCACCGGTCCGGCCCCGGCCACCCGCAAGGTCCTCGACCGGGCGGGTCTGACGGTCGAGGACATCGACCTGTTCGAGCTCAACGAAGCGTTCGCCTCGGTGGTGCTGAAGTTCCAGAAGGAACTGAACATTCCCGACGAGATCCTCAACGTCAACGGTGGCGCCATCGCGATGGGCCACCCGCTGGGCGCCACCGGCGCGATGATCACCGGCACCATGGTCGACGAGCTCGAGCGCCGCAACGCCCGTCGCGCCCTGATCACGCTGTGCATCGGCGGCGGCATGGGCGTCGCCACCATTATCGAGAGGGTTTAAGACCATGCCAGAGAACACGATTCAGTGGGACAAGGACGCCGACGGCATCGTCACGCTGACGCTGGACGACCCGACCGGGTCGGCCAACGTGATGAACGAGCACTACGCCGAGTCGATGCACAACACGGTCGAACGCCTTGTCGCAGAGAAGGATTCGATCAGCGGTGTGGTCATCACCAGCGCCAAGAAGACCTTCTTCGCCGGCGGTGACCTCAAGGGCATGATCAAGCTCGGCCCGGAGGACGCCGGCGAGGCCTTCGACACCGTCGAGGCCGTCAAGCGTGACCTGCGCGCACTCGAGACGCTCGGCAAGCCGGTGGTGGCCGCGATCAACGGCGCCGCGCTGGGCGGCGGCCTGGAGATCGCGCTCGCGTGTCACCACCGCATCGCGGCCAACGTCAAGGGGCTTGTCGTCGGTCTGCCCGAGGTCACGCTGGGCCTGTTGCCGGGCGGGGGCGGGGTGACCCGCACCGTGCGGATGTTCGGCATCCAGAAGGCGTTCATGGAGGTGCTCTCGCAGGGCACTCGCTTCAAGCCGGACCAGGCCAAGGACACCGGTTTGGTCGACGAGTTGGTGGGCTCGGTCGAGGAGCTGGTGCCCGCCGCCAAAGCATGGATCAAGGCCAATCCGGATTCGCACACCCAGCCCTGGGATGTCAAGGGCTACAAGATGCCCGGCGGCACCCCGTCGTCACCGTCGCTGGCGGCCATCCTGCCGTCGTTTCCGGCCCTGCTCCGCAAGCAGCTAAAGGGCGCGCCGATGCCGGCACCGCGGGCGATCCTGGCCGCGGCGGTCGAGGGCGCGCAGGTCGACTTCGACACCGCCAGCCGCATCGAGAGCCGCTACTTCGCCTCGCTGGTCACCGGTCAGGTCGCCAAGAACATGATCCAGGCGTTCTTCTTCGATCTGCAGCACATCAACGGCGGCGGCTCGCGGCCGGAGGGCATCGGAAAGACCCCGATCAACAAGATCGGCGTGCTCGGTGCGGGCATGATGGGCGCCGGCATCGCCTACGTGTCGGCCAAGGCCGGGTACGACGTGGTGCTCAAGGACGTCAGCATCGAGGCCGCCGAGAAGGGCAAGAACTACTCGGAAAAGCTTGAGGTCAAGGCGCTCGAGCGTGGCAAGACCACCGAGGAGAAGAGCAAGGCGCTGCTGGACCGCATCACGCCGACGGCCGACCCCGCGGACTTCAAGGGCGTCGACTTCGTGATCGAGGCGGTGTTCGAGAGCCAGGACCTCAAGCACAAGGTGTTCCAGGAGATCGAGGACATCGTCGAGCCGAACGCGCTGCTCGGGTCGAACACCTCCACCCTGCCGATCACCGGTCTGGCGACCGGCGTGAAGCGGCAGGAGGACTTCATCGGGATCCACTTCTTCAGCCCGGTCGACAAGATGCCGCTGGTGGAAATCATCAAGGGCGAGAAGACATCCGACGAGGCGCTGGCCCGGGTGTTCGACTACACGCTGGCCATCGGCAAGACCCCGATCGTCGTCAACGACAGCCGCGGGTTCTTCACCAGCCGCGTCATCGGCACGTTCGTCAACGAGGCGTTGGCGATGCTCGGTGAGGGCGTGGAGCCGGCGTCGATCGAGCACGCCGGTACCCAGGCCGGCTACCCGGCGCCGCCGCTGCAGCTGTCCGACGAGCTCAACCTGGAGCTGATGCACAAGATCGCGACCGCCACCCGCAAGGGCGTCGAGGACGCCGGCGGCACCTACGAGCCGCACCCGGCGGAAGCCGTGGTGGAGAAGATGATCGAGCTCGGCCGCCCGTCGCGGTTGAAGGGCGCGGGCTTCTACGAGTACGTCGACGGCAAGCGCACCGGCCTCTGGCCGGGCCTGCGCGAGACGTTCAAGTCCGGTTCCTCGCAGCCTCCGCTGCAGGACATGATCGACCGGATGCTGTTCGCCGAGGCGCTGGAGACCCAGAAGTGCCTCGACGAGGGCGTGCTGACGTCGACGGCCGACGCCAACATCGGCTCGATTATGGGCATCGGGTATCCGCCGTACACCGGTGGTAGCGCGCAGTTCATCGTCGGCTACTCCGGTGCCGGCGGGACGGGCAAGGACGCCTTCGTGGCCCGGGCCGGGGAGCTGGCCGCCAAGTACGGCGACCGCTTCCTGCCGCCGGCCTCGCTGACCTAGTTCCGGCCACCAGACGCAGAATCGCGTAACGCGGGGCCCCCGCGTGCGATTCTGCGTCTGCTGGCGCTTAGAGGGCCGCGGCGATTCGGCGCCATTGCTCGCGCGGGAATTCCGTCGGGTCGGCGGTCAGCACCTGGATGCAGACGTGGTCGGCGCCGGCCGCTTGATGCTCGGCGACCCGGCGCATCACGGCCGCTTCGTCGCCCCACGCAATGATCGCGTTGAGCAGCCGATCGCTGACCTGAGCCAGGTCGTCCTCGGAGAACCCGGTGCGCAGCAGGTTGTTCGCGTAGTTGGGCAGCGCCAAATACGCGCGTAGCCAATCGGTTCCGATGCGGCGCGCCTCGTCGGCGCTGTCACACAGGATCACAGTCTGCTCCGGCAGCAGCAACGGGCCCTCACCCAAAGTCGAACGGGCAGAAGCGGTGTGCTCGGGGGTGACGAGGTAGGGGTGGGCACCGCGGGCGCGCGTCGCCGACAGTTCGAGCATCTTCGGGCCGAGCGCGGCAAGGACGCGGGCTTCGGCGGGCACGGGCCGTGGCGCGGCGTCCAGCCCGTCCAGGAACGACGCCGTCGCAGCCAGCGGCTTGCGGTATCGCCCGGGCTGGCCGGCATCGATCAGCGGGGCGTGGCTGACGCCGATCCCCAGCAGGAACCGGTCACCGTGCTCGGCGGTCAGGGCGGCATACGATTCGGCGACGTCACCGGCCGAGTGCATCCAGAGATTCAGGATCCCCGTCGCGATCACGGTCTTTGCCGTCGCGGCGAGCAGCTGCCCCACCGCGTCGAACACCGGCCCGCCCACGTCGGGGATCCACAGCGCCGTGAAGCCAAGCTCGTCCAATTCCGCGGCGGCGTCGGCGATTTCGGACGCATCGCCGTAGCGCAGTTGACTGCTCCAGATACCCACACCGGCGAGGTCCACGGGCCGTCATCCCCTTTGCGTCAAACTTCGACTTCGCTGTAGTCAGGCACCCGCATCGAGTCGTACACGCGCACACCCTTCGTGTTCAGCCTCGCCAGCGCCCTGGAGAGCGACCCCGGCATCAAGGAGACTAGCTGGACCCCACGGGTCAACGCCCAGACGCCCGCCCGGGAGCCCGGGATGATGGTCCTGGCGGCGCCCCGCGCGAAGGTCCGGCTGAGATGCACCGGCTCGTGCATCTGCAATTCGTAGGCCGCGAACGCGCGCAGGTGATCGCCGCCCGCCCGGGCCAGCTCCCCGGCCAGCACGTAGGCGCCGAGCACGGCCAGGCTGGTGCTGCCGCCGACCGCGGGGCCGGGGCAATACCCGGCGTCGCCGACGAGGGTGACCCGTCGCCGCGACCAGATGTTCATCCGCAGCTGGGTGATCGCATCGAAGTAGAACGCCGGAGTCCGGTCGATTTCGCCCAGCCAGTCGTCCACCTGGGGGTGCATGCCCGCGAAGGCGTCCCGCAGTAATTCCTTCTGCCGCAACGAATCCCAATAGTCGTAGTCGAGCTCCTGCTTGCTACCGAACAGAAACACCGCGCGGGCGTCGTCCAAATGCGCTGCGCTGTAAATCGCCGCGAGGCGCCCGACGCCGATGTAGCCGACGGTCTCGCCGGGCTTGGCCAGCGATTTGGGCGCGGACACCACCGCCAGGTATCCACCGAGGAAACGGGTCAGGCTGTCCTCGGCGCCGAAGGTCAGGCGCCGGACGTTGGAATGCAGCCCGTCGGCGCCCACGATGACGTCGAAACGGCGCGCTGGGGCGCGCTCGAATGTCACCTCGCCGTCGTGGTCGATCTCCGTGATCGAGTCGCCGAACACGTACTCGACGTCGTCGCGCCCGGCGTCGTAGTAGATCTCGCTGAGGTCGTCCCGCATGATCTCCACGTGGCGGTCGGAGGCGGCGCCGTAGATCTTGGTGAGGTCGACCTCGATGGGCTGCTCCCGGCCCTCGCGATGCATTGTCATGCGATCGGTTTGGGTGCTCAGTGCCTCGATGCGGGGCAAGACGCCCATCTGCTCCGAGATTTCCATCGCCGGGCGGAACAGGTCCACGGCGTGGCCCCCGGTCTTGCGGAGCGTCGGCGCGCGCTCGACGACGGTGACGTCGAAGCCGTGTCGCGTGAGCCAGTACGCCAGTACCGGCCCGGCGATGCTGGCGCCGGAGATCAGAACCCGCATAGCGGGTAAGCCTAACCGCCGGTTTTGGCGCGGAAGCAGCGCTAGTTCTGGTCCTGCGCGTTCTGGGTGAAGATGTCGCCGGAGGTCTGGCCGTTGTCGTTGACGAAGTTGGTGTCATCGGTGGCGAACGGCGCGGTGGTGACGCTGGTCGCGGTGTCAGACGGCGGCGAGGCGTTGAACAGTGCTAGCGCCGCGACGGCCGCGGCCCCGGCAAAGAACAGTTGCGCCGCGCGGATGGTTCGACGGCGAGCGTCGGTGGTCTGGTCCCCGAGGTTTGTCATGGATTCTGTTTAAGGCGTCCTTGTCGGTGGCCGCTTTGGCCTAGCTATTGATCCGCTGTGAGCCGGGCTGGGTTTGATTGCCCGGTTCCCCCTCGGTCCGTTCCGGGCCGCATCGTCACCGGGCTAAAGTCCCTTGCTATGCGCTTCGGTCTCTTCATCCCGCAAGGCTGGCGAATGGATCTCGTCGGCATCGACCCGGAAAAACACTGGGCGGTGATGCGCGACCTGGCCGGCCACGCCGACGACGGCGCGTGGGACTCGTTGTGGGTCTACGACCACTTCCACACGGTCCCGATGCCGACGGGCGAGGCGACCCACGAGGCGTGGTCGCTGATGGCGGCGTACGCGGCGACGACGTCGCGGATCAAGCTCGGCCAGATGTGCACGGCGATGAGCTACCGCAACCCGGTGTACCTGGCCAAGGTCGCCGCGACCGCCGACATCATCTCGGGCGGCCGCATTCAGATGGGCATCGGCGGCGGCTGGTACGAACACGAGTGGCGCGCTTACGGTTACGGGTTCCCGTCGGCCAAGGTGCGGTTGGGCCGGCTGGACGAGGGGGTCCAGATCATGCGGGACGCGTGGCGCGACGGCAGAGTCAGCTTCGACGGCGAGCACTACCAGGTCGACGGCGCGATCGTCGCTCCGAAGCCCTTGCAGGACAATGGCATACCGCTGTGGATCGCCGGTGGTGGGGAGAAGGTGACGCTGCGCATCGCGGCGAAATACGCGCAGTACACCAACTTCACGCCGGAGGCCGAGGCGTTCGCCCACAAGTCGGAGGTGCTGGCGCGGCATTGCCGCGATGTTGGCACCGACTTCGACGCGATCGTGCGTTCGGTCAACATCAACGCGATCGTCGGAACCTCGGACGCCGACGTCAAGAATCGGCTCCAACGGGTGCGCGACCGGCTGATCGGGTGCGTGCCCGAGGCGGCGGCCGATGCGATGCTCGCCGGCACCACCGGACCGGACTCGGCGGTGGGCACAACGGAACAGGCGATCGAGCGGCTCGAGAAGATCCGCGCGCTCGGGTGTGAGTACGCGATCTGCTATTTCCCGGAGGCCGCGTACGACCGTTCGGGCGTCGAACTGTTCGAGCGGGAAGTCATTCCCGCGCTCAGCTAGACGTCGGTGGTGGCGTATCGCGTCTTGACGGGCGGCGCGGCCAGCAGGGGAGGAAGCTCGGTCACCTTTCCCGGGCCGGCGCGAAATGCGCGGTAGGCCTCGTCGTGCTCGACGGTGTCCCAGAGTTCGTAAATGATCCAGTGCGCTTCGTCGTCCTCGTTGACGAGCACGTCGGTCCGCAGGTTGCCCTCGAACGCCCGGGTGTCTTGCAGAGTTCGGCGCATGAGCTCGCGCGCCGCGGCCACCGCGTCGGGCTTCAGCCTGAGTTCGAGTAGCACGGTGACTGGCATGGGTCATCTCCTCGCATCGCGTCGGGGTTGGGCGCTTGGACACGATAACCCGTGGTGAGTTGCCTGCCGCTGGGTGGACAAGCGCCGATGAGAATGTGGTTTCCACTTTTCGGAAACCTGTTATACGGTTCAGTGAGCATTGTTCTGTTCGGACGCTGGAGGATCCTTTAATGCAGAAGGCGCTCGCCCCCGAAATCTCCACCTGGCCCGACGAGAGCCCGCAGCTGATCGGGAGTCGCTGCGGCAACTGCGGGGCCACGACGTTCCCGGTGCAGCAGTGGTGTCCGCGCTGCAGCGGGGGCGAGATGACCGAGTCGTTGTTGCCGCGCCGCGGAACACTGGTGGCGTGGACCACCCAGGGCTTCCCGCCCGGCGCCCCCTACGCCGGCCCGACCGGCGACGATTTCGTGCCATTCGGCGTCGGCCTGGTGCAGCTGGGCGACGTCATCCGGGTCGAGGCGCGGCTGACCGAAAACGACCCGGCCAAGCTGCAATTCGGCCAAGAGGTCGAGCTGACCATGGTGCCGCTGACCACCGACGACGAGGGCGCCGAGGTCATGACGTTCGCTTTCCAGCCGATTGAGAAGGGAGCCTGAGATGACCAATGATGTGGCCATCATCGGCGTGGGCCTGCACCCATTCGGCAGGTTCGACAAGACCGCGATGCAGATGGGGGCGGAGGCCATCCAGTTTGCGCTGGCCGACGCCCACCTGGAGTGGAAGGACATTCAGTTCGGCTTCGGCGGCAGCCATGAGGTGTCCAACCCCGACGCCGTGACCCGCCTGGTCGGCCTGACCGGCATCACGTTCACCAACGTGTTCAACGCCTGCGCCACCGCCGCCAGCGCAATTCAGCAGACCGCCGACACCATCCGGCTGGGCAAGTACGACATCGGCATCGCCATCGGCTTGGACAAGCACCCGCGCGGCGCGTTCACCGACGACCCCGCCAAGCTGGCGCTGCCGCAGTGGTACGCGCAGAACGGGCAGTTCGTCACCACCAAGTTCTTCGGCATGAAGGCGAACAAGTACCTCCACGACCACAACATCTCCCAGGCCACGCTGGCCAAGGTCGCGGCGAAGAACTTCCGCAACGGGGCGCTGAACCCGAACGCGTTCCGCCGCAAGCCGATTCCCGAGGAGGAGATCCTCAACTCGCCGGTGCTCAACTACCCGCTGACGCAGTACATGTTCTGCGCGCCCGACGAGGGCGCCGCGGCCGTCGTCATGTGCCGGGCCGACATCGCGCACAAGTACACCGACAAGCCGGTATATGTGCGGGCCTGCGAGATCCGTACCCGCCGCTACGGCGCCTACGAGGTGCACGCCACCTTCGCGCCCCTGGACGAGGATGTCTCCCCGACGGTGTATGCGGCCAAGGCGGCCTACGAGGCCGCCGGCATCGGACCCGAGGACGTCGACGTGGCCCAGCTGCAGGACACCGACGCCGGCAACGAGGTGATCCACATGGCCGAGACCGGCCTGTGCGCCGACGGTGAGCAGGAGAAGCTGCTGGCCGACGGCGCCACCGAGATCCACGGGTCGATGCCGGTGAACACCGACGGCGGGTTGATCGCCAACGGCGAGCCGATCGGCGCGTCGGGCCTGCGGCAGATGCACGAGCTGGTGCGCCAGCTGCGCGGCGAGGCGGGCGAACGTCAGGTGCCCGGCAACCCGCGCGTCGGGCTGGCCCAGGTGTACGGCGCGCCGGGAACCGCGTCGGCGACGATCCTGTCCCTGTAGTCCGCGAGCGGTGATGACCCTTAGATCGCCGGGCCCAGGAGGTCGTCGGCGTCGCGGATGATGTAGCCGTAGCCCTGCTCCGCGAGGAAGCGCTGCCGGTGCGCGGCGTAGTCGGCGTCCAGGCTGTCGCGGGCCACCACCGAGTAGAACATGGCGCCGCCGCCGTCGTGCTTGGGCCGCAGCAGCCGGCCCAGCCGCTGGGCCTCTTCCTGGCGCGAGCCGAATGTTCCCGAAACCTGCACGGCCACTGATGCTTCCGGCAGGTCGATGGAGAAGTTGGCCACCTTGGACACCACCAGGGTCGACACCTCGCCACGGCGGAAGGCGTCGAACAGCGCCTCCCGCTCCTTGGTTCGCGTCGAGCCCTGGATCACCGGGGCGTTCAGCTCGGCGCCGAGTTCGTCGAGCTGATCCAGGTAGGCGCCGATCACCAACGTCTGCTCGCCGGGATGTTTTTCCAAGATCGATTTGACCACAGCGATTTTGGTGTGCACCGTCGAGCACAGCCGGTATCGCTCCTCGGGCTCGGCGGTGGCGTACATCATCCGCTCGTTGTCGGTCATGGTGACCCGCACCTCGACGCACTCCGCCGGCGCGATCCAGCCCTGTGCCTCGATGTCCTTCCACGGCGCGTCGTAGCGCTTCGGGCCGATCAGGGAGAACACGTCGCCCTCGCGACCGTCTTCGCGAATCAACGTGGCGGTCAGGCCAAGTCGACGTTTGGACTGCAGGTCGGCGGTCATCCGGAACACCGGCGCCGGCAGCAGGTGCACCTCGTCATAGATGATGAGCCCCCAGTCGCGGCTGTCGAAGAGCTCCAGGTGCCGGTATTCGCCCTTGGTGCGGCGGGTGATCATCTGGTACGTCGAGATGGTCACCGGCCGGATCTCCTTGCGCTCACCGGAGTATTCGCCGATCTCGTCCTCGGTCAGCGAGGTGCGCGCGACCAGCTCGCGCTTCCACTGCCGGGCCGCGACGATGTTGGTGACCAGAATCAGCGTCGTCGCGCCGGCTTTGGCCATCGCGGCCGCGCCGACGAGCGTCTTGCCGGCACCGCACGGGAGCACCACCACCCCGGAACCGCCCGCCCAGAACGAGTCCGTGGCCAGCTGCTGGTAGTCCCGCAGGTGCCAGCCGTCCTGCGCCAGGCTGATCGGGTGCGCCTCACCGTCGACGTAACCGGCGAGATCCTCCGCGGGCCAGCCGATCTTGAGAAGCATCTGCTTGACCCGTCCCCGCTCGCTGGGATGCACGAGGACGGTGTCGTCGTCGATCCGCGCGCCCAACATCGGCGCGATCTTCTTGTTGCGCAGCACTTCCTCGAGCACCGCGCGGTCGAAGCTCACGAGCGTCAGGCCGTGCGCCGGGTGCTTGACGAGCTGCAGCCGCCCGTAGCGGGCCATGGTGTCGACGATGTCGACCAGCAGCGGCTGGGGCACCGCGTAGCGGGAGAAGCTGACCAGCGCGTCGACGACCTGCTCGGCGTCGTGGCCGGCGGCGCGGGCATTCCACAGCGCCAGCGGCGTGATGCGGTAGGTGTGCACGTGCTCGGGAGCGCGTTCCAGCTCGGCGAACGGCGCGATGGCGGCGCGCGCCGCGCCGGCCAGCTCGTGATCCACTTCGAGCAGCACCGTCTTGTCGGACTGCACGATCAACGGTCCGTCGGTCATCTCACCATTATTCAGTCGTCCCCCGACACCACTGACGTGATGCGGTGGATGGCGAAGTCACGCAGGCGCCCGGACGCCGAATCGAACGCCACCAGCTGCCCGCCCCGCACGGAGATCGGCGACACAACCCGCTGGGTCGCCACGCCGGCGGCGTCGAGGTAGCCGATCACCAGCGTGTCCTGGTCCCTGGCCGCGCGCTGCAACATCGACATAGTGACGGCGGGGTCGACGCGGATATTCCCGAACGGCGCTGCGGTCACCTTGCGCAGCACCGAGACGACGGCGTTCAGCGTCTCGCCGCTGGGGCGCGGCGCGGGCCGGTAGGGCCGGCGCTGCTGCGGGGTGGGCACCCTGGCCCCGCGGGGCCGGACGTCGACGATCGAACCGGAGGAGTCCTCGGCGGCCGGGGCGAAACCCGCGTGGCGCAGCCTGACGAGCACCTCGGCGATCGGCGCCGGCGACACCGCCACCGTCGGCGCCAGCGCGCGCAACTGCAGGTCCTCCGCGGCCGCCACCGCCTGCGCCAGCAGCACCGGGTCCTCGCACCGCACGAACGACGCGGCCATGCCGATCCGGAGCTGGCCATGGCGACGGGCGACGTCGTCGATGAGGTATGTGAGCCCTTGCGGCACCGGGGTTTTGGAGTGCTTGGTGAACAGCTCATGCATCCAGTCACGAGTCTTGCCGATGTCGAGGGCGTGCCGGATGGACTGCTCGCTGATGCGGTACACCATCGCCGTGCCGGCCGATTCGACGGTGGCGACGGCGGCCAGATCCTCGGCGAGTTCGCGTCGCAGGGGGCCCGGCACCACGACGGTGAGGTCGGCCTGCAGCAGGAAGTGGTCGATGGGGGCGGGCATCGCCCGCGTCATCGCGTGCACGGCGGCCTCCGGATCGCCGCCGTCGTCCAGCAGCGCTCGCCCGGGAGTGCTGATCGCCCCGCGACCGACCAGACCCAGCGCATGGCATTCGGCCAGCAGATCGGAGACGGGTTGCGGCTGCAGCCGCCTGGACCAGCGGGGGCGCCGCCAGATCAACGCCGCCGAGGCGGTGACGGCATCGACACCCGCCCCGGGCGCCAGCCCGGACAGCATGCCCAGCAGCAGTCGGCGGTCCAGCGGTGCGGCCGTCGAGTACAGCGAATCGGTCAGGGCGCCATAGGGTTTGGCGTCAGGACCCCGGGTGCCGATCAACGCCGGGCGGCCGGGCAGATCAAGCCAGGTGCCGGCCAGCAGGTGCCAACGCTCGGCCGAGGACATCGCGGCGAACCGCTCAATCGCCGCCGTCGGCGCCCAATACGGTCCCTCACCCTCGACGGGTTCCGGGTCGGGCATGCCGCTGGCGATCAATCCGGCCGCGGCGGCGATTTCGAGGATCAGGCCCAGCCGTGTCTCGTCGATGCCGGTCGTCTTGGCCAGCCGCTTGAGGTCGCGAATCCCCAGCCCGCCGCTGCGCAGCTCGGAAACCGGTGCGGCGCCCAGGGTTTGAAGCAGCACGTCGAACTCGCGGAGCAGATCGATGACGGCTCCCGCCGCCACCGCATCCACGTCGTCGGCGGTGGTGACCGACACCACCGGGTCGGGGGCCGTCAGCTGCATGGGACCGGGGTCCTCGCCCCGCAGCACCTGCCCGACGTGCCGGGGCAGGATCACGGTCTCGGCATCGATGCGCCGCAGCAGGCCCAGCGCCAGCAGCTGCGGCACCGGCCGATCCGCCGGGGCGCCGGGAGCGGCGTCGCGGGTGCGGCCCATCGGCGAACCCTCGAGCAGTTTGTTCAGCACATCGAGCTGGGATGGGTCGAGACCGTCGATCAGGCCGGCGATTTCCTCGCCCGTGCGGGAGCTGTCCTCGAGCGTGACCTGCCCCGGGTGCCACGGCAAAGCCGTGCCGGCATCGGCGGCCACCCGGATCGCGGCGTCGCCCCAGACCAGCGCGCGCTGCCGCAGGTCGTCCAGCGCGCCGAGCACGTCGGCCTCGGGGGCGCGGTCAGCGATGAGCGCGAGCAGCTTGGCGACCTGCACCGGGGCGGAATCGGCCTGCAGCACCAGCAGCGCGTCGAGCACCGCCAGCCGCAGGAAGTCGAGGTCGTCGGTGGCCGCCTTGACCGACTGGCGCGCCTGGGCGCGCGCGGCCAGCGCCGCGATGCTGCCAGGCGGGGGCTGGGCGAGGTCCGGCCGTAGTTCCAGCAGTCGGATCAGCCGCTCGTCGGGCAAGTCGGCCAGCCAGGACCCCAGCGGGATGTCCGGGGTGTTGTCGGTCATTGCTGACCAGCGTAAAGCAGTCTTCCCGACCGGTCCGTACGCAAAGCCCACGGTCAGCCCGGGCTTGCGCCACGGGCGCGGGCGCGACCTGTCAGAATGGACCCCGTGGCTGACTCTGCTGAAGGCAAGGCGCGCAAGACCAACTACGTCGACAACGGCTGGCCGACGACGGACCCGGATGACCACGCCGTGAGCGAACTGGTCAGTGATCGGACGGGTGCGCTGTCGCCCTTCGGTGAGCTGGTCTTCCCGTTGCCCGCGACCGACCTGCCCTACGTCCACCCGGTCACGGTCGTCAACCGCTAACCGATGGCTAGGGCCCCAGAGGCCGCCAAGGCCTCGGCAGGCACGCTCTCGCACCTGGACGAGCGGGGTGCGGCGCACATGGTCGACGTCACGGAAAAGAGCGCCACCCGGCGCACCGCCGTCGCGGCGGGTGCGTTGCGCACCTCGCCGGAGGTGGTCGCGCTCGTCTCGACCGGCGGCCTGCCCAAGGGGGACGCGCTGGCCACCGCGCGGGTGGCCGGAATCCTGGCGGCAAAGCGCACCAGCGACCTGATCCCCCTGTGTCATCAGCTCGCGCTCACCGGGGTCGACGTCGACTTCGCCGTCGGCGATTCGGACATCGAGATCACCGCGACCGTGCGCAGCACGGACCGCACGGGCGTGGAGATGGAGGCGCTGACCGCCGTCAGCGTGGCCGGGCTCACGCTGTACGACATGATCAAAGCCGTCGACCCGGCCGCTCGCCTCGATGACATTCGGGTGCTGCGCAAGCAGGGCGGCAAAACCGGAAACTGGGAGCGGTGATGGGCGAGCGATCCGCACGAATAATTATCGCGTCGACCCGTGCGTCGTCCGGCGTGTACGACGACCGAAGCGGGCCGATCATTGCGGAATGGCTTGAACAGCATGGGTTTTCGCCCGTGCAGCCCGAGGTGGTGGCCGACGGGGAGCCCGTGGGCCAGGCGCTGCGTGGGGCGCTCGACGCCGACGTCGACCTGATCATCACCTCGGGTGGCACCGGCATCTCGCCCAGCGACGCCACCCCGGACCAGACCGTGGCCGTGCTGGACTACATGATCCCCGGGCTGGCCGACGCGATCCGCCGCTCCGGGCTGCCTAAGGTGCCGACGTCGGTGCTGTCGCGCGGCGTCTGCGGTGTGGCGGGCCGCACGCTGATCGTGAATCTGCCGGGATCACCCGGCGGGGTGCGCGACGGGCTCGGCGTGCTTGCCGACGTGCTCGATCACGCGCTCGACCAACTCGCCGGCGGAGATCACCAGGGATGACCCGCGTTCTGCGCGCCGCCATGACCGAAGAGCCGATCGTTTTGGCGGAGCACGAAGAGCTGGTGGGCCATCAGTCGGCCGGGGCGGTCGTCGGATTCGTCGGCATGATCCGCGACCACGACGGCGGCCGGCGGGTGGTGCGGTTGGAGTACTCCGCGCACCCCTCGGCCGAGCAGGTCCTGGCCCAAGTCGTCGGCGAGGTCGCCGAGTCGTCCAGCGGGGTCCGCGCGATCGCGGCCAGCCACCGCATCGGCGCGCTGCACATCGGCGAGGCGGCGCTGGTGGCCGCGGTGGCCGCCGACCATCGGCAGGCGGCCTTCGACACCTGCGCCCGGCTGGTGGACACCATCAAGGCACGGTTACCGGTGTGGAAGCACCAGTTCTTCGACGATGGAACCGAAGAATGGGTGGGCTCCGCCTAAAGACGTGCGCACTGCGCGCTTGAGATAAGTGGAGGCGTCAGCCGGCCTGCGGCGGCTGCGCCAGGGCATCCAGCGCGTCGTTCCCGTGGATGTCCGCACTCTGGATCGCGTCCCAGAGTTTTCGGGTGTAGCCCACGGTCGAAGCGTGCTGCGGTTCGGCCGGCGCATCCGCGGGAGGCGCGGGCGGCAGGGCATCCGCGGGAGGCGCGGGCGGCAGGGCGTCCGCGGGAGGCGCGGGCGGCAGGGCGTCCGCGGGAGGCGCGGGCGGCACCATGTCCGGCGCAGGTTGCCCGGCCGCCGTCAGCGTCACCGGCGGGGCCGGGTCGGCGGGCGGCGGGGGAGGCGGCGGCGGGGCGTCCGGTGGCGGAGCGTCCGCCGGCGGTGGCGCCAGCGGCGGCAGGCCGTTGAGCCCGGGCGCGTCCAGCGGGGCGTCCATACCCACGGGAGCGGGCGCGGGAACCTCGCGCGGAGTGGGGCCCGAGAGCGGACCGCCGCAGACCGGCCAGGCGCCCCGGCCCTGGGTCGCGAGCACGCGCTCGGCGACCGCGATCTGCTGTTCCTTGGTTGCCATCTCGGCCGACGGGGCGAATTCGCCGCCGCCGTGCGCGGCCCAGGTGCTCGAACTGAACTGGACACCGCCGTGATAGCCGTTGCCCGTGTTGATGCCCCAGTTGCCGCCGGACTCGCAACGGGCTACCTGATCCCATTCGCCGTCGGTGGCCGCGGCGGCCTGGGCGGCCATGGCGATGCTGCCGCCACCAAGAACTGCCCCCGTGAAGGCGATCTTGGCGACGCTGATGCTGGATGTTGTGGGCTTGCGGTGACGTCCACTCATACGCGCCGAAATATTCCTCTCGTGTGACGCGCCTACGAGGTCAGCTGTCGGGTTCGGGTTGGAGAGGCCACCCGGCCGCCGCCGTACTCCGCATGGGAGCCGGCGTCGGCTTCACCCCAAGGAGTCGCAAGCGACTCCAGTCCGATCACGGTGGACCGGTGGGTCCCCCGCCTCCATCCGCTTCGGTCACCCCCGCCCATTGGATGGAGCTCGGCGCGATAGGCGGGGTGGAACGCCGTTCGGTAGATTGACGAACCGTCGGTGACGCTAGCGGGTTCTGTTCGTCCCGTCACGTCTTGTGAAACCCGGCGTTTCCCTCACGGCCATGTCCGAAAAGCCCAGGAACACTAGGGATTCCCGCTGGTCATTCGACCGATATCGGAGCGTGATTTCACCGTTATCGTTCCGTTACGTGAGGTATCTCACAATTTCAGCCGCCGGCGAAAGGCGGCAGAACGTCGATCGTGTCACCGGTGCGTAACGGCGTGGTTTCGTCGCGCACGGCGATGCCGTCGCACAGGTAGGAGCATCGGTCCAACACGGTCGCGAGGCGAGATCCACGAACGGCGAGCCGCTCCACCAATTCGGCCACCGTGGTGCCCGGGTGCACCACCAAGGCCTCCGATTCGGCACCGGCCGCGGCGCGCGCGGCGGCGAAGTAGCGGACCGTCACCTGGATTCCCTCCCCGTCGGCCGGGGCCTGACCCGTCGGGCTAGCCACCGATCGCGCTCATCGGGCGGGCGGGCTGGATGAAGTCGGGATCGTTGATGCCATGGCCGGCGGGCTTGCGCCACATCGCGGCGCGCCACGCCGCCTCGATCGCGTCGTCGTCGGCCCCACCGCGCAGCAGTCCCCGAAGGTCGGTCTCCTCGGCCGAGAAGAGGCAGCTGCGGACCTGGCCGTCGGCGGTGAGGCGGGTGCGGTCGCAGGTCGAGCAGAAGGCGTGCGACACCGACGCGATGACTCCGAACTTCGCGCTCGGAGTGCCCGAGCCAGTGTCGACCAGCCAGAGCTCCGCCGGAGCCGAACCGCGGGGCGCCGGGTCCGGGCGCAACCGGAAGTGCGTGCGCAGCACCCCCAGCACGTCGTCCGCCGTCAGTGCGGCGCCACGGCGCCATTGATGTCCGGCGTCCAGCGGCATCTGCTCGATGACCCGCAACTGATAGCCGTGCTCGAGGCAGAACCGCAGCAGGCCGACGACGTCGTCACGCCCGGTCGCGGGATCGAGCACGGCGTTGACCTTGACCGGAGTCAGGCCCGCCGCGTTGGCGGCCGCCAGGCCCTCGAGGACGTCGTCGAGCCGGTCCCGGCGGGTGATGGCCGCGAAGTGGTCGCGGTCCACGCTGTCCATCGACACGTTGACCCGATCCAGGCCGGCCTCGGCGAGAGCGGCGGCGCGGCGCGCCAGCCCAACACCGTTGGTGGTCAACGAGATCTCGGGGCGGGGCTGCAGACCGGCCGCCGCGGCGATCACCTCTTCGAGATGGCGGGACAGCAGGGGTTCCCCACCGGTGAACCGCACGCTGGTGATGCCCAGCCGGGTGACGGCGATATGCATCAGCCTGGCCAGCTCGTCGGGGCTCAGCAATTGTTCGCCGGGCAGCCAGTCCAGCCCCTCGGCCGGCATGCAGTAGCTGCACCGCAGATTGCAACGATCGGTCAGCGACACCCGCAGGTCGGTCGCGGCGCGCCCGTAGGTGTCCAGCAGCGGGCCGCTGCCGGGAAAGTTCTGGGCGTCGGGGTCGCCCGCGCGGCCTCGCACAGTCGGTAAGCCCAATGCGGTCAGCGTCATGCGGCCACCGGCACGAATCGGGTCGGCGAGGCGGACGGGTTCACGGCGGCCGTCCACAGGCCACCGAATGCGAGCCAGATGACGTTCGGGATCAGGCGCATATCTCCTCCAGCGGTACCGCCCAGACTACCGAGTAGCGCTTAACGGGGGTGCTCGTCGGGCGGGCATCCGAGTAGGATCAGAATCCAACATGCGTCCTGCGCAGGCGGGACGCTTCTTGCGTTACCCATCCTAGTGATCCGTCAGACAAGCAGGTGAGACCAGTGCCGACCGGCAAGGTTAAGTGGTACGACGCCGAAAAGGGGTTTGGCTTTCTGTCACAGGAGGACGGGGAGGACGTCTACGTCCGCTCGTCGGCGTTGCCCGAAGGGGTCGAGGGGCTCAAGTCGGGGCAGCGGGTGGAATTCGGCGTCGCCTCCGGCCGGCGCGGTCCGCAGGCGTTGAGCCTCAAGCTGATCGATCCCCCGCCCAGCCTTGCCAAGACGCGTCGCGAGGCCACGCCGGTCGAACACAAGCACAGCCCCGACGAGCTGCACGGGATGGTCGAGGACATGATCACCCTGCTGGAAGGCGCCGTGCAGCCCGAGTTGCGCAAGGGGCGATACCCGGACCGCAAGACCGCCCGTCGGGTCTCCGAGGTGGTCAAGGCGGTGGCCAGGGAGCTCGACTCCTAACCGCGCGATTGCTCGCGACGAACCGGTGCGCCGGGAAGCTACTCGGTGGTAACTTCGACATTCGTAGGTCGTGATATTCCGCCCACCAGCGGGTACTCCGGCCTCGATGTGAGTCGTTAGCGAGGAGGCGGCGATGGCACAGCAAGCGCAGGTCACCGAGGAGCAAGCGAGGGCCCTCGCCGAGGAATCCCGCGAAAGCGGTTGGGAAAAACCGTCATTCGCCAAGGAGCTCTTTCTCGGTCACTTTCCGTTGGAGCTGATCCACCCGTTCCCCAAGCCGTCCGACGACGACAAGGCGCGCACCCGCGCCTTTCTCGGCAAGGTGCGCGAGTTCCTCGACACCGTCGACGGCAGCGTCATCGAGCGGGACTCGGTAATCCCCGACGAATACGTGAAGGGCCTGGCCGCGCTGGGCTGCTTCGGCATGAAGATACCCACCGAATATGGCGGCCTGGGCATGTCGCAGGTGGCCTACAACCGGGCGCTGGTGATGATCTCGTCGGTTCATCCCAGCCTCGGCGCGCTGCTGTCGGCCCACCAGTCGATCGGGGTACCCGAGCCGCTCAAACTCGCCGGGACGCCCGAACAGAAGCGGAAGTTCTTGCCACGCTGCGCCGCCGGCGCCATATCGGCGTTCCTGCTCACCGAACCGGACGTGGGCTCGGATCCGGCGCGCCTGGCGTCGACGGCGACACCGGTCGAGGACGGCAAGGCGTACGAACTCGAGGGCGTGAAGTTGTGGACCACCAACGGCGTGGTCGCCGAACTGCTGGTGGTGATGGCCCGGGTGCCCAAGAGTGAGGGGCACCGCGGCGGAATCAGCGCCTTCGTCGTCGAGGCCGATTCGCCCGGGATCACCGTGGAGCGGCGCAACAAGTTCATGGGACTGCGCGGCATCGAGAACGGCGTCACCCGGCTGCACCGGGTGCGGGTGCCCGCCGAAAACCTGGTCGGCCGGGAAGGCGACGGTCTGAAGATCGCGCTGACCACGCTCAACGCCGGGCGGCTGTCGATTCCCGCGAGCGCGACGGGGTCGTCGAAGTGGGCGCTGAAGATAGTCCGCGAATGGTCGGGGGAGCGCGTGCAGTGGGGTAAGCCGCTCGCCAAACACGAAGCGGTCGCGAGCAAGATCTCCTTCATCGCCGCCACCACTTACGCGCTTGACGCGGTGCTGGAGCTGTCCGCTCAGATGGCCGACGAAGGCCGCAACGACATCAGGATCGAGGCGGCGCTGGCCAAGTTGTGGTCCAGCGAGATGGCCTGCCTGATCGCCGACGAACTCCTGCAGATCCGCGGTGGGCGGGGCTACGAGACCGCCGAGTCGCTGGCCGCGCGCGGGGAGCGCGCGGTGCCGGCCGAGCAGGTGGTGCGCGACCTGCGGATCAACCGCATCTTCGAGGGATCCAGCGAGATCATGCGGCTGCTCATCGCGCGCGAGGCGGTCGACGCCCACCTGACCGCGGCCGGTGACCTCGCCAAGCCCGACACGGGTTTGCGGCAGAAGGCGGCCGCGGCCGTCGGCGCCAGCGGGTTCTACGCAAAGTGGTTGCCGCAGTTGGTATTCGGCGAGGGACAGCGGCCCCGGGCATACAGCGAGTTCGGCACGCTGGCGTCGCACCTGCGGTACGTCGAACGCTCCACCCGCAAGCTGGCCCGCAACACCTTCTACGGGATGGCGCGCTGGCAGGCCAAACTCGAGCAGCGGCAGGGATTTCTCGGGCGCATCGTCGACATCGGGGCGGAACTGTTCGCGATGTCCGCGGCGTGCGTGCGCGCCGAGGGGCAACGCGCGGCGGACCCGGCCGTCGGCCGGCAGGCATACGAGCTCGCCGACACGTTCTGCCAGCAAGCGACCCTGCGGGTCGAGGCCCTGTTCCAGGCGTTGTGGGCCAACACCGACAGCAGCGACGTCCGGCTGACCCACGACGTGCTGGACGGCCGGTTCACCTGGCTCGAGGACGGGATCGTCGATCAGTCCGAGGGCACCGGGCCGTGGATCGCGCACTGGGAGCCGGCCGAATCGACCGAGACCAACCTGGCCCGCCGGTTCCTGACGGGCGCGCAGGCCGACGTGATGGGCGGAATCGCCGATTAGTTGAGGCCGGGCGAAGGGGCAGAATTGGCGTCATGGCCTCTTACGTCGCCCCCGCGGGCGAATTCACCCGGGACACCAACTACATCAACACGCGCATCACCGCCGACGGGCGCGACGGCTACCCGGTAGAGCCCGGCCGGTATCGGCTCATCGTGGCCCGCGCCTGCCCGTGGGCCAACCGCGCGATCATCGTCCGGCGGCTACTAGGCCTGGAAGGCGCTCTCTCCATTGGGTTTTGCGGCCCCACCCACGACGAGCGCAGCTGGACCTTCGACCTGGACCCCGGCGGCGTCGACCCGGTGCTGAAGATCCCGCGGCTGCAGGATGCCTACTTCAAACGCTTCCCCGACTACCCCAAGGGCATCACGGTCCCGGCGATCGTCGACGTCCCGACCGGTGCGGTCGTCACCAACGACTTCGCGCAGATGACGCTGGATCTCTCCACCGAGTGGACGGCTTACCACCGCGAGGGCGCGCCGCAGCTATACCCGGAGCCGCTGCGCGCCGAGATCGACGAGGTGAGTAAGAGGATCTACACCGAGATCAACAACGGCGTCTACCGCTGTGGCTTCGCCGGCTCACAGCAGGCCTACGAGGCGGCCTACGACCGGCTGTTCACCGCGCTGGATTGGGTGAGCGATCGCCTTGCCAACCAGCGATACCTGGTGGGCGACACCATCACCGAGGCCGACGTGCGGCTGTTCACCACGTTGGCCCGCTTCGACCCGGTCTATCAGGGACACTTCAAGTGCAACCGATCCAAGCTCAGCGAAATGCCGGTGCTGTGGGCCTACGCGCGCGACCTGTTCCAGACTCCGGGCTTCGGCGACACCGTCGACTTCGTCCAGATCAAGCAGCACTACTACATCGTGCACGCCGACATCAACCCGACGCGCATCGTGCCCAAGGGCCCGGACCTGGCCGGCTGGCTGGCACCACATAGCCGGGAAACCTTGGGCGGCAGGCCTTTCGGGAATGGAACGCCCCCGGGGCCGCCGGTCGACGGCGAGCGGGTGCCGGCCGGCCACGGAGCGTAATCGTTTCTGCCGAGCGTCGAGTTGTTGCGCGAAACTGCGGAGTTTTCGCGCAACAACTCGACGCTCGGCGGTCATAGTGGGCAACCGGCCGCCAACAGCGCACTTCGGGTGCGTGCAACCACGACGTGGGGTCGGTATCGGAGCAGGTCGGTGCTGACCCGGATGATCGCCCAGCCGCGTGCTTCGAGTTCCGCCACTCGATCGATATCCCAGGTGCGGCGCACGGGATCAGTCCAATGTCGTGCGCCGTCGAATTCGACGCCGACCTTCCACTCCTCCCACCCCATGTCGATCCGTGCCAGCACCGCACCCCATTCGTTGAGCACCACGATCTGGGTCTGGGGTCGCGGCAAACCGCCGCCGACGAGGACCAGGCGGGTCCTAGTCTCCTGCGGTGACTCCGAGCCGCCGTCGGCCAGATGCAGAACCTGCCGCAACTGGACCAACCCGCGCGCACCTCGATGGCGGTCGGCGAGCAGCTCGATGTCAGCCGCCTTCAGCTCGGTCGCACGCATGAGTGCATCGAGCCGAATCACCGCCGTAGTCAAGCCCTTTCGCCTGCCCAGGTCGAATGCCGTGCGGGCGGGCGTGGTCATGCGCATCTCGTCGCGCACACATGTTTCGTCGTCGCCGAGGGTGTCGCTGTGCAAAATGATGCCGCGCGCCTTATCGCGGCTGGGCCGGTTCAGCTCGGCTGGCAGCCAGTTGTCGATCCATTCGCTGCGGTGCAACGCCGCGGCGGACAGACCTGCCACCGTCGCGGTCCGTCCAGACCACAGCCACGCGGCCACTGCCCTCGTCACGGGCGTCAACTTCTGGCCGCGAGGGATGTAGACGTCGCGATGAACCATCTCGAAATCGGTCCGCAACCGATGCCGGGTGATGACGCCGGCGGCGAGAGCGTCGGTGCCCTTAAACGGCCAGTCCAGGATTTCCATGCGCACACGGCGCCGGTCCACACTGACACGTTCGGCCCAACGTCGAGTTGTGGTGCGAAATCTGCCCGCTTCGGCGCAACAAGTCGACGCTCGGCCGCGTTAAGTCAGTCGCACTGACCATTCCGCGTGCGGGACGGCGCGAACGGTGGCGATGTCGTTGAGTTGGCCGTCGTCGACCACCAACGTCAGCAGTTGCACGACGATCCCGGTCAGCTTCCCGCGTTGCGGGTCCACCGCCGGGATGGTGACCGCCAGACGCGCGCCCGGCCGAAACACGGTCGCGGTCGTGTTGGCGGGATCCTCATACACCTGAAGCAGCCGCCAGGGTGCTCGTGCGATGGCGTCGGGTACCGAAAGTTGCACCGGGTAATGCTCATTGAGCGGCAGCTCGCCCTGGGTCTGCGGCGTCTGGCAGTTGTTGAGGTTGAGCACATCGCAGTACAGGTAGGGCCCCACCCGGATCAGGTGCCCGTGCGAGTAGGCGCTGATCTCGGGTTGCTGCGGGCCGGTGCGGCGCACCAGCAGCCACGTTGCGACCCCCGCCCCGACGCACGCCAGTGCCACCACGACCGCGACGAGCGCGGCCACGCCGCGTTTCACTCCGGCACCGCCGCCGGCCTACCGGCGCCCCGGCGCATCCCCTCCTGCTCGACCATGACGGGCCGGTTGCCTCCCAGGCCGGGGATCAGCGAGTCGCCGCGGAAGCTGACCAGGGTCTGGGCCAGGCCGAGGATGAGCAGGGCGCTGACCGCGGTGAAGCCGACCCACAATTCGGTGTACACCAGGACGCCGAGCGCCCCACCCAGCACCCAGGCCAGCTGCAGGGTCGATTCCGATCGCCCGAATCCCGACGCCCGCGACTCCTCGGGCAGATCGTGTTGCAGCGAGGCGTCGAGCGAGGCCTTCGCGATGGCGCTGGAGCCCGACGTGATCAGGGTCGCGATCACCGTCACCATCAGGGTTCCCGCCACGGCGGCCGCCAGGGCGACGGAGCACACCGCCACAGCGCAGCGCACCACCAGCACGGCAGGCCGGCCCAGCCGCAGGCGCGCGCTGGTGAAGTTTCCGGCGAAGTTGCCGATCGCGGCCGCGGCCCCGATCATGCCCAACATCGCCAGCTGGGCCCATCCGTTGGCCTGATGCGCCTTGGCGACGAACGCCGGGTACAAGAACAGGAAGCCGACCATCACCTTGATGGTGCAGTTACCCCACAGCGAGGTGATGATGTTGCGTCCCAGCGGTTGTCGAAGCGTTCCCCCGACCCTTTTGACCTCGTCGGGCCATCGGCGCGGTTGGTCCCTGTCGCGCCGGTAGCTCAGGGTGGCCGGGACTTCACCCGCGGTCACCTCGACCCAGCGCGGGATCCGCATCGACAGGAAAGCGCCCGCGATCGTGACCGCGACAACGACGAACAACGCGCCGGGGAGCTTGAAGAGGTGGGTGCAGACGAACTCGACGCCGCCCGCGATGGCACCGCCGGCGATGGTGCCGCCGAGGAGGCCGAACACGGTCAGCCTGGAATTGACCCGTACCAGGTCGATGGACGGCGGCATCACCCTGGGCGTCACCGCACTGCGCAGCACGCTGAACGACTTCGACAGCACCATCATCGCCAGCGCGCACGGATAGAGCACCATCGACGGGAAGCTGCCGGTGGCACCGTCGTAGTTCATGATCAGCAGTACCGCCAGCAGGGTGCGCAGCGCGAACGACAGCGCCAGCGCGACGCGCCGGCCGTGCTGCAGGCGGTCCAGCGCCGGGCCGATCAGCGGCGCGATCACCGCGAACGGCGCGATCGTAATCAGCAGGTACAGAGCCACTTTGGACTTGCTCTCCCCGCTCGCCGCGGCGAAGAACAGGGTGTTGGCCAGCGCGACCGCCATCGCCGAGTCGACCGCGAAGTTGGCGACCACCGGCCACGTCAGCGCGGTCAGGCCCGACTTGTCGGCGCCGTCGGCGGTGGCGGCCCGCTGCACCATCCAGTACATGCGGGACCCCATTTCGCGGCTGCGCATCGCGGCCGCGCGGGTAACGGTGATGCGTTCGCTGGCGGCGGCAGTCCGTGGGGGCGGACCGCTGGTGCGGTCCGGTTCGGACTGCTCGCCCAGCGGTGGGAGGTAGCGGTTCGCGCTCGGCATTGGCGGCGGCCGACGCGACCGGCGATCGTCGGAGCCGCCGGCCGGGTAGTTGGCCATGCCGGGATGCTGGGTGGCCGACCTCTTGGCGTCGGGACGGGGCCGGCGGCCCGGGTTCGAGGCCACCCGGCTCCGGGGATCACGCCGCCGTCCAGACACAGGTCAATTCTGTCCTATGCGGGCAGGCAACAGGGCGTGGCTCGCCAACCTAGTATGGAGACGCACTGTAGTCCGATCGACACTGGAGAGGGGGCAGCGTGACCGGACCCACTGAAGAGTCAGTGGAGCCCGCCGTGACGACCGTGGCCGAGTGGCCCGACGAGTTGGCGGCGCTGCTCTCCGGTGCGGCTGACCAGGCCAGGGCCGCCGTCGAGGAGTTCGCCGGTCCGGAGGCCGTCGGGGACTACTTGGGCGTCAGCTTCGAGGACCCGAACGCCGCGACCCACCGGTTCCTGGCGCATTTGCCCGGCTACCAGGGCTGGCAGTGGGCGGCCGTGGTCGCCGCCTACCGCGGCGCGGACCACGCCACGATCAGCGAAGTCGCGCTGATCCCGGGTCCGACGGCGTTGCTGGCGCCGGAATGGGTGCCCTGGGAAGAGCGGGTGCGACCGGGGGATCTAGGACCCGGCGACCTGCTGGCGCCCGCGGCGGACGATCCTCGATTGGTCCCGGGCTACGCCGCCAGCGGCGATCCGCAGGTCGACGAGACCGCCGCCGAGGTCGGGTTGGGCCGGCGCTGGGTGTTGGGCCCCGTGGGCCGCGCCGAGGCGGCCGAGCGATGGCACACCGGCGACTACGGTCCTGATTCGGCGATGGCGCGTTCGACCAAGCGGGTGTGCCGCGACTGCGGCTTTTTCCTGCCGCTGTCCGGAGCGCTGGGTGTGATGTTCGGGGTGTGCGGCAACGAGCTGTCCGCCGACGGGCACATTGTCGACAAGCAGTACGGCTGCGGCGCCCATTCGGACACCCCGGCCCCGGCCGGCGCCGGCTCGCCCATGTACGACCCCTACGACGACGGCGTGCTGGACGTGGCTGAGAACCCGCCGCCGGCCCAGGCCGAGGCGCCGGAGTCGGTTCAGGCCGAGGCGGTGGAGCCGGTGGAGCCGCCGCTCGAAGCGCCCGAGTCGCCGCAGGAAGCGCCGGAGTCTCCCGAGCTCACCGAACCGGGCGACTAGCCTTTCTCGGCGGCGGCCTTGATCCGCGCCAGCGAGGTGTTCATTCCCTCGAGCAACTCGCGCTCGAAGTTCGCGGTGCCGCCCATGAGCGCGTTGACCGACAGGTTCGAGAACGCGGTGACGCCGTTCTCGGCGTGGCGGCTCTCCACCACGCGGGTGCCCTCGCCGTTGGGCTCGAGTTCGTAGCTCCAAACTGTGTGGTTGGTGTTGACCCGGAACGCCAGCTTCTTCTCGGGAACCACCTCGACCACCGTGCTCGTGGTGGGCCAGAACATGCGGTTGCGGCGGTTGAGGTTGACCGTGCGGGCGCCGGGGCGAACCGGGCCGATGGGCCGCATCCAGCGACACTGGGGACTCCACTGCGGCATCCTCCGGAAGTCGGAGATCAGGGCCCAGACCTTCGAGGCCGGCGCGTCGATGTCGATTTGTGCTTGCAGTAGCGGGGCGACCATTGCTTCTCCCGGTTCGGCGAATTTACTTGCGGTCCAGGTAGGTTTCGAGGCCGGTCTGCGCGCCGCGTGCGCCGCGGCGCGCGGCGGCGAGCTGCAACACGAAGATGCTGGTGCCGATCAGCGAGACGCCCAGCCCGCCCAGCGTCACCGGGCGCCAACTCTGCAGCGCGGGCACGACGAACGCGAGGACGGCGCCGATCAGCCAACCCGCGAACCCGACCGCGATGACGGGCCACACCTGGAGCAGCGCGGCCGGCAGCGGCGGCGCCTCGCGGCCGTGGCCGGGTTCGACAGTCATCGCGATCAACATAGCCCGGCGACAATGGACACCGGAAGCTGCTGGAGCGCGAGCAAAGGACCAAAGTCCGTCGTTGGCCGTTTCGTGTCCCGTGCTTCTTGCGTTGCGTGTACCCTCGCGCCATGCCTGACAGCGATGCGCGGCTGGCCAGCGACTTGTCGCTGGCGGTCATGCGGCTGGCCCGCCAACTGCGGTTCCGCAACCCGTCGTCGCCGGTGTCGCTGTCTCAGCTGTCGGCGCTGGCCACGCTGGCCAATGAGGGCGCGATGACCCCCGGCGCGTTGGCGATTCGCGAGCGCGTCCGGCCGCCGTCGATGACCCGGGTGATCGCTTCGCTGGCCGAGATGGGTCTGGTCGATCGCACCCCGCACCCCGTCGACGGCCGCCAGGTGCTGGTCTCGGTGTCCGAGGCCGGCGCGGAGCTGGTCAAGGCGAACCGTCGGGCCCGCCAGGAGTGGTTGGCAAAGCGGCTGGCGACCCTGGACGTCGAGCAACGCGACACCCTGCGCGAGGCCGCCGACATGATGTTGGCCCTCGTCGACGAAGGCCCGTGACCGACGGCCCGGACGTTCAGGACGTCACCGATCCCGACGACCCCCGCCTCGACGATTTCCGCGACCTCAACAGTGTCGATCGCCGTCCCGATCTGCCGACCGGCAAGGGGCTGGTGATCGCCGAAGGCGTGCTGGTGGTGCAGCGCATGCTGGCGTCGCGATTCACGCCGCACGCCCTGCTGGGCACCGAACGCAGGCTGGCCGAACTCGCGGACGATCTGGCCGGCGCCGCGGCACCGTACTACCGGGCCTCGGCCGAGGTGATGGCCAAAGTGGTCGGCTTCCACCTGAATCGCGGCGTGCTCGCGGCCGCGCGCCGGGTGCCGGAGCCCAGTGTCGTGGAGGTGGTGGAGAGCGCCCGCACCGTCGCGGTGCTCGAGGGCGTCAACGACCACGAGAACCTCGGCTCGATATTTCGCAACGCCGCGGGATTGGGCGTGGACGCGGTGGTGTTCGGCGCCGGCTGCGCGGACCCGCTGTATCGTCGCGCCGTGCGGGTGTCCATGGGCCACGCCCTGCTGGTGCCGTTTGCGCGAGCCTTCGAGTGGCCCAACGACCTTATGTTGTTGAAAGAGAGCGGATTTCGGCTGCTTGCCATGACCCCGCAGCGTGAGGCCTCCGCGCTGGCCGAGGCGATGGCTGCGGCGGTGGACGAACGCGTCGCGGTGGTGGTGGGCGCCGAGGGGCCGGGACTGACGAGGGCCACCCTGCGGCTCAGCGATGTGTGGGTCCGCATCCCGATGTCGCGGGGTACCGACTCGCTCAACGTCGCGACGGCGGCGGCCCTGGCCTTCTACGAGCGGGCTAGGCTCACGTGGTGAGCGACGAGTCCGTCCCCTGGGCAACGGGTTTGACGGTGTCCGCGTTCGTCGCCGCGGTGACCGGGATCGCCATCGTCGTGCTCAGTCTGGGGCTGATCCGGGTGCATCCGCTGTTGGCGGTCGGGCTGAACGTCGTGGCGGCGGGGGGTTTGGCGCCGACGCTGTGGGGTTGGCGGCGCACCTTGATACTGCGCTGGTTTGTGCTCGGCGCGGCGGTGGGTGTGGCGGGCGCCTGGCTGACGCTGCTGGCGCTGACGGTTTCGGGCTAGCGGTGGTCCGCTGCTCGCGCGTCGAGTGTGAATCGTGGGCCTTGTGCGTGAGCCCTAGGCGCAAAAATCGGCCAACTCCCGCCGTCGCTTCACACCGAAAGCCCTGAGCTCACAGTCAAAGCCCCGAATGCACTTCGGGCGTCACCGTCCGGCTAGCGGTGGCCGCCTGAGCGCACCCCGAGCAGCACGTCTTCCCAGGCCGGGATGACCGGCTTGCCACGCCGGGTGTGCACCGGCTGTTCGGGCGGGGCAGGCGGCGCCGGCTTCGGCTCTTCTTCGCGATCGATGGGGGCCACCCGCGCGAGCGGCCGCAGGGGGCGCTCGAAGGTCGGGTCGATCAGCTCGCTGGCCGAGTCGTCGGTCGCCGTGACCGTGCCGCCGTGGGCGCCGGGGGTGAAGCAGAAGTGCGCGATGTTGTCGGTGCGGCCGGCCTTCCAGGCGAGCTGCACGGTCCAGCGGCTGTCCTCGTTGCGCCAGGCGTCCCAGCTGAGCCGGTCGGGTTCGAGGCCGCGGGCCACCAGCGCGGTGCTGATGGTCTCCAGCAGCGTCAGCACCGACGGCCCGTCGGCGAGCATCGGGTGCGCGGCCGTTGCCAGTTCCGCGGCGCGGGCGCGTTCCAGCAACACCGGGTGTGCGAACCGGCGCACGCGCACGATATCCGAGCCGGAGGCGGCGGCCACCTGCTCGACGGACGCGCCGGCGCGGATCCTGGCCTGAATTTCCTTGGGGCTCAGCATGTTGGTGACTTGCATGTCGAGCGGCGGCTGCTCGAGCGGTGGCGCCTCGCCGCGGAGGGCGGCCCGGAGTCTGTCGTCGGCCGCCAGCTTGAACCGGTCCGCGGGGTCATCACCCTCACAGATGATGTATTTGCCGTCGTCGTCGAGACCAACCACTTTGAGTACCCGCATGGCTTCTCCTCGCAGGCTCCGTCCCGTTGCGCAACGGACCCGTCAGGTGCGCACTCTAATGCAGCTAACGCCGGTAACCCGCTCTGACACGCTGGCGGGTTGCCGGCCGATGACAGTCCGGTTAAAGCCGTTCGACCACCCAGTCGACGCACCGGGTCAGGGCGCTGACGTCCTCGGGGTCGACCGCGGGGAACATCGCGACCCGCAACTGGTTGCGGCCCAGCTTCCGGTACGGCTCGGTGTCGACGATGCCGTTGGCCCGCAAAGTCTTGGCGACGGCCGCGGCGTCGACTTCGTCGGCGAGGTCGATCGTGCCCACCACCTGAGACCGCAACGCGGGATCGGCGACGAACGGTGTCGTGTAGGGCCGCTCCTCGGCCCAGGAGTACAACCGCTGCGACGAGTCCGCCGTGCGCTTGACCGCCCAGTCGAGCCCGCCGTTGCCCAGCATCCAGTCCAGCTGTTCGGCCATCAGCGCCAGGGTGCCGATCGCCGGGGTGTTGTACGTCTGGTTCTTCAGGCTGTTCTCCACCGCGATGGGCAGCGACAGGAAGTCGGGCACCCAGCGGCCGGACGCGGCGATCGACTCGACGCGCGCCAGCGCGGCGGGGCTCATGACGGCCAGCCACAGCCCGCCGTCGCTGGCGAAGTTTTTCTGCGGCGAGAAGTAGTAGACGTCGGCCTGGGTGATGTCGACCGGCAGACCGCCGGCGCCCGAGGTCGCGTCGATGAGGATCAGCGCGTCGTCCGCGCCGGCGGGGCGGCGGACCGCAACCGCGACCCCGGTCGAGGTCTCGTTGTGTGCCCATCCGATCGCGTCGACCGACGGGTCGCTCTGCGGCTCGGGGGCGCTGCCGGCGTCCGACTTGATGATGATCGGGTCGCCGACGAACGGATTCTTGGCGACGCAGGAGGCGAACTTCGAGCTGAACTCGCCGAAAGACAGGTGCAGCGAGCGCTTGTCGATCAGCCCGAAGGCGGCGGCGTCCCAGAACGCCGTCGCGCCGCCATTGCCCAGGATGACCTCGTAACCGTCCGGCACCGAGAACAGCTCTCGGACGCCGGACCGGACCCGGCCCACCAGATCCTTGACGGGCGCTTGCCGGTGCGACGTGCCGAACAGCGGCGACGCGGTGGTGGTCAACGCCTTCAGTTGTTCGGGCCGGACCTTCGAGGGGCCGGACCCGAAGCGGCCGTCGCGGGGTTTGATGTCGGAGGGGATCTCGAGCTGGTCAGCCATGTCAGCCAGCCTAGTAAGCCTCCGGGGGTGCCGACGTCGTGGGCCGAGCTAGCCCAGGCGGGGCCCCACGGGATGTGAGCCACGCCACACCACCCGCGTGACCACCGGTCAGGCCACAGCGCGTCGGGGCGGTCTAGAAAATACCCGGTACCTGCGGTACTGTCTGGACATTGCACGTCCGAATGTAAACCTCGGCGGGGAGGCTTGGAATGGACAGGACGCGAATGGTCCGGCGCTGGCGGCGCAACATGGAAGTCCGCGACGACGCCGAGTACGTGAACATGCTTGCCACACTGTCCGAGGGGTCGGTGCGGCGAAACTTCAACCCGTATACCGACATCGACTGGGACTCACCGGAATTCGCGGTCACCGAGAACGACCCCCGGTGGATCTTGCCGTCGACCGACCCGCTGGGGCGCCATCCCTGGTATCAGGCGCAGTCCGAGGCGCGCAAGATCAAGATCGGCATGTGGCGCCAGGCCAACGTCGCCAAGGTCGGCCTGCACTTCGAGTCGATCCTGATTCGCGGACTGATGAACTACACGTTCTGGATGCCCAACGGGTCGCCGGAATACCGGTATTGCCTGCACGAATCGGTCGAAGAGTGCAACCACACCATGATGTTCCAGGAGATGGTGAACCGCGTCGGCGCCGACGTTCCCGGCATGCCGCGGATGCTGCGCTGGGTCTCCCCGCTGGTGCCGTTGGTCGCCGGCCCGCTGCCGGTCGCGTTCTTCATCGGGGTGCTGGCCGGTGAGGAGCCCATCGACCACACGCAGAAAAACGTTCTGCGCGAAGGCAAGTCGCTGCACCCGATCATGGAGCGGGTGATGGCCATTCACGTCGCCGAGGAGGCCCGGCACATCTCGTTCGCGCACGAATTCCTGCGCAAGCGGCTGCCGGAGTTGACCAAGCGCCAGCGCTTCTGGACGGCGTTGTACCTGCCGTTGACGATGCGGGTGCTGTGCCAGGCGATCACGGTGCCGCCCAAGTCGTTCTGGCGGGAGTTCGACATCCCGCGCGCGGTGAAGAAGGAACTCTTCTTCCGGTCGCCGGAATCGCGAAAGTGGTTGAGCGACATGTTCGCCGACGTCCGGATGCTCGCCCACGACACCGGTCTGATGGAAACCCGTTCCGCGCGGCTGATGTGGCGGCTCTGCAAGATCAACGGCAAGCCGTCGCGCTACCGCAGCGAGCCGCAGCGCCGGCACCTGGCCGCCGCGCCGGCCGCGTAGGACTTTTCGGAGTCATATGCCGCACGTTATTACCCAGTCGTGCTGCAACGACGGGTCCTGTGTTTTCGCGTGCCCGGTGAATTGCATTCACCCCACGCCGGACGAGCCGGGCTTCGCGACGTCGGAGATGCTCTACATCGATCCGGTGGCCTGCGTGGACTGCGGCGCGTGCGTGAGCGCGTGCCCGGTCGGCGCGATCGCGCCCGACACCCGGCTGGAGCCCAAGCAGCTGCCCTTCGTCGAGATCAACGCCTCCTTTTATCCCGAGCGGCCCCCCGGCGTGAAGCTTCCGCCGACGTCGAAGCTGGCCCCGGTGATCCCGGCCGCCGAGGTGCGCCCGCGCCGGCGGCCGTTGACCGTGGCCATCGTGGGATCCGGCCCGGCCGCGATGTACGCCGCCGACGAACTGCTCACCCAACACGGGGTGCGGGTCAACGTCTTCGAGAAGCTGCCCACGCCCTACGGGTTGGTGCGCGCCGGGGTGGCGCCGGACCACCAGAACACCAAGAGGGTCACGCGGCTGTTCGACCGGGTGTCCGGCCACCGCCGCTTCCGGTTCTACCTCAACGTCGAGGTCGGCGAGCATGTCAGCCACGCCGATCTGTTGGCCCACCATCACGCCGTGCTGTACGCGGTGGGCGCGCCAGACGATCGCCGGCTGGACATCGACGGCATGGGGCTGCCGGGGACAGGTACCGCCACCGAGTTGGTCGCGTGGATCAACGGGCATCCCGACTTCACCGATCTGCCAGTCGATCTCGGTCACGAACGCGCGGTGGTCATCGGCAACGGCAATGTCGCCCTCGATGTGGCCCGGGTGCTGACGGCGGACCCCGAGGACCTCGCCCGCACCGACATCTCCGACCACGCGCTCGAGGCGCTTCGCCGCTCGGCGGTGCGGGAGGTGGTGATCGCCGCCCGCCGCGGGCCCGCCCACTCGGCGTTCACCCTGCCCGAACTGATCGGGCTGACGGGCGCCTCCGAGGTCGTGCTCGACGCCTCCGACCACCAGCGCGTGGCGAGCGATCTGGCGGGCGTTTCGGATCCGCTGACCAAGACCAAGCTGGAGATCCTGAGCAAGCTCGGCGATGCTTCGGCGCCCGTGTCGCGCCCGCGAATCCGGCTCGCGTATCAGCTCACGCCCGAGCGGGTGCTGGGCGAGCGGCGCGCGACCGGCGTGGAATTCTCCGTCACGGGCACCGAGCAGGCGCGCCGGCTCGACGCGGGCCTGGTGCTGACGTCGATCGGCTACCGCGGGAAGGCGATTCGCGATCTTCCGTTCGACGAATCCGCGGCCGTCGTGCCCAATGACGACGGCCGCGTCGTCGACCCCGGCTCCGGCCGGCCGGTGCCCGGCGCCTACGTGGCGGGCTGGATCAAGCGTGGGCCGACGGGGTTCATCGGCACCAACAAATCCTGCTCGGTGCAAACCGTCCATGCCCTGGTGGCCGACTTCAACGCCGACCGGCTCACCGATCCGGTGGCCGGGCCGGAGGCGCTGGGCAGGCTCGTGCGCGCGCGCCGACCCGACGTCGTCGACTCGGCGGGATGGCGCGCGATCGATGCCGCGGAGATCGAGCGCGGCGGCCACGACGGGCGGCCCCGCAACAAGTTCACCTCCGTCGCCGACATGCTCGCCGCGGCGGCCACCGCACCGCCGGCGCCGCCGCTGCGACGCCGGCTGGTGGAGCGGCTGCGCGGTTAGCCGGCGCCCTGCCCGGCCATTGCGGCCGCGATCTCCTCGGGGCTGACCTCACGCACCGGCTGTCCCAGCGACCAGTGGTGGCCGAACGGGTCGGCGACCACGCCGTAGCGGTCTCCCCAGAACTGGTCGTCCAGCGGGGCCACCACGGTGGCACCCGCGTCCAGCGCCCGCTGGAACTTGGCGTCGACGTCGGTGACCGTCAGGTGAATGGTGACCGGGGTGCCGCCCAGTGACGTGGGCGTCATCGACTTGCCGCCGCAGGTTTCCGGGAAGTCGTCGTTGAGCATCACCGTGAAGCCGTTGATGCGCAGCGCGGCGTGGACCAGCCTGCCGTCGGGGCCGGGCACGCGGCCCAGTTCCTCGGCGCCAAAAGCCTTGACGTAGAAGTCGATCGCCGCGGAGGCGTTATCAACCACGAGGTGCGGGGACAGTGCGGGTTCGACGTTGATCGCCATGGTGTTCTCCTTGTTGTCGGTCTCGGATGCCGGCCCAGGCGGGGGCCGGCTCACGGTTACTGACTCGGCACGCGACCCAAACTCATCGCGGTGCGGGACCATTCAACCGCCGGGCACCGACAACTAATCAACCGCGCGGAATCAGGCGTGGGTGAGGACCCGGTCCCAGCCTTCGACTTGTTCCGGGGTGCGCGGGCCCGGTCCCACATAGATGGCCGACGGGCGGACCAGCTTGCCGAGCCGCTTCTGCTCGAGGATGTGGGCGCACCACCCCGCGGTGCGTCCACAGGTGAACATCGCCGGCATCATGTTGGCCGGCACGCGGGCGAAGTCCAGGATGACGGCGGCCCAGAACTCGACGTTGGTCTCGATGGCCCGGTCCGGACGCCGCTCCCGCAGTTCGGCCAGCGCGGCCTGCTCCAGCGCGACCGCGACCTCGTGGCGCGGGGCGCCGAGTCGTTCCGCCGCCGCCCGCAGCACGCGCGCCCGGGGGTCCTCGGCGCGGTAAACCCGGTGGCCGAAGCCCATCAACTTGTCGCCGCGGTCCAGGATCGACTTGACCAGGCCGCGGGCGTCGCCGGTGCGCTCGACCTCCTCGAGCATCGGCAGCACCCGAGCCGGCGCGCCGCCATGTAGCGGGCCGCTCATCGCCCCGATCGCGCCCGACAGCGACGCCGCGACGTCGGCGCCGGTCGAGGCGATCACCCGCGCGGTGAACGTCGAGGCGTTCATGCCGTGCTCGGCGGCCGACACCCAGTAGGCGTCGATGGCCTCGACGTGCCGCGGATCGGGCTCGCCCTGCCATCGGGTCATGAATCGGGCTGTGACGGTTGGGCATTCATCGATGACTCGCTGCGGAACGGCCGGCTGATAGATTCCGCGCGCCGACTGCGCGACGTAGGACAGGGCCATCACCGAGGCCCGGGCCAGCTGGTCGCGGGCGGTGGCGTCGTCGGTGTCCAGCAGCGGCTTGTAGCCCCAGATGGGCGCCAGCATCGCCAGGCCCGCCTGCACGTCGACCCGCACGTCGCCGGTGTGAATGGGCAGCGGGAACGGTTCGGCGGGCGGCAGCCCGTGGCCGAACTTGCCGTCGACCAGCAACGCCCAGACGTCGCCGAAGGTGACCTGCTGAGTGACCAGATCTTCGATGTCGACGCCGCGGTAGCGCAGCGCGCCGCCGTCTTTATCCGGTTCGGCAATTTCGGTGGTGAAGGCCACCACGCCTTCCAGGCCGGGGACAAAGTTTTCGGGGACAACAGTCATGGGAGAAATTCTTGCACCCCCCGTCCCGGCGGACGCTACCGGCCGGTAGCAACCGCCGGTAGCGTGGGCGCAATGGCTGGACCAGCAGAGGAACACCTGCAGCGGATGCGCGTGGAATACGGGTCGGTGGAGAAGGACGGCAGCCCGGACCTGGATGCGGATTGGCTGGCCGACGGCTGGCTTGCCTTGTTCCGCAAGTGGATTGAGGACGCCGAGCGCGCCGGGGTGGCCGAGCCCAACGCGTTCGTGTTGGCCACCGTCGCCGAAGGCAGGCCGGTCAGCCGATCGGTGTTGTGCAAGAGCGCCGACGAGACCGGAATCACTTTTTTCACCAACTACGACTCGGCCAAGGGCTTCGAGTTGGCGGCCACGCCCCACGCGTCGGCCACTTTCCCCTGGTACCTGCTGGGCCGGCAGGTGCACATCCGCGGCCCGGTAAGCAAGGTCGACCCGCAGGTCACGCAGGACTACTGGGCCCAGCGGCCGCGCGGTTCGCAACTGGGCGCGTGGGCGTCGCACCAATCGCGGCCGATCGCCTCGCGCGCGGCGCTGCTCGAGCAGCTCGACGAGGTCACGGAGCGCTTCGCCGACTCGGAGCGTGTCCCGGTTCCGCCCAACTGGGGCGGCTACCTCCTCGCGCCCGAGGTGGTCGAATTCTGGCAGGGCCGGGAAAACCGGGTGCACAACCGGATTCGCGTCGTCGGCGCGCGGGTCGAGCGCCTTCAGCCCTGAACGCCGACGCGGGCTATGAGGCCGGTCACATCCCGAATTCACCCCGGCTTGACCGCCGGACGGCCGCACGACCAGCGGACTCGACCCCGGGCAGGCGCGCCGCCGCCGCAACGACTACCTTCAGCAGTAAGCACCTAGTCAGGGCAGCCATACCAGCCAGAGCGCAAAGGGGTTCTCGTGGCCGACACCGACGACACCGCAACTCTGAAGTACCCGGGGGGCGAGATCGACCTGGAGGTCGTTCACGCCACCGAAGGAGCTGACGGCATCGCGCTTGGCCCGCTGTTGTCCAAGACCGGCTACACGACGTTCGACAACGGCTTCGTCAACACCGCCTCTTGCAAGAGCTCCATCACCTACATCGACGGCGACGCCGGGATTCTGCGCTATCGCGGCTACCCGATCGAGCAGCTCGCGGAGAAGTCGACCTTCATCGAGGTCAGCTACCTGCTCATCTACGGCGAGCTGCCGAACAAGCAGCAGCTGGACGAGTTCACCAACCGGATCCAGCGGCACACCATGCTGCACGAGGACCTGAAGCGCTTCTTCGACGGCTTCCCGCCCAACGCCCACCCGATGCCGGTGCTGTCGAGCGTGGTGAACGCCCTGAGCTCGTACTACCCCGACGCGCTGGACCCGGTGGACAACGGCCAGGTCGAGCTGTCGACCACCCGCCTGCTGGCGAAGCTGCCCACGATCGCCGCGTACGCCTACAAGAAGTCGATCGGGCAACCGTTCCTCTACCCGGACAACTCGCTTTCCCTGGTGGAGAACTTCCTGCGGATGACGTTCGGGCTGCCGGCCGAGCCCTACCACGCCGATCCGGAGATCGTCCGGGCGCTGGACATGCTGTTCATCCTGCACGCCGACCACGAGCAGAACTGCTCGACGTCGACGGTTCGGCTGGTGGGCTCGTCGCGGGCCAACCTGTTCACCTCTATCTCCGGCGGCATCAATGCGCTGTGGGGGCCGCTGCACGGCGGCGCCAACCAGGCGGTGCTCGAAATGCTCGAAGACATCCGCCAGAGCGACGACGACGTCACCGAATTCGTCCGCAAGGTGAAGAACCGCGAGGCCGGCGTCAAGCTGATGGGCTTCGGCCACCGCGTCTACAAGAACTACGACCCGCGGGCGCGCATCGTCAAGGAACAGGCCGACAAGATCCTGTCCAAGCTCGGCGGCGACGACGACCTGCTCAGCATCGCCAAGGAACTCGAAGAGGCGGCGCTGACCGATGACTACTTCATCGAGCGCAAGCTCTACCCCAACGTCGACTTCTACACCGGCCTGATCTACCGGGCGCTCGGGTTCCCGACCCGGATGTTCACCGTGCTGTTCGCGTTGGGCCGGCTGCCCGGGTGGATCGCGCACTGGCGCGAGATGCACGACGAGGGCGACAGCAAGATCGGGCGTCCGCGCCAGATCTACACCGGGTACACCGAGCGCGACTACGCGACCATTAACGACCGCTAGCTTTTCGCGAGGGACGCCAGCACGGCCATCGCGGCGTTGTGGCCGCCGATGCCCGATACCGCCCCTCCGCGGCGGGAGCCCGAGCCGCACAACATGATTCGTTCGTAAGCCGTTGCGACGCCCCATTGCCGCGCGGGGGTGTCCAGCGGGTCGTCGTCGTCGGCGAACGGCCACGACAGCCCGCCGTGAAAGATGTTGCCGGCCGTCATGCCCAGCGTGCGGTGCAGGTCCAGGGTGGTGGTGGTCTCGATGCAGGGGCGACCGTGGGCGTCGCTCATTAGGACGTCCTGAATTGGTTCGCCCAGAACGGAATTCAGCGAGTCCAGCACCGATTCGGTCAGCCGGTCGCGCAGTGCGCCGGAGTAGTTGCCGTCGAACAGCGCGTGCGGGGTGTGCAGGCCGAAGACCGTCATCGTGTGGGCGCCCGAGTCGCGCAGGGCGGCCGACAAGATGCTGGGGTCCGTCAGTGAATGGCAATAGGCCTCGCACGGCAGCGGATTCGGGATCTGCCCGCCGGCCGCGCGTTCATAGGCGGCGGCCAGCTGGGTCCAGGTCTCGTTGACGTGGAACGTCCCGGCGAACGCCTGCTCGGGTGTGACGGCGGCGTCGCGCAACCGGGGCAGGCGGCGTAGCACCATGTTGACCTTGACCTGCGCGCCCTGGCCCGGGGCCGCCGGCCGTTCGCCGAGCAGGCGGGCCAGGACCGTCGGTGTGACGCCGGCCAGAACGAACCGGCCCCGCACGGCGTGCTCTTTCTCGGCGCGGCGGTAGCGCACCAGGCCGTCCGGTTCGACGCCGAAAACCTCGGCACCGGTGATGATTTCGGCGCCATGGCCAATGGCCGTCGCCGCTAGTGCCGCCGTCAGTGCGCCCATCCCGCCGACGGGGACGTCCCAGTCGCCGGTGCCGCCGCCGAGCACGTGATAGAGGAAGCAGACGTTCTGCCGCAGCGACGGGTCGTCGAGGCGGGCGAAGGTGCCGATCAGCGCGTCGGTCGCGATCACGCCGCGCACCAGGTCGCTGCCGACCGCCTCGGCGATGGCATGGCCGATCGGCTCGTCGACCATGGCGCGCCACGCGGCCGCCGCGCCGGGGTCGCCGGCGTCGGTCACGTGCCGGCGGGCCTGTTCGCGGGTGCGCAGCGGGTCGAGCAGCGTCGGCCACAGCCGCTGGGTGACCAGCCGGCAGCGTTGGTAGAACGCGGCGAAACGGGGCTCGTCTTCGGCGGCGCCGATGGCGGCGAACTGGCCGGGGCGCCCGATCAGCAGCCCGCGGCGGCCGTCGGTGGCGGGGTCGGGGGTGTACGACGAGAACCGCCGGCCGGCCAACCGCACGCCGAGTCCGAGGTCCTCGACGATCCGGGACGGCAACAGGCTGACCAGATACGAATAGCGCGACAGCCGAACGTCGACGCCGTCGAAGGCCCGCACGGACACCGCCGCCCCGCCGACCTGCGCCAGCCGTTCCAGCAACCGCACCCGAAGGCCGGCCCGGGCCAGGTAACCGGCTGCGACCAGCCCGTTGTGGCCCCCGCCGACGATGACGACGTCGACCTCCGAAGGGGGCACGCTCAGCCCAGGTAGCCCTCGACCTCGTCGGGCGGGCGCACCTGCGCCTCGCGCGGGTCACCGCCCGTCTCGCGCAGCGCCCGGCGCTGCCGCAGCAGGTCCCAGCACTGGTCGAGTTCGACCTCCAGCCGGCGCAGGCGATCGTGCTCCTCCGACGTGCTGATCTCGCCGTGCTGCAGCTGCGCCCGCAGGGTCTTCTCCTCGGCGACCAGCCCGCGGATGTGTGCCAGCGTTTCGCTGTCGGTCGGTTTGTTGCCGTTGGCCATGGCACCAGTGTGCCCGACTTGACAGGCGTTGCCGCGCCGACTGGGTAGGCTGCATATCGCCTGCAAGATGCAAACGTCGGGGGAGCGAACCGAGGGGAGAAGCAAAAGTGGGGGTAGGCGCGGGTTTGCGGCATCCGTCCGCAAGCACCGACTCGGTGCCGGCGCCGGAGATGCACCGGCCTTCGGCCGGCCTTCCCTGGCTGATCGCGGCGGCGGTAATTCCGTTGCTGATAGCTGCGATCGGCTACTGCGCGTTCGATCAACCGCGGCCCGCCCACGGGCCGGGCGGCCCGGCGCCGTCGACCACGACCGCCGCCCCCAAGTTGTCCCTGGCGCCGCTGTCAATCACCCGCAACGGCAACGACTTCACGCTTGCCGGCGACTTTCCCGACGACTCCGCCAAGGCGGCCCTGCTGAAGGCGGTCAGCGGCTCCCTCCCGCCGGGCGTCAACATCGTCGACCAGATCCGCATCAACCCCAGCATCGACGCGCTCGATTTCTCCAAGGCCGCACCGATATTCAAAGCCGGCGCCTCGATTCCCGATTTCAGTCTCGTGGTCAGCGGGGACACGATCACCCTGGCGGGCACCGCGGCGTCGCAAGACCAAAAGAACACCGTCAGCCAGGAGGCGATGCGCACCTGGTCCTCCTTGAACGTCGTTGACAAGCTTGCGGTCAACGGGCCGATTCCGCCGGCGCCCGCGGCGCAATGCGCCGACCTGCAATCGGCGATCAATGCCCTGACGGGCGGGCCGATTGTGTTTGCGAACGACGGGTTCAGCCTGACCCCGGCCGACAACCAGATCCTGATCCAGGTGTCGGGCCGGCTCAAGGCATGCCCGACCGCGCATGCGACGATCAACGGCTTCAGCGACAATTCCGGCGTCGAGTCGATCAACGTCGCCTTGAGCAGCCAGCGGGCCCAACGGGTGGCCGACTTCCTGGTTGCGAATGGCGTCGCGGGCGCGGTGCTGGTCGTCAAGGGTCTCGGTTCGGTCAATCCCGTCGCCTCCAACGACACGGTCGACGGTCGCACCAAGAACCGCCGCGTCGAAATCGTTGTGAGCTAAGGAGACCGGGCATGGATTTCGTGATCCAGTGGTTGTGGTACCTGCTCGCTTTCCTGGCGGGCTCGGCTGTCGCCCGCGTGATCGCCAACATCTTGAACAAGCGCATCGTCGTTGAGGAAGTCCCCGTCGCCGCGAACCGGCATGAGATGGGCGACGACGGATGACCCACGTGCACTGGTGGATGTTCGCCCTGGCATTCGTGATGGGCGTGGTGTTGACGCTCGCGTTGGCGGTGCGCCCCGTCAAACGTCAAGTGCAGGTGGTGGTGCCGATTGACCGCGAGCCGACGCCGGAGGCCGAGCCCGAGCGGCCCACGACCGTGCTCGACGTCGAGCAAGAGGTGGTTCCGGTTGCGCAAGAGCGGCCGACGACGATCTCGGTCCCGCATGATTTGTTGATGACGAAGCCCCCCGCCGCCGAAGAGCCTGAGACGAGGAACATTCCGGCCGCGGAAGAGCCTGAGACGAAGAACATTCCGGCCGCGGAAGAGCCTGAGACGACGAACATTCCGGTCGCGGAAGAGGCGCCGACCGCGATGGTTTCCGTCGAGCAGCCGTCTGGCGCGCCGGAGGATCCGCCCGCGGACGAGCCGCCGACCACAGCCCCGACCGCGCAGGAATCGCCCGAGCCGGGCCGGTCCTTCCGGCGGAGGTTCCTGCCAAGGCGGGCGCGGACCGTCGAAGACCCGCCGACGGAAATCATCCCGATCGAGCGACTGGCTGAGCTCGCGGAGCTTCCCGTCGAGCCGGAGTCCACGGCGACGGAGATTCCCGCCGACCAACAGCCGACCGTCATGATCCCGGTCGAGCCGGAGCCCGAGACGACGCAGATTCCCGTCGAGCCGGAACCGCCGACGACCATGATCCCGGTCGAGCCGGAACCCGCGACCACGGAGATTCCCGTCGCCCCCGAGCCGCCGGCCGCCGCCCCGGAAGAGCCACCCAAGACCGGGTTTTCGTTCCTGCAGAGATTTTTCCCAAAGCGGGAACCTGCCCCCGAAAAGCCGCCTACGGGCAAGCGGCCGGCCGCGAAAAGGGCCTCCGCGAAGACGGCCCGTCCGCCCGCCAAGGGATCGCCGACGAAGAAGACACCGGCCGGCAAGAGGCCGCCGCCGCGCAAGGTTCCGCCGGGTAAGCGGCCGCCGGGCGCCAAGGCGCGGCCCGCGAAGCAGGCCCCCGTCGCCAAGCCGCACGAGTCGCCCACCAAGTGGATCCCCGTGTTGCCGTACGAGCCCTACGGCCCGGGCTCCGCGCGCGCTACGCCGGATGGCGGCGGGCCGGCGGGATGGCTGGTGAAGGGGCGTTCGGATACCCGGCTCTACTACACGCCCGATGATCCGACCTACGACCCGACCGTCGCGCAAGTGTGGTTCAAGGACGAGGAAGCCGCCGCGCGAGCCTGTTTCACCCCGTGGCGCAAGAGCTCGAGAAAGTAGCCGTTTAGGTCGGGGCGGGGATGCGCAGCAGTAGCCGCGCGCCGCCCAGCGGGCTGTCTTCGAGCGAGGCCGTCCCACCGTGCAAGTGCGCCTGCTGGGCCACCAACGCCAGCCCCAGGCCCGATCCCGAATGCGAGGCCGTCGACCCGCGCGAGAACCGTTCGAACACCACCTGGCGCTCGGACTCCGGTACCCCGCAGCCGTTGTCGTCGACGGCGATTTCCACCCCGGCGCGCGAGCTGACCGCCGACAGCCGGACCCGGGTGGCGCCGCCGTGTTTGACGGCGTTGGCGATCGCGTTGTCGACGGCGAGGCGCAACCCGGCAGGCAGGCCGACGATGATGCAGGTCGGCGAGGGCACCAGCGACACGTCGAGGTCGGGGTAGACCCGCATGGCGTCGTGCGCGGCCCGGTCGAGCAACTCGGTGATGTCGACCGGTACCTGATCGTCCGACGTGGACAGCTGGCCCTGGGCCAACCGCTCCAGCGCGCTCAGGGTGGACTCGATCCGCGACTGGGTGCGGATGACGTCGTTGAGCACTTCTTTGCGTTGATCGTCGGCCAGGTCCAGGGTGGACAGCACCTCGAGGTTGGTGCGCATCGCCGTCAGCGGGGTGCGCAGCTCGTGGGAGGACACCGCCGCGAAGTCGCGGGCGGATTCGAGCGCCTCCTTGGTCCGGTTCTGCTCGTCCCAGATGCGTTGCAGCATCCCGCGCATCGCCTCGGCGATCTCGACGGCCTCGCTGGCGCCGTGCACTTCGACTCGCGGCGCCTCGTCCCCCGCATCGATCGATCGGGTCTGCTGGGCCAGCTGTTTGAACGGGCGCACCGCGAATACGGCGAGCAGCCAGGCGAACACAGCCGCCGCGCCGATGGCGAATCCGCAGATCAGCATCACCCGCCGGTGCAGGTTGTTGGTCTCGGCGAGGGTGGCGTCGTACGTGGCGCCGACGGCGAGCGAACTTGGTCCCGGGCCGGGTATCTCCACCGTCCGGACCCGGTAGCGCACGCCGTGGACATAGGCGTCGCCGTAGTCGACGTCGAGTTTGGGCAGCGTGACGTCGGAATTGGACTTGACCAGGTTGCCGCGGCGGATCGTCATGATCGCGTCGCGGTCGTTCGGTGACCGCGGGATTTCGTCGAGACCGCGCGGCAGGAACGGGATCGCGAAACCCGCGGCCTCGTCGAGCCGGCGATCCAGCCGTTCCTTGCGGTCGTTGGTGATTCCGACCCAGACGACGGCGCCGACGATGAGCACCGGAATCGCCGCGCCGATGGCCGTCGCAAGCACCACCCGGGTGCGCAGCGAGGGCGTACGGGCAAAGATCCGGGACAGGATGTTCATGACTGTGTCACCTGTTCACAGCATGGCTATTGCATTCGCAGCACGAACCCGACTCCGCGGACGGTGTGCAGCAGCCGGGGACCGCCGTTGGCTTCCAGCTTGCGACGCAGGTACCCGATGAACACGTCGACGACGTTGGTGTCGGCCGCGAAGTCGTAGCCCCACACCAGCTCGAGCAGCTGCGCGCGGGACAGCACCGCGGTCTTGTGCTCGGCCAGCACGGCGAGCAGGTCGAACTCGCGCTTGGTCAGGTCGACGTCGACGCCGTTGACCCGTGCGCGCCGCCCGGGGATGTCCACCTCCAGCGGCCCGACCGTGATGGTTTCGGAGGAAGAGGTCGCGGTGGAGCCGCGGCGGCGCAGCAGCGCCTTCACCCGCGCGACCAGCTCGGCCAGCACGAACGGCTTGACCAGGTAATCGTCGGCGCCGGCCTCCAGTCCGGCCACCCGGTCGTCGACCGAGCTGCGGGCGGACAGCACGCAGACCGGCACGTCGTTGTCCATGGCCCGCAGCGCCGTGACGACGCTGACGCCGTCCAGCACGGGCATGTTGATGTCGAGCACGATCGCGTCGGGGCGCGTCTCGGTGGCGCTGCGCAAAGCCTCGGCGCCGTCGACCGCCGTGGATACCTCGAACCCGGACAGGCGCAGGCCACGTTCCAGCGATGCGAGTACGTCGGAGTCGTCGTCGACGACCAAGACCCGGGGCGAGGTGGGACCAGTGTCCATGCCGCCCATCTTGCCTGATTGTCCGCGGTGGCGGTGGGAGGCGCGGCTCAGCCGCGAGCGTCCGCGATCACCGGCGGCTCAGGCCGCTGAGCTGGACCGCGAGCTGCCGCCGCACGGCGGGGACCTGCGCGGCCAGGCGTATCCCCGAGTTGCGGATCGGGCGCAACGGGCGCGGCAGGGTGGACATCCGGGTTAGGCGTCCGGTCAGCGTGAGCACCTGCTCGGCCCATCGCCGCTGGGTGGCGGCGTAGGTGTCCAGGGCCGTATCGGGGCTGCCGCCCAGCACTTCGGTGAGCGCGCCGGCCAGTGCGATCGCGTCGGTGATGCCGAGGTTCATGCCCTGGCCCCCGGCGGGGCTGTGCACGTGGGCGGCGTCGCCGGCCAGCAGCAGCCGGCCGGCCCGGTAGGTGTCGGCGACCCGGTGGTGGATGTGGAACCGCGTGCCCCACAGCAGTTCGGTGACCGCCAACTCGCCGCGTCCGAAGGTGCGGGAATCCAGCAGCGCCTGCACGAACTCGACCGTCGGCGTCTTCGGTGCGTCCGCGGTCGGCGCGACGATGCGGAAGATGTCGCCGGGCAGCGGCGCCACCACGGTCAGGCCTTCCTTGGCGTAGAACAGGATCACCTCGTCGCGGGGCGCCCCGCCCGCCAGGCGGACGTCGGCGAGCGCGAACGACTCGGCGAATTCGCTTCCCGTGAAACCGATTCCGGCCTGTTCGCGCACCGTACTGTGCATGCCGTCGGCGCCGACGACGTAGCCGGCCCGAATGGTGTCGCCGTCGTCGAAGGTGGCGGTGACGCCGTTTTCGTCCGGGGTGAGGTGGCGCAGGGTCTTGGGCCTCAGGACTGCGCCGCCCAGTTCGTGCAGCCGCTCCAGCAGCAGCCGTTCGGTGTCGGCCTGGGAGAGCATCAGGCTGTACGGATACTTCGTCGGGAGCTCGCTGAAGTCGACTGGGATCAGGATTTGCCGGCCCGCGCGCATGGTGAACCGCCGCGCGATCAGCCCTTGTTTGACCATCCGCCGGGCCACGTCGAGCTCCTCGAGCGCCTCGAGCGTGCGGGCGTTCACCACGGCCGCGCGGGTGGTGTTCTGCCCCTCGGCCAGCGCGTCCACCACGACCGCGTGGACCCCCTTGGCGATCAGGGAAGCGCCCAGTGCGAGGCCGGTGGGGCCGGCGCCTACCACCAGGATGTCGGTGTCGTTCATGGTTGGCTCCTCTCATTTCTTATGTCAACGCTTGTTGACCTGACTCCATGGTGGCGCGTCGAAGGTCGGATGTCAACAGTTGTTGGCCTACAATCGTTGACATGAAGAGGTCTTCGGAGCGGACCAAGGCCGCGATCCTGGCGGCGGCTCGCGAGAGGTTCGGCGCATCGGGTTTCCAGGCCGCCACGATTCGGGCGATCGCCGGGGACGCCGGGGTGGACCCCGCGATGGTGATGCGCTACTACGGCAGCAAGGACAAGCTGTTCGCGGCCGCGGCGGATTTCGACCTCAGGTTCCCGGAATTCGCGGAGGGGGAGCGCGCGCAGGTCGGGCGGGCGGTGGTCCGGCACTTTCTGGAACGCTGGGAGGGCGACGAGGCGCTGGTCATCCTGCTGCGGTCCAGCGCCACCAATGGTGAAGCCGCGCAACGGATGCAGGAAATCTTCGGGACCCAACTGGAGCCGCTGGTCGCCACGCTGGTGCCGGCCGGGGAATCCGGAGTTCGGGCCGGCCTGATCGCCACCCAGATCTTGGGTATGGCGTTGTGCCGCTTCGTGTTACGGCTGCCGCCGGTCGTCGCGATGAGCCGCGACGAGATCGTCGACTGGCTGGGGCCGACGATCCAGCGTTACCTCGGGGTGGCGGCGGACGCCGAGACTTAAACGGCTGCGACGCGCGCCGGCGTGTCGTGTGCGCGAGTTAAGTGTCGCGTTGGCGGGCGGTGCGGGGCAGGCCGATGCGCCGGTAGCGTCCCAGGCGCGCGGTCAGCCGCTCGGCGGCGGGGACCTCACGCAGCGCGCATACCTCGGCCGCGATGGCGCGCGAAAGCCGTTGGGAAAACTCGACCGGTTCGTCGGCGGCGTCGGGATGCTCGGGCACGATGGCGTCGACGATCCCGGACTCCAAAAGGTCACGCGACCGAATGCCTTGGGCCCCAGCGAGTTCCGGGGCATGCGCGGTGTCGCGGTACACGATCGCGCTGGCGCCCTCCGGCGGCAGTGGCGCCAGCCAGCCGTGCAGTGCGGCCAGCACCCGGTCGGCGGGCACCATCGCCAGCGCCGGCCCGCCGCTGCCCTGGCCCAACAGCACCGACACCGTCGGCGTCTCCAGCGTGACGAGCTCGGCCAGGCACTGCGCGATCTGGCCGGCCAGCCCGCCCTCCTCGGCCTCGGTCGACAGCGCGGGTCCGGCCGCGTCGATGAGCAGCACCAGCGGCAGCCGCAGCTCGGCGGCCAACGCCATGCCGCGCCGGGCCTCACGCAGCGAGGCGGGCCCGACGAGCCCCCCGCTAACCCGCTGCTGTCCCAGGACCACCGCGGGCTGGCCGTTGAAGCGGGCCAGCGCCAGCAGCGTGGTCGCCGCTTCACCGCGACCCGTGCCGGATAGCAGCACGCAGTCGGTGGCGCCGTGCCGCAGCAGGTGGCCGACGCCCGGCCGGTCGGGCCGCCGTGACGCCACGACGGAGTCCCACGCCGACACGTCGGGCGTCGGCTCGGGTGGCGACGCCTCGGGCAGCTCGCCGGGCGGATCGGCGATCACCCTCAGCGCGCGATCCAGCATCGGGCGCAGCTCGTCGAGCGCAACCACACCGTCGATCACCCCGTGCCGCTGCAGGTTCTCCGCGGTCTGGACGCCGGCCGGGAACGGTTCGCCATAGAGCTGCTGGTAGACGCGGGGCCCGAGGAACCCGATCAGGGCGCCCGGTTCGGCGATCGTGATGTGGCCCAGCGAGCCCCACGACGCGAACACCCCGCCGGTGGTCGGGTGGCGCAGGTAGACCAAGTACGGCAGGTGTTCTCGCTTGTGCAGCGTGACGGCGGCGGCGATCTTCACCATTTGCAGGAACGCGACCGTGCCCTCCTGCATGCGGGTGCCGCCGGAACTCGGCGAGGCCAGCAGCGGCAGCCGCTCGGCGGTCGCGCGTTCCACGGCGGCGGTGATCCGTTCGGCCGCGGCGACGCCGATCGAGCCGCCGAGGAAGTCGAACTCGCACACCACGACCGCGACGCGGCGCCCGCATATGCGGCCCTCGCCGGTCAGCACCGCTTCGTCCCGGCCGGTGGCGGCCCGGGCGTCGGCGAGCTCGCGCGTATAGGACTCCGACGCCGGCACGGCCATCGGCTCGCTGTCCCAGCTCACGAAAGAGCCCTCGTCGAGGACGGCATCCCGCAGTTGTTCGGTCGTGATACGAGTCACCCGTCGAGGCTATATAGGCTGGGTGAATGATCGGCGTCACCCAGACCGAAGCCGTTATGACCATCGAGCTGCAGCGCCCCGAGCGCCGCAATGCGCTGAATTCCCAGCTCGTCGACGAGTTGCGCGAGGCCATCCAGAAGACCGGCGACGACGGGTCGACGCGTGTGATCGTGCTGACCGGCCAGGGCACCGTGTTCTGCGCGGGCGCGGACCTGTCGGGCGATGCGTTCGCCGCCGACTACCCCGATCGGCTCATCGAGCTGCACAAGGTCATGGATGCGGCCCCGATACCGGTGATCGGCGCGATCAACGGCCCCGCCATCGGCGCCGGCCTGCAGCTGGCCATGCAATGCGATCTGCGGGTCGCCGTTCCGGACGCGTTCTTCCAGTTCCCGACGTCGAAATACGGCCTGGCGCTTGATAACTGGAGCATTCGCCGGTTGTCTTCGTTGGTCGGCCATGGCCGGGCGCGCGCGATGCTGCTGACCGCGGAGAAGCTGACCGCGGAGGTGGCGCTGCAGACCGGAATGGTCAACCGGATCGGGTCGCTGGCGGACGCGCAGGCCTGGGCCGCCGAAATCACGGGCTTGGCGCCGCTGGCGATCCAGCACGCCAAGCGGGTGCTCAACGACGACGGCTCCATCGAAGAGGCCTGGCCGGAGCACAAGGAGCTCTTCGACAGAGCCTGGGCGAGCCAGGACGTCATCGAAGCGCAGGTCGCGCGGATCGAGAAGCGGCCACCGAAGTTCCAGGGAGCCTGACAGGTATGCCGCGGGGGGCGCTGCGACTGGCCGCCGGCACGGCCTCGCTGGCGGTCGGCAGTTGGCTGGTGCGTGCGCTGCACGGCGCGCCGGCCGCCCTCGGTGCGTCGCCCGCCTCGATCCGCGCGGTGGCCCAGGGGTCGCCGCACTATTCCGACGGCGAGTTCGTCAACCTCGACCCCGCGTCGATCTACCAGATGGATCGCGAGGAACTGCGGCTCATCGTGTGGGAGTTCCTGGGTAACCGCGGCGGCAGCCGTCCGAAGGCGCCGATCCCGCTCGCCACCCCGGAAATCTTCGACGGGGACGCCGCGCGGCTGGCCGTCAGCTGGTTCGGTCACTCGACGGCGCTGCTGGAAATCGACGGCTACCGCGTGCTCACCGACCCGGTATGGAGCAATCGATGCTCGCCGTCGGACACCGTGGGACCCCAGCGGCTGCATCCCCCGCCGGTGCAACTGGAGGGGTTGCCCGCGGTCGACGCGGTGGTGATCAGCCATGACCACTACGACCACCTCGACATCGACACCGTCATGGCGCTGGCGCACACGCAGCGGGCCCCGTTCTTCGTGCCGCTCGGGGTGGGCGCACACCTGCGCGCGTGGGGGATTCCCGAGCACCGCATCGTCGAACTCGACTGGCATCAGGGCGCCAAGCTCGACGAGCTGACGGTGATTTGCATGCCGGCGCGGCACTTTTCGGGCCGCTTCTTCGACCGCAACACCACGCTGTGGGCGTCGTGGGCGTTCATCGGTCGCCGCCACCGCGCCTATTTCGGCGGCGACACGGGCTACACCAAGAGCTTCACGCAGATCGGCGCCGACCACGGCCCGTTCGACCTGACCCTGCTGCCGATCGGTGCCTACAACACCGCGTGGCCGGACATCCACATGAACCCCGAGGAGGCGGTTCGCGCCCACCTGGACGTCACCGACTCCGGTTCGGGGCTGCTGGTGCCCGTCCACTGGGGGACCTTCCGCCTGGCCCCCCACCCGTGGGCCGAGCCCGTCGAGCGCCTGCTGGCGGCGGCGACCCCCGCCAAGGTCGACGTGGCCGTGCCGCTGCCCGGGCAGCGCATCGATCCCGCCACGCCGCGCAGGTTCAACCCGTGGTGGCGGCTCTGACCCGCTCATAGACCGTCACCCGATCGTGTTGACCCCACCATTGCACCGGCTGGCGGGCATCGCTCTCGGTCCAGTGGGTGTCGACTATCCGGTGCATCCGGTCGTCGCCGATGTGGATGACGCGATTTCCCCTGTAGGCCTTCAGGATTCGCGCGCCGACGTCCTGTCCGTGGGGCGGCCACGACAAGAACAGCGTCCTGTCGGCGTGCAGGTTGTCGTTCCGGCGGGCATTGTTGTCAGGCTAAAGTGTGCGGCCATGACGAAACGCGCGGCGACGGCGACGTTGGCTTTGCTCGTGTTGACGGGATGCGGCCCCACGCAGCCGGTCTCCGGGCCCCCGCCCGCGCTGTCCGACGCGCCGCCCAACGAGGTGTCGGGCCTGGCGATCCCCGCCGGCCGCGTCGACGAGGCCGTGGCAAAGGTCGACGGCCTGGTCGGCGACCTGATGAAAAGCACCGGCATTCCCGGAATGGCCGTGGCCATCGTGCGCGGCGGAAAGACCATATACGCCAAGGGATTCGGCGTCAGGGACGCGAGCAAAGGCGATGCGCAGGACAACAAGGTGGACGCCGACACCGTCTTCCAATTGGCGTCGGTGTCGAAATCCGTCGGTGCGACGGTGGTGGCGCACGAAGTGGGTGACAACGTGGTCACCTGGGACACGCCCGCGGTGTCCAAGCTGCCGTGGTTCGCGCTGGGCGACCCCTACGTCACCGGCCACGTGACCGTCGCCGACCTGTACTCGCATCGTTCCGGGCTGCCCGACCACGCCGGTGACAAGCTGGAGGCCCTGGGCTACGACCGCCGCCAGGTACTCGCACGCCTGAAGTACCTACCGCTGGCGTCCTTCCGAAACAGCTACGCCTACACCAACTTCGGGGTCACCGCGGCCGCTGAGGCGGTCGCGGCCGCGGCCGGCAAGCCGTGGGAGGAGCTTTCGGACGACGTGCTGTATCGCCCGCTGGGGATGACGGACACAAGTTCGCGCTTCGCCGACTTCGTCGCGCGGCCCGACCGCGCGGTCAACCACGTCAAGGTCGGCGACAAGTGGGAGCCGCGCTTCCAGCGCGATCCGGATCCGCAGTCGGCCGCGGGCGGGGTCAGCTCGTCGGTCAACGACATGGCGCACTGGCTGAACATGTTGCTGGGCAACGGGACTTACCAGGGCCGGCGCATCGCCCCCCCGGAAGCCTTGCTACCCGCCACCACCGCGCAGGTCGTCTCGGCTCCCGCGACGACGCCCAAGGCGCGCTCCGGTTTCTACGGTTACGGCTTCAACGTGTCGGTGACCTCGTCGGGCCGCACCGAGTACAGCCATTCCGGCGCGTTCTCCCTGGGGGCGGCGACGAACTTCGTGGTGATGCCGTCCGAGGATCTGGGCATCATCGCGCTCACCAACGCCGCGCCCATCGGCGTGCCGGAGACTTTGACCGCCGAATTCATGGATCTGGTGCAATACGGACAGATTCGCGAAAACTGGGCCGAAAAGTACAAGCAGGCGATCGGCTGGATGAACAACCCGGAAGGATCGCTGGTCGGCAAGCAGCCCCCGGCCAACCCCGCGCCCGCGCGCCCGGCGCGCGACTACGCCGGCGTCTACGCCAGCGACTACTGGGGCCCGGCCGTCGTCACCGAGCGCGACGGGGCGCTGCAGCTGTCGCTGGGGCCGAAGAATCGGACGTTCCCACTGACGCACTGGGACGGCGACGCCTTCACGTTCACCGTGACCGACGAAAACGCCCCGCCCGGAACGATTTCCAAAGCCGTGTTCGCCGGCAACACGTTGAACCTGGAGTATTTCGACTCGGACAAGTTGGGAACCTTCACCCGATGATCGCGGGCCTCACCGATGCCGAAGTGGCCCAGCGGGTAGCCGAGGGCAAGTCCAACGCTGTCCCGGAACGTGCCACCCGCAGCGTCGCGGCCATCGTTCGCGCCAACGTCTTCACCCGGATCAACGCGATCCTCGGCGTTCTGCTGCTGATCGTGCTGGCGACGGGCTCGGTGATCAACGGGCTGTTCGGCCTGCTCATCATCGCCAACAGCGTCATCGGCATGGTGCAGGAGATCCGGGCCAAGCAGACGCTGGACAAGCTGGCGATCATCGGGCAGGCGAAACCGTTGGTGCGCAGGCAGTCCGGGACCACCACGCTGATGCCGGGCGAGGTCGTGCTCGACGACATCATCGAGCTCGGCCCCGGCGACCAGGTCGTCGTCGACGGCGAGGTCATGGAGGAGGAGAACCTCGAGGTCGACGAATCGCTATTGACCGGCGAGGCGGACCCGATCACCAAGGCCCCGGGTGCGGCGGTGATGTCCGGCAGCTTCGTCGTCACCGGCGTCGGCGCATACCGCGCGACCAAGGTCGGCCCGGAGGCCTACGCCGCCAAGCTCGCCGAGGAGGCCAGCAAGTTCAGCCTGGTGAAATCCGAACTGCGCAACGGCATCAACCGAATCCTTCAGTTCGTCACCTATTTGTTGGTGCCGGCCGGTCTGCTGACGATCTACACGCAGTTCTTCACCACGCACGCCGGCTGGCGCCAATCGGTGCTGCGCACGGTGGGCGCGCTGGTGCCGATGGTGCCGGAGGGACTGGTCTTGCTGACGTCGGTCGCGTTCGCGGTTGGGGTGATTCGGCTCGGCCAGCGCCAGTGCCTGGTGCAGGAATTGCCTGCCATCGAGGGATTGGCGCGCGTCGACGTGGTGTGCGCCGACAAGACCGGCACCCTGACCGAAAGCGGCATGCGGGTCGCTGAGCTAGTCGAGATCGCGCAGTCCCAGCCGGTCGCCGACGCGCTGGCCTCCCTGGCCGCGGCCGACCCGCGCCCCAACGCCAGCATGCGCGCGATCGCGGAAACCTACGACCAGCCGCCGGGCTGGATCCCCACCGCCACTGCGCCTTTCAAGTCGGCCACCAAGTGGAGCGGTGTGTCCTTCGGTGACCGCGGCGACTGGGTGATCGGCGCGCCCGACGTGCTGCTGGATCCCGCGTCGGACGCCGCCGAACGGGCGGAGGGCATCGGCGCCCAGGGGCTGCGGGTCCTGCTGCTGGGTCGCGGCGACGTGGCCGTGGACCACCCCGACGCGCCCGGCCGGGTCACCCCGGTCGCGCTGGTGGTACTCGAACAGAGGGTCCGCCCCGACGCTCGCGAGACGCTGGATTATTTTGCTGCCCAGGATGTTTCGGTCAAAGTGATCTCGGGTGACAACGCGGTGTCGGTCGGGGCCGTCGCCGGCAAGCTCGGGCTGCGCGGCGACGCGATGGATGCCCGCCAACTGCCCACCGACCCGGCCGAGCTGGCCGACACGCTGGACAGCCACACCACCTTCGGGCGGGTGCGGCCCGACCAGAAGCGGGCCATCGTGCGCGCGCTGCAGTCCCACGGCCACAGCGTGGCGATGACCGGCGACGGCGTCAACGACGTGCTGGCGCTCAAGGACGCCGACATCGGCGTCGCGATGGGTGCGGGTAGCCCGGCGTCGCGCGCGGTCGCGCAGATCGTGTTGCTGGACAACAGGTTTGCCACGCTGCCGTACGTCGTCGGCGAGGGCCGGCGGGTGATCGGCAACATCGAGCGGGTCGCCAGCCTGTTCTTGACCAAGACGGTGTACTCGGTGCTGCTGGCGCTGTTCGTGGGCATCGAATGCCTGCTCGCCAAGCCGCTCCACGCCGACCCGCTGCTGTACCCGTTCCAGCCGATCCACGTCACCATCGCGGCATGGTTCACCATCGGGATCCCGTCGTTCGTCCTGTCGCTGGCGCCCAACAACGAACGCGCGTACCCGGGCTTCGTGCGCCGGGTGGTGACGTCGGCACTGCCGTCCGGGCTCGTCGTCGGCGCGGCGACGTTCGCCTCCTACCTGGTGGCCTACCACGGGCGTCACGCCACGTTCCGCCAGCAGGAGCAGGCGTCGACCGCGGCGCTGATCACGTTGCTGGTGACCGCGCTGTGGGTGCTCGCGGTCGCGGCGCGGCCATACCAGTGGTGGCGGGTGGCGTTGGTGGTGTTCTCCGGCCTGGCCTACGTGGTGATCTTCAGCATCCCGCTGGCGCAGGAGAAGTTCCTGCTCGACCCGTCCAATCTGGCGTTGACGTCGACCGCGCTGGGGATCGGCGTGGTGGGTGCCGCCGCGATCGAGGCAACGTGGTGGATCCGGGCCCGGATGCTGGGGGTGCAACCGCGGCTGTGGCGGGAACCGGTGACGGCCGCCAAGTAAAATTCCGGGCGAATCCTCGGGGAAGGGGCACGAAGATGGGATTCCTGGACAAGGCGAAGGACCTGTTGGCACAGAACGCCGACAAGGTCGAGATGGCGATCGACAAGGCCGGCGAATTCGTCGACGACAAGACGCAGGGCAAGTACTCCGACACCATCCACAAGGTGGCCGAAGAGGCGAAGAAGGCCGCCGATTCCGCTGTCTCCGGCGACCAGCAGATCTAAGCGCATGGCGAAACTCTCCGGATCGATCGACGTCCCGCTGGCCCCCGAGGTGGCCTGGAAGCACGCCTCCGACCTGTCCCGGTATAAGGAGTGGCTGACCATCCACAAGGTGTGGCGCAGCACGCTGCCCGACGACATCGACAAGGGGACGGTCGTCGAATCGATCGTCGAGGTCAAGGGCATGTACAACCGGATCAAGTGGACGGTCGTGCGCTACAAGCCACCGGAGGGTATGACGCTCAACGGCGATGGCGTCGGCGGCGTCAAGGTGAAGCTGATGGCCAAGGTGCAGCCGGCGGCCGAGGGCTCCACCGTCGGCTTCGACGTGCACCTCGGTGGTCCCGCGCTGTTCGGGCCGATCGGCATGATCGTGGCCGCCGCACTGCGCAGCGACATCAACCAGTCGCTGCGGAACTTCGTTCGGGTGTTCACCGCCGCTGACCCCCACACGAACGGGGACGGCGGCGTCCGCCGCTGACTCGTCGCGGCCGATGAGTTTTCGTCCCGGCTCCAGTCGATACGTGTGAACCCCGATGACGACGGGGCACACCACGACAAACGAGGAGGGGGTCATCGTGCCCACCCGTGACGGCGCGCCGCTGGGCGCTCCCTGCTGGATCGATTTGGCGACGTCGGACCTGGACGGCGCCCAGGACTTCTACGGCACGCTATTCGGCTGGACGTTCGAATCCGCCGGGCCCGAATACGGCGGTTACGTCAACGCCGCGAAGGACGGCCACCGGGTCGCCGGCCTGATGGCCAACCACACCGAGTCTCAGCTGCCCGACGGCTGGACCACCTACTTCGACACCGCCGACATCAACGCGACGGTGTCGGCGGTGACGGCGGCGGGTGGCTCGGTGTTCATGGGCCCCCACGAGGTGCCGGCCAAGGGCGTCATGGCCCTGGCCGCCGACCCGACCGGAGCGCTCTTCGGTTTATGGCAGCCGCTGGAGCACCGCGGCTTCGAGGTGATCGGCGAGGCCGGTTCCCCGGTGTGGCACCAGCTGACTACGCGCGACTTCCGTGCCGCCGTGGACTTTTACCAGCAGGTGTTCGGCTGGCGCACCGAGGTGGTGTCCGACACCGACGAATTCCGTTACATCACCGCATCATTCGATGGGCAACAGTTGCTCGGCGTGATGGACGGTGCCGGCTGCCTGCCCGAGGGCGTCCCGTCGAATTGGACGATCTTCTTCGGCGCCGAGGACGTCGACAAGACGCTGCGGGTGATCGCCGACAACGGCGGCGCCGTGGTGCAGGCCGCCGAGGACACCCCGTACGGCCGGCTGGCCGCGGCGACCGACCCGGCGGGGGTCATCTTCAACCTGTCCTCGCTGCAGGGCTAGCGGGAGTTGGTCGCACCGGTGCGGCGGCGAGTCAGCTAATCTCCCAACCATGACTCGCCGCCTGCGCCCTGGTTGGCTGGTGGCATTTTTCGCACTGCTCATCTCGGCCAGCGCCTGGATGCCGTGGCTGACGACGGCGGCGGGCGGCGGGGGCTGGGCCAACGCCATCGGCGGCACCCACGGCAACCTGATACTGCCGAGGGGCTTCGGTGCGGGACAGCTCATCGTGTTGTTGTCCTCGACGCTGCTGGTGGCCGGAGCGATGGTGGGCCGAGGACTGTCGGCAAAGATCGCTTCCGTTGCGGCGCTGGTCATTTCGCTGCTGATCGTCGGTCTCACGGTGTGGTACTACAAGCTCAACGTCAACCCGCCGGTGTCGGCGGAATACGGCCTCTACGTCGGGGCGGTCGCCGCGGCCTTCGCGGTGGCGTGCTCCCTGATCGCGGTGATCATGGCGTTGGCCTCCCGCCGGCCAACCCGCTGAGGTTTCAGCCCGACGGGAACTCGTGCTTGCCCGAGGTGGCGCTGCCTTCGGGCTCGTTGACGCCGAACACGAAGGGCGCGAACACGACTTCGCGACCGTCCGGGTCACGGTAGGTGATCGCGCCCGTCGCCTCCCAGTATGGGTGCTGCTCCACCGGCGCCAGGCCCGCCGCCTGCAGGCGCGCGATCGCGGAACGCTGGGCCTCCCGGTCGGGGAAGTACAGGCACAGCTGCTCATGAGGATCCACGGCGACGGGCTCGACCGACTCGACGATCTCCAGGGTCAGGTTCCAGCTGGGCAGGCCGAAGATGGCGCCGTTGCTGCCGTAGCTGGCCTCGAACGTTTCGTAGAGCGGCAGCCCCACCAGCTCACGGTAAAACCGCACCGTCTCTTCGAAGTTCGACGAGCGCCGGGCAAAGCGGATGCCGCCGAGCGGTGCCAACTCCGGCGGCCAATGCGTGTGCCGGCGGCGGGATCCGTGGGTCACAGCCCCACCCCGGTTGCGGCCGACTCCGCGGTATGCCAGCGCCGCAGCTGATCGCCGGGCGCCCACGTCGAATGCGTGCCGCTGGAAATACGTTCGGGGAGTTGGAGTTTGCACACCGGGCCGTCGCCGATGCGGGCGGCGTCGAAGACCACGCAGTAGGAGGCGTCGGCATTCATGTCGGTGGTCAGGGTGACCAGGTAGCCGTCGTCCTCACCGGCCGAGCCGACCCGCGGGGCCATCGCGGTCTCGCTTCCGTACACACCGTCGCCGAAGGAGATGCCCTCCTGGTTGCCGGTCAGGACGTCGTGTTTGACCAGGCCGTCGAACAGGAACCAGCCCGGTTTGCCGGTGGCGGCATAGGTGTACCGATAGCCGGTCGTGGCGTAATCAGGGTTGATCGTCCCGAACTCGGTGATCGTGTCCGACAGTGGCTCTTCGGTCACCGCGCCGGTGACCAGGTCGAACCGCCACCGGTGCAGCCGGGCCTGCAGCCGATCCAGCGCCAGGAACCGAAAGAGCTTCTCCCACTTGGTTCCCCCGGTGTCGAGCGGCTGCGGATCGCCCTCGAAGAAGCCGTCGAGCACGATCTCGTCGCCGTCCTCATAGGCGTTGACGAAATGCAGGACGAAGGTCGGGTCCGCCTCGAACCATCGGATGTCGCCCGTCGAGCCACGGCGGGGGAGCACGGCGAAGCGCGACGGGATGTCGGGATAGAACCGCGGCAGGTGCACGTCGTGCTCGAGCAGCCGCGGATCCCAGAACAACGGGAAATCGTTGAGTATCACGTAGTTTTCGGTGAACGCCATGTCATGCGGCAGCCGCGGCCCGGGCAGCGGGATGTCCACGTAGTGGACCAGTTCGTCGCTCTCGTCGACCACGCCGTAACGCATGTATGGCTCCTGCTTGCTGTAGTTGAAGAACAGCAGCTCGCCGGTCTTGCCGTCGACCTTGGGATGCGCCGACACCCCCCAGTCGGTGGGGAAGCGCCCGTTCCAGGTCTCCTTGCCGATGGTGTTCGCCGAGTACGGGTCGACCCGATACAGATCGCCGCACTGGTAGAAACTGGTCAGCGCGATTCCCCGGTGCACGATCACGTCGGTGCTCGACGCGTCCTTCATCCGGGTGCGAGCGCCCCAGCCGTCCGCCCGCTTGGTCAATTGCACCGCTTCGGCCAAACCGGGCCACAGCGGCTCGCCGGCCTCGTTCTCCGCCAGGAAACCATCCGTGCGGACAAAGCGGTTGCGGTAGAAAGCTTTTCCGTCGCGGAAGCCGACCACGTGCAGCATGCCGTCGCCGTCGAACGGGTGATAGGTCTTCAGCGCCGGGTGCAGCGGGTTCTCGGTGTTGCGCAGGTAGACGCCGTCCAGGTCGCGGGGGATCTCACCCTCGACCGCCGTGAGGTCGTCGGCGTCCCACTCCGTCGTCTGCGGCCGCCAGGGACCCGTCCGGTAGGGGTGGTCGTCGTCTTCGGGCAGGGTGGACAGGTACTTGCCGACGATCTCGACATCCATGATCAAATCCCTTTGCTGACAACGAAACTGACCGTGGTGGCGGTGCTGCCGCCGAAGTTGAGGGTGCCGAAGGTGTTGGCGCCCTCGACCTGGTAGTCGCCGGCCGCGCCGCTGACCTGTTTGGCGGCGTCGAGCAGCATCCGGATGCCGGACGCCCCGACGGGGTGGCCGCCGCCGATAAGTCCGCCGCTGGGGTTGATGGGCAGCCGCCCGCCGATCTCGATCTCTCCGTTTTCGATGGCCTTCCACGACTCGCCCGGCCCGGTCAGCCCGATGTGGTCGATGGCGAGGTACTCGCTGGGCGTGAAGCAGTCGTGCACCTCGTACCCGTCGAGGTCGTCGAGCGTCAGCCGGGCCCTTCGGAGGGCGTCGAGAACCGCCGCCCGGACATGGGGCACTACATAAGTGTCGTCGACCGCGCGGTCGAGTTTCTGCCGCAGACCCAGCCCGACGGTGCGGTGTCCCCAGCCGTCGATGCGGCCGATCGGGCGCGCGTCGGGGTGGTCGCGCAGGTATGCGTCGTTGACGAGAACCACCCCGGCGCCGCCGTCGGTCATCTGGCTGCAGTCGAATCGGCGTAACCGGCCTTCGGTGATCGGGTTGGTCGCGTCGTCGTCGGTGATTGGCTGGGGAACCGTCCACCCGCGCGTCTGGGCGTTGGGGTTGCGCCGCGCGTTGGCGAAATTCAGTTGCGCGATCGCGCGCAGGTGCGCGTCGTCCAGGCCGTAGCGCCGGTCGTACTCGTCGGCGATCTCGGCGAACATCGACGGCCACAGGTAGCGAGCGCCTGCGCCTTCGTGTCCGGTCCACGCGGCGGCGCCGAGGTGCTGGGCGGCGGTGTCACCCGGGACGGTCTTCTCCAGCTCGATGCCCACCACCAGCGCGGTGTCGTAGGCGCCCGACCGCAGATCGGCCATCGCCGAGAGTGCCGCAACGCTGCCCGACGCGCACGCGGCCTCGTGTCGCGAGGCCGGGGTGTCCCAGAGTTGGTCGCAAACCGTGGCCGGCATCGCCCCGAGGTGACCCTGGCTCGCGAACATCTCGCCGAAGGCATTGCCGACGTGCACGACGCCGACATCGGCGGCGTCCACTTTCGCGGCGGTGAGCGTTCCCTCGACCACCTCGGCGGTCAACGACGCGAAGTCGCGGTCTTCCTTGGTGAGGTTGCGAGCGAAATCGCTTTGGTAGCCGCCCAGTATCCACACCCCAGTCGAGCCGTCCATATGCGGCACGCTACTCCGCCGGGCGCATGAAAAAAGGCGGCCCCGTCGGCTCTCGGGCTGAACCGACGGGACCTAGACGGGCGCGAAGGCCGGCCGACGCGCACGCCTCTTTTGGAACATTGCCGCCTACGGTGATCGACAAACAAATTGGCCCAACCTGACGGCCGATCGTGGGAATCGCCGTTGACCTGGGCAATTCACCTTTGCACTGCTCAGGGCGCCGCGGGGTCCCGTGCGGCCACGGTTGTTTGCGTCTGGATTGCCTGCGCGTCGGCACGGTCGACCGCCGCCAAGTCGATGCCCTTCGTCTCACGGGCGGCCAGGGCGGCCACCGCACTCACCGCCGCGGTGGCCGCCAGGTACCAGGCAATGGGAACGGAGGATTTGTAGGTCTCGAGCAGGCGAACGGCGATGATCGGGGCGAGCGAGCCAGCGACGATCGAGGTGACCTGGTAGCCGAGCGACACCCCCGAGTAGCGCATCCGGGTCGGGAACATCTCCGCCATGGCCGCCGGCTGGACCGCGTACATGACACCGTGGAAGACCAGCCCGATGATGACCGCCGCCAGGATGATCGCGTTGCGCCGGCTGTCCATCATGGGGAAGGCGAAGAACCCCCAGGTGCACGCGCAGACGGCGCCGACGAAATAGATTGGGCGCCTGCCGAACCGGTCGCTGAGGCGTCCGGCCAACGGGATGACCAGGAAGTGCACGGCGTGCGCGATGAGCAACCACGACAGGATCGCCTTGGTGTTGGTGTGCACGTGCACCTTGAGGTAGGTGATGGAGAAGGTGACGACGAGGTAGTACATCGTGTTCTCGCCGAAGCGCAGGCCCATGGCGGTGAAAACGCCACGCGGGTAACGCTTCAGGACCTCGATGGCGCCCAGCTGCCTGGCCTTTGAGCGGTCGACCTCCTGTTGTGCTTCGAGGAAGATGGGGGCGTCGGTCACCTTCGTGCGGATGTAGTAGCCGATCAGCACGACGACCGCGGACAGCCAGAAGGCCACGCGCCAGCCCCAGCTCAGGAACGCCGCGTCCGAGAGTGTCCATGTCAGGCACAGCAGCACGACGGTGGCGAGCATGTTGCCGCCCGGCACCGCCGCCTGGGGCCAGCTCGCCCAGAAGCCGCGACTGTCCTTCGGGCTGTGCTCGGCCACCAGCAGAACGGCGCCGCCCCACTCGCCGCCGACCGCGAAGCCCTGGATGAACCGCAGCACCACCAACAGCGCGGGCGCCCAGTACCCGACCTGCGCGAAGGTGGGCAGGCAGCCCATCAGCACGGTCGCGGCGCCCACCAGCAGCAGGCTGAACTGCAGCAGCTTCTTGCGCCCGAACCGATCGCCCAGTTGCCCGAAGACGAGGCCGCCGAGCGGGCGGGCGGCGAAGCCGACGGCGTAGGTCACGAAGGAGGCCAGGATCGCGTCGAGCTCGTTGCCGCCGCTCGGAAAGAACACCTTGCTGAACACCAGCGTGGCCGCAGTGCCGTAGAGAAAGAATTCGTACCATTCGACGACGGTGCCGGCCATGGACGCGGCGACAACACGGCGAAGAAACGTCCGGTCCTGGAATGGGTCCGGCTGCAATTCGTTACGGACACTCATTCGGATGTCCTCCCTGGCTGACCGCGGGGTCTATCCGGCGGATGGCAGCGTACCCGGCCCGGGTTACGGATCCCATACGGCGAACAGACGCAGAATCGCACGTACTCGTACAGTGCGATTCTGCGTCTGGTCGGCAGCAAGCGCTGCGCCGGCAAAACCGATGCATTGCGACACGGTCACGGATACATACCTATCCGCTGCTGGCTAGTCACATTGGCCCCGTTAATCACTATCGTCACATGAGCCAGCTGCGGGCGTCAATTGTGACGGCCCGCTCCCGGGAAAGGTGTGACATTGACGGCGATTCCCCGGATCCTGTCGTTATCGATGGCGTCGGCGACCGCCATCGGTTTCTTTGTCGTGGTCGGCCCCGCGCCGTCGGCGAACGCCACACCGTGCGGCGCGCCCGAAGCGAACATCGAACCGCCGGCCGCGCCCCCCGCGATGCCCGCGCCCCAGCCGGTCGTCCAACCGCCGACCGGTCGTAGGCCCTCTCACACGAACGACCAGGCGCCGTTGCCCAAGTTGGGTCCGCTGATCTCGTCGTTGCTCAGGCCGGGAACGACGGGCGGTCAGCGCTACTCCGCGCCGATCCAGCCCCAGGCGGGGGTCGTTCCGCCGGGGCCCAATCCGCCCGCGCCGGGCGTCCCGCAAGTGCCGAACGCAGCCCCGGTCCAGCCGCAGCCGGCCCCCCAGCCGGCGGCGCAGCCGGCGCCCCCGCCGCCCGCCAACATCGCGGGGGCCCCGACATCGCTGGTCGACTGGGTGACCGGACCGGAGGGCCCTAACAAGACCCTCCAACGATTCAGCATCTCGGGGACCGACCTCGGGATCATCTGGGACAACGGCGATCCCGTCAACCGCCAGGTCCTGATGGCCTTCGGTGACACGTTCGGCTACTGCAAGGTCCGCGGTCAGCAATGGCGGTACAACACCCTGTTCCGCAGTTCGGACCGCGACCTGTCGCACGGCATCCACATCGCCGACGGGGTGCCCAACGATCGGTACTCGGGCTCGCCGGTGTGGGCGTCCAACTTGTCCAAGCAGGTCGTGAACACCATCCACAAGGCGCCGCACGAGACGGGCATCATCCCGACCACCGCCATGTCCCTCGGGCGCACCCAGTACATGAGCTACATGTCCATCCGGCAGTGGGGCCGTGACGGGGAATGGCAGACGAACTACTCGGCGATCGCGAGATCCGTTGACAACGGCCAGAACTGGGGGATCTTCCCGAGCAGCATTCGCACGGCGTCAGCGGACGCCATCCCCGGGGTCCCGTTCACGCCGGGCAATGAGAACTTCCAGATGGGCGCGTTCATGAAGGGGAACGACGGCTACATCTACCAGTTCGGCACCCCGTCGGGGCGCGGCGGCGCGGCGTTCCTGTCGCGGGTTCCCCCGAACCAGCTGCCGGACGTGAGCAAGTACCAGTACTGGAACGGTGACAACGGCGGACATTGGGTCGCGGCCAATCCAGGGGCGGCGACGCCGCTGTGGCCCGGCCCGGTCGGCGAGATGTCGGCCCAGTACAACAGCTACCTCAAGCAGTACCTGGTGCTCTACACCAACGGTGGCAGCAATGACGTCGTGGCGCGCACCGCGCCGACGCCGACCGGACCGTGGAGCGGGGAGCAACCGCTGGTGTCGTCGTTCCAGATGCCCGGCGGCATTTATGCGCCGATGATCCACCCCTGGTCGTCGGGGCGGGACCTGTACTTCAACCTGTCGCTGTGGTCGGCGTACGACGTGATGCTGATGCACACCGTTCTGCCCTAAGCGCACGCGCGTTGTCAGCGGTCACCGGGGCTTGCCGCAACGTCGTGACACCCGCAGACTGGTTGATATGCGCGATCGGGAGGCGATCGACCAAGAGTTGAGGCTCATCGCTCTTGGGCGCCAATCGAGCCATGCGCAGGCTGGTCGGCCGTCGATCCGGGACATCGACGCGCTGCTCGACGAACGCCTAGGCCACCCCGTCGAGGTCGTCGAACCCGAGCCGATCGACGACGTTCCGGTGGTCTCCGACACCTCATCGCCGCGCAGCGCGCCTCACGGCCGCAAGCGTCGGCGTCGCCGCTTCCTTCCCCTCGCGGCGTTGCCGCTGTCCCTGCTGGCCGTCGCCGCCGCCGTGGTGGCGGTCATGTTCGGCACGCACAAATCGGACCCGGCGCCGCCGTCGGCCGACCCGGCGCCGGCGGCCGTCCCACCCCCGCCGGCCGCTGCGCCCAGCCCGGCCGCGCCGGTGGTGCACGCTCCGTCGCTGGAGATCGTCGACAGGGCGTTCATCGGTGCGCTGAAACAGGATGGCGTGCCGGTGCCCAGCAACGAGTACGTGACGACCCACGGGCATGCGGTGTGCGAGTTCCTAGCCAACCAACCCGACTTCGCCGAGGCCGTCCGCGTTCTGCAGCAATCGTCGATCTGGGATGCCAATCAAAGCGCCAGCGTCGCGGCCGGTGCCGTCGTCGCGTATTGCCCTCAGTACCAACCTTCCGGCCAGGAGCACCTCCAGACCGGCTTCCAAAACGCCCTGTCCGGACTGCAGGCCATCGAGCGTGATCTGCAGGGGATTCAAGGCAATTTGCAAGACATCCGGGATGGCCTGCCGCCGCTGCCGGGTCAGCAGTGACCGGGGTCGTCGCCACCGCGAAGCCGCCAATTGATCACGCGCAGGACCTATTCGCTGGTGCTGAGCTGCAGGTGGTGCTCCGTTCACGCCCCACGGGCTCGTCGAATTGGAGCTCAAGATTCGAACATGGGAGGAGGACTACGAAGCGGACGCCGGCGCGCGCCCCGTGCGTATCCACGGCGGCTATGGCTGGCGGGAATTCGTGTACGACATCGGCGCTGTGCACCGCTATGAGTGGGAACACGTGCCCGGGCCTAGACGGGTGGCCGTGCTGGCGATGCTTCGAGAAGGCCATTGGCAAGCACCTGGTGCCAGCCGACTTCAAGCCCGGACTCCCCTGCAACTCCGAAGTGGCTAGCCACGAGCCTGAGCTGCGAACCCGGATGGGATTGCCCACCTGATCGAGCTTGGGTAAGGTCCCACTCTTCCCTTGCGGGAGTCACAACGGGAGCACCCCGTGCCCACCCACCACCCATCGCGAACGTGGCGCGGCTGCGCAATGTGCAAGCCACAGAAGCGCCGCGGCGCCGGCCGCTCATCGAAAGATCCCGTCGCCGTAAAGCGGCGACTCGCTGCCACCCGGCGCTATTCCTGCCGGACCCTCGAACGCTGCTGAAGCTAGGGGCAGGGCTTTCAACTCGTCGGCCCCACCTTATTGACTGCACCTGCGCGGAAGAGCACGCTCAAGCAGGCCGAGCCGACACGAAGAATGCGTCATCCAAACACGTCCATGGTCCGCGTGCCCGGCAAATCTGTTTGCAGCAAACTGGATCGAATGAAACGGGATTCGGAGAATGCGAGATGACGACTGCACATGAAGTGCAAATCCATGCTCAACGGATCATCGAAGCTAACAAGCATCTACTCGTCTCGGGGGTGCTATCGCACTCCGGGCTGGCCAACCTGAGCGCCAGGCTCGACGCGGATCGGTTCTTGCTGACCACGACCGGGTACGTGCGAGAGTTGCGCCCTGACCAGCTGGCCACGGTCGGTCTTGATGGCGAGGTCCTTGACGGCGAGCTAGCGCCGGAGAACGCCGAAATTATCGCCATGCACAGCGTCGTTTACAACGCTCGCATTGACGTCGGCGCAGTAATTCACACCCACTCTCCCGCCGCGACGGCTTTCGCGCTGGCCCACCGGCCGTTGCCGTGCCGGTTTGAGCCGTTGCTGCGTTTCGGGCAGGCCGAAGACGTGCCAGTGGCGGCATGGGGACCTCGTGGGTCGGGTATGTCTGCTCGGAACATCGCCGAGGCTCTCGGACGACACCCGGCGACAGCCGCGGTTTTGCTGGCCAACCATGGTCTCTTGGCGTTCGGCCCTGACCCTCTTGCTACTGCTCGACTGCTGGTGGCGATCGAGGAAAGCGCCGAGGCAGAGCTGGCTGCGACCCGGATCGGTGGGGCGGTGGACTTCCCCGAGGGGGCCCTCGCCGCTGTCCGAGAGTCGATGGCGCGGGTGTCGTCGACGTCAGTGCTGTGAGCTTGGGCTACGCCCCGGTCGAACTTTGCGCCCGTCCGGCCCGAATTGTGAAACGGTTCCCTCGACTTCGAGGTAGTGACCGAATTCCATTGACTTGGAATAATATTCGGCGATTTCAGGACGCGCCGAGTTGGTGATCTGATCCCAGAACCATCCGTAAAATTCCCGAACCCTCGTGGAATAGGTCGCGATGGGCGTAACGATGTCGATGCTGTCGCCAGGCGCCGAGGTGATGTGACTCTTGCCCTTCGACCGCCACCCGTCCCACTTGAGCAGTTCTATACGGTTGACCGAAATGGTATTGCTCATCGCCGCAGGCCAACCGGGACCGCCCACTGATTGAAAGTTGGTGCTCGTTGACATGACCGGGATGGCGTAGTGCATCGAGTAGTTGCGCAGGTCCACGAGGAACACCGTGGGCTCATCGCCGAATAACTCGTTGATCTTGGGCGTCCACACCTCGACTTCCCACCTTGTCGTGCGCTTGTCATCCGAGTCAGGTGCATTGAGCTCGGGCCAGACCCGCCGGTGGATGACGCGCTGCACATCGCGTAGCGATGCCAGCGCGGCTAAGTAGTTGTGAAGCAGCCGCACTGCCTCAAATCCGAAGGTGTCGTCTCGTCGTTGGCCACGGAGCCAAGGTAGCGCGCGTCGGCGCCGCCATCGCGGCCGCGGTGTCCGCGGCTTCACGAGCTACTCAACGTTGTTTGTGCGGTGAGCGAGCCAGGCAGCTGCGCGTTGGGAGGCTCTCCGAAAGCGTTCGGGTACAGTCGCGAGACGCGTTGCGATCACTTGCGGGTCGACGAGATCAGCAGTGATCAGTGCATCGACGAAGTTCCGGTCCTTCTCTCGGAGAGCACACAATTTCGCAACACACAAGTCTTCCTTGTTGAGGCACCATCCGATGAATTGAGGTTCACCCGATGGGGCGGCGGTGTTCTCATTCTGGACCTTGACCAGTCGATCGCGCCATCCATCGGGCAGTGCCGAGGTCTGCAGGTCCACGCCGTCGATGCTGAAACCGTGAAGCTGCTCAAACGGGGAGAACTCGCCCGCTGTTCCCTCGAGTTCATCTGCAAGACGGGCGATTTCACCAGTGTCGTCGGCGATCGGTAGAACGTCGACTTCCACCGACCTGGTGGCGTAGAAGGGCAGCTGCTCTTCGGTGTAGGTGCCCAGGATCGCTTGGGAGCCGACGATGATCACTTCAGTCAGGCCGGCGATTTGGCAGGCGGTCCGGATAGCGTGCTCAAGCTGATCGCGCCGCATCAGCGCACCGTGCGCAGAACGCGGATGCGGTCCTCATCGGGGAGCAGTCCACCCATCGGTGAGACTTCGCGCATCTCGATGCAATCGCGGCCGAGTCCAGTGAGGACACGATGAAGGCCGGGTACGTCGCCGCTTCTCATGAGTGATTCCCAGCGGTCGAGGTTTCTCATGTGCGGCTGGCCGGTGACGCCGGACCGTAATCGCCGCAGGTTGCCCTCGATCGTGGGTTGCCATTGGGTAAGGGTTGACCGCGTCAGGTGTCTGGCCAGCTCGCGGTGCAATTTCCACGAGCGGCGTTCGGAACGTGTCAGCTCGGGAGTGACCGGTTGGCGGGTGATTTCGAGTCGGTACCCCATACAGGACAGCAGTCGGTCGAGCTGCTCATCGCTGAGTTCAACCTTGTCGGAGAGGAACTGGCTGATGCTCGGCTGGTGCACACCGCTGAGTCGAGACAACTCGGACTGGGTGGTGCCTGTTTCGTGCATCACCGTCCGCAATACGTCACTCCGACCACTCATGCCTCACTATAGCAGTTTTTACTATAGGCAGGCCGTGGGCCGCTTTTGTGCGCGTGCCGCACGATGAGGCCCGTTCTACGCCCACTTCTAGTTTTGGGGTCTCCGACCGATCCGCCGCACTGAAGCTGTTGATGAAAGACGCTCACGCGCTCATCGGCGGTTGATGCCGCGCGATTGGCTATCGCCAACCAGGATGCGTCATATGATGCCAACCAATCACCGACCAGAACCGGCCGAGGCCAGTCGGCAGACATCTGAAAACCATCGCTGAACTGCGCAAACACCGAGTGCCCCCGGCAGGATTCGAACCTGCGACACCGGCTTTAGGAGAGCCGTGCTCTATCCCCTGAGCTACGAGGGCGAGGAACGTCTTCGAATGCCTGACCAAACCTCGCGGGGCGGCGGTGTGAGTTTAGCGGGCTCGACCGCCGCCATGCGACGCGTCGCGCGGATCGCATTTGCGGCTGCCTTCCGCGCGTGATGGAGGCAGCGCAACCATCACTGCCATCTGAGATCTTCGTCGAGCTGTTGGGCTCGTTCGTCTCGCTCGCCCGCGGGGCGGGCGTCGATCGTGACCTCTTGCCAGTACGCCGGGCTGTAGAGGTGAATGTCGTTGCCGTTGCTGACCTTTAGCACGCCGCCGGTGAGTACTTCATACGCCGCGCCGTCGGGATATGCATCATCGTCGTCCTGACCGGCGATTTGAATCCACATCTTCATGCTGAAACAATCCTCCGCGAGGGCCGATCGGATTTCTCAGGCTACCGCCGCGACGGCAGACTGCCGGAACCCGGCGCTCAACTCACCACTCTTCGCCGTCGATGACGGGAGCGTCGTCTTCGATGATGTGAACCGCCGCTTCCTCGGCAGACGCTGCACCTCCGGAGATCCCGACATCCTCGGCGACTAACTCCGCCTCGGAGTCTTCGCCAAATCCCAGGTCCGGCGCCACAAGTCGACCCGCTCGCGCGTGGCCGACCTCGCTTCGCTCCGGGAATTCGGCCTCGCGCTCGGATTCGTCGGATCGCTCCTGCTCAGTTTCATCGAGCAAGACATCGATTCGCGACGCCGGATCCGGCTCTTCCTCGGCAAGCATCTGGTCCAGAGTCTCGGACGGGCCGAAGGCCCCAGGTCCGTACGGTCGCTCGGGAGGCGAATAGCCTTCGTCGAGGATGTCATCCATGCCGCGGTCGATGAGGGTGTCCTCAGGCTGAAGCTGGTCCTCGTCGTCTGCGCTGTATTCGCCGGGCGCCGGTCCGGTGCCATAGTGAGTGCTCACGACCTGCTCCAACGGTCGTTTCGGCAGCCGGTCATCGCATATTTCAGGTGGTGGCGCTCCATGGGCATCATGCACTCCTAAATCGTGACGGTGCAGCGATATTCGCCTCCCGGCAGACCAACCATAGATACGCAGACGGTGTCGACGTAGGGTCATTCGTCCCTTCAGCGGAGCGGCGCCATCTTGTCACTCGTTCCGGTCAGCGCAGCTCGGCAATCACCTTTGCGAACGCGTCGAGATTGTTGTCCTGCACGGTGAAGCTGCTCAGGCCGTACTTCTCGCGCAGCCCGATCAGCGTGTCCGCCATCTCGCGGGGTGACCCGCTGAGCACCGACGGCATGGACAGCAACTGCTCATCGGGCAGGTCGGGCGCGTATTGGCGGGTCATCCTCAAATCGGGTTCGGTTTCGCCCTCGCGCGGCATCGCCGTGATGACCATGTTCAGCTCCAGCGCGTCGAACCGGTCGGCCGCGGCGTTGCGGACGAACTCGATGCGTTCGGCCAGCGGGTCGTCGACGTCGCGCACCCTGGCACCGGTCAGCCCGATGATGTCGCCGTGCCGGGCGGCTATCGTCAGCACCCGGTCGCCGTTGCCGGCGATGAGGATCGGCGTCGTCGGCTGATGCTCCTTGAGGTAGGTCGTCATGTGCTCGAGGTAGTCGACGCGCGCCCCGGCGCTCGGATACGGCAGCTCGGCGGCCTCGAATTCCTCCCGGACGTAACCGGTCCCGAGCCCGATCTCGAGGCGGCCCTCACTCAACACGTCGAGTGCCTGCAGGTCCCTGCTGAGCAGGGCCGGCTTATAGAAGGCGGCGTTGAGCACATACATGCTGAGCTTGATCTTGGTGGTCACCATCGCGACCGCGGTCAGCGTCGGCGACGGCGCCGCCGCGCCGAGATGGTCGGGCACGCACAAGATGTCGTAGCCGAGATCTTCCGCGCGCTTCACCTTGTCGACCAACGCGGAGCGCGACTTGAAGAACCGCATGCTCAGCCCGATGCGAAAATCCTTGCCCACCAACAACCTCCGTTCAACGACCAAAACACTTACCAGGAACGCGCCGCGGCCGCTAGCCCCCGTACCAGGGCGGAGGTGACCGGCGACAATCCGTCGGCGCCCGGCAGCGGGCTGCGCGGACTGAGACCCCGCACGCGGACCGATAGTTCCAGCTGCGTCCCGCCGTCGCGGACCCGGTTCACCGGGTTGTCGGGATGCAGGCCCCGCAGCTCGCGCGGGATGTCGTCGATGTCGGTGACGACCTGATAACCGGTCAGCCGGATGTGTCGCGCCAGGTGGGCCGCCAGCGCGCGGTTGCGTCCCCCGGCGAGCAGTTGGGTACCGCGCCCGATGCGCCCGTAGCCGTGCAGCGAGACGGCGACGTCGACATGATCGAGAAACTCGGCCAGCCGCGGCGACTCGTCCGGGTCGTAGCGGGCCGACGCGAGGTGGTGCGGGTAGCGGTCGGGATGGCGCACCACGTACACCGAGGCGTCGGCGGCCTCGGCGGCGCGTTCGGCGATGACGTCGGTCATCTCTTCCAGGCCGCCGCCGTGGATGGCGAGGAAACCGAAACGCGACCGCAGCCGGTTCTCCTCGGTAACGCCAGGTTCGCTCAACAGCGCTGAAAGTGATTGCGGCGCGGGGGTTTTAGCGATTACGGGCCGGGGCCAGCGGGACGGATCCCAGCGGCGCAGGAAGTCGATCCAGCGTTGCGGTAGCCCGTGCTGCGCGGCGCCGTCGATGATCCTAGGCAGATATCCCGGTCGGGGCGGGCCCGGGATCACCCGGTGATCGATGTAAACCCAGGCCGGTGACAGTCCGTCGCCGGTGTGCACGGTCAGCCGGTCGCGGCGGTACCGCACCGGAACGCCCTCGGCGCTGTCCAACGTCGCCAGGTCGTCGTCGGAGACTTGCCACAACACCCCGTGCACCTCGTTGCCGCTGAACGGCTCGACGGTGGCCACGCCGCGCTGGTTGATCAGCCAGTCGTGGTCGGCCAGCACCGCCGGTCGCGGATCCGCCGCGTCGGGGCAGCGCAGCGCCATCTGCCTGACGCACAAATTCGACCCGTATGCGAAATAGGGGTGCCGGCGGGCCGGCATCTAGGCAGTCACCGTCTGGGCGCTGAGATCTTGGACCAAGCTAACTCCCGCGAGCCTCTCCACGGACGACGACGTTCCCATAGTGCCGTACGGGTAGACGCGCGCGCTACGTACCGGTCACCGCAGGATCGGGCCAGCCGGACTCGACGGCGGTGGCGGCGGCGGTGGGTTCGGCTTCGGCGGAGGGAGAGGCCGAGGTGGAGCCGGCGTCCCGGAGGGGGGAGGCGCTTTCGGTGGCGACGGCGGCGGGTACCGCGGCGGCGACGGATGCGTTCCCGACGGCGGCGGCGGCAACACGATGGGCGGGGGAAGTATCACCGGTGGCAGCACGACGACGGGCGGCGGTGGCAGCACGACAGGCGGGGGCAGCACCACAGGCGGGGGCGGCGCGACCGGCGGCGGGGGCGCCACCGGCGGCGGTGCGACCGGCGGCGCGACCACCGGCGGGGCGGGGGCGACCGGCGCCTGCACGGGCGGGGGCGAATAGATGGGGGCCACGGGATTCGCGGGCGGCGCGGGTGGGATCTGGTTGGCGGCCGGCGGTGCGGGCGGTTTCATCATCGGCGCGGGCGCGATGCGACTCAGCTCGGTCGGTGTGATGGCCGTCTTGTGGTGGTACAGCAGGCTGTACATGAGCCCCAGCGCAAGGATGAAGGTGCCCGCGAACAGCGCGATCCACGGGATCAACCGGCGCGCCCGCTGTGGTCGCGCGGCGTCGAGGTAGTCCCCGTCACGCTCGTCCGCGCCGCCGCCGCCGGCGGTCGGTGGGTAAGCGTCGTCCGACCAGGCGTGGCCGTCTCCGCTGTCGTCCGTGGTGAGGTCGCTGTCGGCCGACGTCAGCCGGATCTGTCCCAGCGTTTGATCCCGCAACCAGCCGGGCGCGGGGATGAACACCGGCGCCGCACCGAGCAACGCGACCGGGTTGACCAGGCGTCGGCGTTCCTCTTCGCAGACGGAACATGACTCGATGTGGCGGGTGATGCGCTTGCGCATGAGCACGCTGAAGCGCCCGTCCCAGCCCGCCAGGATGGTGCCCAGCTCGGCGCATTTGTCGGCGGTGTGCTGGGCGCGGCGGGCCACCAGCAGCGCACCCAACGACGATTCGATGGTGTTGCGCAGCCGCGACACCATCTTGTTGGCGGTGCCGGGGCTGACCTCCAACGCGTTGGCCAGCTCGGGCCCGTCCAGGCCGTGGCGGTAGGCCAGCTCCAGCACCGCGCGGTCCCGGTCGACCAGCCCGCCGGCGGCCTCGGCGACGAGGGCGGCCAGCTCGTTGCGGGCGGCCATGGTATCGGGTCCCGCGTCCTGCGAGGCGGCCTCGGGCAGCTCGTCGGCGACCTGTTCGCGGCGGCGGTCCCGGATGCAGCGCAGGGCCTCGTTGCGGGCAATGGCATACAGCCAGGGGCGGAGCCGCTCGGGGTCGCGCAGCTTGGGCAGTTGGGTGGCGGCGGAACAGAAGACGTCCTGCACGCAGTCGGCCGCGGTGTCGCGATCGCGGACCATGCCGATGCAGAAGTCGTGCAGCCGATCGGCGTAACGGTCGTAAATCATGGCAAAGGCGCGACGATCACCCGTCGCCGCCGCGCGGGCCAGCTCCCCGTCGCTGACGATGTCAAAGTTCGATAGTGCGGTCGTCACATCGTCTCCCCAGCCGATGAGGCGTCGGTGCCCCTCGTGCGAGAACCAACGCTGCGAACAAGTGTGCGCGCACAGCGGTGAAATAGCACGAGAAATTCCAGCTCCGTGGTGGACGCATGGGAGGTCAGGAGCCATACCAGCCTTGCCCGGGCCCGCGTGCTCACTTGCAGACGCCCTGCACGAGGTGGTGCGGCGGCAGGCACAGTACCGGCGGCGGCGGTGGCGGCGGCAGCTTCGGCGGCGCGGGCAGCGGGGGCAGCTTGGGCGGCACGGGCAGCGGCGGCAGCGAAGGCGGCGGCGGTAGCTGCGGCGGGGGAGCGGGGACCCAGACGGGTACTGGCGCAGGCGCGTTCACCACGACCACCGGGCCCTGGGGAGCGGCGGCGGGCGGGGCGCCCGGGTCGGGTGCCGGCGCGGGGTTATCCGGCGGGGGCGCGACCACCGCGACGGGGGCCGGGCCGCCAGGCGCGGCGTCGACCGGGACCGGGACCGGGCCGTTGTCCGGCGAGGGCACCACCGCGGCGGGAGCGGCCGCCGAGACGGGAACGGCCGTTGAGCCCGAAGTCACGGCCACGGACCGCGGTTGGGGCGAGCTGCTGAGGAAGGTTATGCCCAGCGCGACGCCCGCACCGATCAGGCCGACGACGCCCGCGGTGACCCACAGCTTGTCGATGGACCTCGGCTTGGCCGAGGTGATGGGGTTCGGCGAAAACTCGTGGCCGGACGGCCGATCGCCGGACTCGTCGGTCGGGTCGCCGAGCGGACTCGATGCCCAGGCCCAGGCCTCGGTGACGTCGTCGACGCGCGGTGCGAGGGCGGTTCGGTCCATGTCGTCCCAGGTGCTCATGAGGTGCTTCTTTCAGTACGGGTCGCGGCCCGGGGTTGGGTCGCCGTCACAGGTAAGAGGACGCACCCGGCGTGAGTCGGACATTTTTTCGAGAACTTTTTTGTGGCCGTGCCGCGGCGGGCGTCATCAGGTTGTCCCGCGCCGCTTGCCAGGTCTTGGTGAAGTTCTTGCGATTTTCTTGCGACGGCTTCAAACAGCTTTGAAGGCAATAGCTTTGACGTCGAGATTTACGCCTAGCGCGAAGAATCGCGAGTGAGCTGCACGCCAACGTGGATTTCGGTGCGCACGCCGCTGGCTAACCCGCCACGGTCAGGTAGATCAACACGACGTTGAGCACGCTGACCATGACGGCGACGCCCCAGCCGACAACGGTGGTGACGGGATGGTTGGCGTTGCTACCCATGAGGTCGCGGTTGCTGGTGAGCCTGACCAGCGGAAGAACCGCGAACGGGATACCGAAGGACAGCACGACCTGCGAGATGACCAGCGCGCGGGTCGGGTCCCAGCCCAGCGCCAGGATCGCGACGGCTGGGCACAGCGTCGCCAGCCGGCGCACCAGCATGGGGACCGACAGATGGAGCAATCCCTGCATGATCATGGCGCCGGCGTAGGCGCCCACCGACGACGACGCCAGGCCGGACGCGAGCAGCCCGATCGCGAACAGCACCGCGATCGTCGGGCCCAACGTGTTGTGAATCGCGGTGTAGGCGCCGTCGATGGTCGCGCTTTCCCGGTGGCCCTGCAGGTTGATCGCGGCGACCAGCAGCATCGCCGCGTTGACCATCCCGGCGACGGCCATCGCCAGCACGACGTCGACCCGGGTGACGCGCAGCAGCCAGCGCCGGTCGTGGCCGGGCGCGGGATGCCCGTGCCGATCCAGGACGAGGCCCGAATGCAGATACACCGCGTGGGGCATCACGGTGGCGCCGAGGATGGCGGCGGCCAGCAACACGCTTTCGGTGCCGTGGAACCGGGGGAGCAATCCCGCCACCACGGCCTCGGGCGGTGGCGTAGCGACGAAGAAGCTCGCCGCGAAGCCGACGGCGATGACGAGCAGCAAGCCCGTGATGACGCGCTCGAACAGGAGTTGCCCACGGCGGTCCCTGATCGTCAGCAGCAGCATCGAGATCACGCCGGTGATGATCCCGCCGACCGGCAGCGGCAGGCCGAACAGGATGCGCAGCGCGATCGCCCCGCCGATGACTTCGGCGACATCGGTTGCCATGGCGACGATTTCGGCCTGCGCCCAAAACGTGAGCCGGAGCGGGCGGCCCATCCGCGTGCCGATTGCCGCGGGCAGCGACCGTCCGGTCACCAACCCGAGTTTCGCGGACAGGTACTGCACCAGGCCCGCCGCCACGTTTGCCGCGACGATGACCCACAGCAGCAGGTAGCCATACTGCGAGCCGGCGCTGACGTTGGCCGCGACGTTTCCCGGATCGACATAAGCGATTGCGGCGACGAACGCCGGGCCGAGCAGATACCAGCTCGTCTTGAGCGAGGCCTCGGTGCCCTGCGCCAACGTATCGGCCCTCGATCCACATTCTCGAATAAAAAAGTTAGGTTAACCGAATACACCATCTGGTGGTGCACGCCGGGACAACCCGCTTTGCGAAAACCGAGGTAGTGGGCGTTTTCCCGGGCGATCACCCCGGGAGGTAGAGTCCCCGTCCGGTGACCAGGGGCAGGTCGAGGGTCGTCACGATGCCCGGCGGGGCGGCCACCACCGCTGGGATCGCGTTGACGACCCGCATCGCGGTGGCGACCAGTCCGGCGTGGTTGTGATCGCCGTTGGGGCTGCTCAGGCAGATGTCCATCGCGTACGACGGTTCGCCGGTGATCTCGATGCGGTAGGAGCCGCCGGGCTGGGCGGGCTGAGGCCAGTCGGGACGCAGGTCCTCGCGCAACCGGGTGACGTGTTCCAGGACGACGACGGGGTCGCCGTTGACCATTCCGAACACCTCGAACCGCAGCCCGGCGGCGGTCCCCTTGGGGATGTGCCCCGAGGCGATGTCGAAGTCCTCGGGCGCGGGCTCGCGGATGTATTCCTCGGCGATGCTGTCGAGCGTGATGCCCAGACCCGCGGCCAATTGCCGCACCACCGATCCCCACGCCAGGCTCAGCACGCCGGTCTGCAGCAGCATCGGGATCTCGTCGAGGGGCTTACCGAATCCCATCACGTCGAACATGACGGCGGCGCTGTCGTAGGTGGCGTAGTCGACGATCTCCATGCAGCGGATCTGCTGGATGCTCTGACAGGTGCCGGCCAGTGCCAGCGGCAGCAGGTCGTTGGCGAAGCCCGGGTCGATGCCGTTGACGTACAGACTCGAATTGCCTTCGCGCGCGGCATCTTCCAGCGGCTTGATGAGCTCCTCGGGGATCACTTCCCACGGGTACTGGAGAAAGACCGGGCCGCTGCCGACGATGTTGATTCCGGCGGCGAGGACCCGGCGGTAATCCTCGAGAGCCTCGGGCAGGCGATTGTCGGCCAGGGCGTTGTACACGGCGCACTGCGGGCCCGTGGCGAGCACGGCGTCCAGGTCGGTGCTGGCCAGCACGCCGGTCGAATCCGTAAGTCCGGCAAGCTCCGCCGCGTCCTTGCCGGCCTTGGCATCCGACGACACCCACACGCCTCTGAGCTCGAACTCGGGATTGGTGATCAGCGCCTTGAGCGCGTGGACGCCGACGTTGCCGGTGCCCAACTGAACGACGGGTATGGCCATGGCGGGCTCCTTAGTGGTCTTTAGCGGCCTTCAGTTCACAGGTCGGGGACGGGGATGTCGAGGTTGGGGAAGGTGAGCCCACCGTCGACCTCCAGGGTCTTACCGGTGAGGAAGCTGCCGGCCGGGGACGCCAAATAGACTGCGGCGGCGGCGATGTCGACCGGATCGCCGAGACGGCGCATCGGCGTGACCTTCTCCATCGGGGCGCGCAGCTCCTCGTTGGAGGCCACCACGTCCAGCGCCGACGTTAGGATCGACCCCGGCGCGATGGCGTTGACCCGGATGCGCGGGCACAGGTCCAGCGCGGCCAGCCGGGTGTAGTGCGAGAGCGCGGCCTTGGCCGTGCCGTAGGCGGCGAACCCGCGTCCGGCCAGCCTGCCCATGGTCGAGGTGATGTTGATGATGCTGCCACCGCCGGAGTGCTCCAGCATCAGCGGCACCGCCGCGACGGTCAACGCGTGCGCGGTGGCGACGTTGAAGGTGAACGCCTCCTTGAGGTCCTTGGTCGAGGTGGTCAGCAAGGTGTTGGGCATGGTCCCGCCGACATTGTTGACGACGATGTCTAGTTTTCCGAACGCCTCGACGGCCAGATCGGCCAGTTCCGCAGTCGACTCGGGGTGGGCCAGGTCGGCGGCGACGGCGTGGGCGCGGCGGCCGGTGGCGCGGACCTGTTCGGCGACGGCATCTAGTTGAGATTGCGTGCGCGACGCGATGAGCACATCGGCGCCTGCCTCGGCGAAGGCCAGCGCGATGGCCGCACCGAGGCCGCGCCCGCCACCTGTGATGACGGCGACTTTGTCGTCCAGTCGGAACCTGTCAAGGATCATTGCGGCCTCTCTATTCGAGTTGTCCGGCGAAACGGTAACAGACCTCACCGACTCCGATAACGGCATTTCTGAAACAGGTTCTAGTTTGTCATACGGACGGGACGATGTAACGGTCCGGATGGTCGCAATTCAGTGCCGGGTCCCCCGGAGTTATGGCAGGGAAAAATTCGCCGAGCGTTAACCTTGTTGCTGTTAGCTTCATGGCTGCGAGGAACGCTAGTTGGCGAGCCGCGGCCAAAGGCAGCGGCGATCAATCCCTACTGTTAGGAAGTGATTTGAGACTCAACAGGTTTGGTGCCGCGGTGAGTGTCCTGGCTAGCGCAGCGCTGGTGTTGTCCGGATGCGGCAGTGAAAACAACAATTCGAGTGGGGCGAGCGGGAGCAGTGCGACGACTGGCGGATCCGCGGGCAATGTGAGTTGCGGCGGCAAGAAGACGCTGAAGGCCAGTGGCTCGACGGCCCAGGCCAACGCGATGACCCGCTTCGTCAACGCGTTCGAGCAGGCGTGCCCGGGTCAGACCCTGAACTACACCGCCAACGGTTCGGGCGCCGGAATCAGCGAATTCAACGGCAACCAAACCGATTTCGGTGGATCCGACTCGCCGCTGGCCCAAAAAGAGTACGACGCGGCCCAGCAGCGCTGTGGCTCGCCGGCGTGGAACCTGCCGGTGGTGTTCGGCCCGATCGCGATCACTTACAACGTCAAGGGCGTCAGTTCGCTGACTCTGGACGGCCCGACCGCGGCGAAGATCTTCAACGGCGCCATCACCACCTGGAACGATCCGGCGATCGCGGGCCTCAACGGCGGAACCTCCCTGCCGGCCGAGCCGATCCACGTCGTCTTCCGTAACGACCAGTCCGGGACCACGGATAACTTCCAGCACTACCTCGATGCGGCCTCCAACGGCGCCTGGGGCAAGGGCGCCGGCAAGACGTTCAACGGTGGTGTCGGTGAGGGCGCCAAGGGCAACGACGGCACCTCGGCCGCGATCAAGGCCACCGAGGGATCGATCACGTATAACGAGTGGTCGTTCGCCAAGGCCCAGAACCTGAACATGGCCAAGATCGTGACCTCCGCCGGGCCTGATGCGGTCGCCATCAGCGCCGACTCCGTGGGCAAGACGATCTCCGGTGCCACCGTCAAGGGGCAGGGCAACGACCTCGTGCTCGACACCAACTCGTTCTACAAGCCGACGCAGGCCGGTTCGTACCCGATCGTGCTGGCGACCTACGAGATCGTTTGCTCGAAATACCCCGACTCCCAGGTCGGCACGGCCGTGAAGGCGTTCCTGCAGAGCACCATCGGCGCGGGCCAAAACGGTTTGGCGGACAACGGATACATTCCCATTCCGGACTCGTTCAAGTCGAAGCTGTCGACTGCGGTCAACGCGATCGCGTGATCCGGAGTGTCATGACCCGCGGAGCAGTCGCCAGTCCGGCAACCGGAACTCAGCCCGTGCTGAAGGCGACCGATCCGCACAAGGTGCAGCGCGGCGACCAACTGTTCAAGTTGGTCGCCGCGGCTGCCGGTATGACGATCGTGATCGCGATCGTGCTGATCGCGATATTTCTCTTGATTCGCGCCGTGCCGTCGCTGCAAGCGAACCACGCGAACTTCTTCACCAGCGCGCAATTCAATACGACCAGTGCGGAGCATCTGGCGTTCGGTATTCGTGATTTGTTCATGGTCACGGTGCTGAGTTCTGTCAGCGCCCTGGTGGTGGCCGTGCCGGTGGCGGTCGGGATCGCGATATTCCTCACCCAATACGCACCGAAAAGGTTCGCGCGACCGTTCGGTGCGATGGTTGACCTGCTGGCAGCGGTCCCGTCGATCATCTTCGGGTTGTGGGGCATCTTCGTGCTGGCGCCCAAACTCGAACCGATCGCGGAATTCCTGAACCGCAACCTTGGTTGGTTTTTCCTGTTCAAGCAGGGGAATGTCTCACTGGCCGGTGGGGGCACCATTTTCACGGCCGGGATCGTGCTGTCGGTGATGATCCTTCCGATCATCACCTCGGTGTCGCGGGAGGTGTTCCGGCAGACCCCGCCCATCCAGATGGAAGCGGCGCAGGCGCTGGGCGCCACCAAATGGGAGGTGGTGCGGATGACCGTGCTGCCATACGGCCGCAGCGGCGTCATCGCGGCGTCGATGCTGGGGCTGGGCCGGGCCCTCGGCGAGACCGTGGCGGTGCTGATCATCCTCCGGTCCGCCGCCCGCGCCGGCAGCTGGTCGCTGTTCGACGGCGGCTACACGTTCGCTTCCAAGATCGCTTCCGCGGCAGCCGAATTCAGCGAACCGCTGCCGACCGGGGCCTACATCGCCGCCGGATTCGCGCTCTTCGTCCTGACGTTCATCGTCAACGCGCTCGCGCGCGCGATCGCCGGGGGGAAGGTCAACGGATGACGATCGATGCGCTCGACCTGCCGGTCAAAGCGGACGTGTTCAGCCCGCTGAGCCTGCGGCGGCGGATCACCAACAACGCCGCGACAACATTCTTCGTTGCCTCGTTCCTCGCGGCGCTGGTGCCACTGATCTGGGTGCTCGGGGTGGTGGTCGCACGCGGCTGGTACGCCGTCACCCGCTCGGGCTGGTGGACCCACTCGCTGCGCGGCGTGCTGCCCGAGGAATTCGCCGGCGGCGTCTACCACGCGCTGTATGGGACTTTGGTGCAGGCCGGCGTTGCCGCCGTCTTGTCCGTGCCGCTCGGCATGATGACGGCGGTGTTCCTGGTGGAATACGGCACCGGCCGGCTGGTGCGGCTGACGACGTTCATGGTCGACGTGCTGGCCGGGGTGCCCTCGATCGTCGCCGCGCTGTTCATCTTCAGCCTCTGGATCGCCACCCTGGGTTTCCAGCAGAGCTCGTTTGCCGTCTCGTTGGCTCTGGTCCTGCTGATGTTGCCGGTGGTGGTGCGCTCCACGGAGGAGATGCTCAGGCTGGTGCCGGATGACCTGCGCGAAGCCAGCTACGCGCTGGGTGTTCCCAAGTGGAAGACGATCGTGCGGATCGTGATCCCGATCGCGATGCCGGGCATTGTCTCGGGCATCTTGTTGTCGGTCGCGCGCGTCATCGGGGAAACCGCGCCGGTGCTGGTCCTGGTCGGCTACAGCCGCTCCATCAACTTCGACATGTTCCACGGCAACATGGCCTCACTGCCGCTGTTGATCTACACCGAGCTCACGAATCCCGAGCACGCCGGATTCCTGCGGATCTGGGGTGCGGCGCTGAGCCTGATCATCATCGTCGCGGTGATCAACCTGCTGGCCGCCGGGTTCCGCTTCGTGTCGATGCGGCGGCGCTGACCAGCTAGCGCGGTCAGGACTTAGCCGCGGCCTTTTTGGCCGGCGCCTTCTTGGCGGCCGTCTTTTTGGCCGGCGTCTTCTTGGCGGGCGCTTTCTTCCCCGCCGCTTTCTTGGCCCCCGAACCGGCCCCGGCCTTGCCGTCGCCGGAGCGGGCCTTGACGCTGGCCTCCAGCTTGGCCAGCAGGTCGGAGACGTCCTCGGTCTCGTCCAATTGTTTGGGCTGTTCCTCGGCGGTAAACGCTTCGCCGCCTTCGAGTTTCGCCTCGATCAGCTCCTGCAGCTGCTCCTGATAGGTGTCGTGGTAGCGGTCGGGGTTGAATTCCTCGGCCATCGATTCCACCACCTGCCCGGCCATCTTGAGTTCCGCGGGCTTGATGTCGACCTTCTTGTCCAGCACGGGGAAGTCGGGATCGCGGATCTCGTCGGGCCACAACAACGTGTGCACCACCATCACGTCGCGCTTGCCGAAGTCCTTGACGCGCAACGCCGCCAGCCTGGTCTTGTTGCGCAGCGTGAAGTGCACGATCGCCATCCGGTCGGTTTCGGCGAGTGTCTTGGCAAGCAGCACATAGGATTTCGACGACTTCGAATCCGGCTCGAGGAAGTAACTGCGATCGAACAGCATCGGGTCGACCTCGCTGGCCGGGACGAACTCGAGCACTTCGATCTCGCGGCTGCGCTCCTCGGGCAAGGTCGCGATGTCGTCGTCGGTGATGATCACCGATTGACCGTCGTCGGACTCGAAGGCCCGGGCGATGTCACGGTATTCGACGACCTCGCCGTCTTTCTCACATATGCGTTGGTAGCGGATGCGGCCGTTGTCTTTGGCGTGCACCTGATGGAACTTGATGTCGTGATCCTCGGTGGCGCTATACACCTTGACCGGGACGTTCACCAGCCCGAACGCGATCGAACCCTTCCAGATGGAACGCATGTAAGTCAGTATGCCCACACCGTCCCCAGCAAAACAGCGCAGCACGCCCGCACCGCGGACTTTCGGGTACAGCTAATTCCTCGGCTACGGGTGCAGGGCCCGCAGGCCGGCCCGGTCGGGCAGGTCGGCACCGGCGCGGGCGACGGTCCACGCCGACGACAGGCACGCGGATCGCAGCGCCGTCGTCAGCGCGTCGAGCCCGATCCGGCCCAGGGCGGCCCGCCGGGCGGCGCCCAACAAACCCGTTTGCCAGAGCGCGTCCAGCAGGCCGACCATGAACGCGTCGCCGGCGCCGACGGTGTCCACCACGTCAACCGCCCTGGCGGTCATCCGGGCCTCGCCGGCTCGGCAGAACGCCACCGCGCCCCGAGCGCCCATCGTCACCACGACGATCCCCGGGCCCGACGCCAGCCATGCTCGGGCCGTCGACTCGGGGTCGCGGTCGGGGTCGATCCAGTTCAGGTCCTCGTCGCTGGCCTTGACGATGTCGCTGCGCTCGACGAGGCGGGCGATGCGGTCGCGGGCCTGAAACCGGTCCGCGATGAGCGAGGGCCGCACGTTCGGGTCGAAACTGACGGTGGCCGACACCCGGTAGGCGTCGAGCAGCGCCGCGACCGCCAGGCACCCTGGCTCGCGCACGGCGGCGATCGATCCGGTGTGCACCAACAGTGGCGGCCCGATTTCGGGCGTTCCGGAGACCTGCCATTCCAGGTCGAATGCGTAAGCCGCGGAACCGTCGTCGGCGATCGTCGCAACCGAGGTCGGTGTCCGGGCAGCGGAGGAACTTCCCGGAACAATGTGTGCGCCTGAGGATTTGACGTAATCAACAATGCGCCGGCCGTGCGGGTCGTCGCCGATGTAAGTCAAGAAGTCGATGTCGCGACCCAGCCTGGCCAGTCCGGTGGCGACGTTGAGCGGGCTGCCGCCGGGATGTTCGTCACCGTCGATGATGTCGACCAGCGCCTCGCCGATCACCAGCCCCCGGGTCATCGCGCCAACGCCTCGAGCGTCGCCCGAGCCCCCTTGCGGTGCAAAGAATCCAGGGCCCAGCGGTACGCCTCGACAAACCGCGGTTGGTGGGCCAGATCGCAGAACAGCGCGGTGACCTCAATGAACCCGGTGGGATTGTGGTGCTGCGACCGGGCGATCGGGACGAGCGAGTCCGCCAGCTGATCCACCACCTCGTATGGCTTGCCCGACTCGTCGACACCCTCGGCGTAGCGGGCCCAACTGGCCACCGCCGCGGCCGCCAGTCGAACCGGCCCGCCGCCGGCCAGGTTGTCGCAGATGACGGGAAACAGCCATTTCGGGATGCGGTCCGACGAATAGGCGCACAGCCGCGCAACGGTGTCGCGGACGGCGGGGTTGGCGAACCGCTCGACCAGCGTGCGCCCGTATTCATGAAGGTCGATGCCCGGCACGGGCGGCAGCGTGGGGATGGCCTCGGTGTCGAAGTAGGAGAGCAGGAATCGGGCGAAGAGCGGATCACGCGCCGCATCGTGAACGAACTTGAATCCGCAAAGATGGGCGAAGTAGGCCAGGCACTGATGCCCCGCGTTGAGCATCCGCAACTTCATCAGCTCGTACGGGCGCACATCGTCGACCATCCGCGCCCCCGCCCGCTCCAGCGGCGGGCGGCCATCGGCAAAGTCGTCTTCGATCACCCAAGCGGTGAATGGCTCGGCCACCACCGGCCATCGGTCATTGACGCCGAAGTCACGCCGCACTTCCGCAGCCATCTCCAAAGTCGTTGCCGGAGTGATGCGGTCGACCATCGAGCTCGGGAACCGGGCGTGTTCCGCGACCCATTGGGCCAACCCGGGATCTACGCGCTCGGCGCTGGCGAGCACCGTACGCTTGGCTACCTCACCGTTGTTCTCGATGTTGTCGCAGGAGACGATAGTCGGCGCGGGGATTCCCTGACCGCGCCGCCTCGCGAGCGCCTCGGTGATCAACGCGAACGCCGGCCCGTCGGGATCGCGGTATCCGCCTTCGGTGATGGTCAGCGAAATGATCCGGGTGGATGCCGCAGCCAGCACCTCCAACGCCGCTTCCGGATCGTCCGGGGCGTAGCGGTAGTCGACGATCGAGCCGATCACCTGCGCGTCCCGGCTGCCGTCGGGATGATCCAGGATCAGCGTGTACAGCCCGTCCTGACCGTCGAGGACGTCACGCATGGTCCAGTCGGCGGGCATCACCCCTACGCCGCAGATGCCCCAGTCGTATGCCAGGCCCTGCTGGAGCAGCAGGTTGATGTACGCGGCCTGATGCGCCCGGTGGAAATGCCCGGCCCCGATATGCGCGATACCGACGGTCACCCTGTCGCGGTCATAGTTCGGAGCCTCGATCGGCAGCTTGGACAACGACGCATTACTCAGATCGATCGGGCTAGCCGCCATTGGCCAACTCCTCCCCGGGCCACTGCCCGTATTGCCGGGCTCGCAACACCTATCGACGGTACGACGACGGCGGGCCGCAGCCCAGTCGCTTCGACCAGTCGACGACCCGTCTCGGACCGGTCACAGCCCTACGTGAGGGGGGAACCCACGGCCGACAACAGCAGGAAATCGGCAAGGGCACGCCACGAATCGGTTATCGCGACCGCGCCGGCATCAATCAATTCTGCACGGCGGCAATCCCATTCGTCAGGTTGTACAAACATCAGGTTACCGACGGTGGCGTACCCGGCTGCGACCGCGGAAGTCACGCCGGCCACGGAGTCTTCGATGGCCAGCCCCTGTTCCGCTGCGACACCGAGTACCTCGCCGCAACGCAGATATACCGCCGGGTCGGGCTTGCTCGTCGGCACCGGAAGAGAATCCTCCGCGCTGAAGGTCACCGTCTCCGGCAGCAGCGCGTCGAGGCCGGTGGCCCTGAAGCAGGCGCGCAGGCGCTTGGTGGCGCTGGAGCTGACCGCCGCCAGTGCGTAGTGGCTCGCAAGCTCGTTCAACGGTTCCAGCACCTGCGGATCGGGTGTCAGGGTGACAGCCAGGTGAGCGGTGACCCGTTCGCGCTCCTCGCGCACCCACTGCTCGAGTTCGTCGGCGGACAACGCGCTGCCGCTGGCCAAATCGCGCGCCGAGGCGACCACCGTTTCGGGGCGGCCCTCGGCCAACACCTGATCGAGCGGCACGTCGCACTGCACCGCCAGGTCGAGAGCCATGGCACGAAAGTTTTTCCCGACCGCCCGCTTACGCAATTCGTCGCAGCTGAACGGAGCGGTCACCCCGAACCTGGCCAGGAAACGATTCGTCACCTCAGTCGACGCCTCGAACGCCGGTCTCTCCGAGCCGAACAGGTTGTCGTCGGCGTCGCAGAGCAAGGTGGTGATCGGCGCCGGGTCGAATGGGCGCACAAAGGTCAGCATGCCGTTCATCGCGACACCAACTCCCGCTCGTCGTCGCGCATCGCGTCCCGCAGCGTGGCCACCACACCGCGCTCGTCGATGTCCGCAATCATGTCGCCCAGCCGGTCTGCAAAACCCGGAACCGTGCGCAGTTCGGCGAACATCTCATGCCCCAGCAGCGGTTCGGGGTTGTTCCGTGCCATGTTGGCCAACCTGGCCACGGGTATCGCCTGCGAGTCTTGGAGGCGAAACTTGCGCCCGCTCAGGTCGTGGCCGCGCATGTAACGGGCCCATCCGGCAACGGCCAACATCAGCAGCGTGTGCCGCCGACCCCGTGCGATCGCGTCCTGCAGGGAGGGCAGCACAAACGACGCTATCTTGCTCGTTCCCCGTCGAGCCAGCCGCGACAATTGGTCGCTCATTCGGGGGTTGCTGAGCCGATCGAGCACCGTGCCTCGGTACTCGGGCGTGTTCATCCCGGGGACCGCGGGCAACAGTGGCTGAATCTCGTCGCCCAGCAGCCTCTCTACATAGTCGAAGATGACGCGGTCCCGCATCGCTTGGTCGGTGCGCTGGTATCCGGCGAGTGTGGCCAAACACGCGAGCGCGATATGGGTTCCGTTGAGCAGACGGGTCTTGATCAGCTTGTGGTCCCGGACGTCGGTCACGAATTCGGCACCCACCAGGTCGAGCGGTGGGCGCCCATTGCTGAAGGAATCCTCGATCACCCATTGGGAATAGGGTTCGGTCACGACGGGCCATTTGTCGGCGACGCCGAAGGTCTGCTCGACGAACTTGCGCTCCGACTTCGAAGTTTGAGGGGTGATGCGATCGACCATGGTCGAGGGGAACGCGACATGCGTGTCGATCCACCGGGCAAGCCGGGGGTCCTTCAAGGCTGCGAACGATACCAGCGCGGTCCTCGCCGGCTGGGTGTCGGCGGGAATGTTGTCGCAGCAGAGCACGGTGAACGGCGCGACGCCTGCGCGGCGACGGCGGTCGAGAGCTTCGGCCAGATATCCCCACGCGGTGGCATAGCCGTCGGAGGCGACGAGGTCGGCGCGCACGTCGGGGTGGTCGGCGTCGAATTCGTCGGTGACGGGGTTGAGGAAGTATCCGTTGCACGTGATCGTCAGGCTGACGATGCGGGTTTCGGGGTCTGCCAGGGCGGCGCCGACCGCTGTGCGGTCGTTCGGTGCGTAATGAAGGGAACCGATCGACCCGACGACACGGGCGGTTTGGCGATCATGGCCGCGCTGTACCACCGTGTACAGCCCATCCTGGGCCGACAGCAAGTCTTTGACGTCGGGGGAATGGAGACTGATACCGGTTACCCCCCAACGATCCGAAATGCCGGAGCGGGCGAGGTCGTCGAAGTAGACGGCCTGATGTGCGCGGTGGAAGTTGCCCGCGCCGATGTGAACGACGGCCCGCTGAAGGGCCGACCTGTCGTAGGTGGGTACGTCAATTCGTTGCGAATGCAATTGCAGTGTGGCGTCGCTCAGCGGGACGCCGCCTTTTGAACGGCAGTGGGAGGCGATGAGATCAAACACCGTTTCCACTGTGCCTCGACGCGGTCCGTGGTTTAACCCCTCCGTGGTTGATGTCACAAAACATATTGGCAGGGAAGGCGATAATCGGTGGTCAGGGCAGTTAACAGCGTTGAAACGCGTAGGTTGACAGCATGGCAGCACGGGTGAAGCTAACCAACGCCGACAAGGTGCTGTACCCCGCCACCGGAACCACGAAGGCCGACGTCTTCGACTACTACACCCGCATCGCCGAGGTGATGCTGCCGCACATCGCCGGGCGCGCGGCCACCCGCAAGCGCTGGCCCAACGGCGTCGAGCAGGAGTCGTTCTTCGAAAAGCAGCTGGCGTCCTCGGCGCCCGACTGGCTGCCGCGGGCCAGCGTCACCCACCGCTCCGGGACGACGACCTATCCGATCATCGACAGCCCCGACGGGCTGGCCTGGATCGCGCAGCAGGCGGCGCTGGAGGTGCACGTCCCGCAGTGGCGATTCGTCGCCGAGTGGACCCGAAGCCGGGCCGAAGAGCTCAAGCCCGGCCCGGCAACGCGTTTGGTGTTCGACCTGGATCCGGGCGAGGGCGTGACGATGCCGCAACTGTGCGAGGTCGCCCACGCCGTGCGGGAGCTGATGAGCGATATCGGCCTCACCCTCTTCCCGCTCACCAGCGGCAGCAAGGGTTTGCACCTCTACGCGCCGCTCGACAGCCCGGTGAGCAGCAAGGGCGCCACGGTGCTTGCGAAACGCGTTGCGCAGCAACTGGAGCAGTCGATGCCCAAGCTGGTGACCGCCACGATGACCAAAAGCCTGCGGGCGGGCAAGGTCTTTCTCGACTGGAGCCAGAACAACGGCTCGAAGACCACCATCGCACCGTACTCGCTGCGCGGGCGCGCACAGCCGACCGTCGCGGCACCGCGCACGTGGGAAGAGATCGCCGACCCTTCGGTGGGCCAACTGCGTTACGACGAAGTGCTCGACCGGGTCGCCCGCGACGGTGATCTGCTGGCGGAGCTGGACGCCGACGCGCCGGTCAGCGACCGGCTGAGCAAGTATCGCAGCATGCGCGACGCGTCGAAGACCCCCGAGCCGGTGCCGGCCGGGAAACCCGTTACCGGCCAGGGCAATTCGTTCGTCATCCAGGAACACCACGCCCGGCGCCTGCACTACGACTTCCGGCTGGAGCGCGACGGCGTGCTGGTGTCGTGGGCGGTCCCGAAGAACCTGCCCGAGACCACGTCCGTCAACCACCTGGCGGTGCACACCGAGGACCATCCGCTGGAATACGGCGCGTTCGAGGGGAACATCCCCAAGGGTGAGTACGGCGCCGGCAAGGTGGTCATCTGGGATGCCGGCACCTACGAGGCGGAAAAGTTTCTCGATGACGAGGTCATCGTCAACCTGCATGGCAACCGGATCTCCGGGCGCTACGCGCTGATTCAAACCAACGGCGACCAGTGGCTGGCGCACCGGATGAAGGACCAGAAGGTCTTCGACTTCGATGCGATCACCCCGATGCTGGCCTCGGAGGGTTCGGTGGCCGCCCTGAAGGCCGGCCAGTGGGCCTTCGAGGGCAAGTGGGACGGCTACCGGCTCCTGGTGGAGGTCGACCACGGCGTCTTGCGGATCCGGTCGCGGCGCGGCCGCGAGGTCACCAAGGAATACCCCGATTTGCGTTCCCTCGCAGCGGATCTGGCCGACCATCACGTGGTGCTCGACGGCGAGGCCGTGATCCTGGACGAGGCCGGGGTGCCCAGCTTCCACGAGATGCAGAACCGCGGACGCGGCTCCCGCGTCGAGTACTGGGCGTTCGACCTGCTGTACCTGGACGGCCGCTCGCTGCTGCGCGCGCGCTACTCGGACCGGCGCAAGCTGCTGGAAATCCTTGGCGGCGGGGGCCATCTGATCGTCCCCGACCTGCTGCCCGGCGACGGCGCCCAGGCGCTCGAGCACTCACGCCGATACGGCTGGGAGGGCGTGGTCGGGAAGAAGCGTGACTCCACCTATCAGCCGGGCCGGCGGTCGGCGTCGTGGATCAAGGACAAGAACTGGAACACCCAGGAAGTCGTCATCGGCGGCTGGAAGGTGGGCGAAGGCGGACGCACCAGCGGCATCGGCTCGCTGCTGATGGGAGTCCCGGGACCGGACGGTTTGCACTTCGCCGGACGCGTCGGCACCGGCTTCACCGAACGCGACCTGGCGAACCTGAAGAAGACGCTGGCGCCGTTGCAAACCGACCAATCCCCGTTTGACCCCCCGCTGTCCCGGCAGGACGCCAGGGGCGTGACGTTCGTCGAGCCGGTCCTGGTCGGCGAGGTGCGCTACAGCGAATGGACCCCGGATGACCGGCTGCGCCAATCGAGTTGGCGCGGGCTGCGGCCGGACAAGGAACCAAGTGAGGTGGTACGCGAGTGAAGTGGTTGACCTTTCGCGGTAGCGACGGCGAACGCACCGGGGTGCTCTCCGGCGACACCATCCACGCGATGCCGCCGGGCGTGACGCTGCTCGAGCTGATCGGCCGCGGACCCGACGGGCTGCGACAGGCCGGCGAAGACGCATTGCGTTCCCCGGCGGCGGTGGCACGGCTCGACGAGGTCACGTTGCTCGCGCCGATCCCGCGCCCGCCGTCGATCCGGGACTCGCTATGCTTCTTGGACCACATGCGCAACTGCCAGGCCGCGATGGGGGGCGGCCGCGAGCTCGCCGACACCTGGTATCGCATCCCCGCCTTCTACTTCGCCTGCCCGGCAACCGTTCTGGGGCCCTACGAAGACGCCCCGGCGGCACCCGGAAGCGCGTGGCAGGACTTCGAACTGGAGATCGCCGCCGTCATCGGCGTCGGCGGCAAGGACCTCGCCGTCGACCAAGCCGAACGCGCCATCATCGGCTACACCATCTTCAACGACTGGTCCGCCCGAGACCTGCAGCAGCGGGAAAGCCAGCTCGCGATCGGGCAGGGCAAGGGCAAGGACAGCGGGGTCACGCTGGGCCCCTACCTGGTGACCCCCGACGAGCTCGAGCCGTACCTCCGTGACGGCAAGCTCGACCTGCAGGCGACCGCGTTGGTCAACGACAACGTGATCGGCTCGGGTTCGACCACCCAGATGGACTGGACCTTCGGCGAGGTCATCTCCTACGTCTCGCGCGGCGTGCCGCTCACGCCCGGCGACGTCATCGGCTCCGGAACCGTGCCCACCTGTACGCTCGTCGAGCACCTCAATCCCGGTGCGCTGGAATCGTTTCCGGGCTGGCTGCACGACGGCGACGTCGTCACCCTCCGGGTCGAGGGGCTGGGGGAGACCCGACAAACCGTGCGCGCCAGCGGGCCGCCGCACCCCCTGGCCGCCCGGCGCAACCCGGACGCGGCGCCCGCCGCGGCCCGGGTCAACCGGGCGCCGGCGCAGGTGCCCTACACCCGCGGCCTGCACGAGGTCGCCGACCGGGTGTGGGCGTGGACACTCCCGGACGGCGGCTACGGGTGGAGCAACGCCGGGCTGATCGCCGGCGACGGTGCGTCGCTGCTCGTCGACACGCTGTTCGACCTGGCGTTGACCCGCGAAATGCTCGCCGCGATGGCGCCGGCGACGGATCGCGCGCCGATCACCGACGCTCTGATCACCCACTCCAACGGCGACCACACCCACGGCAACCAGCTGCTGGACGCGTCGGTGCGCATCCTCGCCGCGCAGGGCACCGCCGACGAGATCGCGCACGGGATGGCGCCCGAGATGCTGGCCATGGCGCAGACCGCCAACCTCGGCCCGGTCGCGACCCCGTACGTGCGAGACCGCTTCGGGCACTTCGATTTCAGCGGCATCAAACTGCGCAACGCCGACCAGACGTTCGACCGCGACCTGACCATCGAGGTCGGCGGGCGCCGCATCGACCTGCTGAACCTGGGCCCCGCCCACACCGCCGCCGATTCCGTGGTGCACGTGCCCGACGCGGGGGTGTTGTTCGGCGGCGACCTGCTGTTCATCGGCTGCACCCCGATCGTGTGGGCCGGCCCGATCGCCAACTGGATCGCGGCCTGCGACGCGATGATCGCGCTCGACGCCCCGATCGTGGTGCCCGGCCACGGGCCGGTCACCGACCCGGACGGGATCCGCGCCGTCCGTGGATATCTCGCGCACGTCGCCGACCAGGCCGAGGCCGCCTACCGCAAGGGCCTGTCCTGGTCCGAGGCCGCCGACACGATCGACCTCGGCGAGTACGCGACCTGGCTGGACGCCGAGCGCGTCGTCGTCAACGTCTATCAGCGCTACCGCGAACTCGACTCGGACATCCCGCAGCAGGAGGTGATGGGGCTGCTGGTGATGCAGGCCGAGTGGCTCGCCAAGCGGGCCGGTTAGGACTTGATCGCCCGCACGAAACTGATCGTGGCGGCCGGGCCGTGCTCGGACTCCAGGAGCTCCGGCAGGCCGGCCGCGGCGAACAGGTCGGCGAGCGAAAACGTGGTCGTGTCCCACCCGTCGGCGCCCAGGTGCGCGGCGACGTCGGTGTGCTTGCCGGGGTAGGTCAGGGCGGCGATGTCCATGTCGAGCCCGTGGCGGCGCCAGCCCTCGGTTGTGCGCAACGCCTGCTCCTTTGACTGCTGCGAGGCGTCGTTGAGCGACCCATAGTCGGCGGCGAAGCGGCTGCCCTCGGCCGACAGCGGGGTGATCGAGTCCAGCAGGCGGACCTCGGCGTCCGGCGGCAGCCAACCGATGAGCACGCCCTCGGCCAGCCACGCCGTCGGTTGCGCGGGGTCGAAGCCGGCGTCTTGGAGCGCCGCCGGCCAATCCTCGCGGAGGTCGATGCCGATGGCGCGCAGCTCGGCGGTCGGGGCCGCGCCGATCTCCGACAGCGTCGCGGTCTTGAACGCGATCACCTCGGGCTGATCGATCTCGTAGACGGTGGTCCCGGCGGGCCAGGAAAGCCGGTACGGCCGTGCGTCGAGCCCCGACGCCACGATGACGACCTGGCGCACGCCCACCTTGCCCGCCGCGGCGAAGTAGTCGTCATAAAACCGGGCGCGGGCGGCGAACGTGTCGACCATGCGAGGGAAAGGGACGTCCCTCTCGAGGTCGTCGGAGTCGAGCTCGCCGCTGGCCAACTTGGTGAACACGTCCAGGCCGACGGCGCGGACCAGCGGCTCGGCGTACTCGTCGGTGATCACCGGCTGCGGACGTCGGGTGGCGGCCGCGCGCGCCGCGGCGACCATGGTGGCGGTGGCGCCCACGCTGTTGGCCAGGTCCCAGGTATCGCCCTCGCTTCGTGTCATGGTTCGCATGCTAGGCCGCGCCCCTGAACATCCGCTGTGTCGCTTACGGTTCACGTATGCCCGCAGTGGAATTCGCAACCATCGAGGACAACATCGCCTGCATCACCCTCAACCGCCCGGAGCGCCTGAACGCGATCGACGGAGCGCTGATCGGCGGCGTGGAGGATGCCCTCGACGCCCTCGGCGAGGGCGAGCACCGGGTCGCGATCCTGACCGGGGCCGGGCGGGGATTCTGCGCCGGCGCCGATCTCAGCGGCACCGGCGAGGCGTGGACCAAACCCAGACCTGCCAGCCCGCCGTTCAAGGTCAGCTACGACTCGCAGGTTCGGCTGGCCGAGCTGTTCACCCGGATCTACGAACTGCCCATCCCGGTCATCGCCGCGGTCAACGGCGTCGCCGTCGGCGGCGGGCTGGCCTTCACCTTGGTCAGCGATGTCCGCGTCGCGTCCGAGGCCGCCCGGTTCGGATCGGTGTTCATCAAGGCCGGCTTCTCGTCGATGGACATGGGCACCAGCTACCTGCTGCCCAAGGTCGTCGGCGCCGGAGTCGCGCGCGAACTGATGCTGACCGGCCGCATCATCGACGCGGCCGAGGCCTATCGCATCAAGCTGGTGCACGAGGTGGTGGCGCCCGATGACCTGATGCCGGCGGCGCTCAAGCTGGCCCGATCGATCGCGGAGAACAACGCGTATGGCGTGTGGCAGACCAAGATTGGGCTCAACGCGGCGCTGGACGCGCCGAGCCTGCGTCACGCCATAGAGCTGGAGAACCGCACCCAGATCCTCAGCGGATTCACCAACAATCCGCGCGAGGCCGCCACGGCGCACATGGAGAAGCGGCCCCCGAAGTGGGATCCCCTGTGATGCCTAGACTTTGACCTCCGGACATTGAGTGTGAAACCTGGGCTTTCGGTGTGACTCCTGGGCGGCGAACGTGGAGGAATCGCGCCATGGGTGCACACTGAAAGCCGTGAGCTCACACTGAAGGCCGGGTGCCGGTTAAACTTTCGCGATCACGTTCTCGGCGAACATCTCCAGGTTGCGGATCTTGTTGTCCAGCGGCTCGTCGTCCTTGCCCATGATGTAAGGGATGCGGAAGCCGACGATCACGTCGGTGACGCCCTTGTCCTCGAGACGCTTGACGCCGTCCACCGTGAACCCGTCGACCGAGATGACGTGAATCTCGAACGGGCCGGTCTTGCCCTCCTCCTCGCGGAACCGGTTGAGCTTGGCGATCAGCGCGTCGAGTTCCTCCGGATCGCCGCCGCCGTGCATCCAGCCGTCCAGCCGTGCGGCGCGGCGCAACGCGGCGTCGGCGTGCCCGCCGATCAGGATCGGAATCGGCTTGGACGGGGCCGGGGTCATCTTGGTCTTGGGGATGTCGTAGAACTCGCCATGGAATTCGAAGTAGTCGCCCGTGGTGAGGCCTTGGATGATTTCGATGCATTCGTCCATGCGCTTGCCGCGCTTGGCAAATGGAACGCCCAGCAGTTCGTAGTCCTCGGGCCACGGGCTGGTGCCCACGCCGAACCCGACTCGGTTGTCGGTCATTGCGGCCAGCGAACCGATCTGCTTTGCCACCAGCGCGGGTGGCCGGATCGGCAGCTTGAGGACGAAGAAGTTGAACCGCAGCGTCGACGTCACCGCACCCAACGCCGATGTCAGCACGAAGGTTTCGATGAACTCCTTGCCGTCCAGGAACTCGCGGTTGCCATCGGGGGTGTACGGATACTTCGAGTCGGACTCGAAGGGATAGGCGATGCTGTCGGCGATCGTCATGGCGTGGTAGCCGGCCGCCTCGGCCGCCTGGGCCAGCGGGATGTAGTAGCGAAAGTCCGTCATCGCCTCTGCGTAGGTGAACCGCACGTCGTCCGCCTTCCTTGGGGGGCCGTCATACGAGATTAGAACGTGTTCTACTTTTACCCGCGTGCGGGTCCCCGAACAAGGCGCCAGCCGGTCAGAGCTGATTCTCGGGGCCGATCACGGCCCAGACCGTCTTGCCCGACGACGTCGGGGTGCTGCCCCAGGCGCGCGACAACGCGTCGACGATCGCCAAGCCGGACACGTCGATGCCCTTGTCCGGCGACTGCAGCCGCAGCGCCGGTGTGCTGCTGGCGTCGGACACCGCGATGGTCGCCGTCGCGCCATCGGTTTCGACCCGCATCATCGGCACGCTTCCGGTGTGCTCGAGCACGTTCTCCACGAACACGTTGACGACCACCAACGCGACCGGGATGAGCGCGGACTGCGACCACGCGGTCAGCCACTCCCGGACCAGCCGGCGTGACTCGCGAAGACTGGTCAGGTTGGCGGGCAGTTCGGCATCGGCGTGCCGCACGGTGCGGTTCGTGAGCCGGTCGAGCGCCTTCAGCGCGGACTTCTCGGTGGCGTACACCGACATGAAGCGGGCCACCTCGCTCCGGGTGATCGCCTCGCGGGCAGCGCGATCCGCGCACACCAGCACTATCGGAACACCGGGCCGGGTGTGCGCCTGCCAGCGCACGCCGATGAAGCCCGACCAGGCCGATTCCGCGGGCACCTGCAGCTTGGAGACGTTGACGACGACGGCGGACGGCTCGTCCAGCGTGGCCTTCGTGATGATGTCGCGCAGCGCCGCGGAGCTGCTGCCGTCGAGCACGCCCTCGACCGTGAGCACGACGACCGACTGCTCCGTGCGCGTCGAAACGGCCAGCGAGCTTGGTGACTCAGCTACCGCGCTCACCGCAGCCACCCCTTTTCCGTCAGGGCTTTATCCTCGCCGACCGCGACCCGGCAAGCCGTGTCATCCGGCTCCGCGTGTCTCAATAGCAATTTAGGCCCCCGCATTCCCAACGTGAAAGAAGTCGGATGCGATTTCCTTATCCGGCCGTCCGCTGCCATATCCCCCGCTCCTGGAATTCGGCCGCCTATCCCGCCCCCACGAGATGAAAATGAGACTAACGCGATTACCCAAACGCCACGATCGGCAAACCCTGCGGATTACCGCGCCGCGCTTCAGCTCAGCGCGTACGGCGGAGCGCCGACCCCCGCGACCGTGTGCGTGCCCCACGGCGTCTGCTCGACGATGCGGGCCGGCGCGCTGCGCTCGCCGACCGTCAGGGTCGCGGTGCGCGCCTGCTTGAGCGACTCGCCGGGCAGCGCCGCGGACCCGACGACCGTGCCCTGCCAGTGGTAGTGGCCGTCGATCGGATCCAGGTGGCCGGCCAGACGCACGCGCACCGGATGGTCGGATCCGGCGACCGTCAGCGTCGCCGCGCCCTCGTAGGTCGCGTCGGGCCGGCTTGCGCCGGACGCGAGATCGAAGGCGGACGCCACCGGCTGGGGCTGGGCGGGTCGCACGTAGAGGCGTTCGTTGAACACTCGCAGGCTGCTGCGGCGAACTTCGATGCGGGTGCTGCCGGTGCGCTCCATCAGCGCGACGCACTCGGCGACGTACCGCGCCTGCGCGTCGGTGTCGGGCCCGCCTACGAAGAAGTAGTTCGGGACGCCGCGAAGGGCGACCCCGTAATAGGGCTCCATGCCGTCGCGCCAGCCCGCCTCGCCCGACATCGCGAACCCGGTGCCGTAGACGATGGCGTCGGCGTCGTGCTCGACTCCGTCGGCGGTGCGGAGGCGCGACGCGGTGATGGCGACGACGGCCGATCGCACGAGCGCGGGGCGCGCCTGGGCGTCGGCGGCCGGTCGGATGCGCCGGCGCAGCCAGCGCTTGGCGCGGGTGGCGGGCAGCGGCAGCTCGTCGACGACCCGGCGCGGCGGATGCGCGAAGACGGTGACGGAGGCCGCCGAGCTGATCAGCCGCGGGATGTAATGGCCGGCGGTGGAGTCGGCGCCGACGACGGCGACGCGCTTACCTGCCGGGTCGAAACCCGCCTGCCACTGCGCCGCGTGAAACGACTCGCCCCGGAATTCGTCGCGTCCGGCGATGTCCGGAATCCACGGGACCCGCGCGAGCGGGTTGGCGGCCACCACGACCCGGGCCCGCACCGTCTCGCCGCCGTCCGTCGTCAACAGCCAGGTGTGGGTGGCGTCGTCGAACCGTGAGCCGACCACTTCGCCCTCGAGCGTCACGATGTCGGCTGCACCCGCCCTTTGGAGGGCCGCCCGTGCGCTGTCTCCCGCTCCAAGGACGAGCACCCGATGGCAGCGCACGGGCGGCTGGGTCACAGGAATCTGCTGCGCTTCCAGGCGCGGCGGGCGATCGGGCCCAGCAGGCCCACCTCGGTCAGAAACGCCGCCAGCGGAGCGAAGCCGGCAACCTGCATCTCGCGGCGGTGCTGGCTGGTGCGCGCGGTCTTTCGTGCCTGCTTCGCGTCCAGGCCCACCCGCGCGTAGGGGATCGGATTGCTGAACAAGTAGTTGAAGAAGTATCCGCCGAGCCCGTTGATGTTGGCCATGAACCAGCGGTTGAGCCGCGGCATCTCGGCGGCCCGCTTGCGCGCGCCGTCGCGGGCGAACTGAATGTGGCGGGCCTCTTCGGTGACGTGAATCCGCATGAGCCGCTGGATGATCGGCTGCAGTTCGGGATCGTCCATCATCTGCCGTTGCAACGAATCGAAGATTTCTTCGCCGATGAGGGCGGCGATCCACAGCATCGAACCCCGCTGGAAGGCCAGCGGCAGCGCGTTGATGATCCACCGGTGAAACAGCCTGGGGCGCACCGGCTTTGCGCCGATGCGTTCGATGGCCTTGCCGAACATGACCATGTGGCGGGTCTCGTCACCCAGCTCGGTCAGCTTGTAATGCGTCGAGGAGCTGGTGGGGTCCTCGTGCAAGATGGTGCGCAGCAACGACTGGTTGAGCATGTTCTCGAACCAGATTCCCGCCGAGAGCGTGTTGACCAGTTCTTGGCGGGACAGGTCGATCTGCTGCTCGCGCGTCATCTCGTCCCACAGCGGCGTGTTGTACAGCGACACCAGCCGCGGCGGCAGGTAGAACTTGTCGGGGTCCAGCGGCGCGTCCCAGTCGATGTCGACCACCGGCTCGTAGGACTTCTTGACCGAGCCCTTCAGCAATCGGTCCGAGAACTCTTCACGACTCGGCCCGCCCGGCTTCACCGCTGAGGTCGTCACGGCTGGCGTCCCTTCGTTGGGTGCTGCAGACGGTACCCATGGTATCGGGTACCTGGGGTCCCGGCTAGGCCTTCGAGGTCTCGATTCGGCAATCTGATTTAAGCAGTGAGGAGGGCCTCTTGGCTCGGCATATCCACGTGATCGGCATCGGCGCCGGCGACCCGGGTTATGTGACCGTCCAGGCGATCGAGGCGCTCAACGACACGCAGGTGTTCTTCGCGATGGACAAGGGCGAGGCGAAACGTGACCTGGTCGCGCTGCGACGGGAAATCTGCGCCCGGTTCATCCGCGAGCCCGGATACCGCTTCGTCGAGCTGGCCGATCCCGAGCGGTCCGCGGAGGCGGACTATCGCGACGCGGTCGCGGAGTGGCATGCCGCGCGGGCGCGCGTCTGGGCGGATGCCATCTCCGCGGAACTGGGTCCCGGCGGCGTGGGCGCCTTCCTGGCCTGGGGCGATCCGTCGCTGTACGACAGCACGCTGCGCATCCTGGACGCCATCAAGGCCGAAGCTGCCGAGCTTGATTTCAGCTACGACGTCATTCCGGGCATCACCGCGGTCCAGGCGCTGACGGCGCGGCACCGCATTCCGCTCAACGAGGTCGGCGAGCCGGTCCTGATCACCACGGGCAGGCAGCTGCGCCGGCAGGGCATGTCCGGATCGGCGGTGGTGATGCTCGACGCCGACTGCTCGTTTCAGGCGTGCCCGCCCGACACGAAAATCTGGTGGGGCGCCTACCTGGGCACCGGCGACGAGCTGCTGGTGGCCGGCACGGTCGGCGAGGTCGCGGCGCGGATCGTGGCGCTGCGCGCGGACGCCCGCGCGCGGCACGGCTGGATCATGGACACCTATTTGCTCCGACCGGCAGACTGAAAGGCGTGCCCGAACTCCCCGAGATCGAAGCGCTCGTCGACCATTTGCGCCGCCACGCCGTCGGCGCGACGGTCGGCCGCGTCGACGTCGTCGCGTTTTCGGTGCTGAAGACCTTCGACCCGCCGATCAGCGCGCTGCACGGCCAGGCCGTGACGGGGGCCCAGCGCTGGGGCAAGTACCTGGGGTTGCAGGCGGGGCCCTTGTTCTTGATCGCCCACCTGTCGCGGGCGGGCTGGTTGCGGTGGTCGGACAAGCTGGCCGCGGCGCCGCTGCGGCCCGGCAAGGGCCCGATCGCCATGCGGGTGCACCTGGGCACACCTGGTGCGGCGCCCGGCTTCGACCTCACCGAGGCCGGCACCCAGAAGCGGCTGGCGGTGTGGCTGGTCGACGACCCGCAGCTGGTGCCGGGCATCGCCGCCCTCGGCCCCGACGCGCTGGAGCTCAGCCCCCAGGACCTGGCCGGGGTGCTGTCCGGCAACACCGGCAGGATCAAGACCGTCATCACCGACCAGAAGGTGATCGCCGGCATCGGCAACGCCTACAGCGACGAAATCCTGCACGTCGCGAAGATCTCGCCGTTCGCCACCGCGGGCAAGCTTTCCGACGAACAGCTGACCGCCCTGCACGACGCGATGATCTCGGTGCTGACCGACGCGGTCAGCCGCTCCGTCGGCCAAGGCGCAGCCATGCTCAAGGGGGAGAAGCGCTCCGGCCTGCGCGTGCACGCCCGCACCGGGCTGCCGTGCCCGGTGTGCGGGGACACCGTGCGCGAAGTGTCGTTCGCGGACAAGTCTTTTCAGTACTGCCCGACGTGCCAGACCGGCGGCAAGGTGCTCGCCGACCGCCGGTTGTCGCGGCTGCTCAAGTAGCCGCCGACAGCTGCCGATATGCTGCCCGGGTGACTCGTCAGAAGATCCTCATCACCGGTGCCAGTTCCGGCCTGGGTGCCGGCATGGCGCGCTCCTTCGCCGCCAAGGGCCGCGACCTGGGGTTGTGCGCCCGTCGCACCGACCGGCTCGACGAGCTGAAAGCCGAACTGACGCAACAGTATCCGGGAATCAAGGTCGCCGTCGCCGCGCTCGACGTCAACGACCACGAGCAGGTGCCGAAGGTGTTCGCCGAAATCAGCGACGAGCTCGGTGGCGTCGACCGCATCATCGTCAACGCCGGAATCGGCCATGGCGCGAAGCTGGGTTCGGGCAAGCCGTGGGCGAACAGGAAAACCCTCCAGACCAACCTGGTGGCCGGTCTGATCCAGATCGAGGCCGCGCTGGAGATGTTCGCCAAGAGCGGTTCGGGCCATCTGGTGCTCATCTCGTCGGTGCTCGGCAACAAGGGGGTGCCGGGCGTCAAAGCCGCTTACGCCGCAAGCAAAGCCGGAATGCGCTCGTTGGGTGAATCGCTGCGCGCCGAATACCGCGGCGGTCCGATCAAGGTTTCGCTGATCGAGCCGGGCTACATCGAGTCGGAGATGACCGCCAAGTCGGAGAGCACGATGTTCATGGTGGACAACGAAACTGGCGTCAAGGCGTTGGTCGACGCGATCGAACGCGAACCCGGCCGCGCCGTGGTGCCGTGGTGGCCGTGGGGCCCGCTGGTGCAGTTGATGCGGGTGCTACCGCCCCCGCTGACGAAGGTGTTCGCCTAATTCCTCTGGCGGTGTTCGCCGGGCCCTGCCCGGCCACCAGACGCGAAATCGCACAAAACTCGCGTTGGCAGTGCGATTTTGCGTCTGCTCGCCGACTCTAACTCGTCCGTCCCCGCTCGGTGCGGTAGCGACGGACCAGCGCGTCGGTCGAACTGTCGGTCTGCGGCGCGGGTGAGGCGTCGGCGGTGATCACCGGAAGCAGCGCCTTGGCCTGCGTCTTGCCCAGCTCCACGCCCCACTGATCGAACGAGTCGATGCCCCAGATCACCCCCTCGGTAAAGACCTGGTGCTCGTAGAGCGCGATGAGCTGGCCCAGCACCGACGGGGTGAGCCGGTCGGCCAAAATCGAAGTGGACGGCCGGTTTCCGGGCATGACCTTGTGCGGCACGACGTCGGCGGGGGTGCCCTCGGCGGCGATCTCCTCGGCGGTCTTGCCGAACGCCAGGACCTGCGTCTGGGCGAAGAAGTTGCTCATCAACAGGTCGTGCATGCTGCCGGTGCCGTCGGCGGTGGCGAGGTCGTCGATGGGTTGGCTGAAGCCGATGAAATCGGCTGGCACCAGCCGGGTGCCCTGATGCAGCAACTGATAGAACGCGTGCTGGCCATTGGTTCCCGGTTCGCCCCAGAAGATTTCGCCGGTGTCGGTGGTGACCGGCGTGCCGTCGGCGCGGGTCGACTTGCCGTTGGATTCCATGGTCAGCTGCTGCAGGTAGGCCGCGAAGCGCGACAGATCGTTCGAATACGGCAGCACGGCACGCGATTGCGCGCCCATGAAGTTGGAGTACCACAGCCCGATCAGGCCGAGCAGCACGGGCGCGTTGGACTCCAGCGGGGCGGTCTTGAAATGCCGGTCGACGATGTGGAATCCGGACAGGAAATCGGCGAACGCCTCCTTGCCGATGGCGGCCATCACCGACAGCCCGATCGCCGAATCGACCGAATAGCGCCCGCCGACCCAGTCCCAGAACCCGAACATGTTGTCGGTGTTGATGCCGAAGTCATCGACCAGGCGTTTGTTGGTGGAGACCGCCACAAAGTGCTTGGACACCGCGGCGTCGCCGAGCTTGTCGGTCAGCCAGCGGCGCGCGGCGGTCGCGTTGGTCAGCGTCTCCAGCGTGGAGAACGTCTTCGACGCGACGATGAAAAGCGTTGTGGCAGGGTCCAAGTCGGCCAGTTTCGCGACCAGGTCGGCCGGGTCGACGTTGGAGACGAAGCGTGCCGAAATCCCGGCATCGGCGTAGTGGCGCAGCGCCTGGTAGACCATCACCGGACCGAGGTCCGACCCGCCGATTCCGATGTTGACCACGGTGCTGATCTTTTTCCCGGTGGCCCCGGTCCATTCACCGCTGCGTAACCGGTCGGTGAAGTCGCCCATGGCGTCCAGCACGGCGTGCACGTCCGCGACGACGTTTTGGCCGTCGACGATCAGCTCGGCGTCGCGGGGCAGCCGCAGCGCGGTGTGCAGAACGGCCCGGTCCTCGGAGGTGTTGATGTGTGCCCCGGCGAACATCTGGTCGCGGCGCTCTTCGAGATTAGCCGTGCGCGCGAGGTCTGCCAGCAGCCCCAGCGTCTCCCGGGTGACGCGGTGTTTGCTGTAGTCGATGTAGAGGTCGCCGACCGTGACGGTGAGTTCGCGGCCGCGATCGGGATCCTCGGCGAAGAACTGCCGCAGATGGGTCTGGCCGATCTGTTCGTGATGCCTGCGCAGGGCGTCCCACGCCGGGGTGGCGGTGATGTCGGGAATGGTTTGCACGGAGGTCATTATTCGACCCTAATGCCGCCCGACGGGACCGAGCCAGGTGTGGCCACCGCCGCTCAGTGCCCGAGCCGGCCCCTGCCCAGCCGCAGCAACAGCATCGCCAGGTCCTTACCCTCGGGACCGAGCTCGCTGTAGCGTTCGATGACCTTCATCTCGCGGCTGTGCACCAGCCGGGTGCCGCCGGAGGCCATCCGCACCTTGCCGATCGCCTGGGAGACTTCGGCCCGCCGCTTCACCGCGGCCAGGATCTCGGCGTCCAACCGGTCGATCTCCTGGCGCAACGCGTCAATGTCGGTGGCCTCTTGGGCCTCGACCATCTCGATGTTCATCTCTGCTAACTCCGCATTCTCTTGATGTGGGGGTTCTGGTCTCATCCGTTGTCGGGCCTCACAAAAGAGACGAGCCCCGAATCCGGAAGCGGACCACGGGGCTCTGCGAAAGCAGCTACACCACGGGCACCGCTGGCCGGTACCCGTAGAAAAATCGGCGCTGCCTGTTGAGCATCCATCGAGTGTGCCACTAAGGGCCGCGACCACGCAAAAACGGCCACGCCGCGCCGGAGGGCATGGCCAGCGAAGTAGTCGGCGGCCGGCGGTAAATTTGGACCGACATGAGTGTGCACGCGACCAGTAGTACCGATGCCAAGTCCGCCGCGGAAGCAGAGCAGCTGCTCGACGGGCTCAACCCGCAACAGCGTCAGGCGGTGGTGCACGAGGGTTCGCCCCTGTTGATCGTCGCGGGCGCGGGCTCGGGCAAGACGGCCGTCCTGACGCGGCGCATCGCCTACCTGATCGCGGCGCGGGGCGTCGGCGTCGGCCAGATCCTGGCGATCACCTTCACCAACAAGGCCGCCGCGGAGATGCGCGAACGGGTGGTGCGGCTGGTGGGCCCCAGGGCCCGCGCGATGTGGGTGTCCACCTTCCACTCGACGTGCGTGCGCATCCTGCGCAACCAGGCGTCGCTGATCAAGGGCCTCAACTCCAACTTCTCGATCTACGACGCCGACGACTCGCGGCGCCTGCTGCAGATGATCGGCCGCGACATGGGGCTGGACATCAAGCGCTACTCGCCGCGGCTGCTGGCCAATGCCATCTCCAACCTGAAGAACGAGTTGGTCTACCCCGACGAGGCCGTGACCAACCTGACCGAGGATTCCGACGAGTTGAGCCGCACGGTGGCCTCCGTCTACGGCGAGTACCAGCGGCGCCTGCGGGCGGCCAACGCGCTGGACTTCGACGACCTGATCGGCGAGACCGTCGCGGTGCTGCAGACGTTCCCCGAAATCGCGCAGTATTACCGGCGGCGCTTCCGCCACGTGCTGGTCGACGAATACCAGGACACCAACCACGCGCAGTACGTGCTGGTCCGGGAATTGGTGGGCACCGAGACCGTCGACGACGTGCCGCCCGGCGAGCTGTGCGTGGTCGGCGACGCCGATCAGTCGATCTACGCGTTCCGCGGCGCCACCATCCGCAACATCGAGGACTTCGAGCGCGACTACCCCGACGCGAGAACCATTCTGCTGGAACAGAATTACCGGTCCACACAGAACATCCTGTCGGCCGCCAACTCGGTGATCGCCCGCAACTCCGGGCGCCGTGAGAAGCGACTGTGGACCGACGCGGGCGCCGGCGAGCTGATCGTCGGTTACGTCGCCGACAACGAGCACGACGAGGCCAGGTTCGTGGCGGAGGAGATCGATGCACTCGCCGAGCGCGGCGAGATCACCTACAACGACGTGGCGGTGTTCTATCGCACCAACAACTCGTCGCGGTCGTTGGAGGAGGTCTTCATCCGCGCCGGAATTCCGTACAAAGTTGTTGGGGGAGTGCGGTTTTACGAGCGCAAGGAGATCCGCGACATCGTCGCCTACCTGCGGGTGCTGGACAACCCGGGCGACGCGGTCAGCATGCGGCGCATCCTCAACACCCCACGGCGGGGCATCGGGGATCGTGCCGAGGCGTGCGTCACGGTGTACGCCGCGAACACCGGCGCCAGCTTCGCCGACGCGCTGGTGGCCGCGGCCGAAGGCAAAGTGCCGATGCTGAATACGCGCGCGGAGAAGGCGATCGCGGGTTTCGTCGAGCTGCTGGACGACCTGAGGGGCCACCTCGACGACGACCTCGGCGACCTGGTCGAGTTGGTGCTCGAGCGCTCCGGATACCGCAACGAGCTGGAGTCCTCCACCGATCCGCAGGAGCTGGCCCGGCTCGACAACCTCAACGAATTGGTCAGCGTCGCACATGAATTCAGCACCGACCAGGCCAACGCGGCCGCACTGGACGAGTCGGAACAGGCGCTCGAGGACGAAGACGTCCCGGACACCGGGGTGCTGGCGGCGTTTCTGGAGCGCGTGTCGCTGGTAGCCGACGCCGACGACATCCCTGAGCACGGCGCCGGCGTGGTCACGCTGATGACGCTGCACACCGCGAAGGGTCTGGAGTTTCCGGTGGTGTTCGTCACCGGCTGGGAGGACGGGATGTTTCCCCACATGCGGTCGCTGGACGATCCGACCGAGCTGTCCGAGGAGCGGCGGCTGGCCTACGTCGGCATCACCCGGGCGCGTCAGCGGCTGTACGTGAGCAGGGCCATCGTCCGGTCCTCGTGGGGACAGCCGATGCTCAACCCGGAATCGCGCTTCCTGCGCGAGATTCCGCAGGAGCTGATCAACTGGCGGCGCAGCGCGCCCGCGCCGTCGTTCAGTGCGCCGGTGAGCGGCGCCGGACGCTTCGGCGCGCCGCGCCCGTCGCCGACCCGCTCCGGGGCGGGCAAACGCCCGCCGCTGGTGCTGCAACCGGGTGACCGGGTGACGCACGACAAGTACGGGCTCGGCCGGGTCGAGGAGGTTTCCGGCGTCGGCGAGTCGGCGATGTCACTGATCGACTTCGGCAGCGCGGGGCGCGTGAAGCTGATGCACAACCACGCCCCGGTCAGCAAGCTTTAGGACGCTGGTTACGCCTGTAGCCAGCGTTTGGTTTGCGGGTGAAACGCCAGCACCACGCTGGCGACCGGCAGCAGCCACAGGGTGTAGACGATCCACGCCACGCGCGCGCCCGCGATGAACACGCCGCCGTACGTCAGCACCGCGACCACCGCGCCGGCCGCGATGAGATAGCGCCCCACCGGCCGACGCTGCAGCAACAAAATGACGCCCGAAACGGTGGTGATCGCAAAGACGAGCGCGAGAAACGCCACCGCGATGCAGAACAGGCGGTCGGTGCGCCACCATCCGGCGATCAGGTCGGTGGCCACCACGGAGGTGGCCCAGCCGCTGACAATGCTGACCGCGGCGGCGGCGACGGCCGTCCGGCCGCTCGGTTCGGGGCCCGGCAGACTGACGCGCCGGGCGGGTGCCTCATACGAAGGTGGCTGCCGCGGGATCTGGGTGGTCGGCGATTCCGGCACGACGGGCATCGGCCCGGTCGGTGCCCGCCGGATGATCCGGGTCTGCGATTCCGAGGGGGGTGCTGCGGTCTCGGGCGGCGGGGCAGGGGGATCGTTCGGCGAACTCACCCTAGCCAGCGTAATTGCCGACGTTAAGTCCCCGCTTAGCGAGCCACGGCACCGGGTCGATCCGCTCCGTGCCGCCCTGAAGCACCTCGAAGTGCAGGTGCGGGCCGGTGGAATTGCCGCGGTTGCCCATGGTGGCGATCTGGTCACCGGCCATGACGCGCTGGCCGACGCTGACCAGCGTCGTGTTGACGTGGCCGTAGAGCGTGACCGTGCCGTCGGCGTGGCGGAGCTTGACCAATGCCCCGTAGCCGGCGGCCGGCCCGGAGTCGATGACGACGCCGTCGGACACCGCGTAGATCGGGGTGCCGATCGAGTTGGCCAGGTCGATTCCGGCGTGCAGCACACCCCAGCGGTAGCCGAAGTTGGAGGTGAAGATCCCCTTCGTCGGCATCACATAGAGCGGCTGCTGCAACCGCGCCTCGCGCTGCGCGCGATCGTTGGCGTAGGCCACGCCCCTGGCGAATTCCTCGTTGTGCACCGCGGCGTTGGCCGCGGGCTGGACCGCGATCACCTGGGCGCCGCGGACGGTGTTCGGCCCCGCCCCGCCGTCCAGGGCCGACGCGTTGGCCGTCAGCACGGCCTCCGTCTTGGGGGTGTCGGCATGGCTGGTCGCCGTGTGGGCCGCGGCGGCGGCCGCCCCGGCCGCCATCGCGGAGATCAGCAGGCGGCCCCTGGCCGCGCTCGTCGGCTGCTTGCGGTGCGCCCCGCCGCGCCGGATCACCGGGATGACGTCGGTGATGTCCGAGTGATTGGGACGGCGCCCTTCGATACGCCCCTCGGTATCCGGGGCGTCGGGCTGGAATCTCGCCGGGACAGGCACGGCGGCGGGCGCGGCCAGCAACAGCGGGCCCAGATCGTCTACGTCGTGCAGGTCGTCGAGCTCGGGAGCCAGCAGCACCCGAGCCTCGTTGTCGAAGGTCGAGTCATTGCTGAAGTCCAGGTCATCGAGATCACCCGACTCGTCGGCGAATTCCAGGTCGTCGAAGTCGAATCCGTCGAGCGGAAGGATCTCGGTGACTTCGTTCCGGTTCGCCTCGGTCCACCGGCCACCGGCCGCGCGGCCGACCCTCACGACGCCGTTCGACACGGCAGAAGGACGGGCTAAACGGTGCTGCGACAAGCTGATTTGTCCTCGTATCGTGACCATAACGTTATCTGGACCCTAGGAAGGTATCCGCTAACCGACGGGGCTGGCAACCGCGGGCCAAGAACCCAACCGATATTGTGATTCGCATCACTTTTGCGGCTTGCCGGTATGTCGTGAGCTGTGCCACATCGGTGGACGCGACGGTAGCAGGCGTTCGGCGGGTGGATACAGTGCCACCGTGCGAGTTGCCGATTCCGGCGCCGCCGCCCACGTACAGGCCTAGCAGCAAGCCGACCGAAGACAGTGAGCCCATGGACCTTTTCGAGTATCAAGCAAAAGAATTGTTCGCCAAGCACAACGTACCGAGCACGCCCGGCCGGGTGACCGACACCGCCGAGGGCGCCCGCGCGATCGCCGAGGAGATCGGTCGCCCGGTGATGGTCAAGGCGCAGGTCAAGATCGGGGGCCGCGGCAAGGCCGGCGGCGTCAAGTACGCCGCGACGCCGGACGACGCGTACGAGCACGCCAAGAACATCCTCGGCCTGGACATCAAGGGCCACATCGTGAAGAAGCTGCTGGTCGCCGAGGCCAGCGATATCGCCGAGGAGTACTACATCTCCTTCCTGCTCGACCGCGCCAACCGTACCTACCTGGCGATGTGCTCGGTCGAGGGCGGCATGGAGATCGAAGAGGTGGCTGCCACCAAACCCGACCGGCTCGCCAAGGTTCCCGTCAGCGCCGTCAAGGGCGTCGACGAGGCGACTGCGCGGTCCATCGCCGAGCAGGGCCACCTGCCGGCCGAGGTGCTCGACGCCGCGGCGGTCACCATCTCCAAGCTGTGGGAGCTTTTCGTCGCCGAGGACGCGACGCTGGTCGAGGTCAACCCGCTGGTGCGCGATCCGCAAGACCGGATCCTGGCGCTGGACGGCAAGGTCACGCTGGACGCCAACGCCGACTTCCGCCACCCCGATCACGCCGAGTACGAGGACCGCGACGCCACCGACCCGCTGGAGCTCAAGGCCAAGGAGCACCACCTCAACTACGTCAAGCTCGACGGCGCCGTCGGCATCATCGGCAACGGCGCGGGCCTGGTGATGTCGACCCTCGACGTCGTCGCGTATGCCGGTGAGAAGCACGGGGGCGTCAAGCCGGCCAACTTCCTCGACATCGGCGGCGGCGCCTCGGCGGAGGTGATGGCCGCCGGGTTGGACGTGGTCCTGGGTGACCAACAGGTCAAGAGCGTGTTCGTCAACGTCTTCGGCGGCATCACGTCTTGCGACGCGGTCGCCACCGGCATCGTCAAGGCGCTGGAGATCCTCGGCGACGAGGCCAACAAGCCGCTGGTGGTGCGCCTCGACGGCAACAATGTCGAGGAGGGCCGCCGCATCCTGACCGAGGCCAACCACCCGCTGGTGACGCTGGTGGCCACGATGGACGAGGCCGCCGACAAGGCCGCCGAGCTGGCGAGCGCCTGAGAAAGGGACTTCTGAACATGTCGATCTTTCTGAACAAGGACAACAAGGTCATCGTCCAGGGCATCACGGGCAGCGAGGCCACCGTGCACACCGCCCGAATGCTCAAGGCGGGCACGCAGATTGTGGGTGGTGTCAACGCGCGCAAGGCGGGCACGACCGTCACACACGAGGACAAGGGCGGCCGGATCGTCAAGCTGCCGGTGTTCGGCAGCGTCGCCGAGGCGATGAAAGAAACCGGCGCCGACGTGTCGATCATCTTCGTGCCGCCGAAGTTCGCCAAGGACGCCATCATCGAGGCCGTCGACGCCGAGATCCCGCTGTTGGTCGTCATCACCGAGGGAATTCCAGTGCAGGACACGGCATTTGCGTGGGCCTACAACGTGGAGAAGGGCGGCAAGACCCGGATCATCGGGCCGAACTGCCCCGGCATCATCACCCCGGGCGAGGCGCTGGTGGGCATCACCCCGGCCAACATCACCGGGTCGGGCCCGGTCGGGCTGGTGTCCAAGTCCGGCACGCTGACCTACCAAATGATGTACGAGCTGCGCGATTTCGGGTTTTCGACGTCCATCGGCATCGGCGGGGACCCGGTGATCGGGACCACCCACATCGACGCCATCGAGGCGTTCGAGAAGGACCCCGACACCAAGGTCATCGTGATGATCGGTGAGATCGGCGGCGACGCCGAGGAGCGCGCGGCCGACTACATCAAGGCCCACGTTTCCAAGCCGGTCGTCGGCTACGTCGCGGGATTCACCGCGCCCGAGGGCAAGACGATGGGCCACGCGGGCGCGATCGTGTCCGGCTCGTCGGGCACCGCGGCCGCCAAGAAGGAGGCCCTTGAGGCCGCGGGCGTCAAGGTCGGCAAGACGCCGTCCGAGACGGCCGCGCTGGCGCGGGAGATCCTCGCCAGCCTGTAAGCGTTGTCTTGCGCTGAGCAGACGCAGAATCGCACGCCGCTACGCGGATTTGTGCGATTCTGCGTCTGCTCGCGCTAAGCCGAGGCGGCACTCACAGGCTCCGTAGCCCTACGGGATCCCCTTGGTCCCGGGTATTCCGTCCGCGCCGAATAGCAACGCCGACCCGCCTTGGCCGCCGGGGCCGCCGACGACGCCGCCGTTGCCACCGTTGCCGCCGTTGCCGCCGTTGCCGACCAGCCCGGCGTTGCCGCCGTTGGCGCCGCTCCCGCTGACATCGCCGCCGGCGCCGCCGGCGCCCCCGTTGCCGACGAGAATGCCGGCGTTGCCGCCGCCGCCACCTGCGCCGCCCAGGCTGCCCAACCCGCCAGTCCCGCCATCGCCACCGGACCCGACGAGCCTTGCGCCGGCCCCGCCGTGCCCGCCGGCGCCGCCGGTGTCGGCCAAAATTGCGTCGCTTCCGCCGGCGCCGCCGGCGCCGCCCATCCCGAAGAGGTATCCGGCGTCGCCGCCTGCGCCGCCGTTGCCGGCGGCCTGCAAAGCGCTGTCCCCGCCCGCGCCGCCGATTCCGCCGCCGCCGAACAGGAGGCCGCCGCCTCCGCCTGCCCCGCCGGTTCCGCCAAGGCCGCCTGCGGGTCCTCCGGCCCCGCCGCGGCCGCCGGCGCCGCCGGTGCCGATCAGGCCGCCGCTGCCACCCGCGCCGCCGGCCCCGCCGGCAACGCCGCTGTGATTCGAGGAGCCGCCGGCTCCACCGGCGCCGCCGGTGCCGAACAGCCCGGCAGCCCCGCCATTGCCGCCGACTCCGGCGGGCAAGGCGCCGAAGACCCCGCCGCCTGCCCCGCCGGCGCCGCCGGTGCCGAACAGCCCGCCGGCCCCGCCGCTGCCGCCGTTGGCCCCGAAGTCGCCGACGCCGCCCGGCCCGCCGTTGCCGATCAGCCCGGCGGCCCCACCGTTACCGCCTGTCGGGTGTGCCGAGCTTCCGGAGCCGCCGGCGCCGCCGTTGCCCCACAAAAATCCGCCGGCCCCGCCGGTTGCCCCGGAGCCCGCCGGCGCGTTGGCGCCGTTGCCGATCAGCGGGCGTCCGAACAACGTTTGGGTGGGCGTGTTGATGACGCCGAGCAGCTGCTGCTCGAGGGCCACCAGGGGGTTGGCGTTGGCGGCCTCGGCGGCGGCGTATGCGCCCGCTCCGGCGTCGAGGGCCCGGACGAACTGTGCGTGGAAGGCCGCCGCCTGTGCGCTGAGCGCCTGATAGGCCTGGCCTTGTGCGCCGAACAACGCCGCGACGGCCGCCGACACCTCGTCGCCGCCCGCGGCCAGCACCTCGGTGGTCGTGGTCGCCGCGGCCGCATTGGCAGTAGAAAGCGTCGACCCGATATTCGCCAGATCCGTTGCGGCCGCTGTCACCAGTTCCGGCGTCGCGATGAGGAACGACATGGGACACCTCCCACCACGTCACGATTCGACGTGAAGGAGCAAATCGTATCGCCGGCGCCCGCGACCCGGGCGCCTTTTGCTAGACCGCGGCGGCCAGCTTGCCGGCCAGCCGCTCCACGTAGGCGGCGATCTCGTCTTCGGGGCGGTCCGGCAAACCGAACAGCACCTCTGTCACCCCCAGCTCGGCCCACCGCGCCAGCTTCTCGGGGATCGGCTTGAAGTCCAGCGCGACGATCTGCGGGGCGCCGTCGCGTCCTGCGGCGGCCCAGGTGTCCTGCAGCAGCTTGACGGGCTCGTCGATGTCGAAGTCGCGCGGCGTGGTGATCCAGCCGTCGGCGCTGCGCGCGATCCACTTGAAGTTCTTCTCGTTGCCGGCCGCGCCCACCAGCACCGGAATGTGCGATTGCACCGGCTTGGGCCAGGCCCAGCTGGGACCGAACTTGACGAATTCGCCGTCGTAGGCGGCCTCTTCTTCCGTCCACAAGGCGCGCATCGCTTCGATGTACTCGCGCAACATGGTGCGGCGCCGCCCCGGCGGCACCCCGTGGTCGGCAAGCTCGTCGGTGTTCCACCCGAACCCGACGCCGAGGCTGACGCGGCCGCCCGACAGATGGTCAAGGGTGGCAATGCTTTTCGCCAACGTGATCGGGTCGTGCTCGACGGGCAGGGCGACCGCGGTCGACAGGCGCACCCGCGACGTGACTGCGCACGCCGCGCCGAGGCTCACCCACGGGTCTAGCGTGCGCATGTAGCGGTCGTCCGGCAGCGACGCGTCGCCCGTCGTGGGATGCGCCGCCTCGCGCTTGACCGGGATGTGGGTGTGTTCCGGCACGTAGAACGTGTGGAAGCCGTTGTCGTCGGCAAGCTTGGCGGCAGCCGCGGGGGAGATGCCACGATCGCTGGTGAAAAGCACTAGCCCGTAATCCATGCCCTGGATTAGAACGTGTTCTACCGATGCGGGGCAAGCTGCGCAGGCGCGGCGCCGCGGCGCGGCCGCCCGGACGTGCGCTAGCGTGGGTGATCGATCGCGTCGCAACGCAACATGGGGAAGGTGTTTCGAAGCGGCGCACCCGGCGGCACAGCGTCGCGCTTGAGTGTGACATCGCCGAGATACTTCAAGACCACGGGAAGCAACAGGAGGAGTCATGACCTACTCGCCCGGGAGCCCCGGATATCAAACCCCGCAGCCTGGCGGCTCCTATGCGGGCTCCACGCCGTCGTTCGCCAAGACCGACGACGGCGAAAGCAAGCTTCCGCTGGTCCTGAACGTCGCCGTGGTGGTGCTCGGCATCGCGGTGTATCTACTCAATTTCGGCCCGACGTTCGTCATCGGCGCCGACCTCGGTCCGGGTGGTGGACGCGCCGGCGATGCGGGCACCGCGGTCATCGTCGCGGTGCTGGCTTCCCTGCTGGCCGCAATCAGCTTGCTGCCCAAGGCCAAGAGCTACGTGGGAATCGTCGCGGTGATCGCGGTGCTGGGTGCGCTGCTGGCCATCACCGAGACCGTCAACACGCCCGCCGGTTTCGCGATCGGCTGGGCGATGTGGCCGTTGGTGGCCTGCAGCATCTTCCAGGCGCTCGCCGCCGTCGGCGCGTTGCTGCTGGACGCCGGCGTCATCACTGCGCCCGCCCCGCGGCCCAAGTACGACCCCTACGCGCAGCCGTATGGCCAGTACGGGCAATACGGGCAGTACGGCCAGCAACCGTCGTATTACGGCCAGCAGCACGCGGGACACCAGGAGCCGCCGCGGCCTTCCGGCTACGGCGCCCAGTACGGGGGCTATCCGTCGAGCCAGGACGTGACCCAGCAGGCGATCCCGACGTCGACCGGCGGCTTCGGTGCACAGCCGTCGCCGCAATCCGGGCCCCAGCCGGCGGCGCATCAGCAGGGGCCGTCCACGCCACCCACCGGCTTCCCCAGCTTCAGTCCGCCGCCCTCGTCCAACGCCAGTGGCGCCGAGTCGCAGACGGGTTCGGCCCCGGCCGACCAATCCAGCCCGACCGGCGGCCAGGAGCAGCAACAGTCGCCGTCGTCCGGGCCGGCGGCACCGGCCTAAGCCTGCGCTCTCGCGCGTAGTCGGGCACGTGCGCCAAGAGTGACGAGGGTGTCAGAAAGCGCGGACAGCCAGGCGGCGGGCGCTCGCCAGGCGCGCGACCTTGTCCGGGTGGCGTTCGCGCCGGCCGTCGTGGCGTTGGGCATCATCGCCGCGGTCACGTTGCTGCAATTGCTGATCGCCAACAGCGACATGACCGGCGCGCCGGGAGCGATCGCGAGCATGTGGCTCGCGGTGCACCAGGTGCCGATCTCGATCGGCGGCCGCGAACTGGGCGTGTTGCCGCTGCTGCCGGCCATGTTGATGGTGTGGGGCACCGCGCGCAGCAGCGCGCGGGCGACGTCTCCCTCGTCGTCGTGGCTGGTGGTCCGCTGGGTGATCGCTTCCGCGCTGGGTGGGCCGCTACTGATGGCGGCGATCGCGCTGGCGGTCATCCACGACGCGTCGTCGGTGATCACCGAGTTGCAGACGCCTAGTGCCTTGCGGGCTTTCACCAGCGTGCTGGTGGTGCACGGGATCGGCGCGGCGATCGGCGTGTGGTCGCGGGTGGGCCGGCGCGCGTTGGCGGCATCGCCGCTGCCCAATTGGCTCGGAGATTCGTTGCGCGCCGCGGTCGCCGGAGTGCTGGCGTTGCTCGGGCTTTCCGGCCTGGTGACCGCGGGCTCGCTGGTCGTGCACTGGTCGACGATGCAAGAGCTCTACGGGATCACCGATTCGATATTCGGCGAGTTCAGCCTCACGGTGTTGTCGGTGCTGTACGCGCCCAACGTCATCGTCGGCACGTCGGCGGTCGCCGTCGGATCGAGCGCCCACCTCGGTTTCGCGACGTTCAGTCCGTTCACCGTGTTCGGCGGCGACATGCCCGCGCTGCCGATCCTGGCCGCGGCCCCCACGCCGCCGCTCGGCCCGGTCTGGGTCGCGCTGCTCATCGTGGGTGCCTCGTCCGGCGTGGCGGTGGGACAGCAGTGCGCCCGGCACGCGCTGCCGCTGTTGCCGGCGCTGGCCAAGCTGCTGGTGGCCTCGGTCGCCGGGGCGCTGGCGATGTCGTTGCTGGCGTACGGGGGCAGCGGCCGGCTTGGGAACTTCGGTCACGTCGGCGTCGACCAGGGGGCGCTGCTGATCGGCGTGTTCTTCTGGTTCGCGGTGGTCGGCTGGATAACCGTGGTGATGGCCGGCGGGATCTTGCCGGTCAGGCTGAGGAGGCCCAGGCGACCCAAGGCCGCCGCAGCCGCGGAACCGGCGGACTTCGCGGAGCAATTCGACGAGCCGGATGACGAGCTGGTTGACGAGCCGGACGGCGAACCGGTCGAGGAGGAGCCGACGGCCGGCGGAGACGACGAGCCGGCCCGCGAGTCGGCCGCCGACGACGATGAGGCGCCCGACTAGGCTCCCCGTTGTGCCCCAACCGCTTCACGTGCCCCCGAGCGCGCCGGCGCGGGTGGTGGTGCTGGCATCGGGCACCGGCTCGCTGCTGGGCTCGCTCATCGAAGCCGCCACGGGTGACTACCCGGCGCGCATCGTCGCCGTCGGCGTCGACCGCGAATGCCGGGCCACCGAGGTCGCGGCGGCGGCGTCGCTGCCGGCGTACACCGTCCGCCTCGGCGATCACCCCGACCGCACGGCCTGGGACGCCGCCATCACCGAAGCCACCGCCGCGCACTCGCCCGACCTCATCGTCTCGGCGGGATTCATGAAAATACTTGGACCGCAATTCCTTTCGCGCTTCTGCGGCCGCACGCTCAATACGCATCCGGCCCTGCTGCCCGCATTCGCGGGAGCGCATGCCGTGCCCGACGCGCTGGCCTACGGTGTGAAGGTCACCGGCTGTACGGTGCACCTGGTAGACGCCGGCATGGACACCGGGCCGATATTGGCGCAGGAGCCCGTTGCCGTGCACGACGGCGACAACGAAGAGACACTGCATGAGCGCATCAAGGTCATCGAACGGCGACTGTTGGTGGATGTGGTGGCCGCGATCGCAACCCGCGGCGTGACCTGGACCGGACGAAAGGCGACCATAGGATGAGCGACGAGTCAAGAAGGGCGATTCGCCGCGCGTTGATCAGCGTGTACGACAAGACGGGGCTGATCGGACTCGCCGAGGGCCTGAGCGCAGCGGGCGTGGAGATCGTCTCGACCGGCTCGACCGCGAAAACCATTGCCGACAAAGGGATTCCGGTCACCCGGGTGGAGGAGCTGACCGGCTTCCCCGAGGTGCTCGACGGGCGGGTCAAGACCCTACACCCGCGGGTGCACGCCGGGCTGCTGGCCGACCTGCGCAAGCCCGAGCACGCCGCGGCGCTCGAGGAGCTCGGGATCGCGGCGTTCGAACTGGTCGTCGTCAACCTCTATCCGTTCAGCGAGACCGTCGACTCCGGTGCGGGCATCGACGAATGCGTCGAACAGATCGACATCGGCGGACCGTCGATGGTCCGGGCGGCTGCCAAAAACCATCCCAGTGTGGCGGTGGTGGTCGACCCCCTCGGGTATGACGGCGTGCTCGCCGCGGTGCGCAACGGCGGATTCACCCTCGCCGAGCGCAAAAGGCTGGCGTCGCTGGCTTTCCAGCACACCGCGGAGTACGACATCGCCGTGGCCGGCTGGATGGAGTCGACGCTCGCACCCGAGCATCCGCCCACGGCGTTCCCGCAGTGGCTCGCCGGCAGCTGGCGGCGCACCGCGATGCTGCGCTACGGGGAGAACCCGCACCAGCAGGCGGCGCTCTACAGCGACCCCGGCGCCTGGCCGGGCCTGGCGCAGGCCGAGCAGCTGCACGGAAAAGAGATGTCCTACAACAACTTCACCGATGCCGACGCGGCGTGGCGGGCGGCCTTCGACCACGAAGAGATCTGCGTGGCAATCATCAAGCACGCCAACCCGTGTGGCATCGCGATCTCGTCGGTATCGGTGGCCGACGCCCACCGCAAGGCCCACGAATGCGATCCACTGAGCGCTTTCGGCGGGGTGATTGCGTCGAACACCGAAGTCAGCGTCGAGATGGCCGAATACGTCAGCACCATCTTCACCGAGGTGATCGTGGCGCCGGCGTACGCGCCGGGTGCCGTCGACGCGTTGACGCGCAAGAAGAACATCCGGGTGTTGGTCGCCTCCGAGCCGCTGGCCGGCGGCACCGAGCTGCGACCGGTCAGCGGGGGACTGCTGGCACAACAACGCGACCAACTCGACGCACACGGCGACAACCCGGCGAACTGGACCCTGGCCACCGGGGCGCCGGCCGACCCCAACACCTTGACCGACCTGGTCTTTGCGTGGCGGGCCTGCCGCGCGGTCAAGTCGAACGCCATCGTGATCGCCGCCGACGGCGCCACCGTCGGCGTCGGCATGGGACAGGTCAACCGGGTCGACGCCGCCCGGCTCGCCGTCGAACGCGGCGGCGACCGGGTCCGCGGCGCGGCCGCGGCGTCGGACGCGTTCTTCCCGTTCCCCGACGGCCTCGAGACGCTGACCGCCGCGGGGGTCAAGGCGGTGGTGCACCCGGGCGGATCGGTGCGCGACGACGAGGTCACCGCGGCGGCGGCCAACGCCGGCGTCACCTTGTACCTCACCGGGGCCCGTCACTTCGCGCACTAGAACGCTTAGCGCGTGGGCTTTGTCCGTTACGCGTAGCGTGGAGAGGTGCCATCACCGAGCAACATGCCCCGCACCGTCGGCGAACTGCGCGCCGCCGGCCACCGCGAACGGGGAGTCAAACAGGAAATCCGCGAAAACCTGCTGACCGCGCTGGCCGAGGGAGACGAGGTCTGGCCCGGCATCCTGGGCTTCGACGACACCGTGCTGCCTCAGCTGGAGCGCGCTCTGATCGCCGGTCACGACTTCGTGCTGCTGGGCGAACGCGGCCAGGGCAAGACCCGGCTGCTGCGGGCCCTGGTCGGGCTGCTCGACGAGTGGACACCCGTGATCGACGGGGCCGAGCTGGGCGAGCACCCCTACCGGCCGATCACGCCGGAATCGATCCGGCGCGCGGCGACCCTGGGCGACGACCTGCCCGTGGCGTGGAAGCACCGCAGCGAGCGCTACACCGAGAAGCTGGCCACGCCGGACACCAGCGTCGCCGACCTGGTCGGTGACATCGACCCGATCAAGGTCGCCGAGGGCCGCAGCCTCGGCGACCCGGAGACCATCGCCTACGGATTGATCCCGCGCGCGCACCGCGGCATCGTCGCGGTCAACGAGCTGCCCGACCTCGCCGAGCGCATCCAGGTGTCCATGCTCAACGTCATGGAGGAGCGCGACATCCAGGTCCGCGGCTACACGCTGCGCCTCCCACTGGACGTGCTGGTGGTCGCCAGTGCCAACCCCGAGGACTACACCAACCGGGGCCGCATCATCACCCCGCTCAAGGACCGGTTCGGCGCGGAGATCCGCACCCACTACCCGCTGGAGCTGGAGGCCGAAGTGGGCGTGATCGTCCAGGAAGCCCACTTGAGCGCCCAGGTGCCCGACTACCTGATGCAGGTGATGGCGCGGTTCGCCCGGTACCTGCGCGAGTCCAACTCGGTTGACCAGCGGTCCGGGGTGTCCGCGCGGTTCGCGATCGCGGCCGCGGAGACCGTCGCGGCCGCCGCCCGGCACCGCGGCGCGGTGCTGGGGGAGACCGACCCGGTGGCCCGGGTGGTCGACCTGGGCACGGTCATCGACGTGCTGCGCGGCAAGCTGGAATTCGAGTCCGGCGAGGAGGGCCGCGAACAGGCCGTGCTGGAGCACCTGTTGCGCCGCGCGACCGCCGACACCGCGGCCCGGGTGCTGGGCGGCATCGACGTCGGCGCGTTGGTGGCCGCGGTCGAGGGCGGCTCGGCGGTCACGACGGGTGAGCGGGTTTCGGCCAAGGACGTGCTGGCCGCTGTCCCCAACCTGCCCGTCGTGGACAAAATCGCGGCCAAGCTGCACGCCGAATCCGAAGGCGAGCGCGCGGCGGCATTGGAACTGGCGCTCGAGGCGTTGTATCTGGCCAAGCGGATCGACAAGGTTTCCGGGGAGGGCCAAACCGTCTATGGCTGAGTCTGATGGTGACGACCCGCTGCGCCCGGACTCGCCGCGCTTGCGATCGTCACGCGGGCATTCGTCGCGATACTCGGCGTACACCGGCGGGCCCGACCCGCTGGCGCCGCCGGTGGATCTGCGCGAGGCGCTCGAACAGATCGGCCAGGACGTGATGGCCGGCACCTCGCCGCGGCGCGCGCTCTCCGAGTTGCTGCGCCGCGGCACCAAGAACATGCCCGGCGCCGACCGGCTGGCCGCCGAGGCGAACAAGCGCCGTCGGGATTTGTTGCGCCGCAACAACTTGGACGGCACCCTGCAGGAGATCAAGAAGCTACTCGACGAGGCCGTGCTGGCCGAGCGCAAGGAGCTGGCCCGCGCGCTGGACGACGACGCACGCTTCGGCGAGCTGCAGCTGGACGCGCTCCCGGCGTCGCCCGCCAAGGCCGTCCAGGAGCTTTCCGACTACGACTGGCGCAGCGGCGAGGCTCGCCAAAAGTACGAGCAGATCAAGGATTTGCTCGGCCGCGAGATGCTGGACCAGCGCTTCGCGGGGATGAAGCAGGCCCTGGAGGGCGCCACCGACGAGGATCGCCAGCGCGTCACCGAGATGCTGGACGACCTGAACGAGCTGCTGGACAAGCACGCCAAGGGGCAGGACACCCAGCAGGACTTCGAAGAATTCATGGACAAGCACGGCGAGTTCTTCCCGGAGAACCCGCGCAACGTCGACGAGCTGCTCGACTCGCTGGCCAAGCGCGCCGCCGCGGCGCAGCGCTTCCGCAACAGCCTGAGCCCCGACCAGCGCGCCGAGCTTGACGCCTTGGCGCAACAGGCATTTGGGTCCCCGGCGTTGATGGAGGCGCTGGGCCGACTCGATTCCCATCTGCAGGCGGCGCGGCCCGGCGAGGACTGGACCGGCTCCGAGCAGTTCTCCGGCGATAACCCGTTCGGCATGGGCGAAGGCACGCAGGCGATCTCGGACGTCGCCGAGCTGGAGCAGCTGGCCGAGCAGCTGTCGCAAAGCTACCCGGGTGCCACCATGGATGACGTCGACCTGGACGCGCTGGCCCGCCAGCTCGGCGACGAGGCGGCCATCGACGCGCGGACCCTCGCCGAATTGGAACGCGCCCTGGTCAATCAGGGCTTCCTGGACCGTGGTTCGGACGGCCAGTGGCGGCTTTCGCCCAAGGCGATGCGCCGGCTCGGTGAGACGGCGCTGCGCGATGTGGCGCAACAGCTTTCGGGCCGCCACGGCGAACGCGACCATCGGCGCGCGGGCGCCGCCGGCGAGTTGACCGGTGCGACGCGGCCCTGGCAATTCGGTGACACCGAGCCGTGGAACATTCCCCGCACGCTGACCAACGCGGTGCTGCGCCGGGCCGGAACCGCCCCGGTCAAGGGGGTGGACGGCGCTGTCTCGCTGCGTATCACGGTCGACGACGTCGAGGTGTCCGAGACCGAGACCCGCACGCAGGCCGCCGTGGCGCTCTTGGTCGACACGTCGTTTTCGATGGTGATGGAGAATCGCTGGCTGCCGATGAAGCAGACGGCGCTCGCGCTCAATCACCTGGTGTGCACGCGTTTTCGCTCGGACGCCCTGCAGATCATCGCCTTCGGCCGGTACGCCCGCACGGTGACGGCCGCCGAGCTGACCGGCCTGGAGGGCGTCTACGAGCAGGGTACCAACCTGCATCACGCGCTGGCGCTGGCGGGTCGCCACCTGCGCCGGCACCCCAACGCGCAGCCCGTCGTGCTGGTGGTGACCGACGGTGAGCCGACCGCTCACCTGGAGGACTTCAACGGGGAGGGGTCGGGTTCTGCTGTGTTTTTTGACTACCCGCCGCATCCGCGGACCATCGCCCACACCGTGCGCGGATTCGACGACATGGCAAGGCTCGGCGCGCAGGTGACGATCTTCCGGCTGGGCGACGACCCGGGGTTGGCGCGGTTTATCGACCAGGTCGCGCGGCGCGTCGAGGGCCGCGTCGTGGTGCCCGACGTCGACGGCCTGGGGGCCGCCGTGGTGGGCGACTACCTGCGGTCGCGACGGCGACGTTAATCCCCTGAGTGGAATAGAAGCTTCCCCGACCGGGTAGTCGGGCGAAGAGGTAAGGAGACGCATGAGCAACGTTCCAACGATCGAACTCAACGACGGTGTGCGCATCCCACAGCTTGGTTTCGGCGTGTTCCAGGTCAAGCCCGACGAGACGGCCGCGGCGGTCAAGGGCGCCCTCGACATCGGATACCGGCACATCGACACCGCGGAAATGTATGGCAACGAAAGGGAAGTCGGTCAAGGCATCCGCGACGCCGGCCTGGACCGCGCCGACGTTTTCGTCACCAGCAAGCTCAACAACGGCTTCCACGAGCCCGACGACGCGCGCCGCGCATTCGACAAAACGCTGGAAGCCCTGGGCTCCGATTACGTCGACCTGTTCCTCATTCACTGGCCGCTGCCCACGCTCTACGGCGGGGACTTCGTCTCCACCTGGAAAGCACTCGAAGAGTTCGCCAAGGACGGCCGCGCCCGCAGCATCGGTGTGTCGAACTTTCAGACCGCGCATCTGGAGCGCCTCGCCGCGGAAACCGAAACGGTCCCGTCGGTCAACCAGATCGAGGTTCATCCGTACTTCACCAACGAGCAGGTCCGCGCCTACGGGCGCGACCACGGCATCGTCACCGAGGCGTGGTCGCCGATCGCCCAGGGCAAGGTGCTCGGCGACCCGGTGATCAACCGCATCGCCGACGCGCGCGGCAAGTCGCCGGCGCAGGTGGTGTTGCGCTGGCACATTCAGCGCGGCGACATCGTTTTCCCCAAATCGGTTACGCCGGAACGGATCAGGGAGAACTTCGAGCTGTTCGACTTCGATCTGGACAGCGCCGACATGGATGCGATCTCGGCGCTCGACAAGGGGGAACCGGGCAGGAGGGGCCCCAACCCGGACAAATTCGACTACATTCCGGGCTAGCGAGGCTCAGAGAACCAGGGGCAGAACGCTATCGGGGCCGGCGGGCCTTGCGCTTGATGCCCACCCCGCCCCAGAGCGAGAAGCCGCGGATGTTCACCTTGGGCGCACCGGGCGTGCCCTGACCCAACACCGTGTGGTCGAAGCCGCCCATCACGGCGCGGCCGTGGATCTCGACGTTGACCTCGGGCGGCAGCAAGATGTTCTGCGCGCCCATGATCGAGATCGCGTGGATGTCGACCTCGGTGGAGGTGAAGTCGGCATAACGTAGGTCCACCACCCCCGTGCCCCAGAAGGTGAAGGTGGTGAGCTTCTTCGGGACGTTCCACCGGCCGCGCCGCTCGAAATTGCTCATCAACGCCAGCAGCAAGGTCGACGGCGCCGGGTTGGGCTTGCCGCCCCGGCGCGGGCTCAGCATCGCGCCCGGCAGGTCGGCCCGCAGCTCGTCGAGTTCTTCGTACGTGGTGGCCGCGTAGGCCTTCGTCAGCCGGTCTTCGTAGTCCTTCATCTGCAGGCGGCCCTGCTCGGCCGCATACGCGAGCAACTGCGCGACCTGGATGCGATCCGTGTCGGCCGCGCGGGACGGTACGTCACGCGCGGCCTGCGTCTCGCCGGCATCGCGCTGCGCTGAGTTGCTCATCATCCACGAGCGTACGACGTAGAAGTTTTGCTGCAAGGGGGTTGGCTAAACTGCAACGTTCTTCCCAGGTCGACGCCTTGCCAAGGGGCATTTTCCGCAGGTCGCGCGGCCCCCGTTAGACGTTTGCCCAACTGGGCGGGCGCTTTTGCAGGAAGGCCATCATGCCTTCGCGGGCTTCCTCGGATACGAACAGCCGCGCCGATTCCTCGGTGAGCCGTTCGGCGTCACGGTCGAAACCCTCCAGCACGGCGGCGGTGGTCAGCGCCTTCGACGCCGCGAGGCCCTGCGGCGACCCGCGGCCCACGTCGGCGACGACCTTCGCCACCGCGGCGTCGACGTCGTCGGCCGCAATCGTGACGAGTCCGATCTCGGCGGCCACCGCCGCATCGAACGTCTCGCCGGTCAGGTAGTAGCGCGCCGCGGCGCGCGCCGACATCTTCGGCAGCAATGTCAGCGATATGATCGCCGGCGCGACGCCGATCCGGGCCTCGGTGAGCGCGAAGGTGCTGTGGGGTCCGGCGATCGCGATGTCGCAGGCGCCCACCAAACCGAACCCGCCGGCGCGGACGTGCCCGTCGACGGCGGCGATGACCGGCAGCGGCGAGGAGACGATGGCGCGTAGCAGTGTGGTCATTTCCCGGGCCCGGGCCACGGCCGTATCGAACGGGTCGCCGCCGCTGGCCTCGCTCAGGTCCGCCCCGGCGCAGAAGGTGCCACCGGTGTGGCCCAACACGACCGCCCGCACGTGCGGGTCCGCGGCAGCGTCGCGGAGTCCCCGATGCAGTTGATCGACCAGGGCCGTCGACAGCGCGTTGCGGTTATGCGGCGAATTCAGGGTGAGCCGGGCGAGATGCCCGTCTACCGAATATTCGACGACGGCGTCCATCAGTACGACCGGGGGAGGCCCAGCGACGTCTGCGCGACGAAGTTCAGCACCATCTCGCGGCTGATCGGGGCGATCCGGCCAAGCCGGGCGGAGGCGAGCATCGCCGCCACTCCGTACTCCTTCGTCAACCCGTTGCCGCCCATCGACTGCACCGCCTGGTCGACCGAGCGGGTGGACGCCTCGGCCGCGGCGTACTTGGCCATGTTGGCGGCCTCGGCGGCGCCCGCGTCGTCGCCGCTGTCGTACAGCGTCGCGGCCTTCTGCATCATCAGCTTGGCAAGTTCGACCTCAATGTGGCACTGCGCCAACGGATGCGACAGGCCCTGGTGCGCCCCGATCGGCGTGGACCAGACCTGTCGGGTCTTGACGTAGTCGACTGCCTTGCTCAGCGCGAACCGGCCCATGCCCACCGAGCTGGCCGCACCCATGATGCGCTCGGGGTTCAGGCCGGCGAAAAGCTGTGCGATGGCGGCGTCTTGGGCCCCGACCAGCGCATCGCTGGGCAGCCGGACGTCGTCGAGGAAAACCTGAAATTGCCGCTCGGGGCTGATCAGCTCCATCTCGATCGGGGTGTAGGTGAACCCGGGCGCGTCGGTGGGCACCACGAACAGCGCGGGGCGCAGCTTGCCGGTCTTCGCTTCCTCGGTGCGGGCCACCATCAGCACCGCCTGCGCCTGGTCGATACCGGAGATAAAGACCTTCTGGCCCTTGAGGATCCAGTCGCCGCCGTCGCGGCGGGCAGTGGTGGTGATCTTGTGTGAGTTGGACCCCGCGTCGGGCTCGGTGATCGCGAACGCCATTGTCAGCGAGCCGTCGGCGATGGCGGGGATCCAGCGCTTCTTCTGCTCCTCGGTGCCGAACTTGCTGATGATGGTGCCGTTGATGGCGGGCGACACCACCATCAGCAGCAGCGCGCTGCCCGCGGCCGCCATCTCCTCCATCACCAGTGACAGCTCGTACATTCCGGCGCCGCCGCCGCCGTACTCCTCGGGCAGGTTCACCCCCAGGAAGCCCAATTTGCCCGCCTCGGCCCACAATTCGGTGGTGTGTTCGTGTGCGCGGGCCTTCTCCAGGTAGTACTCGGCGCCGTAGTTCGACGCCCACTCGGCCACCGCCTTGCGCAGCGCCCGGCGTTCCTCGTTTTCGATGAAGCTGCTGTCGGTCACTGTGAATCTCCTTCTGCTTCGGGCGCTTCCACTCTTGCCAGGACGGCGCCCACTTCGACTTGCTGACCGGTTTCGACGTTGAGCTCGGCGAGCACACCGTCCGACGGCGCGGTGATGGTGTGTTCCATCTTCATCGCTTCCAGCCAGATCAGCGGCTGGCCGATTGCGACGGTGTCGCCGACGGCGGCGCCGACGCGGATGACGTTGCCTGGCATGGGCGCCACCAGGGAGCCCTTCTCGACGCTAGAGCCGGGCTCCGGGAAGCGCGGCAGCGCGACCAGGTGCACGGGCCCGCGCACCGAGTCGACGTAGACGTCTTGAAGGTTGGGGCCGTAGCGCCGTACCGCGAAGGTGAGCTCCACCCCGTCGTGGGCGAGGATGACCCGATCCGCGGCGGCGGAGACCAGGCGCACCGTCGCGTCGTGTGGCAGCATCAATCCCGTTCTGGTGAACCGGTATTCGACGCCATGCTCGGTGTCGGCAGCGTCGCGGTAGGTCTTGACCTGATACCCCGACGGCAGGTTGCGCCAGCCACTGGGCATCGAGCCGAACACGCTGGCGGTCGCGCGGTTGTGCGCGGCGTCGGCCAGGGCGGCGGCGACGGCGGACAACCGGACGGCGGCGGCGTCGGACAGCGGTGCGGACAATTCCGCCAGGCCGTGCGTGTCGAAAAACGCGGTGTCGGTGGCGCCGTCGAGGAAGGCCGGGTGACGCAGCACGTTCACCAGCAGCTCGCGGTTGGTGCGCACGCCGTGCAGGCGGGCCCGCGCCAGCGCGTCGGCGAGCACCACCGCGGATTGCCGCCGGGTCGGGGCGTAGGAGATGACCTTGGCGAGCATCGGGTCGTAGTGGATCGACACCACCGACCCGTCGACGATCCCGGAGTCCAGCCGGATCCCGGTGTGGTGCCCCAGCGGGCCGAACTCGGCCCGGACACCCGGTACGTCGATCGCGTGCACCGTGCCGGCCTGCGGCTGCCAGCCGTGCGCGGGGTCCTCGGCGTAGAGCCGGGCCTCGATCGAATATCCCTGGGCGGTAGGCGGTTCGGCGTCGAGCCGGCCGCCGGCGGCGACGTCCAGCTGCAGCTCGACCAGGTCCAGCCCGGTGGTCTCCTCGGTGACCGGGTGCTCGACCTGCAGCCGCGTGTTCATTTCCAGGAAGTAGAATTCGCCGTCGTCGTCGGCGAGGAACTCGACCGTGCCGGCGCCGGTGTAGCCGATCGCGCCGGCCGCCAGCCTTGCCGCGTCGAACAGCTTGGCGCGCATGCCCGGCGTGCGCTCCACCAGGGGGGAGGGGGCTTCCTCGATGATTTTCTGGTGGCGGCGCTGAATCGAGCATTCGCGCTCCCCGACGGCCCACACCGTGCCGTGGGCGTCGGCAAGGACCTGGACCTCGACGTGGTGCCCGGTGGGCAGGTAGCGCTCGCAGAACACCGTCGGGTCGCCGAACGCCGACTGCGCCTCGCGGCGAGCCGCCTCGACTTCGCCGGCCAGAGCCGACAATTCGCGCACCACCCGCATGCCGCGCCCGCCGCCGCCCGCCGAGGCCTTGACCAGCACCGGCAGCTGGGCGTCCGTGACCGTGTCGGGGTCCAGCTCGTCGAGCACCGGAACGCCCGCGGCGGCCATCAGCTTCTTGGACTCGATCTTGGAGCCCATCGCGCGCACCGCGTCCACCGGCGGCCCGACCCAGGTCAGTCCCGCGGCCTGCACGGCGGCGGCGAATTCGGCGTTCTCCGAGAGGAATCCGTAGCCGGGGTGGATGGCGTCGGCGCCGGCGGCGCGGGCCGCGGCGATGATCGCCTCGGCGTTCAGATAGTCGTTGGTGTGGCGCAGCCGCACCCGGGCGTCGGCCTCGGCGACGTGCGGCGAGGCGGCGTCGGGGTCGGTGTAGACGGCGACGGTGCCCAGGCCCAGCCGACGGCAGGTGGCGAACACCCGTCGGGCGATCTCGCCCCGGTTGGCGACCAGCACTCGAGTGACCATGGGGCTCACATCCGGAAGACGCCGAAGTTCGACGTCCCCTTGATCGGGCCATTGGCGATGGCGGACAAACACATTCCCAGCACGGTGCGGGTGTCGCGCGGGTCGATCACACCGTCGTCGTACAGCATGCCGGACAGCACCAGCGGGAGCGACTCCGCCTCGATCTGGCCCTCGACGGCGGCCCGCATGGCGGCGTCGGCCTCCTCGTCGACCTGCTGCCCGCGGGCTTGCGCGGCCGCCCGGGCCACGATCGACAGGACGCCGGCGAGCTGCGCGCCGCCCATCACGGCGGATTTGGCGCTGGGCCAGGCGAACAGGAATCGAGGGTCATAGGCGCGCCCGCACATGCCGTAGTGGCCCGCGCCGTACGACGCCCCGATCAGCAGCGAGATGTGCGGCACGGTCGAGTTGGACACGGCGTTGATCATCATCGAGCCGTGCTTGATCATCCCGCCCTCTTCGTAGTCCTTGCCGACCATGTAGCCGGTGGTGTTGTGCAGGAACAACAATGGCGTATCCGAGCGGTTCGCCAGCTGAATGAACTGGGTGGCCTTCTGGGACTCCTCGCTGAACAGCACCCCCCGCGCGTTGGCCAAAATTCCGAGCGGGTAGCCGTGCAGCCGGGCCCAGCCGGTCACCAGCGACGACCCGTACATGGGCTTGAACTCGTCGAAGTCCGAACCGTCCACGATGCGGGCGATCACCTCGCGGGGGTCGAAGGGGATGCGCAGGTCGGCGGGCACGATGCCGATCAGCTCCTCGGTGTCGAACAGCGGCTCGGTGATCGGCCCGGGCGCGGGCCCCTGTTTGACCCAGTTCAGGCGCGACACGATGCGACGCCCGACGCGGATCGCGTCCAGCTCGTCGACGGCGAAGTAGTCCGCCAACCCCGAAGTGCGGGCGTGCATCTCGGCGCCGCCGAGCGACTCGTCGTCGGACTCCTCGCCGGTGGCCATCTTGACCAGCGGGGGACCGGCGAGGAACACCTTCGAGCGTTCCTTGATCATCACGACGTGGTCGGACATGCCGGGGATGTAAGCGCCGCCCGCGGTCGAGTTGCCGAACACCAGGGCGATGGTCGGGATGCCGGCCGCCGAAAGCCGGGTCAGGTCCCGGAACATCTGCCCGCCGGGGATGAAGATCTCCTTCTGGGTGGGCAGGTCCGCCCCGCCGGACTCCACCAGCGATATCACCGGCAGCCGGTTCTGGAACGCGATCTGGTTGGCGCGCAGGATCTTTCGCAACGTCCACGGGTTGCTGGTGCCGCCCTTGACCGTCGGGTCGTTGGCCACGATCAAGCATTCCACGCCCGACACCACCCCGATGCCGGTGACCGTGCTGGCACCGATCTGGAAGGAACTGCCGTACGCGGCCAGCGGGCTGAGCTCCAGGAACGGCGAGTCGGGGTCGACGAGCAGCTCGATGCGCTCCCTAGCGGTCAGCTTGCCGCGGGCGTGGTGACGCTCGACGTACTTTTCACCGCCGCCGGCCAACGCCTTGGCGAGCTCGGCGCCGATCTCGTCGAGCCGCTCGGCCGCGGTCGACGCCGCCTCGGCGAAGGCGGCGGAGCTCGGGTCGAGCGTGGACTTCAGCGCGGTCATCTGGCGCCGCTCCTCCTCATCACTGCGTTCTGCATCGTCGCCGGCGCGGTCACGATTGATATCCCAGCGTCTTCGCGGCCAGTGCGGTCAGGATCTCGGTGGTTCCGCCGCCGATGCCCAGGATCCGCATGTCCCGGTATTGGCGTTCGACTTCGGATTCGGCCATGTAGCCCATGCCGCCGAACAGCTGCACGGCCTGGTTGGCCACCCATTCGCCGGCCTCGACGGCGGTGTTCTTGGCGAAACACACCGGCGCGATCAGGTTCGTCTCGCCGGCGAGCTCGCGCTCGACCACGTTGCGCGCATACACGCGCGCCACGTCGATGCGGCGGGCCATCTCGGCCAGCGTGTTCTGCACCGACTGCCGCGAGATCAGCGGCCGGCCGAACGTCTCCCGGTCCCGGCACCACGCCACGGTGATGTCCAGGCACCGCTGCGCGCTCGAATACGCCTGCGCGGCAAGGCCGATTCGCTCGGACACGAAGGCCTGGGCGATCTGGGCGAACCCGCTGTTCGGGGCGCCGACCAGGTTGGCCGCCGGCACGCGCACGTCGGTGTAGGACAGCTCGGCGGTGTCGGACGACCGCCAGCCCATCTTGTCCAGCTTGCGGGTCACCTCGAAGCCGGGCGTGCCCTTCTCGACCACCAGCAGCGAAACCCCGGCCGCGCCAGGGCCTCCCGTGCGCACCGCGGTGACGACGTAGTCGGCACGAACCCCGGAGGTGATGTAGGTTTTCGCGCCGTTGACCACATAGTGGTCGCCGTCGCGCACCGCGCTGGTCCGCAGGTGCCCGACGTCCGAACCGCCGCCGGGCTCGGTGATGGCCAGCGAACCGATCTTCTCGCCGGCCAGCGTCGGCCGGACAAAGGTGTCGATCAGCCGCGCGTCGCCGGAGGCGATCATGTGGGGCACCGCGATGCCGGAGGTGAACAGCGACGCGAACACGCCTCCCGGGGCGCCGGCCTGGTGCACCTCCTCGCAGATGACCACCGCGTCGGCGCCGTCGCCGCCACCGCCGCCGACCGATTCGGGAAAGCTCGCGCCCAGCAGCCCGGCCGCCCCGGCTCGGCGGTGCAGGTCGCGCGGCAGGTCGCCGGTGCGTTCCCACTCGTCGGCGTGGGGCAGGATCTCGCGTTCGGTGAAGGAGCGCACCGTCTTTCGCAGCTGTTCGCGCTCGGGGGTGGTCCAGATGCTCATAGCAGGGTCTCCGGGATGTCGAGGTAGCGGCCGCGCAGCCATTCGCCGAGCCCCTTGGCCTGCGGATCAAACCGCGCGTTATAGGCGACGCCCTGGCCCAGGATGCCGTCGATGACGAAGTTCACCGCGCGCAGGTTGGGCAGCACGTGGCGGGTGACCTCGAAGCCGGCCGCCTCGGGCAGCAGCTCCTTGAGCCGCTCGACGGTCAGGGTGTTGGCCAGCCAACGCCATTGGTCGTCGGTGCGCACCCAGACGCCCACGTTGGCCGAGCCGCCCTTGTCGCCGCTGCGGGCCCCGGCGATGCGGCCCAGCGGCACCCTGCGCACCGGGCCGCCCGGCAACGGCTCGGGCAACGGTGGCGGATCGGCGGGCGCCAGCTCCAAAGTGTCGGTGGCGCAAGGAATGTCGACGCGGGCGCCGTCGGCGTGCACGGCGGTGTGCGGGACCTCCTTGGCGTCGACGTAGCCCGCGGTGAACACGCCGTAGACCTGACCGTCGCCCGGCGGCGCCGTCACATGGAAGCCGGGGTAGCTGGCGAGCGCCAATTCCACTGCGGCGGAAGAGAACTGGCGTCCCACGTTGGCCGGATCGGGGTCGCGGACGACGCAGTGCAACAGGGCGCTGGCCGCCTCCTCGGTATCGGCGTCGGGCTGGTCGGTGCGGGCCAGCGACCACTGGAGTTCGGCGGGCTTCACCGTCAAGGCGGACTCGAGCTGCCGGCGCATCAGGTCGGCCTTGGCCTCGACGTCCAGGCCGGTCAGCACGAACGTCATCGCGTTGCGGAACCCGCCGATGCTGTTCAGCGACACCTTGTACGTCGGTGGCGGCGGTTCGCCGCGTACCCCGCCGATGCGCACCCGGTCCGGGCCGTCCGCGGTCAGCTCGACGGTGTCCATGCGGGCGGTGACGTCGGGGTTGGCGTAGCGGGCGCCGGTGATCTCGTAGAGCAACTGCGCGGTGACGGTGTCGACGCTGACCAGGCCGCCGGTGCCCGGGTGCTTGGTGATGATCGAGGAGCCGTTGGCGTGGACCTCGGCCAGCGGAAAGCCGGCGTGGGTCAGGTCCGGAATCTCGGTGAAGAAGGAGTAATTGCCGCCGGTGGCCTGCACGCCGCATTCGATGACGTGGCCGGCGACGACGGCGCCGGCCAGCCGGTCGTAGTCGGTGGGGCCCCAGCCGAAGTGGGCCGCCGCCGCCCCGACGATCACCGAGGCGTCGGTGACCCGGCCGGTCACGACGACGTCGGCGCCGTCGTTCAGGCAGTCGACGATTCCCCACGCGCCCAGGTAGGCGTTCGCGGTCAGCGGCGTGCCCAGCCCCAGCTCCACCGCGCGGGGCAAGAGGTCGTCGCCCTCGACGTGGGCGACGCGCACCGGGATCCTCAGATGTTCCGCGAGCTCGCGTATCGCGTCGGCCAGCCCGGCGGGGTTGAGGCCGCCGGCGTTGGCGACGATGCGCACCCCGCGGTCGCGGGCCTCGCCCAGGCAGCCCTCCAGCTGCGTCAGGAAGGTCTTGGCGTAGCCGCGCTCGGGATGCTTCATCCGGTCGCGGCCCAGGATCAGCATGGTCAGTTCGGCCAGGTAGTCGCCGGTGAGGTAGTCGACTGCTCCGCCGGTAAGCATCTCGCGCATCGCCGAAAGCCGGTCGCCGTAGAAGCCCGAACAGTTCGCGATCCGCACGGCGTCAGCGGCGCCAGGAGCCCCGGAAACAGAGGCCATGCAGTCCTCCAATCTGCGATTCACCGGCGAGCGCAAACCAACCAACCACTCGGTAGGTTAGCGGGTACCCGCGGTGCCGCGTCAAGGACGCCCGCCCGGCCAGCGCGCCGAGATTGCCGCCATGGTCGCGATGAGTGCCCGATCGCAGCCACCACGGCAATCTCGGCGCCGCCCGGGCGCCGTTTTGGCGCCCGGCAGGCCACCCACTATCCTGATAGGCAATCGTCGCACGTTCGGCCCTACCGGCCACGCCCCGCGACATGCCCGATCAAGCCCCAACGAGGAGTTAGGCCCGACCATGGCCACACCCAAGCGCAGGATGTCGCGCGCCAATACCCGAAGCCGGCGCTCGCAGTGGAAGGCCACGAAGACCGAACTCGTCGGCGTGAATGTCGCAGGCCAGAAGCACAAGGTGCCCCGCCGGCTGCTCAAGGCGGCCCGGCTCGGTCTCATCGATCTCGACAAGCGCTAATCTCGGCAAATACCCGGCGCGCCTCTCAGCCCGCTCTCAGGCGCTAGGACGAAACTAGTGGCCGTGCGCATACTTGTCGTCGACGACGATCGCGCGGTGCGCGAGTCGCTGCGCAGGTCGCTGTCGTTCAATGGCTATTCGGTCGAGCTCGCCCACGACGGGGTCGAGGCCCTCGACATGATCGCCAGCGACCGGCCCGACGCGCTCGTCCTGGATGTCATGATGCCGCGGCTGGACGGCCTCGAGGTATGCCGTCAGCTCCGCAGCACCGGCGACGACCTGCCGATCCTGGTGCTCACCGCCCGCGATTCGGTTTCCGAGCGGGTCGCGGGCCTGGACGCCGGCGCCGACGACTACCTGCCGAAGCCGTTCGCGCTCGAGGAGCTGCTGGCCCGCATGCGGGCGCTGCTGCGACGCACCAAGCCGGACGATGACGCCGAGTCGGTGGCCATGACGTTCTCCGACCTCAGCCTGGACCCGGTGACGCGCGAGGTCACCCGCGGACAGCGCTGCATCAGCTTGACCCGCACCGAGTTCGCGTTGCTGGAAATGTTGATCGCCAATCCGCGCCGGGTGCTCACCCGCAGCCGCATCCTCGAGGAGGTCTGGGGATTCGACTTCCCCACCTCGGGCAATGCGCTTGAGGTCTACGTCGGCTACCTGCGCCGCAAGACCGAGGCCGACGGTGAGCCGCGACTGATCCACACGGTCCGAGGGGTGGGTTACGTCCTGCGGGAGACGCCGCCGTGATGCGCCCGCGCCAACGATGATCCGGCTCCGTCGGCGCCGGCGCGCACCGCTGCAGCCCACCAGCTCGTTGTCGCTGCGGTGGCGGGTGATGCTGCTGGCGATGTCGATGGTGGCGATGGTCGTGGTACTGATGTCGTTCGCCGTGTACGCGGTGGTTTCGGCCGCGCTCTACAACGACATCGACAACCAACTGCAGAGCCGCGCTCAGCTGTTGATCGCCAGCGGTTCGCTGGCCGCCGACCCGGGCAAGGCCATCGAGGGCACCGCGTATTCGGACGTCAACGCCATGCTGGTGAACCCGGGCCGGTCCATCTACACCGCCAATCAGCCGGGCCAGATCCTGCCCGTCGGAACCGCCGAAAAGGCCGTGATCAACGGCGAGCTGTTCATGTCCCGCCGCACCGCGTCCGAGCAGCGAATCCTGGCCATCCACCTGCCCAACGGCAGTTCGCTGCTGATCTCCAAGAGCCTCAAGCCCACCGAGGCGGTCATGACCAAGCTGCGCTGGGTGCTGCTGATGGTCGGGGGCCTCGGCGTCGCGGTCGCGGCGGTCGCCGGCGGCATGGTCACCCGGGCGGGGCTGCGCCCGGTGGGCCGGCTGACCGAAGCCGCCGAGCGGGTGGCCCGCACCGACGACCTGCGGCCCATCCCGGTGTTCGGTAGCGACGAATTGGCAAGGCTTACCGAGGCTTTCAACTTGATGCTGCGGGCGCTGGCCGAATCGCGGGAGCGGCAGGCGCGGTTGGTGACCGACGCCGGACACGAACTGCGCACCCCGCTGACCTCGCTGCGCACCAACGTCGAACTGCTGATGGCCTCGATGGAACCGGGGGCCCCGCGGCTGCCCGATCAGGAGATGGTCGGCCTGCGCGCGGACGTGCTCGCGCAGATCGAGGAATTGTCCACTCTGGTGGGCGATTTGGTCGACCTCACCCGTGACGACGCCAGTCAGGTCGTGCACGAGGCCGTCGACATGTCCGAGGTGATCGATCGCAGCCTCGAGCGAGTCAGGCGGCGGCGCAACGACATTAACTTCGATGTCGAGGCGATCGGCTGGCAGGTCTACGGCGACGCCGCCGGGCTCTCGCGCGCGGTGCTGAACCTGATGGACAACGCGGCCAAGTGGAGCCCGTCCGGTGGGCGGGTCGGTATCAGGCTGCGCCAACTCGACCCGACGCACGCCGAGCTGGTGGTGTCCGACGAGGGCCCGGGCATCCCGGTGCACGAGCGCCGCCTGGTGTTCGAGCGTTTCTACCGGTCGACGACGGCGCGAGCGATGCCGGGCTCGGGGCTCGGGTTGGCGATCGTCAAAAAGGTGGTGCAGGGCCATGGGGGTTTGCTCCGCGTCGAGGACACCGTGCCGGGCGGCCAGCCTCCGGGCACGTCCATCTATGTCCTGCTTCCGGGCCGCCCGGTGCCCGCCTCGGGATACCCGGCGACCGATGACGACACTAAGATTTTTACGGCAGAAGCCGAGACGGAGCCCGTCGTGCCCCTCGCGGAGAACTCTCGGGGTTCGGCGAGCGTTATCTCAGTGGACTCTCAGTCCGCGCGGGCAAGGTAGTTCTGCAGTTAGGGTTGAAATCGAGCCGCGTCGAGCCGACGAGACCGATAGCCCGAAGTAGCCGATATAGAGGAAGAGCGACGTAGCGACATGACGAATGACCCGAGGTATTCGCCACCGCCGCAGCAGCCGGGATACCGTACGGGGCCTAATCAGCCTGTGCCCCCCGCCTATGCGCAGGGGCAGCAGCCGTACAACCAGCCGTTCGACTGGCGCTATCAGCCGTCCCAGCCTGCCCAGCCGTCGCAGCCGACCGCGCAGTACCGCCGGCCCTACGAGCCGTTCAGCGGCACCGGGCCGGGCCGGATCCCCGGTGGCACCGGACCGGGCCCACTGCCCGGGGGCACCGGACCGGGCCCGATCCCCGGTGGCACGGGGGCGGGTCCCATTGCGGCGGGCACAGGTACGGGACCGATCCACATGCTGCCGCCGATGCCTCCCGGGCCGGCGCCCGTTCCCCAGAAGCGTTCTCGCGCAGGCTTATTGACCGCCGGCGCGCTGGCGATCGCGGTGGTGTCGGCCGGCATCGGTGGCGCCGCGGCCACGGCCGTCGAGCTGGGCACGCACTCCGCCGGCGGCAACGGCCGCGGGATCATTCCGGGGGCGGCACCCAGCGTCCCGGCCGCGAACATGCCGCCGGGCACCGTCGAACAGGTCGCGGCCAAGGTGGTGCCCAGCGTCGTCATGTTGGAGACCGACATGGGTCGCCAGTCCGAGGAGGGCTCCGGCGTCGTGCTGTCGGCCGACGGGCTGATCCTGACCAACAACCACGTGGTCGCGGCCGCGGCGAAGCCAGGCGGCGGTCCGGCCGCCCCGGGTGGCCCGCCGGGCGCTCCGCCGGGTGGCCCGCCGCCCAAAACGACCGTGACGTTCTCCGACGGCCGCACCGCCGCGTTCTCGGTTGTCGGTGCCGACCCCACCAGCGACATCGCCGTGATCCGGGTCCAGGGCGTCTCGAACCTGACGCCGATCACGATGGGCTCCTCGTCGGACCTGCGGGTGGGTCAGCCGGTGGTGGCGATCGGGTCACCGCTGGGGCTGTCGGGCACCGTGACCACGGGCATCATCAGCGCGATGAACCGGCCGGTGTCCACGACCGGCGAGTCGGGCAACCAGAACACCGTGCTGGACGCGATCCAGACCGACGCCGCGATCAACCCGGGTAACTCCGGGGGCGCGCTGGTCAACATGCAGGGTCAGCTGGTCGGCGTCAACTCGGCGATCGCCACCCTGGGCGCCGACTCGCCCGATTCCCAGAGCGGCTCGATCGGCCTCGGCTTCGCGATTCCGGTCGATCAGGCCAAGCGCATCGCCGACGAGTTGATCTCGTCCGGCAAGGCGACGCACGCGTCGCTGGGCGTGCAGGTGACCAGCGACAAGGGCACACCGGGCGCCAAGGTCGTCGACGTCATCGCGAACGGCGCGGCCGCGACGGCCGGAGTGCCCAAGGGCGTGGTGGTCACGAAGGTCGATGACCGCCCGATCAACAGCGCCGACGCGTTGGTCGCCGCCGTGCGCTCAAAAGCGCCGGGCGACAAGGTATCGCTGACGTTCCAGGATCCCGGCGGCGGGAGCCGCACCGTGCAGGTCACCCTCGGCAAGGCGGATCAGTGATGAGAGTCGATGAGCCCTCGGCGGCCGGGTTGTCGGACATCGGATATACGGTTGCACCCATGGAAACGGGCGCGGAGTTGGTAGTCGGCCGGGCGCTGGTCGTGGTCGTCGACGACCGCACCGCGCACGGCGACGAGGACCACAGCGGGCCGCTGGTCACCGAGCTGCTGACCGAGGCGGGGTTCGTCGTCGACGGTGTGGTGGCGGTCGCGGCCGACGAGGTCGAGATCCGCAACGCGCTGAACACCGCGGTGATCGGCGGGGTGGACCTGGTGGTTTCGGTCGGCGGGACCGGCGTCACCCCGCGCGACGTCACGCCCGAGGCCACTCGCGAGATCCTGGACCGCGAAATCTTGGGCATCGCCGAGGCGATCCGCGCCTCGGGCCTGTCCGCGGGGATCATCGACGCCGGGTTGTCCCGGGGCCTGGCCGGGGTGTCGGGCAGCACGCTGGTGGTCAACCTCGCCGGTTCGCGCTACGCGGTGCGTGACGGAATGGCGACGCTGAACCCGCTGGCCGCCCAGATCATCGGGCAGCTGTCGAGCCTCGAGATCTAACCGCGGGTCACCGCGATTCGGCCTCCGCGCGCGGCCCGTATTCCGGCGGCGGTGTCGTGGCCGCCGAACCTCCGTGCCTACCGGACGACGAGTCCCCGTTGGTTTGCGCCAGCAGGTCGCGGATCTCGGTGAGCAGGAGGACCTGCGCGTCATCCGCCTGCTCGACCTCGCCGCGCTTGAGCAGCGTGTTGTAGGGCAGCACGACGAAGAAGTACACGACGGCTGCGATCAGGACGAAGTTGATCGCGGCGGACAGCAGGATGTTCAGGTCGATGGTCTGGCCGCCGCCGATGCCGATCTTCAGGGCGCCGACGTCGGACTGCTGATTGACCCCGACCCGATTGATCAGCGGCGTGATGATGCTGTCGGTGAACTTGGTGACCAATCCGGTGAACGCAGTACCGATGACGACCGCGACGGCCAGGTCGACGATGTTGCCGCGCGAGAGAAACTCCTTGAACCCCTTGAGCATTGGCAGGCCCTTTCTGGTCTGGACAGAGTTTGCTATCGATCGCGTGCCCAACAGCGGCCAGATACTCAATGCAGGGTGAGGGTTACCGTCTGACCCAGCGCCGAGCCTGCCACCGTGTTCGCCACGCGAGCCGGCAGCGCAACCAACACTACGCGGTCGGCGTCGGCGGCCTGGGTCTTCTGCTTGGCCGACACGAGGACGACGACGGCGTCGGTGGCCACCACCCGGCTGGCCGGCGGACCCGCCGTCGGCGAGTCGGTGGCCGGGGCGGCCAGCACGTCCACGACGTCGCCGGCCCGAACCAGGTCGAGCAGCGCGCCGTCCGCCAGGTGCAGCGGCACGATGCGGGCGCCGGGCCCGGCCGTCAGCTCGGCGAGCCGGCTGCCGAGCAGCCGGACGTCGGTGAGCACCTCGCCGCGCCGGGCGGGGCCGGCCAGCGTCGAACCGACGACCTCGGCGAGGTCCACCTTCGAGCCGTCGGGAATCGTTGTGGCCGAACGCTTTTCGATCCGGACGTCATCGGTGCTCAACGCGGCGCCCGGGCGCAGGTCGCGCGACGCGACCACCACCTCGGCGTAGTCGCCCTCGGGATTGGAGCGCAGCGTGGCGATGCCGGCCAGCACGACGAGCCCGCCCGCCGCCACCCGCCGGGCCAGGACGGTGCGCGTCCAGTCGGGGCGCAACGACGCCGACAGGCGACTGAACACGCTTGGGTTCAGCGATGATTCGCCCACGCCGCAACCGTAGGCGCGGCCAAGCGCCGGCGGTGCCGGTCGGCGAGGTCGCTGTGGATAACCCGGTTAGCTCGAGGCGGCCGCGGCGGCCGGGGCGGCGCTGGTCGACTTCTCGCTCGAAGCGCCCTTGTCCCCGGACCCGCTCTTCTCGCTCGATCCGCCCTTGTCGCCGGACCCCGAATTCGAGGCCGCCTCGCTGGAGCCGTTGGACGAGCTCTTCGACTTCTTGCGATCCTCGCGGCTGTCGGTGCGGTAAAAGCCGCTGCCCTTGAACACGACGCCGACCGAGTTGAACAACTTGCGCAGCCGGCCGTCGCACTTCTCGCACGTGGTCAGCGCGTCGTCGGTGAAGGCCTGCACGACGTCGAAGCGGTCGTCGCACTCGGTGCACGCGTAGCTGTAAGTCGGCACGAAAACCTCCGAATGATTACGGGCTTGGATTAGCACTCTACCGTGTCAAGTGCTAGAACCGCCACGTGATCGCGATCATTCCCGGTCGGGAAGCGCGATCAGGCCCTGCCCGGGCGTCAGCGCGTGGGTCATCGGCACGTCGTGCGGCTCGGCGGGCAGTTCGTCGACGAATTCGGCGTCGCGCACCACCGCGATCAGCCGCGCTTGCGGGTTTCGGCGGCCCAGCGAGCGGTCGTAAAAGCCGAGGCCCCGGCCCAGGCGCACGCCCCGACGGTCGACCGCCAGCGCCGGCAGGATCACCAGGGCGGCCTCGCCCAGGGCCGACTCCGGCAGCGACGGCGCGGCCGGCTCCAGCAGCCCCCACGGCCCGCGGACGAGTGCGCCCGGCCGGTATTCACCCCACCGCAGTGGCAACGGCGCGTTGTCGGCTCCCGTGCGCGCGACCGGCAACAACACCCGTCCGGACCGGCGCAGCAACACCTCGAGCAGCTCGACCGACCCCGGCTCGGCACCCACCGGCACGTACGCGCAGACCGTGGTCCCGGCATCGACCACCGGCTCCACGTGCTCGCGCAGCGCGCGCGCCTCGGCGGCGCGAACGTCGTCGGCAACGCGACGCCGGGCCGCCAGCAGGCGGTCGCGCAACGCGGCCTTGCTTGCGGTTGGCATGCCCTCAACCATGACAGGCCGGGGTTTCGCGCCGCCACAGCGCGGTGACGTGCCGCATGGGGGTTATGGTTTGAACAATGTCACGCCCGGATGTTCCGATCCCTTTCACGGCGATCGTCCCTGCGGCCGGCCTGGGTACGCGATTTTTGCCTGCGACAAAGACGGTGCCCAAGGAGCTGCTGCCCGTCGTCGACACGCCCGGCATCGAGCTGGTCGCCGCGGAGGCGGCCGCGGCCGGGGCGGAACGCCTGGTGATCATCACCTCCGAGGGCAAGGACGGCGTCGTCGCGCACTTCGTCGAGGACCTGGTGCTGGAGGGCACCCTCGCGGCGCGCGGCAAGCAAGCCATGCTCGACAAGGTGCGCCGGGCGCCGCAGCTCATCAAGGTGGAGTCCGTGGTGCAGGCCGAGCCGCTCGGACTGGGGCACGCCATCAGCTGCGTGGAGCCGAGGCTGGCGGCGGACGAGGACGCCGTCATGGTGCTGCTGCCCGACGACCTGGTGCTGCCGACGGGCGTCTTGGAGGTGATGGCCAAGGTGCGGGCCGACCACGGCGGCACGGTGCTGTGTGCCATCGAGGTGCCCCCCGAGGAGATCAGCGCCTACGGCGTGTTCGACGTCGAACCCGTTGTGGGCGGCGACAATCCGGACGTCCTGCGGGTCAAGAGCATGGTCGAAAAGCCCAAGGCCGAGGACGCGCCGTCGATGTATGCGGCGGCCGGCCGGTACGTGCTCGACCGGGCCGTCTTCGACGCGCTGCACCGCATCGACCGCGGCGCCGGGAACGAGGTACAGCTCACCGACGCGATCGCGCTGCTGATCAAGGAGGGCCACCCGGTGCATGTCGTGGTGCATCGCGGATCCCGACACGACTTGGGAAATCCCGGCGGCTACCTGAAGGCTGCGGTTGACTTTGCATTGGATCGTGACGACTATGGCCCGGATTTGCGGCGATGGTTGGTGGCGCGGTTGGGCCTGACCGAGCAGTAGCCGGGCGCCCCGCCAGGTCAGAGAGGCGCGCTTGTGCGTTCGGTTGAGGAGCAGCAGGCTCGGATAACGGCGGCCGCGGTGGCCCCGCGGCCGATAAGGGTCGCCATTGCCGAGGCGCAGGGATTGATGTGCGCCGAGGAAGTGGTGACCGAGCGGCCCATGCCCGGTTTCGACCAGGCCGCCATCGACGGCTACGCGGTGCGCAGCGTCGACGTGCTGGGCGTCGGCGAGGTGGGCGCCGAAGGCCTCGACGGGCCGCCCGACGAAGACCTGCGCGACGGGCTGGTGCTGCCGGTGATGGGAACCATCGAGGCCGGCTCGCGCACGCCCAGCCGGCTGCAGCCCCGGCAGGCGGTCCGGGTGCAGACCGGGGCCCCGCTGCCGACGCTGGCCGACGCCGTCTTGCCGGTGCGGTGGACCGACGGCGGCACGTCGCGCGTGCGGATCCTGCGGGGGGCCCCGTCGGGCGCCTACGTGCGCCGAGCCGGCGACGACGTCCAGCCCGGCGACGTCGCGGTGCGCGCCGGCACCATCGTCGGGGCCGCGCAGGTCGGCCTGCTCGCGGCGGTGGGCCGGGAACGGGTGCTGGTACATCCGCGCCCGCGCCTGTCGGTCATCGCCGTGGGCGGCGAGCTGGTCGACATCTCACGCACCCCGGGGAACGGGCAGGTCTACGACGTCAACTCCTACGCGTTGGCGGCGGCGGGCCGCGACGCCGGGGCCGAGGTCAACCGCGTCGGGATCGTCAGCAGCGACCCCAAGGAGCTGCGCGAGGTCATCGAAGGCCAGCTCAATCGCGCCGAGGTCGTGGTGATCGCCGGCGCGGTCGGCGGCGCGGCCAACGAGCCGGTGCGGTCGGTGCTGTCCGAGCTCGGCGAGATGGAGGTGGTCCGGGTCGCCATGCATCCGGGGTCCGTCCAGGGCTTCGGGCAGCTGGGCCGCGAGGGCGTTCCGACGTTCCTGCTGCCCGCCAACCCCGTCAGCGCGCTGGTGGTCTTCGAGGTGATGGTCCGGCCGCTGATCCGGCTGTCGCTGGGCAAGCGCCAGCCGATGCGCCGCATCGTGCAGGCCCGCGCTCTGTCGCCGATCACGTCGGTCGCCGGGCGCAAGGGCTACCTGCGCGGGCAGTTGATGCGTGACCAGGACAGCGGTGAGTATCTGGTGCAGGCGCTGGGCGGGGCGCCGGGGTCGTCGTCGCACCTGTTGGCCACCCTCGCCGAGGCGAACTGTCTGGTCGTGGTTCCCAGCGGCGCCGAGCAGATCCGCACCGGCGAGATCGTCGACGTTGCGTTCCTGGCCCAGCGCGGCTAGGCGAAGCTACTGCACATGCTCGTGAACTTGTTGCGCTCAAATGCCCGTCACCCGGGTTGGCCGTCGGAGGTGGGGCCGCTGCGGGTGCCGGGCGGCGTCGTCCGGTTGCGCGCGGTGCGGATGCGGGACGGCGCGCAGTGGAGCCGCATCCGGTTGGCCGATCGCGCGCATCTGGAGCCGTGGGAGCCCAGCACGGACGGCGATTGGACGATCCGGCACACGGTGGCGGCGTGGCCGGCGTTGTGTTCCGGGCTGCGTTCGGAGGCCCGCAAGGGCCGCATGCTGCCCTTCGTGATCGAGCTCGACGGGCGCTTCTGCGGCCAGCTGACCATCGGCAATGTGACCCATGGGGCGTTGCGGTCGGCGTGGATCGGCTATTGGGTGCCCCGGTCGGCCACCGGCGGCGGGGTGGCGACGGCCGCGCTGGCGCTCGGACTGGATCACTGCTTCGGCCCGGTCATGCTGCATCGCGTGGAGGCGACCGTGCGTCCGGAGAACGCCGCCAGCCGGGCCGTGCTGGCAAAGGTGGGGTTCCGGGAGGAGGGGCTGTTGCGCCGCTACCTCGAGGTGGACCGGGCCTGGCGCGACCATCTGCTGATGGCGATCACCGTCGAAGAGGTGCAGGGGTCGGTGGCGGCGACCCTGGTCCGCTCCGGCCACGCGAGTTGGACGTGAACTGTGGCTATCGCGACACGAGTGACATTTGGTGCTTGTGAGAGGCAAATTACAGGTGTGTAATTGTGCTGGTCACCTCGGCCCAGCCGCATCGGCCACAGACGAGCCTCGCGGGGGTCGGGTCCAGTAAGGAGCAAGTAATCATGCCAAGCATCCCGCAGTCGCTGTTGTGGATCTCGCTCGTGGTGCTCTGGCTGTTCGTCCTTGTTCCGATGCTGATCAGCAAACGCGACGCCGTGCGTCGCACCAGCGACGTCGCCCTGGCCACCCGGGTGCTCAACGGCGCCGGCTCCCGACTGCTTCGGCGCAGTGGGCCCGCCGCGGGTCATCGCAGCGACCCCGACTGGAAGCCGGAGGAAGACGCGGCCGACGACGAACTCGCCGAGACCGAGCACGACGAAGACGACGCCGAAACCGAGGAGGTGCCGCGCCCGGTCGTGGTGCGGGCCGCGGCGACCGAACCGGCCGAGCCCGATTACCTGGACGTCGACGTCATCGAGGATTCCGGGGCGCTGCCGGCGGGGGTGGTCGCCGAGGAGGACGAAGACGCCGACGAGACCGAGCCTCAGACCGTGGCCGAGCGCGCCGCGACCGACGAAGACGCGGACGACCGCTACGAATACGTCGAGGACTCATCGGGTTTGGAGCCCGAGGCCGAGCGCGAGGAGGACGAGGATCCGCGGGCGTTCGTCGCGGCGGGCGCCTCGCGGCGGCGCCGGTTCGACCCGAAGGCCGCCGCCGCGGTCAGCGCGCGCAAGTACGCATTCCGCAAGCGGGTGCTGATGGTGATGGCGGTCGTCCTGATCGGCTCGGCCACCGCCGCGTTCGAGGTGTCGCCGACGGCCTGGTGGGTGTGCGGCGGCGCCACCGCGGTGACCCTGCTGTACCTGGCCTACTTGCGTCGGCAGACCCGCATCGAGGAGAGGGTGCGCCGCCGCCGGTTGCAGCGCATGGCACGGGCCCGGCTCGGCGTGGAGAACGCCTACGACCGCGAATACGACCTGGTGCCCTCGCGGCTGCGCCGGCCCGGCGCGGTGGTACTGGAGATCGACGACGAGGACCCCATCTTCGAGCACCTGGACTACGCGATGCCGATGCGGACCTTCGGTTGGCCCCGGGACCTGCCGCGCGCGGTCGGCGAGTAGCGCCTGGCGGTTCGGCGGTTCGCCGCGCGGCTGGTAGCCTGCTAGCGGTCAGGGGCTATGGCGCAGTTGGTAGCGCGACTCGTTCGCATCGAGTAGGTCAGGGGTTCGAATCCCCTTAGCTCCACAGAATTTGCCTAGGTCGGATGCCGTCGGATTTGAGATCTTGCCAACTTTCGTCAGGAACTCGACGCACTTCAAGGCCTGGCGCCCCATGATCCGTCCCATCTCCGTGTAGGCCGCGAACTGCCCTTCGTTGAACCATTGGTCGGACGTGGGGTCGTGGGGGAACACGCCGTTCGCGGCGGCATAGGTCAACAGCCACTCGGGGAAATCCCGGCACAGCACCGCTTTGGCGAAGATCAGCACGCCGCGACGTTCCGCTCCTTCCGCCAGGCCGGAGGCCGCGGGGTAGGTGATGAGCCCGATCGCGACCGTCCTCTTGGCGAGCCGGCCGTTCAAGCTACAAAACGCGTCTCCTTTCTTGAACGGCTCGCCGGAGCCGGGCGTGAGGTCGCGCAAGGCGTATCCGGGGAAATCGTCGAACGTGACCGTCACGCCCAGTTCGTATTCGGCCAGGCGAAGGGCGTCGGCCAGCCCGCTGGCCAAGGGCGGGGCATCGCCCCCGCCGTCGATACAGAAGATCAATCGGCTGCGGCGGCGCAGCGCCTCGACCAGTCCGAGGTTCTCGTAGTGGCCGCCGTCGGTGACCTGCACCAGCCGACCGTCGCTGTAGTTGAAACCCAAGAGCTCCCGGTAGTAATAGCCGGCGCCGCGAACGGCGGGCAGCGACCTCGGCCAGGGCCGCTTGTTGTCCTCGGGGTCGAGGCATTCGTCGTTCTCGGCTCCGGCGAGGTTGGCGACGAACTTCGGATTGGGCAGCCAGGTGCCCAGGCGTGCGCCCGAAATCGCCAGCAGCTTTTCGAAGCCTTTCTGATGGCGGCCCATGGCCGAGGCGAATGCGGCGCCGCTCACCGCGACCGCCGTCAAGACCGTGAGATCGCGCTTGAGTCTCGGCGGCGATTGCCGAAATAGCCCGGGGGTCTTAAGCCATCCCAGGTCGGGGCCGCCGATGTAATCGTGGCTCAGCACATAGGACACCGCGTTGAGTCCCGGGGCGGGCTTGTCCTTTCCGGTGATGGTGGCGGCGGCCGCGAACACGAACTTGGGGCCGCCGGCGGGCACCTCGCCAAACTCGTTGAACCAGGTGAATTTGTTGGGGTGGAAGGCTTCCGCGTGCCAATGGTCGCCGTGCTCGACGCGCTGGACGGCGAACGCCTGGCCCAATCGGGACCGATAAAAGGGATTCAGGCTGAGCGAGGCGACATCGACCGAGCTCATCCACAACATGGTCAGCAGCAGCAGCCCGGGCAGCCACCACGAGGAGAACGGCATCTGGAAAAAGGTGTTCTCCTTTCCGTCGGCGATGGCTTGTTGAAACACGTCTGCCGCGAAGCAGCCGAGGGTGATCAGCCACGCGACCAGCAGGACGGCCAAGGTCGCCATCACCAGGATCAGTGCGACGACGCCCGGCGGCAACAGCCGCTTCAACGACGAAAGTTTCGTCGCCTCCTTGGACAGCCTGTCGCGGTCCTTCCATACCATCGCGGCGATCGCCGCCAGGTAGTTCAGGCCGACCAACCCGGAGATGGCCGCCGCGGCGCCGCCCTGGTTTCCGGGCGCGCGCTCACCAAGCCACCAGCAGAACCGCATCAACGCGGGCAATCCGGCGACCACCGCCAGCACGAGCACCGCGAACACTGCGCTGCCCAGCGCGAGGCCCTGCAGCCGCAGTTTCAGCCACTCACTCCAGCTCTTCCACGATACGAACTCGACGAACATCGCCGCGCTCGTGAAGAACACGGCGAAAACCGCGAATGCGCCGACCGCGTACCACGACGCGGAATGCGCTGCCAGGCAAGGGAGAGCGTGCGGGCCGGCGAGAGTTGGACTCGGCACCGGAACGATCACGGCGAAGGAAAAGACGGAGCGAGAAAACAGATATCCGAGCACCGAGCCCAGCACCGCCGGCAGGGTGAAGAGGATGGCCATCGATGCGATCAAATTCTTCAATACCACGGTCAGCGCCACGAGCAATTCCCCGGGCGAGTCCGCGATATAGCTTGAGTGCCTGCGGAAATGATCGAATTCGGGCGACCCCTCCTCGAAACGCTGTGATACCAAAGGGCTTTCCTTGTCGTGCACGGAGATCAGTCGCGCCCCGGCGGTGTAACCGCCGCCGGATACCGATATCACGTAGTCGACGGCGTCGATGAGCTTGGGAGCCGCCGTTTCGCTACGGAACCGCTTGCTGATTGCCGCGGTCAACTTGATCGGGGGCGTCTTCGAGAACTCTTGCGTCACGCCCATGCCAATGCAGGCCGACCGCACCCCGCCACCGGACAGGCAAATGGCCTGCACCGGGTCGCCCTCCCGGGACTTCCTGACGTCCTCGGCGCCGGGCACGTAATACGCGTTGGCCCAGCTTAATTCGTCCGTTTCTGCGCGCGCGGCGGGAGGGTCTGGTTGCAGATCGCGCCACCACGTGGCGCTGGTCTTACCGGAGCAGGCGATTTCGGTCCTGCCCGGGGCGCACGCTTTGAACCGCCGCGACCGGGCCAACACCTTGCGGGCGCGGATCCTCAGCCACCGCCGAGCCGACTTCAGCGCGGAGGAGCAGGCCCCAAGCCACCGCCACCTCTTCGCCAGTTCGGACATGCGCTCCCGGACCCGTCGAGACCAGGGCACCAGTGCGCGCAGAATTACTCCTACCGTTGCGAGGAATCCGCCGAGGGCTAGCAGCGACGCGCACCACATGACGATCGACGCCGCAGCTGCCGCGGTGATCAAGCCCGTCGAATTTTGTTGGCGGAGGGCGCAATCGAGCAGCACATGCTTGGCGGCGCCAGCGAGGAGGGCCAGGCCCGCTGCCGCCATGACGTATTTCGCTGACAGCTGGCCAAACGCGGAGATGGCCCACAGCCAGAAGATCCAAGCAAATCCGATCAGCGCCAAGCCGAAACCGATGCTGAACCAGAGGTCACTCGATAACGCGGCCCGAACCCGGTCGACTTCGGCCGAATCCGGTGACCCGCCGCCGTAGACGTACCTTGCGATGGTGGACGGCGAACCCGGTGCTGGCCAGAAAAGCGCCACTATCGCCAACCCGGCCGCGACAAAGATAGCTGCCACCGCCGTTTGGGCCAGGCGGGATGCCCGCCGTCTCGCTGACTCAGTGTCGGACATGGGGAATCCCCTTCGATCGGGTCGGTGTTTAACGCGCCTAGCTGCTCGTTTACCAAACCGCTGCTCCGTGGGACGGAATAGAGTAAGCCACTACCCCAACTGGTTGTAGCGTTGTCACCAGCTCGGAAAGGGGGATCGCGATGCATACCGACGCGGATTCCCCGCGCTCGGGACGGGCAGTGCGGTGCAGCTGCGCTACATAAGCGTTCCGGCGCTGATCGCCGAGGCGGGCGGCGATCCGTGGATGATCAACCAGAGCCTTCAGGTTGGTCGCCCGGCGCAGATTTCGGAATTGGCGGAGGCCTTTCACGCCGCGGGTCGATGCACCTCCGAGTCCAGCGCCTCGTTCGAGGAGGCGCGGCGCCGCTTCGAGGCGGCCTGGAACCACGAGAACGGTGACCACCCGATCAACGATTCCGCCGAGGTGCAGCGGGTGACCAAGGCGCTGGGCGCGCAGTCCTTGCAGCTGCCCAAGATCGGCGCCGATTTGGAAAACATCGCCGCCGCCCTGGCCGAGGCGCAGCGAACCGGCGCGGCGCTGATCTCCACTTTGGAGGGTCAGCTGCAGCAGCTCGACGACGAAATCGGCCAGGCGGTGGAGGCGGAGAAAGACACCCACCTCACCGCGGGCGAGCGAAGACTCCTGGAACTGCACATCACCGATCTCGAAAACGAGGCCATCGCCGACACCAAATCCGCTCTGGCCCAGATCGTATCGGTGCGCGACGGCTATTCGACGTACCTGCAAGGGGCGCTGGCCACCCTGCGCGCCGAGGGTTATGACCCCGCGGTTCTGCAGGCGGTGGACGCCAAACCCGAGATTCCGCGGCCGGGCACCAGCCCGGAGGACGTCAACAGGTGGTGGACATCGTTGACGCCGGGGGAGCGCCGGCAGCTCCTCGCCGAGCACCCGGATCAGGTCGGCAACCTCAACGGCGTCCCGGTCCTCGCGCGGAGCGACGCCAACATGGCGGTGATGACCCGGGACCTCAACCGGGTCCGCGACGTCGCCGGCCGCTACGGCGTCTCCCCGGACGACGTGCTGCGCGACCCGGCCAAGTACGGACTGTCGGCTACCGACATCACCCGCTACCAGAACGCCGATCAGACCAAGCAGGGTCTCGATCGCGACTCGGACAACGGCCACAACCCCGTGTTTCTATTCGCCTATGACCCACTGGCTTTCGGCGGCAAGGGCCGCGCGGCGATCGCCATCGGCAACCCCGACCTGGCCAAGAACACCGCGGTGATCGTGCCGGGCACCAGCAGCAGCGTGAAAGGCGGTTGGCTGCACGACGGCCACAACGATGCGCTCAACCTCTTCGGCCAGGCCAACGCCGCCGACCCGAAAAACCCCACGGCGGTGATCGCGTGGATGGGGTACGACGCCCCTAACGACTTCAAGGACGTCCAGCGGATCTCCACCCCGGCGCTGGCCCGGACCGGCGGTCAGGCCCTGGCCCAAGACGTCAACGGTTTGTGGGCCACCCATCTCGGCGCCGGCCAGCACGTCACCGTGCTGGGCCACTCGTACGGTTCGACGACGGTGGCCGACGCCTTCGCCCTGGGCCACATGCACGCCAACGACGCGGTGCTCATCGGTTGCCCGGGCACCGACCTGGCGCCCAACGCCGCGAGCTTTCATCTCGACGGCGGGCACGTGTACGTGGGCGACGCGTCGACGGATCCGGTCGGCATGCTCGGGGAGCTGAATGGCCTGAGCCACTACGTGAACCGGGACAACGTCGGCGGTCAGCTGCTCGGCTTGACCCCCGGCCTGGGCGCCGACCCCGCCGCCGATGGATTCGGATCGGTGCGCTTCCGCGCCGAGGTCCCGGGCTCCGACGGCATCAATCCGCATGACCATTCGTACTACTACCATCCCGGCAGCGAGGCGCTGCACAGTATGGCCGACATCACCTCGGGCCACGGCGACGCGCTGGAATCCGACGGCTTGACGGCCCAACACCGTTATCAGCCGGGCAAGGTCAACATCCCGGGCCTGGGTCCAGTCGGGCCCGGGATACCCGGTGTCGTCATTGACCCGGAGTGGGGCCGCGCGCCCGCATCTGTTACCGATGATCATGTCTTCGATGACCAACACCATCACTGAGCCGCAACGCATTTGGCCGCGGCGAGCACGGCTCGCCGCGATGGTGGTGCTCGTCATGTTGTTAGGAGGGTGTTCGCTGGTGTTTCCGAAACCGCATTCCTCGGGCTCTCCCAACCCCTTCGACGATTCCGCCCACCCGCTGACCGACGACCAGACCAAGGCCCAGGTGATCGAACCGGCCAAGGAGATCGTCGCCGCCGCGGACCTGCAGGGCGTCGACGGCGGATTCTCGTTCGCCTCCTGCAACGACCAAGGCGATCCGCCGTATCAGGGCAGGGTGACGATCGGGTTTTTGTTGCAGGGCGATCCGGACGCGTACTTCCAGCACATCCGCGACGCGATGCGCGCCCACGGCTGGAGCGAGGGCGCCCCGCCGGGCCAGCACTACCACGGCACCACGCTGAACAAGAACGGCGTGACCGCGAACATGAGCTTCTTGCCGTCCGACCACAACCGCGGGCAGATCATCCTCTATGGCGAGTGCCGGGACACGACCGACCACCGCCACGACCCGGGCGCCGGACTCGATATCACCAACCAGTTGACCGCGCGCTGAGCCGCTAGCCGGACTTTTTGCCGCCCTTGCGGCCCGCGGCCTTCTTCTGGGACGTGTTACCGCCGCTGCCGCTACCGCCGCGACGGCTGCTTTGGCTGCTGCCCGAACTCTTGCCGCCCCGGCTGGAGGCGCCAGCTGAATTCGATATCGCCGCCGCCCGGGACTTGCTCATCCCCTTTTTGCGCAGACCCTCGTACTGCTTGTCGTTCTTGACGCTCGAGCCATGATCTTTCGTCACTTCGGTCTCCTTTACACCGTGCAGGCCGAATACCCACTTTCGCCCGCGGAGCACAGATTCGGGGGCCGGCGACCGGTGCTCATCCGCCGGGTTGCCGATGCCCGATTTGGGTACTGATCCAGTTGTCGACCGAGCCCATCGACCGGAAGGACCAGATGGCGCCCCGCGATCCCGACGCGACCGAAGCGCTGCTGAAAGAACTGCTGTGGACCTACGGGCCGTGCGGCCAGGAGGACGAGGTTCGGGCCGTCTGCGCCCGCGAGCTGGAACCCGTCGTCGACGACATGTGGGTCGACGAGGCCGGCAACCTGGTGGGGTACGTCGCCGCGGGCGAGCCCCCCGAAGGCCGTCGGCACCGCTCGGCCGCGACCGCCGGACCCAGCGCCGCGACGCGCGTCATGGCGCACATGGACGAACTGTCCATGCTGGTCAAGCGGATCGAGCCGGATGGTTCGCTGCACGTGACGCAGCTGGGCACCATGTATCCCGGCAACTTCGGGCTCGGCCCGGTCGCCGTCCTCGGCGAGCACGAGACGCTCACCGCGGTGCTGACGCTCGGCTCCGAGCACACCACCAAGGAGAGTCGGCGGATCTGGGAGACCAAACCGGATGCGGGTGACAAGGCACTGGACTGGGGGCACGTCTACGTCTTCACCGGCCGCAGCGGCGAGGAGCTCGCCGACGCCGGCGTGCGGCCCGGCACACGGGTGTGCGTCGAGCGGAGCAAAAGGACGCTGCTCGAGGTCGGCGACTACGTCGGCTGCTACTTCCTCGACGACCGCGCCGCGGTGACCGCCCTGCTGCGCGCCGCTCAGCTGCTGCGTGAGAGCGGAAAACGGCCCCACGACGACGTCTACCTCGTGTTCACCACCAACGAGGAGATCGGCGGGGTGGGCGGTTCCTACGCCAGCGTCTCGCTCCCCGGCACGCTCACGCTCGCCCTCGAGGTCGGGCCCACCGAGCAGGAGTACGGGACAACCGTGGCCGGCGGTCCGATCGTCGGCTACAGCGATGCCCAGTGCGTCTACGACAAGGACATCGCCGATCGGCTGATGACCATCGCCTCCTGCCGGGGACTCGAGCCGCAGGCCGCGGTGCTCGGCGCGTTCGAGTCCGACGCCTCCCACTCCAAGGCCAACGGGCTATCCCCGCGGGCGGCCCTGCTTTGCCTGCCGACGCTCAGCACGCACGGCTATGAGGTGACGTCTCGGCGTGCCATCGATGGCATGGCGGGGACCGTCGCCGACTTCGTGCTGCACCCTGGGGACGAGAGTCGTTCCGGCGCAACGGATTAGCCGCCGCCCGTCATCGGGTGGGCGTCCTGGCGGCGACGAACTGCAGCACCGGCTGCGTCGGCTGTTCGACGTGTGTGTGGACGGTTACGGCGGCGGATCCTTGCCGCGCCGGGAATGCAACCCATAACGTGGGCAAGGTCCGAGATGACAACACGGATCAGCGGGGACGCAGTGGCCGAACTGACCGGCGCGCGGGCCGAAGAGCTCGCGACGATGGACATCTTCGAAGGCTGCCCAATCGAGGAGCTGGAGCCGCTGGCGGCCCGCCTCCAGCCGCTGCGCGCGGCCGCCGGCCAGGTGTTGATGCAGCAGGGCGAGCAGGCGGTGTCGTTCCTGCTCATCTCGTCGGGAACCGCCGAAATCAAGCGCGTCGACAACGACGGCACGGTCAACGCCGGGCAGGTGTCGCCCGGCACCATCGTGGGGGAGATCGCCCTGCTGCGGAACATCCCGCGCATCGCGACCGTCACCACGGCCGAACCGCTGACCGGCTGGATCGGCGACAACGACGCCTTCATCCGGATGGTGCACCTGCCGGGGGTCATGCCGCGATTGCTGCGCACGGTGCGCCAGCGCCTGGCCGAATTCATCACCCCGATCCCCATCGAGGTCCGCGACGGGACCCGCCTGATGCTGCGCCCGGTCCTGCCCGGCGACGACGAGCGCACGGTGCACGGCCACATCAAGTTCTCCAGCGAGACGCTGTATCGGCGGTTCATGACGGCCCGCGTCCCCACGCCGGCGTTGCTGCACTATCTGTCGGAGGTCGACTACGTCGACCACTTCGTGTGGGTGGTGACCGACGGGGTTGACCCGGTGGCCGACGCCCGCTTCGTTCGCGACGAGAGCGATCCGACGACCGCCGAGATCGCCTTCCTCGTCGCCGACGCCTATCAGGGCCGGGGCATCGGCAGCTTTCTGATCAGTGCGCTGTCCATCGCCGCGAGGGTCGACGGCGTCGAAAGATTCTCCGCGCGAATGCTTTCCGACAACTCGCCGATGCGCGCGATCATGGACCACTACGGCGCGGTCTGGGAGCGCGAGGACATCGGCGTCATCACCACCGTCATCGACGTGCCCCACCGGCTGGTCTTCGGGCGCCACATGGCTGAACAGATCAAGCGCGTCGCCCGTCAAGTGATCGAAGCGGTCGGCTGAACGGGCATGCGGCCCTTCTGGATTGGCGTTCCGGTGGTTCTGCTGGCGGCGTGCGCGCACGCGTCCGCCCCCGCGCCGTCCGCCACGCCCACCAGATCGTCCACCCCCAACGCGACCGTCAACCCCGCCAACATCAAGCGGGTGGTCGGCGCGCTGCCGCCCCACTACGAGGTGACCACCGGCATCCCGAGCGCGCTCACCCCCAGGGTCGTCTGGAGCCTCCAAGCCGACGCGACGGCCACGCCACCGCAGTGCGCGACACTGGCCGACCCGGGCAACGGACGCGACCAATCCGCGCAGGGCTTCTCCGGGTCGGGGACCGGCGGCATCGTCGACGCGGTGGTGGTGACTTTGCCGGGGCCGGTGGACCTCGACCAGGGAGTCGTTGCGGCGTGCGGACGGTGGACCATGGGTGACGGCCACACCACGGCAAGCGTCCGGCTCGTCGACGCCCCCCACATCGACGGCGTCGCGACCCTCGGCATGGTGGCCGACACCAAGTCGTCCGTCGAATCCGGAACCGAAATTGATTCGCGCACATACACCTTCACCGCGTATCTGGGCAACTACTACGCGTTCACGACGCTGACCACCGACCCCGGTTCGGCGCTGCCCGCGCTGCCGCCGCAATTCGCCGCCGATCTGCTCGTCAAAACGGTGTCCACGTTGCGCGGCTGAGCATTGCGGTTGGGTAGATTGGCCACGATGTTGAAGGTGTTGCTCGCGACCGCATCCGTGTGCGTGCTCGCCGGATGCTCGTCGGGCAGCGACCCCGCACCCGTGAAGGCCGACATCGGCAAGGTCGCCGACGTCAAGTCCAGCTTCGGGCCGGACTACAAGGTCACCGACGTCCCCGTTCGCGGCGTCGATCCCAAACTGCTCTCGGCCCGCAAACTGCCCGACGGCCTGACCTTCGACCCCGCGAACTGCGCGAAAGTGGCGGTGGGCCCGGACATGCCACCCGACGTGCAGGGCAACATGGCCGCCGTCTCCGCCGAGGGCAACGGCAACCGGTTCGTCGTCATCGCCTTGGAGACGTCAAAGGCCCTGCCGTTCAACGAGCCCGGAAAGGACTGCACCAGGGTCGCATTCGCCGGGACCGGGGTACGGGGCGGTATGGAGGTGATCGATGCGCCGCACATCGACGGGGCCCGCACGACGGGCGTGCACCGCGTCCTGCAGGCCGTGGTCGGCGGGGGCGCCCGAACCGGCGAGCTGTACGACTATTCGGCTCAATTCGGGGATTACCAGGTCATCGTCATCGCCAATCCGCTCGTCGTTCCGGACCAGCCGGTGGCCAAGATCGACACCCAACGCGCGCGGGACCTGCTCGTCAAGGCGGTGGCGGCGGTGCGTTCCTAGGCCGATGGCGGCGACCCACGGCGCCCGGCTTCGCCGCGCTTGTGATCGCCGCTAACGCACGTCGCGGGGCCGGAACTGGATGCTGACGCGCGGGCCGGTGGGCGCCGCCGTCTTGGGCACCGCGTGCTCCCAGGTGCGCTGGCACGATCCGCCCATCACCAGCAGATCGCCGTGCGCCTGCGGCAGTCGCAGCGACGGGCCGCCGCCGCGCCGCCGCATCGCAAACGTCCGGGTCGCGCCCAGGCTGACGATCGCCACCATGGTGTCCTGCGAGCTGCTGCGCCCAATGGTGTCGCCATGCCAGGCGACGCTGTCCGAGCCGTCGCGGTAACAACACAATCCGACGGTGGTGAAGGGCTCGCCGAGCTCGCCCGCGTAAATGTCGTTGAGCCGCCGCCGCAGCTTGCCCAGCAGCGGGTGTGGGGGATCCTCGACCGTCAGGTCGTGAAAGCTGACCAGCCGCGGCACGTCGACCACCCGGTCGTACATGTGGCGACGCTCGGCCCGCCATGGAACGGTCGATAGGAGGTCGGCGAGCAGGTCATCGGCCTCGGCCAGCCAGCCGGCGCGGATCTCGATGAAGGCGCCGTCACCGAGCTGTCTGCGCTCGGTGTGCTCGAACAGCGAGCCCTGTACCGCGATGCTCACGACGCCCAGTTTATCGCACATCCGTTCGATGAAGATGGGACCGGCGCCGCGACCGGCTACCGTTTTCAGGGTGGGTGTTGTTGAGCTGGGCACCAATTCCGAGGTGGGCGTGCTGCGCGTCGCCATCCTGCACCGCCCCGGCGCGGAGCTGCGCCGGCTCAATCCGCGCAACAACGACCAGCTGCTCTTCGACGGCCTGCCCTGGGTCGCGCGGGCGCAGGAGGAACACGACCAGTTCGCCGAGCTGCTGCGTTCCCGCGGGGTCGAGGTGCTGCTGTTGTCGGATCTGCTGACCGAGGCGCTCAGTCACAGCGGGGCCGCCCGGATGCAGGGCGTCGCCGCCGCGGTGGACGCCCGGCGGCTCGGAACGCCACTGGCGCAAGAGCTTTCGGCCTACCTGCGCGGGCTGGACCCGGTGACGCTGGCCAACGTGCTGATGGCCGGCATGACGTTCAACGAGCTGCCACCGGACACCCGGACCGAGGTCTCCCTGGTGCTGCGCATGCACCACGGGGCGGATTTCGTGATCGATCCGCTGCCGAACCTGGTGTTCACCCGCGACTCGTCGATATGGATCGGGCCGCGGGTGGTGATCCCGACCCTGGCGCTGCGGGCGCGCGTTCGCGAGGCGTCGCTGACCGATCTGATCTACGCCCATCACCCGCGGTTCACCGGGGTGCGGCGCGCCTACGAGTCGCGCACCGCCCCCGTCGAGGGCGGCGACGTGCTGCTGCTCGCCCCCGGCGTGCTCGCGGTCGGGGTCGGCGAACGAACCACCCCGGCCGGCGCGGAAGCGTTGGCGCGCAGCCTGTTCGACGACGATCTCGCGCACACGGTGCTCGCGGTGCCGATCGCGCAGCGGCGCGCGCAAATGCACCTGGACACGGTGTGCACGATGGTCGACACCGACACCGCGGTGATGTACGCGAACGTCGTCGACACGCTGTCGGCCTTCACGATCGAGCGCACCCCCGACGGCGTCACCATCGGGGACGAGACGCCGTTCCCGGAGGCAGCCGCCAAGGCGATGGGGATCGACAAGCTGCGGGTCATCGGCACGGGGCTGGACCCCCTCGTCGCCGAGCGCGAGCAGTGGGACGACGGCAACAACACGTTGGCCCTGGCGCCCGGCGTCGTCGTCGCCTACGAGCGCAACGCGCAGACCAACACCCGCCTCGAGGAGGCGGGCATCGAGGTGCTCACCATCGCGGGGTCGGAGTTGAGCACCGGCCGCGGCGGCCCGCGGTGCATGTCGTGTCCAGCCGCCCGCGATCTGGTGTAGCGCGCCGGCATCGAGTCTGCGCTCAGCGCGTCGATTTCGGCGGTTTCCCCGCGCTGGACGCAGTCTCGGCGCACCGAGAAACTAGCGCCAGCTGGGCAGCCAGATCTCCATGTTCCAGGTCTGCTGGGAGATCGGCAGGCCGGTCAGCACCGGGAACAGCCACGCGAAGTTGGTCACCACTAGGGCCACGTAGCAGCACACCGCGATCAGTCCCAAAGTGCGTCGTTCGGGCCCTTGACGGCGGGCGTAGAGGATGTCGCCGCAGATCAGCGCGATGCCCATGGCCAGGAACGGGGCCATCGTCGAGGCGTAGAAGAAGTACATCTGGCGGTCGATGTCGGCGAACCACGGCAGCCACCCCGCGCAATAGCCGGTCAGAACGGCCGCGTAGCGCCAGTCCCGGCGCACCAGCGTGCGCCAAAGCGCGTAGAGCAGCACCGGCACGGCCAGCCACCACATCGCCGGGGTGCCCACCAACATCTCCGCCTTGACGCACGACTGCGCGCCGCAGCCGGGGACGTTCTGCTGGTCGATGGCGTACAGGACCGGCCGCAACGACATCGGCCAGCTCCACGGTTTCGATTCCCACGGGTGGTAGTTGCCGGCGGAATTGGTCAGGCCCGCGTGGAACTGGAACGCCTTGGCGGTGTAGTGCCACAGCGAGCGAACGGCGTCGGGCAGTGGAACAACGGAGTGCGGGCCGATCGACTGGCCGACCTCGTGGCGGTCGATCGCGGTCTCCGACGCGAACCACGGCGCGTAGCTGGCCAGGTAGACCGCGAACGGGATGAGCCCCACCGCGTACGCGGTGGGGACCAGGTCACGCCGCAAGACGCCCAGCCATGGCCGGTTGACTTGGTATTGACGCCGCGCCGCGACGTCGAACGCCAACGACATGGCGCCGAAGAACAGCACGAAATACAGGCCGGACCACTTTGTCCCGCAAGCCAATCCGAGCATCACCCCGGTAAGGAAGCGCCACCAGCGCACACCCAGCCTTGGGCCCCATGCGGTTTCGGCGCCGCGGCCCTGCGCCAGCGCGATGTGCAGCCGCCAGCGCACTTGATCGCGGTCGACGATGAGCGCGCCGAACGCCGCCACCACGAAGAAGGTCAGCAGGCCGTCGAGCAGGGCGGTCCGCGCGGTGACGAAGCTGACGCCGTCGCAGATCACGAGCACCCCGGCGATCGCGCCGACCAGGGTCGAGCGGCTGATCCGCCGCACGATCCGCATCACCAGCACCACCATGACGACGCCGAGCAGGGCGCCGGTGAACCGCCAGCCCACGCCGTTGTAGCCGAAGATCGCCTCGCCGACCGCGATCAATTGCTTGCCGACCGGCGGATGCACCACCAGACCGAATCCGGGGTTGTCCTCCACCCCGTGGTTGTGCAGCACCTGCCACGCCTGCGGCGCGTAGTGCTTCTCGTCGAAGACGGGCGTGCCGGCATCGGTCGGCGAGCCCAGGTTGAGGAAGCGGGTCACCGTCGCCAGCACCGTGATCACGCCGGTCGCGACCCAGCCGCGGATGGTGTCGGTCGGCCCGAAGTCCGCCACCGGGACGAGCGGGCCGGGGCTGTCGAGGGGTACGACACGCCCGCGCTCGGCGACGGCGCTTTCGCGGGGCGGGGCGGTCATCACGTCGATCGTAGGCTGTCCGTCATGACCTCCGGTCGCCTATTGCTGGGCGCGACGCCGCTGGGCCAGCCGTCGGATGCCTCACCGCGCCTGATCGACGCGCTGGCCCGCGCCGACGTGGTGGCCGCCGAGGACACCCGGCGGGTGCGGATCCTGGCCAAGGCGCTGGACGCCGATATCAAGGGGCGCGTGGTCAGCCTGTACGACCGGGTCGAGGCCGCCCGGGTGCCCGCCCTCGTCGACGCGATGACGGCCGGCGCGACGGTGCTGATGGTCAGCGACGCCGGGATGCCGTTGATCAGCGACCCCGGCTACCGGCTGGTGACCGCGTGCGTCGAGGCCGGGCTCCCCGTGACCTGCCTGCCCGGGCCGTCCGCGGTGACGACCGCGCTCGCGGTGTCCGGGCTGCCCTCGGAGCGGTTCTGCTTCGAGGGGTTCGCCCCGCGCAGGAAGGCGGCGCGCCGAACCTGGCTGGCCTCGCTGGCCGACGAGCGGCGCACCTGTGTGTTCTTCGAGTCGCCGCGGCGGCTGGCGGCGTGCCTGCGCGACGCCGCGGACGAACTCGGCGGTGCCCGCCGCGCGGTGGTCTGCCGGGAGCTGACCAAGGTGCACGAGGAAGTGGTGCGCGGGTCGCTCGAGGAGCTGGCGACGTGGGCGAACGACGGGGTGCTCGGTGAGATCACGGTGGTGCTCGCCGGCGCGACGCCGCGCGCCGACCTGCCGTCGCTGGTGGCGCAGGTGGAGGAGCTGGTTGCCGGCGGCGTGCGCGTCAAGGACGCGTGCAGCGAGGTGGCCGCGGCGCATCCGGACGTGCGGACGCGCCAGCTTTACGACGCGGTTCTGCAGTTACGCGGCGAGTAGCTCTCTTAAGGCGTGCAGGCCTTGAACGGGCCGATCCCCGGCGTGCAGATCTGGGGGTGCGGCGGCAGCGGCGGCGGGCCGGGCAGCGGCGGCAGCGGGGGCGGCCCCGCAGGCAGCGGGGGTAACGCCGGAAGCGGGGGCAGGGCCGGCGGGCCGGCCGGAAGCGGGGGCAGGGCCGGCGGGCCGGCCGGAAGCGGGGGCAGGGCCGGCGGGCCGCCGGGGAGCGGTGGCAGGGCCGGCAACGCCGCGGGAACCGCGGGCAACCCCGCAGGAACCGCAGGGAGGGCCGGTAGGGCCGCGGGCGCGGCCGCCAATACCGCCGGGATGGCCGCCGCCGCACCCGGGACGGCCGCCGCCGAGCCGGGAAGCGCAGGAACCGTGATGTTCGGGATGCCCAGGGTGAAGCCGGGCGGCAGCAGGCCGGCGTTCTTGAGATAGACGAGCGCGATGGCGGCGGTGGACGCCGTGGCCACGACGCCGGTTCCGACGCCGACCACGGTGGTTCCCACGCCCACGACGCCCTGGACGATCGACAAGGCGGTTTGTGCCCCGGCGGGTGCGGCTTGGATGGCCGCCGCGGTGCCTAGGGCGCCGGGCAGTTCCGGCAGGACCGCAGCCGCGGCGTCGGGCAGGCCCGTGTCGAACCCGCCGGGGACCGCCGCTCCCGGCGCGCCGCCTCCCGATCCGCCTGCCCCGGGCACCGCGCGAACCGCGGGCCCGCCGGATCCGCCGGGCATTGCCGGGTTGCTGGCCTCTGCGACCGGCTTAGGCGCGTCCCCCGTATTCGCGGCGGGCGCGGCCTGCGTGCCGGGCGCCGACGGCGGCGTCTCGGGCATCAGGACCGACGCCACCTTTTGGCACGGGGCCCCGCCGTTGCCGCACGGTCCGGCGGCCGGTAGCGGCGTGCTGACCGAGGTCAGGGGCGTGACCGCGAGCGTCCCACCCATCAGGGCGGACGCGACGGCGCCCAGGACGGCGATTCTCATGACAGCCCCCTCCGGCAGTCGACTCGCGATCGGCGCGGGTCAATCCCTGAAGCTTAAGCAAAAACGGCACGTGGCGTGGGGGGTTAGCCGAAATTCACGGACGGGCGCCGACGCGTCACCTAACCGGCCGCCGCGATCAACGGCAGCCCGACGATCGGGGCCGCCTTGTGCAGGCACTCCTCCCATTCGGCGTCGGGATCGGAGTCGGCGGTGATGCCGCCGCCGACACCCAGCACGGCGCCGCCGCCCGCGTCGAACTCGACGGTGCGGATCGCGACGTTCAGCTCGCATCCGGCGATCGGTGAGGCCAAACCGATCGTCCCGCAGTAAATGCCGCGACGGTTATGTTCCCATTGCGAAATCAGTTGCCGCGCACGGTGTTTAGGCGTTCCGGTGACCGAGGCCGGGGGGAAGGCGGCGTCCAGCAACGCCGACGTCGGGACCTCGACGGGAACGCGCGCCGACACCGTGGACACCAGGTGCCACACGCCCGGCGCGCGCCGCACCACCAACAGCTCGGGCACGGTGACGGTGCCGACGCTCGCCACGCGGCCGAGGTCATTGCGGACCAGGTCCACGATCATGATGTTTTCCGCGACGTCCTTGGCCGACGCGCGCAGCGCCGACGGCCAGGCATCCAGCGGCAGCGTGCCCTTGATGGGGCTGGACGTCACGACCGCGCCGCGACGCCGCAGGAAAAGTTCCGGGGACAGCGACGCCACCGCCCCCCACGGCCCCGCGACGTAGGCCGCCCGGGCCGGGGAGGTGCGCGCCACGCCGTCGGCGAAGAAATCCAGCGGGGCCCCGCTGACCGAACCGGTGAATTGCGTGCATACGCAGGCCTGATACACCTCGCCGGCGCGGATCGCCTCCAGGCAGGCCAGGACCCCGCCGCGGTGCGCGGCCCGGTCGGCGCCGCCCCAGTCGATCCGGCAATCGCCCGGCGGTGCCGGCCCGGCCGCCAACGCGGCGCTCAGCCAGCCCGGCATCGGCGAGCCGGACAGGCTTTCGTACCACCAGCCCCCGTCGCGGTCGCGGCGCAGGACGCAGTCGGTCCAGCCGCCGGCGGCGTCGGGGATCCGGTTTCGCCGGCCGTCGGCGCCGGGATCCGGATAGGACAGGTAGCCGACCCACCCGCCGCCCACCGCTTCCGAGTCGGGCGCCGGGGTGCCCAGCCGGACCGCGAAGGCGTCGTCGACGGCGACCGGCCGCGCCGACAGGCTGGGCGCGATCACCGCCAGCGAACCGAACCACTCGCCGGTCAGCGCGGCGGGCGGCGGCAACCCGAGCCGGCCGGTGGCGTCGCCGACGGCGCGCAGCACCCGGGGGGCGGCGCCGAGGTCGCCAAGCCGGTCGGTTCGCACCGCCCTAGTCTGCCGCCTAGCCGCGGCTGATGTCGCGAGCAGTGGCCAGCGCCGCCAGCTTTTGCGGGTTGCGCATCACGTAGAAGTTCGTGATCTTGTCGCCGGCAATTTCCAGCGTGATCACGCCCTCGAGCTGTTCGCCGAGGTAGAGCAGTACGGCCGGGGCGCTGTTGCAGGTCACCATGTCCACGCGCGCCCCGGGCATGCCGGCGGCCTTGCGTATCAGCCCGGCGATCGCCCGAGCCACCCGGTCGGCGCCGACCACCGGCCTGCGGGCGGCGCTGACGATGCCGCCGCTGTCGGCCGTCCAGGTGGCGTCCGGGGCGAGCATCGCCATCAGCGCCTCGACGTCGCCGCTGGCCGCGGTGGCCAGGAACTGGGCGGTGATTTCGGCGTTGCGTTCCGGGTCGGCGGCGTCGAAACGCTTGCGTCGCGCCCGCACGTGTTCGCGCGCGCGGTGCGCGACCTGACGCACGGTGGGCGCCGGCTTGCCGACTGCCTCGGCGATCTCGCCGTAGTCGAAGCCGAACACCTCGCGCAGCACGAACACCGCCCGCTCGTCGGGGCTGAGTGTTTCCAGCAACACCAGCATCGCCATCGAAACCGATTCCGCCAGAACGACATCGGCCGAGGGATCCTGCTCATCGAGGAGCAGCGGCTCGGGCAGCCAGGGCCCCACGTACTCCTCGCGGCGGCGCGCGTCGGCCCGCAGCGCGTTGAGCGCCTGCCGGGTGACCAGCTGGGCGAGGTAGGACTTGGTGTCGCGCACGGCCGACAGGTCCACATTGGCCCACCGCAGATAGCTGTCCTGCAGCACGTCGTCCGCTTCGGTCGCCGAGCCGAGGATCTCGTAGGCGATCGTGAACAGCAACGGTCGCAGCAGCGTGAATCGCTCGGCGTGCTCGGACGGTTGGGTCACGGCAGCGCTACCTGCTCGTCGGCCGGGGACTGCGCGAGCCGCCTGCCGCCCTTGAACCAGAAGTACGAGCCGGGCTTGGCGGCCTCGCGCCGGATGGCCCACAGCGTGCCCTTGCAGACCGTCTCCTTCACCGACGCCGCGAACCGGCCGCCGACGTAGACCTCCACCGGGGTGTCGTCCTTGCGGGCGAGTTGGATGGTGCCGTGCGAGCGGCCCAGGCTGATGCACTGCCCCGTGAACGCCTGGTCCAGCAGCGCCGGGGCCTCTCCCGCGATGCGGCTGAGCACCGTGTTGGCCGCCTGGATGCCGAGCGGGCCGGCGGCTTGGCAGCTCATCCGCAGCGGCTGGCCCGACGGCGCGGCCGCGTCACCCGCGGCGACGATGCGCTGGTCGTCGATGCTGGTCAGCGTCTCGTCGGTGAGCAGCCGGCCCAGCGCGTCGGTGCTGAGCCCGCTGCGCGCGGCCAGGTCCGGCACGGCGAAACCCGCCGTCCACACCGTCGCCGCGCTGGGCAGCACCGCCCCGTCGGCGAGAACCACGGCGTCCCAGCGCACCTCGGTTGCGCAGGCGGATTCGAGCACATTGACACCGAGGGTGCGCAGCTGTTTGGCGACGGACCTCCGGCCGCGGTTGCTGAGTGAGGGGCCGAGGATGCCGCCGCAGACCAGGGTCACCGGGCGCCCCGCTTCGGCCAGCTCGGACGCGGTTTCGATGCCGGTCAGCCCGCCGCCCACCACGGTGACGGGCGAAGCCAGCGGCAGGTCGGCGAGGGCGTAGCGCAGCCGCTGCGCGCTTTCCAGGTCGGCGACCGAATGCGCGAACTCGGCCGCGCCGGGCACGGTCGCCGGCATCGCGCCGGTGCTGCCGACGGCGTAGATCAGGTAGTCGTAGTCGAGCTCGGCGCCCGAGGCCAACACCAGGCGGCGGTCGGCGGCCTCGATGCGCTCGACGGCGTCGATCACCAGCCCGACTCCCTCGCCCAGTAGCGTGTCGTAGTCGGCGACCGCCGCGCTGGTGTCGGCCACCAGCTGGTGCAGCCGGATCCGCTCGACGAACACCGGGCGCGCGTTGACCAGGGTGATGTCGACGTCGGCGCGCTGGCGCAGGTGGTTGGCGGCCAGCGTTCCGGCGTATCCGCCGCCGACGACGACGACGTGGGTTTTTGGGGCGGGCGGCTGTGTCATTTCTGTCTCCTACTCTCACGGGACTCGTGCCCTTGAGACACCGCGGGCAGGCCGGCCGTGACAGTCCGGGGCACGGCTGTGAGCCGTTTCACACGCCCTTCGAGACGAAGACGAAGTTGTTGACGTAGACGCCGTGCGCCGCCCAGCCGTCCTCGCGGCCGCCGATGTTGGCCGGGTCCTGGTGCCGGGCCGCGTCGAACTCCTCGATCGGCCGCCGGCCGTCGCCGGTGTCGAAGTAGCCCTCGTACCCGAGGCCCGTCAGCAGCTCGGTGATCGCGGCGACGGCGCCCGGGTGGTGGCGTTCCTCGGCCTCCACCAGGACCGCCGGCCGGTTGCGCGTCAGCGTGTCGGTCGCGCCACGCAGCACGGCCAGTTCGTGGCCCTCGACGTCGATCTTCACCAGGCCGACGTCGCCCAGGCTCAGGTCGTCGAGCCGCTTGACCGGCACCTCGATGCTTTGGACCGCGCCGCCGTCCGCGTCGCCCAGGGCGTTGTCGCCGTCGATCGTGCTGCGGCCCGGGTCGGACGCCACCACCCGCATGGTCGTCACGCCGGGCTTGTCGGAGAGCGCGACGGCCTCCACCCGGACCGGCGCGCCGACCGCGTCGAACATCGACGCCAGGTCGCGCGCCTGGGCCGGCCGGGGTTCGAACGCGACCACCGATCGCGACGCCGCGAGCATCGCGATTGTGAACTCACCGACGTCGGCCCCGATGTCCAGCGAGACGCGGTTGGGATCGCACAGCGACGCGACCAGTTGCACGTCCGGGCGGGCCTCGCCGAGGCGTTGCAGGATGCCGTACTTGCGGCGCCAGAACAGGCGGGGCGCCAACGTCTTTGCCGCCGGCGCGAGCCAACGTTTCGCCGAGCGTGCGACAGGCATCTGCGGTGGTCTCCCGTCCTCTTGGGGGGCTTTGGGGGCCGCGCTTGACCCGGGCTGAGCCGGGTCGCACATGATACGCTTCGCATCTATTCGTGACCTGCCCCGGGCCGAACGCAGCCACCGCGAAAGTATGGGGCTCCCCAGTGCGCACCGGCGTGCATCGGGCGAGGCAAACTGGAAGACGAACATCCCCTGATTGGGCCCCCGAACCGGCCAAGCCCAGCTGGGACACGCCCATCGGAGGAGTCCTTGCCGCGCAGCCTGGATCTCGTCGTCACCTCCGTGGCCACCCAGCTGATGGAGGCGACGGGAGCCACCGCGACGAAGGTCAGCGAGCGGGTGCTCGCGCAGCTCGTCGAGCAGTTCGACCTCGACGCGTGCTTCCTGCGCCACCACGACCACGACATCCGCGCCTCGGTCCTGGTGGCCGAATGGCCGCCGCGCACCGACGTTCCGGACCCGGATCCGATGGCCGTCGTCCACTTCACCAGCGCCGACCCGGTGCTCGCCCAGTGCGAGCACGGCCGCAAGCCGGTCGTGATCCGGCCCGAGCAGAACAACGGCGGGTTGCTCCGCCGCCTCGGCGGGGCCAAGCAGCCCACGTCGCCCTCGGTGGCCGCCGCGCCCCTGGTCTCGGGCGAGGCCACCACGGGCGTGCTCGGCTTCGTCAAGAACGGCGCGCGAAAGTGGAAGCAAGAAGAGATCAACACGCTCGAGGCCATCGCCGCGCTGTTCGCCCAGCTGCAGGCGCGGATCGCCGCCGAGGAGAAGCTGCGCTACCTGGCCGAGCACGACGACCTGACCGGCCTGTACAACCGGCGGGCGCTGGTCGCGCACCTGTCCGAGCGGCTCGCGCCGGGCAGCCCCGGGCCGGTCGCGGTCTTGTACCTCGACCTGGACCGGCTCAAGCCGATCAACGACTACCTCGGCCACACCGCGGGTGACTGGTTCATTCGCGTTTTCGCGCAACGCATCCGGGTATGCGCGGGCAACCAGAGCATGATCGCCCGGCTGGGCGGCGACGAATTCGTCGTCATCCCGGACCAGGCGATGTCGACGGGCACGGCGGAGTCGTTCGCCCGCAGGCTGGGGGCGATGCTGCGCGAGCGGCTGGCCATCGGCGGACACATGATCACCCGCACCGTCAGCATCGGGCTGGCGGTGGGAATGCCGGGGCGTGACAACAGCACCGACCTGCTGCGCCGGGCCGACGAGGCCGTGCTGACCGCCAAGCGCGGGGGCGGCAACCAGGTGGCGCTGTCCACCGACGACATGTCGCTGAAGAGCGCCTTCCGCAACGACATTGAGCTGCATCTGCAGGGCGACATCGACAGCGAGGCGCTGCTGCTGCACTACCTGCCCGAGGTCGACCTGTGGACCGGCGCCATCGTGGCCGCGGAGGCACTGGTCCGCTGGCGGCACCCGATCTGGGGCCTGCTGTTGCCGGACTCGTTCATCGGGGTGGCCGAGTCGACCAACCTGGCCGGGGAGCTCGGCCGCTGGGTGATGCGAGCCGCCTGCGCCGAATTCAGCCGGTGGCGCGCCAACGGCGTTGGGCAGAGCGCGGTCCTGCGCATCAACGTGTCGCCCATCCAACTGATCACGCGGGGTTTCGTACGCAGCGTCGCCGACACCATCGACGAGTTCGGCATCGACGCCGGATCGGTCTGCCTGGAGATCACCGAGCGGGCCGTGGTGCACGACATCGAAACCACCCGCAAGACCCTGCACGAGCTCAAGGAGGTCGGGGTCCAGATCGCCATCGACGACTTCGGCACCGGCTACGCGGTTCTGTCGCACTTGAAGTCCCTCCCGGTCGACATGCTCAAGATCGACACCGGGTTCGTCCGCGACCTCGGCACCAACGCCGGCGACCTGGCCATCGTCCGGGCGATCATCGGGCTGGCCGAGGCGTTCGGCCTGCAACTGGTCGCCGAGGGAGTCGAAACACCGGCCGCCGCACTGACTTTGATGCAGCACGGCTGCCACCGGGCCCAGGGCTTCCTGCTGTCCCGACCCGTGCCGGGCAACGCGATGGAAGCGTTGCTGTCCGCGCGCTGGATGCCGATGCCGTTCCTCGCCGACCGCGAGGCGCTGTCGTTGGGCGCGATCTGACCCAGATGTTTCGATCATTCAAAAAGGGGGCCGCCGCCGTTATTGCGTGCACGGCGCTGTTGCTGAACGGATGCGGCGGTCACCCCAATCCCGGGCCGCTGTCCGCGATGGTCTTCCCGGCCATCCCGCCGACGGTCCAGGAGATCGCCAACCCGCTGCGCGGCCAGTACGAGGACTTGTTGATTCCGCTCTTCCCGCAAGGCAATCCGGCACAGCAGCGATACCCGGCGTGGCCCGCCTCCTACGATGCCAGCCTGCGCATCGCGTGGCGGCAGCTGCAGCCCGTCGACCCGCGCACCCTGCCGCCCGACGCCCCCGACGATCGCAAGTTCGACTTCAGCGTGATCGATGACGCCCTGACGAAGCTGGCCAACCGCAACATGCGGCTGACGCTTCGCGTGTACGCCTACAACTCCTGTTGCAACGACTCGTATCCCGACAACACCAACCTCGCGATTCCCGACTGGATGCGGTCGTCGGCCACCAACTATCCCGCGCCGCCGAACAGCCCCACGCCCGGGGTGACGCAGGTGGTGCCGAACTGGAACGATCCCGCCTACCTCAACGCGTTCGGACAGCTGCTCGCCGCGCTGGGCCGCCGCTACGACAACGACGAGCGGCTCAGCGTCTTCGAGTTCTCCGGGTACGGGGACTTCAGCGAGAACCACATCGCCTATCTGCGTGACGTGTTGGGCGCGCCGGGTCCGGCGCCCGACGAAAGCGTGGGAATGCTGGGGTATTACAGCCAGTTCCGGGATCAAAGCATCACCAAGGCATCGATCCAGCAGCTGGTGACGGCAAACGTCAACGCGTTCCCCCACACGCAATTGGTGGTCACCCCGCAGAATCCAGAGATCGTGCGCGAGCTACTGGCCGACGACGTCACCAAGAAGCTGTCGGCGCCGGTGGGCATCCGGGCGGACTGCCTCGGCGTCTATGCACCGATCCAGACCTGGGCCGAGTCCAACGAGTCGTACTACGTGAAGACGAACGATCCGGTTGTCAACGCGCTGAAGCAACGGCTGACCTCGGCGCCCGTCATCACCGAGTGGTGCCAGTTGCCCAACGGAACCGACCCGAAGTCCTACTACGAGAAGGCCCTGCACGACGTCGTCAGGTATCACGTGTCGATGACGTCGAGCGTCAACTTCGCGGACCGCGACGCCAGGTCGGCGATGGACCCCAATCTGTTCCTGCTGTGGGCCCAGGCGAATATCTCTGCGGGCTACCGGTATTCGGTCGAGGCCCGGCCGGGCTCGCAGTCGATACAGGGCAAGACGGCGAGCATATCCGTCGCTTGGACCAACTACGGCTCCGCGGCGGCGACTGAGCAGTGGACGCCCGGCTACAAGCTGGTGGATTTCTCGGGGGCGGTGGTTCGCAGCCTGCCGGCGACGGTCAACCTCAAGGCGCTGGTCAGCGACGACACCAGCACGTCACGCGAGGAGGCGGTCCCGGCGACGACTACGGAGTCGGTGCGGGTCGACCTGAACGGCTTGGCGCCGGGCCACTACACGCTGCGCGCGTGGGTGGACTGGCAGCAGCACAAGCCGAATGCATCGCACGTGGTGAACTACGCGCCGATGTCGTTGGCCCGCGACGGCCGCGACGGCTCGGGGCTGTATCCGATTGCCACGCTGGACATTCCGCGCGATTCGACCACGTCAACGAACGGTCAGTGAACCGTCGCGTCGCCGTTCCTGATGGCGACCAGGGACTTGACCAACCCGGCAAACCGCTCGTACCAAATATCCGATGACGGAAAATATCGACGCATCTGCGAGATGCCGATCAACTCGATTTCGTCGACCTGGTCTTGCGCCGCTTCGCGACTGTGGGTCCGGATGTGGCCGCGGTTCCAATGCATCGACACTTGCACGCGCGCCTCGTAGGGCAGCCATTGGATGCCGGGGAAAAGCCAGTGCGGTTCGATCGGGAAATAGCGGTATGGCGTCTGCACCCAATGTCGGTCGGCAAGCGAGTGGATGTTGTCAGCAAGGCGTTGGCGTTGCACGTGGCCGCCCACGTGCTCGAGCAGCGAGTTGGAGAACACCAGGTCGAAGCGCTCCTTGACAACCGAGCTCGGAAGCTCGCATGCGTCCCCCTGGACCGCGACAATGTTCGGAGCCGCCGATTCCGCAGGCGCCAAGTTGACCGTGACGACCGACCTGGGCCGAACGGGCGCGAGTCGCCAGGACTCCGGCGTTCCCCCTAGATCCAGCACCCTCATTTCCGACACCGACGGAAAGCAGCTGTTGAAGTGCTGCCATCGTCGTGCGCGGGCGCGCCCGGACAGCGATCGGCCTGAATTGACGTCTGTTGCGGTGTCTCGCAGCCAGTTAGACATTCCTACCCTCATACCTTGACGCGGTCGTGGCGCACGAGGTCGCTCCACAGCAGGGCCAGCGACTCATACCAGGGCGCCAGCCCGAAGTCGAGAACGCGGTTGCGTGCGGCCGTCCCTAGCCGCGTTCGCAAGGCCTCATCGGTGACGAGCGCCGTCAGGGCCTCGGCTATCTGTTCCGACGAGCCGGGCCGCACCACGACACCGGTGACGCCGTCGGTCACGGCTTCCCCGATGCTGCCGACGGACGTGGTTACCGGCGCCAGCCCATAGGCCATGGCCTCCAACAACGCCATCGGCAGACCCTCATCCCGGCTGGGAAGCAGGAAAACATGTGCGGTCGAAAGCAATTCGTCCCGCGCCGCCGGGTCGAGCCATCCCACCACATGAATCGTCTGGCCGACACCCGCAGCCGCCACCGAGGCGCGGACCTCGTCGACCTCACCGTCGCCGGCCAGTGTCACGCGCAGCCTGCCTCGGACCGTTGGGTCGAGCGCGCCTACCGCCGACACGATGTCGTAGCTGCCCTTGCGCGTGCCCATCCGGCCGAGTGCGACGGCGTGCACTTGTTCGACGCCGGATTGGGTCACCGGTGCCTCCGGAACCCGGACGGCGTTGTGCAGCACGCTGATTCGATCATGGGGCAGTCGCATTCGGCTCGCGTACTCGTCGACGTGGCGCTGACCCAAGACCACCCAGCGGTCAGCGGCGAGCATGCGGCGGACCGCCGCGCGCACCGGCGACGATTGCCGGTCGAACCAGCCGCCGAAGTCGTAGCTGTGCCCATGCACCACCGCGGGCACGCCGGCGACCCGTGCCGCGCACAAGGGAACCGCCTTGCGCAGCACGCTGCCGCCGTGTGCCAGGTTCACGTGCAACACATCGGCATGACCGCGGATGAGCAACCAACTGGCCCAAAGCATTCCGCGCACCCCGACCATCAGCTTCACCCACCTCGACCGGTCCACGTAGGTGGGCACCACGGTGACGCGGATCCGCTCGTCTGGATGATCCGCCATTAACGCCGCCACCGTCGCCATGCCGCCGCGGCTGTTCGCGGCGGACGGGGCCGGTCCCACCACGAGCACACGAATCGCGCTCACCGAACGGCCCCGACCGGCATGGGCTCGGTGGCGGGCTCGGCGTCGGTGTCGACGGCCTGATCCGACGTGCTGGAACGCCGCCGCAAGCGGGCGAACGCCAGGGCCGCACCCAGCGCCATGCCCAGCGTCATGGCGTTGGCCGGGTCCTCGGGCAGCGGGTCGATGATCGACATCACCAGGAGGCCGGCCGAAACCGCCGCGCTGGCCTTCGCGGACGCCGAGGCGCTGCGCAGCGCCACAACCAGCGGTGTGAGCGCGAATACGGCAAACGCCGCCATGCCCACGGCCCCCGATTTGGCCAGCCACCACAGGTAGAAGTTGTGCGAATAGGTGGTGCCCAGCGTGTTCGTGAACGCGTCGGGGTCCCTGCCGAACGGCTCTTGATACGCAAAGCCCAGCCCGTGACCGAACACGGGCGCCTGGGCGATCGTGCGGTTGAGGTTGGCATCTTCGGCCAACCTGTCCAGGGTCGAGGAGTCCACGGCGAGCGCGCTGCTCGATACGCCACCCAGCACTCGGTGGCTGAACCCGTTGATTTGGTCGTTCAGCCAGTCGCCGGCCGTCGAGTGCTGCAGCAGAAACAGCGCGCCCGGGACTGCCACCGCCAAGATCCCCGCGCCGGCAATGGTCAGCCGCGCAGCGCGCCGCAGGGACGCCCAACCCAGGCTGGCGAGAAATGCCACGCCGGCGGCCACGCCCACCGCGATCAGGGTGTTGCGGGAGAACGCCAACACCGAGACGATCAACGCGGGCAGACCCAACGCGAGGTACCAAAAGGGCTTTACGCGTCCGACGATCTGGGTGGCCACCAGTGCCGCCAGCACGGCGATCGCCGGGGTCAGGGTGGCGGTGATGACGCGGCTGGCGGCGTCGCCCGTATCCGACTGCAGGCTTTCCAGCCGGCCGGCCAGCCGCAGCGCGCCCGAGGAGCTTGCGACGGCCATGCCCGCCGAAAACCAGAGGGTAAGAACCATCGCGTGGATCGACAGCTTGACGTGGCCGCTGTACACGATCACCAGGGCAAGCATGAACCCGCCGACCATTTCGAGCAGAAAGGTGGCCTCCCGCACGATTATCGCGGGGGGATGTCCCATCGCGAATCCGACCGCGGCGAAGTAAGCCACCGTCAGGACGAACATCCCCGGCAACAGGTACTCGGACAAGCGAAGTCGCACGACCGGGAGGAGGAAGCAGATGGCGATTATCAGCGCCACATGGCAGAGGTAGATCGTCACGGGGCCGACCACCTTGCCGATGTGCAATCCTTCCGGCAGCGCGGCGAACCCCAAGAACAGCGCCACCCCGACCATCATCGCCGGCTTCGTCCAATACACCACGAGGCAGAACGACAGGCCGATCAGGAGCATCCCCTGGGTGGTGTTGCGTGCCGACAGCACGCCAAACGCAAAGCAGCCGAACAGGAATGCCGCGAGGATTGCGCCAGACATCGCCAGGCGGTGCCGGTTCTGCAGATACAGGATCACGTCCGTGAGCCCACTTTTGCCCGGTAGTTGCGTGCCGCGGCCCTGGCGTGGCGCGGTATCCGGGCGTCGGTCAGCACCGTACCGACGATGTCGGCACCCGCTGCGCGTAGCGCGGTTAATGCGTCGTTGAGTTCGTCCTCGGTGGTGCGGCCCGCTCGTACCACCAATACCGTGGCTTGGGCGGCTGCGCCCAGCAGGCCGGAGTCGGCCGCTGCGAGCACCGGTGGACCGTCGATCACGGTGCGGTCGAAGGTGGCCGACACGTCTTGCAGCACTTTGTCGAGCACCTCGGGTAGGTAGGCGCTGCACGGCAACGTGTCCCGGCGGACCGCTCGTGCCGCCAGAATGAACAGTCGCGGAATCGTGGTCGGCTTAACGGTTTCCGTCGCAATATCGGGATCGGCCAACGCGTGGGCCAACCCCTCTCCGGATTCAACCTTCAGCAAGCCGGCGATCACCGGTCGGCGGGTATCGCCCTCGACGAGCAAAGCCTCTTCGCCGGACTCGGCGAATGCCCTCGCCAGGTTCAGCGCCGTCGTCGTGGTTCCCTCGCCGCCGAACGGCGCCGTCAGCAAGACTTTCCGCGCTCCAGGCGCCAACGCGCGCAGCAGGCGCGCGCGCAAACCGCGGACCGCGTCGTCGAAGGAGATGTCTGTGCCGAATCGCGGTGCGGTGCCACGCTTTCCGGGGAGCTCGGCCAACGTCGGCAAATCGGAAAGCCGTTCCAGCTTGGCGCGGTCGCGCACGGTGCGGTCGGCGGCCTCGCGGGTCAGCGCCACACCGGTTCCCAGCAGCAGCCCCGCAATAAGGCCCATCGCCATGTTGCGCACTGGCACCGGTTGGATCGGGCTGTCCGGCACCCCCGGCTGCTCGATGATGGTGGCCCGGGCAATCGGCATGTTCGGTGCCGGCTGGGGCGGTACCGCCTGGGGTTGCGCCGGCTGGGCCGGGGCAACCGGCGGGTCCGCGGGCGGCGTGGCCTCGCCGGTGGGTTGCGTCGCAGGCTGGCCATCGGTGTCCTGCGCCGGGGGAGCCTGCGGCGCGGGTGCCGCAGGCGGCGGCGCCTGAGGCGGTGAGCTGTTCACCAGTGCCACCGGATCCTTCGGATTCGCACCAAGGGTGGCGACCATCCCGGTGAAGGTGTCTGCCATCGCTTTCGCCAGCTTCTCAGCACGATTCGGATCGGTATCCCGTACCGAGATGGTGAACATCGTCGACTTCGGGGTGTATTCGACGTGGGTCTCGCTGGCCAGAACATCCGGGCTGATCGGCAGGCGGAACTGGCTGACTGCGCGCTGCGCCGCGGCGTGCCCGCCGGCCACCGCCGCGTAGGACGACAGGCGTTCCTGGGCGGCCTGCGTTCCGGAATACACCTGGGCGAGGTCGGTTTCACCCGTAAACGAGATGAGGATGGTGGCAGACGACTCGTAAAGCTTCGTCTGGAGCACCGTGATCGCCGCGGCTCCTGCCAGACACGCCAGCAGCGCACCGAGGAACAGCTTCCAGTGGGTCGTCAGCGTTCGGACAAAGGTGCGAAAATCCATGGGTTAAAACCTTTCCCGGCGCCTGCCGGCGCTCTCGAACTCACGCGCGCCGTGCGGCGGATGCGTGACCAAGACCCCAGTGATGATATCCAGCATGCGGTCGGCGACTCGGTCCACGCTGAAGCGCTCCGCGTAGTGGCGCGCCGCCTCGGCGCCGAGGCGGGCCGCCGTGGCCGGGTCCGCGAGCTTGTCGAACGCGGCGGCCAGCCCGTCGACGTCGTCGACGTCGACCGTCGGGCCGCCCGGCGGCTGGTATTCCGGCAGCCCGCCCATGCTGGAGACGATCGGCATCACGCCCAGTTGCATCGAGAGCACCTGCACCCCGCTTTGCGATGCTCGCCGGTAGTGGGCGACTGAACCCTTTGCGGCGGAGAGTGTCTCGACGACCTCGCGATAGCGGTATTTCCCGGACCACCACCGCGTGTGTTGCGGCAGCGCGGCGCTTCGCAGGCCGATCGGCGCGTCGCCGATGAGCACCAGGTCGTCGCCGCGCCAGCCGGGCCCGGTGGTGTGTCGTTGCCAGGCTCGCAGCACGACGTCGATGTTCTTGTACGGGTTGAGCCGGCCCACCATCACGAAATCGCGGCGCGCCTCGGCGCGCACCGGCGGCGGCACGAGGTCGACGTCGAGGTCGCTGGTGAGCGGCAGGATGTGCACGGGTGTTCTGGCGACGTCTCGCCTGGTGCTGATGGCTTCCGCGACGAAGTCGCTATAGGTGACGGTCGCCGCCGAGCGGGCACCCCACCGATCGAACACCGCGCGCTCGTAGGCCGGCCGCGCTTCGGCGGCGTCATGGGGACGGTCGTCGTGGACCAGCTGCACCCGCGGCACGCCGCCGGCCAACGCCATCCAGCGCGGGTCGCGGACCAGCTCGGTGATCGCCACCTGCGGCTTGTAGCCGCGGATGCGGCGCAGGGCCGCCAAGCTCGACGGCCACGTCGCGGCCGTGCGAAACCGCGGGTCGAGCACCAGCTCGTAATCGCGCGCGGCGTCGGACTCGGGGTGCTGGTCGGAGGTCACCAGCAACACGTCGGCTCCCCGCCGCTGCAGCGCCTCGGCCTGAATGCGCGCCAGCGGCCGCATCCATGGCGAAAGCCAAAGCACCCGAATGGGAGTCATAGCAGCGCCCGGTTGCCGTCCGCGCCGGGGTCGATCGACCAGCGTCCGTCCAGTTGCGGATATGCCCGCCGGACCTCGTCGTACAGATCCGGCAGGGTCAGCATCACGCGATCGGGCGCGGCCGCGATGAGCTCCTCCGGTGAGATGATCCCCACGTCAGTCCCAGGGATGCGGCGTCCCTGCTTCGCCGGCGACGCGTCGGCCACGGCCCGCAGCAGCCGGCGATCGACGCCCGCGATGCTGAACAACGAAACGACGCGCGATCCGGCGCCATACCCGTACACCGCGCGCCGCTCGCACGCCTCCGCGACCAGCCAGTCGCGCAGCTGCGCGGCGTGGCGCTCGGCTGCGCATTGCAGACTGCGCACGACGGCCGCGTCGGTGATGCCGATGTTCTGCTCGCGCCGCAGGATTTCCCGGGCGCGTCCGTCGGGTTCGGCGGTTCCGTGCACGGCGGCGACCAGCACGGTCCCGCCGTAGAGGTCGAATTCCCACGCCGAGGCGACGCTCATGCCCGCGGCGGCGAGCAGGCTGGTCAACGCGGTCAGGGAATAGTAGCCGAAGTGCCCGTGGCGCAACGCATTCCACTGCCCGTCGGTCACGATCGTGACCAGCGAATGGAACTGCAGCAGCAGCACGCCGCCCGGCGCGGTGGCCTCCGCGCGGAGTTGGAAGGCCAGCCGCTGGTCCGGCTCGTGCATGATGCCGAAGGAGTCGAGCACGACGTCGGCGCGTTCGGCCTCAGTGAAGCCACGCTCCGCCAGCAGCGGCAACCACGTGCCGCCGTGCGGGCTGCCAAATTCGCGTACGGTGGCGCCCCGCAACCAGCCCGCGTCGGCGACGCGCCGGACCGCCTCGGCCGCCTGGTCGCGCAGGGCCTGCGGCTCGATGCCGCGCGGTTCGGCGGCCGCCGTGTCGTCGTGGGCGAGCTGGGCCAGACCGCAGCGGCTGCACAGATCCATCGCGAGTGGATGCGACGATTCCTCGGGCCGCACGGGCTCCGCGACCGGGGGGAAGTCGTCGCCCGCGGGCACGTTCCCCAGGTCGAGGACCCGTTGCAGATCGGGCCCGCCGCACCCTCGGCAGGTCCTCATCGCCGCACGCTACCAAGTTGAGCGGTGTGCAGGGTCGGAAGCGGAAAGACGAGCTGGCCGCCCCACTCGGCGACATACCGGAGCTGGTCGGTCAGTTCGGCTTCGAGGTTCCACGGCAACACCAGCACCACGTCCGGGCGGTCGTCGGCGATGCGCTCCGGTTCGTAGATCGGGATTCGGGTCCCGGGAGTGAAGCGCCCGTGTTTGTACGGGTTGCGGTCGACGGTGTATTCGAGCAGGTCGGGACGGATCCCGCAATAGTTGAGCAGAGTGTTGCCCTTGCCCGGCGCCCCGTAGCCGACGACCCGCTTGCCGTCGGCGCGGCACTGCAGCAAGAAGCGCAGCAGGTCGTGGCGGATCGCCTCCGCGCGCGGACGCAGTTGCAGGTAGCCGTCGGCGCGATGCAGCCCGGCCGCTTCCTCGGCGCGCATCACCTTCTCCACCCGTTCGGTCGGGCGCGAGGCGATCTCCGCCGAACGGGCCCAGATCCGCATCGACCCGCCGTGGGTGGGCAGCAGCTCGACGTCGACGACGGCGAGCCCGGAGGTGGCCAGCGCGCAGATCGCCGAAAACAGTGTGTAGTACTGGAAGTGCTCGTGGTAGATCGTGTCGAACTGCCCCAGCCGCACCAGGTTCAGCGCGTGGTGTACTTCGATGCTCAGCCAGCCGTCGTCGTCCATCAGCCTGCGCAGCGAGCGGGTGAAGCCGCGCAGATCGGGGATGTGCGCGTAGACGTTGTTCGCGACCACGAGGTTCGCCGGCCCGTGCTCCTCGCGAACCGTCGCGGCCACCTTCTCGTCCAGAAAAGCCGTCAGCGTGGGGATGTTGCGCGCGCGGGCGGCGGCGCCGACGTTCTCGGAGGGCTCGATGCCCAGGCACGGCACTCCCGCCGCGACGACGTGCTGCAGCAGGTAGCCGTCATTGCTGGCAACCTCGACCACGCGCGATTGCGGCCCGAGGCCGAGCCGCTGGACGGCTTCGTCGACGAACAGCTTGGCGTGCTGCACCCAGCTGTCCGAATACGAAGCGAAGTAAGCGTATTCGGTGAAGGTGTCCTCGGGAGTGATCAGCGCCGGGATCTGCAACAGCAGGCAGTCCTCGCACAACCGCAGGTGCAGCGGAAAGGTCATCTCCGGTACGTCGAGCTCCTCGGCGGTGAGGAATTTCTCGCACGGCGGAGTGGCGCCCAGATCCACGACGCTGAGCAGGCGCTCCGAGTCACACAACCGGCAAAGCATATGACTCGCGCTCCTCTGTGTCGCTGGGTGTTTGGGTGTCGAAGGCGAGCTGCTGTGCGCGCCGCCGCGTGCTTTCGTAAATCAGCTTGCCAAGGCCGTTTTGGTATAGCCAGAGGCTGTTCTGCTGACCCGCGAAGGATTCCTCTCCGCCCATCAGGCCCCAGGGCAGGAACCCGCTGCCCAACCCGACCCCGAACACGCCCGGGATCGGCGTGCCGTCCTCGGCGAGCAGCCGCGCGCTCGGCGCAACGGACGGGCCGGTCCGGGCCAGCGGCACCCGGGCGCCGCGCGCGTCGTAAATGGGGGGCGCGGCAAGGCGATAGCCCAGAGCGGGAACAATCAGATCGCAGTCGGTCAGCAGGTCCAGCAGGACCGCACGCGACAGGCTACCGATCGGCATGGCCACCGCGCGGTCGTCCGGCTCCGCACCGGGCTTGCGATGCATGCGACGCCACACTTCGCGCCCGTCTCCCTGCAACCCACCAAGCCGATGCACCCGACCGGTGGCCTGGCAGACATCCGATTCGGAGAATTCGTAGAAGTCGATATGGGCCGCGGCGCGCGACACATACGTGGGCCGGGGTTCGCTCCGATGCAAAATCTGCACGCCCCGGGGGCCGAAGCTGACCCCCGGAATCTGTTCCAGCAGCATCCATGCCGCCGAAAAGGCGCTGTGCGCGCCGCCCAGGACGACGACTCGCGGGTTGCCTGGTATGCGGGCCAGCCGTCGCGCGACCTCTTGTGCGCCACCATTGCTGAGGAGCCGGTGGCTGGACACGATCTTCTCGCGCCAGTGGCCAAGGTCGATTCCGGGTGCGACCTCGATCTCGGACCACGACCCGTTCGGCCGCCCGCCGAGCGCCACTACTGCACTGGCGGCACGGATGACCGCGCGCCGCCCATCGCCGGCGGCAGCGGTGACGGCAACCGAGCCGTCGTCCTGCAGCCGGATCGCCTCGGCACGAGTGCCGGTGAAGGCATGGCTGTTCGGATGTCGGTCAAACTCGGCCAGGATGGCGGCACCGAGGCGTCGCTGGAAGCGATCGACCAATTCCAGCGTCGGGTGCGCGGCCCGAAAGTTTTCCAGTTCTGCCGCAACGGGATCGGCTCGCACGTCGGCCAGCAGCGACTCGCAATCCGGGCCGTCCAGGCACTCCAGGAAAGAGGTGCCCCGAGAGTCGGCATTCAGCGGGTACCGGCCGAGCGTCCCGCCCAACTCCTCGGCCTGCTCCACCAGCGCGACGCCGCCGTCCAGCCAGGCACCCAGCCGACCGTGCCGCGCGGCCCAGACGAGCGCCCCGGTCCCGGCTGGTCCGCCGCCTAGGATCACGGTTTCGTACCCCCGCGTCGGCCCGGTGTCGACCGCCCGCTGGCGGGGCTTGGTCCGGAGTGCCGTTTTCAAGTTCAGTGTCAAAGCGCTCACAGCACGGCCTCGATGGCTTCAAGGTAATCGTCGGTCATCGCCTCCACCGTGTAGTGCATGCGCATGCGCTCGTGGCCGCGCCGTCCCATCGAAGGCAGCTCGCCGGGCTTGGCCAGAATCTCGGCGAGGCAGTCGCGCCACGCCGACACGGTCACGGGCTCGACGACGAATCCCGCCTTGCCGAAGTCCAGCATCTCGGGGACGGCGCAGATCGCCGACGCCGCGACCGGTACCGCCCGGGCCATCGCCTCGAGAATCGCCAGGGGGAACGCCTCGGAGCGGCTGGGGACGCACAACAGATCGGCTTCGGCCAGCGCGGGCCCGGGCCCCGCCGACCAGCCCCGCCAGTGCACCCTGTCGCGCAGCGCGTCCGGGGTTCGCGCCTGCAGCCGTTCCCGATCCGGTCCGTCGCCGAATATGGATAGCTCCCAAGGCATGTCGGTCAGGCCGCCGAGCGCCTCAATCAGCAGCTGCGGGTTCTTGTGCTCGACGATGCGTGAGAGCATCACCAGATGCACCGGCTCACCTGCGGCCCGAATCCGGGGCTCCGGCTCATCCATCAAGGCCACCCCGTTGGGTGCGACGAATCGCCGTCCCCGAAGCCGATGGTGTTCGGTCAACATCTCCCAATGCCGTTGTGCCAGCGTGATAAAGCCATCGGCTCGACTCATTGCCGCCGCCAGCGGCCGAGAGTAGATGGGGCGCTCGGGTTCCGGGGGAACGTGCGGTGCGACCAACCAGCGCCGACCGCCGCCGCGCGCCCGCCATAAGGTCGCAAAACCCGTCTCGGTGTTGGTGTCACCGCTGACCAGCACCGCGGGGCCCGGGGGGAGGTCGACGACCGGTGCCCACCAGGGTTGGCGCACCACACGAACGGTGTGCGGGATTTCCCTGATCAACGGGCCGAACCGCTGCATGCAGACGATGGTCACCGGATAGCCACGGCGGTCTAATTCGGTTGCCAAAAGCGCCTTTTGGCGCTCGGCTCCGCCGTAGACAAGCCGGTTTGTGGTGATCACGATCGCCGGCTTTCCGGTACTCCGTGAAACGGCGGCGGTCAACGCCCGCCGGCGCGCGTCGCGCTTTGAGCGCTGGAGCCGCTCGAGCACGGTGGTGCTTGCCAGGTATAGGTCCGCGCTGTGAACACCGCGTTGATGTTCGAGCAGCAGCGCCGAGTTGGCGCGCGACAAGTCTAGATTGCGGCGGCGTTCGGGAGTTGCGACCTGCGCGCCGTGACTCGAGCCGGGATCGATGGCGTTTTTGGCGGCAGCCGGGTTGCCGTGGTCGACGTCGAGTTCGTTGGCCAGCAACACGCGCCAGCCCGCGGCTGTGGCTCGTGCCTGCCAGTCGGCCTCTTCCCCGTAGAGGAAGAACTCCTCGTCGAAGCCACCGATCTCATTCCAGGCCGCACGGTTGATCGCCAGGCAGGCGCCGGCGACATAGCCGTCGATGCTTTGTGATTCGTCAGGCTGGTGGGCGTACAGGTGGGAAAGCGTTGTGCCGCGCAGCAGATCCGCATAGCCGGCGGTCGCGACCAGCGCCCGACTCAGGGTTCGGCGGCGGGTTGCGATGTCCCACCGCTCCGGGCCGGGGGCGCCGTCGTCGTGGATCATGGGCGACGCCGCGGCCACCTTCGACTGGTGGAGCAACTCCCGGGTGCGGGTGAGCGGGCCGACCAACCGGGCGTCGGCGTTCAGCAGCAACAGATCGGCATCCGGCGGCGTATGCCCGACCAGGGCGTTGAATGCCGCCGCGAAGCCGAGATTGACGGGGCCCAGCACCCAGTGCACCTGCGGGTGCCGGGCGGCCAGCTCCTCGCGACCGGGATAGGTGTCGCCGCTGTTCTCGTAGACGTACACCGGCAGGTCGGGCAGATGTTCGGCGACGCCGGCCAGGCACTGCTCCACCAGGTCGTGGCTCTTGTAGGTCACGATCGCCACCACCATGGGTCGGCCGGACCTGGTGAGCGCGCCGACCGGGCGCTTCAGGTATGCCCGTTCCAATTCCCGGGTCACGCGATCACCGGCCTTTGGCGTAGCGCGGCCAGTGTCGACCAGGTGAAAGGCCCGATCACCGCGCTGGTAGCCAGGTACGTCGCGGCGGCGGCGGCCACGATCAACACGACGTGCTGACCCGAAAGCAGCATCGCTACCAAGACACACGCCGCCGTCGGCACCAGCAGCCGAATCAAGAACGCGACCGGCGTGCGGTAGCCGCACTCGCGGCGCAGCCACCAGGTAGCCATCGCCATGCCGAACAGCTCGGTGCCTATCAACGCGAGACCGGCGCCGACCGCGCCGAACGGCCGGTCCAGCAACAAGTTCAGCGTGATGTTGAACGCGAGCGTCGCGATGGACAGCCGGAATAGGAACTTCTGATGATGGCAGGCGAACAGCCCTTGGCCCAGGGTGCCGGTGACGAAACGCAGTGCCACCGCTACGAATAGCGTCGCCAACGTCGGTGCTCCGCGTTCGACGAACTCCCGGTCACCGAACAATTCCATCAGAGGCCGTGCCAGCAATGCGCCGATGATGGCGAGCGGGACACCCGCGAAATACATCAGTTCAACACAGCGCCGCAGGAAATTGGCGAACGCTCCGACGTCGCGCGAAAACAGTTCGGTTGCGGTAGACAGCGTCGCCTTCAGGAAGAACATCGACACGACGAGGGTGTTGAAGGCGACTGTGTAGGCCAGTCCGTAGACGCCGACCTCGGAATGCGTGCTCACCCTTGACAGGATGACGCCGTCGGTGCGCCAGTACAGAACGCCTACCACGGCCACCCCGATCGGAAATGCGCTCTCTCGCAACAGGTCCGCCACTTCGCGCGGAGCGAAAATCGGTCGCAACGACATGTGTCGGGCGGCGGCGCTGCCCTGAATCAGCAGCTGCAGCGCCGGAGGTATGAGCTGCGCGACCGCGAACCAGATGACGTCGGCCCGGGTGGCTACCAAGTAGCTGACCATCGCAAGCGTACCCACCCGGCCCGCGACATCGGACAACGCCACGGCCGAGAAGCGGACGGTCGATAGAAACACCGGCTCGAACCGCGTTGCCATCGTGAACATCAGCAGCTGGCCCGACAACACCACGAGCATGATCCGCACGTCGTGGTCGTGATAGAGCAGCAGACCGGAACCCGCCGTCAGTATCGCGAGCGGGACGCAGTAGATCAGTGACAGGCCGCTGTTGACGCGGACGAGCCGCTCCAGGTTGCCGGTGCCCGAGGTGACGCGGCGGACAATGACGGTGCCGATGCCGAGATCGGCCAGGCTGCCCCACATTCCGACGAAGGCAACCGCAATCGTGAGCTGGCCGTAGCGGCCGGGACCAAGGTAACGCGCGGTCATCGCCACCGAGACCACCGAGGCCAGCATCCCCAGCGCCCGGCAGACGAGCTGGACGGAGAACGCGTGCGCGATGCGTGACCGCGGCACCGAGGCCGCCGGCACCGCCGGCAACGACGGGGTCGGCTCGATCGTGGTGTCGGGCGACATCAGTACGCGCCGTCGCTACTGAGCACCGCCTTGAGCGTCCTGGCGATGATCACCAGGTCGCCGGCCATCGACCAGTTGTCGACATAGGACAGGTCGAGCCGAACCGAGTCCTCCCAGGACAGATCCGACCGACCACTGACTTGCCACAGCCCGGTGACGCCCGGCTTCACCAGCAGCCGCCGCTTGACTTCGCCGTCGTAGTTCTCGACCTCTCGCCGCAGCGGTGGCCGTGGTCCGACGACGCTCATATCCTGCTTGAGCACGTTGATGAACTGCGGCAACTCGTCGACGCTGAATCGGCGCAGTAGCTTGCCGACCGGCGTCACCCGGGGGTCCTGGCGGATCTTGAAGAGCATCCCGCCGGCGCCCTCGTTGAGCGGCAGGAGCCGTTCGACCTGGGTGTCGGCTCCGTCTATCATCGTCCGGAACTTGAGCATCGTGAAAGGTTTGCCATCCAGGCCGATGCGCTCGGCGCGGTAGAAAACCGGCCCCCGGCTTGTCGCCTTGATGCACACGGCCGCCGCGATGAGAAGCGGTGAGGTTCCGATGATCGCGGCCAGAGCGAAACAGAAGTCGAACGCCCGCTTCTGAAACCGTTGGGTGCCTTCGTATTGCGGCTTCTCGACGTGGAGAAGGGGGAAACCCGCGATCGGTTTCAGGGACAATCGGGCCCCGGCCACGTCCACCACCCCGGGCGACACGACGAGGTCGACATCCATGGTCTCCAGCCGCCACATCAGGTCCCGGATCCCATGCACGCCGAAATGCTCGGTGCGCGTTACCGCCACCGTGTCCGCGCCGCAGCCGGCGATCGCGGATACCGCGGTGGTCTCGTCGCCGAGGATCGCGATCTGCTGGCCCTGGACCGTGAGCGTTTCGCCGCGCGGCGGACCATATCCCGGAATGCAGACGCCGACCACCACGTACCCGTCGTTCGGGTTGCGGATCAGCTCGCGGGCAAGATGCGAGACGCCTAGCCGGTCACCAATCGCCAATACCATCGTCTGGTATTCGCCTTGCGACCGCAGGCGCCACACATGCTTCCGCCACAAATTGCGGCTCCCCAGCAGCGCGACGGTGCCGATGGGAAGTGCGACCGCAAGATATCCGCGGGCCAGCTCGATCTTTGCGAGCAGCGTGACGATGGCGATGAATCCGAAGGTCCAGAAGGAGGCGCTGGCGATGCGCCGGTATTCGTCGATTCCGGCGCCGATGATTCGCGTCGAGCGAGTTTGAAACATGGCCAGGGACGAAAGCCATAACGCGGCAAAGAGGACCGAAAACAGCGTCATTACCTGGCCGGGGTATCCCGACGCGTTCGGTGAGTCCCCGAACCGGACGATTTGAGCGACCGCGACCGCACTCGACACGATGACCGAGTCGGTGATGCGCAGACGCGCCGAGTACTTCTGCCGCCAGCGCGAAGCAACCTTTGCGCCAACCCGTTGCGCGGGCCGCGCCTGCAGCAGCGATGGGCCGCTGTCGGCTCGAAGCGTTGTCGTCATGCTGGCCGTTCCCTCGCTTACGCCGTCACCGATCCGGCTGCGCCGGTCGGTGTTTGGACGGTCTCGCGATGCTCTACGACGTTCCCGTAGCGGTTTCGGGCCAGGCGGTACGACCTCATGACGCCTCGCTCTCGGCGGGCGATGTCTCCTCCATAACGGGCCAGCTGGCGTCCTTCTCCGACATGACGGTGACCGGCAGCGGCCACTTGATGGCGAATTCGGTTTCGTCCCAGCGGAATCCCTCTTCGCTCTCGGGCACGTACGGGCCGCTGACCTGGTAGAGGACCTCGGTGTCGTCGACGAGGGTCTGGAAGCCGTGGGCGACATACGGCGGCAGAAACAGCGCCCTGCGGTTCTCCGCGCTCAGCTCCACCATCACGTGCTTGCCGTAGGTTTGCGATTCGGGTCGGACGTCGACGGCGACGTCGGCAATCGCGCCGCGCACGCAGCGCACCAGTTTTGCCTCGGCGTGCGGCGGCGCCTGCCGGTGCAGGCCGCGCACCGTCCCGCGGGTGTAGTTGAAGCAGAGGCTCGTTTGTGCCACTTCGGAGATCAGGCCGTAGGTCAGGAATTCGTCTGCGCAGAAGGACCGAGAGAAGAAGCCGCGATGGTCGCGATGGGGTTCGATGTCGATGATCGTCACCCCGGCGACACTCGTGGGCGTGTACTTCACTGAGTCTCCTTCCAGAACAGTCGCTGGTCGACCTGCCCGGTCTTGAGCAGGTATTCGATTTGCTTGAGGCGGGTGTGCCCGCGGCCGTGGAATGTCTCGGGATCCATTGCGACGGCCTGGAAGACGCGGTGCAGTTGCGCCGCCCCGGCCGCGACGTCCCACGCGGCGCGGAAGTCGGGGAAGACCTCGCGTATCTTGCCGAACGCCACTCGGTAGCTGCGGTTGTCGGCATTGGGCGGACTGAAGGTGAGTTCGCAGCCCGGGAACTCCGCGCTGACGGTCTGCGCGATTTCACGTACCGTGCGGTTGTTTTCGTCGCTGCCGACGTTGACCACCAGCTTGTGCACGGTCTGCCGGTCGGCGCGTAGCGCGCACCGGATGGCCTGCGCGATGTCGAGGGCGTGTACCAGCGGGCGCCACGGGGTGCCGTCGCTGGTCATCGCGATGCGGTGCTCGGTCCAGGCGTACCCCGCCAGGTTGTTCAGCACGATGTCGAAGCGCATCCTGGGCGAGGCGCCGAATGCCGTGGCGTTACGCAGGAATGCCGGCGAGAAGTCGTCGTCGGCCATCGCGGTGAGGTCGCGTTCGACCAGTGCCTTGCATTTGGCGTAGGGAGTCAGCGGGTTGATGGGGCTGGTCTCGTCGACCGTCCCGTCGGCAATCCCGTACACGCTGCACGACGACATGTACACGAATCGGCCGACGCCGGCGCGCTTGGCGCACTCGGCCAAATGCACACTGCCGCGGTGGTTTATCTCGAATGTCACGTCGCCGATCAGGTCGCCGATCGGGTCGTTGCTCAGTTCCGCCATGTGCACGATCGCGTCGAACCCGCGCAGGTCGGCGACGGTCACGTCGCGAATGTCCTTGATGAGGGTGAGCGGTGCCACCCCGTGGGCGCTCCCGGCGAGCGGTCCGGGGCACAGCCAGCCGGCGCGGTAGTAGCCGGTATCCAAACCGACGACGTCGTGGCCGTCGTCAATAAGCAGCGGCGCGAGGAGGCAACCCAGATAGCCCTCCGTGCCGGTGATCAGCACTCGCATGGTGTCGTCGCTCCTGTCGAAAAATCAGTTGAGTGAATGAGCGGCGAAGGGGCTCATGACCGCCTTCTCGCTCACGAAGGCTTCGGCGTAGCGCGCCCGGCACTGGACGCCCCGGACTCGCATCAGGCCGAGGAACGCCTCGTCGTCGAACCAGTCCCGGCCCGCCTGCGACGGGTAGGACTGCGCGAGCAGCTCCGCCTTCTTGTGGGCCAACTCGCTCGAAACGCCCACATACAGAGTGGGATTCGGCAAGTCAGACTCCCATTTGAGAATCTCGTAGCCCAGCACCAGGTGCCCACGAAACTCGGTCGGGATGAGTTCGGCGACCAAGCGATGATCCTGGTGGTAGTCGTGGCGGTGCGGTCCGATCACCAGGTCGGGCTGGCAGTCGCGCCGGAACTCGGAGAGGTAGCCCTTCACCGCCCCCCAGTTGTCCGGCAGCCGGCCGTCGGGCAGGTCGGCCACCGTCAGCCGGACCTCCGACTGGGGGAACAGCGCCGCGAAGGCGTTCTTTTCCTCGACCTCGCGCTCGGTGCCGGCGCCGGTGAGCACCAGGGCGTGCACGACGACACCCGGATTGTGGTGGGCGATCTGCAACAGCGTTGCGCCGGCACCGATGACGATGTCGTCGCAGTGCGCCCCGATGACGGCGATCGAGTTGATGGCGCCGGTGTTCAGCCGGTTCATGCCGAAAGTCTCGCGTGGCGTCCAATCGACGGTGGTACGGCGGCGGCTTGGTGCGGTTGCTCCCACACCATCCACGGCCGGCTTCCCGCGTTGTAGTCCGCGTCAAGTTCCGCGCGTTCTTTGAACGTGTCGGCCGGCTTCCAGAAGCCCTCGTGTTGGTAGCCGAGGAGCCTGCCGGTTCCGGCGAGCGCCATGCAGGCGTCGCCGACCAGGTCGCCGTTCTCGGGAATGAGGTCGAAGACCTCCGGGGTCAACACGAAGTAGCCCCCGTTGACCCAGATCGGGAACTTGGCGATCGGTGCGATCTCCTTGATGTCGCCATCGGCGCTGACGTCGACGCAGTGGAAGGACGACTGGGGCGGCACGATCAGCATGGAGGCGGCGGCGCCACTCGTCTTCAGCCGGTCGATCATGGTGTCGAGCGGCGCGTCGGTCAGCACGTCGGCGTAGTTGGCCAGGAAGTACTCGTCGTCCCCGATGTACTTGCGCACCCGACGGAGCCGCTCGCCGATCGGCGACTCCAGCCCGGTGTCGACGAACGTGATGCTCCAGTCGGACATGTCGGAATCGAGCAACTCGATCTGGCCGGCGCGCATGACGAAGTCGTTGGACTCCATCTCGCGGTAGTTGAGGAAGAAGTCCTTGACCATCGCCTGGCCGTAGCCCAGGCACAGGATGAACTCCTTATGGCCGTAATGGGCGTAGTAGCGCATCACGTGCCACAGCAGCGGTCGGGGCCCGACCATCTGGAGCGGCTTGGGAACCTGGTCGCCTTCGGCGGTCCGCATCCGCATGCCGTAACCGCCGCAGAAGAGCACGACTTTCATGACACCCATCCTTTCGACGAGGCGAGACCGAATGTCCGCCCAGCGGCCAAAAAAGATACTTCTGGTATTTCCGGACTTTGACCGGCTCCGGCCCCCGCGGGCGGCCTCGCGGCGGTCATACGATCGCCGCCCCGTAGCCCCCGGACGGCGGTTGTGCCATCACGGTCGGTATCTGCCCGTACCGCGGACCCGGGGCTTGGCGTCCGGCGGCCGCGCTTGGCAGACCGCCCAGCATGCTGGGCGGCACGGCACCGAGGCCGCCGGGACCGCCGACGTTGGGCAACACCGCGCCGGCACTGGTCAGGTGTGCGGTCGGGATGACGCTGGTCCAGCTCGCCGGGATTGAAAGCGGCCCAAGTGCCGCCGCTTGGCCCATGGTGCCCGCTACGCCTGCACCAAGCGCGTCAGCGGCGCCGGCGGCCGCGCCGGCTGCCTCCGCGGCCGCTTCCCCGGCCACATCGGCTACACCCTGGGCCGCGGTGGCCGCCATCCCCTGCAGGGTCTGGGCCATTCCCAGCGCGCTGGACAGCCCGTACAGCGGGGTGACGGCCACCATCAGATAGCCGGGGAGGAGGGAGGGCAGGTTGCTCTCGAAGTTGCTCATGAAGCTCGACAGCGAGAGCCCGCCCGTCCCGGACGTCGCCCCGCCCAGCAGCGTCCCCCAGGGCGTTTCCGTCGCGGCGGCGCTCGCCGAAGCAGGCGAAGCCAGGCTCTGCAGCATCGAGGACATCGCGGACATCAAGCTGGTCAGTGAGAACTGCTGCGTCGCGGAACCAGCGGTTTGGGCTACTGCGGTTGACTGCGCTGCGACCCCGGAGGGGTCGGCGACCTCGGGCGCAGACGTGAACGGTGTCAGCTCCGCGGCCAGCGCCGAGTTGGCGGCGTATTCGTACATCGCCACGGCGTCTTGAGCCCACATTTCGCCGTATTGGGCCTCGTTGGCCGCGATGGCCGGCAAGTTCTGACCGAAGAAGTTGGTGGCGATCAGCGTCGCGAGCTGGATCCGGTTGGCGATGACCGCCTGCGGTGGCACGGTCGCGGCCCAGGCCGCGTCATAGACTTCCGCGGCAAGCCTGGCCTGACCGGCCGCCTCCGCGGACCGCGCGGCGGCCCCGGCCGTCCACGCGACGTACGGTCCGAACGCAGACGCCATGCTCAACGACGAGGGACCCAGCCACCGCCCGACGGTCAACCCGGAGATGATCGACCGATAAGCGGCCGCGGCGGAATGCAGCTCGGTGGCCAGGTCGTCCCAGGCCACCGCGGCCGCCGTCAGCGAACCCGGGCCCGGACCGGCGTACATCCTCGCGGAGTTGATCTCTGGCGGAAGGGCGCCAAAATCGATCATTTCGAAAGATCCCCGCCAGTCGGCGACGTGACGAACGACACATGCCGTTCGGGGTCCGTACGAGTCGCCCGGCGCAGCGGTTGGCGCGGCGGTCGAAGCGCAGAGTGCGCCCGCGGCCCGCGGAAAGCGCGCTGACCAGGCAAAGAAACTGTGGACCACATAGATGACGATTCTACATACTTTTAGTTCGAAGTGCACCATAATCGCGAACCGAAAGTATTTGTGAGTTAGTTAACGCGACCCGCTGCGTTGAATGCTTCTGGACGACCCGTGACTGCTAACCTCAAAGACGGCCCATATGCCGCCCGAGACACGCCGGTGAGTGCTGGCCCTGGAAACCGAGGTGTGTGCCCTACTCGAGGAAGGCATCGAGAACGTGGAAGCGATCGATCCGGGCCGCCGCGCAGGGTCCGGAATGATCACCCGCCTTGCTCACGCAGCAGCGCGGTCGACCCGCGCTGGACACCTGAGTCCTCGGTTCCGATGACAGCCCATTCGACCGACGGACGCGCGGACGCGACGCGGCGTCAGATTTTGCGGGCCGCGTCGCATCAGTTCGCCCGACGGGCCTACCACGACGTCGGCCTGGACGACATCCTCGCGGAAGCGGAGCTGACGAAGGGGGCGATGTATTTTCACTTCCGTTCCAAGCACGCGCTGGCCGTGGCGATCATCGAGAGGCAGACGGCCTCGGGAAACGTCGCGGTGGAAGAACTGCTCACTCGCGGACTTTCCGGCTTGGAGACCCTTATCGACTTCTCGTACCTGATCGCCGTCGGGGATATCAAGACGGACGGGGTCAGGGCGGGGCTGAATCTGCTCGAGTCGGTCGGCCGGTCGGAAGGGCTGCAGAAGAAGCTTTTGGAGGAATGGGCGAAGGCGCTGGCGGGAGTCGTCGAGCAGGCCATCGCCGAGGGCGACATCGACGGGCAGTGCGACCCGCAGGACGTGGGGCGCCTGATCGTCTCGCTGCACATGGGGCTGCGGCAAACCAGCAATCTGGAGGAACCGGAGCAGTTCCTGAACCACCTCGAGAAGTGCTGGCTCCTCATGTTGACCGGAATCTTGCAGGCGGGCCGCATCGATTACTTCCGCCAATTCCTCAGGCGCCGTGCCGCACTCGCGATCACCTCCGCCTCGACGGGCGCGGATTCTGATTAGCACCATGTGCAGGTCGCACGATCGGGACCGCGTGTGGGCGGCTGTTACGCTTACCCCTCCGGCCGGACGGTTGGTGAAGGGGTCGAGACCCGCGCCCAGGGACATCGACGGAACTCCGGGGGTGTAGAGGGATGGCGCGCCAGGTTCGATCGGAAGCCACCCGGCGAAAGATCCTCGATGCAGCGATAGATGTCTTTGGCGACGTCGGCTACGCCGCGGCCGGGTGGAACACGATCATCGAGCGGACCGGAATGACCAAGGGGGCGCTCTACCACCACTTCGATTCGAAGGAATCGCTGGCGTCGGCCATCATCGAAGAGGGTTCGGAGACAATACTTGTCGCCTTCCGCAACGTGTGCGGGTCGTCGTCGCCGGCGCTCGAGAACATGATTCACGGCACCTTCACGATCGCCAACATGCTCAGCACCGACAAGACGGCCCGCGCCGCCGAGCAGTTGACGGCCGCCTTGACCGGATTCAACGAGGCGGCGATGCGCTTCTGCGCCAACATGGTTGAGCTGATGGCGGCTCAGGCCCAGCGGGCGGCCGCCGAAGGCGACGTGCGGCAAGATCTCGACCCGGTCGTGGTCAGTGAGTCGATCGTCGGCGCGATGTTCGGAACGCGCTTGCTGTACAACGCGATTGCGGCCAAGGGCTTGGCGGGGCGCGATGCGAGCGCGGCGGTCGAGGGCGGTCTCGCCCCCCACACGAATCAATTCTGGGAACTTTTGCTGCCGGGCGTCGTCACGGAGGCGTCGCTGCCTTACTTCCGTGAATTTCTTTCGCGCGAGGCGCTGAGACATGGACCGCCGGCCGGATCGTCCCCCGGCGACGCGGTCGCCGTCCCGCAGGTGGGCTAGGCGTTGGCGACTGTGGTACTTCGGGAATCCACCGTAATGATCCGGGCGGGGGCGCCGGCCACCACCGCGTCGTCGGGCACCGGCTTGGTCACGACGGTGCCGGCCATTATGGAGGCGCGATCGCCCACGTGGACATCACCGAGCACCATAGCCATGGGATAAATCCAGACGTCGTCACCGATTACGGGGACTTGTCCTCGGTTTTCCCCGATGGACACCCCGTGATGAATATTGCAGTTGGCACCTATGCGCGCCTTGTGGTGGATCCACAGCCCGCCCGGATGTGCCAGGCGAAGGCCGGGACCACACACGTTCCGCGGGACGTAGAGTCCGAGCCGCTCGCCGAGGAGCTTCGTCCGCAGTCTCAACCAGAATGCGATGGCATGACCCAAAGGCGTGTGGGCGGTGTTGGTCCAGTACTCAGATTTTCGCAGCATCCGCTGGAAGTAGGCGGGCCGTTCCAAGAGCTGGTAGCGGAACTTCCAGCGCTCTAGGCCGTGGGCCTTCAAGTCGGCCGCCAGATACATTCTCAGGTCCTCCCGAGTCCTGATCATTGCGGTAACGATACTCCAGGTACTTAGAATGCGGTAGAACCATACGTATAGTTCACAGGGGTCTTTAAGGCATTTTGCTTCATCGGCCGCGATGCCCTGGCGCGCCGTATGGCGTGAAGGCCGCTCAATCAGGACGGCACCGCTCTGTGAGTGCCGTCGCAACTGCCGACGGCTCGCACGTAGACACCACAAGTGCGCTAACTCATAGTCTGATATAGCTTTCGATCCATACTTTATGCATGTACTCTCTCGTTCGTGCCTACCATTAGTCTGCCTAGCGCGAAGGGTCCGGAGGACCGGTCCGGCGGGAGCGCTGACAAGCGGTTCTTCGCGGCGTGCGCTGGCGCAGGGCTCCGCCAGGCACCGAACGAAGTGCCGACGGGCAAGGCGGATCCCAGACTGATCAACAAGGTGATCAACAGCATCACCCCCATCAAGAACCGCGACCAGGCGGACGCGCTGATCGCAAAGTGCCTCGCTTCGGAATCGCCGCAGATTATTTCTTTTCTCAACGCACATGGCCTCAACGTGTGCTACCGAAACAATGAATTCGCCGACGCGGTGCTGCGGTCCGACGTCGTCTTTCGCGACGGCATAGGCATGCAGCTGCTCGTTAAAGCGTTGAAAGGCGACCCGGGCCTGAACATGAACGGGACCGACCTGATACCGCAATTTCTCGACAAAGCACGAGGGGAGACGGTTGGCATCCTTGGGACCCGGGAGCCTTACCTGTCCAAGGCGGCTGAAGAACTCAAGCAAGCGGGTCACAATGTCGTTTTTTGCGCAGACGGGTTCAAGGATGCGGCGTCATACCTATCGGTCGTCGAGCAGTACAGACCGCGGGTTGTCGTACTAGCAATGGGCATGCCCAAACAGGAACTCGTTTCCTTGTACCTGAAGGAGAATGCGAGTTATAACCCGATACTTATTAACGGGGGCGCCGTCGTTGATTTCATCGCCGGCAAAGTTAAAAGGGCGCCGCAATGGATGCGTCAACTTCACCTAGAGTGGGTCTTTCGCTTAGTGAACGAGCCGAGGCGATTGGCTAAAAGGTACGTGATAGGGAACCTTTTGTTCATTATGCGCATACAAGACATACGCAAGACCTATATGCCTGCGCAGGTTGGAAAGGCTCTGGCGATTTGATTGCCTCATGCGTTTTCGCGAACAAAGACGGTAGTCGGCTAGTCAGGTGCTGCCACAAGAGCACAAGTATCGGAACACGTCATTATCGGAAGGTCTCGCATTGACTGAAACCGAGGAGTACGCCCGGGCGTACTTCCAAGAACAGGACGCGTCGAACAAAGAGTTTTGGCGGCGGTTCGGCGCGCCGATGGATTGGGCCGGCAAGCGTGTTCTCGAGGTCGGTTGTGGCCACGGCGCCATGTCGGTTGAGTTCGCTCAACATGGGGCCGAGGTGGTGGGCGTCGATCTCGACGAGGGCCGTATCGCATTCGCCAACCGCAACTTGGCGCAGCGGTTTCCTCATTTGCTTGACCGCGTGACGTTTCAAGCGGTGGAAGCGACTTCGCTTCCGGTGGACCAGCCGTTCGACGTGATCGTTTCCAAAGACACCTTCGAGCACGTCGCCGACGTCGCGTCGCTGCTGAAAGCGCTCGGCGAGCGGTTGATCCGGCCGCATGGCGTGATCTATGCCGGCTTCAGTCCGCTTTACTACAGCCCTTTTGGCGACCACGGTCGCACCGGGCTGAAAGTGCCCTGGGCGCACGCCGTTTTGCCGAGGCGTGTGGTGCTTGCTGCCGCGGCGCGCCACAACGGCCATCCCGTGGGCTCGCTACTGGATATCGGTCTCAATGGCAATACTCCTGACAAGTTCAGGGCCGCGTTCAATGACAGCGGCCTTCGGCTTATTGATGTCTCCTACAACCGCGGTGATAAGCGGCTCCTGCCCCTGCTCGAGAAGATCCGCAAGCGCTTGCGTCGACTCGACCGATTCACCACGGTGAGTATCTACGCTGTCTTCGGCGCCTCCCCGTTCGAGCCTAACCGTGGGGGCAGTGACTCCATTTCTCAATGTTTACCAGAGACAACAGGCGGACGGTGATTGGGTCGACATGGCAAAATCGAGACAGATGACACCGGGTTTCGGCAAATACCGCGCGGTGGGCCACAGGTTCGTTGATGGATGGCTAGAACGCGAGGTTTTAGACATCGTTCAGGTTCTCGACTCGGTGCAGCGCCAAAACGGCATTTCAGGCGGTGTAGCCGAGATCGGTGTTCACCACGGAAAGTTCTTCATCGGATTGCAATTGCTTCTCTGCGAAGGAGAGCGTTCGCTTGCCATTGATGTGTTCGGTGACCAGCATTTGAACGTCGACGGATCCGGGCAAGGCGATCGCGGTAAGTTTCTTGAAAATGCCAACCGATGGGGTTCGACCCACGGGCTGATCGTTCACCAAGCCGATTCCACGACGTTGGATAGCGCGACCGTCCGAGGGCTCATCGGTTCGTCGGTTCGACTGTTTAGTGTTGATGGCGGACATACTGAGGAAATCGTATTTTCCGACATGAACTTGGCCGAGGCGAGTTTGACGCGTGGCGGCGTTGTCATAGCGGACGATGTCTTCAACGAGAGGTGGCCGGGCGTGTCGGTGGGTACGCTGCGCTACCTGAAAGAGAGCGCAGGGCTGGCGCCTTTCGCGATCGGATTTAATAAAGTGTTTTTTACTCAGCCCGATAACGTAGAGATTTTCCTGCGTGCCATCGAACGTAAATGTGACAGCATGGTGCGCATCGGCCTAGAGCATTCGACTTATGACGGCCACAAGGTGGCGCTGCTGTTCCGGACGCCTCCGACCCCGCGTCAGTTACTTCGGAAGAACCGCGCGGCCAGGGCGGTCTATCGTCGCCTGACGAAATAGGGCACGCGGCGACCGCGGTGCACTCGAAATCTACAGGGGCAGTTGGAAATTCGAGAGGCCGAAGCGTGGCTCAGTGCTCGTCTTCCCACAATTGCTCGGTCAGATCCTGGAAGGCCGCAAGCACGAACTGATCGTCGGCTCGCAGCAGCGCGGACTTGCTCATCAGCGCGCGCACCATCGAGCCGTCCTTATGCGCCAATTTGACCACCATGTTCGCCAGGGCATGAACCACCGACAGCAAGGATTCCGACTCCGGAGCACCGTGGAATATGTCTTGGAACCGCAGCGACAAGACTTCGTCGGGCTCGAATCCCAGCATTTCGGCGAACGCGGTGTTGGTGAACAAGATGCCGCCGTCATTCCCGATCGCGAGCACCGGCACCGGAATCCGCTCCAGGACGACCAGCGCGGGCAACTGCTGCAACGTAGTCAGCGGCTCGCTCGATTGCGGGTTCCGTCGTCGCTCTTGCTCCACAGGCCGATTATGTCCTATGACTACCGGTCGTTCGGACGATATTCCCCAGGGTGTCACGATCCCGGCCCAACGGCACCGCGGCGAGCTCAGTCTTCCGGCGAAGGCGGGGGCTGGTAGCGGGGGAACACCCCCGTCGGCGGCGGCAGCGCCGTCCCCGGGACCAGCCGCGTGCCGATGGCGGTGAAATCCCGCTGGTCCGGGCCCTGGCCGAGCAGGTCCAGCAGCTTGCCGGCCGACTCGGGCATGACGGGCTGGACTAGCAGCGCCGCGATGCGAACCGCCTCGCAGGTGACGTAGAGGACGGTGCGGAACCGGGCCTGATCCGCCTCGGACTCGCTCTTGCGCAGCACCCACGGCTCCTGCGCCGAAAAGTATTTGTTCGCGTCCCCGAGCATCAGCCAGGTCGCCTCGAGGGCCAGGTGCATCGCCTGCCCGTCGAAACTGGCGCGCACGCGCTCGAGCAAGCCGTCCGCCGTCGCCAGCAGCTCGGTGTCCGCCGCGGTGAACTCACCCGGCTCGGGCACCACCCCGTCCAGGTTCTTGGCCACCATCGACAGCGAGCGCTGGGCGAGGTTGCCGAGCTCGTTGGCCAGGTCGGCGTTGATCCGGGTGATGATCCCCTCCTCGCTGAAGCTGCCGTCCTGTCCGAACGGCACCTCGCGCAGCAGGAAGTAGCGCACCTGGTCGAGTCCGAACGTGTCGACCAACGCCACCGGGTCGACGATGTTGCCGACGGACTTGCTCATCTTCTCGCCGCGGTTGAGCAGAAACCCGTGCGCGAAAACCCTGCGGGGCAACTCGATTCCCGCCGACATCAAGAACGCCGGCCAGTAGACGGTGTGGAACCTGATGATGTCCTTGCCGATCATGTGCAGATCGGCGGGCCAGTAGTGGCGGAACAACTCCGAGCCGGTATCCGGGAAACCCACGCCGGTCAGGTAGTTGGTCAGCGCGTCGACCCAGACGTACATGACGTGGTCGGGGTGATCGGGGACCTTCACCCCCCAGTCGAACGAGGTCCGCGAGATCGACAGGTCGCGCAGCCCGCCGGAGACGAAGCTGACCACCTCGTTGCGCCGCACCTCGGGGGCGATGAAGTCGGGGTTCGCCTCGTAGTGAGCCAGCAGCTTGTCGGCGTACGCCGACAGCCGGAAGAAGTAGGTCCGCTCCTCGGTCCAGGTCACCGGGGTCCCGGTCTCGACGGCGATCCTGGTCCCGTCCACGACTTCGGTCTCCGATTCGACGAAGAACCGCTCGTCGCGCACCGAATACCAGCCCTCGTAGGTGTCCAGGTAGATGTCGCCCGCGGCGGCCATCCGCCGCCAGATCTCCTTGGAGGCCTCGTGGTGGTCGGCGTCGGTGGTCCGGATGAACCGGTCGAAGGAGATGTTCAGCCTCTCCTGCAGGCGCTGGAACACATCCGAGTTGCGCCGGGCCAGTTCGGCCGTGGGCAGCCCCTCGGCGGCGGCGGCCTGGGCCACCTTGAGCCCGTGCTCGTCGGTTCCGGTCAGGAAGCGCACGTCGTACCCGTCCAGCCGCCTGAACCGCGCGATGGCGTCGGTGGCGATGTACTCGTACGCGTGCCCCAGATGCGGCGCGGCGTTGGGGTACGTGATCGCGGTGGTGACGTAGTAGGGCCTCATCGAGACTCACCCTATTGTGTGGCGGTGAGCTCCAATCGCTCCGGTAAACGAGAAGCGCCGCCCGCGCCCGAGCCGCTGGCACCCCTGATCGACGCCCACACCCACCTCGACGCGTGCGGCGCCGACGACGCCGAGGGCGTGCGGGCCATCCTTGACCGCGCCGCGGCGGTCGGGGTCGGCGCGGTGGTCACCATCGCCGACGACCTCGACTCGGCGCGCTGGGTGACGCGCGCGGCCGAATGGGACCCGCGCGTCTACGCCGCCGTGGCGTTGCACCCGACGCGCGCGAACGCGCTGGACGACGCGGCCCGCGCGGAGATCGAGCGGCTCGCCGCCCACCCGCGGGTGGTCGCGGTGGGGGAGACCGGGATGGACCTGTACTGGCCGGGCCGCCTGGACGGCTGCGCCGAGCCGTCCGCGCAGCGGGAGGCCTTCGCGTGGCACATCGACCTGGCCAAGCGGTGCGGGAAACCGCTGATGATCCACAACCGCGAGGCCGACGCCGAGGTGCTCGACGTGCTGGCGGCCGAGGGCGCGCCCGACGCCGTGATCTTTCACTGCTTTTCGTCGGACAGTGCGATGGCCCGCCGCTGCGTTGACGCCGGGTGGTTGCTGAGCCTGGCTGGGACGGTCAGCTTCCGCAACGCGCACGCCCTGCGCGAGGCCGTCGCGCTGATCCCGCCGGAGCAACTTCTCGTGGAAACCGACGCACCCTTTCTGACCCCGCACCCCTATCGGGGCGCAGCGAACGAGCCGTATTGCCTTCCTTATACTGTGCGGGCGATCGCTGAACTGCTGGATCGTCGCCCCGAGGATGTGGCGCAGGTCACGACCAGCAATGCCCGGCGGGTCTACGGACTGGCTCCGGAGTAGCTGCGGGGGACCGGTGAATTCGTTAACACCGACCCGTTGGAGTTGCCCAACATTGGCCGGTTCGTTACCGTCTTGTGATCGAACACGGGGCCTTGTGGCCCCGCTGTCGTTTTAGTCATTTTCTTGCTGAGTGGTTTCGTGACTGGTTGCTGAGGTCGGGGTAACACGCGTTGACTGTATTGACAAAACTTCATCACAATTCATCACCGATGTTGCGGCTCGTCGTCGCGGGCCTGCTGCTGGTTCTGGCATTCGCCGGCGGGTTGGCGGTTTCGGCGTCCAAGACGGTGACGTTGACCGTTGACGGAATCGCGATGCGGGTGTCGACGATGAAGTCGCGGGTGATCGACATCGTCCAGGAGAACGGCTTCCGGGTCGACGAGCGCGACGACCTTTACCCGGCCGCCGACGTCGAGGTTCGCGACGCCGCCAACATCGTGTTGCGGCGCAGCCGGCCGCTGCAGATCTCGTTGGACGGCCGCGACTCCAAGCAGGTGTGGACGACCGCTTCGACGGTGGACGAGGCGCTGGCCCAACTCGCGATGACCGACACCGCCCCGGCCGCCGCCTCCCGCGGCAGCCGCGTGCCGCTGGCCGGCATGGCGCTGCCCGTCGTGAGCGCCAAGACGGTCCAGATCAACGACGGTGGCGCGGTGCGCACCGTCCACCTCGCGGCGGCCAACGTCGCGGGCCTCTTGAACGCCGCCGGCGAACCGCTGCTGGAGAGCGATCAGGTGGCACCCGGCGCGGCGTCCCCCATCGTCGACGGCATGCAGATCCAGGTGACCCGCAACCGGATCCAGCGGGTCACCGAGCGGGTACCGCTGCAGCCGCCCGCCCGCCGGATCGAGGACCCGGAGATGAACGTCAGCCGCCAGGTCGTCGAGGACGCGGGCAGCCCGGGCACGCAGGACGTGACGTTTGCGGTGGCCACGGTCAACGGCGTCGAGACCGGCAGGCTGCCCGTCGCCAACTCGGTGATCACCCCCGCGCGTGAGGCCGTGGTGCGTGTGGGCACCAAGCCCGGCACCGACGTGCCCCCGGTCAGCAACGGGTCCGTCTGGGACGCCATCGCGGGCTGCGAGGCCGGCGGCAACTGGGCGATCAACACCGGCAACGGGTACTACGGCGGTGTGCAGTTCGACCAGGGAACCTGGGAGCGCAACGGCGGGCTGCGCTTCGCCGCCCGCGCCGACCTCGCCACCCGCGAGGAGCAGATCGCCATCGCCGAGGTGACCCGGCAGCGCCAGGGCTGGGGCGCCTGGCCCGTGTGCAGCGGAAGAGCTGGTGCAAGCTGACCATCCGGCTACTCGGGCGCACCGAGATCAGGCGGCTGGCCAAAGAACTGGAATTTCGGCCACGGAAGGCTCTGGGGCAGAACTTCGTCCACGACGCCAACACCGTGCGACGGGTGGTCGCGACCTCCGGCGTCGGCCGATCCGACCACGTCCTGGAGGTCGGACCCGGGCTCGGTTCGCTCACGCTGGCGCTGCTTGACCGCGGCGCCACCGTCACCGCCGTCGAAATCGACCCGGTGTTGGCCGGCCGGCTGCCGCAGACCGTCGCGGAACATTCGCACAGCGAAATACAGCGTCTGTCGGTCCTGAACCGCGACGTGCTGACCCTGCGCCGCGACGAGGTTCCCGGGGAGCCCCCGACTGCCGTCGTCGCCAACCTGCCCTACAACGTCGCGGTTCCGGCGCTGCTGCACCTGCTCGCCGAATTCCCGTCCATCCGCGTCGTCACCGTGATGGTGCAGGCCGAGGTCGCCGAGCGTCTCGCCGCCGAGCCGGGCGGCAAGGACTACGGCGTGCCCAGCGTGAAAGTCCGATTCTTCGGGCGGGTGCGCCGCTGCGGCATGGTGTCGCCGACCGTCTTCTGGCCGATCCCCCGGGTCTATTCGGGGCTGGTTCGCATCGACCGGCACGCGACCTCGCCGTGGCCGACCGACGACGTCTTCCGGCGGCGGGTGTTCGAACTCGTGGACATCGCTTTCGCCCAGCGGCGCAAGACATCCCGCAACGCGTTCGCCGAGTGGGCCGGCTCGGGCAACGAGTCGGCGAATCGGCTGCTGGCCGCCAGCATCGATCCGGCCCGCCGCGGCGAGACGCTGTCCGTCGATGACTTCGTGCGGCTGTTAAGGCGATCGAGCGACGCGGGAGACACCGCCGCCACGCTGCCGAGCGTTTCGGGGCACGCCTCGGCGAGCTGACCGCGATAGTCTGCTGCGGTGGTCGACAATGTCTGACGGCAACACCGCCGCGCAGTGGGTGCCCACCGGATCGGTCACCGTACGGGTGCCCGGAAAGGTCAACCTCTACCTGGCGGTGGGGGACCGCCGCAAGGACGGCTACCACGAACTGACCACGGTGTTCCAGGCCGTCTCGTTGCTCGATGAGGTGACGGTTCGCAACGCCGACGTGCTGTCGCTCGAGCTCGTCGGGGAGGGTGCCGACAAGCTGCCCACCGACGAGCGCAACCTCGCCTGGCAGGCGGCCGAGCTGATGGCCGACCACGTCGGCCGGGCGCCGGACGTCTCGATCATGATCGACAAATCCATTCCGGTGGCCGGCGGCATGGCGGGCGGCAGCGCCGACGCCGCGGCGGTGCTGGTCGCGATCAACTCGCTGTGGGAACTCAACGTGCCGCGCCGCGACCTGCGCATGCTGGCCGCGCAGCTCGGCAGCGACGTGCCCTTCGCGTTGCACGGCGGCACCGCTCTGGGAACCGGTCGCGGCGAGGAGCTGGCCACCGTGCTGTCGCGCAACAGCTTCCACTGGGTGCTGGCCTTCGCCGACGGTGAGCTGCTCACCCCGAAGGTTTTCAAAGAGCTCGACCGGCTGCGCAAGGCCGGGGATCCACCGCGACTCGCCGAGCCGGGCCCGGTGCTGGCGGCGCTGGCCGCGGGCGACCCCGAGCAGCTGGCGCCGCTGCTGGGCAACGAGTTGCAAGCCGCGGCGGTGAGCATGAATCCCGCACTGCGAAAGGCGCTGCGCGCCGGCGTGGAGGCCGGCGCCCTGGCCGGCATCGTGTCCGGGTCCGGCCCGACCTGCGCTTTCCTGTGCACATCGGCGGCCTCGGCGGTAGATGTCGGGACCCAGCTGTCCGGAGCGGGTGTCTGTCGCACCGTTCGGGTCGCCACCGGCCCGGTGCCCGGCGCCCGCGTTGTGCCGACCCCCACTGAAGTGTGAATTCGCGCTCAAGTCGCGTCACAGTTTGGCAGTTACTTAAGAGGAGCTTAAGATAGCTCCCGGTGACGAGCAGCGGTAAGCAAGACCACTCGATTCCTTGGCCCACCGGAATTGCCGGTGGGCTCGTTGGCTCATCACCTGTTCGAGACCTAACCGCTGCGCAACTGTGCTCGCGTGGCTGCTTCAAAGTGGCGCCCAGCAGGCGGAACATGAGATTCCGGGCCTTGGGGCAACTGCCGGAACCGAGGAGGTTTTTGTGAGCAGGTTTACCGACAAGATGTTCCGCAATGCCCGCACCGCGACGACGGGCATGGTCACCGGTGAACCCCACGAACCCGTCCGGCACACCTGGGGCGAGGTCCACGAGCGCGCGCGTTGCATCGCGGGCGGCCTGGCCGCCGCGGGCATCGGCCTGGGCGACGCGGTCGGCGTGCTCGCCGGTTACCCGGTGGAGATCGCCCCGACGGCGCAGGGGCTGTGGATGCGCGGCGCCAGCCTGACCATGCTGCACCAGCCCACCCCGCGCACCGACTTGGCGGTGTGGGCCGAGGACACCATGACCGTCATCGGCATGATCGAGGCCAAGGCCGTCATCGTGTCCGAGCCCTTCCTGGTGGCCATCCCGGTGCTCGAGGAGAAGGGCCTCAAGGTTCTCACCGTCGCCGACCTGCTGGCATCGGAGCCGATCGACCCGGTCGAGGTCGGCGAGGACGACCTGGCGCTCATGCAATTGACGAGCGGCTCGACGGGATCACCCAAGGCCGTGCAGATCACGCACCGCAACATTCACTCGAATGCCGAGGCCATGTTCATCGGCGCCCAGTACGACGTCGACAAGGACGTCATGGTCAGCTGGCTGCCCTGCTTCCACGACATGGGCATGGTCGGCTTCCTGACCATCCCGATGTACTTCGGCGCGGAGCTGGTCAAGGTCACGCCGATGGACTTCCTGCGCGACACGCTGCTGTGGGCCAAGCTGATCGACAAGTACAAGGGCACCATGACCGCGGCGCCCAACTTCGCTTACGCGCTGCTCGCGAAGCGGTTGCGCCGCAACGCCAAGCCCGGGGACTTCGACCTGTCGACCCTGCGCTTCGCGCTGTCCGGCGCCGAGCCCGTCGAACCGGCCGACGTCGAGGACCTGCTCGACGCGGGCAAGCCGTTCGGCCTGCGGCCCTCGGCGATCCTGCCGGCCTACGGCATGGCCGAGACCACCCTGGCCGTGTCGTTCTCCGAGTGCAACGCCGGGCTCGTGGTCGACGAGGTCGACGCCGACCTGCTGGCCGCCCTGCGCCGCGCCGTCCCGGCCACCAAGGGCAACACCCGCAGGCTGGCCACGCTGGGCCCGCTGCTGAAGGACCTCGAGGCCCGCATCATCGACGAGAACGGCAACGCGATGCCCGCGCGCGGCGTCGGCGTCATCGAGCTGCGCGGCGAGTCGCTGACGCCCGGCTACCTCACCATGGGTGGCTTCATCCCGGCCCAGGACGAGCACGGCTGGTACGACACGGGCGACCTCGGCTACCTCACCGAGGAGGGCCACGTCGTGGTGTGCGGCCGCGTCAAGGACGTCATCATCATGGCGGGCCGCAACATCTACCCGACCGACATCGAGCGGGCCGCCGGCCGCGTCGAGGGGGTCCGGCCCGGCTGCGCCGTCGCGGTGCGCCTCGACGCCGGTCACTCGCGCGAGACGTTCGCCGTCGCGGTCGAGTCCAACGCCTGGCAGGACCCGGCCGAGGTGCGCCGCATCGAGCACCAGGTCGCCCACGAAGTGGTGGCCGAGGTCGACGTGCGGCCGCGCAACGTCGTGGTGCTGGGCCCCGGCACCATCCCGAAGACGCCGTCGGGCAAGCTGCGGCGCTCCACGTCGGTCAGCCTGGTCAGCTAGGTTTCGTTCGGCCTTACGCCGCCGAAGGTGGGGGCTACGTACGCCAACGCGCCGAAATTCGTCCATAGCACCCACGTTCGACGTCAGGTCAGTGGCGCAAGCCCCGACCGGACCAAGTCCAGACAGGTGGCGGAGATCGCCGCCAAGTCATCGACACAACCGTTGCGCCCCCACGTCTCCACCCCGATGACCATGGCCGCGGCCAGCGTGGAGCCCGCGACGTTGGCGACCAGCTCGATGTTCTCCACGTCGGGGTAGCGGTGCCTGACGAAGTCGGTGATGACCTCGGCGAACGACGACTGGACCACTCGCAGGTGGCCGGCGATCTGTTCCCCGGTGATCAGTTCGGCCCGGGCGAGCGCCGCCTGCCGGACCAGCTCCATGTCGTGCGGGTAGCTGGCCATGCTGGCCAGCACCGCCTCGAACACCGACTCCGAGCGCGGGCGCGTCGCGAGCGCGTCGGCCAGCCACTCGACCTGCGTGTCGTAGTCCTGGAACAGCACGGCTTCCTTGGTGGGAAAGTGCCGGAAAAACGTGCGCTCCGTGACGCCGGCTTCCTGCGCGAGCTGCTGCACTGTGACGTTCCCGAAACCCTCGCTGGCGAACCGCTTCAGGGCGACCTGCCGCAGCGCCTCATGGGTTCGGCTGTGGCGCAGCTTGTGCAGATTCGTCCGCTCGCTCATACCTGGCATCCCATCACGTCGGGTTGATCTTGTCAGGGCCGACACCTTCCAATTGAGTCAGTACTGACATATATTAGGTTCCGCCCGCCACGGCTGTGCGGCCGGCTCGCCTCGAAGGCTTTTCGGAGAAGGAGAATCAGCGATGACGGATTATGACGCGATCGTGGTCGGCGCCGGCCATAACGGGTTGACCGCGGCGGCGGTCCTGCAGCGCGGCGGCCTGCGTACCCTGTGCCTGGAGGCCAACACCTACAGCGGCGGAATGGCGGCCACGGTGGAGCTGATCGACGGATTCCGTTACGAGATAGCGGGTTCGGTGCAGTTTCCCACCGCACCGGCGATCACCAAGGAGCTGGGACTCGACACCCTGCCCACCGTCGACGCCGAAGTCCAGTCGGTCAACCTCGGCGACAACGGCGAAGAACCCATGATCTTCTACCGCGACCCGATGCAGCTGATGACCCACCTCGCCGAGAAGCTCGGCACGGAAGCCGTCACGGGAATGGCCGAGATGATCGGCTGGAGCCAGGGGCCGGCGAAAGCGCTCGGCCGCTTCGAGGTGCGTACGCCGCCCAAGACGCTCGATGAGATGTACGCCTGCGCCGCAAACGAAGCCGAACGCAGAGCCATCCACGAAGTGCTGTTCGGCTCGGCGATGGATGCCATCGACCGCTTCCTGCCCGACAAGGACAAGCACGCAGTGCTGCGCGGCATGCTCGCCTTCCTGGCCATCAACTCCACTTACCGCGGGCCCTACACCCCGGGCAGCGCAACATGTTTGGCGTTCGCGCTCGCCGTCCCGAACGAAGGCGCGGCGATGATGACCAAGCTCGCGGGCGGGATCGGGGCGCTCGGCCAGCACCTGCACGATTTGTTCGTCTCCCACGGGGGCGAGATCCGGTACCGCGCCAAGGTCGAGAAGATCCTCGTCGAGAACGATCGCGTGACCGGCGTGCGACTGAAGGACGGCTCCGAGATCACCGCGCCGATCGTCGTGTCAAACGTGTCGCCCGACCTGACGATGATGGATCTGGTCGGCGCCGAGCACCTGCCCGCCGACCTGGTCAGCCGCCTCAGCGGCCGCGACCACCGCGCGCCCTTCGTCCAGATCCACTTCGCCCTCGACGGCCTGCCGGAATTCGCCCCGCCGTACGACTTCCTCAACGAACCCGGCATGCAATCGTCCATCGGCATCTTCGGCTCACCCGAAGAACAGCAACGCCAATGGGAGGAGTGCAAGCGGGGCATCATTCCCGACAACCCGTCGATGGGCATGCAGATCCCGTCGGTGCACGATCCCAGCATGGCGCCCCCGGGGAAGCACGCGGCGAGCGCGTTCGCCTACGCGTTCCCTGTCGAAACCCCCCGCGAACTCCACGGCCAGCTCAAGAACGTGATGGCGGAGAAGGTCATCGACAAGATCACCCGCCTCGCACCCAACTTCCGCGACATCCAGATTCGGCACATCACGTTTGCCCCGTACCACATGCAGACGATGTTCGCGGCTCCCGCCGGCGACTTCTGCCACGGCATGCTGCATCCGGACCTGATGGGGCCCAACCGACCCGGGCCCAAGGGCTTCCTCGACATGCCGATTCCGATCGAGGGGCTGTACCTGGGCGGCGCGGGATGCCATGGCGGCCCGGGCATTACGTTCACCCCCGGCTACAACGCCGGGCACCAGGCGCTCGAGGACATCTCGCGATGACCTACGTGATCGCCGAACCCTGCGTCGATCTCAAAGACAAGGCCTGCATCGAGGAATGCCCGGTCGACTGCATCTACGAGGGCGCCCGGATGCTCTACATCCAGCCCGACGAGTGTGTCGACTGCGGCGCCTGCGAACCGGTCTGCCCGGTCGAGGCCATCTACTACGAGGACGACCTGCCAGACGAGTGGAGCGCCTACACGCAGCTCAACGCCGACTTCTTCGAGCGGCTGGGCTCGCCCGGCGGCGCGGCCAAAGTCGGTGTCTGCGAGCATGATCCGCCGGCGGTCAAAGAGCTCGAGCCCGCTGGAGGGCAGGGCCAGTGACGCGAACCCTCGACGGTGCGGTGGCCCTTGTCACCGGCGCCAGCCAGGGCATCGGCCAAGGCATCGCGATCGAGCTCGGCGCGCAGGGCGCCACCGTCTGGCTCACCGCCCGCAACGCCGCCGGTCTCGAGCACACCGCCGATCAGATTCGCGAGCTCGGCGGCGCCGCGGTGGCGCGGCCCTGCGACCACGCCGACGACGACCAGGTGGTTGCCGTGTTCGACGAGTTGCGGCGCGAGGCGGGCCGGCTCGACATGGTAGTCAACGTCGCCTCGCCGGACTTCACATCCATGGTGGCGCAGCCGTTTTGGACGCTGCCGTTCCAGGCGATCACCGATAGCCTTGACGTCGGGCCCCGCGCGAACTTCGTGACCTCGGCGCTCGCCGCGCCGATAATGATCGAGCAACGCGGAGGGTTGATTGTGAACATCTCCTCCCACGGCTGCGAGGACTACCTCCTCTCCACGCCCTATGGGGCGGCTAAGGCGGCCATCGAGAAGATCACCCACGACACCGCGCTCGAACTGCGCGAGCACGACGTCGCCGTGATCGGGCTGTGGCCCGGGCTGGTGCTGACCGAGCGCATCGCGGCCTTCGCGACCGAGGGTCCGTCGGGTTCGCGGCTGCTGTTCGGGCTCGACCTCGACATCTGCGAGTCCCCGCGGTTCCCGGGGCGCGCCGTCGTCGCGCTGTTCACCGATCCCGACCGGATGGCCCGCACCGGCCGCTCGTTCTTCGCCTCCCGGCTGGCCCGCGAGTACGGCTTCACCGACGTCGACGGGCACCTGCCACCCGAGGTGCGGCTGCTGGTCGACTACCTGGGTGACGGCAACGTGCCGGCCTACTGGCAGATGGTGGAGCGTTTCGGCCGCGGATTCGCCGAACCTGCACCGGCAGAACCGGTCTGACGGCTCGGCAGGCGCGCGCGGACAAAATTAGTCAGTACTGACGTCTTCCAATTACGTCAGCACTGACATATTCTGGCCACACGCCCGGGGTGTTCAGGGAGCCGCCCCGGAGTGCTGCGGACAAGGAGCTCGAGCCATGACTGAGCCAAGGAGGTTGGCGCGCAACGTCTCCGGTCGAATGACCAGTCCAATCTGATGTCGGAGCTCGTCGTTCGTCCGCTGATGGGCCTGGTGACCTTCGCCGCGATCGCAGGCGTCGTCGCCCTCACCGCCTTCTCGTTCCGCGGGGATTTCGACGACAGCGTGCCGGTCACGGTGCTGGCGCCGCGCGCCGGGTTGGTGATGAATCCGGACGCGAAGGTGAAATTGCGCGAGGTGCCGGTCGGAACGGTTTCCTCGATAGAGGAGCGCCCGGACGGCCAAGCGGCGCTTCACCTGGCGATCGATCCGTCGAAGTTGCGCCTGATTCCGGCCAACGTGCTGGTCGACATCGCCTCGACGACGGTGTTCGGCGCCAAGTTCGTACAGCTGATTCCACCCGCCGACCCCTCGCGGGAGAAGCTGCACGCCGGCCAGATCCTCGACGCCAAAAGCGTTACGGTCGAGATCAATACGGTATTCGAAGAACTCACGTCGGTGCTGTCGAAGATCGAGCCGGAGAAGCTCAACGAGACGTTGGGGGCGCTCGCCTCGGCGGTCAACGGCCGCGGTCACCAGATCGGCCAGATGCTCAACGATCTGGATTCGTTTTTGGCCAAGCTGGATCCTGGCCTGACCAATCTGACCCACGACATCGCCGCGTCGCGAAAGGCGGTCGGCGCCTACGCGGATGGGGCGCATGACCTCGTCGAGGTCGTCGACAACACGACGCGGATCGGTCAGACGATCGTCGACGAGCAGGCCAACCTCGATGCCTTTCTGATCAGCTCGATCGGCCTGGCGGACGTCGGGAACGACGTCGTGGGCGGCAACCGCAGCGCGCTGACCGATGTCGCTCACCTGTTGGCGCCGACCACCGACATCGCCAACGAGTACCACGATGCGCTGAATTGCGCGCTGGCCGGTCTGGTGCCAATTTCGAGGAACCCGCCGCCCGGGGACCCGGGCGTCGTGGTCTCGGTCAGCTTCACGCTCGGGATCGAACGCTATCGCTACCCGGGTCACCTGCCCAAGGTCGCGGCCACGGGCGGTCCGCATTGCGCGGATCAGCACCTGCCGACGGTGCCCTACGAAACCGCTCCGCCGTTCCTCGTCACCGACGTGGGCGCGAATCCGACGCAGTACGGAAACCAGGGCATCCTGCTCAACTCCGACGGGCTGAAGCAATTGCTGTACGGACCGATTGACGGGCCACCGCGCAACTCCGCCCAGGTCGGACAGCCAGGGTGAGCGGCTCGACGGGCACAACGGTGCTCAAGTTCGGGGTCTTCGCCGTCGTGATGACGACGCTGACCGCGTTTCTCTTCTTCATCTTCGGCCAGTACCGCACCAGCGCGACCAACGGCTATTCCGCGATCTTCACCGACGTGTCGCGCCTCAAGCCCGGCGACTCGGTGCGCGCGGCCGGCATCCGGGTCGGCACGGTGAACAGCGTCGAACTTCGCACGGACACCACCGTCTTGGTGAAGTTCGACGCCGACCGGGAGGTCGCGCTGACGACCGGCACTAAGGCGGCGGTTCGCTACCTCAACCTGGTCGGGGATCGCTATCTCGAACTGGTCGACGGCCCGGGATCGACCCGGCGATTGCCGGCCGGGGCGCAGATCCCGATCGATCGCACGGCTCCCGCGCTCGACCTCGATCTGCTCCTGGGCGGCCTGAAACCCGTTATCCAGGGCCTCAACCCGCAAGACGTGAACGCGCTGACGTCGTCACTGGTTCGCGTGTTTCAGGGCGAGGGCGACACCCTGGACTCCGTCTTCTCCAAGACCTCGTCGTTCTCGAATGCTATGGCCGACAACAACCGAACGGTTCAGCAACTGATCGACAACATGCACGCGGTTCTTGGGACGCTCGTCAAGGACGGGGACAAGTTTTCCAGCGCCATAGACCGGCTCGAGCGCTTGACCACCGGCCTTTCCCAGGACCGGGACCCGATCGGGGCCGCGATCGAATCGCTGGACAGCGGAACGGCGTCCATCGCCGACCTCCTGAGGAAGGCGCGGCCGCCGCTGGCCGGCACCGTGGAGCAGCTCGGCCGCCTGGCGCCACTGCTCGACGAGGGCAAAGACCAGCTCGACGTGGCGCTGCAGAAGGCGCCGGGGAATTACCGCAAGCTGGTCCGCCTCGGCGCGTACGGCAGCTTCATCCAGTTCTACATCTGCGGGATGACCGTCAGGGTCACCGACCTGCAGGGGCGGACCGCGGTGTTCCCATGGCTGCGCCAGACCGGCGGGAGGTGCGCGGAACCCGATGCGTAAATACCGCGGCGCTCACCTGATTCGGGCCGGGTTCATCGGAATCGTGCTCGTGATGCTCGTCATCGCAGTCGGCCTGCAACCGCAGCAACTGTTGTCGATGGCGACCGACGTCCGCTACCGGGCGTTGTTCACCGAATCGGGCGGGCTCGAGGTCGGCGACGACGTGACGGCGTCCGGCATCAAGGTCGGCGCGGTGTCGGGGATCACGCTGAGCGACGGGGATGCGTTGGTCACGTTCAGGGTCGACGGGAAGATCCGGCTCGGCTCGTACAGCACCGCGCACATCCGGACGGGCTCGCTACTGGGCCGGCGCGTGCTCACCCTCGACTCGGCGGGCGCCGGCACGCTGCGCCCGTCCGACGTCATCCCGGTCTCGCGCACCTCGGCGCCGTATTCCCTGACGGAATCGGTCAGCCGCCTCACCACCGACCTGGCGGGAACCGACACCGCATCGCTGAACCAATCGCTCGACACCCTGTCGGCGACGATCGACCGCGTCGCACCGCAATTGGGGCCGATGTTCGATGGCCTGACCCGGCTGTCGCAGTCGCTGAACGGGCGCAACCAGACGCTCGGCGAGGTGCTGAAGGACACCGGCACCCTCACCGGCATCCTGTCCGAACGCAGCCAGCAGGTGAACCGGTTGATCCTCAACACCAACGACCTGCTGGACGTGCTGGCGCGGCGGCGCCAGGCGATCGTCGACTTGCTGGCCAACGTGTCGGCCATGGCCAAGCAGCTGTCCGGGCTGGTGCACGACAACGAAAAGACCCTGGCGCCGATGCTGCGGAAGCTCAACGGGGTGACCGCCATCCTGGAGAAGAACCGCGACAACATCGCCAAAGCCCTTCCGGGCCTGGCTAAGTACGAGGTCACCCAGGGTGAGGCGGTGTCCAGCGGGTTCTACTATCAATCGTTCACCCCGAATGTGATGCCGCCACAGTTCATCCAGCCGTTCCTGGACTACTACTTCGGCTTTCGCAGGGGAAACATCCCCGGGCAGCCGCCGGACAACGCCGGCCCGCGCGCCGAATTCCCATTCCCGCGCAACGGGATCCCGGAGGTGCCGCACTGATGTCGCGCAACAAGCTGGCGGTGGGCGTGGCCGTGGTGCTGGCCGTGCTCGGCGTGGGCGGCGCGGCTTTCGTTGTCTACCAGGCATTCTGGCGTCCGAAGACGATCACCGCCTATTTCACCACCGCGACCGCGATCTACCCCGGCGACCAGGTGCGGGTGTCCGGGGTCAAGGTCGGCAAGATCACGTCGATCCGCCCGGAGGGCGACCTGGTCCGGGTCACCCTTCATGTCGATCGCGACGTGCGCGTCCCCGCCGACGCCAAGGCGGTGATCGTCGCCCAGAACCTGGTGTCCGCGCGCTACGTCCAGCTGGCGCCCGCGTACCACGGCGGCGGGCCGACGATGCGCGACGGCGCGGTGATTCCCGTCGGGCGCACCGCGGTACCGGTCGAGTGGGACGAAGTGAAAGCCCAACTGACGCGCCTCGCAACAGATTTGGGACCAAGCAGTCAAGTCTCGACGCCGTCGGTCGCCCGGTTCATCGACAGCGCCGCCAACGCGTTGAGCGGCAACGGCGAAAAACTGCGCCAGACGCTGGCGGAGCTGTCCGGGGTGGGCAGGATCCTGGCCAACGGTAGCGGCAACATCGTCGACATCATCAACAACCTGCAGGTGTTCGTGACGGCCCTGCGCGACAGCAACGAGCAGGTCGTCTCGTTCGAGAATCGGCTTGCCACGCTCACCAGCGTGCTCGACGACGGCAGGTCCGACCTGGACGCCGCCCTGACCGATCTGTCCAGCGTGGTCGGCGAGGTGCAACGCTTCGTCTCCGGTAGCCGCGACCAGCTTTCCGAGCAGGTCCAGCGGTTGGCCGACGTCACGAAGAACCTCGTCGACCACCGCACCGACCTCGAGAACCTCTTACACGTGGCGCCGAACGCGTTCGCCAACTTCTACAACGCGTACAACCCCGACACCGGCGACACCATCGGATCCATCGTGATCAACAACTTCTCGAACCCGCTGCAATTCATCTGCTCCCAGATCGGGGCGCTGGAAAACGCCACCGCACCGGAGACGGGAAAGCTGTGCGCCCAATACCTCGGCCCCGCGCTGCGATCGATGAGCTTCAACTACCTGCCGATCCCGACCAGCATGTTCCTGATGAAGTCGGCCAACCCCGACAACGTCATCTATTCAGAACCACGCCTGGCGCCCGGTGGCGAGGGACCGAAACCCACGCTGCCGTTGCTGCCGCCCGCGGTCTCCGCTTACGGCGGGCTGCCCGGTGACACCCCGGCGGCGCCGCCGCCACCGCCGCCACCGCCGCGCATACCCGGACTGGCGCAACCCGAACCGCCACCGACCACGGCCACCGGCACCGAGCAGCAGGACGTGCCGGCACGCGAACCGGCGAACGTGCAGGACATGCTGCTCCCGGCGGGAGGGGTGCAGCCGTGAGCCGATCTTCGACGGTGCGCCGGGCGCTCGCCATCGGCGGCTTCCTGGTGCTCACCCCGACCGGATGTGCATTCCAGGGATTGAACTCGCTTCCGCTGCCGGGCACGGTGGGACGAGGGGCCGGCGCCGCCACCTACCATGTCGAGTTGGCCAATGTCAGCACGCTAGAGTCGAATTCACCGGTGATGCTCAACGACGTGGTCGTCGGCAGCGTCGACCACATGACCTTCCACGACTGGCACGCCGATGTCGCGATCTCGGTGAAGCCCGCCGTGGTGGTGCCCGCCAACGCGGTGGCCCGGGTCGGGCAGACCAGCCTGCTGGGATCCATGCACCTCGAGCTGAGTCCCCCGGTGGGCCAGGCCCCGAGCGGCCGGTTGCAACCCGGAGCCACGATCCCGCTGAACCGGTCGTCGACCTATCCGTCGACCGAGCAGACCCTCTCGTCGCTGTCAGTGGTGATCAATGCCGGGGGACTGGGCCAGATCGGCGACATCATCCACAACTTCAGCGCCGCCATGTCCGGGCACGAGGACCAGATCCGCGATCTGCTGACCCGGTTCGACGATTTCGTCGGGGCGCTGGATGCCCAGCGCGACAATCTCATTGGGCTCATCGGAGACCTGAACCGCCTGACCGGCACGCTCGCCGGGCAGCGCGACGTGATCACGCAAGCGCTGCAGAAGATTCCGCCCGCCCTCGACGTGCTGATCCGCGAGCGGCCGCGCCTCACGACGGCGCTGGACAAGTTGCGGGTCTTCAGCGCCACCGCCACCCGGCTCGTCGACGACACGCGAGACGACCTGGTGCGCGACCTGAAGAACCTGGAACCGACGATCAAGGCGCTCGCCGATATCGGTCCCGACCTCGATAGCGCCTTGGTCTGGGCGACGACCTTCCCGTACGGCCAGAATCTGATCGACCGGGGTGTCAGAGGCGACTACATGAACATGTTCTTGATCGCCGACCTCACGCTTCCCCGGCTCAAGCGGACGTTGCTGCTGGGCACCCGCTGGGGTCAGGTCGGCGCGAAACTTGTTCCCGCACCGGGAGAACCGGAATACCTCAATTTCACCTACGACCAGCCCGGCGCCGGTGCCCCGCCGCAGAGCGCCGCGCCGCCGAGTGCTCCCGCGCCGCCGACCGCTCCGCCGCCCGCCGGCGCGGTTCCGCTGCCCACCGACTTCCCGCCGAAAGACCAGGCGGGCGGCTGATGCTCACGCGCCTGGTCAAGATCCAGCTGACGATCTTCACGATCGTCTCGATCGTCGGCGTCCTGTCGATGGCCCTGGTCTACGTACAGGCGCCGACCCTGCTGGGCATCGACCACATCACCGTGCGGATGGAATTGCCTTCCGGCGGAGGGATTTACCGGTTCGCCAACGTGACCTACCGGGGCGTGCAGGTGGGCAAGGTGACCGCCGTCGATCTGGGGCCCGACCGGGTGTGGGCCACGCTGTCCCTCGACCGTTCACCGAGGATTCCCGCCGATCTGCAAGCGGAGGTGCGCAGCATCTCGGCGATCGGGGAGCAGTACGTGGACCTGCGCCCGCGCCACAATGCGGGGCCCTACCTCGAGGACGGCTCGGTAATTCCCGTGGAGCGCACCACAATTCCGCAGGCGGTCGGGCCGATGCTGGACAGGGTCAGCGCGCTGATCAACAGCATCCCCAAAGGCAAGATGAGCGCGCTGCTCGACGAGTCGTTCAGAGGGCTCAATGGGGCCGGCTTCGATCTCGGTTCCCTGCTCGACTCGTCGGCCCGGGTGAGTCGAGACGCCAACGCCGTCGCCGACCGGACCCGGACGCTGGTGGATGACGCTGTGCCGCTGCTGGATTCGCAGGCCGAAACCACAGACTCCATCCGGACCTGGGCGCACAGCCTGGCCGGTGTGACGCACACGCTGGCGACCGACGATGGACAGCTGCGCGCGCTGCTAAAAACCGGCCCGGGGGCCGTCAACGAGGTTTCCCGGCTGCTCGACCAGATCAAGCCGACCCTGCCGATTCTGCTGGCGAACCTGACCACGGTGGGTCAGATCCTGGTGACATACAACCCGTCGCTCGAGCAGCTGTTGGTGTTGTTGCCGCCGGTGATCGCGTCGCTGCAGGCCTCCGGGCTGTCGAAGAACAACCCGACGGGGATGGCGATGGGCGAGTTCGCGATCAGCGTCGCCGACCCGCCGCCCTGCACCGTGGGGTTCCTGCCGCCCTCGTCGTGGCGTTCCCCCGCCGACACCACGACGATCGACACGCCGGACGGGCTGTACTGCAAACTCCCTCAGGATTCCCCGATTTCGGTCCGCGGAGCCCGCAACTACCCGTGCATGGGCAAGCCCGGGAAACGTGCGCCGACCGTGCAGATCTGCGACAGCGACAAGCCGTACGAACCGCTGGCGATGCGCCAACACGTGCTCGGTCCCTATCCGCTGGATCCGAACCTGGTGGCGCAGGGCATTCCGCCCGACGATCGCGCCACGTCCGGTGACCACACCTTCGGTCCGGTGGACGGGACGCCGCTGCCGCCGGGCGCTTCGCCGTCCGGAACGCCCCCGCAAGCGGCGCCGAGCTCCTTGACGACCGGCGGGCCCGACGCCACTCCGTCGGTGGCGGTCGCGCGATACGACCCGCGCACCGGCAAGTACATGGCTCCGGACGGCCAACTCTTCCAACAGTCCGACCTGGTCGTCACCGCGGCGCCGAAGTCGTGGAAGGACATGCTGACGAGGTAGGGCGCGAAGCGCTCACCAAGCGTGGACGCGGTTCTGCGCGGGCTCCAGCCCGAGTTCGATGAGCGCCTCGGTGGCGTCCGCGGCCTGCTCGCAAATGGTGGGCACCTCGGCGCGCTCGGCCGCGGTGAAGTTCTCCAGCACGAACGCCGCCGGGTCCTTGCGTCCGGGGGGACGCCCGATCCCGACGCGTACCCGCTGAAACTCCTTGGTGCCCAACGCCGCAACCACCGAACGCAGCCCGTTGTGGCCGCCCTCGCCGCCGCCGATCTTGAGCCGGATGCGGCCGAACTCGAGGTCGAGGTCGTCATGGATGACGATCATGTCGGCCGGGGCGACCGAGTAGAACTTCGCCAGCGGCCCCACCTGGCGGCCCGATTCGTTCATGAAGCAGCGCGGCTTGGCCACCAGCACCGAGTGCCCGGCCAACCGGCCGCTGACAACTTCGGCGCCGGAACGCTTGTGCGCCTTGAACTTCGAACCCAGCCGCGAGGCGAGCAGGTCGGCGACCATGAACCCGAGGTTGTGCCGGGTGCGCGCGTAGTTGTCTCCGGGGTTGCCCAGGCCGACCACCAATAGGGGGCACCGCCCGCTCGCGGGGGACGGATCGGCCACGTCGGGACCGCCTACTCGGACTCGTCGGCGGAGGCCTCGGCCTCGCCGCCCTCTTCGGCCGCGGGGGCAGCCGCCTCGCCCTCGGCCGCCTCGCCGGCGCCCTCTTCCTCGAGGTCGGCGGCGGTCGGCGCGTTCACCACGTTGACCACCAGCATGTCGGGGTCGGAAACCAGGGTGACGCCGCTGGGCAGCGCGATCTGGCCCGCGGTGAACTGGGTGCCGGGCGGGGCGTCCTCGACCGACACGGTCAACTGCTCGGGAATCGACATGGCCTCGGCCTCGATCTCGATCGTGTTGGTCTCCTGGGTGACCAGCGTGTCGGGTCCGGCCTCGCCCTCGACGACGACGTTGACCTCGACGTGGACCTTCTCGCCGCGGCGCACGACCACGAGGTCGGCGTGCTGAATGGTGCGGCGGATCGGGTGGATGTCGAGGGCCTTGGTCAGCGCCAGCTGTTCCTTGCCCGCGATGTCGAGGGTCAGCACCGCGTTGGTGCCCGAGTGCCGCAGCACCGCCGCGTAGTCGTGTCCGGGCAGTTCCAGGTGCTGGGGGGCGGCGCCGTGACCGTAGAGGACGGCGGGAATCCTGCCCGCGCGGCGGGCCCGGCGGGACGCGCCCTTGCCGGTCTCGGCTCGTACCTCGACCTTGAGTTGGTTGACTGCGGCCTTGGCCATTTTGTCGCTCCTCTGTGCTCTGGTTCGGGAGCACGGCGAAGGTCGCGACATTGAAGTCGGTCTCCGTCGATAACGGTGCTGGTCAGCCAGCCACCCTCGCCGTGACGCCTGGTCAGGTTAGCGCATGTGCGGCTCGGAGCGGAAATCTGGTCACATACGCCACAAAGGCCACACTGGCCTCTCGCGGGTGTGACAGATGTGTCGACCGCGGCGCCTTAGAGCGGGAATTTGGTGCCGGTGAGCTGCTCGGACAGCTCCCACAGCGCGCTGGCCGCGGCCGCGTCCCGCGCCCGACGGCTGCGCCCGACCGGCTGCGTCCGCCCGATCCAGCTGAACCGCGGGCCGATGAACGTGTCGCCCGGCACGTCCTGCGACGCCGCGTACAGGGTTTGCCGGGCGCCGAAGTCGGCGTCGGTGGCCACCACCCGGGTGGCGGCCGACATCAGTGCGTCGCCGAGCTTGCGGCCCGATGCACCCTGCAGGTTGGTGTGCGAGTAGCCGGGGTGGGCCGCCACCGCCCGCAGCGGCGAACCGGCCGCGTCGAGGCGTCGCTGCAGCTCGCTGGTGAACAGCAGGTTGGCCAGCTTGGACTGGCTGTAGGCCAGCCAGGGGGAGTAGCGGCGGTTCTTCCAGTTCAGGTCGTCGAAGTTGATGCGGACTGGCCAGTGCGCCATCGACGACACCGTGACGACGCGGTCGGTGAGCTTGGGCAGCAGCAGGTTGGTCAGCGCGAAGTGACCGAGGTGGTTGGTGCCGATCTGACTCTCGAACCCGTCGGCGGTCAGCGCGTAGGGGGCGGCCATGATGCCGGCGTTGTTGATCAGCACGTCGGCCTTGTCCACGCCGTCGGCGAACTGGCGCACCGACGACAGGTCCTGCAGGTCGAGCCGGCGCACCTCGACGTCGCCGGTGATCTGCTCCGCGGCGGCGTTGCCCTTGCCCGTGTTGCGGACGGCCATGACGATCTTGGCGCCCTTGCCGGCCAGCTCACTGGCCGTCACCGCGCCGAGCCCGCTATTGGCGCCGGTGATGATCACGGTGCGCCCGGCAAACGACGGCAGATCTGCGGCGGTCCAGTTCGTCATGGGGGATGAGCTTAGTGAAGGGACGCCACGGTTTACTTCGCGGCGACGACGAACCCGTGGATGATCGCCTCGATGCCGGTTGCCTCGGCGGCCGCCTGGTTGGCCAGGCTGGTGATGGTCAGCTGGACCAGGTAGCGCTGGTTCGCCGGCGGCGACCCGGTGGGGATGACGATCCGGTTCCAACTGTGCAGCCGCTGGCCGTCGAGGTCGTAGCTGCCCTGGATCATCGACGACGGAAAGCCGTTGTAGTTGTCCGAGGAGGCGTCCAGCTGCTTGAAATTCTCGAACAGCTGGGCGTCGTCGTTGCCGTGCTTGACGACTTGCGCCGGGTCGAAGTCCCCGTGCAATTTGAAGACCACCAGCCGCGCGGTCGGGTACTTGCCGCCGTGCGAGATCATCACGGTCTCCTTGGCGATGTTCGGGTTGCTGAATAGCGACCAACCGGGCGGTGTCGGGATCGACACGTTCAGGTCGGGCAGCTCTCCCGGCGCCACCTGTTGGCCGGTGACGCCGATGTTCTGCAGGTACTGCGACAACGGGACTGGCTTCTCCGTCGGCGTGGGGGTGGCGCTGCTCGTCGAACTCTTCGTCAGGATCGACTGGTAGTCAGGGGCTTTCGGCGGCGAGCACGCCGCAACCGGCATGCTCAGCGCGACCAGCACGACCGCGGCGGTACGTAACCTCACAGAATCTCGCGCACGCCGTCGATCGGCCGCGCCAGCCGGGTGCCCTTCGGCGTGACGACGAAAGGCCGTTCGATCAGGATCGGGTGTTCGGCCATGGCGTCGAGCAACTCGTCGTCGGTCGCGTCGTCGAGATCGAGCTCGGCATACAGCGGTTCGCGCTTGCGCACCGCGGTGCGCACCTCGATGCCGGCGTCGCGGATCATGCGCGCCAGTTCGGCGCGCGACGGCGGCGTCTTCAGGTACTGCACGACGGTGGGGTCAATCCCGTTGTCCCGCAAGAGGTCTAGGGTCTTGCGGGAGGTACTGCACTTCGGGTTGTGGTAGATGACGGTCTCGCGCGAAGCCATCTAGGCGTCTCCGTCGAAAAGTCCCGTGACGGAGCCGTTTTCGAAAACGGCGCGGATGGTGCTGGCCAACAGCGGCGCAATGGACAGGACCGTGAGCTGCGGGAAACGCTTCTCCTCGCCGATCGGGAGCGTGTTGGTGACGATGACCTCCCGCGCGCCGCACGCCGCCAGCCGCTCGGCGGCCGGGTCGGAGAGCACGCCGTGGGTCGCCGCGATCACCACGTCGCTGGCGCCGTCTTCGCGCAACAGGTTCACCGCGCCGGCGATGGTGCCGCCGGTGTCGATCATGTCGTCGATCAGGACGCAGGTGCGGCCCTCCACTTCACCGACGACACGGTTGGACACGACCTGATTGGGCACCCGCGGGTCGCGGGTCTTGTGGATGAAAGCCAGCGGAACCCCGCCCAGCGCGTCGGCCCATTTCTCGGCGATGCGCACCCGGCCGGAGTCGGGGGAGACGACCACCATGTTGCCGTCCGGGTAGTTGTCCTTGATGTAGCCGGTCAGCAGGTTCTGTCCGCGCATGTGGTCGACCGGCCCGTCGAAGAAGCCCTGGATCTGGTCGGTGTGCAGGTCGACGGTCACGATCCGGTCGGCGCCGGCGGTCTTGAGCAGGTCGGCGACCAGGCGCGCCGAGATCGGCTCGCGGCCGCGGTGCTTCTTGTCCTGCCGCGCGTACGGGTAGAACGGCATGACCGCGGTGATCCGCTTGGCGCTGCCCCGTTTGAGGGCGTCGATCATGATCAGCTGTTCCATCAGCCAGTTGTTGACGGGCGCCGGGTTGGATTGCAGCACGAAGGCGTCGCAGCCGCGCACCGACTCCTGGAACCGAACGAAGATCTCGCCGTTGGCGAATTCGCGGGCCGTCTGAGCGGTGACGTGCACGTCCAGCTCCTTGGCGACCTGTTCGGCCAGCTCGGGATGCGCGCGGCCCGAGAAAAGCATCAGATTTTTTCGATTATCGGTCCAGTCGTGGCTCAACGCACTGCCCTGCCTCGGGATCGAAATGGAAGCCCCATCGTACGTAGCGAATCGTACGGAAATGCGGCCGGGTTGCCAGGGACCAAACTCACGGTGTCTATTCGGGCCCTGAATTCTCGTCGTTTTCTCCGGCGGCCTTCGCGGCCTTTTCCGCGGCCTCGGCCGCCGCGCTGCCCGGCCGCTTGCGCCGGACCCAGCCCTCGATGTTGCGTTGCGGCCCCGCCGACACCGCCAGCGCCCCGGGTGGGACGTCGTCGCGCACCACGGTGCCGGCGCCGGTGTAGGCGCCGTCGCCGATGGTCACCGGGGCCACGAACATGGTGTCCGAGCCGGTGCGCACGTGCGAGCCGACGGTGGTGCGCCGCTTGGTTTCGCCGTCGTAGTTGACGAACACGCTGGACGCGCCGATGTTGCTGTGCTCGCCGATGTCGGCGTCGCCGACGTAGGTCAAATGCGGGACCTTGGTGCCCGTCCCGATGACGGAGTTCTTGGCCTCGACGAACGCGCCGAGCTTGGCGTCGGCGCCCAGCACGGTCCCGGGTCGCAGGTAGGTGAACGGGCCGACCGTGGCTCCGTCCCCGATCGCCGAGGACGTGCCGTGGGTGCGCACCACCGACGCGCCGTCGCCGACGGTCACGTCGGTCAGGGTGGTGTCCGGCCCGACGACGCAGCGACCGCCCACCCGGGTGCGGCCCAGCAGCTGGGTGCCGGGGTGCACGACGGTGTCGCGGCCGATCGTCACGTCGACGTCGATCCAGGTGGTCGCCGGATCGACGACGGTCACGCCGGCCAGCTGGTGGGTGGCGACGATCCGGCGGTTCAGCTCGGCGCCCAGCTCGGCCAGCTGGACGCGGTTGTTCACGCCGGCCACCAGCGCGCTGTCGGCGACGTGCTGGGCGCGCACGCCCCGGCCGTCGCCGCGCAGGATGGCGACGACGTCGGTCAAGTAGAGCTCCTGCTGGGCGTTGTTCGAGCTCAGCCGGGTCAGCGCGGAGCGCAGCGCCGCGACGTCGAAGGCGTAGACGCCGGCGTTGACCTCGCGGATCTCGCGTTGCGAGGGCGTCGCGTCGGTGTGCTCGACGATCGCCATCACCTCGTTGTCCTGGGTGCGCAGGATGCGGCCGTAGCCGACCGGATCGGTCAGCGTGGTGGTCAGCACGGTGACCGCGGCCGAGTCCGCGGTGTGGGTGGCGATCAGGCCGGCCAGGGTGTCGGAGTCCAGCAGCGGGGTGTCGCCGGAGGTGACGACGACGACGCCGGAGTAGTCGTCGGGCAGGGCGGACAGGCCGCACAGGACGGCGTGGCCGGTGCCCAGGGGGCGGTCCTGCAGCGCCACCTCGATCGAGCGTCCCAGCGTCTCGGCAAGCTCGCCGACCAGCGGCGCGACGCGCTGGTGGTCGTGGCCGAGGACCACGACCAGGTGCTGGGGCGCGACCTTGGCGATCGCGTGCAGGGAATGCGACAGCATGCTGCGGCCGGCGATCGTGTGCAGCACCTTCGGGGTGTCGGACCGCATCCGGGTGCCCGGTCCGGCCGCGAGGACCAGGACCGCGGTGTCACCACGAAACGACATGAACTCTCCTCAACCCCTCGCGCGAGCGTGCCTGTTGGTACACCGACACGCCGTCAAGCGTGTCATTTCATGCACGCTCGCCGCAAAGGGCCACGCTGCTCCGTCGCCAGGACTCGAACCTGAACTCTCAGAACCAAAATCTGATGTGCTGCCGATTACACCACGACGGATGGAATACCCACGGTGACTCTAGACGGTAAGCGGCCTGGTCGCGGCGAGCGTAACGGATAGGCTGATTGACGTGGCCGTTCTCGACCCCCAAACGCAAAAGGAGCCGGACAAGGAAGCCCGGGCCCCGCGCGCTCGTATGACCGGTAGCGATCGCCGGCAACAACTCATCGGCATCGCCCGCTCGCTGTTCGCCGAGCGCGGCTACGAGGGCACCTCGATCGAGGAGATCGCCCTGCGCGCCAACGTGTCCAAGCCCGTCGTCTACGAACACTTCGGCGGCAAGGAGGGGCTGTACGCGGTCGTCGTCGACCGGGAGATGTCGGCGCTGCTGGACATGATCACCTCGTCGTTGACCAACAACCGGTCCCGGGTCCGGGTGGAACGGGTGGCCCTGGCGTTGCTCACCTACGTCGAGGAGCGCACCGACGGCTTCCGGATCATGATCCGCGACTCGCCCGCCGCGATCAGCTCGGGCACCTACTCCAGCCTGCTCAACGACGCGGTCAGCCAGGTCAGCTCGATCCTGGCCGGCGACTTCGCCCGCCGGGGGCTGGACGCGGATTTGGCGCCGCTGTACGCCCAGGCGCTGGTGGGCTCGGTGTCGATGACGGCGCAGTGGTGGCTCGACACCCGCGAGCCCAAGAAAGAAGTGGTCGCCGCGCACCTGGTCAACCTGATGTGGAACGGCCTGACCCACCTGGAAGCCGACCCGCGGCTGCAGGACGAGTAGGAGCTAGGGCCGCGCCCCGTCGAGGAAGTTGTTCAGCGCGTGCTTGCCGATTTCTCGGATGCCCATCGACCGCGGAAGCAGGCGGGTCACGACGAACATCATCCGCCGGTTCGGCGCCCCCACTTGCATGCTGGGCCGCTTGCCGAGATACAAGACCGCCTCTTCGACGTTTTCTTCAGGCGTGTTGATCAGGCTGCCCCTGGCCCGCGCGACCTCCAGCGCCTCGGCGGCCCCCGGCGAACTCGTCAGCCCGGCCATGCACGCCAACACGTGGACGTTGTCGGGTTTCAGTTCGTACCAGAGCCCTTCGGCGAGAATGATGTTGTATGCCCTCGTCGCGCCGTAGTGCGTGTAGTACGGGCTGCCGATCAGCCCCGTGCCGCTGCTCATGAGGACGATGCCGCCGCGACGGCGCGCCTTCATGAGCGCCCCGTAGTGGTAGGTCAGCCCAAACGGGCTGCAGCAGTTGATGTTTATCCGCTTCCGCTCGAATTCGAGGTTATCGGCCCAGAATCCCCCGACGGTGGCCAGCGCGGCGTTGGACACCAGCAGTCCGATTTCGCGATCGCCGACGGCCGCGACGATGTTCTCCACGGCGTCCGGCGCCCCGAGTTCCTGGGAGATGGCGAGCACCTCCACGCCGAACCGTGACACCAATTCCTGGCGTTTCTTCTCGAGCTTGTCGGGATCGCGCGCGACGATCGCGACCGACAAGCCTTGGGATGCCGCGTAATCCGCCCAGGCACCGCCGATGCCCTCACTGGCGCCGGACACCAGCGCCCACGGCCCGTACTGCCCGGCGAAGTTCTTCGGCGGGCGCCGGGCCAGCGGACTGTGGGACCGCCATTGCCGGGCCACAATGGATTTCAGCGCCAGAGCCGATTGTGCTGCGTTCATTGCTACCTTCCTGGTGGTTGTTCCCTGAGGGTGGGAATGGCCTTGATGCGATCGATGAGCATGGCCAGCACGTCGTCCGGCACATCGGTGACCGGCAGACTCAGGCCGGTGCACACGCCGGAGTACCAACGCTCGAGCACCGCGGGAATTTCGTCGTAGGTGCCTTGCGGCACAACCCGATCCATCACCTCATCGGTCAGATGCTCGGGCAGGTCGGTCCATTCGTTCCGGCGCGCCATGTCGCTGAGCGCCTCGCCGATGTCCGCGAAACCGAAGAATTCGAGTTGCCTGCGGTAGGCGGGGGTGCTGTAGAGGAAGGCCAGCTCCGACCGGCGGTGTTCGCGCCTCCGCGCCAGCTCGTCGCCGGTGGCGGCCATCAAGGGTTGCGGATTGGCCACCATCGCGAGCGGAGTTCGGCTGCGGCGACCCTTTTCGGCGCCTTCGGCGAGGGCGGGCAGCGTCTGCGTCGCGAGGATCGACGGGTGCGAGTTGGTCGGATGGCAGACGAAGCCGTCGGAGAGTTCACCGGCCAGCATGCACATCTTCCTGTTGACCCCTCCGGTCCAGATCTGCGGGGGCGGGCACGGAATCGGGCCGGGGTTGAAGTATGGCTGCAGGCGGTCGAATCGGTAGAACCGCCCGCTGTAGTCGAGGGGCTCACCGGTCTGGAAGGAGTGGAATATCGCCAGTACCGATTCGATGTACTCCCGCATGCGCAGCGCCGGCTGGGACCACGGGACCGAGAATCGTCCGACGATGTTCCCGCGCACCTGGGAGGCCAGGCCGAGCTGGAAGCGCCCGTCGGAGTACCGGGCGAGGTCCCAGGCCGCGTAGGCGGTGATCATCGGGCTGCGCGGAAACGCGAGCGCCATGCTCGTCCGCACGGTCAGCCGCGTGGTATGCGCCAATGCCATTGCCGCGATTGTGAATACATCGTGGATGGTCTCGGACACGTGGACGACCTCGAAGCCGATGCGCTCCATGCGCGCGGCCCACGGGCCGATTTCGGCCAGGCCCAGCTGGGCCGGTGCGGAGGCGACGACCTCCATCGGCGGCGCGGCCCCGCCGCCGGCCGTCATCGGGTCAGCCCCCGCACGATCAGCGCGGTGTTGTGCTCGAGCCAGGTGTCGTCGAGCGTGCGTTCGGTGGCCATGGACATCATCACCGTGCCGCCGATCATGTCCATCAGCAGACGCGCGTCGATGCCGTCGACCGCCACTCCGCTGGCGGCGGCGTGATCGAGGTAGCCCTGCAGGCGTTCGTAGGTGCCGCCCTGCAGCCGGTCCAGCAGCCGCGCCGACAAGCCCGGCTCGGAGGGGAGTTCGGCCGTCAGGCCCGACACCGCGCTGTGCACCGCCGGCCGGCTGAATAGGTGGATCGATCCCTCGAGCAGGCTGCGCACGACCGTCCGCAGATCGCCGGTCAACGGCAACTCCGTGCGCGGCGTGGGGGGAAACACCGCGGCGAAGACGAGTTCGATCTTGGTGGGGAAGCGGCGGTACACCGCCGGCGGCGTCGCGCCGGCCCGCGCCGCCACCAACGGAATGCTCAGCCGGGCATAGCCGATCTCTTCCAGCAGTTCGTTGGTGGCTTGCAGGACCGCATCGTCGATGCGCACATCGCGGGGGCGCCCCTGCGACTTGGACTCGCGATTGTCGCGCTCGAAAGGTGTTGATTTCATTACGTTCAGATCGTAATGTTTTGCAGGATCGAGCACAACGGTCCGCTTGAACACCGGGAGGCATCGAACAGTCGGCGCAGTCCGCGTAACTTCCTGCGCGTCAACAGGTTTCTTATCCCCTCAACGGCGAGGAACGCCCGTCATGGCCATCGATGAACCACCCAGACCGCTGCCGTTCCGCGTTCTCAACGGCGCCTACCGTGCGGCCCGCCGCCTCGGCGCCCCTCCCGTGCCGCTGCGCAAGTACGCGCTCATGGACCGGGCCAGCCGGCGCGCGGGCGGCCTGACCGACTTCGGCGATCCGCGCTTCGAAGCGGGCCTGGACCGGCTCATCGAGTCGATCAACACCGAGGACAAGCTCAACGGGTTCGGCCGGATACTGGCCGCGACGCACATCACCAACCTGTTGCGCCAGCGGTTACTGGTCATGGACCACATCCGCCGGAATCCGTCGATCCGGGACGAGATAATCGCCAAGCCGGTGTTCCTGGTCGGCGCGCCCCGCACCGGCACCACGATCACCCATCACCTGCTCAGTCAGGATGACCGGTTTCGCTTCCCCCTCACCTGGGAGTGCGACGAGCTGCACCCGCCGCTGGATCCCGCCACGATGCGCACCGACCCGCGAATCGCGCGCAGCGAGAAGCAGATTCGACGGACCCTGTCGCTGGCCCCCGACCTGGACGCCGCGCACCCGCTCGGCGCGTGGGAGGCCCAGGAATGCGCGCTGTTGCACGCCTACGCCTTCCACAGCGAGACGTTCCTGGTCATGTTCAACTGTCAGGGCTACGACCGGTGGTTGGCCGATCAGGACCGCACCTGGGTCTACGAGGAGGAGAAGCTGCTCCTGCAGTACATGCAGAGCGGGGGGCTGCGCCCGAAGGAGAGCTGGCTGCTCAAGACCCCACCGCACATGGCCAACATCGACAAGATCCTCGCCGTCTTCCCCGACGCGCGCTTCGTCACCACCTACCGCGAGCCCACCGAGGTCATCGCCTCCAGCTGTAAGTTGTCCGGCACCGTGTTCGCGATGGTGACCGACGGCGTCGACTGGCACGATCACGGCCGCTACATGACTTGGCGCACCGGGGGCATGCTGGCCCGCAACGTCGAACTGAGGCGCCAATTCGCGGACCGCTCCGCGCAATTCATCGATTTTCCGATGGAGCGCATGGTCCGCGAGCCACTGGCTTGCGTCACGGAGATCTACGACCACTTCGGCATCGAACTCACCGCCGAGGTTCATCGCAAGATGAGCAGGTTCATGGAGCAGCGCGGCATGGCGACCCGCAAACCCAACATCTATCGGGCCGAGGATTACGGGCTCGACATCGCGGCGCTTTGGCCGGAACTGCAGTACTACCGCGACTTCTACGGGATCGAGGACAAGCGATGACCGACCAGTCAAGTGACGCGCTGCGCGCGGCGTGGCGACGGTTCGGCGAACTTCACGAGGAGCTGCTCGGCGTCGCGCTGGCCCAGGGCGGCCTCGACGACGGCTCTGCCAGTTCGCTTCTCGGCCACCTGATCGGCCACATCCAGTACATGGGGCTGCAACTGCGCAGCGACCCGGCCCGCCCCGCGCTGATCAACGCCCAGTACGCGCCGTGGAATTGGGGCCACTCCAACCCCGACACCCTGTACCTGTCGGCCCGAATCGACGATGCGCACGACTACCGGGTCTACGGCAAATTGGGCTCGGTCGCGCAGACCACCTTCGGCGTCTACGCCGGCAAGGACGACCAAGCCCGGGCGGTCAAGACGCAATCCGAGGACCTGGACATCGCGCCGGACGGATCCTTCGAGATCCACTTCAGCCGCCAGAAAACGGGCGATACCAACTGGTTTGAGCTTCCGCCGGGAGCCGAGTCGTTCTGTTGCTACCAAACCTTCGGCGACTGGCAAGGCCAATCCAAGGGCACCATCCGCATCGAATGCCTCAATCCCCAAACACCGGCGGGCCCGTCGTCGCCGGCGCAGGCGCTCGCCGCGTTCGACGAGCACCTGGTCGCGTCGCGCGACCTGTTCACCATGTGGGTCAAGGACATTCCCGCGCGCGTCTTCGGGGCCCTGCCGAAGAACTTCGTCATCCCGCCGATGCAGCCGCCGTCGGCCATGGCCGGTGCGTGGTTCGTCCCCATCTCCTGGGAACTGGATGACGGCCAGGCCTTGGTGATCGAGTACCAAATCCCCAGCGGCAGCCCGTATGTCGGAATCTGCCTGACCAACCGGTGGAGCGAGATGATCGACATCGCGACCCGGCAGACGAGCCTGAACCTCGGCCAATCGCACACCGACGGCGACCGGGTGCGGGTGCTGTTGTCCACCGAGGACGTCGGCGTGCACAACTGGCTCGACGCGCGCGGCTATCGCGGCGGGGTCGTCACCTGGCGCGCCACCGCGGCCGAGCAGCCCGCCACGCCGACCGCCACGGTGATCGACATCGACCGCGTCCACGACTACTTCGACCCGTCGCAGCGGATCACCGCCGACCAGCGGGCCGCGGCGTTGTTGGCGCGGCAACGCCACTTCGCCGAGCGGGACACCCCGTGACTGCTTAACCGCAGTCGCGGGCCGGCACGTCCGCGATCGTCTCGCGGCGGACCAGCGCGCGGCCCGGCTCCACCACGATGGCCGGCCGCGGGAAATGCTCGGCCGCGCAGGCCTCGTCCAGCGCGTCCTCGATGACGCGGGACAGCGCGTCGAGGTCGAGCTCGCGGTCGCCCGAGAGGTAGGGGATGGCGTGGCCGCCGCCGATGTTTAGCTCGGTGAGGACGACGCCGTGGTGGGCGCGGACGTCGGCCATGGCGGCGATCATCCGGCGAATCGCCTCGCCGTAGAGAGCCGGGTCGGTGACCTGCGACCCGATGTGGCAGTGCAGTCCGACCAGGTCGAGGATCGGGTGCGCCAGGACGCGCCCGACCGCGTCGGCGGCGCGGTCGCCGGCCAGGGTGAAACCGAACTTCTGGTCGCTGATGCCGGTGGTGACGGCGCGGTGGCCGTGGATGTCGACGTCCGGGGTCACCCCGACGAGCACCGGTTGCCGGCGCGGCGCCAGGCCCGCGAGGTAGGCGATCTCCATGGTCGAATCCAGCACGATGCGTCCGACACCCGCGCTCGTCGCGTCGCGCAGCTCGTCGGGCGATTTCGCGTTGCCTTGCACCACGATGCGGGCCGGGTCGACCCCGCCGGCCAGGGCGACGGCGAGTTCACCGCTCGAGCAGACGGCGACGCCCAGGCCCTCCTCGCGCGCCCACCGCGCCACCGCGGTCGTCAGCAGCGACTTTCCCGCGTAGACGACCGTCACATCGCGCCGCGCCTTGCGGTAGCGGCGGGCGCGGCGGCGGAAGTCGGTTTCGTCGGAATGCGTGGTGGCGGGCCAGATCGCAGAATCGAACCGTCGGGGGGCCGCATGACCGATCGACGGCAAGATGTCCAGCAATGTCATGACTTCAAAGTGCGCCCGGCCAGTGCCGGCTGCCGCTTTCCTAACGATCCCTTGACGGCGCCGGGCTCGATATTGACGTCTTTAGGCGCCCCTAGAATGGATTCATCATGACCGGACCGGGGCCTGCTCGCCCAGAAACCCCGATCGCGGGGCTCGTGGACCTGGCGCTGACGGCGCCCACGTTCCAGCAGTTGATCGACAGCGCGGCCGCCCGGCCCGCCGAGTTGCACCTGGTCGGACCCGCCAGCGCCCGGTTGTTCGTCGCCACCGCGCTGGCGCGGCTGGGTCCCGTGCTCGTGGTCACCGCCACCGGGCGCGAGGCCGACGACCTGACCGCGGAATTGCGGGGCGTGCTCGGCGACGCGGTGGCCGTGTTCCCGTCGTGGGAAACGCTGCCGCACGAGCGGCTCTCGCCCGGCGTCGACACCGTCGGCGCCCGGATGATGGTGCTGCGCCGGCTGTCCCACCCCGACGACGAGCGGCTGGGCCCGCCCCTGCAGGTGGTGGTGACGGCGGCGCGCTCGGTGTTGCAGCCGATGACGCCGCGGCTGGGCGAGGTGGAGCCGGTCACGCTGAGTGTCGGACGGGAAATCGCCTTCTCCGACGTGATCGCCCGGCTGGTCGAGCTGGCCTACACCCGGGTGGACATGGTCGGCCGGCGCGGCGAGTTCGCGGTGCGCGGTGGGATCCTCGACGTCTTCCCCCCGACCGCCGAACACCCGGTGCGCGTCGAGTTCTGGGGCGACGAGGTCAGCGAGATGCGGATGTTCGCCGTCGCCGACCAGCGGTCCATCCCCGAGATCGAGGTCGACACGGTCATCGCGGTGGCGTGCCGCGAGCTGCTGCTCACCGACGGCGTGCGGGAGCGGGCCGCCGCGCTGGCCGCCCGGCACTCCGGGGCCGAGCCCGCCATCACCGGCAGCGTCACCGACATGCTGGCGAAGCTGGGCGAGGGCATCGCGGTCGACGGCATGGAGGCGCTGCTGCCGGTGCTGCGTCCCGGCGAGCACGTGCTGCTGACCGACCAGCTGGCCGACGGCACGCCCGTGCTGCTGTGCGACCCGGAGAAGGTGCGCACCCGGGCGGCCGACCTGATCAAGACGGGCAGTGAGTTCTTGGAGGCGTCGTGGTCGGTGGCGGCGCTGGGCACCGACGCGCCCGTCGACCTCGAGCAGTTCGGCGGGTCGGGGTTCGCCGAACTGGACGACGTGCGCGCCGCGGCGGCGCGGTCGGGTCATCCCTGGTGGACGCTGAGCCAGCTCTCCGACGAGTCGGCCGTGGAACTGGACGTCCGGGCGGCGCCGTCGGCCCGCGGGCACCAGCAGGACATCGACGGCATCTTCGCGATGCTGCGCGCCCACGTCAGCACCGGCGGGCACGCCGCGGTCGTCGCGCCAGGCACCGGGACCGCCCACCGGGTGGTGGAGCGGCTCGCCGAGTCCGATACTCCGGCCGCCATGCTGGAACCGGGCGCCGCCCCCAAGGCGGGGGTGGTGGGCGTCCTCAAGGGCCCGCTGCACGACGGTGTCGTGATCCCCGGCGCCAACCTCGTCGTGATCACCGAGACGGACCTGACCGGCAACCGGGCCACCACCGTCGAGGGCAAGCGGCTGGCGGCCAAGCGGCGCAACACCGTCGATCCGCTGGCGCTCACCGCCGGCGACCTGGTGGTGCACGACCAGCACGGCATCGGGCGGTTCGTGGAGATGGTCGAGCGGACCGTCGGCGGCGCGCGCCGCGAATACCTCGTGCTGGAATACGCGTCGGCCAAGCGCGGCGGGGGCTCCGACAAGCTGTACGTCCCGATGGACTCGCTGGACCAGCTCTCGCGGTACGTCGGCGGGCAGGCGCCGGCGCTGAGCCGCCTCGGCGGCAGCGACTGGGCCAACACCAAGACCAAGGCCCGCCGCGCGGTGCGCGAGATCGCCGGCGAACTGGTGGCGCTCTACGCCAAACGGCAGGCCAGCGCCGGGCACGCATTCGGGCCGGACACCCCCTGGCAGGCCGAGATGGAGGACGCGTTCGGCTTCACCGAGACGGTCGACCAGCTCACCGCGATCACCGAGGTCAAGGCCGACATGGAGAAGCCGGTGCCGATGGACCGGGTGATCTGCGGGGACGTCGGCTACGGCAAGACCGAGATCGCGGTGCGCGCGGCATTCAAGGCGGTCCAGGACGGCAAGCAGGTCGCCGTGCTGGTCCCCACCACGCTGCTCGCCGACCAGCACCTGCAGACGTTCACCGACCGGATGGCCGACTTCCCGGTGACCGTCAAGGGGCTGTCCCGGTTCACCGACGCCGCCGAGTCCCGGGCCGTGGTCGAGGGCCTGGCCGACGGGACGGTCGACATCGTGATCGGCACGCACCGGCTGCTGCAGACCGGGGTGCGCTGGAAGGACCTGGGCCTGGTCGTCGTCGACGAGGAGCAGCGGTTCGGCGTCGAGCACAAGGAGCACATCAAGTCGCTGCGCACCCACGTCGACGTGCTGACCATGAGCGCCACCCCGATCCCGCGCACGCTGGAGATGAGCCTGGCCGGGATCCGCGAGATGTCGACGATCCTGACCCCGCCCGAGGAGCGCTACCCGGTGCTGACCTACGTCGGCCCGCAGGACGACAAGCAGGTCGCCGCCGCGCTACGGCGCGAGCTGCTGCGCGACGGCCAGGCGTTCTACGTGCACAACCGGGTGAGCTCGATCGACCGGGCCGCGGCCCGGGTGCGAGAGCTGGTGCCCGAGGCGCGCGTCGTCGTCGCGCACGGGCAGATGCCCGAGGAGCGGCTGGAACGCACCGTGCAGGGCTTCTGGAACCGCGAATACGACATCCTGGTGTGCACCACGATCGTGGAAACCGGGCTGGACATCTCCAACGCCAACACGCTGATCGTCGAGCGGGCCGACACCTTCGGGCTGTCCCAGCTGCACCAGCTGCGCGGGCGGGTCGGCCGCAGCCGCGAGCGCGGTTACGCCTATTTCCTGTATCCGCCGCATGCGCCGCTGACCGAGACGGCCTACGACCGGCTGGCGACCATCGCGCAGAACAACGAGCTGGGCGCGGGCATGGCGGTCGCGCTGAAGGACCTGGAGATCCGCGGCGCCGGCAACGTCCTGGGCGTCGAGCAGTCCGGGCACGTCGCCGGGGTGGGGTTCGACCTGTACGTGCGCCTGGTGGGCGAGGCCGTCGAGGCCTACCGCGCCGCCGCCGACGGCGAGACGGTGACCACGCCCGAGGAGGCCAAGGACGTCCGGATCGACCTGCCGGTGGACGCGCATCTGCCGCCGGATTACATCGCCAGCGACCGGCTACGGCTGGAGGGCTACCGGCGCCTGGCCGCGGCCTCTGACGATGCCGCCGTCGCCGCCGTCGTCGAGGAGCTGGTCGACCGATATGGGGCGCTGCCCGAGCCCGCCGAGCGGCTGGTGGCCGTGGCGCGGTTGCGGCTGCTGTGCCGCGCCGCCGGCATCACCGAGGTGTCGGCCCCGTCGGCGGCGACGGTGCGGCTCTCGCCGGTGACGCTGATGGATTCGGCCCAGGTGCGGCTCAAGCGGATGTATCCGGCGGCGAACTACCGCGCCACCACGTCCACGGTCCAGGTGCCCATTCCGCGGGAGGGTGGGGTCGGCGCGCCGCGCCTGCGCGACGTCGAGTTGCTGCAGATGGTGGCCAACCTGGTGACCGCACTCGAGGGGAAACCACAAGTAGAGATTGGTATAACGGGTGCGTCACCGGCTGGGGAGGAGCGACAAGCGAGATGATTGTCGTCTTGTTCGACCCCCGCCGCCCGTCGCTGGTGCCCGTCGAGGCCATCGAGCACCTCGCCGGCGAGGTGCAGTACACCGAGGAGATGCCGGTCGCGGTGCCCTGGTCGCTGGCCGCGGCGCGGCCCGTGCACTCCGGGGACCCCGACGCGCCGGCGCCGGTGCTGCTGTCGTCCGATCCGGACCATCCCGCCGTCACCGCCCGGTTGGCCGCGGGGGCCCGGCTGATCTCGGCGCCGGACACGCCGCGCGGCGAGCGACTGGTCGACGCCGTCGCGATGATGGACAAGCTGCGCACCGCCGGACCGTGGGAAAGCGAGCAAACTCACGACTCGTTGCGCAGGTTCCTGCTCGAGGAGACCTACGAGCTGCTGGACGCCGTGCGCAGCGGCAACGCCGACCTGCTGCGCGAGGAACTCGGCGACGTGTTGCTGCAGGTTCTCTTCCACGCCCGCATCGCCGAGGACGCGCCTCAGCTTCCCTTCACGATCGACGATGTCGCCACCACACTGATGCGCAAGCTGGGCAATCGGGTGCCCGGAGTGCTTGCCGGACAATCGATTTCGCTCGAAGAACAGTTGGCGCAGTGGGAGGAGCGCAAGGCCGCGGAGAAGTCGCGCAATTCGGTGATGGACGACGTTCACACCGGTCAGCCGGCACTGGCCTTGGCGCAGAAGGTGATTCAACGCGCCGAGAAGGCGGGGCTGCCCGCCGACCTGATCCCGGCCGAGATCACGTCGGTCTGCGTGTCGGCCGACGTCGACGCCGAAGGCACGCTTCGCGCGGCCGTCTTGGAGTTCGTGGACACCGTGCGCGGCGTGGAGAGGTCGATCGCGGCCGGCCGCCGTGGCGACAGCGTCCCGGTCGAGCTTGATGTGGCGCCGCTGGGCGAAGTCACCGAGGAGGAGTGGCGCGCGCACTGGCCTTCCGCTGAGACGGCCGCGGAGGAAGCGGTCGGCTCCGAGGCCGTGTCCAAGGCGTCCGGTGGGGGCTCCAAGCGGCGTAAAGGGCGGAAATAGCCGCTCGATCAGGCGAAACGCCCGCCGCACCGGCGGGCTCGGGGCGGGAACCGACCGGGCCCGGCCGAAACGCGTGGGACGATGGTCGTGGTCGAGTTCGCGTAGGGAAAGTCCAGGGGAGCTAAAGAGGGGCATGGTGTCGCCGAGGCGTTGGTTGCGTGCGGTCGCCGTGATCGGCGCGACCGCCATGATCCTCGCCTCCAGCTGCACCTGGCAGTTGAGCCTTTTCATCCCGGAAGGGGTGCCGCCGCCGGCCGGGGATCCGGTGCCGCCGGTGGACACCCACCTCAGCGGCCGGCCCGCGGATCAGTTGCGCCAGTGGGCCGAGCAACGCTCGGCGGCCTTGGAGATTCCGGTCGTCGCGCTGGAGGCCTACGCCTACGCCGCGCGCGTCGCCGAGGTCGAGAACCCCAAGTGCCACATCGCATGGACCACGCTGGCGGGCATCGGGCAGGTCGAAAGCCACCACGGCACCTACCGCGGCGCGACGCTGTCGCCGAACGGTGACGTCAGTCCGCCCATCCGGGGTGTTCGCCTGGATGGCAGCGGGGGCACACTGCGCATCGTCGACACCGAGGACGGCGCGGAGGGCTCGAAAGGGGATGCCGGGGTGGTGCGCGCGATGGGGCCGATGCAGTTCATCCCGGAGACGTGGCGGCTCTACGGGGTGGACGCCCACAACGACGGCGTCGTCAGCCCCGACAACATCGACGACGCGGCGCTCGCCGCGGCGGGTTATCTGTGTTGGCGTGGAAAAGATCTCGCCACCCCGCGGGGCTGGATCACCGCGCTGCGGGCCTACAACAACTCCGGCGTCTACGCGCGGGCGGTCCGGGACTGGGCGACCGCCTATGCGGCGCATCACCCGTTGTAGCAGGATGTATCGCTGACGGCGCCAGCTACGACAAGGAGAAACCCAGTGCCGATTATCGAGCAGGTCGGGGCCCGAGAGATCCTCGACTCCCGCGGCAACCCGACGGTCGAGGTCGAGATAGCCCTGATGGACGGGACGTTCGCCCGCGCGGCGGTGCCGTCCGGCGCGTCGACCGGCGAGCACGAGGCCGTCGAGCTGCGGGACGGCGGCGAGCGTTACGGCGGCAAAGGCGTGCAAAAAGCGGTGCAGGCCGTCCTCGACGAGATCGGTCCGGCCGTGATCGGCCTGGCCGCCGACGACCAGCGGCTGGTGGACCAGGCGCTGGTGGACCTCGACGGCACCCCCGACAAGTCGCGGCTGGGTGGCAACGCGATCCTGGGCGTCTCGCTGGCGGTCGCCAAGGCGGCCGCCGATTCCGCCGATTTGCCGCTGTTCCGCTACATCGGCGGGCCGAACGCGCACATCCTGCCCGTGCCGATGATGAACATCCTCAACGGCGGTGCGCACGCCGACACCGGCGTCGACATTCAGGAGTTCATGGTCGCGCCGATCGGCGCGCCCAGCTTCGCCGAGGCGTTGCGCTGGGGCGCCGAGGTCTACCACTCGCTCAAGTCGGTGCTGAAGAAGGAGGGCCTGTCCACCGGGCTTGGCGACGAGGGCGGATTCGCCCCCGACGTCGCCGGCACCACCGCGGCGCTGGACCTGATCGGCCGCGCCATCGAATCGGCGGGTTTCAAACTGGGCACCGACGTGGCGCTGGCCCTCGACGCGGCGGCCACCGAGTTCTACGCCGACGGCACCGGCTATACCTTCGAAGGCAGCGCCCGCACCGCCGAGCAGATGGCCGAGTTCTACGCCGGCCTGCTTGGCTCGTATCCGCTGGTGTCCATCGAAGACCCACTGTCCGAAGACGATTGGGACGGCTGGGCGGCCCTGACCGCGTCGATCGGGGACCGCGTGCAGATCGTCGGCGACGACATCTTCGTCACCAACCCCGAACGCCTGGAAGAGGGCATCGAAAAGGGCGTGGCAAACGCCTTGCTGGTCAAGGTGAATCAGATCGGCACGCTCACCGAGACGCTCGACGCCGTCGCGCTGGCCCACCACAGCGGGTATCGCACGATGATGAGCCACCGCAGCGGCGAGACGGAGGACACCACGATCGCCGACCTGGCGGTGGCCGTCGGCAGCGGCCAGATCAAGACCGGCGCGCCCGCCCGCAGCGAGCGCGTGGCCAAATACAATCAACTGTTGCGGATCGAGGAAGCCCTCGGCGACGCGGCACGCTTCGCCGGCGATCTGGCGTTCCCGCGGTTCGCGCTGGAGCAGAAGTAGGTTGAAATAGGTTGACGCCCAAGCCCGATCCGAAGCGCCGTTCCCCGGCATCGCGCCCGGGGAAGGCCGGCGATTCGGTTCGGCGCCGTCGATCGGCCAAGCCGCCACAAACCGCGAACCACCCGGCCCGGTCGATGCAGGAGCGTGTCGTCGAGCCCATCAAGCGGCAGGTCGCCGAGTCGGTCGAACAACGCTCCGATCAGCGGCTCGGGTTCACCGCACGCCGGGCGGCGGTGCTCGCCGCGGTGATCTGCGTGCTGACCCTGACCATCGCCGGCCCGGTGCGCACCTACTTCGCGCAGCGCACCGAGATGAACCAGTTGGCCGCCAGCCAGGCTGCGCTGCGCCGCCAGATCGCCGAGCTCGAGCAGAAGAAGGTCAAGCTCGGCGACCCGGCATACATTGCGGCGCAGGCCCGCGAGCGCCTCGGCTTCGTGATGCCCGGCGACATTCCGTTCCAGGTTCAGCTGCCACCCACGGCGGCGGTGTCCCCGCAGCCCGGGTCCGACGCGGCGAAACCGGCGAACAACAATCCGTGGTACACCTCCTTGTGGCACACCATCGCCGACGCGCCCCACCTGCCGCCGGCACCCCCGGAAGCTCCCAACCCCACGGCGCCCGGTGGTTGATCGTGCCGATCTGGAAGCGGTGGCGCGTCAGCTCGGCCGCGAGCCGCGCGGGGTGCTGGAGATCGCCTACCGTTGTCCCAACGGCGAACCCGGCGTGGTGAAGACGGCGCCGAAACTTCCTGACGGCACGCCCTTTCCGACGTTGTACTACCTCACCCATCCCGCCCTGACCGCGGCGGCGAGCAGGCTGGAGACGACGGGACTGATGCGCGAGATGACCGAGCGGTTGGGGCGGGATCCCGAGCTGGCGACTGCGTACCGGCGAGCCCACGAGTCGTATCTGGCCGAACGTGACGCGATCGAACCGCTGGGGACAACGTTTTCCGGCGGCGGGATGCCGGATCGGGTCAAGTGCCTGCACGTGCTGATCGCGCACTCGCTGGCCAAGGGCCCCGGCGTGAATCCGCTTGGGGACGAGGCGTTGTCGGTTCTGGCCGGCGACCCGGCGATGGCGAGCGTGTTGGTGGCGGGCCAGTGGTGAGCAGGCTCGCCGGAATCGACTGCGGCACCAACTCGATTCGTTTGCTGATCGCCGACGTGAGCGACGGTCGGCTGCACGACGTGCATCGCGAGACGCGAATCGTGCGGCTGGGGCAGGGCGTCGACGCGACGGGCGAGTTTGCGCCCGAGGCGATCGCGCGAACCCGCGCCGCGCTGGCCGATTACGCGTCACTGCTGAAGACGCACGGCGTCGAGCGGGTGCGGATGGTGGCCACGTCGGCGGCGCGCGACGTCGCCAATCGCGATGTGTTCTTTGCGATGACGGCCGACGTGCTGGGCGCGGTGCTGCCAGGCGCGGTGGCGGAGGTGATCAGCGGCGACGAGGAGGCGTCGCTTTCGTTCCACGGGGCTGTCGGCGAATTGGACCGCGCTGCTGGGCCTTTCGTCGTCGTCGATCTGGGCGGCGGCTCCACCGAGATCGTGGTCGGCGGTGAGCGCGTGGTGGCCGGCTACTCCGCCGACATCGGGTGCGTCCGGCTGACCGAGCGTTGCCTGCACTCGGACCCGCCCACGCCCGACGAGGTGGCGGCCGCCCGAGCGGTGGTGCGGGAGCGGCTGGACGCCGCGCTGGGCGTGGTAGACGTCGAAGCGGCGCGGACCTGGGTGGGGCTGGCCGGCACGATGACGACGCTGTCCGCGCTGGCGCACAACATGACGGCGTATGGCTCTGCGGCCATTCATCTTTCACGCGTGCCGGGCGCTGACCTGCTGGCGGTGTGCGAGCGGCTGATCGGGATGACGCGGGCGGAGCGCGCCGCGCTGGGGCCGATGCACGAGGGACGCGCCGACGTGATCGCCGGCGGCGCGATCGTGGTGGAGGAACTGGCGCGCGAGCTGCGCGCCCGCGCCGGCATCGACGAGTTGATCGTCAGCGAGCACGACATCCTGGACGGCATCGTGCTGTCCATCGCCGGCTGAGTCACATCTGTCACACTGACCACCGCGGGCAGGGGCCAGTGTGACGGATGTGACTTAGCGAGGAATCGTTGTGAATAGCGGGTTTTCGAAGTGCGGTCATGGCGAAAATTTCGCCAAATCTCCGCCGTCAATGCACGCGCCATGCCCTAGGCACACACTCACGCCTCGAAGCGGTAACCCATGCCCGATTCGGTCAGCAGGTGCTTGGGGTGCGACGGGTCGTCTTCGAGCTTGCGCCGCAACTGCGCCAGATACACACGCAGGTAATGGGTTTCGGTGGCATACGCCGGACCCCATACCTCCTTCAACAACTCCTCGCGGCCCACCAGCTTGCCGCGATTGCGCACCAGCACCTCGAGCATGCCCCATTCGGTCGGCGTGAGGTGGACCTCGGCACCGTCCTTGGTGACCTTCTTGGCGGCCAGATCGACGGTGAACGCGTCGGTTTCGACGACCGGCTCGTCCACCTCCGACGCCGCCGCGTTGCGTCGCACCGCGGCGCGCAACCGCGCCAGGAACTCGTCCATTCCAAAGGGTTTCGTCACGTAGTCGTCGGCGCCGGCGTCGAGGGCCTCGACCTTGTCCGAGGAATCCGTGCGAGCCGAAAGCACGATCACCGGCGCCGACAGCCAGCCGCGCAGGCCGGCCAGCACCTCGATGCCGGAGATGTCCGGCAACCCGAGGTCCAGCACCACCACGTCGGGCTTGTGCTCGGCGGCCGCGCGCAGCGCCCCCGCACCGCTCGACGCGGTGATCACCTCGTAACCCCGCACCGACAGGTTGATTCGCAACGCCCGCAGGATGTGCGGCTCGTCGTCGATCACCAACACCCGGGTCACAGCGCACCAAATTCCTGCGGCGCGGCCAGATCCACCACGACGGTAAGCCCGCCGCCCGGCGTGTCACCGGCCGAGATCGTGCCGCCCATCGCCTCCACGAAACCGCGGGCCACCGACATCCCCAGCCCCACGCCCGTGGTGTTGTCGTGATCGCCCAGCCGCTGGAAGGCCTCGAAGATCTGATCCTCGGTGCCCTTGGGGATTCCGGGACCTTCGTCGATCACGTTGATCAGGACGCGATCGCCCACCCGGCCCGCGTTGACGCGAACCACGCAGTTGGGCGCGTAGCGCAGCGCGTTGTCGATCAGGTTGGCGAGCACGCGTTCCAGCAGCCCGGCGTCGGCCAACGCCACCGCGTCGCCCACGTCGACCTTGACCCGATCGATCGCCGATCGGTAGAACCCGGTGGCGCCCTTGCCGATGCTGACCAGGGCCCGTTGCACCGTCTCCTCGAGATACACCCGGCGCAGGTCCGGGTGGATCACCCCGGCGGCCAGGCGCGAGGAGTCGAGCAGGTTGCCGACCAGCGCGGTCAGCTGGTCGATGGACTCCTCGATGGTGGCCAGCAATTCGGCCGTGTCGGTGGGGGAGAAGGCGACGTCTTCGGCGCGCAGGCTGGACACGGCGACCTTGGCCGCGGCCAGCGGAGTGCGCAGGTCATGGCTCACCGCCGAGAGCAGGGAGCGCCGCAACTCGTCGGCCCGCACGATCGCCTCGGTCCGGCTGGCCTCTTCCGCCAGCTCTCGCTGCCTGATCAGGCCCGCGGCCTGCTTGGCCACCGCGCTCACCACCCTGCGGTCACGGGTGGACAGCTTCTTGCCGGCCATCAGCATCCAAAACACGTCGTCGCCGACCTCGATCGCGGTGTCGGCGGAATCGACGCTCACGCAAGGATCTTTGCCCACACACGCGACGATGTAGCTCTTTTTGCCGGCGGCGCGCTCCTCCTCGCTCGGCTCCCGCAGCATGCTGACCGCGCGCTGCGAGTAGGTCTCCCGCACGCGTTCCAGCAGCGTCTCGAGGTCGGCGCCGCGCAGCACCGATCCCGCGAACAGCGTGAGCAGCTCGGCCTCTTGGGATGCCTGACGGGCTTCGCGGGTGCGTTTGGTCGCACCGTCGACGAGGATAGCGACGGCGACCGCCACCAACAGCAGGACGAGTTCTGTGACGGCGGCAGCCGGTTCCGCGATCGTAAAGGTGTGCCGCGGAGCGGTCAGGTAGTAGTTCAACAACAGGCTGGACAACACCGCCGAAAGGACAGCCGGCGCAACGCCTCCGAGCAGGGCCACCACCAAGACCCCGACAAAGAACATGGCGCTGTCACCGCTGGTCCCCAGATACGGGTCCAACAGCGTCACCGTCACGGCGCAGATGGCCGACGGCACGATTAGGGCCGCCAGCCACGAGGCGACGCGGCGCTCCCGGGGGGCCAGCGGTCCCAGGTGCAGGACGCGCTCGGATTCCTCGTGCGTGACCATGTGTACGTCGATCTTCCCGGAGCGCTCCACGATCGTGGGGCCGATGCCCTCCTCGAAGATGCGCGCCCACCGCGGCCGGCGGGAGGTGCCGATCACCAGCTGGGTGGCGTTGTTCTCGCGCGCGAAATCAAGTAGGGCCGTGGGCACGTCGTCGCCCACGACGGTGTGCAGCGACGCGTCCAGGCTGTTCGCCAGCTCTCGGATCTTGCCCATCCTGCGCTCCGACACGCCGGCCAGGCCGTCACCGCGGATGACGTGCACCACCATCAGCTCGGCGCTGGACTTCGACGCGATCCGCGATGCCCGTCGCACCAACGTCTCCGATTCCGGACCGCCGGTGACCGCCACCACCACCCGCTCGCGCGCCTCCCACATGTCGGTGATCTTGTTCTCGGCCCGGTACTTGGCCAGCGCGGTGTCGACCTGGTCGGCCAGCCACAGCAGCGCCAATTCCCGCAGCGCGGTGAGATTTCCGGCGCGGAAGTAGTTCGACAGCGCCGCGTCGATCCGTGCCGGAGCGTAGACGTTTCCATGGGATAGCCTGCGGCGCAACGCCTCCGGCGTGATGTCGATGAGTTCGACCTGCGACGCCTGCCGCACGATCGAATCGGGGATGGTTTCCTGCTGTTCGATGCCGGTGATCTGGGCGACGACGTCGTTGAGGCTCTCCAGATGCTGAATGTTGACCGTGGAGATCACCGTGATCCCGGCATCGAGCAGTTCCTCGACGTCTTGCCAACGCTTTTCGTTCTTGCTGCCCGGTGTGTTGGTGTGGGCGAGTTCGTCGACCAGGACCACCTGCGGATGGCGGGCCAGCACGGCCGGCACGTCGAGTTCCGGGAACCTGCCGCCGCGATAGTCGACGTAGTGCGGGGGGATGACCTCGATACCGTCAAGCAGCTCGGCGGTTTTCGCCCGCCCATGGGTCTCGACCACCGCCGCCACCAGGTCGGTGCCGCGTTCCAAGCGCCGGTGCGCCTCGCCGAGCATCGCGAAGGTCTTGCCGACACCCGGTGCCGCGCCGAGGTAGATGCGTAGCTCGCCGCGCTTGGGATGGTGGTCGGTCACGCTCACGTCAACCATCATCCCCCTCCGCGCTAGCCGTTAACCGGAAATCGGTGGTCGAGCTCCAGGTTGAGCTGCAGCACGTTGACCGTCGGCTCGCCTAAAAACCCGAGGTCGCGGCCGCTGCGGTAGTGCGCCAGCACCCCACGGATCTGATCGGCGTTGACGTGGCGGGCCTTTGCCACCCGCGCGATCTGGATGTCGGCGTAGGCCGGCGAGATGTTCGGGTCCAGGCCGCTGCCGCTGGCGGTGACCGCGTCGGCGGGGACGGCCGGGTTGGCGGGTGCGGCCCCGCGGATGGGCACGATCTGGCCGATCGTGTAGTCCTCGCCGAATTTTGCGCACTCGACCCGGACGCCCTCGTACATCGTCAGGAACGCGGCCGAGGTCGACTGGCACGGCTCGTTGACGCTCACCACACGGGTCGGGTGGAGGACGTTTCCGCGGGCGTCGCGGGGTCCGATCACCGACAGCACCGCGCCCACGCCGCCGCCCGTGCAGAACGGGCGGGAACCGTCCACACCCTCCAGCTGGCCGATCGCGGTGCTGCGCGTGCACACCTGTGTCAGCAGGCTCGGCTTGAATCCCGCGTCCGACGCGGACTTTCCGCCGGCGATTTGTGCCGGGTCCGCGGGTGTGTCGACGATGCTCTCCGGACCGAGGTTGCTCGCGCTGGTATTCAGCGGGTCGTAGCCGGTGCCGGCCGCCGAGGGGCGGCTTTGGAAGTACTGCGGCAGCGCATTCCCGTCCTTGTCGGTGAACAGCTGGCCGATCAGCCGGCTGCCGACTGTCTTGCCGTTGGCGGTGAGGATCGAGCCTTCGGCCTTGTCGTGCAGGCCGGGGATCTGCGCCACCAGCCAGACGAACGCCGGGTAGGCGAGGCCGGTGATGACGGTCAGCACCAGCAGCGCGCGGAAGGCCGCCCAGTGCATGCGGACGAAACTGGAGAACTTCATGTCAGGACATCCCTGGGACGAATTGGACGATGAGGTCGATCGCCTTGATCCCGATGAACGGGGCGACTATGCCGCCGAGCCCGTAAAGATAGAGATTGCGGCTCAACAGCTTTGACGCGCTGCTCGGCGTGTAGCGCACGCCGCGCAGCGACAGCGGGATCAGCATGACGATGATGATGGCGTTGAAGATCACCGCGGACAGGATCGCGGACTGCGGGCTGTGCAGCCGCATGATGTTGATCATGTCCAGCCCCGGGAACAGGGCGACGAACATGGCGGGGATGATCGCGAAGTACTTCGCGATGTCGTTGGCGATGGAGAAGGTAGTGAGCGCGCCGCGGGTGATCAGCAGCTGCTTGCCGATCTCGACGATCTCGATGAGCTTGGTCGGGTCGGAGTCGAGATCGACCATGTTGCCGGCCTCTTTGGCCGCCGAGGTTCCGGTGTTCATCGCCACGCCGACGTCGGCCTGAGCCAGGGCCGGCGCATCGTTGGTGCCGTCGCCGGTCATCGCGACCAGCTTGCCGCCCTCCTGCTCACGCTTGATCAGCGCCAGCTTGTCCTCCGGGGTGGCCTCCGCGAGGAAGTCGTCGACACCCGCCTCGTCGGCAATCGCCTTGGCCGTCAACGGGTTATCGCCGGTGATCATCACGGTGCGGATGCCCATCTTGCGCATCTCGTCGAAGCGCTCGCGCATGCCCTGCTTGACGACGTCCTTGAGGTGAATGACGCCCAGCACCCTTGCATTTTCGTCGGCTATGCCGACACCGCACTCACCGACGACCAGCGGAGTGCCGCCGGCGGCGGAGATGCCGTCGACGATCTCACCGAGCTGCGTCGGCACCTTACCGCCTTGCCCGCGCACCCATTCGGCGACGGAGCTGGCCGCGCCCTTGCGCAGCAGGTGCCCGTCCAGGTCGACCCCGGACATTCGCGTAGAGGCGGAGAACTCCACCCAATGGGCGTGCGCGAGTTCGCCCGGAGCGCGCTCGCGCAGCCCGAAGTGTTGCTTGGCGAACACGACGATCGAGCGTCCCTCCGGCGTTTCGTCGGCCAGGCTGGACAATTGCGCGGCGTCGGCGAGGTGCTCGTTGGTGACGCCGTCGAGTGGGACGAATGCGCCGGCCTGGCGGTTGCCCAGGGTGATGGTGCCCGTCTTGTCGAGCAGCAGCGTGTTGACGTCGCCGGCGGCCTCCACCGCGCGCCCGGACATCGCCAGCACGTTGCGCTGTACCAGCCGGTCCATCCCGGCGATGCCGATGGCCGACAACAGCGCGCCGATCGTGGTGGGGATCAGGCACACCAACAGCGACACCATCACGATCCCGGTGACGCCACTTGCGTTGAGCGCCTGGGTGTCCGGAACACCCGGGTTGTTCGCCTTGGAATAGATCGCCAGCGGCTGCAGGGTCGCGACGGCGAAAACGAAGATGACCGTCAACGCGGCCAGCAGGATGTTCAGCGCGATCTCGTTGGGGGTCTTCTGCCGGTTGGCGCCCTCGACGAGCGCGATCATCCGGTCGATGAAGCTTTCACCCGGCTTCTGCGTGATCTTCACGACGATGCGGTCGCTCAGCACGGTGGTGCCGCCGGTGACCGCCGAACGGTCGCCGCCGGACTCGCGGATCACCGGCGCCGACTCGCCCGTGATCGCCGATTCATCCACCGACGCAATTCCTTCCACGACGTCGCCGTCGCCGGGGATCACCTGGCCGGCCTCGACGACGACGATGTCGCCCTGCTGCAACAACGGCGCCGCGACCTCTTCCTCGACGCCGGGGGCGCCGGGTTGCCAGCTCTTGAGGCGCCGGGCCAGGGTCTGGGTTTTGGCTCGGCGCAGCGTCTCCGCCTGGGCCTTGCCGCGGCCTTCGGCCACCGCCTCCGCGAGATTGGCGAACAGCACGGTCAGCCACAGCCAGACGACGATCAGCCACGCGAACCAGGTTTCGTTGATGACCGCCAACACGGTGCTCCAGGCGGCGCCGATTTCGACGATGAACATCACCGGGTTGCGCCACAGGGTGCGCGGGTCGAGCTTGCGCAGCGCGTCCGGGGTCGAGCGCCACAGCATCTTCGGGTCGAGCAAGCCGCCCTGGACCCGCTTCTTGTCTGTGGGGGTCGCGGGCTGCGTCTGCTCGGACGAATCGACGGCGGTCGCGGTCATCAGTGGATTCCTTCAGCGAGAGGCCCGAGCGCGAGCACGGGCAGGAAAGTGAGGGCAACGAGGATCACCGTGACGCCGGCGACCATTCCCACGAACTGCGGGCGATGGGTGGGCAGGGTGCCCACCGATTCGGGCGTGTGGCCCTGCTTGGCGAGCGAACCGGCCAGCGCCAGGACGAGCACCATCGGCAGGAACCGCCCGAAGACCATCGCCAGTCCGAGCGCGGTGTTGTACCAGTTGGTGTTGACGCTGATCCCGGCGAACGCCGACCCGTTGTTGTTCGCGGCGGAGGTGAACGCGTACAGCACCTCCGACAGCCCGTGCGGGCCGGTGTTGAGCATGCCGGCGCGCTCGCCGGGCAGCGCCATCGCGATCGCGGTCCCGGTCAGCACGATGAGCGGGGTGACCAGGAAATAGCTTGCGGCCAGCTTGATTTCGCGCGGGTTGATCTTCTTACCGAGGTATTCCGGGGTGCGCCCGACCATCAGTCCGGCAACGAAAACGGTGATCACCGCCAGGATCAGCATGCCGTAGAGCCCCGAGCCGGTGCCGCCGGGAGCGACCTCACCGAGCTGCATGTTGAACAGCGCCATCATCCCGCCGAGGCTGGTGTAGGAGTCGTGGAACGAGTCGACGGCGCCGGTCGACGTGAGCGTCGTGGAGTCGGCGAAAACCGCCGAGTTGGCGACGCCGAACCGCTGCTCGACGCCTTCGAAGGCCGCGCCGACCGACGTCGGCACCGTGCCGTGGTGCTGCAGCTGGAACCACATCATGAAGGACACGCTGAACGCGTACAGGGTCGCCATCACCGAGGCGATCGCGTAGCCCTGCTTGGTGCTGCCCACCATGCGCCCGAAGGTGCGTGGCAGCGAGAAGCTGATCACCAGCAGCAGGAAGATCTCCAGCCAGTTGCTCCACGTCGTCGGGTTCTCGAACGGGTGCGCGGAATTCGTGTTGTAGAAGCCGCCGCCGTTGGTGCCGAGCTCCTTGATCGCCTCCTGGCTGGCCACCGGGCCGCCGGTGATCGTCTGCTGGGCGCCGCCAAGGGTGGTGGCAACCTGGTCGTGCAGATGGAAATTCTGGATCGCACCACCCGCAATGAGCACGATCGCGGCAACAATCGAAATGGGCAGCAGGATGCGCAGCACCGTGCGCACCAGGTCGACCCAGAAGTTCCCGAGGTCGCCGGTGCGCTTGCGGGCGAACCCGCGCACCAGTGCGATCGCCACCGCCATGCCGACGGCGGCCGAGACGAAGTTCTGCACCGCCAGCCCGGCCATCTGCACCAGATGGCCCTGCGTCGACTCACCGGAATACGCCTGCCAGTTGGTATTCGTGGTAAAGCTGACGGCCGTGTTCCACGCCAACCCCGGGGTCATCTGGGTGGCCGGATCGTGCAGGTGCAACGGCAATTTGCCCTGCACGAGCTGGAACACGAAGAGGAACAGGATGCTGATCGACGAGAACGCCAGCACGCTGCGGGCGTAGGCCCCCCACGTCTGCTCCGAGCGTGAATCGACACCGATCGCCCGGTAGATGACCCGCTCGACGTAGGAGTCCTTTTCCGACGTGTAGACGCGATACATGTAGTCGCCGAACGGCACATGCACCACCACCAGTGCCACGACGAGGACGACGAGGAAGATGATCCCCGCTGTTGTTGTGCTCACTAGAACCTCTCCGGGAACAGCAGGGCGGCTGCGAGATACAGCGCAAGAATGACGGAAAGCGCCAAACCGACGACGTTTTCGTAACTCACAGCCGCTCGACCAGCTTCTGCGTCAGCCCGAGCAGGGCGAACACCGCGATCGTCACCAAGACGTAGACCAACACGCCCATCTTGTCTCCGTTCCACCAGTCCTGCGCACACGTAATGGCCTCATCGAGACAGCCACGGCGCGGGTCTCGGAGGCAAGGTCAGCTTGAAACTAAGCGGGGCTGATGCGGTAGGGCCGTTGGTTGACACTTTCCTAACGGGGCCGTAGTGCACCTTTACGGTTTCTTTACGCCCGAATCCAGGGGTGGATCAATATCGCGCAAAGGTCGGAACGGGTCGCGTATGAATGTCGTTTGGATCCGTGCTCAGAATGCCGCAGCGGCGTAGACCCGAATCATGCGAGTGATACGGCACCCCCAGGCGGTCAGGTATGTCTGACGCACTGCTGCAGATCCCGGACGCGTTGAAGGCCATTGTCGCGGCCTCGATCCTGCTGACCGTCTACTACCTGGGTCGCCGGGGACCGAGGCCGTCGGTTGAATTCAGGGGCCGTGCGGCACCGGGTCATCGATCATCGGCAGCCGGACCCGGAAAACCGTTCGGCCGTCGGCGGATTCGGCGCTCACCGAGCCGTGGTGGGCCTTGACGATCGAACTCACGATGGCCAGGCCCAGCCCGATGCCCGAGCCGCTGGACCGCGACGTGTCGGCGCGGGCGAACCGCTCGAACAGCCGGGGGACGAGGTCGGCGTCGATGCCGGGCCCGTCGTCGGCCACGGTCAGTTCCGCATAGGGAGCTTCGGCACCAAAGCGGTGGCAGGTGATTCCGGTCGTCACCGTGACGCCCGGCGGCGTGTGCACGCGGGCGTTGCTGAGCAGGTTGCTGACCAGTTGGTGCAGCCGGGCGTGATCGCCACGAACCCAAACCGGCTCGTCGGGAAGGTCTTTGACCCAAAAGTGGCTCGGCGCCGCGACCGCCGCGTCGTTCACGGCGTTGACGACGAGGTCCGCCAGGTCGACGTCCTGGGTCTGCAGGTCTTGGCCCTCGCCCAGACGCGAAAGCAGCAGCAGCTCGTCGACGAGTACCGCCATGCGCCGCGCCTCCGACTCGATGCGCGCCAGCGCGTATTCGGTGGTCGGCGGCAGGGCCTCGCTGTCCTGGCGCGTCAGTTCCGCATAACCCTGAATCGCCGCCAGCGGGGTGCGCAACTCGTGGCTGGCGTCGGTGATGAACTGCCGCATCCGCATATCGGACTCGGCGCGATGCGCCAGCGCGCTATCGACGTTGTCCAGCAACCGGTTCAGCGTGTGCCCGACGATGCCGACTTCGTTGTCCGGGTCGGTGTCCTGTGGTCGCACCCTGGCGCTGATTCGGTGATCGCCATCGGTCAGCGGCATGGCGGCGACCTCGGCGGCGGTCGCGGCGAGCCGGCGCAGGGGGCGCAGGGTGGACCCGACCACCCACACGGTCAGCCCCGCGGTGATTGTGAGGGCCACCGCGACAAGCGCCGTGGTGGTTAGCTGCTTGCGAACGATGATCTGGTCGGCCCGGGCCAGCGATACGCCGACGACCAAGAGGTCGGGCCCACTGACGCGGCTGTCGACGCGATACGAACCGAGGCTGCCCAGCTTCTCGGTTCGTGGCGGCGCGTCGGGCCAGGACTGCGCTTCCATGGAGCGCACGACGTCGGGCGGCGCGGGCCGCGCTTCGGCTTCGGAAAAGACCGCCGAGCCGATCACCCTGCCGTCGTGCAGCACGGCGATGAGATTGCCCGGCGTTTGGTCAGTGAATTCGAGCATGGCCTGCGCGATCGGCTGGGTGTTCCCTTGCGCCGCAGGATGTTCGCCGCTGCGGTATCTGGTGTACGCGTTGGTCAGTGCGTCCAGGGATTGGTCGACGTCGGCGTCGCTCATCGCGGTGACGTAGCCGCGCAGGCTGAGCACCGAGACGATGCCGACCGTAACCAGCACCACGCTGACGACGGCCAACACGCCCAATAGCAATTGGCGGCGCAAGGAGTGGGGCAGCCACCGCGGAAGGTCCCTGGATCCGGTGTTCGGCTCGCCGGTCATTCGGGCGGTCGCAGCATGTACCCAACGCCGCGGACGGTATGGATCATGGGGTCCCGGCCGGAGTCGATCTTCTTCCTCAGGTACGAGATGTACAGATCCACGATGCTGGTTCGCCCGGCGAAGTCGTAATTCCAGACGCGGTCGAGGATTTCGGTGCGGCTCAGCGCGCGGCGGGGGTTGCGCATGAGGAACCGCAGCAATTCGAACTCGGTCGACGAGAGCGATATCGGGGTGCCGCCGCGGGTGACCTCCCGGCTGGCGGTGTCGACATGTAGGTCGCCGATTTTCAGGGTCTCGGCCGCCGGCGGGGTCTGCTGGGTGGAGCGGCGCAACAACCCCCGCAGCCGCGCGACGAGCTCCTCGAGGCTGAACGGCTTGGTCATGTAGTCGTCGGCGCCGGCGGTGAGGCCGGTGACGCGGTCCATGACGGAATCACGGGCGGTGAGGAACAGTGTGGGGGTGTAGGCGTCGGATTCGCGGATTCGCTGCAGAATCCGCAGGCCGTCCACGTCCGGAAGCATGATGTCGAGCACCAGCACGTCGGGATTGACGTTCTCGAACTTCGCGATGGCCTCGCGGCCGTTGTGGGCGATGTCGACCACCCAGCCCTCGTAATGCAGCGCCATCTTCACCAAGTTGGTCAGCGCGGGCTCGTCGTCCACCAGCAAAACCCGGATCGGTGAGCCGTCGGCGCGGTAAATGCGGGGCAGCTGCCCCAGGATGGCCTGGCGTGGCCGTTGGCTGCCTGCTTGTCCCGTCATCACGGTCATGTTCCAACATTCTCCCAAGCGCACATCTGATTGTCACGGAACTCATAGAGCTCTCAAATAAAACCCTGTCCCGCTGCTCACATCAGGCCAAGCTCAAATATGAGTTTTATATGTGTCGCATCAGTGTGCTTGAGGTGAGATGATTACCCAAAAATACTGGTATGCATGGATGTTGGCTCTGGCAGAGGCGAAGGGCTTCGGGCGGTAGTGCCCCAAATTGCATCGATACGAATGGAATTCATTGACCACAAGGCGCTGCGCTTCAGCGGATGCCGTCGGAGCCGGGCGGGCGCGTACGACGGCCGAGGACCAAGACGTCCTCAATCTCGTTAACACAAAGTTACGCGATGTTACGAATGCTGGTATCTCTAAATGAGTTTCGCAGCACGAGTATCGTGCTTTCCGTCAAGACCGGCTTCGTCAACGGTTGCCGATTGTCGGGCACTCGGCTTTGCCGGCCGCCCACCGCGGGCCGCAGGAAGTAACCGGTCATGCTTCGGTCGGGCGGGTGATGCCGACGGACAACGACGGGATCTCCCCGCGTCCGTCGATACGCAGCGGGGCCCAGCCGGCCCCGGGCGGCGGGGGCCGGCCCGCGTTGGAGACGTGCTCACGCTGACCACGGCCGTCCGCGGCATCGGCGCCCCGGACGCAAGTTTCGCATAACTGGACCAGCAAACTCGAGTAAAGGATAGGAACGGGCGATGGACTTTGGCGCACTGCCACCGGAGATCAACTCCGGTCGGATGTATCTGGGGCCGGGGCCCGAAACCCTGTTGACCGCTTCGGCGGGCTGGGAATCGCTGGCCGCCGAGCTGACCGATGCCGCCAGCGGGTATCAATCGGTGGTCGCAAGCCTCACCGACGAGTCCTGGCTGGGACCGACGTCGCTGTCGATGGCCGCCGCGGTGACGCCCTACATATCGTGGATGACGGCCACCGCCGCGCAGTGTGAGCAGTCGGCCACCCAGGCCACGGCCGCGGCGGCGGCCTTCGAGACCGCATACGCCATGACGGTGCCGCCACCGCTGATCGTGGCCAACCGCGCCCAGCTGATGGCGTTGATCGCGACCAACATTTTCGGGCAGAACACGCCGGCGATCATGGCCACGGAAGCCGAGTACAGCGAGATGTGGGCGCAGGACGCCACCGCGATGTACAGCTACGCCGCCAATTCGGCTGCGGCATCGGCATTTTCGACGTTCACCTCGCCGCCCCAGACCACCAACCCGGGCGGCGTCGCCGCGCAGGCCGGCGCCCAGGCCGGCAGCAACGCCCAGACGACGACGGCACAGCTGATGTCCTCGGTGCCCCAGACGCTGCAGAACCTGGCGACCCCGGGTGCCGCGTCTGGTGCCGGGGTGTCGCCGGCGGCGGCGGGCACCGCGGCGTCGCTGGGATCTACGGCGGCTACCTCCCCGCTCAGCGCGCTGTCGAGCCTGACCGGAGCGACGGGCAAGACCGCCACCAAGGGCGCCAGCACCGGCGCGAGCGCGCTGTCCGGATTGACCTCGAGCCTCACGGCTGCGCTGGGCGGGAACGGAAGTGCCCTGACCGATGTGCTCGGCCTGGGCTCGGATCTGGCCGGGTTGGGCGGCGACGGTGCGGGGTTGGGCACCGACGGCGCCGGAATGGGTTTCGACGGGTATGGCCTGAGCCTTGATTTCGCGGGCTTGGGTTCGCTCGAGGGCGCCGACCCGGGGGTCTTCGGCGGTCTGGGAGGCCTCGGGCCTGCCGGGGGTCTGGGCGCGGCCGCGTCGGCGAGCGTGGGTCAGGCGCCCTCGCTCGGGACCTTGTCGGTGCCGCCGACGTGGGCCGACGCCGTGTCATCCGTCACGCCCCTGCCCGCCCTGGACGCCAACGCCATGCCGGGCGGGTGGGGCGCGGCGCCCGCGTCAGCGCCCACCGCCGGCGTCTCCAAATTGCCGCTGGGCGGCATGGTCGGGCGGGAGTCCGAGGGCGCGGTCCAGCGAATCGGGTTCCGTCCCACGCTGATTCCGCGGTCCCCCGTCGCCGGATAGCGCATCAGACAAAGAACGGGGCCGCACACCGGTCGGTGTGCGGCCCCGCCTTGAAGCTGCGAATCAGGCCCAGCTGGACCCGACGGCGCTGTCCGTGCTGGACATGTTGCTGCCGGCGTTTTGCACCTTCTGGCCGTGGGAGTTGGCCTGCTCGTAGATCACCTGGAAGTTGCGACCCAACTGGGTGATGAACTCCTGGCAGGCCACCGAACCGGCGCCACCCCAGAAGTCACCAGCGGCCAGCACATCGCGAACGATGGCCTGGTGCTCGGCTTCCAACGACGCGGCCTGGGCGCGAATCGTCGCACCATGGGCATCCACATCGCCAAACTGGTAATTGATGGTCATGTTTTCCTCCTGAAATAAAAGTGTGGGGGCTAGCTGCCGAGGATTTGCTGCGAGGCCTGCTCTTGCTGCTCGTAGTTGTTCGCGTCGCGGATCAGCCCGTCGCGCACACCGTGCAGCATGTTCACGATGTTGCGGAAGGCCTGATTCATCTGACCCATTGTGTCGTAGGACGTCGCCTGCGCCTGGCCACTCCAGCCCGCACCGGCGATGTTCATCGACGACGCCCACATCTTGCGGGCCTCATCCTCAACGGTCTGCGCGTGGACCTCAAACCGGCCCGCCATCGCCCGCATCTCATGCGGGTCAGTCATAAAGCGTGTTGCCATGTTGCCTTTTCTCCTTCTGGATGAATTTCTTGCCTTGTGATACAGGTCGGCCGTCGTAACTGGCTGTTACGCGGCATGAAAGCCGATGGAGCGGTACTCCCTGTTTTCTGTTTCTATTCCTCGCGTCAGACGACAACCTGCTTGGGCATGACGATCGGCTTGAAGCCGTAGCGCGGGCCGGAGCCGTAGGCGGCGGCACCCTTGGCAGCCCCCGCCATGCCGGGCATGCCGGGCATCGCCGCTACGGGCTCGGCCTCGGCGGCCGCGGTCCAACCGGAGCCCTCCAGGGGAGCCGTCGACGAAGCCAACGTCGCCGGGGCGGCCGAAGACCAGCTGGCCGGTACCGACAGGCCGCCGACAGAGGACGCTTCCGCCATGCCCGCTCCCACGCTGTTCGCCAGGGTGCCTTCCGCCACGGAGGCGGCCCCGGCCGCCGGTGCCACGGCGTCGACGGTCGACCAGGGCACGCCCGGAATTGCGCCAATCGTGTGCCCGTACGACACCGCCGTCGGGATGGCGGTGCCGACGAACCAAGCCGCGGTCACACCGAACTGCTGAACACCGTTGAAGTTGAACAGCGTGCCGAATAGGCCGTCCGCCTCGTTCAGCACCGCCGCCGGTCCGGGGAAAGCGGTCGAGAACGCGTTCCATATCTCGGTACCGAAGGACTCGGTGCCGAAGTTTGCCAACAGGCCGCTCAACCCTGTCGCCGCGCTGTTACCTTGGGCCGACGCCAAGGCCGTGGAAACCGCCGCGCCTTGGGTGGCAGCCGCGGCCGGACTGGCGGTCGGTGACGCCGGTGCCAGCGGCTGCAGGACCGAGGACGCCGCTGCCGCCGCCGAATAGGTGTACATCGTGAGCGCGTCTTGGACCCACATCTCGGCATACATTGCCTCGGTGGCCATGATCGCCGGCGTATTGATGCCCAGGAAGTTGGTCGCCACCAGCGCGGCCAGCTGTGCGCGGTTCGCCGCGATCACCGGCGGAGGCACCGTTCCCGCAAAGGCCGCCTCGTAGGCGGCCGCCGCCGTCGAAGCCTGAGCGCCCGCTTGCTCGGCCGCCGCGGCGGTCGTGGTCAGCCAGGAAATGTACGGCTGGGCCGCGGCCGCAGCCGCTGCCGACCCGGCGCCCGTCCACTGCTCGCCGGTCAACGTCCCGACGATCGAATCCCACGAGGTCGCGGTGGTGCTCAGCTCGGCGGCCAGGTTGCTCCAAGCCGTCGCTGCGGCCATCAGCGGTCCGGAACCGGCGCCGGCGTACATCAGAGCGGAGTTGATCTCAGGGGGCAAAGCTGCAAAATCGAGAACCATTTTTCTGTATCCCGTTTCTTTTGTTGGAAGTCCGTTTGCTTGCGAGTGTGCGTGGCGCCGCTAGACGGCCGTCGGCTTCGGCATCACGATGGGCTTGACGCCGTAACGCGGCGCACCGAATCCGGCGCTGTTGCGGGCGGCCGCACCCATGCCGGGCATGCCCGGCACGATGGTCCCGGTCCCGGCCTGCGGCGCTGCGCCGGTCCAGCCCACGGTCTGTACCGCGGTCGCGGGCGCCGCGCCGGGGGTAAACGAACCGGCCCAGCTTGGCGGCACCGACAATTTGCCGACCATCGTCGCCTGGCCGGCGCTTGCGACCGGCATCGCGGTCATGGCGCCTGCGCCGCCGAGGCCCCCGGCCGGCGCCACCGCGTTCACATCCGCCGCCCCGGCCGCCGCCGCACCTGCGTCACCGGCCGCGCTGGCAGAAGTATCCAGCAGACCACCGCCGGCCATGCCGAGGCAGGTGGACATGGCCGAGGCCCAGTTGCCGCTCTCGAAGCTGACGAAGTTGGCGGAGTTACCCGACAGGCTGAGCGGGTTTCCACCCGAGCTGTAGAGCGGGCCGCCGAGGAAGGTGGCGAGGTTTGTCTCGAAAGTCGCGATGCTGTCGTAGGGGGTGGCCGCTGCACTGGCGTTGGCGGCCTCGGTGGCGGTGTAGGTGCCGGAGCTGAGGCCGAGGGTCTGCACGAACTGCTGTTGGATCGCCTGGGCTTCGGCCGCGAGCTGCTGGTAGTACGTGCCGTACGTCGAGAAGATTCCCGCTTGCAGGGCCGAGACCGGGTCGGCGGCGGCCGGAGCGATGGCGGTGGTCGGCGCCGCGGCGCCCGCGTTCTGGGCCGTCAGTGAAGTGCCGATCCCTGCTAGCTGTGCTGCCGCGGCCAGCAACTCTTCAGGAATTGTTGTCAGAAACGACATCTACTGCTCCTAGTGTCAAGGGAACTTGCCGACCCCCCAGCGGGAGGGTCGACCTGTGTGTTCACGTAATGGCTCCTGTGCGTGGGCGTAAGATTAGCCAGCCACGACTCCACATTCCCGACGGAAAAGGCTAGGGTGACGGCCGTTTACGGCTTCTTAACGCCGACGCGCGCAGTTTTAACAAGGTCCTGTCGGGTGACATAGCGTTGTCATCTGGGATGCGCCGGCACGGCACCATTTGGCGGGCGGCGCGCGCATCGTAGGCCAAGCGGGGCCGGGGCGCATCTCGCTAATTCGGCCGATTTTGGTGGGTCGCGACGCCCCGTTGTGCGGCTCGGCGCGCTAGATTCGCCGCCGGGCCCCCATAGCCCAATTGGCAGAGGCAGCGGACTTAAAATCCGCCCAGTGTCGGTTCGAGTCCGACTGGGGGCACCAGACCGGTCCGGTGGGCAGTTGCGAGCCGTCGGAGGCGAAATCGAGGAGGGTATGCAAGGGGCGGGATATGCAAGCTGAAACCGCTGCTGCTCGCGCTCGTTCGGCGGTCGAGTCGGTTCTTGATGATCCGATGGGACGGCTCGCGCTGTTGCGTCGGACGTACAGGGTCCCAGCGGCCGTCGACCGCGGGTACCTTCCCTACCGGCGAGCGGCGTCGGCATTCATGCGATGGCAACTTCGGCGGGGCCTGTTGAACCCCCCGACGGACCCGTCCCCCGGAAGCCCGTGGTGGCGGGCGATGAACGAGGGACTCCTGCGCGACGCCGCCGAAGCCCGGGCGCTCGCCTTCGGTTACGCGGGGCAGCCCTCTGGCCCCGGCGTGGCGGCGCATCTGGAGTTCATCCGGCGACCGACCGCGCGCAGTTGGTACCGCGCCCACAACACCAGCATCGTCGCGGGCTACTTGGCGAACATGCCACTGGCGGCCGCTGAGCGCCGCGTCGAGCGGTTCTTTCTCAATGTCGTTCTGCTCCGCGTGTTGTTCGCTCACGCGCTGGTGTCCGCCCCCCGATTGGCGCTGGGTTGGCTTGCGCCGCTGGGCCGCCCGCTGGGTGATCCGCGCGTCGGAATGACCGGCATCTTCCTGTCGCTAAGTCGGGTGCTGCCCGACCGCTATCCGCTCGGCGACGACGTGGAGAACTACGTCGCGGCCGAGCTTGGGTTCGGCCACCTATTGGACATCGGCGTCATCCAGCCGAGGCTTGACGCGCTCTACCGGTGGTCCGCGGACGAGCTGCAGCTTCCCGCGCTGCGCGGTTTGCTCGACGGTCTCACTCCGCGATACGCCTGGGATCCCGCCGATGACGCCATGTGGAAGATCGCGCCGTCGCCGTTGGCGACAGCGGCGCGAAGGCTGATTCGAGGCTGAACGACTCCTGACGCGATCGCCGGCAGGCCACGGTTGCGCCCTGATTCGATGCATGCTTATATAGAAGGATGTCAAATCAGGCCGAGGCGGGATGTTGCCCTTCGCTGAGCGTGGCCGCCCTCGGCGAGTCACAGGCTGCGGAGTTGGCGGCGATGTTCAAGGCGCTCGGCGACCCGGTGCGCCTGCGGCTGCTGAGCCTCATCGCCAGCCACCCCGGCGGGGAGGCGTGCGTGTGCGAGATCTCGGCGACCTTCGACGTCTCCCAGCCGACGATTTCCCATCACCTCAAACTGCTGCGCTCGGCCGGGCTGTTGGACTGCGAGCGGCGGGGCACCTGGGTCTACTACTGGGTGATTCCCTCTGCGCTGCGGCAGCTTTCTTCGGCCCTGCACGTCGACGACGAAGACTTGACGGCCACACCGGGGTGTCGGCCGTGACCGCAACCCCGACGCCGGTGCCGGCCCCGGAGGCGGTAGCGACCCGGCTTTCGACCCTGGACCGGTTCCTGCCGGTGTGGATCGGCGTTGCGATGGCCGCGGGTCTCCTGCTGGGCCGACTCATTCCCGGCCTCGGGTCGGCACTCAGTGCCGTTGCGGTCCAAGGCATTTCGCTGCCGATCGCGGTGGGCCTGCTCGTGATGATGTACCCGGTGCTGGCCAAGGTCCGCTACGACCGGCTCGACGAGGTCACCACGGACCGCAAGCTGATGGTGTCCTCGCTGGCGCTCAACTGGCTGGTCGGTCCGGCACTGATGTTCACGCTGGCGTGGCTGCTGCTCGCGGATCTGCCCGCCTACCGCACGGGGCTGATCATCGTGGGGTTGGCCCGCTGCATCGCCATGGTCATCATCTGGAACGACCTGGCGTGCGGGGACCGCGAGGCCGCGGCGGTGCTGGTGGCGCTGAACTCGTTGTTCCAGGTTGTCATGTTCGCCGCGCTGGGCTGGTTCTATCTGTCGGTGCTGCCGGGCTGGCTGGGCCTGCCGCAAACCGGAATCGCCGTGTCCCCCTGGCAGATCGCGAAGTCCGTGCTCATCTTCCTGGGCATCCCGCTGCTGGCCGGATACCTGTCGCGCCGACTGGGTGAACGGGCCAAGGGTCGCCACTGGTACGAGACGAAATTCCTGCCGCGCGTCGGTCCGTGGGCCCTGTACGGCTTGCTGTTCACCATCGTCATCCTGTTCGCCTTGCAGGGCCACCAAATCGCCTCCCGGCCATGGGATGTCGCGCGCATCGCCGTGCCGCTGCTGGCCTACTTCGCGATCATGTGGGCCGGCGGGTACGCCCTCGGCTTCGTGTTGCGGCTGGGCTACGCGCGCACCGCCACCCTGGCGTTCACCGCCGCCGGCAACAATTTCGAACTGGCCATCGCGGTGGCGATAGCCACCTACGGCGCGGCATCGGGTCAAGCCCTGGCCGGCGTGGTCGGACCGCTGATCGAAGTGCCCGTGCTAGTTGGGCTCGTCTACGTATCCCTGGCGATGCGCTCCCGGGTCTTCCGGTCGGAGCCGCGGGGAGAGGCCGGGGCCGATGGCCCATAAGCCCAGTGTGTTGTTCGTCTGCGTCCACAACGCCGGGCGCTCGCAGATGGCCGCCGCCCTGCTGAGCCGCGCGGCCGGCGATCGCATCGAAGTTCGGTCCGCCGGAACAGAACCCGCCGATCGGATCAACCCGGTCGTCGTCGCAGCGATGGACGAACTCGGCATCGACGTCACCGCCGCCACCCCCAAAGTCCTGACCACCCACTCGGTACAGACCAGCGACGTCGTGATCACCATGGGCTGCGGCGACGCCTGCCCCTACTTTCCGGGGGTGTCCTACCGCGACTGGAAACTTGCCGATCCCGCCGGCCAACCCCTGGCCACCGTGAGGGCGATCCGCGACGACATCGCCGAGCGCGTCGCGTCGCTGGTCGCCGAGCTCCTGCCCAACGCCACAACTACATAATTCGCACCGAAGGAAGGAACCATCATGTCTCGCGTGCAGCTGGCCCTCAACGTCGACGACCTCGACGAGGCAATCTCGTTCTACTCCAAGCTGTTCGACACCGAACCGGCCAAGGTCAAACCCGGCTACGCCAACTTCGCGATCGCCGAGCCCCCACTGAAACTGGTGCTGCTGGAAAATCCGGGCCACGGAGGCACTCTCAACCACCTCGGCGTCGAAGTCGAAACGGCCGAGAAGGTGCACCAAGAAATCGGCCGGCTCGCGAGCGGCGGGATGCTGCCCGAGGAGGAAATCGGCACCACGTGTTGCTACGCCACGCAGGACAAGGCCTGGGTCACGGGGCCCGCCGGCGAACGGTGGGAGGTCTACACCGTCTTGTCGGATTCGGAAACCTTCGGCAGCAGCCCCGAGCCGCTCGCTGCCGAGGAAACAGGCGGCTGCTCTTGCAGCGGCGACAATGCCGCTGACACGTCCCCCGACGTGGCTGCCACCAGCACGGCCTGCTGCTGACAAGCAATCACCAGGCGAGGGCGCATCATTCACTCACACGGATACGTCGAACGCAATGAGGCGAGCCATGCTAGGACCGACCAGTGACATAGCGGCCATCGCCAACGATCTGGAACGCACGCGAGCCGATTTTCATCGCGTGCTACAGGTGGTCGGGACCGAGGAGTGGTCCGAGCGAACGTCCGGGACACGGTGGACCAACGAGCAACTATTGTTCCACATGGTTTTCGGCTACATGGTTGTGCAACGACTGCTGGTACTGGTCGCGATACTTGGCCGATCACCGCGCCCGTTCAGCCGTGGGTTCGCTCGGATGCTCAACGCAGCGACACCGCTATTTCATCGGATCAACTACTTCGGAACGTGCCTCGCGGTGCTCGTTTACAACCGCACACGTATGGGAGCGAAGATGGATCGCGTCATCGACGCGCTACAACGCACACTCGCCGCCCGAGACGAAACTGCCCTTCGCCGGGCCATGTATTTCCCGACGCGCTGGGACCCGTACTTTCACGAGTCGATGACGCTGGCCGATGTGTACCGCTACCCAGGCCGGCACTATGACCACCACCGCCGACAACTCTCCGTCAAGGGGCTAACGCCGACGACCAATTGAGCGGCGAGTCCAGGAGCGGCGCGACGGAATCGCACTGCGCCGCTTCGTTACTCGATGGCTCGGTCCGGCGATCCTCTACCCACGGATGACGTCGCTTTCGAACCACGAACGACATGCCTCATCGGAGTCGCATGTCGAACCGGAAAGACGCACGTCGCTGTCGCAAAATGGTCCCCGAGAAGGTTGAGGCTTCTCGTCCCGTGGTGTCGGCATCCCGATGATATGCGAGGGACGGGTCAAATCCCGGTGCAAAGGGTGGGGGCGTCGCACACATTCCCCGGGCAATAGGTCGAGTGTGCGGCGTTGACCATGGTTCCGACGTCCAACAGCGTCACGCCCCTCGCGTTCAAGTGGGCGTGGACGTCGTCGGCGATTTGTTGGGGCGTCCAACCCCACGTGAGGTCGTAGCAGATCAGGTGCGCCTCACCGATCAGCGCCTCTTCGGTCTGCGGCGGCCAGGAGAGGCCGACGGCGTGCAGCTGCGCGAGGTACGCGTCGTCTTGGGGGGTGGTGGCACCCGCGGTCGCGGCGCTACCAAGCAGGGCAGCGGCGGCCATGATGGGGAGGGCCAATGCGGCCAGCAAGCGAGATGAGGGCATTGGATCCCCTTCTTTCTTGGCGTTAGTCAGGCCGCCAGTAATGCGCGGGTTCCGAAGCAGCACAAATACGAAGAGAACAATAGCGAAAGCGCGCAATCGCGGCCCCTCCAAATTAACCGGGGCGTCGCCGAGTCTCGCTCGCGCATAGGCTCTCATGCTGAGGACGCGCCAGAGCAAGGGACGCACAATGGACGACGAAAGTCCGGTTATCAAACCCCACGGGCAGCGGGGTCCTGTGCCGAGTGGTCAGCACGAGCGCACCGCGGTGGACTGCGCGGGCTATCTGCTGCCCCATCTGAAGCCGGGTTCGTCGGTGCTCGACATCGGCTGCGGGCCCGGGACGATCACCGCCGACCTGGCCGAGCTGGTGGCGCCCGGAACGGTGCTTGCCGTCGACCTGTTCGCTGACGTTCTCGACATGGCCCGCGCCGAGATCGTTCGGCGCAACCTGTCCAACGTCACGTTCGCCCGCGCCGACGTGCACCGACTCGATTTCCCCGACAACGCGTTCGACGTGGTCCACGCGCACCAGGTGCTGCAGCACGTTGCCGATCCGGTGCGGGCGCTGCGGGAGATGCGCCGGGTCTGCCGGCCGGGCGGACTCGTGGCGGCACGCGACACCGACTACGCGGGGTTCGCCTGGTTCCCAGAGCTTCCCGCGCTGGATCTTTGGCGGGATCTGTATCGACGGGCGGCCCGCGCCAACCGCGGCGAACCGGATGCGGGCCGCCGGCTGCTGTCGTGGGCGTTGGCGGCCGGCTTCGACGACATCACACCGACGGGCAGCGTCTGGTGCTACGCGACGCCCGCGACCCGCGACTGGTGGGGCGGGATGTGGGCGGACCGGATCCTTAACTCCGGTGTGGCCCGCGAGCTGTTGCACCTGGGGCTGGCGACGCCCGCCCAACTCGAGGAGATTGCGCAGGCGTGGCGGGCGTGGGCGGCGGCCCCGGACGGCTGGCTGTCCATCCCGCACGGCGAAATCCTGTGCCGGGCGTAGCGGCGCCCGGCCCTGCCCGGCCTTGCCGCCGACGCCACCCGAAAGCGTCACTCATAAACTGGCCCCTCGTGGGCATGCTCTCTGGTTTTGCGCCGTGGGTCGTTTACTGGGTGCTGGTCGGCAACGTCCCGTTCGCCGCCGCCGCGCTGGTCGCGCTGGCGATCGCGGTCGCGGCCTTCGCGGTCGGCGTCCCCGGCGGCAAACCCTTCCAGATCGGCACGGTCGCAACGTTTTTGGTGCTGACGATCCTGACCCTTGCGCTTGGTGACGCGTTTGGTCAGCGGTGGCTGCTGCCGTTGAGCAACGCCGGGATCCTCGCGGTTGCGCTCGTTGGCCTGCTGGCCGGCCGGTCGTTCGTGTTGCAGTTCGCCGCCGCCGAACAGCCCGCTGACGTCGTCAAGACGGAGCTGTTCGGCCGGCTGGTACGGGTGCTGTCCGGGATCTGGATCGCCGCGTTCGCCGGCATGACGGTGTCGTCGGCGATCCCGCCGATCGTCGACCGCAACGCCGGCCTGCAGGACCCGGCCCCGTTGTCCTACGTCGGCTACTGGATCATCCCGTTCGCGCTGCTGGGACTGGCGGCGCTGGCGTCGCGGGTGCTGGCCGACCGGATGCTGGCGGGAATCGACGACGTCGCACGGGAGACCTCGTTCGTCGCCTACGACGAAGCCACCATCGACGAGCTGTACTACCTGGCCCAGGAACACGCCAACCGCGAGGTCGGCCCCGGCAAGGAGGCCTACAACGTCAAGGTCGGGGGGATGGGAACCCCCCTGACCGGCGACGAATCGCGAAAGTCGTGGCCTTCTACCTACAAAGTGCGCGATAAGCGGCGTTAGACGCGCCAAAATCGGCTTCATGGCATCCACTCGCCGGACGGCGTCGTGTGCGTGGCTGGCCGCGGGCACGGTGTTGCTCGCGGTGGCGGCCTGCGCGTCGGACCCCCCGCCCCCGCTGTCGGTGCCGCCGCTCAAGGAACTGACCACCCGCGCCGGGACGGTCCTGACCATCTCCCCGGGCCAGCTGTTGACCGCCACCAGCGGCGTCACACCGGTGGCGTTCGGCAAGCCCGCGCACGGCACCATCGCCTACGGCGCGTTCGGGGCGATGATCTACACCCCGGACGCCGGGTTCACCGGAACCGATCAGCTTCCGGTCACCGTCAGCCACGCCGTGCGGCTGTATGCCGAGGACGAAACGCCGCTGCTCATCGTCGGCGAGGTCGCCGTGCAGGCCAACGCGCACGGCTCCGCGATCGCCGCGGTGCCCGGCAGCGCCGACGAAATCTACGGCCTGTCCGATCGCGGCCCGAACGTCGGCGGGCGCACCACCGGCGAAAAGGTGCTTCCCATACCGACTTTCCATCCCCAGATCGCCAAGCTCAAACTCCGCGACGGTGTCGCGTCGCTGGAGCAGATCATCACGCTGACCGGAAAGGACGGCGCGCCGCTCGTCGGCGTCATCGACCCGCGGGCGTCCACCGGCGAGTCACTCGTCGACCTCAACGGCAATCGGTTGCCGGCGTCGGATCACGGCCTGGACAGCGAAGGCCTGGTCGCCATGCCCGACGGCACGTTCTGGGTGTCCGACGAGTACGGCCCGTTCGTCGTCCACTTCGACGCCAACGGCAAAGAACTGGAACGCCTTTCGCCGTATGACGGCACGCTGCCCGGCGAGCTGGCGCTGCGCGGCCCGAATCGGGGGATGGAGGGGCTGACCATCACCCCCGATGGCCGAACGCTGGTGGGCATCATGCAGTCGGCCCTGAACACGCCGGGCCTGGCCGGTTCGGCCAGATCCGTTCCGATCGCCCGCATCGTGACCATCAACCTCGCCAACCGCGGCGACGTGCACGAGTACCTCTATCCGCTGGCCGATCCGCAGCACACGAAGGTCGCGGTATCGGAGATCACCGCCGTCAGCGCGACGATGTTTCTGGTCGACGAACGTGACGACCGGCCGCAGCCCGACGGCAACAAGAAGGTCTACGCGGCCGACATCTCCGGGGCCACCGACGTCGGACCGCGTTCGACGGCGCCGGGAGCGACCTATCGGGCCGACGGCGGCGGCCTGCTGATCGACGGCGTCCCGATCGAGACGTTCGTCGGGGTGATCACCGACGCGGCGGCCACCGGCAAACTCAGGGGTGCCGGAATCACCCTCCCCTCCAAGACGCTGAAGCTCGATCTCGGGGGCCTGGTGCGTTCGCTGTCCCCGAACGGGGATTTCTTCGGGCACGACCATGTCGAGGGGCTCATCAGCCGGGATGGCGGTAACACGCTGATCCTGGCCAACGACAGCGACTTTGGGATCGCCGGGCTAGTCGGTGGGCCGGCCGCCACCCCGCCGTTTCAACTCAGGCCCAAGACGCTGCCCAATGGCACTCAGGACAGCGGCGAGATCCTGGTGGTCGACACCACCAGGCTGCCGGCCGCGACGGAGTCCGTCACGGTGCCCATCAAGGTCGGCTAAGGAGCCGCGCCTATGGTCGCGTGCCCGGCCCCATCATGCCGCCGGGACCCATCATTCCCCCGGGACCGCCCATCATGCCCCGCATCATTGCGGGCATTCCGTCGCGCACAAACCCCGTCACTTCGCGGGCGTGGGCGCGGATGGCCTCGGTCAGGGCGGGATCGTCCGAGGTTTCCTCGGCAATGATGCCAGTTGGTGTGAAGGTCAACTGGCGCCGGTAACCTCCGGCGTTGCGGAATAGCGTTGGCAGGCTTTGGCTCATGCACATGACTTCGGAGCCCTGGTCGAGGTGGGAGTACATGCTTGAGACGTGTGCATGGAGTTGGGCGGCGAGATCAGGTGCGTTCGACTGGGTGGTGGTGCGCACGCCGCCGGGGATCTCCTCGACGGTGCGGGTGATCTCGTTATGTCGGTTGAACATCTCCATGTAGAGGCTCATGTCCGCCGGACTGGCGCCCATCATCCCGCCGTCGGTCAGGCGGATGCGCAGCGTAGGTATGCCGAGGGTTCCCCGCAGGGCGTACCCGATACCCATGACAGCGCCGGCGCCGAGCGCGGCGAGCGTTGCGCGCCGTGTGTATTTCGTCATGTGATGACCTCCTGGTCAGCGCGATACCGTCTCGGCCTGAATCAGGCTGGTGCCCAAGGCCTCCTGCGCAGTTACATCAACCGCCGATAGAAGTCGTCGTCGGTTTCGCCGCGGGCGGTGGGAGCGCCCGATAGGCCCCCACCCGCAGCGGCGCCGGTCCCCATCGGGGCCACCGGATGGCTATACCGCGTGAACCCGGAGCGCAACGCAAGGACTACGGCGGTAAGGAAGGCACCCCACAACAGCGCCATCGCCGGCGCATTGACCATCGCGGTGCGCCAGCCCCAGCCGTCTCCACCGAACCATGTCTTCATCGCACTGCCTCCCGGACCCCGCCGACGAATGCGTTGTTACTCTCTGCCGCAACCAAATCCGTCGTCGGTGTCACCGCTTTTTCCCTTTCCTGGTTATTGTGCGGTCTGGTGTTGCGGCCGAAGCGGCGCAGCCGCAGGGAGTTGGTCACGACGCTGACCGACGAGAACCCCATCGCGGCGCCGGCGATGATCGGATTGAGCAAGCCGAGTGCGGCAAGGGGAATTGCGGCGGTGTTGTAGCCGAACGCCCAGCCGAGGTTCTGGTAGATGGTGCGCAGCGTCTGCCTCGACAGCTCGATCGCCTGCACGACCCCGTCGAGCCGACCCGACATCAGCGTGATGTCAGAGGCCTCGATGGCCACGTCGGTACCGGTGCCGATCGCAATGCCGAGATCGGCCTGCACTAGCGCCGGCGCGTCGTTGACGCCATCGCCGACCATCGCGACCACGCGGCCCTCGTCCTGCAGCTTCCGGATTGCCGTTACCTTGTCTTCGGGTAACACCTCGGCGAGCACTTGGTCGATCCCGACCTGCTGCGCGATCGCGGCGGCCGTGCGGGCGTTGTCGCCCGTGATCATGGCGACCTTCAGCCCCATAGCGTGCAGCGCCGCGACGACATCGGCCGCGTCGTCTTTGACCGTGTCGGCGACCGCGAGCACACCGATGACCTGGCCGTCGCGGCCGACGAATACCGCGGTGCGGCCTAGCTCTTCGAGCTCCGCGGCCGCCGCGCCAAGGTGGTCGGGCATGTCGAGACCGTGTTCGTCGATGAGCTTGCGCCGTCCGACGACTATGGGGTGGCCCTCGATTTCGGCCCGCACTCCGTGTCCGGCGAGATTGGCGAACGACGTGGCGTCGGGTATCTGCAATTCCCGTTCGCGTGCACCGGCGACGATCGCGGCGCCGATCGGGTGTTCGGAGCCCGACTCGACCGCCGCGGCGAGCCGCAGCACCGTGTCCGGTTGTCGCCTCTTTCCGGGAATCACATCGGTGAGCCGCATCTGGGCGCGGGTGAGGGTGCCGGTCTTGTCGAACACCACGGTGTCGATCTTCTTGGAGGCCTCCAGCACCTCACCGCCTTTGACCAAGATCCCCATGTCCGCACCCCGGCCGGTGCCGACCGTGATCGCGGTGGGGGTCGCGAGGCCCAATGCACATGGGCACGCGATTATGAGCACCGCGACCGCGGCGGTCATGCCGGCGATCGGGTTGGCTGCGAGCAGCGTCCAGCCGGCGAACGTCGCGACGGCAACCCCGACGACGGCCGGCACGAACACCGCCGAGACGCGGTCGGCCAAGCGTTGCACGGGGGCTTTGCCGCCCTGTGCTTGCTCGACCAGGCGGACGATCTGGGCCAGCGCGGTGTCCGCGCCAACGGCGGTCGCGCGCACTGTCAGCACGCCGTCGACGTTGACCGTTGCGCCGGCGACATGGTCACCCGGCGTCTTCTCGATCGGGACCGACTCGCCGGTCAGCATCGACTCGTCGACGGCGGCGCGTCCGTCGACCACCTGACCGTCCACCGGAATCTTCTCTCCCGGGCGCACCCGCACCAGGTCTCCGACCTGCACCTGCTCGACCGGGACAAGCAGCTCCTCGCCGTCCACCAGGAGGCAGGCTTCCTTGGCGCCCATCTCCAGCAGTTTGCTGATCGCCTCGGACGCCTTGCCGGTTGCCCGGGCCTCGAAATAGCGGCCCAGCACCACGAACGCGATGATCAAAGCCGCGGTGTCGAAAAACAGTGGTCCGCCGACGATTAACTCATAGGTGGAGTAGAAGAAAGCGGTCAGCGTGCCCAGTGCGATCAGGGTGTCCATGTTGGCGGTCAGCGCCCGCGCCTGCTGCACCGCGCCCTTGAGGAACGGCCACCCGGCCACGAATTGCACCGGTAACGTCGCCCCGAAGGCGAGCCATCCCGCCCACGGATAGGCGCCGAAAAACATCGTCACGCCCGATGTCACCAGCCCCAACGGCAGGGCCAACCACAGGCGCCGCAGCCATGTCCGGCGTTGGCGCCTGTTGTCCTCGCGCGTTGAGACCTGGCCGCAGGCGGTCTGCCCCGCGTGGCAGCCACCGCCGGTGTCGGCCGGCTCGTCGCCGTCCGGCGAACGACCGAGCAGGTGCCGGATCGCGCCGCCGAATCTCCGCACCGCGCCCGTGTCGCGGACCTCAGCCGAGTGCGGTGCTCGGGCGGGGACCGATTCTGCGGGGACGTGCCGAGCTTCGGCTATTGCCGTCAAAACGGCTGCGGGGTCGTGGTTTTCGGGCGAATACAAAATCACCACCGATTCCGTGCGCGGGTAGGCATACACCGCGCGCACGCCGGCTACCTGGGCGACCCGGTCCTCGATCGCAACGGCCCGAACCGTGTCGAATCGAAACCCGCTGGCGTGCACACGCATCCGTCCTGATGCGTCGGAGACGAGTGTCAGCGCAACATCGCACTCAGAAAGAACGTCAGTGGTCATCGGATTTGCCTGACGCCCCTACGGGGGCGACGTCTTCGCCGATGCGCTCTTTGGCCTCGGCCACCACGTCGGCAGCGGTTAGCCGGGCCCGCTCGGCGCTCACGCCCGCCTTGCGCTCGGCCTCGCGGGCAACGCGCATTCCCCAGGCGGTGAGAGTGACGGTTGCCGTGCGCAACGGAACTTTGGCCGCCCCCTTACGCAACACCTCGTAGGCCGCAACGCCCACCGCTCCGGTCACCACGGTGGGTACCGCCTTGGCCATAAATCCATGCAACGCCAACATCTTCAACGCTCTCTTTCATTTCGTTTGCCCTCTATACCGGGCGTTCCACAGCCCATCGCCCGCGAAGAAAATCGTGGCGGTCTTTACCCCCGGCGGCCCGCCGCCGCCGGTTCTTTGTCGGCGGGTTCGCCCACCGCATCCCCGCCCAGCACGGCCTGCGGGCCGGTCAGCGCCGGAGTGAACTTGACGGCATCGATCAATTCCTCGATGGCCGCTTGGCCACGACCATCGAGCACCGCCGATGAAAAACACGTCTCCAGGTGGTTGTGCAACATCACCCGGTTCGCGCGCTCCAACGAGGACTGCACGGCCGAGATCTGCTTCATCACGTCCACGCAATACGCGTCGGACTCCAGCATCCGGATGATCCCGTCGAGGTGACCCCGAACCGTCTTGAGCCGGTTGAGCGCCGCGTGCTTTTTGGCCGTCAAATCTTCGTCCATAACTGCCCCAGAACTCCTGTCAATGTCGGACACGGCTCATCATACCCCACCCCACCCGGGGTGGGGTAGCTTGGCCACCAATCGCATTTTGGCGTCAATCGAAGGGAGCGGCTTAAGTGGACAACGGCGAGGGACATGGGCGGTCGTGGACTGAAATTTGGTTGCCGGCATTGCTGCTGGTTTTGGCCGGTCTGGGCTGGTGGTGGTCGATGGTCAGTGCGGCGGGCATGCGCGGCGACCGAATGCCGATGGACACCCAATCCACGATGCCGTTGGCCGCATTCCTCGTCGCGTGGGTGGCGATGATGGCGGCGATGATGCTTCCCGCGGTACTGCCCGTCGTCGGTCGCTACGCTCGCGCCGCCGCAGGTAACGCCGTTGCGGCGGTCCTCTTCGTCGCGGGCTACCTGGCCGTGTGGAGTGTCGTGGGCGTGCCGGCGTTCGTGGTGTCGAACCGGCTGAACCCGGTCCTGCACAGCTGCCCGTGGGTGGGTCGGGTGGCCGGCGCGGTCGCGGTGCTCGCCGGGCTGCATCAGCTCACGCGGTTCAAGTCGACATGCCTGCACCACTGCCGCGGCCCGATGTTCGTGTCCGGCGCGTCGGGCGAACATGCCCACCGCCGTTCGGGGGCACTGCTCGCCGGAGGGCGCTACGGCATCTACTGTCTCGGTTCCTGTTGGATGCTGATGGTGTTGCTGATCGCCTTTGGCACAATGCAATTGGGGTGGATGTTGGCACTGTCGGTGGTCATCTGGTTGGAAAAGATCGCCCCGTTCGGCGATCAGCTACGCCGTCTGACGGCGGCGACGCTGGTTGTCCTCGGTGTCGCGTTAATGGTGCACCCCGTGTTCGTCACCCACCTCATCTCATAAGGCAACTCGAAGGCTGGCTCGATACGCGATCGGCGCCGCCAAACCATCAGCGACCTGCGCCCGCCCGGTCGGTGGCGCGGCTCGGATACGTTGGTTCCGGCGGAGCCGTTGCGGCCACACCAGGAGCCTTGAAGGAGTTGCGATGAACGCACCCAGCCCGGACGCCATCCGCGCGGAAACCATCACCATCACCGGCCACGGCGGCGACGAGATCGAGGCCTACCGCGCGTCGCCGCTTGCCGGGGGAGCGCGCGGCGGAATCGTGTGGATCCACCACATGCCCGGCTACGACCGGGAAACCAAGGAGTTCGTGCGGCGGCTCGCGGTCAGCGGCTATCACGCCGTGGCCCCCAACCTGTATTCGCGCGAGGCTCCGGGCGCCGCTCCCGACGACGCCGCGGCGACGGTACGGGCCGCCGGTGGAGTGCCCGACGAACGGCTGGTCGGTGACGTCGCCGGCGCAGTCGAACACCTGCGTTCGCTGCCCGGCGCCAACGGGAAGTTCGGCGTCATCGGGCACTGCTCCGGCGGGCGGCACGCGTTCCTGGCGGCATGCTCGCTGCCGTTCGACGCCGCGGTGGACTGCTACGGCGCGTTCATCGTCGAGGACCTACCGGAGGGCATGCCCAAGGCCATGCAGCCGATCCTGCACCTGGCGCCGAAGCTGAGCTGCCCGATGCTGGGGCTGTTCGGGGCCGACGACAGGTTCCCGGCGCCGCCCGCCGTTGCCGCCCTGGACGCCGAGCTGACCAAATTCGACAAGCCGCACGAGTTCCACTCCTACGACGGCGCGGGCCATTCGTTCTTCTCCGTCGACAGGCCGGCGTACCGGCCGGAGGCGGCCGTCGACGGCTGGCGGCGCATCGACGAATTCTTCGCCACCCACCTGAAAGGCTAGGCGTCCCAACACATGTGCACATACCTCACCGAACACGTGCGGATCGACGGCAGCGGCAAGGGCAAGACCGGCTGGTTCGGCGCCACCCGCGCCACGGTGTACGTCGACCATCCCGTCCACGCGCCCTACGGCCACACGGTCAACATCGACGTGATCAACCCGGAGCTGGGCCCGTCCGCGCGCGTCGCGCTCGAACTCACCGAGGAGAGCGCCCTGGCGCTGGCCGGCGCCATCCACAAGGCGATCGGCAATGCGCCGGCCGGACTGGCCTCGAAGGACCAGGCATGAGCGCCGAGCGCGACTACCCGCAGATGGCCGCCACCCGCGGACGCATCGAGCCCGCGCCGCGCCGGGTCCGCGGCTATCTCGGCCCCGACCTGGTCTTCGACACCATCGCGGCGCGCTACGTGTGGGAAGTGCCCTACTACCCGGCGTATTACGTGCCGCTGGCCGACGTCCGCGCGGAGTTCCTGCGCGACGAGGACCACCCGCAGAAGGTGCAGCTCGGCCCGTCACGGCTGCACTCGCTGGTCGGCGGCGGCCAGACCCATCCCTCGGCGGCGCGGGTGTTCGACGCGGACGGCGACGGCCCCGTCGCGGGCACCGTGCGATTCGAGTGGGATCCGTTGCGGTGGTTCGAGGAAGACGAGCCGATCTACGGTCACCCCCGCAATCCGTATTCGCGGGTCGACGCGCTGCGCTCGCACCGGCACGTCCGCGTCGAGCTCGAGGGAACCGTGCTGGCGGACACCCGGTCCCCGGTGCTGCTGTTTGAAACCGGCCTGCCCACAAGGTATTACATCGATCCGACCGACATCGCGTTCGAACTTCTGGAACCCAGCCCCACACAGACGCTGTGCCCGTACAAGGGCGTGACGTCGGGATACTGGTCGGTGCGGGTGGGTGACACCGCGTATCCGGACCTGGCCTGGACGTATCACTATCCGCTGGCGGCGGTGGGTCAGATCGCCGGCCTGGTGGCTTTTTACAACGAGAAGGTCGACATCACCGTCGACGGCGCGGCCCTGCCCCGGCCGCAGACGCAGTTCGGCTGACCACGAGGACCGGCTTGGACGACTCCGACGATGTTGCGGCACAACTGGTTCGGCGAGCCGCACTCGGGGGGTCCGAAATTTCTTCATGCCCAAGGCGATTCCCGAGGCATCGCTGACACCACGTCGCGAGCCGTGTCGCGACGGCCGCAGCGTTGGCGTTGAACGGCCCGGCTCCGGGAACAGATGAAATCAGGATTTAAACCGTTGCACATACGGCCGAAACAATCCGGGCAAAGGCTTCACCCGTCTACGGCGTCATTTCGCACCGCAGCTGATTATAGCCCGCCGGCTCGAATTGGGGTGTGTCTGAACCATGTTGCCCTATCCCGATTGGCTGAACCCCGGAGACAACGCCTGGCAATTGGTGGCCGCGACGCTCGTCGGCCTGATGAGCATCCCAGGCATCGCCGTGCTGTACGGCGGCATCGTGCAGAAGAAGTGGGCCGTCAACACCATGCTGATGGCCTTCACCGGATTCTCGCTGGTGCTGGTCGTATGGGTGCTCTGGGGCTTCAAGATGGGGTTCGGCGAGCCGCTCAAGCTCGGCCCCGGCATCCTGAGGGCCGCGGTCGGGATTCCGCACACCATCCTGGGCACCGACAACCAGGGACAGGCCGTCATCCCGCTGCTGGACGGCAGCATGCCGAAGTTCCGCTTCTCGGAGACCACGCTGGCGTACTTCCAGTTCGTGTTCGCCGCCATCACTCCGCTGCTGTTCCTCGGCAGCGTGGTCGGCCGGATGAACTTCAAGGTGTGGCTGATCTTCGTGCCGCTGTGGTCGACGTTCGCCTACTCGGTCAACGCGTTCCTCGTGTGGGGTGGCGGCTGGTGGGGACAGGCGGGCGCGTTGGACTTCAGCGGTGGGTACGTGATCCACCTGGCCGCCGGAACCAGCGGATTCGTCGCCGCCGCGGTGATCGGCCCCCGTCTCGCACGCGACCGGGAACGCGCGGTGCCCAACAACCTCCCGATGGCCGCGGTCGGCGCCGGCATCCTGTGGTTGGGCTGGAACGGCTTTAACGGCGGTGACCCGTATTTCGCCGGTGCCGACGCCTCCCTGGCGGTGATCAACACCAACCTCACTACCGCGGTCGCGCTGCTCACTTGGGTGATCTGGGACATCTTCGCCAGCAAGGCGCGCAAGCCGACCTTCCTGGGCGCGGTCAACGGCATGATCACCGGGCTGGTCGCCATCACCCCGGCGGCCGGCTACGTCAACAGCTTCGGCGCGATGATCATCGGCGTCGTCGCCTCGTCCCTGGTCTGGATGTCGTGGAACTGGCTCGGCCGGACCAGGCCGTTCAAGAAGGTCGACGACGCCCTCGGCGTGGTTCACACCCACGGCATGGCGGGCCTGGCGGGCGGGCTGCTTGTCGGGGTCCTCGCCGACCCGAAGGTCGTTGTGTACCTGGGTGGCAGCACCGGGACGGACGTGACCTTCGCCGGTTGGCTGTATGGCCACCATCCCAAACAGATCCTGATCCAGGCCGGCGCCGCGGCCACGATCATCGTCTGGGACGCGCTCGTCACGTTCGTCATCCTGCGGGTCCTCGGCCTCTTCATGAAGTTGCGCATGCCCGACGAGGTCCTGGAGACCGGCGACGTCGGCGTGCACGACGAGGAGGCCTACCCCGACGAGGGGCTCGTGACGGGCCGGCGGGTCGAGCCGTTGGTGGCCGCGCGCACCGAGCCGTCCGCGGAACCCGCCGACGATTGAGTGGTGAAGCCATGAAGCTGGTCACCGGGATCGTCAAACCGTTCACGCTCGATGACGTCAGGCATGCCGTGGAGGCCGTGGGGGTGCTGGGTCTGACCGTCACAGAGGTCCAGGGGTATGGCCGGCAGCGGGGCCACACCGAGGTGTACCGCGGCGCCGAGTACGCGGTCGAGTTCGTTCCGAAGGTACGCGTCGAGGTTCTCGTCGACGAGGCGTTCGCCGACCGGGTCGTAGAGGCGATCATCGGCGCGGCGCGCAGCGGGAAGATCGGCGACGGCAAGGTGTGGGTTTCACCGGTGGAGAAGGTTATTCGCATCCGGACCGGTGAACGCGACCGCGACGCGCTCTAATTGTTTTGGGCCAGTGACGCGCCCAGGCGGGAAGATGTGACATTCACCTCTTCAATCGATAAATATTAAGTTTTCCCTTATTTATGGACGGCTGTCCACCCGTCCAGATGGTTCGCTGCATGAGCGAAAACCGCCGTCTATCAAGGCATATTCGCATGGCCCCCGGATCACCGCCGCTTAATTGATTAGCCTCGGCTATGCCGCAATCGCGTTTATTCGGGTGACGTGGATCACAGGCATCGTCGAGAAATATTCTTGCGCCGAAATTCGTCAGTAAAATTTGTTAAAAGCAACTATCTCTGGGTGCTGTAACGCGGCTTATCCAGGGCCGCAGGTGGACACGGCGAGTTCGATCGCTGTGCCGTCCGCGGACGTACCAGGAGCGAAGGCGGTGCCAGCATGCGCGACGTGAACCACCGGAAGGAGACCGGCGAGGGCCGGGCCATCGAGTTGGGTGCGGCGGCCGGATTTCCGATCGTCGCGCGGATCGCGGTGCGCCAAGGCCCGATCAGCGGCATCGTCGCCAGCCCGGACGGCACCCGGCTGATGGTGGCCAACTACGGCTACGACAGCGTCTCGGTCATCGACACCGACACCTGCCGCGTCGTGCAGACCGTCCCCGGCCTGCCCGAGCCCTTCGCGGTCGCCGTCGGCCGCCGCGACCCCAACCGCGCATACGTCAGCACCGTGACACCGGCGTACGACTCGATCGGGGTCGTCGACCTGCCGACCGGCGCCGTCACCGCCACATACCCGCTGGCGTTCAGCGTGACCGACCTGGTGGTCAGCCCCGACGGCGACTACGTCTACGCCGGCCGCCACGGCGCCGCCGGCCCCGATATCGCCGTCCTGGACACCAGGACCGGCCGCACCGAGGAGATCGCCCTCCCGAACCGGCCCGGAACCACCACGGAATGCGTCCGGTCCAGCGCGGACGGGAGCCGCCTCTACGTCGCCACCAACGGCCCGGGCGGCGGACAGCTCGTCATGATCGACGCGCACGCCCCGACCGGGTCCCGCGTCCTGCACACCGTCGAGATCGGCCTATCCATCCGCGACGTCGCGCTCAGCCCCGACGGCGCGATCGCCTACGTGGCCAGCTGCGCCCCCGAGTTGGGCGCCGTGATCGACGTCGTCGATACCCGCACCGCCAAGATCACCGGCACCAGCAAGATCAGCGAGATCAGCGGCATCCTCACCGGACTGACCCTCAGCGGCGACGGCGATCGCGCCTACCTGGTCAGCGACCAGGGCGTCACGGTGCTGAGCACGCTCACCCACGACGTCGTCGGCACCATCGGGGTGGCGAACCAGCCGTCGTGCGTGGTCGAAAGCGCCGACGCACGGTACCTCTACATCGCCGACTACGCCGGCATGGTCACGGTGGCGCCGGTCGCCTCGGTCGTCGCGCTGGGCGTCGAGGCCGCGACGGGGTCGGCGGCCGACTGGGCCGCGCCCGAGCTGCTGCCTGCCGAACCGGTATTCGCCTAGCCGTAGCCGTAAAACGCGCGTTGTCGGGGTAACCCGTTTTCCACCGGCGGTGTGCGGCGATAGCATTCGCCCGACCGCACACGAGGCGGTGCCGCGTCGAGGGTAAGGCGGTACGCGATGGACAGCACGATGCAGGACTATCCGCTGACGATCGCCGCGATCATGCGGCACGGCTGCGGTATCCACGGCGAACGGACGGTCACCACCGCCACCGGCGACGGGTATCGGCGGACCACCTACCGCGAGCTGGGTCAACAGGCGGCCAAGCTGGCAAACGCGCTGCGCCGCCTCGGCGTCACCGCGGACCAGCGCGTCGCGACGTTCATGTGGAACAACGCCGAGCACCTGGCGACCTACCTCGCGGTGCCGTCGATGGGCGCCGTCCTGCACACCCTCAACATCCGCCTGTTCCCCGAGCAGATCGTCTTCGTGGCCAACGAGGCCGAGGACCACGTCGTGCTGGTCGACGCGTCACTGGCCAAACTGCTCGCGCCGGTCCTGGGGGAGCTCAAGACCGTGCAGGCGGTGATCGTGGTCGGCGACGGCGACACGGCCGCACTGGAGGCGTCCGGCAAGACCGTGCTGCGGTATGCCGAGCTGATCGACGCCGAGTCCCCCGACTTCGATTGGCCCGACATCGCCGAGACGTCCGCGGCCGCAATGTGTTACACCAGCGGCACCACGGGCAACCCGAAAGGCGTTGTCTACAGCCATCGTTCGAGCTTCCTGCACGCCATGGGGGGGTGCACCACCAACGGGATCGGCGTGGGGGCGGTCGACAGCGTGCTCCCGATCGTGCCGATGTTTCACGCGAACGCCTGGGGGCTGCCCTACTCGGCGCTGATGGCGGGCGCCGACCTGGTGCTCCCCGATTGCCACCTCGACGCCCGCTCGCTGATCGCCATGGTCGAAACCCAGCGGCCCACCGTCGCCGGCGCCGTGCCCACCATCTGGAACGACGTCCTGCATCGCCTGGAGGACGAGCCCGAACATGACATGTCCTCGCTGCGCCTGGTGGTCTGCGGCGGCTCGGCCGTCCCGGTGTCGCTGATGCGCACCTTCGAGGAGAAACACGGCGTCCAGATCCGCCAGCTGTGGGGCATGACCGAAACGTCGCCGATGGCCACCATGGCCTGGCCGCCGCCCGGAACTCCCGAGGACCAGCACTGGGCGTTCCGCGCGACCCAGGGTCAACCGGTTTGCGGGGTGGAGATGCGCATCGTCGACGACGAGGGTGCGGTGCTGCCCAACGACGGCGCCGCCGTCGGCGAGGTGGAGGTGCGCGGCCCCTGGATCACTGGCTCCTATTACCTGGGCCACGACGACTCCAAGTTCGACTCCGGCTGGTTGCGCACCGGCGACGTCGGCCGCATCGACGAGCGCGGCTTCGTCACGCTGACCGACCGGGCCAAAGACGTGATCAAGTCCGGCGGCGAATGGATCTCGTCTGTCGAACTGGAGAACTGCCTGATCGCGCACCCGCAGGTGCTCGAGGCCGCGGTTGTCGGCGTCCCCGACGAGCGGTGGCAGGAGCGGCCTCTCGCGGTCGTGGTGGCCAAGCACTCGTCGGTGAGCGCCGAGGACCTGCGAAAGTTCCTCGCCGACAAGGTCGCCCGCTGGTGGCTGCCCGAGCGGTGGACGTTCGTCGAGGAGATTCCGCGCACCAGCGTCGGCAAGTACGACAAGAAGGCCATCCGGGCGCGATATGCCGAGCACGGCTATTGGGTGGTCGAGGCGCGCGACTGAGTGGTCGCCTCTTGTGCGCGAGCAGACGCAAAATCGCGTAATTTCGCATCCAACAGTGCGATTCTGCGTCTGCTCGCGAGTGGGAAGGTGAGGGGCGCACTAAATGAAAGGCGTTATGCCAGTGCCACAATCGCTCGTCGTCGACGAATCCCTGGTCGTACCCGTCCCCGCCGAGGAGGCCTTTCGGCGCACGCTGCCCGCGCCGCTTCCCGACCTTTTCAACCGCCGGCACGGCCCGATTCCGCCCGTCCGGGAGGTGCGCGAGCAGACCGGCGGATGGGACGCCGCGGGCCAGACCCGCGTTGTGCACCTGGCCGGCGGCGCCAGCATGCGCGAGGAGCTGACCAGCGTCGAGCCGCCCCGGTCGTTCGGGTACCGGTTGACCAAGATCCGGGGTCCGATGGCGCTGCTGGTCGATCATGTTGTGGGCGAATGGATCTTCGCCCCGGCGGCGGGCGGGACCGAGATCACTTGGCGCTGGGACATCTATCCGAGGTCACCGCTGACATCGTGGGCCCTGCCGCTGTTCGGCCGAATCTGGAAGGGCTATGCGCGCCAAGCCCTGCGGGACCTCTCGGCGATGCTGACGGGCTGATTCCCCGAGCGCCTTCGGTAGCGTCGACACCATGTGCCGACTTTTTGGCTTGCACGCCGGGACGGACGTGTGCACCGCGACCTTCTGGCTGCTGAACGCTCCGGACAGCCTGTCCGCGCAGAGCCGGAAGAACCCGGACGGCACCGGCCTGGGTGTGTTTGACGCGCACGGCCGGCCGCAGCTGCACAAGGAGCCGATCGCGGCCTGGCAGGACACCCAATTCGCCACCGAGGCGCACGAGCTGACCGGCACCACCTTCGTCGCGCACGTCCGTTACGCCACAACGGGTTCGCTCGACGTCCGCAACACCCACCCGTTTCTGCAGGACGGCCGGATCTTCGCGCACAATGGCGTCGTCGAGGGGCTGGACGGCATCGACGAACGGCTCCGCGAGCTCGGCACCGACGGCCTGGTGCTGGGCGAGACCGATTCCGAGCGGGTGTTCGCGTTGATCACCGGTTCGATCCGCGGCCGGGACGGCGACGAGACGGCGGGCCTCGTCGACGCCGCGCGGTGGCTCGCGGGCAACGCGCCGATCTACGCGCTCAACGTCCTGCTGAGCACGGCCACCGACATGTGGGCGCTGCGCTACCCCGAGGCCCACGAGCTTTACGTCCTGGACCGGAGACTGGACGGTGCGCCCGAATTCGACATGCAGACCAAGCGAATTCGCGCGTGGTCGCAGCCGCTGTGCACCCGATCGTCGGTGGTGTTCGCCACCGAGCGGATGGACGAGGATCCGCGCTGGAGCCTGATCGCGCCAGGCGAGCTGGTCCACGTCGAAGCCGGGTTGCGTGTCACCAGGGAATTGGTGCTGCCCGACCCGCCGAGTCATCAGTTGCGCCGAGAGGATCTCAGCGAGTCGGTTCAGCGCGCCCAGCACACCGGTGCGTCCGCGTGACGGCCAGACGCGCGCTCGTGCTCGCAGGCGGGGGAATCGCCGGAATCGCTTGGGAGACGGGGGTTCTGCGCGGAATCGCCGACGAGTCGCCGGCGGCCGCCCGGCTGCTGCTGGAGTCGGATGTACTGGTGGGCACCTCGGCGGGTTCGGCGGTCGCCGCGCAGCTCGGCAGCGGTTGCCCGCTCGAGGCACTGTTCGATCGGCAGGTCGCCGAGTCGTCGGCCGAGATCGATTCCGGCGTCGACATCGACGACATCACCGAGGTCTTCCTGACCGCGCTGGGCCGGCCCTACGACGACGCGCAGGACAAGACCCGCCAGCAGTTGCGCCGGATCGGGGCCGTGGCGCTGGCGACCCAGACCGTGCCCGAGGCCGTCCGGCGCCGCGTGATCGCCCAGCGCCTGCCGTCACACGACTGGCCGGACCGGGCGCTGCGCATCACCGCCATCGACGTCGCCACCGGCGAACTCGTTGTCTTCGACCGCGACTCGGGCGTCGGGCTCGTCGACGCGGTGGCGGCCAGTTGCGCGGTGCCGGGGGCGTGGCCGCCGGTGACCATCGGGGGCCGGCGCTATATGGACGGCGGCGTCGGCAGCTCGATCAACCTGGGTGTGGCCGGCGATTGCGACGCCGCGGTGGTGCTGATTCCCTCGGGCCGCGACGCGCCGGCGCCGTTCGGCGACGGGCCGGCCGCCGAGATCGCGGCGTTCCCCGGAGCGACGCACGCGGTGTTCGCCGACGACGACTCGCTGGCGGCCTTCGGACCCAACCCGCTGGACCCGCGCTGCCGCATCGACTCCGCCTTGGCCGGGCGCCAACAGGGCCGCCGCGAGGCGGCGGCCGTCGCGCGCTTCCTCGGCGCCTGATCAACCCTCGAGCGCCGGCGTCTCCGTCTGCTCCGGATCGGTTTCGAAGGCGTCCAGGGCCGAATCGGCCAGGGCGCGGCCCACCTCGATCACTTCGCCCGCCCGGTGAAACTCCAGGCCCCGACAGGTCGACCGTGGCACCTCGATCAGCACGTCGGGCGGGTAGGCCGCCAGCGTGTGCCTGGCCAGCGCGGACTGGGCTATGTCGATCGTCCGGTTCATCACCTCGAAGCTGCCCAGCTTGGGCACCCCGGGAACATCGGCGATGTCCTCGGGCCCGGCATCGTCCGTGTCCGGGTCGTCGGACCAGTTGTCCGGTGCGCCGAACCTGCTCAGGACGGCCCGCGCGGTGGGCCGGTCCAGCAGGGACCGGGCCGCCGCGGTGTCCAGCAGCGCCGACGTGCTGCGCACCATGCGGTTCAACCACTCGGCGGTGGCCCCCGGCTCCGCCTCGCGGCCGCCGACGGCCTCGCTGCCGCTGAGGCTGACCGCGATGGTCAGGTCGGCGTTCACCGCGGCGATGGGCGCCATCGGCAGCGGATCGAGGATGCCGCCGTCGGCGAGCAGCCGCCCGTCGAGCGCGTAAGGGGCGATCACCCCCGGAATCGCGATGGACGCCCGGATCGCGTCGTCGAGAGGGCCGCGCTGGAACCACACCGACTTGCCGGCCAGCAGGTCGGTGGCGACCGCGGTGTAGGGGATCGGCAGTTGCTCGATGGACACCGTGCCGAGGATGTCACGCACCGCGTCCAGGATCTTCTCCGCCCGCAACACCCCGGCCGCGCTGATGGCGGGGTCCAGCAGCCGCAGGATGGTGCGCTGCGTCAGGGACTTCGCCCAGTCGGCGAACTCGTCGAGGCGTCCGGCCGCCTCCAGGCCGCCGACCATCGCGCCCATCGAGGAGCCGGCGATCCCGGCGATCTCGTAACCGCGCGCCCGCAGCGCCTCGATCACCCCGATGTGGGCGTAGCCGCGGGCGCCGCCGCTGCCCAGGGCCAGCGCCACCCGGGTCGGTGAAGATCGACGCGCCACCGTTCCGCCACGTCCGCCGGGCATGCGTTCATTTTGCTCGGCCGAAGCCACTCCCGGCGGCCGGGGAGGCACTTTTTGTACCCATGATCACAATTGGCGCGGGGCGGCGAACGCTACCCGCATTCGTCGTTGGCGGCGGCGCGCGCGGCGGTGATCACGGCCGCCTGCCGGGCGGGGGTCAGGTCGGTCCATCGAGCGTTCCAGGTGCCGGCCGTGCCCGATTGCGACGCCTGGATCATGCCCAGGTACGGCTCGAACAGCGATCCGCCCGTCCCGGGCTGTGCCTCCATCCAGACCTTCGCGGCGTGGCAGGCCTGGAAATACTCCTCTTCGGTCGAATCCGCGGGGACATCGACCCTGGTCGTCACCCCGCCCGGGGAGACGCCAACCGCGCTCGGGGGCACCGAGGTGGCACCGCGCGGGATGCCCGACGGCCGTGCCGACGGCACGGCGACCCCGCCGTTGGGTGCGGTCTGCGAGCAGCCCGTGACCGCCAGCAAAAGCGCCGCGACGAGAACCGCACCCCGCTGCCCGAGGGAACGACCGCACCAGCGCACGGTCTCAATCTATGCAACACTTGCGGCCGTGATGGAGCGCTTCGGATTTTGCGAGTGTTGTCGGCCCTGACCCGCCGCCGCTTGCCCGATCCGTTCACCCTGGAGCTCCTCAATGTCTGTTCCCGTTGCGACGCGTGCCGTCGCCTCCGGTGCGCTTCGCCCCCTGACCGTCTCGCCGCCGTCTTCGGGACCCACCCGGCTGCGGGTGCCCGACCTGCTGCAGGCCACGGACCAAGCCGCCGATCGGGTGCTCAGCGGGCGCTGCGACCACCTGCTGCCCAAGGACGGGATACCGGAGTCCAGGCGCTGGTTCACCCGCATCCACGGCGACGACGAGCTGGACGTCTGGCTGATCAGCTGGGTCCCCGGCCATCCCACCGAGCTGCACGACCACGGTGGGTCGCTGGGCGCGCTGACCGTGGTGTCCGGATCGCTCAACGAATTCCGTTGGGACGGGCGGGGTTTACGGCGACGCCGGCTCGACGCCGGTGATCAGGCCGGCTTCCCGCTGGGCTGGGTGCACGACGTGGTGTGGGCGCCCCGGCCCGTCCCGGAGCCGGTGACGGCCTTCCGGGCGCAGCCGACCTTGAGCGTGCACGCCTACTCGCCGCCGCTGACGGCGATGTCGTACTACGAGGTCTCCGACCGAAACAGGCTGCGCCGCCAGCGCACCGAATTGACCGACCAACCGGAAGGACCCTGATGAGCCGCATCGACGTTGTCCTGAGATCGGCCCGGCGCCGGTTTCGGCGCCTTCGCGCCGTCGAGGTGCCCGAGGCGCTGCGGCGCGGGGCGGTGCTGGTCGACATCCGGCCGCAGGCCCAGCGATTCCGCGAGGGCGGGGTGCCAGGCGCGCTGGTGATCGAACGCAACGTGCTGGAGTGGCGCTGCGACCCGACCAGTGACGCCCGGTTGCCGGAGGCCGTCGGCGACGACGTCGAGTGGGTGATCGTGTGCTCCGAGGGCTACACGTCCAGCCTGGCGGCGGCCGCGCTGCTGGACATCGGCCTGCACCGCGCCACCGACGTCATCGGCGGCTACCACGCGCTGGCCGGTTCCGGTGTGCTGGACCAGCTGATCGGTGAGTCGGGCCCCGACACGCTGGCGAACGCCGGCAGAACCGTTCGACGCTGGCTTTAACCGTTGGAGTGCAGCAGCGGCCGTAGTTTCTCCGTCTTCGCCGGCGTCCACCCGGGCGGCGACAGCACCGCCGCCCAGCCGTTGGCGACGTCGGCGACGTAGTGGTGGCCGTGCCCGTCGGGCACGTCCACCGCCACCGCCATGTCGGCCGAGACTTGCAGGAACGTCACCACCGGGATCCAGTAGGTCTCGGGAAGCACGTCGTAGCCACGCTTTTCGCGCAGCCAGTCGGGCTTGGCGAACAGCAGGTCGGGGGTCCACCAGGCGATCGGGTCGGAGGCGTGCTGCAGATAAACCACCCGCGGGTGGCCCCACTCGGCGTCCGGGCGCCCCAGATCGCTTGCGCGGGCGACGAATCGGACGTTCTTGCCGTCGTTGTAGATCGGCAGCCACTGCGGGGAGCCGGCGTCGCGCGTCGACGTCAGGTCGGTCCAGATGGTGTTTTGGAATGTCGGTCCGCTGAACAAGGCGCCATCGGTGCGGGCCAGCACGTTGTTGAGGCTCATGAACGGCGCCTCACCGCCGAAAGACCCCAGGCTTTCGCCGAACACCACGAGCTTGGGGCGTTGCCCTTCGGGCATCTGGCGGATCAGCCGGTCGACGGCCTCGAACAGCGCCTGGCCGGCGTGGCGGGCGTTTTCCTTGTCCACCAGGAACGAAAGCCAGCTCGGCAGGAACGAGTACTGCATGCTGACGATCGCGGTGTTGCCGTTGTACATGTACTCCAGCGTCGAGGCCTCCGCCTCGTTGATCCAGCCGGTGCCGGTGGTGGTCGCGACGGCGACGACGGCGCGCTGCAGCCCGCCCTCGCGCTGCAACTCCTGGGCCGCCAGCTCCGCGGTCGCGGTGATGCCGTCCGCGGAGTTCAGCCCGGCGTAGGCGCGGATCGGTTGCACCGCCGGGGCGCCGTTGAACGCGGTGAGCTCGTCAACCCGGGGACCGCCCTCTACGAAGATGCGGCCTTGGTGGCCAAGCGAATCCCAGGACACCAGCGACCCGGGGCCACCGGATCGCAGCGGGGTCTTCGGGGGAGCGCTGTCGGGGCTCATCTCGTCGTTGACCGACGCGAACGTGTTGTTCATCGTGCGCATGGCGGACTTGAGGACGACGCCGTTGAGCAGGGTGATCGTCAGCACCACCAGCAGCACCACGACGATGGTCACCGACAGGCGGAACGGCGCGATCCGGTCCAGCAGCCCGACCAGGAAGCTGATCAGCCACCGGATGAACTGGCCGATCTCGACGAGCGTGAACAGCACCACGATCGACAGCACCGCGGCGATCGGGTAGTCGTACCACTTGAGGTGCGCGACGCCCATCAGGTCGCGCACGCGGTCCTGCCAGACATGGAACCGGATCGCCATCACCACCATGCCGACCACCCCGACCGGGATCAACACCTTCCAGGCCCAGCGCGGCGGAGGCGGGCTGTAATTGCGGGTGCGCATGTAACGGACCAGCCAGACGGCGAACACCCCCAGCCCGTAGCCGATGGCCCCGGAGAACCCGCTGACGAGGCCCTGAAACACCGCGCCGCGGGGCAGCAGCGACGGCGTCAGCGAAAACCAAATGAAAATCAGGCCGACCGTGGTTCCCATGAACGTGTAATGCCTTACCCACCAAGGCTTTTCGTGCGCGACCGGCTCGTGCGGCAGGGCGGCTTCGCGCGCTTCCGCTTCGGCTTCCTCGTCGGGGGCGGTCGTGGCGGGACCCGGGTCGCTCATCGAAGCGTCCTATCGGTGGGTGAAGTTGGGGGGTCGCTTCTCGATGAATGCCGCCATTCCCTCGGACTGGTCCTCGGTGGCGAATGTCGAGTGAAACAGCCTGCGCTCGTAGAGAAGACCCTCGGACAGGGTGGATTCGAAGGCGCGGTTCACGGCCTCCTTGGCCATGCGCGCCGCCGAGCGTGACATCTGCGAAATGGTGGTGGCGACGGCCTTGGCCTCGGTCAGCAGGTCGTCGGCCGGCACCACCCGCGAAACCAGGCCGCTCCGTTCGGCTTCGGCCGCGTCGATGGTCCGCCCGGTCAGGATGAGGTCCATGGCCTTGGCCTTGCCGATGGCGCGGGTCAGGCGCTGCGAACCGCCCATGCCCGGCAGCACGCCGAGCTTGATCTCCGGCTGGCCGAACTTCGCCGTGTCGGCGGCGATGAGCAGGTCGCACATCATCGCGAGTTCGCAGCCGCCGCCCAGCGCGTGCCCGGCCACGGCGGCGATGGTGGGTGTGCGGACGGCGGCGAGTTTGCCCCAGGTGGCGAAGAAGTCGCCGCCGAACGCGTCGGCGAAGGTCAGGGCGGCCATTTCCTTGATGTCGGCGCCGGCCGCGAACGCCCTGGCCGAACCGGTGATGATGATCGCACCGATGCCGGGATCGTCGTCCAATTCGGTTGCCGCGCTGGTGACTTCGATCATCACCTGGCTGTTGAGTGCGTTGAGCGCCTGCGGTCGGTTCAGCGTGATGATCCCGACCCGCTGATCGCGCTCGACGAGGATGGTCTCGTACTTGTCTGTCACGCCAACCGCCTTTCTAGAATTTCAAGTCGTCGTCGACCGGGGCGAAATACGCCGCCACATCGGCCGCATTGACCTTGGCCAGCGTCGCCGGCGACCACTTCGGATTGCGATCCTTGTCGATGATCTGCGCGCGGATGCCCTCCACCAGGTCGTGCGAACTCGCCGACGCGCACGACACCCGATAGTCCTGGACCAGAACCTCTTCCAGGGTTTCCATTTTGGCGGCGCGGCGCACCGCCTCCAGCGCCACCGACACCGCGATGGGGGAGCGGGTGGCGATCAGATCGGCGGCCTCGTTCGCCGGCCCGGCGCCATGACCACGCAGGGCGGCGACGATATCTTCGACCGTGTCGCCGGCGAAGCACGGGTCGATCCAATCGCGTTGCGCGGCAAGCTCGCTTGGCGGCGGCTCAACCGCGTGCGCGGCCACAGCGCTGTCGACGCCATCGTCGACGATCGCCTTGGTGAACGCGTCCAGTTCGTCGTGCGGGACGTAGTGGTCGGCGAATCCCATTGCGATGGCGTCGGATCCGGAGAACGGCGCCCCGGTCAGGGCGGCGTGCAGCCCCAGCGCACCGGGCGCCCGGGACAACAGAAACGCCCCGCCGACGTCGGGTATGAATCCGATGCCCACCTCCGGCATTGCCACCTTCGAGGTTTCGGTCACCACGCGGACGCTGCCGTGCGCGCTGACCCCGACGCCGCCGCCCATCACGATGCCGTCCATCAACGACACGTACGGCTTGCCGAACCGGCCGATCTGGCCGTTGAGCAGATACTCGTCGCGCCAGAACTTCTTGGTCTCGACACCGTCCTTGCGGGCGCTCTCGTAGACCGCGACGACGTCGCCGCCGGCGCACAATCCGCGTTCGCCGGCCCCGGACAGCACGACCGCCCGCACCGCGTCGTCGTTTTCCCACCGGGTCAGCACGGCGCTCAGGGCGTTCACCATCGGGTGATTCAGCGAGTTGATCGCCTTGGGCCGGTTGAGCGTGATCAACCCGACGCCGCCTTCGACTCGGGTCAGGACCTCGTCGGATTCGTCGGTTTCCCCAGTCAACGCCCCTATGCCTTCCAATCGCCGCCCGGTCTCGACCAGCAATCTAGAACGTCACGACCGCAGCGATCCCCGCGGGTAAGGGTTATGTTTGATCGGACGACAACACCACAACGAGTTTCAGTAGCCGGAAACACCGAGAAAACAGCAGGTCGGTCGGGAACCCGGGCGCCCTGCCGGTCGTTGAGCAGTTGTTCGCACAGCTCGAACCCATAGCCATTGAGAGAGGATCCGACGGTGCGGGAGACAAGTAACCCGGTATTTCGTTCGCTGCCCAAGCAGAGCGGCGGATACGCGCAATTCGGCACGGGCGCGGCCCCGGGCTATTACCAGGCCGACCCCTACGCGGCTCCCTACCAGGACACCAGGGCCTCCCGCCCGCTGACCATCGACGACGTCGTCACCAAGACCGGCATCACGCTGGCCGTGCTGACGGGCGCCGCGATCGTGTCCTACTTCCTGGTGACCTCGAACCTGGCGCTGGCGATGCCGCTGACGCTGATCGGCGCGCTGGGCGGCCTGGGGCTGGTGCTGATCGCGACCTTCGGTCGCAAGCAGGACAACCCGGCGATCGTGCTCAGCTACGCCGTCCTCGAGGGCCTGTTCCTGGGCGCCGTCTCGTTCGTCTTCGCCAACTTCCAGGTCTCCAACGCCAACGCCGGCGCGCTGATCGGGGAGGCCGTTCTCGGCACCCTCGGCGTGTTCTTCGGAATGCTCGTCGTCTACAAGACCGGCGCCATCCGCGTCACGCCCAAGTTCACCCGGATGGTGGTCGCGGCCCTCTTCGGGGCGCTGTTCCTGATGCTCGGCAACTTCGTGCTGGCGATGTTCCACGTCGGCGGCGGCACCGGCCTGGGCCTGCGCAGCGGCGGGCCGATCGCGATCATCTTCTCGCTGGTGATGATCGGCATCGCGGCGTTCAGCTTCCTGATCGACTTCGACGCGGCCGACCAGATGATCCGGGCCGGCGCGCCGGAGAAGGCCGCGTGGGGCATCGCGCTGGGCCTGACCGTGACGCTGGTCTGGCTGTACCTCGAGATCCTGCGCCTGCTGAGTTACCTGCAGAACGACTAGCCACGACCCCGACGAAAACCGGCACGCCCTCAGGCGTGCCGGTTTTTAGTTGTTGACGCGCGATCAGTGTGCGCTCACGGTTTTGTGTGTGTAGCTATGGCCGAGGCGCCCCGCGGTGTCGCCGCCCAGGCTCCACACTGAACGCCCGCGCTTCACACTCGCGGCGGCGCGATGTCACATCCGCGACCGCTGAATGCGTCTGCTGGTTGTCAGCACACATTCACTCGCGAAAGGCAGCATCATGAAGCACATCGTGATCATCGGCGCCGGCTACGCCGGCATGGCGGCCACCACCCGCTTGGCGGGTCGGGTCAAGGGCCGCGACGACGTGCGCGTCACCCTGGTCAACCCGCAGGCCCGATTCACCGAGCGGTTGCGGCTGCACCAGGCGGCTTCGGGCCAGCGGCTGGCCGACCTTGAGATCCCGGACCTGCTCGCCGGTACCGACGTCGAGTTCGTCCAGGGATGGGTCACCGGCGTCGACGCCGACGCGCGGACCGTCCGTCTCGACGACGAGCGCACGATCGGCTACGACACCCTGGTGTATGCGCTCGGCAGCGTCGCCGACACCGACGTCGTGCCCGGCGTCGACGAATTCGCCTACACGCTCAACACCGCCCACGACGCCGGGCTGCTGGCGCAACAGCTGGATCGGCTTGGCGCCGGCACGGTGGTGGTCGCCGGCGGCGGCCTGACCGGAATCGAATCGGCGGCCGAGATCGCCGAACGGCATCCCGAACTCGACGTCGTCCTGCTCAGCCGGGGCACGCCCGGATCGGCGATGGGCCCCAAGGCGCGGGCCCGCCTGAATGCCGGGTTGGCCCGGTTGGGCGTGCGGATGCGCTCGGGCGTTGAGATCGTCAAGGTGATGCCCGACGGCGTCGCGCTGGCCGACGGCGAAGTCGTCAACGCGCGCGCGGTGCTGTGGACCACGGGCGTGCGGGTATCGCCGCTGGCGGCCGCCGCTGGCCTGAGCGTCGACGAGCGCGGCCGAATCATCACCGATGAGGCGCTGCGCTCGGTGTCACACCCCAACGTGTACGTCGTCGGCGACGCCGCGGCGGTTCGGCAAGGATATGGCGTGGTGCATGGCACCTGCCAAAGTGGCATCCCGACCGGTGTGCACGCCGCCGGCAACATCGTGCGAGAGCTGAAGGGCAAGCAGCCCAAGCGGTTCCGCTTCGGCTATGTCCACCAGCCGGTGAGCCTGGGCCGCCGCGACGCCGTCATCCAGTTCACCCATCCCGACGACAGCCCGGCGCGGCTCTATCTGGCCGGTCGGTGGGCGGTCGCGTACAAGGAAACGGTGAGCGCCAGCCCCTGGACGACCTACCGATTGCTCAAGTTGCTGCCCGCGCTGGGCGCCATGACGTGGCGGCGCGGTGGGGGCTTCACCCGATGAGCACCGACGAGCACACGTTCGTCGAACATCGGAAGCTGTTGTTCGCCATCGCCTATCGGATCCTGGGGTCGGCGGCTGACGCCGAAGACGTCGTTCAGGATGCGTGGCTGAAGTGGTCGGCGGCCGATCGAGGTCAGGTCGCCGACCCCAAGGCGTACCTGTCCCGCATCGTGTCGAATCTGTCGATGGAACGACTGCGTTCGACCCGGCGTCAGCGGGAGACCTACGTCGGGCCGTGGCTTCCCGAGCCGATCCTCACGAGCGAGGACACGGCCGAGGATGTCGCGGCCGCCGAATCGGTGTCGATGGCGATGCTCGTCGTGCTCGAGACGCTGAGCCCACTGGAGCGCGCGGTGTTCGTCCTGAAGGAGGTGTTCGACTTCAGTTACGCCGAAATCGCTTCGGCCGTAGAGCGTTCGGAGGCGGCCGTGCGTC
>NZ_JCALCS010000030.1:0-232 GCF_059812465.1 Mycobacterium sp. NGS54 | reverse complement strand
ACCCAACGAACCGAGGTTCGGGATCGTCAGCGCCGGCAGACCCGGCAACGACGCCAGGAAGTTCGCCGCCAACGTCTCACCGGTCTGGATCGCCCCGTTCAGACCCGCCGCGAAGTTGCCGGCCAGGTTCTCACCGGCCTGGATCAAGCTGTTGAGGTTCGCACCCAGGTTCAGGCTGCCATTCAGCGCCGCGTTCAACGACGCACTCAGGTTGGCGCCCAACCCATTCAAC
>NZ_JCALCS010000003.1:0-714788 GCF_059812465.1 Mycobacterium sp. NGS54 | reverse complement strand
GCCCGCAGGGGTGCGATTCTGCGTCTGCTCGCGGTCATTCATTCAGCCGGGTGCAGCGACGCCCAGGGGTGCGCCGATTCCAGTTGGGCCGCAACGCGAATGAGCACGTCCTCGCGCCCGTAGGCGGCGGCGAGCTGCACGCCGATGGGTAGGCCTTCGGCGTTGCGGTTCAGGGGCAGGCTGATCGCGGGCTGCCCGCTCATGTTGAACGGCGGCGTGAACACCGCGAACCGGCCGGCGCGGCGCATGGGCGCCGTCGGATGTTCGGGGTTGTTCTCGAACTCGGCCAGCGGCAGCGGCGGCTCGGCCAGCGTCGGCGTGAGCAGCAGGTCCCAGCCGTCGGCCCACCACTGCTGCAGCGCCCGCCGGAACGCGGACACCGCATCCAGCGCCACGGCGTAGTCGACGGCGGTCAATCGCTGCGCCCGCTCGACGTGCACCCAGTTCACCGGCTCGATGTCGTCGGCCGTCACCTCGCGCCCGAGCGTCTCGCCGAACCCGCGCGCCGCCATCGCCAACTGCGTGGCCCACAACGCCATGAACTTTCCCACCAGGGAGGTGTCGGCGAGGCAGGCCGGCCAGGCCGGCGCGACGGTGTGGCCGAGCCCCTCCAGCATCGACGCCGCGGCGCGCACCGCCACGACGCAGTCGTCGTGCAGGAAGTCGCCGCGCGGATGCACGTCCAGCAGCCCGATGCGCAACCGGCCCGGGTCGGCGCCAACCTCCTCGGCGTACGGGCGCCCTGGGGCCGGGGCGATGACGGAGTCGCCGACACCGGGACCGCGCACCGCGTCGAGCAACCGCGCCGTGTCGCGCACCGTGCGGCTGACGCACAGCTCGACGCCCAGCCCGGACTCGGCGCGCACGGGGCCCACCGTGATCCGTCCCTGGCTCGGCTTGAGGCCCACCAGCCCGCAGCACGACGCCGGGATCCGGATGCTGCCGCCACCGTCGGAGGCGTTGGCGAACGGCACCATGCCGGCGGCCACCGCCGCCGCGGCGCCGCCACTGGACCCGCCCGGCGTGCGATCGAGCGCCCACGGGTTGCGGGTCGCTCCCCAGGCCAGCGGCTGCGTGGTCGGCAGGCTGCCCATCTCGGGGCTGTTCGTCCGCCCGGCGATCACCAGCCCGGCCGCCTTGAACCGGGCGACCAGCGTCGTGTCGGCGGTGTCGATCTTCGCCGCCTCTTTCAGCGCGATGTTGCCGTTCGACATGGTCTGACCGGCGAAGCTCGTGTACAGGTCCTTGAGCAGGAACGGCACGCCGTGAAACGGGCCTTTGGGCAGGTCGGGGGCGCTGGCCACGGATCGGGCATGATCGAACCACTCGATGACGACCGCGTTCAACGCGGGGTTGGACCGCTCGATGCGCTCGATCGTCGCCTCGAGCAGCTCGGCCGGTGTGACCTCGCCCTTTGCCACCAGCGCCGCCTGGTCGGTGGCGTCCATCCAGCGGGTCTCGTCGGCGAGGCTGCTCATGGTTTTCGGTGTACCACGTGTGACGAAGACGGCCGCACCCAAGTCGCGGTCGCTCCGGGCCGGCTTTACGCTCGTTGGTTACACGGACTTAACGGGGGTTTTGTCGATGCGCGGGATCGGGGGGCGAACTGTGCCCACACACGGGTTTGCCCTGACCGCGGTGGCAAGCTGCCTGGTCGTCGCGTCCTGTTCGGCAACCGTGGACCCGCCCGCGGCCACGCCGACCACTTCGAGTTCGACCTCGACGACCACGGCCAGTGCGGCGCCCGCGCCGCCCCCGGTCACCGGCCCGTTGGAGCGTGACTGGAAAAGCTACGGGGGGACGGCCTACGTCGGGTGCCCCGAGAAATTCGTGCAGCGCAAGTCGGCGCTCGAGGAGATTCGCCCCAAGGTGTTCGACACGAAGACGGGTCAGTACGCCGTGCCGGGCGTGCCCGCGATCCCGGCCGGTGAGAACCTGACGGGCGGCATCTGCGCGCTGACGGGGACGGCGGCCGACAACATGAGGGTCGTTTACGTGGTGACGACGACCAAGCCCGCACAAGGGTCGCAGCCCGAGGTCACCAAGGCCACGGCCTACGCCTTCGACCTCAAGACGAGCCAGCCTGTGGTGACCAAGGAGCTGGCTCCGCCGACGCCCGACCTGAAATTGACCGCGGCGAACGAATGGGGCCTGGCGGCCACCGCGACCGGTGTGGCGTGGGTGAACGCCTTCACCGACGGGCACAGCGCCGCGTCGCCGCCTCGGACCGTCATCCTGTCCGGGACCGATCTGTCGATGATGTGGAACGACCCGCAGCCCGGCCGGGCGTGGCAGGACGTCCTGTCGTTCCAGCGCAACACCGACGTCGCCAAGGCGTCCGGAGCCGAGCTGCGCCGGCCGAGCGGGGAAGCGATCTATCAGGACAACGACATCTGGACCGTCGACGGCGAATTGGCCGACGGCCCGGACGAACTGGTGAAGATCACCCACTGGGATTCCTACAACCCCCCGGTGGTGTCGACGATGTTCTATGACCTGAACGCGAAATCCCTTATCAAGGTGGGCGATTCGGACCGGGTTTCCGGCGGCGGAGTGTCCGCCACGTTGTCGGACGGGAAATTATTCGTCGACGGCCGCAACTCGGACAATTCGCAGTTCGGGTTCGGCGTGTGGAACCTGCATACCCAGCATTGGGATTTGTTGAAGACGCGCGACGACGCGAAGAAGATGAATATCGCGAAGCTGGCGTTCTTTCAAGACCACCTCTACATCACCAACGTCGGCAACACGTTCGCCGTGCTCGCCCTGCCCGCCCCCGATCCGGTCGCGACGACCTGGTCGGTCCGGCCGTTCGCGCGGATATCGGGCTGGACGCTGGTGTGCCGCGGCGAGAACGCCGCCGCCCTCAACGGCGACTGCAAGGACATCGTGATGGTCCAGGACCAGGACGGCCACTTCCCCGGACCGTGGTTCTGAGGTTCGGTCAGCGAAAGCGGACGTTCAGCGTGGCCATGCCGAAGATCTTCTGACCACCCGACTTCGCCGCGATGACGACGACGCCGCTGCGGGTCTCCGGGTCCAGCGACTTGACCCGCCCGGTGAACTCGATGTCGGCACCCTCGGCCGCCGACACGATCGCGGGCTGGGACAACCGCACCGCGTACCGGGTGACCGCGCCTGGATCGCCCGTCCACGCCGAGGCGAATCCGGCGCCCAGGCCCATGGTGAGCATTCCGTGGGCGATCACGTCGGGCAGGCCGGCCAGCTTGGCGATGCCCTCGTCCCAGTGGATCGGGTTGGCGTCGCCGGCCACGCCGGCGTAGTTCACCAGATCGCCGCGGGACAGCCGGGTGTGATGCGCCGCTAACTCGTCGCCGACCTTCACGTCCTCGAAGGACGGGGTCCCCGGCGTGCGGGTCGCGCCTTCCTGGGCGATCCGAACCTCACCCTCGGGGCGCACCGTCTTTTCGTACTCGGCGCCCGCTTCGGCGATTGCGAGGATGTCCACGTCGTGCATCATGATCTTCGGCGCGGCCAACTTGACCTGGGGATCGACATCTTCGGCGGTGACGCCGACGACGGTGGTGTGCAGGGTGTGCACCCGCTCGCCGGCGGCGTCGGTGAAGGTGTTGGTGACGGTGATGAAGTCCCTGCCGGCGGTCCTGCGCACCGATGTCAGCTCGACGTCGATGTACAGCTCGTCGCCGGCCACGATTGGGCGGTGCTGCTCGAAGACCTCTTCGGTCTGCAGGTAGGTGTCGTAGCCGACCACCACCGACTCGAACATGCGGCGATTGCACATCATGCCGGGGACCGACGTGAACGTCAGCGGCGCCACCAGGCCGGAGTAGCCCAGCTCGGCGGCCGCGGCGACGTCCCAGTGCGCGGGGTGATAGTCCTGCACCGCGCGGGCGTATTCGCGGACCTTCTCGCGGCCGACCACATACGTGCCGTCCATCTGGTAGTAGTGGCCGACCCGCGATTGAATCGCCGGTGCTTCCGCTGCTGCGGTCATGGATTTGCTCAACTTTTCTACCGGCTTGTTCGCTGGGGCCGGTCGCAACACCGTAGCGCGCCGGCCCGGTAGCGATACACGCCGACGCGTTTCGCCGGAGTGGTTCAGAACTTCGTCAGTCATCTCGTATCAAGTGGCGCCGGAGAAAATCCGCCTCGAGTGAGCTGATCTCCTCGAAGAGCGAACCCGTGTAGACGTCGAAGTGCCCGACCGGATAGCGGTGCAGTTCGACGTTACTCATCAAGGACGCTATCCGTGCCGCGAACCTCGGGGAGGCTTGCTGGTCGTGGTCCCCCAGGCACATCAGGACCGGCATGCGCAGTTTTTCCGCGGTGCCCGTGCGGTAGCGCGGCAAGGCGAAGAGCATGCGTGGGGCGAGCGCATTGCGCCAGCCGACGGCTTCGCCACCGAGCGCCTCGAACGCCGCTTTCGCCTCGGGCTCGGTGAACACCGCCACGTCTCCCGAATTGGCGACCACGGGAACCAGATACGGCCCCTTGCCCAACTTCGCGCCAACCGCATCGCGCACCGCTGCGACGCTGAATTGCAGCGTCCGCCGCGCCACATCCCAATTGAGGCGCTCGCCAAGCGTGCGCCCGCGGTGCCAGCCGTCGACCAGGGGCACCTGCGACACCACCGCGGCGATATCCGGATCCGTGGCGGCCACCGCCAGCACATGACCACCGCTGAGCGACGTCCCCCACAAGGCGACCCGATGCGGATCGATGTCGGCGCGACCCCGCACGTATCGCACCGCCGCGCGGTAGTCGTCCTGTTGTTCGGCAATGCTGATAACTTGCCGGGGCTCACCGCCGCTGTCTCCGAAATGCCGGTAATCGAACGCCAACGCCGCCAGGCCCGCCGTCGTGAACTTCTCCGCGTACGCGGGCAAGCCGAGGCGCTTGGTGGCGCTGCCGCCGTGCCCCATCACCACGCAAGGCGCGCTGCCCGCGGTCGCGGGCAGGTAGAGGTCGGCCGCGCACCGCACACCATCGGAGTCGAAGAACACTTCCTCGGGCACGGACACATCCATTCGGTCTGAGTCACCGCAACTGTGTCCTAATCTGCACCGCCGGCTCGGCGGTAACCAGGACCACATGGGCTGGTCTTCGGTGACCTTGGCCCCTACTGAACGGTCGCGCGGATGTCGATGCTGTCGACGTGGGCGAAAAACAAACCCACGCGCAGTTATTGCTCGACCAATTGCGCGACGAGCGCGGCCGGCAGGTGATGTTGGTGTCACACTGCCTGCTGAACGAGAACACCCGCTATGCCGGCGGGGCGACGCGACCGGGCGCGGTGACCGAGGCGGTCGAGGAGCTGATCGGCGCGGGCTACGGGATTCACCAAATGCCGTGCCCGGAGCGGCTGGCCTGGGGCGGGGTGCTGAAGCCGCACAGCCTTCGGCTTTATCACTCCAAGGGCGGCTGGCTGTATCCGTTGCGGGCCCCACTGCTGCGCGCGTTCGTGGTGTGGACCCGCCTTGTGTATCGACGATTGGCGCGCCGGGTCGCTCGCGACGTTGCCGACTACCAGCGCTCCGGGATCGCGACCGCCGGCATGGTCGGGATCGGTGCCTCGCCGTCGTGTGGCGTGGCGACGACATTGGATCTGCGGGCGTCGCTGGAAGTCGTCGCGTCCTGTCCGGCCGCCGCTCTCACTCGTGACGTCATGAACGAGCGAGCCGTGTTGGCGTGCAGGCGCAAGGGTGAGGGCTTATTCATCGCCGAGCTGGATCGCCAGTTGCGCCGTCGGGGTCTGAAGGTCCCGGCGTTCGAGCACGATCTCGCTGCAGAGCTTCGCGGTTCACGGCAGGCGCTACTTACCACGGGTCCGTTGCGGACCCTAGGCGCGCGATTCACGGGCGCGCGTGATCCCGCAGCACGGCCATCCGATCGCGGTATTCGGTCTCGTTGATCTCACCACGCGCGAATCGGGCGGCGAGCACCTGTTCCGGCGAGGCGGTCGGCGTTGTGCCTGAGCGGATTTGGCGATCTCCATTGATATAGGCGACGAGGGCAACGATGCCGGCGACAAGCAGCGCCCAGAACAGCACCATGCCGACGCCCATACCGGCCCATCCCCACCACCCCATGTTGTGGTCATACCAGAACATCATCGCGTTTTCCTCCAATCGGACGACCCGAAAGTCATTCACTCGCCATCAGTTTGACTCGTGGTCAGGGTGCCGTCAGGGGCCGGTGGGCACGAGCGTCAGGGACCTTCGTCCCTCGATCCTTCCCCGGGTCAAGTGACGCAAGTCCCTACCCCTAGGGGGTATGATGAGAGGATGTTGGACCGGTCGCACAATCTGCGGCGGAAGAGGTGGCACGGTCATGGCGGCGTCCGGGCAAGTTACCAGCGGCTCTTGGGGTGCGGTGCTGATAGGTGCGGTGCTGCTGCTCACCCTTGCCGTGACCACGTCCGCGGTGATCGCGCGCGCTTTCAGGGCGCGTCGCCGCGAGACCGCGCTCCAGCCCGGCGACGAGCTGTTCGATCTATTGCCGTCGGGCATGGGTGCGAGCCTATTGCGGTGTCAGGCACTTATCGCCGAGGCCGTCATCGTGCGACAGCGGCTGTCCGGCTCGATCGATGCCGAGACGTACCAGATCCGCATGAACGAGCTGGCGCGGCAGGCCACCCCCGAGCGCCGTTCACGGCCAAACCTTTAATCCGTTCCCGCCCTCGAGGAGTACATGGTGTCCGGTGTTGATATTGCCGTCCTGGTGGGTGCTGCATCGGTAGTCGCCGGGCTGGCGTGGTACTTCTTCTCGCCGCGACGCGCGCACGCCGCCACGGTCAACGCCGGACTGCAGCAGCTCCAGGTCACGGTCCGCGGCGGTTACAGCCCCAACGTCATCCAAGTGCGCCAAGGCATTCCGGCCGAGATCGAATTCGACCGGCAGGAAGCGGGGGATTGCAGCTCGCGGGTGGTCTTTCCCGATCTCCAGCTGTCGGCGGCCCTGCCGGCGCATCAACGCACGACGGTCAGGTTCACCCCAACACAGGCAGGATCATTCGGGTTTGCCTGCGGCATGAACATGATCCACGGCACGCTGGTCGTCACCCCCGACGGCACGGCCGCTGAAACCGACAAGCCCGACGCCGGTCCCGGCTATGCCCCGCCCGACGGCGTCGACGAGCCTGCGGCCGCGGAAATTGAAGCGGCTCAGGCCGAAGACCGGCGCGCGGAGATCGCCGATCTGACTCGTCGCGTGGTGATCGGCGCGGTGCTCACCGTTCCGGTGCTGTATGCCGTGATGGCCGAACCCCTGGGCGCCCGTTGGGTGCCGGCGTTCTTGCTCAACCATTGGGTGCAGCTGACGCTGATCACCCCGGTGATGTTCTACGTGGGATGGCCGATCCATCGCACCGGCTGGCTCGCGCTGGCGCACCGCAGCGCCGACATGAACAGCCTCATCACCTTGGGCACCCTGGCGGCCTACGGCTACAGCCTGCTCGTGACGATCGCCGCCGGTGCGTTGCCGGCCGAAGTGCGCGACGTGTATTTCGAGGCCGTCGGAGTGATCCTGACGCTGATCATGCTGGGCCGACTACTCGAGGCCCGCGCCAAGGCCGGCACCGGCGAAGCCATCCGCGCCCTGCTGGGCCTGCAAGCCCGCGCCGCCCGTGTGCTGCGTGACGGCACCGAAACCGAAATCCCCGTCGACGAGGTCGTCGTCGGCGACGAGATCCTCATCCGGCCCGGCGAGAAGATCCCGGTCGACGCCACCGTGTTGTCCGGGCAGTCCGCCGTCGACGAGTCGATGGTGACGGGCGAATCGATGCCGGCCACCAAACGCGCCGGCGACACCGTCATCGGCGCGACTGTCAACACCACTGGCTCGTTGCGGGTGCGCGCCGCCAAAGTCGGCGCGGACACCATGCTGGCCCAAATCATCCGTATGGTTCAGCAGGCGCAGGCTTCGCGGGCCCCGATCCAGCGCCTGGCCGACGCGATCTCGGCGTACTTCGTCCCGGTCGTGATCGCCACCGCCATAGCCACTTTCGCGATCTGGTTCGTCCTCGGCCCGGCACCCACGCTGACGCAGGCGTTGGTATCCGCGGTGGCGGTGCTGATCATCGCCTGCCCCTGCGCGCTGGGCCTGGCGACGCCGCTATCGATCATGGTCGGCACCGGCAAGGGGGCCCGGGCGGGAATTCTGATCCGCTCGGCCGAGGCCCTCGAGACCGCGCACAAGCTCGACACCATCGTGCTGGACAAGACCGGCACCATCACCGCCGGCAGACCCGCTCTCACCGACGTCGCGGTGACCGGGACCGTGGCCGAGAACGAACTGCTCACGCTGGTTGCCGCCGCGGAAGCCGACAGCGAACACCCGATCGCCAGTGCCGTGGTGGCAGGCGCTCGCGATCGCGGTCTCACCCTTCCCGCCGTGTCGGCCTTCGAGTCGATCACGGGCAAGGGGGTCCGGGCCACGGTGTCGGGCCTCGCCGTGCTCGTCGGCACCGCGAAATTGTTGGCTGAAAACGGCGTCGCCACAGCCGAACTCGAGCACATCAGCGCCGACCTGGCGGCCGAGGGGAAGACCCCGATTCTCGCCGCCGTCGACGGGCGCCCCGCCGGGGTGATCGCCGTGGCCGATACCGTCAAAGACGATTCCGTCGCTGCGATTTCCGCCCTGCGCAAGCTGGGCCTGCAGGTCGTGATGCTCACCGGGGACAACGCCCGCACCGCGGCCGCGATCGCCCGGCAGGTCGGCGTCGAACGGGTGCTGGCCGAGGTCCTGCCCGAGCACAAAGCCGACGAGATCCGCCGTCTACAGGCCGAGGGACGCCGGGTCGGCATGGTCGGTGACGGCATCAACGACGCACCCGCCCTGGCCCAGGCCGACGTCGGACTGGCCATCGGCACCGGCACCGACGTGGCGATCGAAGCCGCCGACATAACCCTGATCTCCGGGTCACTGGCCGGTGTCGTCACGGCGATCCGGCTCTCGCGTGCCACCATGCGCAACATCCGACAAAACCTGTTCTTTGCCCTGATCTACAACGCCGTCGGGATCCCGCTCGCCGCGGGCCTCCTGTATCCGGTGTTGGGGCTACGACTTTCACCGATGATCGCCGCCGCCGCGATGGCCCTGTCCTCGTTGTCCGTCGTCGGCAACGCCAACCGCTTACGCCGCTACCACGCCGACGCACTGCCGCCCGCCGAGCCGCCCGCGATTGAGCCTCGGGTGGAAACCTTCGCCGCCCGACGTCCGCCCCTCTCGTCCACATCCCCATGAATCGGGCGGTGACGCCCGAGCTCGTGCTGCGCGAACTATCGACCCACAATTTCGCGATCCTCTCGACCGTCGACGGGCAGGGCCGGCCACACTCGGCGGGGGTCAACTATGGCGTCTCCGAACGTGGCGGCGAGGTCGCCATGTACGTCATGACGAGGCGCCAGCTGAAGAAGGCGCGAAACGTCGCGCACAACCCACAGGTGTCGCTGGTCGTGCCGCTGCAACGGCGGGTATTGCGATTCGTTCCGCCGGCGACGATCCAATTGCGCGGCCGCGCCGAAATCCTCGACTGGACCGACGGGGACGGGACCAACGCCTTCCGCGGTTTCTGGATGGGCCGGCAGATTCTCAGCGCGTACGAGAAATCCCGCCGTCAAGGCGAAATGGGGGTCTGCTTTCTCAGGATCATCCTGGATCCCGTGATTCGAACGTATGGGGTCGGCCGCAGCATCTGGAGCATCCGCCGACATATGGAGGCTGCCGCCGGCAAGGTTCGACTGGCGCCCGTCGGGGTTCTTTCCACCGACTCCGGGTGTGGCCGCGAACCCTCATAATCGATGGACGCCATTGGTAGGGTCTCGGACAAAGATGTCCTGGGCGGCCGACCACACCCGTCACCACGCGGCAACGCCGGGAACGACCTGATGACGCAGTGCCGGGAGATCAAATGGATAGCACGTACGGATATGTAGCCAGCAAGGACGGCTACGCCAAGCGACTGCGCCGAATCGAGGGCCAGGTGCGCGGCATCGCAAAGATGATCGACGACGACAAGTACTGCATTGACATTCTCACCCAAATCAGCGCCGCCAGTAGCGCTTTACGGTCGGTTGCGTTAAACCTGCTCGATGACCACCTCGACAATTGCGTAAGCCAAGCACTCGCCAAGGGGGGAAACGAGGCTGACGTGAAGCTGGCCGAGGCCTCCGCGGCTATCGCACGACTTGTTCGCTCGTGATCGAGTGATATCGGCGGGCAACCGCGAACCGCAAATAACTATCAAGAGGCAGATGTGCGCTTGCCACGTATACCCTACGGGGGTACAGTACAGTGCATGAACGAAACTCACATCTGCCACTGCAAATCCACCGGGTGCGGCTGCGGAGACTCCGCGTGCACGCAAACCGGCGGCTGCAGCTGCGGTCACCACGACTGCAGCTGCAACGACTGATCGCCTTGGCTGATTTTCAAGGAGCCAGGCGCTCCCGGCATTAGCGACTGTGATGCGTGAGAGATTCGACAGCGAGACACGATTGTCATGGCTTTTGGCCGCATTGGCCGGACTGATCGGTGCTACGGCATTCACCCACTCCGCCGGATACTTCGTAACCTTCATGACCGGAAACACCGAACGTGCCGCGTTGGGGTTCTTTCGTGACCAACCCTGGCTCGTACTCACGGCGGCGGTGCTGTTGGCGGCCTTTCTCAGCGGCGTAGTAGTCGCGTCATCGTGCCGGCGCCATCTGTGGGTGGCGCATCCTCATGGCCCGACGGTGCTCACAGCTTTGTCACTGGCAGTCGCCACCACCGTCTGCGTCGCCACACACGGGTGGTCGGCGATGGGCGAACTCTCCTTGGCGCCAATCATTTTCGTTGCGTTCGGAATTGGCGCCCTCAATACCTCATTTGTCAAGGATGGTGAGGTGTCGACCCCGCTGAGCTACGTGACCGGGACACTCGTGAAGATGGGCCAGGGCATTGAACGTCACATCAGTGGCGGCTCGGCGGCCGCGTGGTTGGGATACTTTCTGCTGTACATGAGCTTCATTTTGGGTGCCGTCATCGGCGGGTTGATTAGCCTGGTCGCCAACGGATCCCAGATGTTGGCGGTCGCGACGGTCGTGTGTTCGATCGCCGCCGGATACACCTATTTCCACGGTGACCGCCGTGCACTCGTGAGGGAGTCGAATGGCGGAAGTCCGCCCAACCGCCCATTTCCAAAGATGATGCGAAAGACGCCGCGTTGATGGATTGCCGGCCATAGCGTCCTCTGGTTAGACGCCGTTCACGTCGGCTCCGCTTGTTCCCATGAGCCCGGCGCACCCAAGCCTGCGGAATAGCCAACCTCAGTCGCGTTGGCCGTCCCGATAACTTACTATCTGCGTATGCATGCAGATAATCGGGAGGCGTCACCATGACCACCGATCACGGGCACAAGCACGGCCACGATCACGACCACGACCAACCCCATGGGCATGCCCACGCCCACCCCCACGGAATTCGTGGCATCGTGTCGCAGCTGCTGGTCCCGCACAGCCACGACGCCGCCGACAGCGTCGACACCGCCCTGCAATCCAGCGCCATCGGCATCCGGGCGGTCAAAGTCAGCCTCGTCGGGCTGGGCGCGACCGCGATCGTGCAGGTCGTCATCGCCGTCATCTCCGGATCGATCGCCCTGGCCGCCGACACCATCCACAACTTCTCGGACGCCCTGACCGCGGTCCCGCTGTGGGTCGCGTTCGCGTTGGGCACCCGCCCGGCGACGCGGCGCTACACCTATGGCTACGGTCGGGCCGAGGACATCGCCGGCCTGTTCGTGATCGGCATGATCACGCTGTCGGCGATCATCGCCGGCTACGAAGCCGTCCTGCGGCTCGTCCACCCAGTCACGATCGAGCACGTCGGCTGGGTCGCCGCCGCCGGTGTGATCGGCTTCCTCGGCAACGAGGTCGTCGCCATGTACCGGATCCGGATCGGCCGCCGCATCGGGTCGGCCGCCCTGGTCGCTGACGGACTGCACGCCCGCACCGACGGATTCACTTCGCTGGCAGTGCTTTTCGGGGCCGGGGGCGTCGCGCTCGGCTACCCGCTGGCGGACCCGATCGTCGGATTGATCATCACGGTGGCGATCCTGGCCGTGCTGCGCGGCGCAGTGCGCGACATCTTCCGCCGGCTGATGGACGCCGTCGATCCCGAGCTCGTCGACACCGCCGAGGCGGCGCTGGCGGCGCGGCCCGGCGTTCGCAGCGTGCGCCGCGTCCGCATGCGCTGGATCGGGCACCGCCTGCACGCCGATGCCGAGCTGGACATCGATCCCAACACCAGCCTCGAGGACGCCCACCGCATCGCGCACGACGCCGAACACCAACTCACCCACGCCGTGCCCCGGCTCGACAGCGCGCTCGTGCACGCCTACCCCGCGCACCCGGGCGCTTAAGTCAAACCGAGGGCCTGCGGAACCATGTACAGCCCGAAGCCCATCACGACGAGGCACAGGGCCCACGCGATGTATTTGCGCGGCCCGCGCATGCGCCATTCCTCGGGCAGCGCGCGGGATTCCAGCGCCAGCAGCAGGCCCAACACGATGGGCAGCAGCAAGGCGTTCATCACCTCGACGTCGACGGCCAGGTTGACCAGGTCGACGCTGGCCAGCACGAGCGCCGCGCCGATGACATGGGCGAGCCCGTAGGTGATGTAGAACTTCGCGGTCGCCCGGTTGGGCCGCTCGTTGAGGGTGTGCTTCCAGCCGAAGACCTCGGACAGTCCCCACGCGCCGGCGAGGGACGCCACGATCGCGGCGACGAGCGCCGCGCCCAGCATGCCCAGCCCGAACAGGACCGTGCCGCCGGCGCGGCCCAGGTAGGGCGTGAGCGCGTTGGCGATGTCGCCGACGGTGTTCAGCGCGGTCTCGCCGTTGTGGGCGCCGATCGTCGAGGCCACGGTGACCACCACCGAGATCATGATCAGCTGGGTCAGCACGGCGCCGGCGGCGGTGTCATTGCGGGCCTGGCGGATCGTGGCCACCGACAGGTGCTTATCGACCACCGCGCCCTGCTGGTAGAAGACCATCCAGGGCATGATGACGGCGCCGACGTTGGCGGCGACCAGCAGCAGATACGACGAGTTGCCCAGCGGCATCGACTTCAGGCCCTCCACAAAGGCTTTGGGCTCGGGCCGCGCCATCACCATGGCGACCAGGAATGCCAGCTCGGCCGAGCCGATGACGAGGCCGATGCGTTCCACGCGCTGGTAGCTGCCGGTCAGCGCCAAAGCCAGCAGCGCGGCGGTCGCGACCGGGATGCTCACCCAGCGCGAGACGCCGAACAGCTCTCCGACGCCGGCGACGCCGGCGAACTCGGTGAGCAACGCCCCGATCGACGATGCGAACAGGGTGAACGCCGAAACCCACGCCCAGAAGCGCCCGAACCGTTCCCGGATCAGCGCGCCGTGCCCCTTCTTGGTGACGATGCCCAGCCGGACGGTCATTTCCTGCACGACGTAGAGGATGGGCATCAGGATCAGCTGCGGCAGCACCATCCGATAGCCCCATTGAGCGCCGGACTGCGACGCGGTGATCAGCGAGCCCGCGTCCGTGTCGGCCAGCATCACGACCAGGCCCGGGCCCCATACCGTCAGCAGCCCCCAGCGCAGCCACCGGCCGCGGCGGGAGGCCGATTCGGGCGGCTGGTCCGACGCGTCGGCCACCGGTGTGGTTGTTTCGGTCACCCTCGAGCAACTCCTTCGTGCGGCGGCAGCGACAGACCCGTCCAACTTAGCCTTACCTAACCAGCCGGTGTCAACGCTCCCGGTTTGCGGTTACCGTTGCCCGCTATGGGTGCATTGAACGGGCGCGTGGCGCTGATCACGGGAGCGGCAAGGGGACAGGGGCGCGCGCACGCCCTGGCACTGGCGGCCGAAGGCGCGGACATCGTCGCCGCCGACGTGCCCGGGCCGATGGTGGACCTGACCTACCCGCTTGGCACCGAGGACGACCTGCGAGACACGGCCAAGCGAGTCGAAGAGCTCGGCAAGCGTTGCCTGCCAATAACTCTCGACGTGCGCAACTCGGCGCAGGTCGACGCCGCGGTGCGGCAGACGGTGACAGACATGGGTGGCCTGCACATTGTGGTGGCGAACGCCGGCATCGTCAGCACCGGTCCCCTGGAGCAGGTGAGCGACCAGGTCTGGCAACAGCTGCTCGACACCAACCTGACCGGTGTATTTCACACGCTGCGCGCGGCCATCCCGGTGATGCGACAGCAGCGCTTCGGGAGGATCGTGGTGACGTCCTCGATGGGAGGCAGGATGGGCATCCCCGAGTTGGCGGCATACAACGCCACCAAGTGGGGCATCATCGGCCTGGCCAAATCCGTCGCCCTCGAGGTCGCCAAAGAGGGCGTGACGGTGAACGTCGTGTGCCCGACGACAACCCAGACACCGATGGTTCAGCCCTCCGAAAGTGACGACGTTCCCGACGATTTGGTGCGCCGGATGATGCGGGCTAACCCGATACCTCGGCCGTGGCTGCAACCCGAGGACGTCAGCCGCGGGGTCGTGTACCTGGTCACCGATCCCGGAGTCGTCACCGGCAGCGTCCTCGAGATCGGCCTCGGCGGCAGCGCGCGGATGCACTAGTCCGCCCTGAACCCCGCCTGGTCGTCGCGCCGCGGCGCACGAGTAGCCCCTGACCTCGGTGGCAGGTACAGGATTCGAACCTGTGTAGGCGTAAGCCGACGGATTTACAGTCCGCTCCCATTGGCCGCTCGGGCAACCTGCCGCCAGACAGGTTACAACGAACGGGTAGACAAGGCACAAACGGCTAACCAGATGGAAGGGACCGATCGAATGGCCGACTCATCGTTCGACATCGTCAGCAAGGTCGATCGGCAGGAGGTCGACAACGCGCTCAACCAGGCCGCCAAGGAGCTCGCCACCCGTTTCGACTTCCGCGGCACCGACACCAAGATCGAGTGGAAGGGTGACGAGGCCATCGAGCTGACGTCGTCCACCGAGGAGCGCGTGAAGGCCGCAGTCGACGTCTTCAAGGAGAAGCTGATCCGTCGCGACATCTCCATGAAGGCCTTCGACGCCGGCGAGCCGCAGGCCTCCGGCAAGACCTACAAGGTCAGCGGCACCCTCAAGCAGGGCATCAGCAGCGAGAACGCCAAGAAGATCACCAAGCTGATCCGCGACGAGGGGCCCAAGAACGTAAAGACCCAGATCCAGGGCGACGAGGTCCGCGTCAGCAGCAAGAAGCGCGACGACCTGCAGGCCGTACAGGCGCTGCTGCGCAACGCCGACCTGGACGTGGCGCTGCAGTTCGTCAACTATCGGTAGCGGGAAGCGAGGTTGAGATGGCGGTGACTCCGCAGCAGGTCGAGCAGTTCGACGTCATCATCATCGGCGCGGGCATCTCCGGCATCGATGCGGCCTATCGAATCACCGAGCGCAACCCGGGCGTCACCTACACCATCCTGGAGCGACGGGCCCAGATCGGCGGCACGTGGGACCTGTTCCGCTATCCAGGCGTTCGCTCCGACAGCAGCATGTACACGCTGTCGTTTCCGTTCGAGCCGTGGACCCGGAAAGAGGGCATCGCCGACGGCGGCCACATCCGCGAGTACCTCAACGCCACCGCGCGCAAGTACGGCATCGACCGCCACATCCGGTTCAACAGCCGTGCGCGCGCCGCGGATTGGGACTCGTCCACCGACACGTGGACGGTGACCGTCGAACAAGACGGCGCCAGCAAGACTTTGCGCGGCCGGTTCGTGTTCTTCGCCAGCGGCTACTACAACTACGACGAGGGCTACACACCGGAGCTGCCCGGCATCGAGCGGTTCGGTGGGACCGTTGTCCATCCCCAACGCTGGCCCGAACACCTGGACTACGCCGGCAAGAAGGTCGTCGTCATCGGCAGCGGGGCGACCGCCGTCACGCTGGTCCCGTCGATGGCCGAACGCGCCGGAAAAGTGACCATGCTGCAGCGCTCGCCCACGTATCTGGTCTCGGCGGCCAAACACGGCAAGGTCGCCCCCCTTGCCCGTAAACTGCTGCCGCGCCGGGCCGCCTCTCTGGCGCTCCGGATCTACACCGCGCTGTCGGAAGCGGTGTTCGTCTTATTGTCCGGCAAGGCACCGGGTTTCGTACGCTGGCTGCTGCGGCGCAGGGCGATCAGCAAGCTGCCCGCCGGCTACGAGGTCGACGTCCACTTCAAGCCGCGATACAACCCGTGGGACCAGCGGATGTGCCTGATTCCCGACGCCGACTTCTACAACGCGGTCAGCGCCGGTGGCGCCGAGGTGGTCACCGACCGCATCGATCACTTCGATGCCACCGGCATCGCGCTGGAATCCGGCGCACACCTCGACGCCGACATCATCGTCACGGCGACCGGCCTGCAGCTGCAGGCGCTGGGTGGTGCCGCCATCAGCATGGACGGCGAACCGATCGATCACCGCGACCGGTTCGTCTACAAGGCGCACATGCTCGAGGACGTGCCCAACCTGTTCTGGTGTGTCGGTTACACCAAAGCGTCGTGGACGCTGCGCGCCGACATCACCGCCCGGGCGACGGCAAAGCTGATGGCGCACATGGCCTCCCACGGCTACACGCACGCCTACCCGCACCGCGGCGACGAGCCGATGGACGTCAAGCCGTCGTGGGACATTCAGGCCAACTACGTGAAGCGCTCGGGCCACGCGCTGCCCAAGTCGGGCACCAAGCGGCCGTGGAATGTGCGGCAGAACTATTTCGCCGATGCCATCGACTACCGCTTCGACCGCATCGAGGAGGCGATGGTGTTCGGCCGGGTGGCCGACCGGGCGCGGATCGCGGGTTAGCCGTTTGCTCCCTGAGCGGATTCGTCACCAAGTATCTCTTTGCCGCAGTTGGGACAGAACCTTTCGGCGGGGTGGTGTTCGGCTCCGCAACCCGAACAGAAATGGGGTTCCGCCGGGTCGTGTGTCGGCGCCGCGCCGATGAGCCGGGCGGCACCGATCTTGATGCCGGCCCGTGCGGAAACCCGTTTCCCGGTACCGGGACGCTTTCCCGAAACCAGCCGCAATCCGGGCGCTTTCACCGGAGCGTCGAGGTGCCAACGGTTTCGCACCGCCAGAAACGTGAAACCCGCGGCGACCGCAAGCACCAGGACGACGCCACCCGCGATGTACCACAACAGGTTTGCGCCGCTGAGCACCGAGAAGTCGCCGTGCTGCTGGCGCAGGTTGGCCGCGTTCGTCCTAAGATCCGCCAGCCCGGGATAGTCGGGTGACATCGACAGGGTCTGGTCGAAGTCGTCGATCGCCTCGGTGTACTGGCCCGCGTAGTAATGCTTGAGCCCCTTGCGGTAGTACGCGTCGGCCGGGCCCAGCGTCGCCTTGACGCCCTTGCTCGCCATGATCGCTGCGAGGCCGTCGGCGGGCGCGATGAAGTTGAACGCCTGCGGTTCGCCGACGGGGGCGAAGCTATTGATGCCGATCACCTTGCCGTTGAGGTCGACGGTCGGGCCGCCGCTCATGCCCTCCGAGACGGCGGCATCGATCTCGTACTCGGCGGCCGAGCCCATGGTCGACTTCTTGCTGACCTTGCCGCTCTTGTTCGTCGGGTCCAGCGAGGGGCCGGTGACGTTCTCGGTGCTTTGCGAAAAGCCCACCGCCAGAACCGATGTGCCGATGCTGACGTCGGCGTCGGTGGCCAGCTCCGACGACGGCAGGTTGTGCTTGTCCGCCTTGAGGAGGGCGACGTCGCCTTTGCCCAGCGGCCGGAAATCCACGACGTTGGCGGCGACCTTGCCGGCGACCTTGGTGCCGGTGCCGTACGTCAGCGCGAGGCTGATTTCGGGACCCCGGTCGGCGGTGTCCCCTTCGACCCGCGCGTTCTTGCGCAGCCAGTCCAGCGTCGTGGCGGGATCCCGCGACTCCGGCGCGTCCGGGAATTGGGCGATGTACTCCTTGGCCGCGCGCTTGAGGATGAGCAGCTTGGCGCTCTCGGAGTCGACGCAATGACCGGCCGTGGCCACCCAGCCGTCGGGGTTGACGACGAAGCCGGTGCAGCTCCAGGTCGCGATGAACGGCATGGTCGTGCCGGGGCCGAACTGGGACAGGATCTGGCCGTCGGGCAGCCGGACCGCGCCGTAGCTTTGGCCGGCGAGGTACATAACGGCCGGCCGGATCATGGCCGCCGCCCGTTCCTCCGGGTTGACGCGCGGGCGGCCGTCGTCGGCGGCGGCGATCCCGGGGGAGCCGACCAACACGGCGAGAGCGGCCGCCGAGACCAACGCGGACACGCGGCCGCAACGAGCGCGTCCGGGCATGCATCCTCCTCGTATGAATCTGTCCCTTGACGATCGGGCACGCGGGCCTGCGGAAGGTAGGGGCGGAAGTCCCCTGGCTTCGGGCCCTTGGTTTCGACGGGCCCACAGTTGGTGAACTGCTTCTAAATCTCCGGTGGCGGCAATACTGTGATCGCCATGGCTATGCGTGAACCGAACGTCGTCGTTCTCGGTGGCGGATCGTGGGGGACCACCGTCGCGTCGATCTGCGCGCGCCGCGGGCCGACACTGCAGTGGGTGCGTTCCGAGGAAACCGCCACGGACATCAACGACAACCATCGCAACACGCGCTACCTCGGCGAGGGTGTCGAACTGAGCTCGACCCTGCGCGCCACCAGCGACTTCGCCGAGGCCGCGAACTGCGCCGACGTCGTCGTCATGGGCGTTCCCTCGCATGGCTTCCGGGGGGTCCTCACCGAACTGGCCAAGGAGCTGCGGCCGTGGGTTCCGGTCGTGTCGCTGGTCAAGGGGCTCGAGCAGGGCACCAACATGCGGATGTCGCAGATCATCGAGGAGCTGCTGCCCGGTCACCCGGCGGGGATCCTGGCCGGGCCGAACATCGCGAAGGAGGTCGGCGAGGGCTACGCCGCCGCGGCGGTGCTGGCCATGCCCGACCAACACCTGGCGACCCGGCTGTCCGGACTGTTCCGCACCCGGCGGTTCCGCGTGTACACCACCGACGACGTCGTCGGCGTCGAGTTGGCCGGCGCGCTGAAGAACGTCTACGCCATCGCCGTCGGGATGGGCTATTCGCTGGGGATCGGGGAAAACACCCGGGCGCTGGTGATCGCGCGGGCGCTGCGCGAGATGACGAAGCTCGGGGTGGCGATGGGTGGCGATCCCGACACCTTCCCCGGTCTGGCGGGGCTCGGTGACCTGATCGTGACCTGCACCAGCCAGCGCAGCCGCAATCGGCACGTCGGCGAACAACTCGGCGCCGGCAAGCCGATCGACGAGATCATCGCATCGATGAACCAGGTCGCCGAGGGCGTCAAGGCCGCCAGCGTGATCACCGAGTTCGCCAATGAGTTTGGCCTGAACATGCCCATCGCGCGTGAGGTCGACGCGGTGATCAACCACGGTTCGAGCGTCGAGCAGGCCTACCGCGGCCTGATGGTCGAGGTTCCCGGGCACGAAGTGCACGGGTCCGGCTTCTGATTCGTCAACCAAACAACTCGTAACGAAAATATTTGCATTCGATATGCGCCCGCGTGGGCGGCTTGACCCGCGCTTTGTCGCGCCCATACCGTCGAACGAGGCAGCCAGGCTCTGACCGCCGAATGGCGCAATTGTAATCGCCTGTGCGCCAACAGGCTACGCCGACGTAGCCAGGGGCAATACGGGGCTCGGAACATTCCCCGCTTACACCTAACGAGGGAAGCGACCGATGCAAGTCATTCAAATGGAACGCATACGATCCGTTGTCCGGCACGACCTGCCCTCGTCCCTCGTGGTGTTTCTGGTCGCACTTCCGCTGTCGCTGGGGATCGCGATCGCCTCGAACGCACCGGTGCTGGCGGGGCTGATCGCCGCGATCGTGGGGGGAATCATCGCCGGGTTCCTCGGTGGATCGCCGCTGCAGGTCAGCGGCCCCGCCGCGGGCCTGACCGTCGTGGTCGCCGATCTCATCTCCGATTTCGGCTGGGGGGTAACGTGTTTGATCACCGCGGCGGCCGGCGTGCTTCAGATCCTGTTGGGGCTCAGCCGCGTTGCCCGGGCGGCATTGGCGATCTCCCCGGTGGTCGTGCACGCCATGCTGGCCGGAATCGGGATCACGATCGCACTTCAGCAAGCGCACGTCCTGCTGGGCGGAAAATCGAAAAGCACGGCCTGGCACAACCTGATCGGCCTGCCGGGCCAAATCATCGACGCGCACCGGCCCGGGGCGCTGCTGGGCGCGCTGGTGATCGTCATCCTGATCGCCTGGCGCTGGGTTCCGGCTCGCCTGCGCTTCGTTCCGGGACCGCTGGTCGCCATCGTTGCGACGACGGTCATCTCGCTGGTCTTCCCGTTCCACGTGCGGCGCATCGAGATCGACGAGTCGCCGCTGAACGCGCTGCGGCTGCCCGACATTCCGCACGGCAACTGGGGCGCGGTAGCCATCGGCGTCATCACCGTCACGCTCATCGCCAGCGTCGAGAGCCTGTTGTCGGCGGTGTCGGTCGACAGGATGCACAACGGTCCGCGCACCGACTTCAACCGCGAGTTGATCGGGCAGGGCACCGCGAACTTCGTGTCGGGGACCATCGGCGGGCTGCCGGTCACCGGCGTGATCGTCCGCAGCTCAACCAACGTCAACGCGGGCGCGAAATCCCGCGCCTCCGCGATCATGCACGGCGTGTGGATCCTGCTGTTCACGGTTCCGTTTGCGGAACTCGTCGAGCAGATCCCGACGGCGGCGTTGGCCGGCCTGTTGATCGTCATCGGCATTCAGCTGTTGAAGCCGGCGCATATCGAAACCGCAATGAAGCACGGGGATCTCGCCGTCTACATAGTGACCGCGGTCAGCGTCGTCTTCCTCAACCTGCTGCACGGGGTGATGATCGGGCTGGCGCTGGCCATCGCGCTGACCGCATGGCGGGTGATCCGGGTCAGGGTCTCGGCGACACCGGTGGGGGCGGAGTGGCGGGTGGCGATCGAGGGGCCGGCCTGCACCTTCCTTGCTTTGCCCCGCCTGACCCGTGTCCTGGCGTCCATCCCGGCCGGAACAGTTGTCGCGGTTAATATTTCGGCCCAGTACCTCGATCATGCCGCCCATCAGGCGATCACCGATTGGCAGCGCCAGCATGAGGCCACGGGCGGCACGGTGCGGATCGAGGGGATTTCCGAGACGGGTCACCTCGTCCGTCGGCGCGCGGACGATCTGGTCGATCACGAAAGGCCGGGGGCCGCCGCCTAGTCGAACCCGGAAAGGCCAAAAGTGTCGCTGGGCGTGCGGCCGCTGAGCTTCTGAACTATCCACTGGTTCATCGAGACCCTCTCCTCGCTGGCTTCCAGGGCGAGGCGGGCGTGCAGTTCCGGTGATGTCCTGACTACGAAGGTGCCGCTGTAGTTGCGTTCGCAAAGGGGCGTGGGGGGCGCTTCTCCGCATGTCCGCATGGCGTCCACATGCTCGCGTGTGGCCTGCTCGATGGCGGCGACGGCCTGTTCGGCGGTTGGTGCTTCGCGCCTCAAGTAAGGCAATTCGATGCACACGCCGACGTACTGGTTGTAATCGGGCGACCATTGCACGCGGTAGGCATAGCGGTTCACGCCGGATTTGATAGCACATGCGCTATCGGATTCGCGAGTCACTTATCCCCAAGGAGAGCGCGGCTCTCCAGACCATGTGGCTGGCCCCAGATTTGATAGCGCATGCGCTATCGGATTCGCGAGTCACCCACCCCCAAGAAGAGCGCGGTTCTCCAGACCATGTGGCTGGCGCCAGATTTGATAGCACATGCGCTATCAAATTTGGGAGTCACCTACCCCCGCGCCATCGCCTCCAGCCGGCGGATGCGGTCTTCGATCGGCGGGTGCGTCGAGAACATCGATCCGATCCGCTCGCCCGCGCGGAACGGGTTGGCGATCATCAAATGAGCCTGGCTGGCCAGCTGCGGCTCCGGCGGGAGCGGCGCAACCTGAACGCCGCCCGAGATCTTGCGCAGCGCCGACGCCAGCGCCAGCGGGTCGCCGGTCAGCACGGCGCCCGACTCGTCGGCCTGGTACTCGCGCGACCGGGACACGGCCAGCCGGACCACGGTGGCGGCGATCGGGCCCAGCAGCGAAACCAGCAGCAGCGCAAAGGGATTCTCGCCGTCGCGGTTGCCGCCGAACATGCCGGCCCACATCGCCATATTGGCCAACGCGGTGATCACCGACGCCATCGCCCCGGCGACGCACGAGATCAGGATGTCGCGGTTGTAGACGTGCGAAAGCTCGTGGCCCAACACGGCGCGCAGCTCGCGCTCGTCGAGGATCCCCAGGATTCCGGTGGTGCAGCACACCGCCGCGTTGCGCGGGTTGCGGCCGGTCGCGAACGCGTTGGGCGCGTTGGTGTCGCTGATGTAGAGCCTGGGCATCGGCTGGTGCGCGGAGGTGGCCAGCTCGCGCACGATCCGATACATCACGGGCGCCTGCAGCTCGGAAACCGGCTGCGCGTGCATGGCGCGCAGCGCCAGCTTGTCGCTGTTGTAGTACGTGTAGACGTTCATGCCGATGGCGAACAGCACCGCGATCAACATTGCCGTCCGGCCGAACAGCGAGCCGACGAACACGATCAACGCGGACATACCGACCAACAGGGCGAAGGTCTTCAACCTGTTGGCATGCGGATGCCAGGTCATCGATGTCCTCCTCGGAGCGTCAACTATCGCTAATTGAACGCTCTAACCGGCGGCCAAGGTTCCGCTGGGATATTTCGCGCGCTAACCGTGCCGGCTCACGGTGTAATCGACCAGCGTCTCCAGGGCGCGCCGGCCGGGCAGGTCGGGCAAAAGCTCCAGCTCAGCGCGCGCGTCCGCCGCGTAGCGCACCAGGAACTGCTTGGCCTTGGCCATCCCGGGTGACGCCCGTAACAGCGCCAGGGCCTCGGCCACCGCCTCGTCGTCCTCGACGGGCCCGGACAGCAGCTCGCGCAGCCGCGCCGCATCGGCTCCCGGCTCGCGCAGCGCATAGACCATCGGCAGGGTGTGCACTCCCTCGCGGATATCGGTGCCGGGCAGCTTGCCGGACTCGTGGGAGTCGCTGTCGATGTCGATGATGTCGTCGGAGATCTGGAACGCGGTGCCCACGATGCCGCCCAGCCGGCTCAGCCGCTCGACCTGATCGGCGTCGGCGCCGGAGAACATCGCGCCGAACCGGCCCGCGGCGGAGATCAGGCACGCCGTCTTCTCGTACACCACCTTCAGGTAGTGCTCGACCTGATCCGCGCCCTCGGCCGCGCCGCGGCCCTCGCGCATCTGGCCGGTGACCAGCTGGGCGAACGTCTCGGCGATCAGCCGCACCGCGTCCGGGCCCAGCCGGGACACCAGACGAGACGCGGTCGCGAACAGATAGTCACCGGCGAGGATGGCGACGTTGTTGCCCCAGCGCACGTTGGCGGTGGGCGTGCCGCGGCGGACCTCCGCCTCGTCCATCACGTCGTCGTGGTAGAGCGTGGCCAGGTGCACCAGCTCGATGACCGCGCCGGCGATCGTCACCTCCTCGGCGTCCCGGTTGGGTCCGAGCTGCGCCGACAAGACGGTGAACAACGGCCGAAACCGCTTGCCGCCGGCCTTGAACAGGTAGGTCAACGAGTCGGTCATCACCGCGTCCGCGCTGCGCAGCTCGGTGTCCATGAGCTGCTCGATCCGCCCGACGCCGTCCCGCACGGTCGCGGCGAACGCGGCATCCCCGAAGTCGATGCCCGCGACTACCGTCGCCGGAGTACTCACGCGACCAACATACTGGGGGGTGTGAAGATCGGGGCTGACCTGGTGGTCGTGGGCGCCGGACCTGCGGGTTCGGCGGCGGCCGCCTGGGCCGCGCGCGCGGGCACCGACGTGCTGGTCATCGATTCCGCCAGCTTCCCGCGCGACAAGGCGTGCGGCGACGGCCTGACGCCGCGCGCGGTCGCCGAGCTGGAACGCCTGGGGCTGGGCGACTGGCTGGACACCCGCATCCGGCACCGTGGGCTGCGGATGAGCGGATTCGGCGGCGAGGTGGAGGTCGACTGGCCGGGCCCGTCGTTCCCGTCGACCGGCAGCGCAGTGGCCCGCCTCGAGCTGGACGACCGGATCCGCAAGTGCGCCGAGGATTCCGGGGCGCGGATGCTCCTGGGCACCAAAGCTGTTGCCGCACATCATGACTCGTCGAGACGAGTGTTGTCGCTGAGGTTGGCCGACGGCACGGAGGTGGCCTGTCGCCGGTTGATCGTCGCCGACGGGGCGCGCTCGTCGCTGGGCCGCAAGCTGGGCCGGCGCTGGCACCAGGAGACGGTGTACGGCGTGGCCGCGCGCGGGTATCTGACCACCCCGCGGGCCGACGATCCCTGGCTGACGTCGCACCTGGAACTGCGCTCCCCCGACGGCGCCGTGCTGCCCGGCTACGGCTGGATCTTCCCGTTGGGCAACGGCGAGGTGAACATCGGCGTGGGGGCATTGTCGACCTCGAAACGGCCGGCCGATCTGGCGCTGCGCCCGCTGATCTCGTACTACACCGACCTGCGCCGCGACGAGTGGGGCTTTTCCGGCGAGCCGCGGGCGGTGTCGTCGGCGCTGCTGCCGATGGGCGGCGCGGTCTCCGGCGTCGCCGGGCCGAACTGGATGCTGATCGGCGACGCCGCCGCCTGCGTCAACCCGCTGAACGGCGAGGGCATCGACTACGGCCTGGAGACCGGGCGGCTGGCCGCCGAGCTGCTGGACTGCCCCGACCTGTCGCGGGTGTGGCCGTCGCTGCTGCAGGAGCACTACGCCCGCGGCTTTTCGGTCGCCCGCCGGCTGGCGTTGTTGCTCACCTTCCAGCGGTTCCTGCCCGCGACCGGGCCGATGGCGATGCGCTCGACGCGGCTGATGACCATCGCGGTGCGGGTGATGGCCAACCTGGTCACCGACGACGACGCCGACTGGGTGGCGAGGGCCTGGCGCGGCGGCGGGCGGTTGTCGCGGCTGATGGATCGCCGCACGCCGTTCAGCTGAGCCGCCTTCCCGCGAGCAGCAGACGCAAAAGCCCCTTATTTCGTAGCGAAATTGGGGGCTTTTGCGTGCGCTCGTCGTATCAATGTCATTGACATGTATCAGCCAGCTTGATATATCTAGGGCATGACCCAACCAACAGATTTCCAATTCGACAGCGCCTACCGCGGCGACTCCCCGTTCGGCGCGGGCGTGCGTCCGCCCTGGAGCATCGGCGCGCCGCAACCCGAGCTGGCCGCCCTGATCGAGCAGGGCAAGTTCCACGGCGACGTCCTGGACGTGGGCTGCGGGGAGGCCGCGATCTCGCTGACGCTGGCCGAGCGGGGATACACCACCGTGGGGCTGGACCTCTCGCCCACCGCGATCGACCTGGCCCGCCGCGAGGCCGAGAAGCGGGGCCTGACCAACGCCACCTTCCAGGTCGCCGACATCAGCGACTTCACCGGTTTCGACGGCCGGTTCGGCACCATCGTCGACTCGACCTTGTTCCATTCGATCCCTGTCGAGGCGCGCGAGGGCTACCAGCAGTCGATCCGGCGGGCCGCCGCACCGGGCGCCTCCTACTTCGCCCTGGTCTTCGACAAGGCCGCGGTTCCCGAGGGCCCGATCAACGCCGTCACCGCCGACGAGCTGCGTGACGTCGTGTCCAAGTACTGGGTTGTCGACGAGATCCGGCCGGCGCGCATCCACGCCTACCTGCCCGAGGGCGCGGTCGTGGACATGCCGTTCGGCGAGGTTCGCGACGAGCCCGAAGGCCGCAAGTCGGTCGGGGCCTGGCTGCTCACCGCGCACCTGGGCTCCTAAAACAACCAGGTGTATAGTCCGTCTAATGAAGGCTTCGAGGCTGGCTTCTCTGATCGCCATGGCGGGCGCCGCTGTCGCACTTGCGGCGCCCGCGCAGGCCGACGACTACGACTACGTGTTCAAGAGCACGGTCAACTCGTTCGGCGTGTATGGCCCGCAGGACCAGCTCGCCTGGTTGGCGAAGATCAGCTGTGAGCGGATCGGCCGGGGCGTGGACGGCGACCCGTACAAGTCCGCCACCTTCGTCCAGCGCAACCTGCCGCGCGGCACCAGCGAGGGCCAGGCGTTCCAGTTCCTGGGCGCCGCGATCGACCACTACTGCCCCGACCAGGTCGGCTTCATCCAGCGGGCCGGCGCCCACTAGGCGCGGCCACTAGACCGGTTTGTATCCGGCGTGCAGCGCCACGATGCCGCCGGTCAGGTTGCGCCAGCGCACCGCCGACCATCCGGCCGCTGAAATCCGGTGCGCCAGCGTCGGCTGGTCCGGCCAGGCCCTGATCGACTCCGCCAGGTACACGTAGGCGTCGGGGTTGGACGACACCGCCCGCGCCACCCGCGGCAGCGCCCGCATCAGATATTCCTTGTAGGCGGTGGCGAACAGCGCGTTGGTGGGCGTGGAGAATTCGCACACCACCAACCGGCCGCCCGGCCGCGTGACGCGGAACATCTCGCCCAGCGCCGCCTGCTGGTCGGCCACGTTGCGCAACCCGAAGCTGATGGTGACCGCGTCGAACACCCCGTCGCCGAACGGCAGCTTGGTGGCGTCCCCGGCGACCTTGGGAACCCTGCGGCCCGCACCCGCCGCGAGCATGCCCACCGAGAAATCGGCGGCCACACACCACGCCCCGGATTTCCTCAGCTCCACCGTCGACACCGCGGTGCCCGCGGCCAGGTCCAGCACCCGCTGACCCGGGCCGAGCCCCAGGGCCGCGCGCGTGGCCCGGCGCCAGTAGCGGTCCTGCCCCGCCGACAGCACGGTGTTGGTGACGTCGTAGCGGCGGGCGACGCCGTCGAACATCGATGCGACGTCCCGGGGGTTCTTGTCTAGCGCCGCGCGGCTCACGACGTCGACCGTACCGGGTCAATACTGCCGGTACCTTCGCTGGACGTGCTCCTGGCGGACCCTGATCTGCTCTCGGCGCTGCTCGGGGGAAACGGCGCGGGTGGTCGCCGGGAGGTATTGACGGACCTCGGCCAGCGGCACCTTGCTCACGGTTGCGGTCGGCAGTTGGGGGGGCGGCGTGGAGTACGTCCACCGCAGGGCCAGAAACCCGCCGCGGTGCCCGGCGGTGTCGAGCCAGTTCGGCACGCCGGGATCGTCTGCGGCGACCACGTAGCGGAAGGTCCCGTCGGGGTCCGGCTCGGACTGAAACCCGTTCAGGCTGCTGACGTGGTTGGCGTAATCGAGCGACTCGCCCCAGAGGTTGGACAGGTGAAAGCCCATGTACGCCGGCGCCACCGGGACCGCGATTTCGATGAGCAGGGCCTCGTCGGGCTGCAGGTCGAACACGCCGCCGGAGTAGACGTTGGTGCTCTGGCCGCCGCCCATGGCGAGGTTGGCGAGCGCCGGCTCGTTGAGCGCGTTGCGGGGCATGAGGGTGAAGCCGTCACCGTTCTTGTCGCCGTGCGCCTCCAGCACGACGTCGTAAAACTCGTTCCAGAATCTCATCTGGTTTTCCACGATCGTGCCGACGCGACGAAGCTGGTGGGCCGCGGCGGCCGGGTCGATCGGCGCCGGGCGGGCGCCCTCCTTACCCAGCTGGACGATGTGCAGCTCCGGTGACTCCTCGCGCTCCCAGTCGTGAAAGAGCATGCGCGCGATCAGAAATCGCGCCGTCTGTGCGCCATCGGCCGTGGCCGTGGCGATGAAGTTGCCCGCGTGGCCGGCCGGCCGCCGGGGAGCCAGCAGGATCTCGAAGCGGCCGTCGTCGTCGACGGCGAGGTCGGCGACGTCCAGCGATCCGGTGACGGCGCGCCCGCCCGGCGCGAGTTCGGCGAGGCTGCCGGTGTCGCCCGCGTACACGGTGTGGGCCTCAAAGATGATGTACTGCGGCGGTTTAGCGCCCAGACGGCCGCGCACCCGGTAGTCCCTGGCGCCGTCGATCGAGGCCGACAGGTACAGGGCGTCGGCGTTGTCGATGGTCGCCTTGTCGAGCGGTTGGATGGCGCGCCGGAAATACGGGAATTCGGGATCCTCGAAGAAGGCGCGCTCGATGGCACTGAACACGAAGCCCAGCAGGTAGCGGTGCCCCTCCGCCAGGCCCTGTTCGGTGAGCGGTGGCGCGTGCAGCTCGGCGGAGTCGACGGCGTCGCGGGCCCGGGTCAGGGCGTCGATCATGTCCGTCCAGGCCGCGCGCAGATCGTCCCGGCTTGATTCAGTGGACATCTGCGTCCTCTCCTTCGGTGTCCCACTGGTATTCGTCGAACAGGGCGGCCAGGCGGGTGTGGATTTCTTCGGCGTCGAGCCCGAATTCCTCGAGGCTGTAGCGGTGGGCCGATTCGTGCCCTCCGCCGGCCGCCGCGAATGCCTTGGCCGCCACCGGCCCCAGCTCGAGCTCCAGCTCCCGGTAGATCCGGCGCATGGTGGCCTCGGGCCGCGCCACCAGCTCGCGATAGTCGACGACGACCGAGCGGACCTCGGGGTGCCGGGACAGGACGTCGAGCGGACGCTGGTAGGCATCGAACGATTGGTCGGCCAGCACGCGCAGCGATTTCGTGATCAGGCGCTCGTCGCGCCCGCGCAGGCCCCATTCGGTCTTCAGCAGCTTGAGCAGGCTCGGGATCGTCTCGTCGGGATTGCGCATGGGCACAATGAATCTCGCGTCGGGGAACGTCTCGATCAGCGATTCGACGCGACCGCAGAAGGTGGGGTTCTTGCTCAGGTGGGTCCCGCCGCCGTTGAGCGCGATCTGTCGCCGGACGCATTCTTTGTAGAAGTTCATCGCCCGGCGTCGTTTGCGTTCGGGCCACTCGTCGACGTGGTAGAAGTCGAGCTCGCCCATGAACGGGAACATCAGGATCCAGAAGCCCGAGCACAGCGACCAGGTGAGAAAGAAGTCGTCCTCTTCGGGGACGAAGAACCCGGTCTTGTGCATGTCGTCCGTCTGCGCGAACCGGCGCTCCTCGAGCACGTCGAGGCGGTGCCGCAGCCGCTTTCCGAACAGCGCGGCATCGACCCGAAACAGCAGGCGCAGCAAGCGCTTCTCCAACAGCGAGGGGAAGAACAGCTCGTACATCAGGCCGTAGCTGAACTGTGGGTCCGCGGCCATCAGCCGATGCAGGTAGGTCGTGCCGCTGCGGGCGTGGCCGATGCAAAAAGTCGGCCCGGTCACCCGCGTGCGGCGCAGCGATCCGAACACGATCGGGTCGAGCGTGAAGCACGCGGCGTGGATCGCCGCGACGAACGGAACGCCGACCAGGAATGCGAAGTAACGCGACCAGCGCTTCGAGCCCGGTGGGTCCCGGCGCAACAGCCCGAGCATCGTCCGGTAATTGGCCCAGTCGAAGTAGAAGCGCGTGCCCAACGCGAAACCTCCTCAGCGTGCGCTGATTTGGGCAGGCTATCGCCATGTATTTGACTATGTCAAATATTTCTTTGATACGGTCAGGGGCGTGACGGATGCCCCCAAGCGCGATTCCGTGGATTCCATCAGCGCCGCGCTTTCGCGGGTCGTGCGGCTCAGCGTGAGTCGTTCGGCGTTCGCGCGCCAGGCGTCGGCGGCGGACACCGAGCTGTCCCAGCCGTCCTACATGCTCCTTCGCGTGTTGATCGACGAGGGACCCCTGCCGATCGGGCGCCTGGCCACCATGGCCCACATGGACGTCGGGATGGCCACGCGCCGGGTGCGGGCTCTGGCCGATGCGGGACTGGTTACGCGGCGCCGCGATCCGGGCGACGGGCGGGTTTCGGTCATCGAAGCGACGGCGGCCGGCGAACGCGCCGCGGGCTCATTGCACGAGGTGCGACGGGACCACCTGGCCCGGGCGCTGTCGGGCTGGTCGGCGGCCGAGCTGGCGCAGTTCGATCGGCTGTTGACGAAGTTCCTCGAGGACACCACGCAGACGCCGATCAGGGTTTAGCCGCGCGGACCGGGAATGGGACGCGGGCGAACGCGTTATAGGGCTGCGTGAGCGAAAAAGTTTGGTTTATCACCGGTACATCAAGAGGCTTCGGGCGAGACTGGGCGATCGCCGCGTTGGAGCGCGGCGACAGGGTCGCCGCGACGGCACGCAACACCGCGACGCTTGACGACCTGGTCGACAAGTACGGCGACGCGTTGTTGCCGATTCAGTTGGACGTCACCGACCGCGACGCCGACTTCGCCGCGGTCAAGCGGGCGCACGATCACTTCGGCCGGCTCGACATCGTCGTGAACAACGCCGGCTATGGCCACTTCGGGTTCGTCGAGGAACTCTCCGAGCAAGACGCGCGCGAACAACTCGAGACCAACGTGTTCGGCGCGCTGTGGATCACCCAGGCGGCGCTGCCGTACCTGCGCGAGCAGCGCAGCGGGCACATCATCCAGGTGTCCTCGATCGGCGGCATCACCGCGTTCCCGTTGGTCGGCATCTACCACGCGTCCAAGTGGGCGCTGGAGGGCCTCTCGCAGGCGCTGGCCCAGGAGGTCGCGCCGTTCGGCATCCACGTCACCCTCATCGAACCGGGCGGCTTCGACACCGACTGGGCGGGCGCTTCGGCCAAGCACTCCGATCCGCTGCCCGCATACGACGAGCTTCGCGCCGCCGTTGCGGCCGAGCGCAGCAAGCGCTGGGCCAGCCCGGGCGACCCGTCGGCGTCGGCGGCCGCGCTGCTGAGGGTGGTCGACGCCGAGGAGCCGCCGCTGCGGGTGTTCTTCGGCGCCACCCCGCTGCAGACGGCCAAGGCCGACTACGAGAGCCGGCTACGCAACTGGGAGCAGTGGCAGCCGGTCGCGGAACTGGCGCAGGGGTAGCCAGCTGTTCGCCGGATGGTGAGCGGAAGTGACTGATACTGCGCGCTAGTGGGCGGTGGCGGTGTGGCGACGGGTGTTGGTGTCGGTGGCGGCTGCCAGGCTGTGGTCTATGGATGAGGGGCTAGCGCTGCGCCGGGTCGGTGATCCGGTGGTTGCCGACGCGCCGGCGGGCGTGCGGATCCGCGCTCGGATACGCCCCACGGACACCGAAGCCGAGGCGCTGACCGTGATCGGCGAGCTGTTGGGTTCGGTGTATCGCGGCGAGCTGGCCGGGCGGGTCCGGTTGGGCCGCTTGGACCGTGAGGCCCACGCGGTGTGGCGCTCCGGGCGTAAGCGGGCCCTCACGGCGGGGTCGTCGTCGCGGTGGGCCGGAGCAATTACTCGCGCGGTGGAAGACCAGTACCAGCTGGGGCTGAGGGGCTTGACCGCGCAGGTCGCGGATCTGCGCGCCGCGGTCGAGGTGCTCGAGCAGCGGTGCGTGTTGCGTCCCGGGGAGCGTGCGCCGGTCGCCGACACCGACACCGACACCGGCGGCCGATCGCGCCGCCGACGTCGTGGATATCGCAGCCCCGTAGAGCGGTTCACCAAGACTCGCCGGCTGGCGGTGCTGCGGGAGCGGCTCGCTGCGGCTGAGGAGGCGCTGGCGGCCGGTCGACCGTCGATCACGACCGGGGGGAAACGGTTGTGGCGCACCCGGAACCACCTTGATCATGCTGTTGTGACCGAACAGCAGTGGCGGGAGCGCTGGGATGCGGCGCGGATGTTTCTCACCGCCGACGGGGAGTCGGGCAAGGCCGGTGGCAACGAGACCATCCGCGTCGATGCGGCGGGCCGGGTGTGCATCAAAGTGCCCGTGGCCCTTGGCGAGGATCTCGGGCATCATCTGGTGATCGCCGCGCCGGTGGTCTTCAGCCACCGCGTCGGCGAATGGTGGGCGCGGGTCGCGGCGCGGTTAGCGGTGCGCTACGACATCAGTTACGACCCCGGTCGCGGGCGCTGGTATTTGGACGCCTCGTGGAAAACCTCTCACGGAGTGGCGCCCAGGCTCGAGGAGGTGCGGGACGGGCCGGTGCTGGGGGTGGACCTCAATGCCGACCATCTCGCGTGCTGCGTGCTTGATGCCTCCGGTAATCCGGTCGGTGAACCCGTCACCATTGCTGTTGAGACCGCGGGGCTGCGAGCGTCTCGGCGCGATGGGCGGGTCCGTGCGGCCATCAGCATGCTGCTCGATCTGGCCCACCAGCAGAGATGCTCGGCGATCGTGGTGGAAAACCTCGATTTCGCCGACGCGCGCGCTACCGGCCGCGAGACGCTGGGCCGCGGCCGGCGTGGGAAACGACTGCGCCGCACCATCGCTGGCATCCCCACCGGCAAGTTCCGCACCCGGCTGACCGCCATGGCCAGCCACCGCGGGATCGCGATCATCGGGGTGGATGCGGCCTACACCAGCCGCTGGGGTGCCCAGCACTGGCGCAAACCCTTACAACAACAGACTTCCGATCCGACAGCCGTGACCGTACATCACGCGGCGGCGGCCGCGATCGGGCGCCGTGGCCTGGGCTTGGCGATCAGGCGGCGGCCGGCGGGACCCCGCACTCGACAGCGGACGAGTGTGGGCACTTCACCGGCCAGGCCTGACCATCAACCCAGCGCCACACAACGACGGTGTCGTAGTTCCGGCCCACCCACACCCCCACGAGGAGCGCGGGTCCACCGGAGAACACCCACCGCCAGCGGCCAACACCGTTCGGGCCGCACAGGACACACTCCTGCCCAGCAATCAGGAACGGTAGCTCACTCCCCCTGCGCGTAGCGGTTCGCGAGCAGGCGCCGCCGGGCGAAGGGCGACAGCACCGCCTCGTAGTGGCCCAGCAGCTCATCGCAGATCACCGGCCAGCTGCGGCCGAGGACGCTGCGCCGGGCGGCCGGCGCGTAGCGGTGCCGGTCGGCGAGCAGGTGCTCGGCAGCGGCGGGCAGCCGCGCCTCGAACTCGTTGACGGGCAACAACAGTCCGGTGCGGTACGGGGCGATCAGGTCGCGCGGTCCCCCGGCGTCGGGGGCGATCACCGGCAGCCCCGACGCCAGCGCCTCCTGCACGACTTGGCAAAAAGTCTCGTGTTCACCGGGATGTACGAAGACGTCCATGCTGGCGTAAGCGGCGGCGAGCTCCTCGCCGTACAGCGCTCCGGTGAAAACCGCTGTGGGCATCGCGGATTGCAGTTTCGCTTGGTCGACGCCGTCGCCGACGATCACGACCTGCACGGAATCGTTGGCGTTCAACGCAGCCAGACGTTCGACGTGCTTCTCCGGCGCGAGGCGGCCGACGAACCCGACGATCGGCTTCCCGGCCGGCGACCAGCGCCGCCGCAGTGCCTCGTCGCGCCCCGACGGCGCGAACCGTAGCACGTCGACCCCGCGCGCCCACCGATGCACCCGCGGGAACCGATGAGAGACAAGCGATTCCATCGTCACGCTGGACGGGGCCAGGGTGCGGTCGGCCAGGCTGTGCAGGTGGCGAAACCACGCCCACGCGGCGCGCGTCGTCATCGGGATGCCGTAGCTGGCCGCGAAACCGGGGACGTCCGTCTGGTACACCGCGACCGTCGGCACCCCGAGCCAGCGGGCCGCCTTCACCCCGCCGTAGCCGAGCAGCGCCGGCGACGCGAGGTGCACCACGTCGGGATCGAATCCCTTGAGCACGCTCACCATTCGGGGCATCGGAACCCCGAGCGGCAACGTGGTCACCTTGGGGAACATTCGCGACGGCACCCGATGCACCCGGATGCCGTCGTGAATGCGGTCCGCCCGCGGCTGACCCGGCGGATTGTCGGGGGCGATGACGAGGGCCTCGTGCCCGGTGCGACGCAGGTGCTCCAGCACGCGCAGCACTGAGTTGCTGACACCGTTGACATTGGGGAGGAAGGACTCGGCGACGATTGCAACGCGCACGAACCCCACGATCGCAGCGTCGGCTGTCGATAAGGTTGCCTACGGGCATACGTCGTGCGAAATTTGCTGGTCGGACGCCGCGTCGCGGCGGTCCAGCCACCTATCCAGCAGTGCCAGGCCCGTCAGGGCGGCCGCCGCGACCAGCCAGGCCACCACCGCGATGGATCCCGCCGGGATGATCGCCAGCCCGGCGTTGCGGTGCTGCACCCGAACCAGGTTCGGATCGTTCTTGTTGTATTCGACGTAGATCCGCATGCCCGTCGCCAATTCCGACGGATACAGCACACCGAGCTCGGGCCGGTAGGTGACGCGCTCGGGTGTGACGAATTCGATGGTGGAGCGCCGCGGCCCGGCGCTGAGCACCTCCGCCTGCGCCACCCCCATGTGGTGTCGAATCGCGAGGTCGTCGCGCCACGCGCCGGCCACCAGGAGCAGCGACTGCAGCGTCACCAGGCCGGCCACGATCAACACCGCAATCCGCAACCAGCGCAACGCAATCCTGGCCCGCGTCTTCGGCGGCTCATCGCTGCGCCCATGAAGAAGTATGTGCAGCAACACTTTTGGATTGGTCACAGGGCGGCCTTGATGGCGGCGTGCAGCTGCCGCAGCGAGGACCGGTCGGCCTTGACCTCCAGCACCCGCATGCCCGCCGCCGGTTCGTCGAGGGCCGTGGCCAGCTCGTCGACCTCGATCTGGCGGCTCTCGACGTGATAGGCGCGACACAGCGCGCCGACGTCGACGTCGTGCGGGGTGCCGAAGATCCGCGAGGACACATCGGAGAACCTCGGGTCGCCCTGCTCGAGCAGCTCGAAGATGCCGCCGCCGTTGTCGTTGGACACCACGATCGTCAGCCGCTGCGGTGTCGGCTCGGTGGGGCCGATCAAAAGGCCGGAGCTGTCGTGCACGAAGGTCAGGTCACCGATCAGCGCCACGGTGCGCCCCTCGTGTGCCAGGGCCGCCCCGATGGCGGTGGACACGGTGCCGTCGATGCCGGCGACCCCGCGGTTGGAGCGCACCTTTATCCCGTGGGTGTCCAGTCCCACCAGCGCCGCGTCGCGGACCGGGTTGGAGGCGCCGAGCACCAGCTGGTCCCCCGGGCGCAGGGCGTCGGCCACGGCCGCGGCGACGTGCAGCCCGGTGGTCAACGGGTGCGCCTCGAGCTGGTCGCGCACCGCCCGGTTGGCGTGCCGGTTCAGCTCCGCGCAGCGGCGCAGCCACGCCTCGTGTGGCGTGCCGGTGGTGACCGCCCGGGTGCCGGTGGCCTGCGAGTTTCCGGAGACGTCGGGCCAGCGGGGGCCGGTGGTCAGCGCGTACACCGGCACGTGCGGGTCGGCCAGCAGCGCCGACACCGGCCGGTGCAGCGTCGGGCGACCCAGCATGATCACCTGCTTGGGGCGCAGCAGCGGCAGCGTCAGCGGGTGCAACGGGTTGGCCGGCGCGGGGGCCGTCGGCTCGGCGACGGTGGGCAGTCGCTCCAGGTTGGGGTGCGTACCCGCGCCGTGTCCGGCGATGACGACGGTGTCGGGCGTCAGGTCGATTTCCAGCGGTTGGTCGAACGTGACGGGCGGCGTGTACGTCCAGGGCCTCCCGCCGGGCCGGCCCTGCGGGACGGCCGCGCCGTGGGGTTCGGGATCGGGCACCAACGGTTCGCGCAGCGGGATGTCGAACTGCACCGGGCCAGCGTTGGCGGTGCGAGATCCCGTGGCGGCAGCCAACACTCGGCACGTGGCCGATCGCCAGGTGGCGTTGAGCGAATCCATCCGCTCGGGCCCCTCCTCGGCCAGGCCCAGGCTGATGGTGGCGCGGACCTGGGTGCCGAAGTAGCCCAGCTGCTCCATGGTCTGGTTCGCCCCGGTGCCCAGCAGTTCGTAGGGCCGGTTAGCCGACAGCACGATCAGCGGCACCCGGGCGTAGTTGGCCTCGACCACCGCGGGGCCCAGGTTGGCCACGGCGGTGCCTGACGTCATCGCGACGCACACTGGCGAGCCCGCCGCGATCGCCAGCCCGATGGCCAGGTAGCCGGCGGTGCGCTCGTCGATGCGGACGTGCAACCGCAGCCGCCCGGCGCGGTCGGCGTCCTGCAGGGCGAATGCCAGCGGCGCGTTGCGCGACCCGGGGCACAGCACCACGTCGCGGACGCCGCCGCGAATCAGCTCGTCAACGACGACGCGGGCCTGGGTCGTCGAGGGGTTCACTCCTACAGCGTGTCACAGCCGCCCGGGGGCGGCTCAGGCCCGCACGCTCGCGAAGAACTGCAGCGCCGCGGTGTTGACGGCCTGCGGCCGCTCCAGGAACCCGAGGTGCCCGGCGTCGGGTATCTGCAGGTACCGCCCGTTGGGCATGGCGTCGGCGACCTCGCGTCCCAGGTAGGCCGGCGTCACGATGTCGTCGGCGAAGCCCATCACCAGCACCGGCGCGGCGATGCTGCGGTAGGCCGCCAACCGGTTGGTCTGCGGGGAGACGTACATCTGGGCGCGCAGCCCCGGGGTCTGCTTGACCGGCCAGGTGCAGAACATCGCGATCCAGTCGTCGACGGCCGCGTCGTCGTTCAGCGTCTTGCGCGAAAAGCTTTCCAGCAGACGGTTTCTCGCGTCGAGCATGGGCGGCACCGTGACCCCGGAGGCGTGCAGCTCGACCTCGGCCTCGTGGAAGAACTGGCGGGCGCGGTCCAGGCGGCCGCGGGTGGCCATCAGCACGGCCGAACTGACCAGCTCCGGCCGCGCCACCATGAGTTCCTGCGCGATGAACGCGCCCATGGACACTCCGACGATCCGCGCCGGGGCGGCGCCCAGCGATTCGATCAGTGCGGCCGTGTCGGCGACCATCGTCTGCGTCGTGAACCCCTCGGCGTTTTCCGTGTCGCCGATCCCGCGGTTGTCGAAGGTGATGCAGCGGTACCCGGCCGCCAAGAAGGCCGGGACCTGATGGGGGTGCCAAGTTCGCCCGGCGCCCCCGCGGCCGGCGATGAAGACGACGGGCTCACCGGAGCCGCGGTCGTCGTAAGCCAGATTGATCACCCGGACGACGGTACAAGCAGCGGATGGCAGGCCCGGACCCGGTCGATCCACCATTGCCGCCGCTCGGGTGGCGCGGCCAGCGCCCGCAGCCGCGCCTGGTCCGGCGTCACCGTCCCGACCGGCAGGAAGCCGTCGACGGGCGCGGCGACGTCCGCCACGTCTTCCGCGAACAGCCCGCCGGTGCCGAGCCCGCAGGCGTGGCGAAGTTGCGGCAGGGCCGCCGCGGCGGTCAAACCATGGCAGATGCCGACCGCCGAATCCAGCGCGCTGGAGACCACGACCGGGACGTCGATCTGCGCGGCGATCGCGAGCATGGCCGAAACCCCGCCCAGCGGAGCGACTTTCAGCACGGCCATGTCGGCGGCCCCGGCGCGGACCACGGCGAGCGGGTCGTCGGCCTTACGGATGCTCTCGTCGGCCGCGATCGGCACGTTGACCCGCGCCCGGAGCGCCGCGAGTTCGCCGACCGTCGCGCAGGGCTGCTCGAGGTACTCCAGCGGGCCGTCGGCGGTGAGGGCTTGAGCGGCCCGAACGGCCTCCTCGACCGTCCAGCCGCCGTTGGCGTCCACCCGCACGGCCTCGACCAGCTGGCGCGCCGCGTTGACCCGGGCGACGTCGTCGGCCAGCGTCTGCCCCGGCTCGGCGACCTTGACCTTGGCCGTGCGCGCCCCGGGGAACCGCGACAGCACCTCGCCGACCTGGCCGGCGGGGACGGCCGGCACGGTGGCGTTGATCGGGATCCGGTCGCGCCGCATCGGCGTCGGCGGCCGGTACGCACCCTCGATCCCCGACGCCAGCCAGTGCGCGGCCTCGCGCGGGCCGTATTCGACGAAGGCGCCGAACTCGCCCCAGCCGGCCGGCCCCTCGATCAGCGCGACTTCGCGCGTGGTGATGCCGCGGAAGCGCACCCGCATCGGCAGCGCCACCACGTGCAGGCGGTCGAGCAGGTCCCCCAGGTCCGGCCTCACTGGCCGTAGACCTGGCGGCCCGCCAGATACGTCGCGCGCACGTCGAGGTCGGCGATGCGCTCGGGTGGCACCGTCCGGGGATCCGCGGACAGCACCACCAGGTCGGCGTACTTGCCGACCTCCAGCGAGCCGATCACGTCGTCGGCGAACAGCTGCCAGGCGGCGTCGATGGTCTGCGCGCGGATCGCCTGTTCGACGGTCAACCGCTCCTCGGGCGCCAGCACGCGGCCGCTGGGCGCCGTGCGGGTCACCGCCACGCTGATGTTGCGCAGCGGCTCCTCGGGCGTCACCGGCGGATCGTTGTGCAAGGAGATCCGCATGCCGGTCGCCACCGCGGAACCCGCCGGCATCCAACGGGATCCGCGCTCGGGCCCGAACAGGCCGTCGACGATGACGTCGCCCCAGTAGTGGATCTGGTCGACGAAGATGCTGCAGGTGACGCCCAGGTCGGCGGCCCGTTGGAGTTGCTCGGGCCGGATCGCGCCGACGTGCTCGAGGCGCAGCCGGTGATCGGGGCGCGGATGGCGCTTGATTGCCTGCTCGTAGACGTCGAGGATGGTGTCGACGCCGGCGTCGCCCTGCACGTGGCAGGCCATCTGCCAGCCCAGCGGGTAGTACGCGCCGACGATTTCCCTCAGCTGTTCGGCGGTGTAGTTGGCGCATCCGCAGGAACCGGGCGGCACCCCGATGGTGCGCGTCGCCTCGGTGTCCAGGTACGGGAAGGACAACGCGATGTTGCCGATCCACGGGGAGCCGTCGACCCAGATCTTGATGCCGACCTGGCGCAGCATGTCGTCGCCCTGGCCGGGCGTGGCGGCGGTGGCCATCCGCGGGTTGGACACCTCGTAGGTGCGCAGCCGCACCGTCAACCGGTCGTGCAACTGCGCCACCATCGGCCCGAAGTTCGGGTCGAACGCCATCTCCGAACACGTGGTGAGCCCGGCCCGGTTGAGCCGGGCGCACTCGGCGAGCAGCATCGCCGGGTAGCTGTCGGCCTGGATGGCGCCGCCCAGCAGCGGAAACACCGCGCCGATCTCCTCGGCGGTGCCGTCGAGTTCCCCGTCGGCGGCGCGGCCGTACTTGGCACCCTTCGGGTCCGGGGTGTCCCGAGTCAAACCATTGAGCCGGGCGGCGTGGGAATTGAAGAAGGCCTTGTGCCCGGAATTGTGGATGATGACCAGCGGCCCGTCCGGAGCGATCTCGTCGAGCCAGGCCGGCGTCGGCTGCGGAAGTCCCGGCTGCAGCAGGGCGTCCCAACCGTTCAGGTAGGCGCCGGCCGGCCCCCGGGCGGCGACCTCACCGCGGATCGCGGCGACGACGTCGTCGGCCCGGGGAACGGTGACCGGGCGGATGTCGACGATCCGGTCCGACAGCGCGACGGCCTCCATCAGTGGATGGCCGTGCGCCTCAACGAATCCCGGCATGACGCAGCCGTCCCCGACGTCGACGGTTTGGGTGTCGGGGCCGATGAGGTGGGAGAGGTCGGCGCGGCTGCCGACGGCGACGATCCGGCCGTCGGCCGCGGCGAGCGCCTCGGCTGTGGGGCGCGCGTCGTCGACGGTCAGTACGGTCCCGGTGACGACGAGATCTGCCTGCCCCATGTGCACGGATGCTAGTGCGTGGAGGGTCCAGCCGACCCGAATTGCAACACGTTCTAGTCTTGCCCCATGAGTGACGACCTGTTGCGCAACCCGACCCACAACGGCCACCTTCTGGTGGGGGCGCTCAAGCGCCACAAGAATCGGCCGGTCCTGTTTCTCGGCGACACCACGCTGACGGGTGGTCAGCTGGCCGAGCGGATCAGCCAGTACACGCAGGCGTTCGAGGCGCTGGGCGCCGGCACCGGTGTCACCGTCGGGCTGCTGTCGCTCAACCGCCCCGAGGTGCTGATGATCCTCGGCGCCAGCCAGACCCAGGGCTATCGGCGCACCGCCCTGCACCCGCTCGGCTCGCTCGACGATCACGCGTACGTGCTCACCGACGCCGGGGTCAGCTCGCTGATCATCGACCCCAACCCGATGTTCACCGAGCGCGCGCTGGGCCTGCTGGAGAAGGTGCCGTCGCTCAACCAGATCCTGACCATCGGCCCGGTCCCCGAGGCGCTGCGGGGGGTGGCCGTCGATCTGTCGGCCGAGGCGGCCAAGTACGAGCCCAAGCCGCTGGTGGTCGCCGACCTGCCGCCGGACAACATCGGCGGCCTGACCTACACGGGCGGGACCACCGGCAAGCCCAAGGGCGTGATCGGGACCACCGGCAACATCGCCGCCATGACCGCCATCCAGCTCGCCGAGTGGGAGTGGCCCGAGCACCCCCGCTTCCTGATGTGCACGCCGCTCTCGCACGCCGGCGCCGCGTTCTTCACGCCCACGGTGGTCAAGGGCGGTGAGATGGTGGTGCTGAGCAAGTTCGACCCGGCCGAAGTGCTGAGAGTCATTGAAGAGCAACGGATTACGGCGACGATGCTGGTGCCGTCGATGCTCTACGCGCTGATGGACCACCCCGATTCGCACACCCGCGACCTGTCGTCGCTGGAGACCGTCTACTACGGCGCCTCGGCGATCAACCCGGTGCGCCTGGCCGAGGCGATCCGGCGCTTCGGCCCGATCTTCGCCCAGTACTACGGGCAGTCCGAGGCCCCGATGGTGATCACCTACCTGGCCAAGGCCGACCACGACGAGAAGCGGCTGACCTCCTGCGGGCGTCCGACGCTGTTCGCCCGGGTGGCGTTGCTGGGCACCGACGGCAAGCCCGTGCCGCAGGGCGAGCCGGGCGAGATCTGCGTCAGCGGACCGCTGCTGGCCGGCGGCTACTGGAATTTACCCGACGAGACGTCGAAGACTTTTAAAGACGGCTGGCTGCACACCGGCGACATGGCCCGCGAGGACGAAGACGGCTTCTATTTCATCGTCGACCGGGTCAAGGACATGATCGTCACCGGCGGCTTCAACGTGTTCCCCCGCGAGGTCGAGGACGTGATCGCCGAGCATCCGGCCGTCGCGCAGGTGTGCGTGGTCGGGACGCCCGACGAGAAGTGGGGCGAGGCCGTCACAGCGGTGGTGGTGCTGCGCGCCGACGCGTCCCGCGACGACGCCGCGGTCGAGACCATGACCATCGAGATCCAGACCGCGGTCAAGGAGCGCAAGGGCTCGGTGCAGTCGCCCAAGCGGGTGGTGGTCGTCGACGCGCTGCCGCTGACCGGGCTGGGCAAGCCGGACAAGAAGTCGGTCCGGGCGCAGTTCTGGGAGGGCGCCGGCCGCGCCGTCGGCTAGGCCTTAGCCGCGATGCCGGCCGCCAACAGGTCGAGCATGCGGGCCGTCTGCTCCGGCGAACCGGTGACCAGGAAGATGCCGATCAGGCTGGACACCACGTCCTCGGCGTGGACATCGGGACGCAGGCTGCCGTCGTTTGCGCCCGCCCGCAGCAGCGTGTCCACGGCGCCGACGATGCTGTCCCGGGTCTGGCTGGGCTGCAGGGCGCCGGAGTCGAAGATCGCATGCAACGACTCCGCCATCCCGCGCTTGGCGGCCACGAAAGCGGCATACCGGTCCATCCAGCGGCGCAGCGCCGTCCTGGGCGGATGGCGCTCGAGCAGCCGTTCGGCCGCCGCCGCCACTTCGGCGAGCTCGGCGCGGTAGGTCGCCTCGACGAGGGCCTCCCGGTTGGGGAAATGGCGATAGAGCGTGCCGATCCCGACGCCGGCGTCGCGCGCGATCGATTCCAGCGACACCGGCCGGCCCTCCGCGGTGGCGAACGCCGCGGTCGCCACCTGCAACAACTTCTCGCGGTTGCGGCGCGCGTCGGATCGGGTGGGCGCAGCCAAAGCGGAGGTGCCTCCGTTTCTGCTAGGCTCAGGGCAAGCGGAGGATCCTCCGCATTTCTTACCAGTTTGTCAGACGGGAGCGCCATGACAACCTTTCCCACTGTTGCCCGCGCCGGCTACGGCGCGATGCAACTGTTCGAGGCCACGCCGGAGGACGCGACCGCGGTGCTGCGCCGCGCCGTCGAACTCGGCGTGAACCACATCGACACCGCGTCGTTCTACGGCCCGGGCGAGGTGAACCGCCGGATCCGGGCGGCGCTGGCCCCCTACCCCGACGACCTCGTCATCGTCAGCAAGGTCGGCGCGCGCTACACCGGCGAGCAGCCGATGCCGCTGGCCGCCGCGCAACAGCCCGCCGACCTGCGCGCCGCGGTCGAGGACGACCTGCGCCAGCTGGGCCTGGACCGCGTTCCCGTGGTCAACCTGCGGCGCATGGACCTCGGGCCTTCCGCGGCCGTCGAGGGCGACCAGGACGTCGACGTCGACGACCAACTCGCCGAGATGATCGCGCTGCGCGACGAGGGCAAGATCGGCGCGATCGGCATCAGCAGCGTGCCGCTCGACGTGGTACGCCGGGCGTTGCCCGCGGGCATCGCCTGCGTGCAGAACGCCTACAGCGTGCTCGACCGCTCGCAGGAAGCCACCCTGGACCTGTGCAGGTCCGAGGGCATCGCGTGGGTGCCCTACTTCCCGCTGGGCTCGTCGTTCCCGGGCTTTCCGAAGGTGGCCGACCAGCCGGTGGTGACCGAGATCGCCGGCGCGCTCGGCGTCACGGGCGCCCAGGTCGGCCTGGCGTGGCTGCTGGCGCACGCCCCGAACACGCTGCTGATTCCCGGCACGCGATCCGTCGGGCATCTCGAGGAAAACCTCGGCGCCGCGGACGTCACCCTCGATGCCGATGCGCTGGCCAGGCTGGACGCCATCGGTTCGTTCCAACCCCAGCCCCATGTTGTGGAGTCCCTACAGAGGTAACGTCGCCCCCGTGGGCACCCAAAAACCGATCCGGCCGCCGTGGTGGCTGAAACCGGCCAACAAGGTCTTCATCCAGATGTCGCGGCTGGGAATGAGTTTCGGCGGGGAGAGCCCCGTCGTGCTCACGGTCAAAGGCCGCAGGTCCGGGCGGGACCGGTCGACACCGGTGACCCCGATGACGGTCGACGGCCAAGAGTTCGTCGTCGCGGGGTTTCCCGGCGCCGACTGGGTGGCCAACGCGCGCGCAGCCGGGCAGGCGACGGTGGCCCGCGGCCGGCGCGTCGAAAAGGTGCGGATGGTGGAGTTGGCGCCCGACGACGCGCGGCCGATCCTGCGGGCCTTCCCGACGGAGGTCCCGACGGGCGTCGGCTTCATGAAGCGGGCGGGACTGGTCACCGACGGTCGCCCCGAGGAATTCGAAGCCCTGGCCGGCCGGTGCGCGGTGTTCCGGCTGGACCCGGCGTAGCCGTGATGCGGCGTGTGCTGTTGGCGGTGACGCTGGTCGTGGCCGCGTTGGGCGTACCCCCGGCGCGGTCGCTCGCCACGACGGGCTGCGCTCCCGGCGGTGACCCTCCCCCGTCCGGCGCTGCACAACGCAAGGTCGGTGATCTCGACTGGGACGGCCAGCCGGACACGTTGTGGCTCGGGCAGTTTCGCGACGGCAGCGGCCGCACCAACCGAATCGCCGGCGTCACGACGGCAAGCGGCGCGAACTCCGGTGTACAGATCACCTCGGCGAGCCCAATCCCGTTGAGCGCCTTGGCGATCGACGCCCAGCAGGACGGCCAGCACCAGGTCATCGTCAGCGACGGGCGCGGCGCGTACCTGTACGTGTTCGCCGACTGCCGGCTGCAGGCCGCCGCCGACAATCAGGGCGCGCCGTTCCTGTTCGACCTGCAGGACCTGCGCGGCAACGGCACCGGAATCGGTTGCAGCAACATCGGCGCGCCGGCGCCCGGCCGGCACCTGGTCGGGCTGCGGGCCTCGAACCAGGACGGCCAGTGGACGGTGCGCCGCACCGAGATCAACCTCAACGGCACCCTGGCTACCATCGGAGCGTCCGACACCGTGGCGGCCGCTTCGGCGCAGGACCCCGCGGTGCTCTCGGCGCAGACGATCAGCTGCGGCGACCTCACCATCAGCAAGGACGGAGTTCAACAGCCTTGAGTGACAACCCCTTTGACGCGCAGGCCTGGCGAGAAGTCGACGGCTTCGGCGACCTGACCGACATCACGTATCACCGCCACGTCACCGACCCGACGGTGCGGATCGCATTCGACCGCCCCGAGGTGCGCAACGCGTTCCGGCCCCACACCGTCGACGAGCTGTACACCGCGCTCGACCACGCCCGCATGTCACCGGACGTGGGCGTGGTGCTGCTGACCGGCAACGGCCCGTCGCCCAAGGACGGCGGCTGGGCGTTTTGCTCCGGCGGCGATCAGCGCATCCGCGGCCGGTCGGGCTATCAGTACGCGAGCGGCGAGACCGCCGACACCGTGGACGCCGCCCGCGCCGGCCGGTTGCACATCCTCGAGGTGCAGCGGCTGATCCGGTTCATGCCCAAGGTGGCCATCTGCCTGGTCAACGGGTGGGCCGCCGGGGGCGGACACAGCCTGCACGTGGTGTGCGACCTCACCCTGGCCAGCCGCGAATACGCGCGCTTCAAGCAGACCGACGCCGACGTCGGCAGCTTCGACGGCGGTTACGGCAGCGCGTATCTGGCCCGTCAGGTGGGCCAGAAGTTCGCCCGCGAGGTGTTCTTCCTGGGCCGGCCCTACACCGCCGAGCAGATGCACCGCATGGGCGCGGTCAACGAGGTGGTGGACCACGCCGACCTGGAGAAGGTGGGCGTGCAGTGGGCGGCGGAGATCAACGCGAAATCCCCTCAGGCGCAACGGATGCTGAAATTCGCGTTCAACCTGCTTGACGACGGCCTGGTGGGCCAGCAGCTCTTCGCCGGCGAGGCCACCCGGCTGGCGTACATGACCGACGAGGCCGTCGAGGGCCGCGACGCGTTCCTTCAGAAGAGGCCGCCGGACTGGAGCGCGTTCCCGCGCTACTTCTGAGGCGCAAGCGCAACGCGAGCATGTCGCGGATTCACGCTAATTTACTGCCGGATGCGCAACCGGGCCGGTATTCGGACTTGCTGGATCAGAAGATCATGCAAATTCGCCTGCACCAAATGTTGGTCATCTAAGGTCACTGCGAGCGCGTATGTCTGCTTAGTATATTCAGAGTTATTGCGTGCCCAAGTCTGGGCTTTATGTGTCACGACGACATAAAACGTCTCATCGTCGTTCGCAAAGGAATTTCTAGCAGTCCAAGTGCGCCTTTGAAGGGTGCTATTTGTAAACGAATTGCTTCCGGGTTCGAGCTTAAGTCGTCGGCGGTCGGCGATAAGATCAGTAGCGTCATCTGGGTCCTGCCTGATTAGCATCTCGGTGAGATCGTCAAGTTCGATGTCGCGATAGACATCTAGTTTCATAGATGCGGCGAGATATTCACGGCGCTGACGCCGAACGGGTGGATCGAAAGCAAGCACGACTGTGATATGCCGTTCCCCACCGCTTCCGCGCCGGAATATCTCAGGTACCGGCAGAGGGTGTATCTGCACGGTGTCGATGGGCATTTCGCCGTCGTAGGTCATCGTGACACGTTGCGTGTCACTAACAACGGCTCGTTCCGTCGCAGGCTTCCCGTAACCATAAATTTGCGACCGCTTGGAAACTTCTGCCACGGCTAAAGCTGGGACAGGTTGGACGGCACTGGTTGCAAGGAGCGCGCGGATCAAATTGCTGCTTGCATCCGGGTACTCGTGTGCGATATCCGCTGCGATGCGAGCAACAGCTGGCGCGGCAAAGCTCGTTCCGTTCACCGCCGCGAACAATCGCTCCCCGTCATCTCGTGATGAGGTCGTGACGATACTGGCGCCAGGATCGTTGCGTACCGCATGACCCGTGTCGTTCACGACGATATTCCCGCCGTAGTGATTCAGCTCCGGTTTGTTCGTGCGTTTCTGGACCGTACCGAGCCCTGGGCCGCTCCTGCTGAATGACGAGGCCTCATCAGCCTCTGCCGCACAGCGCCAGCCAACACGATTGCCGATCTCCGCTGGGCCCCCGCTAAGTGCAATTGAACCGACAGTAACAGCAAGAGCCGCGGGCCCTGGCTCGGAAAGCCGATGCTCACCGGCAAAGAAGAATTCCGGTTTATCGTCGAGTATGTGATGACCGCTGGGTGTACGACAGTCGAGTGTGATTCCCACATTCCCAGTCGGAACGACCACTACAATTCCGAGTTCACGAATGAGGTCGTCGATGGTCTCCGTGAGGGGCCCGACATGCAAGTCGCTAAATGCCTCTGAGTAACCAACCGACAAATTAAATATCTTGATCCCATAGCGGTCATGTAAGTGCCGTATCGCGTCGCCGACAATTTCATGCGGAAAAGCATATGTAGCGAAGCGAGGAGAGGCATCTACTGTGTTCGGATCCGGTTCAAGAATGCGCACGACTCGAACGGCGCCGACTGCTGTAAGCGATCGACCATCCCGCAGCTCCTCATGCAAGAATGGGTAGAGAACGCGGCCAACGACTTCAGTTCCATGGCTACCCTGACGTTGCCACATATAGGAACTGGGCGCGAGTGATTCCACAGAGAGTATGAGCCGCGTGAGGAGCGGATGACCGCTCGCCGGAGAGTCGTCTAATACACCAACGGCCGCGCCCGGTTCCTCATGCTGAGCAATATCGTTTATACCAAGATCGCGCCAATCTCGAAAATCGAGAAATGGAACTGGCGGTGTACGAACTTGCTCCACAACACTTGTATCCAGTAGATCACGCAATCCGTTGGCGCTGACATCCACCCGGAGATAGGTTCTTCGCGGGCCTACCGATCTAAGCGTCACTGATCCACCAGAGTCAGCTAGAACAGCCTCTACAATGCGTGCACGCCTTTCCGCTTCTAACATGGTGCTCGACGGCCAGATGGCGATGTCCACAGTGCTGAATCCCGCGTAATCGTTCCCGAGATCATCTAATCCAGGCCCGCGACGATCGTCGGCATCATAAGGTTCGATATCATTGATTAAGTTGAAAAATGAACGAAGATCACCGGTTTCGGTATATCTATCAATCGCTTGCGAAAAGGCGCTCCCTTCGTCGTCCACAAGTACGAAGTAGGTGTAGTCGACGCTCTCACCTAGAACCTGGAGACCACGTAATTCGAAAGCCGAATCATCGGGCCGCGAAGCGGCCCTAATCTTGAATACCAAATTCGGGTCGACCCCCGCATCTATGCGGCGTGGCGCTCGCGCAGTCTGGGTCATCTGTTCTCGTAGGTGGCCACCATGTCGGCCATGCTGTCGTGAAGGAGTCGAGCCACCCGCACCACCTACGCGCCGAGATGGCAGGCGTCGCGGATCGGGAAGGACAAGGTGCTGCGGCATGCCTGCGACCTACCAGCGACGGGCGGTCACACCGTCCAAGACCGCATCGAAGTCCAACGATTCGACCAACCTCGCATCCCTCAACAAAGCGTGCCTTCTGGCGTCATTAACCAACTTCTCGGCGGCGGCATGTGGGAGTTGTTTTAACGCGCTCGCATACTGGTCGACGTCAATACCGGTGTGAGGACTACCCCTCAGACGCATTCGTAAGACCCGCCGGATCTCGTGAACGGTCGGCTTTCGGAACGTCAGCACTTCATCGAATCGTCGCCAAAGTGCTTGATCGAGCAGCCCGGAGTGATTGCTGGCGGCAATTAATAGACTTGGTCCTCGGTAGCGGTCGGTCATTTGGAGGAAGGCCGTGACCACACGCTTCATCTCGCCGTGTTCCGACTTGTCGTCGCGCGTACGCCCTAACGCGTCGAACTCATCGAAAAGTACTACGAAAGGCGCTTGATCCGAGTATTCCAGGATGCGGCGAAGGTTGCTCGCCGTCTCGCCCAGATATGACGACACCACGGCGTCTAGCCGAACAAGCAGAAACGGCCATCCTAGTTCCGCAGCAACAGCTTCGGCCGCCGTCGTCTTGCCACAGCCGGGCGGACCCTCAAGCAACAACCGTTGCCGACGTGGAATGCCAGCAGCATCCAGACTCGGCCATCGGCGGATTTCCTCGACCAGCCCAGTCAGTGTGCGCACGAGCTTGCTATCTAGGACCAGTTCCTCGAGGAGCCGGCTCGGTTCTTTGATCTCTCCCAGGTCCCACTCGCCTTCCCGATCTCTCGGCGGTGGAGGGATCAAGATGGTCGAGCCGGTATCCACTAAAGGAGACCCAGACACGAGAAGCTTCTGAAGATCTCGAGCCAGTGCGTGGTGATGTTTGCCCTGTTCCTCCTCAATGATTTCCATCGCTGCACGACGGAATGCAAGTTCGTCTCGCGCGCGGAAGGCTTTGAAAATCTCCTTCAATTGCCTGCCAGCCATGGACCAATCGTATGGGCACAGGGCGTCAACGAAAGGTAGGCCGGCCTGAGCTTGTGTTAACCGGCGACGGAGAGGGTCCCATTTACCTAGGCCGGCCGGCACGCTTTGGACATCCAACGACCACCCACCGCGGCTCTGAGGCGCCCTCGGGCGCCCGCCTACACTCCCCCCGTGAGCAAAAGTCCCCTTGGCAGGTTCAGAGACCAGCTGGTGCTGGCGACGATGCGACCGCCCGCTGCGCCGCAAATCCTGGTCAATCGCCCCGCGATCAAGCCGGTCAACCTCGACGGCAAGCGGATCCTGCTGACCGGGGCGTCGTCGGGCATCGGGGAGGCCGGGGCCGAACAGCTGGCCCACGCCGGCGCGACCGTGGTCGTCGTCGCCCGCCGCGGGGACCTGCTCGAGGCGCTGGCGGACCGCATCGCGAAGGCCGGCGACAGCGCCATCCCCATCCCGTGCGACGTGTCGGACATGGAAGCGGTCGACGCGCTGGTGGCCGACGTCGACAAGCGCCTCGGCGGCGTCGACATCCTGATCAACAACGCCGGCCGGTCGATCCGCCGGCCTCTGGCCGAGTCGCTGGAACGCTGGCACGATGTGGAGCGGACCATGGTGCTCAACTACTACGCGCCGCTGCGGCTGATTCGCGGGTTCGCGCCCGCGATGCTCGAGCGCGGCGACGGCCACATCATCAACGTCTCGACGTGGGGTGTGCTGTCGGAGGCGTCGCCGCTGTTTTCGGTCTACAACGCCTCGAAGGCCGCGCTGTCGACGGTGAGCCGGGTCATCGAAACCGAGTGGGGCCGAAAGGGCGTCCACTCCACGACGCTGTACTACCCGCTGGTGGCCACGCCGATGATCGCGCCGACGAAGGCCTACGCCGGGATGCCCGCGCTGACGTCCCAGGAAGCCGCCGAGTGGATGGTCACCGCGGCCCGCACCCGCCCGGTGCGGATCGCGCCGCGTATGGCGATCGCCGCCAAGGCGCTGGACACCTTCGGCCCCCGCTGGGTGAACACGCTCATGCAGCGGCAGAGCATTCAGCCGAACCAAAACGCGGACACCTGAATCGGCCGAAACCGCAAGGAGGTTGCTGTGTCTGATCTCTGGGCCACCATCGCCGCCGAACGCGGCGCGCTCGCCAGCGACCTCGCGGGACTGGCGCCGGCGCAATGGGATACGCCGTCGCTGTGCGCGGGCTGGACCGTCCGCGACATTGTCGCGCACCTGTCGGCGACGGCCTCGCTGAACCCGGCCACGTTCCTGCTCAACATGGCCAAGGCCGGGTTCAACTTCGACAGGTTCGCCAACGGCCAGATCGCCAAGCACCGCGGCGCCGACCCGGGGGCCACGCTGGCGGAGTTCCGGGGTCTGCAGAATTCGACCTCCGCGCCGCCGGGCCCCAAGACCTCGTGGCTGGGCGAGGTGGTGGTGCACGGGGAGGATGCGCGCCGCCCGCTGGGCATCCCGCACACCTACCCGCCGGACGCGGTCCGCCAGGCGATCGACTTCTACAAGGGCTCCAACATGCTCATCGGCTCCAAGAACCGCATCGCCGGGCTGGCGCTGTCCGCGACCGACCAGGACTGGCGCCACGGGGACGGGGAAGCGGTCGAGGGTCCCCTGCTGTCGCTGCTGCTCGCCACGACGGGCCGCGCCGCCGCGTGCGACGACCTCACCGGCCCCGGCGTTGCGACGCTGCGCAGCCGGTGCGCGTGATAGACACGAGGCTATGGAGATCCTGGCCAGCCGGATGCTGCTCCGGCCGGCGGACTACCAACGGTCGCTGAGCTTCTACCGCGACGAGATCGGGCTGGCGATCGCCCGCGAATACGGCGCGGGCACCGTTTTTTACGCGGGCCAGTCTTTGCTGGAGCTGGCCGGTTACGGCTCGCCGGACCACTCCCGCGGCCCGTTTCCCGGCGCGCTGTGGCTGCAGGTCCGCGACGTCGCCGCGACCCAGGCCGAACTAGAGGGCCGCGGGGTCCCGATCGCCCGCGAGGCGCGCCGCGAGCCGTGGGGCCTGCGCGAAATGCACGTGACCGACCCGGACGGCATCACGCTGATTTTTGTCGAGGTTCCGGGGGATCACCCACTGCGCCGCGACACCCGCGGTGATTGAGGGAACGCGGGGTTAACTAACGGCTAACATCGGAAGACAAGTCGAGGTACACCTGCGTTTCGGCCGTCTCACCATTCGACAATTTAATCCCCCAACTACCAGAATCAGGCGCTGTGAACATCGATTTGTTCCTCCTCATCATTGTCGTAATCACGGCACTCGCTTTCGATTTCACCAACGGCTTCCACGACACCGGCAACGCGATGGCAACGTCCATTGCCAGCGGCGCGCTGGCGCCCAAGGCCGCGGTCGCGCTGTCGGCGGTGCTGAACCTGGTGGGCGCGTTCATGTCCACCGCCGTCGCTGCCACGATCGCCAAGGGCCTGATCGACGGGCACATCGTGACGCTGGAACTGGTGTTTGCCGGCCTCGTTGGCGGCATCGTCTGGAACCTGCTCACCTGGCTCCTCGGCATCCCGTCGAGCTCCTCGCACGCGCTGATCGGCGGCATCGTCGGCGCGACGCTCGCCGCGGTCGGCTCGCACGGGGTGATCTGGAAGGGCCTGGTGTCCAAGGTGCTGATCCCGGCCGTCGTCGCCGCGATCCTGGCCATCCTGGTCGGGGCGATCGCGACCTGGCTGGTCTACCGGATCACCCGCGGCATCCCGACCAAACGCACCGAAGCCGGCTTCCGGTACGGCCAGTGGGGCTCGGCCTCGCTGGTGTCCCTGGCGCACGGCACCGGCGACGCGCAGAAGACGATGGGCATCATCTTCCTGGCGCTGATGTCCTACGGCGCGGTCAGCAAGACCGAGTCGTCCCCGCCGTTCTGGGTGATCCTCTGTTGCGCCCTGGCGATGGCGGCGGGCACCTACCTGGGCGGCTGGCGGATCATCCGCACCCTGGGCAAGGGGCTCGTCGAGATCAAGTCGCCGCAGGGGATGGCCGCCGAATCCTCCTCTGCCGCAGTCATTCTGCTGTCCACCCACTTCGGCTACGCGCTGTCGACGACGCAGGTCTGCACCGGTTCGGTGATGGGCAGCGGGCTGGGCAAGCCCGGCGGCGAGGTGCGCTGGGGCGTGGCCGGCAGGATGGTAACCGCGTGGCTGATCACCCTCCCGCTGGCCGGGCTGGTCGGGGCGATCACCTACTGGACCGTGCACCTCATCGGCGGCTACCCCGGCGCGATCATCGGCTTCGGGCTGCTGGTCGCGGTCTCCGCCGCCATCTACATCCGGTCGCGGCGGGTCAAGGTCGACCACAAGAACGTCAACGCCGAATGGGAAGGCAGCCTCACCGCGGGCCTCGAAGGCGACGAACATCCGCCATCCGACAGCGGGCCCAGGGTCGGGTCCGACGACGACACCGTGAGCGCAGGGAACCCCTCATGAGCCACTTCAACGACTGGTTCAACTACCAGGCCTCCCTGAGGATCTTGGTCTTCAGCATGCTCGCCGGCGCCTTCCTGCCGGGGATGTTCGCCCTCGGTCTGCGGTTCCACGCCGTCGGCGGCGGGCAGGTCAGCCCCGACGGCAGCCCGCCGCAGAAGAACCCCGCGCTGCTGGCGATCGCGTGGGTGATCTACGCGGTGGTGCTGGCGGTGATCCTCTTCGCCCTGCTCTACATCTCGCGCGACTTCATCGCGCACCTGACGGGTCAGGCGTTCTTGGGGGCCAAACCTAAGTAGCATTGAATCGTCCACCAGCCATCCCCCGCGCGGAGTGAGAGCAACGTGAACGGATTCCTCAGCTCGATTGTTTCGTGGTTGCGCGCGGGATACCCGGAGGGCGTCCCGCCGACCGACACCTTCGCCGTGCTCGCGTTGCTCACCCGGCGGTTGAGCAACGACGAGGCCATCGCCGTGGCCCGAGAGCTGATGGAGCGCGGCGAGTTCGACGACATCGACATCGGCGTGGCGATCAGCAAGATCACCGACGGGCTGCCGTCGGAGGAGGACGTGGAGCGGGTGCGAGCGCGGCTGGCCGAACACGGCTGGCCGTTCGACGAGCCCAGCGACGCCGCGGAGGGCCCCGCATAGCTGCGCTGCGCGCGCTGCACGTCGCGTCGGGTTCCGCCGTCCCGCTGTTGCTGCCCGCCCTGGAGCGGGTGCTGGACGGGCGCGATTCCGCACTGGTCGCGGTGCCGGCCGGCGACGACGCGGTGTCGCGCGGCCTGCGGGTGGGTGAGCCCGTCGACGACGACGTGGCCCTGGTGGCGACGACGTCGGGCACCACCGGCGCGCCCAAGGGCGCCCTGCTGACCGCCGCCGCCCTGACCGCCAGCGCCACGGCCACCCACGAGCGGCTCGGCGGGCCCGGCGCCTGGCTGCTGGCCTTGCCGCCGTATCACATCGCCGGCCTGCAGGTGCTGGTGCGCAGCGTGCTCGCCGGCTCCGCGCCCGTCGAGCTGGATGTCTCCAGGGGATTCGATGTCAGCGAATTGCCCGCTGCCATAAGGCGATTGGGACCCGGGCGCCGGTACGCCTCGCTGGTCGCCGCCCAGCTGGCCAAGGCGCTGGCCGACCCGGCCGCCGCCGCCGCGCTGGCCGAACTGGACGCGGTGTTGCTCGGCGGCGGGCCGGCCCCGCGCCCGATCCTGGACGCCGCGGCGGCCGCCGGCATCGCGGTGGTGCGCACCTACGGGATGAGCGAGACCGCGGGCGGCTGCGTCTACGACGGGGTCCCGCTGGACGGGGTGGCGCTGCGGGTGGCGCCGGGCGGGCGCATCGTCATCGGCGGCGCGACGCTCGCCAAGGGCTACCGCAACCCGGTCGACCCCGACCCGTTCGCCGAGCCGGGCTGGTTTCACACCGAGGACCTGGGCGCCGTCGACGGGGCCGGTGTGCTGACCGTGCTGGGCCGCGCCGACGACGCGATCAGCACCGGCGGGCTGACCGTGCTGCCGCAGCCGGTCGAGGCCGCGCTGAGCACCCACCCCGCCGTCGGCGACTGCGCGGTGTTCGGTCTTGCCGACGACAGGCTGGGCCAGCGGGTGGTCGCGGCGATCGTGGTGCGCGCGGGCAGCGAGCCGCCGGCGCTGGAGGCGCTGCGCGCCCATGTGGCGCGCACCCTGGATGTCACCGCCGCGCCCCGCGAGCTGCACGTGGTAGACGCGCTGCCGCGGCGCGGCATCGGCAAGGTCGACCGCGCCGCGCTGGTGCGCCGGTTCGCCGGCACCGACTAATAGGCTGGGCGACCGTGAGGGTCGCGCGACGGGAGTCACTAGCCGTCGCGGTCGCGGCCGCGCTGGTGGCGGCAGCGTTCGGGCTGCCGCGCCTGCATCTGGGCGTCCGGCCGCGGCTGGACGTCGGCCAGGAGCGGTTCGGCACGCACTCCGGGGCCACGCCCATCTTCGGACCGTGGGAGATCCACGCCAGCTGGGGCACCGGGCCGGCCATCCTGCTCGCGGCGGCCGCCGTGGTGTGGGGTCCCCGTGTGGCGCAACGGCTTTCGTGGCGGGCGTTGACGCTGGGCACCTGGGCCACCGCCGGCGTGTGGGCGTTCGCGCTGGCGATGATCGACGGCTGGCAGCGCGGCTTCGCCGGGCGGCTGACCACCCGCGACGAGTACCTGTCGCAGGTGCCCACCATCACCGACATCCCGGCGGCGGTCCGCACGTTCTCCAGCCGCATCGTCGACTACCAACCGAACTCGTGGGTCACCCACGTGTCGGGGCACCCGCCGGGCGCGCTGTTGACGTTCGTGTGGCTGGACCGGATCGGGTTGCACGGCGGCGCCTGGGCCGGGCTGCTGTGCCTGCTGGCCGGCTCCAGCGCGGCGGCGGCCGTCGTGATCGCCGTGCGCGCGCTGGCCGACGAACAGACGGCGCGCCGGGCCGCGCCGTTCCTCGCCGTCGCTCCGACCGCGATCTGGGTCGCGGTCTCGGCCGACGGGTATTTCGCCGGGGTCGCGGCGTGGGGTCTGGCGCTGCTGGCGGTGGCGGTGCGCCGCCCCGTCCGGTTCCCCGCGCTGCTCGCCGCGGCCGCGGGCCTGCTGCTGGGGTGGAGCGTCTTCCTGAGCTACGGCCTGATGTTGCTGGGGCTGCCGGCGTTGGCGGTGCTGGTCTCGGCGGCCGATTGGCGCGCCGCGCTGCGCGCCCTCGGCCCGGCGGCGCTGGCGGCGCTGGCGGTGGCGGTGGCGTTCGCCGTCGCGGGGTTCTATTGGTTCGACGGGTATACGCTTGTGCAGCAACGCTATTGGCAGGGCATCGCCAAGGACCGCCCGTTCCAGTACTGGTGGTGGGCCAACCTGGCGTCTGTGGTGTGTGCGATCGGGCTGGGCAGTATCGCCGGCATCACGCGGGTGCTCGACCGGGCCGCCATTCGCCGCCGCTCCGGCTTCCACCTGGTGCTGTTGGCGATGCTGGCCGCGATTGCCTGCGCCGACCTTTCGATGCTGAGCAAGGCCGAGGTGGAACGGATCTGGCTGCCGTTCACCATCTGGCTCACCGCGGCGCCCGCGCTGCTGCCGGTGCGGTCGCATCGGTTGTGGTTGGCGGTCAACGCCGTCGGGGCCCTGCTGGTGAACACCCTCATCGTCACCAACTGGTAGCGCCCAACCCAGGCGGCGTCGGGCACCTCGTCGGCCCAATATTTCAATGGCTATTGAAATATTGGGCGTTTGACGGCATAGTTCCTTTGCGGACGGATCGATCGGTCGCGCAGCAGGAGGGCACTTGACGTCTAAAGTTCCGCCGGCCAAGGTCGCGCGCGCCGTTGAACGGGCCCGCCACCACCTGTCGCGGCTGCGCCAACGCTCCGCCCCGCCCGCGGCGGTGATGATGGAATTGATCCTGAACGCATGGGTCGCTCAGGCGATCACGGCCGCCGCGGACCTTGGCGTGGCGGACGCCCTGGCGGCCGGCCCGTTGTCCGGCGCGCAGCTCGCAGACCGGGTCGGCGCGGACGCCGACTCGCTGAAGCGGCTCATGCGCGCGTTGATCGGGATCGGGATTTTCCGCCAAGGCAGCGACGGGCGTTACGCACTCAACCCACTCGCGGACACACTGCGCACGGACGCGCCGGTGTCGATGGCCGGGATGGCGAGATGGGTCGGGTCGCCGCAGCATCGCGAGCACTGGAGCCACCTGACCGACGCGATCCGGACGGGGCAGCCGGTGGTCCCGGCGCTTCGGGGCAAACCGGTATTCGAATACCTGGCCGGCGAACCGGCGCTGCGCGGGATCTTCAACTCCGCCATGACCAACGTGTCCGAGTTCGCGACCGTGCCCTTGACCGCGGCCTACGACTTCGGCGCGTTCGGCACGATCGTCGATGTCGGCGGGGGACGGGGTCGCCTGTTGGCGGCGATCCTCGAGGCGGCGCCGAAATCGCGCGGCGTGCTGTTTGATCTTCCGGAGGTCGTATCGTTCGCACCGGAGTTGTTGCGCAAATACGGTGTCGACGACCGCGTCCGGATCGAAGAGGGCTCCTTCTTCGATTCCGTGCCGGAGGGAGGCGACGCGTATGTGCTCAAGAACGTCATCCACGACTGGCCCGAGGAAGACGCGGTCCGCATTCTGAAAAACGTCCGCGCCGCTGCACGCAGCGGTGCGCGACTGTTGGTCTGCGAGTTCGTCATTCCCGACCACGACCGCGACTTCCACGGCAACTGGGTGGACATCGAGATGCTGATCGTGGCCGGTGCGCGCGAACGCACTGCGGAGGAGTACGGCCGGCTGTTCGACCGAGCCGGTTTCCGGTTGAAGCGCATAGTCGACACCGTGTCGCCGCTCAGCATCATCGAGGCGAGCGTGGTGTAGCCGAGGGCTATTTACGACCGCGGGTCCAGCCCCAACTCTTCGGCGGGGGCGGTCAAGAACCGGTGCACCGCGGGCCCCACCAACGCGGCCACCTCATCGACCCCGAGCGACGACAGGGGCGGCACCCTCATGATGTACCGCAGCATCCCGATGCCGACCAGGTTGGTCGCGGCCAGCATCGCGCGCAGTCGCGCTTCGTCGCCGCCGCCCAAAGCGCTGGACACCGCCGTGAGCAGATAGTCGTGCAGGAAACCGCGAAACGCGTCGTTGGCATCGCCGTTCGACGTCGCCGACTGCACCATCGAGGCCATACTCGCGGCCGTATCGGGTTGCTCCCAGATACCGAGGTAGGCCCGCACAACGCGGCGGCCCAAGTCGTCGCCCTTCTCGGCGATCTCATTCGTCAGCAGGTCGGCCGGCAGCACCAACTTCATCGACTCGCGAAACAACGCCGCCTTCGAGCCGAAGAGATAGAGAATCATCGCCGGATCAACTCGCGCATCATCGGCAATCGCTCGCAGCGTCGTCTTGTCATAGCCGCGCAAGGCGAACTGCCGCTTCGCCGCCACAAGGACCACGTCGCGCGACACCGGCCGCCCTTGGCGTCTGCCGCGCCGCTTGATCATTTCGCCTGGTGGCGGCACGTGCGAACCCTATCATTTCAACTTGTATTGAAAAGGTTGGGCGGCACCGGACTCGATCGGCTTGTCTCGTCGAGCCTGCAATTCTGGCCGCGCGCTCAGAGCCCGGCCGCGCGGGTGACCCGCGCGAACCGGCTCGCCGGCCCGCACGCGTCGCGCACGGCGGCGACGTCGTCGACGACGTCGATGTCGGCCAGCCGCTGCACGGGCGTCACGTCTACGCCGTTGTCGCGCAACGCCTTCGACGTCAACTCGCCGGTGTCGGGCCGGGACATCGGCACGCCGCGCAGGCATTCGGCCATCGCCGGCGCTGCGACCCCCAGCACCCACCAGCCGCCGTCGTCGGCCAGCCCCAGGACGGCCGGGGATTGCAGGAGGCTGCGCGCGCAGTCGCCCAGCAGCTCGGCGGTGACCTGCGGGGTGTCCATCCCGATCTGCAGGACCGGCTGCCCGTCGGCAGCGTCGGCGTGGGCGTTGGCGAGCCGGTCGGCGAAGTCGTCCCCGCGCTGGGCGATCACGGTGAAGGTCTCGAGCCGCCGCCCGATCTCGGCGGCGCCGGCCGCCGCGCCGAGGTCGCCGGTGAGGGCCACCACCCGCGCCGCAACCGGCGCCGCGGCCACGGCGTCCAGCGTGTCCAGCAGCGCGGCGGCGGCGATGTCGGCGGCCACCCGGTCACCGACCGTCGCCGCCAGGCGCGTCTTGGCTCGCCCGGGCTCCGGCGCCTTGGCGACTACCAGGACGGTCACCGGCAGGACGCTCACGAGATCACCTTCCAGAAGTCCAGGATCGCGGTGATGCTGCCCCGCAGCGAACCGCTGACCTTCGACTTGCCGCCGGTGCGCGGGCCGTAGCTGACGTCGAGTTCGACCACGCGCCAGCCGGCCGCGGCGGCCCGGACGAGGAGTTCGAGCGGGTAGCCCGATCGCCGGTCGGTGACGCCGAGGTTGAGCAGCGCTTCGCGCCGGGCGACGCGCATCGGCGCGATGTCGTGCACCGGCAGGCGGTGGCGGGTGCGCAGCCGCCAGCTCATCACGACGGTGCCCACCCGGGCGACCCACGGCCAGTGCAGCCCCGGCACCGGCCGGCGCCGGCCGGTCACCAGGTCGGCTCCGCGGTCGAGCGCGGCGACGAGCCGGGGCAGGTCGCCGGGGTCCATGGAGCCGTCGGCGTCGATGACCGCGACAATCGGGGTGGTCGCGGCCACCACGCCGGCGTGCACGGCCGACCCGTAGCCGGGCCGCGGCTCGGCGACCACGCGGGCGCCGCAACGGGTTGCCACCGCGGCGGTTTGGTCGGTGCTGTTGTTGTCGACCACCAGCGCCCGATAGCCCGCGGGGATGGCCGCCAGCACACCCGGCAGCGACTCCTCCTCGTTGAGGCAGGGCAGCACCACCGTCACCGGGTCGTCGGGCATGCGCCGGCCCCGCTCAGTGATGGGTGGTGACCGGCGGCGGTTTCGGGGTCACCGGTTGCTGCGGGGTCACGGGCGCCTGCGTGTGGGGAATGGTCTGCTGCGTCTGGGGTTGCGTCGGGGGCGGCGCATACGTTGTCTGGGGCGCCTGCGTGATCTTCGGCGCCTGCGTCGTCACCGGCGCCTGCGTCGTCACCGGCGCCTGCGTCGTCACCGGCGGCTGCGTGGTCGTCACCGGCGGCTGCGTGGTCGTCACCGGCGGCTGCGTGGTCGTCACCGGCGGCTGCGTCGTGGTCGACGGCGGCTCCGTTGTCGTGGGCGGCGTCGTCGTCGAGGGCGGCTCCGTTGTGGTCGTCGTTGGTGGTGTCGTGGTCGACGGCCCCAGCGTGGTCGTCGGGGGCGTCGTGGTCGTCGGCGGCGTCGTGGTTGTGGTCGGCGGCGTGTACGTCGGGGGCGTGTACGGCGGGTAGTACGGCGGGCGCCAGCCCGGGTACGGAACGATGACCGGAACGGGCAGCGGCATGCCCGGGTCCGGGTTCGGCACCAAACCGGGAACGGGCGCCGGGGCGACCGGGGCAGAACCGGGGGACGCCAGCTGCGGCGGAATGTAGCCGTTGGCGTCCGGGATGACGCCCCCCTGGAAACCCGCGTTGGGCAGATCGGGCGGCGGCGGTGGCACCGGCGCCTGCTGCTGCGTCGGCAACAGGGGCATGAACTTGCCCGGGGCGGCGTTCTGGTGCCCGATCACCGGCTGCGTGCTCGCGGTCGGCCGAATGGCGATGGCCACCGCGGCGGCCAGCGTCGCGAATCCGACGACCGCGAAGGCGATGACGGCGTTGCCGAGCACCAACGAGCGCCTGCTGAGCGGCATCCGACCGGTCACCGCCGCGTCCACCGGTTCCTCGGGGTAGTCGCCGTATTCGTCGACCTCGCCGGCGAACGGGTCGGCGTCCCCGGCCTGCGAGTACGCCAGCTGCGCCTCGTCCGCGCCCGAGCCGGCCAGCTCGGACGTCGGGGCGATGCCCGTCGCTTCCCCGGCGACCGCGGTCGCGGGGGCCATCGCCGTCGCATCCCCGAGTCCCCCCAGCGCGGGGGCCATCGACGTCGCCGCGCCCGCGGTGACGGGGGGCTGGGGCGTGGTGGGCGCCAACCCCGCCGCCAGCGCCGCACCGCGCGCGAACGCGAAGTCGGGCCGCTCGAGCACCTCCACCCGCAGCCGCGATCGAGCGCGAATCCGTTCGGCGAGGCTGGTCAGCTCTTCCAGCGTGCCCAGCAGGTACGCGGCGCTGACCGCGAACGGCGCGGACTGCAGCCAGTCCAGCAGCATGTCCGACGCCGCTGCGACGGCGTCCACGCCCTGCAGGGCGGCGGTGGCCAACACGTCCGCCACGCCGGTGCCCAGCGCGATCAGTGTCGCCGCCTCGGCGGTGACCACGAGCGCGACGGCGCCGGGCATCGCGACGCCACGGAAGACCGTCCGCAGCAGCGCCGTCAAGGTGTCGGGCTGCGAAGCCACGCCGACGTCGGGAACCCCGGCGCCGGCCAGCGCCTGGCGAAGCGCTTCCGCCTGCGCGGGATCCGGCGAATACAGCCGGGTGGCGACCAGATGGCGGCCCTCGGCGGCCAGCGCCTGCTGCGCGCCGGCCGCCGTCTGGATCAACGTTTCGAACGGCTCGACGGGCAGCTCGACCACCAGGTGCTTGATCGCCGCATAGCCGCCCCCGACGGGCCCGACGAGAGCCAGACGGGCGACGGAACCGGCGACCGCGATGCCAAGCACCGCGTCCATCGCCCCGAGCCGTCGCGAGGTGAGGCCGACCGGACCGGTCTGGGCGTCGTCGTCCTCGGGTTCGGTCAGCCATTCCATTGGGAGCAGGTCGGATTCGCCGGCCATCGAGTACGCCAGGTCGGATCCCACCTGGCCGGCCGGGGGCATCCCCTGGACCGCGGGGGCCATCGCCGTGGCGTCCCCCGCCGACCCGACCGCCGGCGCCATCGCCGTCGCGTCCCCGGCGAGCCCGGCCGACATCGCCGCGCCGCGGGCCAGCGCGACGGTGGGGTCGTCGTCGGGCGGCAGCTGCGCGCCCACCCCGGACAGCGCCTCCGATTCCGACAGCACGGCGACGTTCTGGACGCCGGAGTCCTCCAGCGCCCGCCGCAGCCGCTCGGCCCACTGCCGATCCGACCAGCACAGCCGCGTGGCGAGCAGCCGGTGGTTCTCCTCGGCCAGCAACCGATTCGTCCCGACCACCGTCTCGGTCAGTTTCTCGATCGGGCGATCGGCAAGGTCAACGACGGACTCGTCGATCAAATCGGCGCCCCCGGCGCCCGAACCGACCAGCGCCAAGCGGGCACGGGGACCTGCGACCGCGACCCCCAGCACGACGTCCATCCCGACTCTCCTTCGGCCGGCTACCCCACAGCCAGCATGTCCCGGCATCATTACACTGCGATACCGTCGGCGGTAACAGTCATTTGGGCGACGAGGTTTTCGGTGTTCGCCTGTGAGCGCAGCGTAACCGCGTGGCGGTCACCGCGGAAACGCACACGCTCTCACCACTGCCGCGTCGCCCGAACGGAGATTATGTTTCCAAGTAAGCAACGCGGTCGGTGCGGCAGGGGGTTCCCCCGTCTCGCAACCGAAGTTGCGCCGCCAGAAGCCGTCCTCGACACCCGGGGGGAACCGTGAGTCAGAGCAGCGACGACGCCCCTACCGGCCCGATCGGTGCCCGGACGCGGCAAGCGACGCCACCCCCGCCCGCGCGGCCCGGCCGGCGTTCGAACGTCGCCGTCGATCTGACCGCGGCCGCCATGCTGGTCGTGGCGCCGCTGCTGCCGTGGAACCTGTATTTCGGCTTGGGCATCGAGGGCAGCAACAAGCCGCTGCTGGCGGTGCTGTTCGTGGTGACGCTGCTGTCCCTCGCGTCGATCGCGCTCGCCGGTGCCTGGAGGTCTTCGAGCCCGCGGTTCAATCCCGCGCTGGCGGGCCGACTTCGGCTGGCGCTCAACGCCCCCTACGCACTGCTGGTCGTCGGCTTCGTCGCGTTCGACGTGTTCGAGACCGTTCGATTCGGTGGCAGCGTGAACGTGCCCGGCGGTGTCGGGCCGGGGGCGTGGCTGGGCATCGCCGGCGCGCTGCTGAGCGCGCGACCGGTGACCGGCGACGCCGACCAGCACCCGAGACCGGTGCGGATCATCGGCTACGCGTCGATGGCGGGGGCGGCGCTGAGCTTTTGCTTCAACCTGTTCTGGCGGCTCAAGTACGCGCTCCACGACGCGGGCGGTTCGTCCGGCTTCGGCAAGCAGAACATCGCGGTCATCGCCACGGCGCTGGTGTACGGCGTGGTGGCGCTGGTCGCCGTCCTGATCGGGTCGAGGTGGCTGCTGCGCAGCACCAGGGCTTCCCGGCTGGCGACCGTGGCGCTCGGGGTCTCGACGCTGGTCGCCGGGATCCTGGTCTGGATCCTGCCGTCCGGCCGCGACATCGACGCGTTCCATGGCATCGCACAGAACACGTCGACGGCGGGGGTGGGCTTCGAGGGCTACCTGGCGTGGGCGGCGGCCGCGGCCATTTTCGCGCCCGCCGCGTTGCTGGGCCGCCGTGACGCGTCGGCGAAGGAAGAGAACGCCTGGCGCGCGGCGGCCCGAAACGGGTTGCTGCTCATCATCATTTGGTGCCTGGGGTCGATGCTCATGCGCGTCACCGACCTCGCCGTCGCCGTGACCCTGAACTACCCGTTCTCCCGTTACGACAGCATGGTGCTGGCCGCCTTCGACCTGGCGACGGCGGTGCTTGCGATCTGGCTGCGCATCAACCTGGGCAACGACGCCGTCTCCCCCAGGCTGATCTCGTCCCTGTGCGGACTCGTTGCGACACTGAGCATTTCCCGCGTCGTCGTGGGCGTCGTGCTGGCGCCGCGGTTCGAACAGGCGCCCAACGCCCCCGCGCCGAACCCGGTGTACGGAAACAATCTCGCCCAACAGATCACCAGCACCTTCGACGTCACGCTGTGCGTGCTGGCCCTGTGCATCCTCGTGGCGGCGATCGTCACCGGTCAGCTCGGGGCGCGACGCGCGCGACGGCAGCGGCGCCGTCCCGCCCACACCCGCGGCGGCCCGGCCGGCACCCACCCGGGCCCCGGCGCGCCGACGACGCGCATCCCGGTGGGCCAGCCGGCCCCGCCGTCGGCCGCAGCGACGACGCGGATCCCGGTCGGTGGCGCGACGCGGCAGCTCGCCGGTTCGCCGCGGATCTTCCGGGGCGACGACTCGGCCACCCGGCAGATCCCGGTCCAGAAGCCCCGGATCTTCCGGCCGCCGCAGGGTTAACGCAAAGGCGCGAAGGCGAATTCGCGCAGGCCCTCGCGCGGGTCGACGGCCGCGCGGAACCCCAACAGCTCGGTGGCCCGGGCCGGGTCGGCGACGATGTGGCGCACGTCGCCGCTGCGGTACTGTCCCGTCACCACCGGGGCGACCGAACCGTCCCGCGCCTCGCACAGCGCGGCGGCGACATCCAGGATCGAGATGGGCCGCCCTGAGCAGACGTTGACGGCGGTGAAGCCCTGAAGATCGGACGCCGCGGCGGCCACGTTGGCGGCGGCGACGTCCTCGACGTGGACGAAATCCCGCATCTGCCCGCCGTCCTCGAAAACCCGTGGCGGCTCGCCCTTTTCCAGCGACGACCGGAAGATTGCGGCCACCCCGGAGTACGGGGTGTCGCGCGGCATCCCCGGCCCGTAGACGTTGTGGTAGCGCAGCGCCACCACCGAGCCGCCCGTCGCCTCCGACCACGCCAGCGCGTAATGCTCCTGCGCGGTCTTGCTGGCCGCGTACAGGCTGCGCGGCCGCAGCGCGGCGTCCTCGTCGACCAGCCGCCACGTCACATCGAGCCCACATGCGGGGCAATGGTTTTCGAAGATCCCGGCGTCCAGGTCGGCGCGCCGGCGCGGCGGCGGGTCGACGAGGCCGTGCTCGGGGCAGGCGTAGTGGCCCTGTCCGTAGACCACCATCGACGAGGCCAGCACCAGGCGGCGCACGCCGGCGGCGAACATCCGCGCCAGCAGCACCGTGGTGGCGAAGTCGTTGTGACCGCCGTAGGCGGGCGCGTCGGCCGCGTCGACGCCGGCGCCGACCATCGCGGCCTGATGACACACCAGGTCCACTCCGTCCAACAGCGGGGCGAGCGCGTCGCCGTCGCGGACGTCGACGCGTCGGCAGCCCTGCGGCAGCACGGGATTCGGCCCGTGCGCCGCGGGCAGCAGCGCGTCGACGCCGATCACCTCGTGGCCCGCCGCCCGCAGCGCCGCGTCCACCCGCGACCCGATGAAGCCGGCCGCCCCGGTCAGCAACACCCTCATGGCAGCTCCACCGGCAGCGTCACGCCGGTGTGCGGCCGGCAGTGCGTGCAGTCGCGCTCCGCGGCGACCCGGCCGATCGCCGCGCGCACCAGCTCCTTGAACGGCCCCATGTTCTTCTCGAATTCGGCGAACACGTCGACGGCCTTCACGCCCTCCCCGGCCCGCACGCCGGCGTCCAGGTCGGTCACCAACGCGATTGCGGCATAACATATCTCGAGCTCTCGGGCCAGCACGGCCTCCGGATAACCGGTCATGTTGACCAGGTGAAACCCGGCCGACGCGAACCAGCGGCTCTCGGCCCGGGTGGAGAACCGCGGCCCCTGGATCACCACCATGGTGCCGCCGTCGACGACGTCGGGCAGGCCGGTGGCCGCGGCCCGCAGCGTCGGGCAGTAGGGGTCGGCGAAGTCGACGTGGACGGCGCCGGAGTCGAAGTAGGTGTCGGGGCGGCCGCTGGTGCGGTCCACCAGCTGGTCGGGCACCACCACCGCGCCCCGGCCGTTGTCGGGGTTCAGGCTGCCGACGGCGCACGGGCCGAAGACCCGTCGCACACCGAGCTTGCGCAGCGCCCACATGTTGGCCCGATACGGCACCGTGTGCGCCGAGAACTGATGGGTCGCGCCGTGGCGGGGCAGGAAGGCGACCTCGTGGTCGCCGACGGCGCCGAGGGTGACCGGGGCGCTGGGCGGTCCGTACGGGGTGTCGACGTCGATGTTGCGGACGGGCGAGTCGAAGAACGTGTAGAAGCCGCTGCCGCCGATGACTCCGAGCATCCGACCATTGTGGTGCATGGGGCAGGATGACTTGGTGGCCAGTTTCGCGCAGTGGGTCGAAGGAGCCCGGCCCCGGACGCTGCCCAACGCGGTGGCGCCGGTCGTGGCGGGCACCGGCGCCGCGGCGTGGCTGGGATCCGCGGTGTGGTGGAAGGCGCTGCTGGCGCTGGCCGTGGCGCTGGCGCTGATCGTCGGCGTCAACTACGCCAACGACTACTCCGACGGCATCCGCGGCACCGACGACGACCGCGCCGGCCCGGTGCGGTTGGTGGGCTCGCGGCTGGCCGCCCCGCGCGCGGTGCTGACCGCGGCGGTGACGAGCCTGTCGCTCGGCGCGGTCGCCGGGCTGGCGCTGGCGCTGCTGAGCGCGCCGTGGCTGATCGCGGTCGGCGCGGCATGCATCGCCGGCGCGTGGCTGTACACGGGAGGCTCAAAACCGTACGGCTACGCGGGTTTTGGCGAGCTCGCGGTGTTCGTGTTCTTCGGCCTGGTCGCCGTGCTGGGCACCGAGTACACCCAGGCGTTGCGGGTGGACTGGGTCGGGGGGCTGCTGGCGGTGTCGATCGGGGCGCTGTCGTCGTCGGTCCTGGTGGCCAACAACCTGCGCGACATCCCCACCGACGCGCAGTCCGGCAAGATCACCCTGGCCGTCCGCCTGGGCGATGCGCGCACCCGCATCCTGTATCAGGCGCTGCTGGCGACCGCCGGCATCGCCACCGTGGTGCTCATGGCCGCGACGCCCTGGTGCGCGGTGGGGTTGCTGGCCACGCCGCTGGCGCTGCGTGCGCTCGCCCCGGTGCGCTCCGGCCGCCGCGGCCGCGAACTGATCCCGGTGCTGCGCGACACCGGGCTGGCGATGGCGGTGTGGGCGATCGCGATGGCGACCGCGCTGGCGCTCGCGCACTGAGCTATGTCTGGGGCGCGTCGGGCTCCCGACGCGGCGCCTCCTCGCCGCGCAACCGGGCCTGCAGCTGTTCGCGTTCGCGGCGCCGGCGTTCCCCGGCTATCGCGAGCGACGCGGTGGCGCGCCGGCGCAGCGGGCCGAACACCCAGATGCCCAACGGCATCGCGATGATCAGGGCGAACAGCACCGCCACCACGACCGGGAACTGGGCGATGCCCAGCAATCGCGCGAGCCCGTAGATGGCGCCGCTCAGCGCGAGCACCAGCACCAGCCGCGCCGCCGCGTACAGCAAAACGTCGACGACTACCCGATTTCGCGGGCGCTGCTCGGTGCTGCTGTCGCCCGGCCCTTCTGACACACCACGAGCCTACGGCCCGCGTATATTCGCTCGGAGGAGGTGTTGAGTGCTCTACCTGCTACTCGTTCTGATTCTGGGAACGCTGATCTACGTCGGCTGGCGTGCGGCGCGGTCTCAGGCCCACCGGCCGAAGACACGCGTCATCGGACCGGACGACGATCCCGACTTCTTGCGCCGGTTAGGCCACGGGGACAACCCCCGCTAGGACCCCGCTAGTCCCTCCTAAACCAGACCCGGGTTGCGCTGGTCACCGGGGAACCCGTCGGCGACGACGGCCGCCAGCTCGGTGAGCGCTTCGCGGGTCTCGCGCCGCAACCGGTCCAGCTCGATCTCGGCGCCCTCTTCGAGGTGCGGGTCGAACGGGATCAGCCGCACCGCGCGGCAGCGGCGCGAGAAGTGGTCGACCACCTTGGTCATATCGACCTTGCCGGTGCGCGGGCGCACCGCGTTGATGACGGCGATCGAATTGCGGACCAGCTCCTCATGCCCGTGGGCGTCCAGCCAATCCAGGGTCGCCGAGGCGCTGCGCGCGCCGTCGATCGATCCCGACGCCACCACCAGCAGCACGTCGGCCCTCTCCAGCACCGACGACATCACCGAGTGCAGCAGCCCGGGTCCGCAGTCGGTGAGCACCAGGCCGTAGAAGCGCTCCAGGATCTCCAGGACGCGGCTGTAGTCCTCGGCGCCGAACGCGTCGGAGATGGCCGGGTCGGTTTCCGACGCCAGCACCTCCAGGCCGCTCGGGCCCTTCGAGGTGTACCGGCGGACGTCGCTGTAGCGCTCGATGGTTCCGGCGTCGTGCAGCAGCTGGCGCACCGTCGCCGCCGTCTCCAGCGGAATCTTCTGGCTCAGGGTGCCACGGTCGGGATTGGCGTCGACGGCCACGACGCGGTCACCGCGGATGGTCGCGAACGTCGACCCCAGCGTCGCGGTGATCGTGGTCTTACCGACGCCGCCCTTCAGCGACAGCAGCGCGATCCGGTAGCAACCCCGCAGCGGACGGTTGACCTGCGCCACCAGGTTGTTGTGACGCTGCGCCCGGGGGCTCTCGCCCAGGTTGATCAGGTGACCGGACAGGTCGTAGATCATCCGGCGCCAACCCTCGGACGGCGGCGGCTTGACCGGGCGCAACAGCATGCCGGTGGACAGCTCCGGATACGGCGTGTGCGGCAGGTGCTCGGGCCGGTACGGGGGCGCCTGGGCCGCCGGGACCTCAGAGGCTGGCGCCTCAGATGGCCCGTTGTAGTAAGCCCCGAACGCGGTCGGGTCGACGCGCGGGATCCCCGTCACCGGTGTGGGATCCCAGGGCGGCATCCCGGCCGGCGCCGGACCCGCCGCCTGCCGCCGCTCGGGCCCCGGCACCCGGCGCTCGGTGCGGAAGCCCGCGAAGGCGCGGGTGGGTGCCTCGTCGCCCGCGGCCGGGGGCTCGGGGGGCGTCTGCGTGGTCGGCGGCTCGGGCGCACCCACGCCGGTGGTTGGATGGTCGGACACGTGCACTCCCCCTGTTGTGTGTTACTCGGGTCGGTTGCTAACTGTCATCCCACGCCCGCATACGAATGCAGGCCCACGGTCACCAGGTTAACGAAGAACAAATTGAAGATCATGGCCACGAAACCCGCGACGTTGATCCATGCCGCTTTCCTGTCCCGCCATCCGGCCGTCGACCGTGCGTGCAGATAGGCGGCGTATACCACCCAGGCGACGAACGAAACCGTCTCCTTGGGGTCCCAGCCCCAATACCGGCCCCACGCCTCTTCCGCCCAGATGGCGCCGAAGATGACCCCGAAACCGAACACCGGGAACGCGAAGATCGTGGTGCGGTAGGCCACGCGGTCCAGGGTCTGCGCGTCGGGGAACCGCCGAACCATTCGGGCCAACGCCCCCTCGGCGCCGGGCTCACCCAGCCGCGACGTGCGCAACAGGAACAGGATGCTGGCGATGCCCGCGACCATGAACACGCCGGAGCCCAGGCTGACCACCGACACGTGGATGGGCAGCCAGTAGGACTGCAGCGCGGGCATCACCGGCGCCGCGTTGGTGTAGAGCCAGCGTCCGGAAACGGTCAGCAGGATCAGCACCGGCAGCAGCAGGAAGACCCACAGCGGGCGATACTGCGGGCGCCGCAACACGACCGCGCCGGCGACCAGGCCGCAGAAGCACGTCAGGTTGATGAACTCGTACATGTTGCCCCACGGCACCCGCACGGTGGCCAGGCCGCGCAACACGATGCAGGCCAGCAACAGCCCGATGCCGAGATAGACCACGGCCAGCCCGGCCCGCCCGACGCGTTCGTCGAAGGGCCGCGCCTCCGCGTCCTCCACGATGCCGGGGACGGAGCTGTCGGCGGCGACCGAGCCGGCCATTACCGCCGCGCGGTGCTCGGCGCGGCGGGCGCCGACGTAGGCCAGCTCGACGGCCAGCAGCAGCAGCGCAACGACCAGCGCCACGATCGCCGAGGTGAACGCCCAGTCCGAGTAGCGCGCCAGCGTGACGTTGACATGCAGGGTGTTCATTTGACGTCCACCTGAGAACTCCTTCTGGACGCGGCGGTGTCGGGCTCGCCCAGTCCATCCAGTAACCGCTCGGTCAACCGCTCGAACTCGTCGCCCCACCCGGAGTTGTCGGTGCGCGCCAGCCCGCCCAATTCGACGTTCACCGTACCGGCCCCCGGACTGAGCCTGACCCACACCCTGCGGCGGCGCACCAGCAGCGACACCACCAGCCCGCCCATCATCGTCACCGCGAAGACGAGCACCCAGCTCTGGCCGGGATCGTGGGAGACCTGGAGGTTGACGAACGGCACGGCGCCGTCGAAGCGGACGACGGTGCCGGCGGCCGGGCCCGCCTCGAGCCGGACCTCCTGGCCGGCGCGCAGGTTGACCCGCTTCTCCTTGGTCAGCCGGCCCTGCTCGATCAGCCGGGGATCCAGCGTGAACAACGACTGCGGCCGCCCGGTGTCCAGGCCGGTGTCGCCGCGGTAGATGTCGACGGCCACGGCCGGGGCGTTGAGCGCCGGGAAGCGCGACGACAGCAGCGTGCCCTCGAGCTGCTCCGTCGGCGCCAGCAGGCCCTGGATCGCGATCTCGTGCTGGCGGCGCTCGGCCGCGTTCGGATAGCTGCCGGCGGGCGGGTCGATGCGCGCCACGCCCGAGCTCAGCAGGGTCTGCGGGTTGTCGGGCCGCCATTGCACGGTCGACGTGCGCGACTGCCCGTCCGGGAAGGTCACGGTGAAGGTGGGCGCGTAGCCGTGGCCCTGCAGGTACACCCGGTCGCCGCCGACGCGCAGCGGGTGGTTGACCTCCAGCAGGTAGTGCCGCCAGCTGTTGGCCGCCAGGTCGCCGCCGTTCTGGTAGTCGATGTCCGCGGCGAACGAGGTGGCCTGCCCCGACGGCAGGTAGTGCGCGGCAAAGTCGTTGACCCGGATGCACATCGGGTGCAGCGACGTGCCGTCGACGGTGTTGCCGGCGCGAAACGAGTCGAATGCGGCCGGGGAGGCGGAGCAGAAGCCGGGACCGCCGTCGGCGATGACGATGACGTTGCCCTCGTAGCCGAACAACTTGCCGACGGCCACCGCGACCAGCAGGCCCAGCAACGAGAAGTGAAAGACGATGTTGCCGAACTCGCGCAGGTAGCCCTTCTCGGCGGACACCTCGACGACTTCGCCCTCGTGCCGGATGGCCGTGCGCCAGCCGCGCAGCCGGCCGGCGATCGTGTTCCCCAGGGCGTTGAGGTCCGCCGGGTCGCCGGCGACCTCGGCGGCGGCGTGCTTGGGCAGCCGCGCCAGGTTGCGCGGGGCCGCCACCGGCGTGGCGCGCAGGCTGCGCGCGTGCTCGATCATCCGTGGGGTCAGGCAGCCGACCAGGGAGACGAACAGCAGCACGTAGATGGCGGTGAACCAGAAGCTGGAGAACACGTCGAAGGCCTGCAGCCGGTTCAGCCAGGGGCCGATCACCTTGTGGGTGGCCAGGTATTCGTCGACCTTGCCGGCGTTGAGGCTGCGCTGCGGCAGCAGCGCGCCGGGGATGGCGCCCAGCGCGAGCAGGAACAGCAGCACCAGCGCGGTGCCCATCGACGTCAGCGCGCGCCAGGTGTTGCGGGCCGTGGCGCGAAGGTTGGCGCTCAAATCGGGAGCCTCACGTCGGAGACGAACGCGTCGCGCAGCCAGGAGACGAAGTCGTTCCACACCCCGGTGACCAGCAGGGCGCCGACGGCGATCAACAGCGCGCCCCCGAAGATCTGGATGGCCCGGGTGTGCCGTCGCAGCCAGCCCAGCGCCCCTACCGCCCCCGCCGAGCCGAACGCCAGCAGCACGAACGGGATGCCCAGCCCCAGACAGTAGGCGATCACCAGCGCGACCCCGCGCGCGACATCGGCGCCGTCGGTGGCCGACGCGACGGTGATCACGCCGGTCAGCGTGGGCCCCAGGCACGGCGTCCACCCGAGCGCGAACACCGCGCCGAGCAACGGCGCCCCGGCGACCGTGGTCAGCTGCCGCGGGCTGAACCGGGCCTGGCGCTGCAGCGCCGGGATCAGGCCCACGAACACCAGGCCCATCACGATCGTCAGCACGCCGCCGACGCGCTGCAGCAGCAGCTGGTTGGTGATCAGCGCGGTGGTCATGCCCAGGACGGCGACGGTCCCTAGCACGAACACCGTGGTGAACCCGGCGACGAACAACGCGGCGGATCCCGCGACCCGCCAGCGGGCCCCCGGCGGCGCCTTGAGCGCGCCGGGCGGCGGCTGCTCGTCCACCCCGACGACCGCGGCCAGGTAGGAAAGATAGCCGGGGACCAGCGGCACCACGCACGGCGAGGCGAACGACACCAGCCCGGCCAGCAGGCACACGCCGAGCGCCAGCAGCAGCGGCCCGGCGGCCGCGATCTGGGCGAAGCCGGTCACTGCCCCGCCACCCGCTGCACGACGGGCTGCAGGTCCTGGGCCAGCAGCTCGCGCAGGAACACCGCCGCGACCCGGTGCTGGCGGTCCAGCACCAGCGTGGACGGGATCACGGTGGTGGGGTACCTGCCGCCGAACGCGATCAGGGTGCGCATCGCCGGATCGTAGATGGACGGGTAGCTGACGTGGTGATCGTCGACGAAGTCCAGGGCCGCCTGCCGGTTGCTGTCCCGGACGTCGATGCCCAGAAAGGACACCCCGGCGCCCCGGGTGGCGTCATACACCTGCTGCAGCTGGGCGACCTCGGCCCGGCAGGGGCCGCACCACTGCCCCCAGATGTTGACGACGACCGCGCGGCCGGCGAAGACCGGGTCGTCCAGCGACAGCGTGTGCGCCGGGTCGGCGAGGTCCGGCCCGGACAGCGGGCCGGGGCGGCCGCGACTGGACGGCGGGTCGTAGTAGATGTCGGTCTTCCCGCCGGGCGAGACGAACTCGAACGTGCCGCCCTGCGCCACGGCGTCGCGACCGGTGCAGCCGCCGACCAGGGCCGCGATCGCGACCCCAGCAACGGCCAGTCGCCACGCCGTCATGGGACCGCGGGCTGGAAGTACTCGATGTCGACCAGGCGATCGCCGTCGTAGACCAGGGTGGTGACCGAGGCGAGCCCGCATTCGCGTCGCCGCGGGTCGTGCCAGAGCCGCCGGCCGCTGAGGTGCAGCCGCAACGTCCACACCGGCAGCTGGTGGCTGACGCACACCACCTCCTGCCCGGTGCCGCGGGCGCGCGCCTTGTCCACCGCGGTCGTCATCCGGGCCGCGATCTCGGCGTAAGGCTCCCCCCACGACGGGGTGAACGGGTTGCGCAGCTGCCACCAGAACCGCGGGTCGCGCCAGGCGCCGTCGCCCGGGCCGACGCGGCGGCCCTCGAAGAAGTTGAGCGATTCGATCAGGTCGGGGTCGGTGTCCACGGCCAGGCCGTGCTTTGCGGCGATGGGCGCGGCGGTCTCCTGGGCCCGCTGCAGCGGGGAGGCGATCACGGCGGCGACGTCGCGCCCGGCCAGCGCCTCGGCGACCGCGTCCGCCTGCGCCCGCCCCTTCTCGGACAGGTGGAATCCCGGCAGCCGGCCGTAGAGGACGCCGGTGGGGTTGTGCACCTCGCCGTGGCGCACCACGTGAACTCTGGTCTGGTCGGCCATCAGGGCCTGTCCTCCTCGGCGGCCGCGCGCGCCGCGAGGGCGAGCCCGGCGGCGATCCGGTCGAATGCGTCGTCGTCCAGGGCCGTCGAGACGAACCACGCCTCGAAGGCGCTGCACGGCGGGTAGACCCCCGCGTCCAGCAGGGCATGGAAGAACGGCGGGTAACGCCAGGTCTCGCTCGCCCGCGCGGAGGCGAAGTCGGTCACCGGCGTTTCGGAGAAGAACACGCCGAGCATGTTGCCGGCCCGCGGAACCTGATGCGGCACACCGGCTTTCGTCAGCGCCTCGGAGAGCAGCCCGGCCAGCTGGTCGGCGTTGGCGTCCAGCGCGGCGTAGGCCGCGTCGTCGGCGGCGCGCAGCGTGGCCAAACCCGCCGCCACCGCCACCGGGTTCCCCGACAGCGTGCCGGCCTGATAGACCGGCCCCAGCGGCGCCAGCCGCTCCATCACCTCGGCCCGCCCCCCGAACGCGGCGGCCGGCAGGCCGCCGCTCATCACCTTGCCGAAGGTGAACAGGTCGGCGACGACGGGATCGATTCCGTACCAACCGCTTCGGCTGACCCGGAACCCGGTCATCACCTCGTCGACGATCAGCAGCGCCCCGTGCTCGGCGGTGATCGCGCGCAGCGCCGCGTTGTAGCCCGGCGCCGGCGGGACAACGCCCATGTTGCCCGGGCTGGCCTCGGTGATCACCGCGGCGATCTGGTCGCCGAACCGGGCGAAGGTCTGCCGCACCGCGTCGATGTCGTTGTAGGGCAACACGATTGTGTCGGCCGCGGCCGCGCCGGTCACCCCGGGCGACGACGGCAGGCCCAGCGTCGCGACGCCGGAGCCCGCGTCGGCGAGCAGCGCGTCGACATGACCGTGGTAGCACCCGGAGAACTTGACGATCTTGGCCCTGCCGGTGAACCCGCGGGCCAGCCGGACGGCGCTCATCGTGGCCTCGGTGCCGGAGTTCACCAGCCGGATCCGCTCGACCGGTGCCACTCGCCCGATGATCTCGGCGGCCAGCTGGCTCTCCGCCGGGGTCGGCGCCCCGAACGACAGGCCCGAGGCGGCGGCCGTCGCGACGGCGTCGACGACGGCCGGGTGGGCGTGGCCCAGGATCATCGGTCCCCAGGAGCACACCAGGTCGACGTAGCGGTTGCCGTCGGCGTCGGTCAGCCGGCACCCACGCGCCTCGGTGATGAACCGCGGGATGCCGCCCACCGCGGTGAACGCGCGCACCGGGGAGTTCACCCCGCCGGGGATGACGGCGCAGGCGTCCTCGAACAGCCGGGCCGACGCCGCCACGCGGCTTTCCGCGGTCGCGGCGTGCGCGGTCGCCTGGTCACTGCTACCCATGCCGACCAGTGTCCCAGCCTCGGCCGATCGTTCAACTACAGGGTGTAGCAGAAGCGCGTTATCAGGCGTCTTGCTGGTCGGCCTGCTGGGCGGCCTGCAGCTCGCGGAGCGCGGCCTCGCGCTCCCTGTCGGCCGCGCGCCGGTGGGCGGCCACGTCGCCGAGGCCCTCCTCGACGGCGAGCTCCTCGACCTCGGCGGCGCGTTCGTGGGCGGCGCCGGCCTCGTAGTGCCGACGCACCGCGCGTTCACGGGCGGCCTGGTCCCGCTCGTGGGCGTGCTCGGCGCGCTCGGCGGCGCGCTTCACGTCGTCCTCGGTGACGAATTTGTGGGCGGCGAGATCCGATCCCCGGCGCAGCAGCTCCTGGGCGCGTCGGCCCGCTTCGTCGCCCGGTGTATCGGCCATGGAGTGACACTACGCTCGCTGACGATGTTTGCCTTGAAGTCGGCCGGGGTGGACGAGTTGGATGGAAGGCATGGAACTTCCACAGGGGCTCGCGCGGTTCAATCGGCACGTCACCAATCCCGTCCAGCGGCTGTGGGCGGGCTGGGCACCGACGTTCTGCATCGTCGAACACGTCGGCCGGCGCTCCGGAAAGCCTTACCGCACGCCGGTTACCGTGTTCACCGCCGAGGTCGATGGCAAGCCCGGTGTGGCGATCCTGCTCACCTACGGCCCCGACCGTGACTGGCTGAAGAACATCACCGCGGCCAACGGGGCTCGGATCCGGCGCTACGGCAAGACCTTCGGCGTCACCGACCCGCGGGTGGTCAGCAAGGCCGACGCGGCGCCCCACGTCACGCGCGGCTGGCGGCCGATCTTCGCCAGGCTGCCGTTCGAGCAGGCCGTGTTGCTCACCCGCACCTCATAACGGCTGGGGCATCGAGTCCGGCAACCGTCGAGCACGCCGTCGCGGTAACAAAAATTCGCTCGAACGCGAACTGCCCAGAAGCAAACCGGCATCAATCTCGTAACGCTTCGGGCGAAGGGATACCGCAATGATCAGGACTCCTTGATCATGCGTCGCTCCGCTGACAAACGGCGCCGCTACCGATCTGGCCGGATCGGGGTTGCCATACTCCTGACGGGAACTGGCGCGCTCGCGCCGGCATTCGCCCCGCCCGTCGCCGCCGCGGCGACCGGCACGGTGAAGGCGAGAACCCAGCGCATGTCCGACGCCACCCTGACCTCGGGGCGGGACGGCTGGTACAACCCCGGCGACCATCTGACCCTCGTATGCTCCAAGCGCGGGGACGCCGTAAAGGGGTTCCTCAGCCCCAACATTCCCGACGGTGGTTGGGACAACCTCTGGTACGAAACGTCGGACGGGCATTTCGTGGCCGACGTCGACATCGAGACGGGACCGTCCGGCGTCGCCGCGCCGGCGTGCCCCACCGACCCGGGCGTCGGCACAACGACCCGGCTCGACAATTTCGTCAAAAACGTCGCGGGCCAACAGGTCGGTGACGGTCAGTGCGTCGCCCTGGTTCGCAGGTATCTCGCCGACGTGTACGGAATCGCCGATGGGGGATGGGGCGACGCGTACGCGTACGGGAAAGGTGGCGCCGGCGGCAATCACCTGGAGTCGCGGGGATTCAATTGGCACCCAGGTCAGGACTTCGCCGACGGCGACATTCTGGTGTGGCGCCAGGACCCCCGCTTCGCGGGCCTTTCCTACGGCCACGTCGCCATCTGGTACGAGGGCAAGATTTTCGATCAGAACTACAACGGCCGACTGACCGCCGGTTCGGATCCGTTCTCCGACTACGGCTACGAGGGGTTTTGGCGACAGGCATGAGCCCGGCGTCCTAGGCCTCGCCCGCGGGCCCGGGCGACGAAGTAGATCACGATCACCACCGCCCACGACAGCAGGCTTAGCCAGAGCTGGCTGCGCGCCGAGCGGTCGAACGCCATTTGCACCAGCACGGCGGTGATTCCGGCGAGGGTCAGGATCGACAGCACCGGGAAGAACCACATCTTGATCCGCAGCTTTTCGTCGGGCGTGCGGCGGCGCAGGACGATCTGCGACAGCGCGATCAACCAGTAGACGAACAGGATGACGGCGCCCGACGAGTTGAGCAGGAACAGAAACACGGTTCCCGGCGCCAGCCACGCCATGACGACGCAGCCGAAGCCGATCGCCGACGAGCACAGGATCGCGACGTGGGGCACCCCGCGCCGGCTGAGCGCGACCAGCCGGGCCGGCGCCTCGCGCCGGTCGGCGAGCACGAACAGCATCCGCGACGCGGTGTACAGGCCCGAGTTCAGGCAGGACAGCACCGCGGTGAGCACCACGGCGTTCATCGCCTGATCCGCGCCGCGCAGGCCCATGTGTTTGAACGCGGCGACGTACGGCGAGGCGCCCGGCTCCAGCGAATTCCACGGCAGGATCACCACGAGCAGAAAAACCGAGCCGACGAAGAAGATCGCGATGCGCGCCACCACCGATCGCGTCGCCCGCTGCACCGCCAGCTCGGGGTCGCGGCTTTCGGCGGCGGCGACGGTGACGATCTCGGCGCCGACCATCGAGAAGATCACCACCACGATCGCGGCGACGACCGCGGCTACGCCCTTCGGGAAGAACCCGCCGTGCGCCGTGAGGTTGGAGAAATCGGTGCGATGGCCGGGCAGCAGGCCCAGCACGAAGACCGAGCCGACGGCGAGGAAGATCACGATCGTGGCGACTTTGATTCCGGCGAACCAGAATTCGAACTCGCCGAACGACGACACGGAGAACAGGTTGGTCGCGGTCATCAGCACCATCAGGCACAGCGAGAGCAGCCACAGCGGCGCGTGGAACCAGTAGCCCAGGACCTTGCCGCCGGCGACGGCCTCGAACCCGACCACGATCACCCAGAAGTACCAATACAGCCAGGCCACCGAGAATCCCGCCCAGCCGCCCAGGGCTTGCGCCGCGTAATCGGCGAACGATCCCGTCGACGGGTTGGCGGCCGCCATCTCGCCCAGCATCCGCATCACCAGGACGATCAGCAGACCGCACAGCGCGTATGTGAGGAACGCGGCGGGCCCGGTGTCCCTGATCACCACGCCGGAGCCGACGAACAGGCCCGCGCCGATCACCCCGCCCAGGGCGATCATGCTGAGCTGCCGCTGCGACAGCCCCTGCCGCAGTTGCGTGCTAGCCATTTGCCCGCCCGAACGGCGCCCCGACGTCGATCGCGTTCAGTCCAGGCGGCTGGCCACCACGGACCACACGGGAAGGTGCACCCGATGGTCTTCCAGCAGCGGGTCGATCACGCTCATCCGGTGCACCAGCGGCCGCATGCGCCGCAGGATCTCGCCCTGCTGCTCGGACGCGAGTTTCTTCATGGTTTCGAAGGTCTCGGGGAGCAGGCGGGCCTGATAAGTCGTGACGCCCAGGTAGTCGATGCGCCACCCGCAGTCGCCGAGCACCCGCTCGAGGTTATCGGCCGGCACGGCCGTCCATTGCAGGCCGTTGACGTTGTGCGGGCTGAACTCGAACATGTACAGCCGGGCCCCCGGCCTGGTAGCGCGGTGCAGCGCCTCCGCATACCGCATCTGGGTGGCGCCGTCGTTCAAGAACACGTGATAGAAGGCGCTGTCCACCACGGTGTCGAAGCGGCCCTCGAACCCCTCCAATCTGGTGGCATCGGCCACCTGGAAATCGACGTGCACCCCGGCCCGCTCGGCGTTTCGTTTGGCGAGCTCGATGGCGGAAGGGGAATCGTCGACCCCGGTCGCGGAATACCCTTGCGCCGCATAGTGAATCGCGTGGTAACCGGGGCCGGTCCCCGGGTCGAGCACCTCGCCGCGAATCCCGCCGTAGGCCACCAACTGCTGCACCGCGGGTTGCGGGCCGCCGATGTCCCAGGGGATCCGCCCGTCGGTGTGTTCCGCCTCGCCGTACAACGGCTCGAAACCGGCGACGTTCGCGTCAGTCATTGCCTCAGCCTAACGAGGAAAGCGGCCGTCTACCCGCGAAGTCGGCTCAAAAATGCAGGTCTTGATCGCGGATCTTGGCCGTGGCGATCACGCTGATGACCGCGGTAGCCACCAATACCCGCATCCCAGCCACGGCGTGCCCCCGCCGGCGGCGATCAGCGCGGTCAGGATCATCGGGGTGACGCCGGAGGCGTAGATGCCCGAGAACTGGTAGACGAACGACAAACCCGTGTAGCGGGTGGCGGTGGGGTACAGCGCCGAGTACAGCGTGCCCTGCGCGCCGTAGAACAGCGCGTGCACGACACCGAACACGACGACCATCGCGAGGCCGAACAGGAGCAGGTTCTTGGTGCCGAACAACACGAAGGCGGGGAACGCCAGCAGGCCGTAGCACGCCACGCCGACCAGATACACCCGCCGCGGCCCGAACCGGTCGGTCAGGATTCCGGACACCGGCAGCAGCGCCGCCATCAACAGCGCGGCGACGGTCACCACCACCAGAACCGACACCTTGTTGAACCCCAACGCGCCGGTGGCGTAGCTGATCGCGAAGACGCCCCAGGTGTTGAAGGCCGACCCCTCGGCCCACCGTGACAGCAGCCCCAGCACCGTGTTGCGCCGGGAACGGGGTTCGCGGACGACCTCGCGGATCGGCACGGTGGACGTGGCCTCGAGGTCGGCCAGCTCGCGAAACGCCGGCGTCTCCTCGACCCGCAGCCGGACCACGATGCCGATCGCCACCAGCACCAGGCTCAGCAGAAACCCGATCCGCCAGCCGTACGCCAGGAACCGCGCCGGGCCCAGCGCGACCTGCAGAAACGCGAAAATGCCGGTGCCCAAGGCCAATCCGAGGGCCAGGCCGACCTGCGGAATCGCGCCGAAGCGGCCGCGCCGGTCCGCGGGGCTGTGCTCGACGGCGAGCAACACCGCGCCGGCCCACTCGCCGCCGAGCGCGAATCCCTGCAGGATGCGCAGCGTCAGCAGCAGCACCGGCGCCCAGGCCCCGATCTGGGCGGCGGTCGGCAGAACCCCGATCAGTGCGGTGGCGACGCCCATGATCAGCATCGTCAGCGCCAGGCTGCGCTTGCGACCGATCCGGTCCCCGATGTGCCCGAACACCAGGCCGCCGATCGGCCGCATGACGAACCCGACGGCGAACGTGGCGAACGCCAGAAGCGTTCCCACCAAAGAGGTTTCGTTGGGGAAGAACACCTTGCTGAACACCAGGCCCGCGGCGGTGGCGTAGAGGAAGAAGTCGTACCACTCCACCGTGGTGCCCAGCAGGCTGGCGGCGACCACGATGCGCAGCCGCCGACGGCGTTCGACGTCGGATTCCTCGTGTTCTTGCGGCGCGGCGACGGCCGCGGCGGGCAGCGTGGTTGCCATGGTCTACTGCGCGGACGCAATCGCGAACGGCGTCGACGGTGCCGGCTGCGACTGGCGGTTGGGATGCTGCCACAAGCCTTTTCGCTCGAGCAGCGGCAGGACACCCTCACCGAACCAATACGCCTCCTCCAGGTGCGGGTAGCCCGACAGGATGAAGTGGCTGATGCCCAGGCGCGCGTACTCGGCCAGCCGCTCGGCGACCTCGGCGTGCGACCCGACCAGCGCGGTGCCCGCGCCTCCGCGCACCAGACCCACCCCGGCCCACAGGTTGGGGCCGACCACGAGCCGGCCGCTGTCGCCGCCGTGCAGGTCCAGCATGCGGCGCTGGCCCTCGGACTCGCTGCGCGCCAGGCTGGCCTGCACCCGCTCGACGTCGGCCGGGTCGACCGCGGCGAGCAGCCGGTCGGCCTCGGCCCACGCCTGCTCGGACGTGTCGCGGCTGATCACGTGAATCCGCAAGCCGTACTGCAGGATCCGGCCGTTATCGGCGGCCAGCCCGCGAACCCAGTCGAGCTTTTCGGCGACCGCCTTCCGCGGTTCGCCCCAGGTGAGGTAGACGTCGGAGTACTTTGCCGCGACCGGCCCGGCGGCGGCCGACGACCCCCCGAAGAACACCGCGGGGATCGGATCGGGCGGGTTGTTCAGCTGCGCACCGTCGATGCGGATGTGGTCCCCGGCGAAGGTCACCGGTTCCCGCGAGGTCCAAAGTTGGCGCACCACATGTAAAAACTCGGCGGTCCGGGCATACCGCGATTCCTTGTCCAGGTAATCGCCGTAGGCACGCTGCTCGTGCGGCTCACCGCCGGTGACGACGTTGAGCAGCAGCCGGCCGCCCGAGTGCCGCTGGAACGTCCCGGCCATCTGCGCGGCCAGGGTGGGGCTGAGCAGCCCAGGGCGGAACGCGACCAGGAACTTCAGGGTCTCGGTGCCCTCGATCAGCATCGCCGTCGTCAACCACGCGTCCTCGCACCACAATCCGGTCGGCGTGAGGACCGCCTCGAAACCGTTGTCCTCGGCGGCCGCGCAGATCTGGTGCAGATAGCGCAAGGTCGCGGGCCGGTCGCCGTGCATCGCGGTGCCGTGCCCGCCCGCGACCAGATTCCGCGAATCCCCGTACGTCGGCAGGAACCAGTGAAACGCCAGGCTCATTCGCCCTCCCTCTTGTCCAACCTCCGATCGTGCGGGAGGTCGGCGGGGGGCGCGAGGGTTGAAACCTGCGAGATTGGATACTGGTGTGACGCTATTACGGGTTGCCGGTGTGGGGGTCCAGCGCCAGCGTCGGTTGGGCGGGACCGGTGAAATCGAACATCGCGGTGAGCGCGCCGGCGCGCTCGTCGAACGAGTGGTCGCCGACGCGCCCGGTGCTCCAGTTGTCCTCGACGAACCGCAGGATCGACGTCTGGTCGGTCAGGGTGTGGTCGACGAAATTCGTTCTAGCGTAGGGAGATATCACCAGCAGCGGCAGCCGCGGCCCGTACCCGCAGCGGCCTTGGTACGCGGCGGGGGTGGCGGCGGGATCACCACACCGGCCCGGACCGTTCAGCGCGTCCTCGGGCGTGGCGGAGGTGTTCACGGTCGGCGAGGGTTTGTGATCGTACCAGCCGTCGGAGTCGTCGTAGGCGACGACGATCGCCATGTCCCGCCACTGCGGGAGCCGCTGCAGGTGGTTGATCGTCTCGACGAGGAACCGCTGTTCGTCGAGCGGGTCGGAGTAACCGGCGTGCCCGTTTTGGTACGCGGGCGGCTTGAGGAAGCTCACCGCCGGCAGGTGGCCGCCGTCGGCGGCGGCCCAGAAGTCGGACAGGTCGTACTGATGGTTGGCCTGGTCGCCGCGCCCGATCTGGTCGGTCGCGCTCGGTGGTAGGTGATGCGGGTTGGCGGTGGACGGGTAGTACTGAAACGCCGCGTGGTGCGGGACGTAGTCGGGTTTCGTGCCGAACGGCAGCGTCCCGGTTTTGCCGGTCCCGCCGAGGGTTTCGCCGATGTTGTGGGTGGCGCCGCACTCCGCGGTGCCGTCGGGCCTGCGGGTGGTGGGCCGAAAGCCGCCCTGGAACCAGCCCCACGTGACGCCCTTCGCGTTGAGCAGGTCGCCGACGTTCTTGTTGTCGGCGCCTAACTGAACCTGGTCGCGAGAGGAGCAGTCGTCACCGAGGGGCTGCGAATCGTCGATCAGGGTGCCCCGCCCGTTGCCGGTGTCGTCGATCACCATGTGCGGCGGGAACGGTTGGCTGCCGGGCATGAATTTCTTTGCCACTCCGTGTGTTTGGCCCGAGATCAAGTTGATGTGACCGGGCGACGACGGGCCGAACGTGGTGTTGTAGAAGTTGTCACTCATCGAGTAGTGCTGCGCGTAGTTCCACAGCGCGGTCACCGTGTTGCCGTCGTAGTAGCCCATCACCAGGCCGGGGGTGTTGAACGACGGCGCCGGACAGGGCCCGCCCTCGGTGTGCTCGACGAACCGGTCCATCGCGCCGCCGTTGAAGGCCAATTGTTCGGCTTGGTATTCGTGGTCCTGATCACAGGTCACCTGCTGGCCCGGCCCGCCGAGGCGCATCGGCTGCACCGAATTGGGGTTGTGCGTCAACAACTCCGGGGTCAGGCCGTCCACCGCGGGGGTGCCCGGCCGGGCGGTGAACGGTTGGCCGTCCACGCCCGCGGCGCGGGGGTATGTCCCGAAGTAGTGGTCGAAGGAGACGTTCTCTTCGAAGATCACCACCAGGTGGCGGATCGGCGTGGCGGTCGCCGGCTCCGCGGCCGGGCTCGCGGGCCGATGCCCGCACGCGGCGACGAGGGCGAGTGCCGCCAGCGCCGCGGCGAAACGCGTCGGGGCGCGTCGGGTGAACGGCGCCTTAAGACAAGCCGTACGGTCCATCAAAGATCTCCTCTTCGTGACCAATTGATCACGCCAGATCACGCAATGCTTCCAATACGGCGTGGCTCGGCCGGTAATGCCGGCTCGGCGCGGCATCATTGCGATCATGCCTGACCTGACACGCCGGGCGGTGCTCCGGATGGGCGCCGGTGCCAGCCTGGGGGCCGCCGGCGTGTTCGCCCTCGGTGCCCTGTTGGATCCGATCAAGCCGCAAGCGGCTCCCGCCCCGTTCGAGCCGTCGGCCGCCAGCAGTAACCTGCCGAACAGGCTGACCGGTTCCTTCGTCTCGGCGGCCCGCGGCGGCGTCAAGACCAACTGGGTGATCGCGCTGCCTCCCGGGCAGAAGGCCGAAGCGGGCGCCCTGCGTCCGGTCATCGCGCTGCACGGCAAGGACGGCGACGCCAACATGATGCTCGACTGCGGTGTCGAGAAGGCGCTGGCGCAGTTGGTCAAGGATGGCAAGCCGGCGTTCGCGGTGGTGGGTGTCGACGGCGGCGCCAACAGCTACTGGCACCGCAGGGCCTCGGGCGAGGATCCCGGCGCGATGGTGCTCGAGGAGCTCCTGCCCATGCTGTCGTCGATGGGTTTCGACACCTCCCGGGTGGCTTTCATGGGGTGGTCGATGGGCGGCTACGGGGCGCTGCACCTGGGCGGCAAGCTGGGCCCGGCGCGCACGGCCGGGATCTGCGCGATCAGCCCGGCGCTGTACACCTCCTTCACCGGCAGCGAGGAGGGAGCGTTCGACAGCTACGACGACTGGGTGCAGAACAGCGTCGTGGGTGTGCCGGCGCTGAATTCGATTCCGCTGCGGGTGGACTGCGGGACGTTCGACCGTTTCTATTTCGCCACAAGGCAATTCGTCGCCCAGCTGAAGACCAAGCCGGCGGGCAGTTTCTCCCTCGGCGGACATGACATGGGCTACTGGCGAACGCAATTGCCGGGCGAGCTGACCTGGATGGCGACCTAGGCCACGCAGATGACAGTCCGGCAGGAAGTGCTCGCCAGCGGCCCACGTCGAGTGGAGCGGCGGACCTCCCGGAAGGGATTCCGGCCCGACATCGAGGGCCTGCGCGCGGTCGCCGTCATCGCCGTGGTCCTCTACCACGCGGGCATCCCGGGAGTCGCCGGCGGCTATATCGGCGTCGACGTCTTCTTCGTCATCTCCGGCTTCCTCATCACCGGCCTGCTGTGGCGCGAGGTCACCGGCAGCGACACCGTCCGGCTGGGCCACTTCTACGGCGCGCGCGCCCGGCGCCTGCTGCCCGCCGCGGCCACCGTCGGCGTCGTCACCGCCGCGGCGGCCGCCGCGGTGCTGCCACCCCTACAGGCGCGCAGCGTTTTCCTCGACGGCATCGCCAGCGCCCTGTATGTCGGCAACTACCGATTCGCCCTGCGCCGCACCGACTACCTGTCCTCCGACGTCCCCTCGCCGTTCCAGCACTACTGGTCACTCGGCGTCGAGGAGCAGTTCTATCTGGTGTGGCCGGCGCTGATCATCGGCACCGCGTGGCTGGTCCGGCGCGTTAGAAGGGGCGACGGCCGGGCCGCGCCGTACGCGGTGGTGCTCGCGGTGGTGGGCGCGGCGTCGCTGGCGGCAGGCGTGGTGTGGACCCGCACATCGCCGGCCTTCGCGTTCTTCTCGCTGCCCACCCGCGCCTGGGAGCTGGCGGCCGGCGGCCTTGTGGCCCTGTCGATCCCGCAGTGGCGCAAGCTGCCGCTGCTGCCCGCGGCCATCGCCGGGTGGGGCGGTCTGGGGCTGATCGTGCTCACCTGCACCCAGCTGGGTGCCGGCACCCCCTACCCCGGCACCGCGGCGCTGCTGCCCGTGCTGGGCACCGCGCTGGTGATCGGCTCGGGCTGCGTGACGGGCGGTCTCGGGGCCGGCCGCGTGCTGTGCAAGCCGGCGATGCGCGCCGTCGGGCGGGTGTCGTACTCGTGGTACCTGTGGCACTGGCCGGTGCTGTTGCTCATGCCGGCGCTGCTGGGCGAGCCCGCGGGGCTGCCGGCCCGGCTGACCGCGACCGCCGTCTCCGCCGGCCTCGCCGTGATCACGCTGCACCTGGTCGAGGACCCCGGCCGGTTCGCCGCCGCCCTGCGCCAGTCGGCGACGGCGAGCCTCGCGGTGGCCGGCGCGGCCAGCGCGGCAGCGGCCTGCGCGTGCGTGCTGTTGCTGGCGTTGACGCCGGTGCCGGCGGGCCACGGGGTGGCGGCCCCGAAGGCCAACATCGTCGCGGTGCCCGCGCCGAACGTCCCCGCCGTCAGCCAAACCGAAGCGGCGGTGCGCCAGGCCCTCGCGCAGGTGCGCGAGGCCGTCGCCGCGTCCGCGGCGCTGCGGGCCGTCCCGTCCAACCTCGACCCGCCGCTCGCCAAGGCACCCGCCGACAAGGCCGCCGTCTTTGTCAACGGATGCGTGCGCTCGTGGCGCGACGTCGGTCAAAGCGAGTGCGCGACGGGCGATCTCGCGTCACCGACGACCGTGGCCCTGGTCGGCGACTCGCACGCCGCGATGTGGGAGCCGGCCTTCGAGCGGATCGCCCAGCAGCGGCACTGGCGGCTCGAGGCGCTGGCCAAGGTGACCTGCCCGCTGCAGGACCTCCGCATCACCAGCCCGTATCTGGGCCGCGAATACACCGAATGCGTCCAGTGGCGCGGCCAGGTCATGGACCGGCTGAAAGCCGAGCACCCCCGCCTGGTCGTGCTGGACATGAGCCGGCGCTACGGGGCCGATTTCGGTTTCACCTCATACGATCCCGCCTGGATAGACACCCTGGGCCGCACCGTGGAACAGTTGCGGAGCACCGGCGCCGCCGTGCTGGTCCTCGGGCCCGCCGCGGATCCGCACGGCCCGGTGCCCGCCTGCCTGTCGGGTCACCTCGACGACGCCACCGCGTGCGCACCGGCCCGATCCGTCGCGCTCGACGAAGACGGCATCGGCGCCGAGCGGGCGGCGGCCACCGTCGCCGGCGGGCAGTACGCGGAGGTGACCGACCTGTTCTGCGCCGCCGACCGCTGCCCGGTGATCGTCGGCAACACCCTGGTTTTCCGGGACGACAACCACATCACGACCGAATACGCGCAACTGCTGACGCCGGTGATCGGTGCGCTGGCGGACCGCGCCCTGGCGGATGGGTGACGCGTAATGAACTTCTCGCCGCAACCGAACGTCATATCAGTGAAAGGTGTTTGGAGGTTTTCAAGATGACTCCGCTGCTGCTGATCTGCATTGCGGCCATCGCGCCCGTCGCGGGCGTCGGCCTGATGCAGTTGCAAACGCGCCTGGAGCAATGGGACTACGAGCGCCACGCGGACGACTAGCCTCAAGCCTTGCGCGCCTGAGGCTTTGGCTTGTCATCGAGACAGCTGCATGCCGATCAGCGGCGCGATCTTATCCGCCAGATACTGATGCCCCGCGTCGTTGGGGTGTACACCGTCCGGGCCGATCAGGTCGGGCCTGTCGACGAACCAGCGATCGCCGATCGGATCGACGAACGCCGCCCCCGCGGCCCGCGCCGCGCCGTTGAGGACGTCGCGGATCTCCAGGACGGAATCGGGCACGTCGGCTGTCGGCCACGGCGGCCCGATCACCAGCAGCCGGGCGGACGGTGACAGGCGCCGCGCGAGACCGAAAGTGTCGCGCACCTTTCCGGCCAATACCTCGGGGTCCTCGGGATGGAAGCCCTGATCGTTGCGGGAGCCGAAGAACACCACCAGCGCATCCTCGGGCTTGACCGCCCGCCCGGTCAGGTCCTCGAAGATGCTGCCGTGGTCGCCGGTTACCCCGTAGCCGGCCCTGCCCTCGGCCGACACGTCCGGCACGACGCGCACGCCGCGCTGGGCCAGCGTGTGCCAGGCCAGGGCGGTCCACGATTTCGGGCCCAGGCCGCCCTCGTCGGTTCCGGTGGTGTACGAGTCGCCGACCACGGCCACATGGTTCAGCCGCGAATCCACGGTCATGGTTTGGTAGCCGCGAACCCGCGCCGGGTCCGCGAGGACGACGCCCGCCACCAGGGCGAGGCCGAGCATGAGCGTGACCAGGCGACTCACCGCTACCTCCCCCCGAAAGCTGCGTCGTCGTGCGCCGCATCCAAATCAACGGAATCGTACGAGGAAACGGCGCGAAGCGGGCGTCAATCCGCGCAATGGCGGCTGTGCGCTATCGCCATGGTATCGACGGCTTGCGGACTCGACCGATTCGCGCGCCGAGGTAAATCTCACACCGCGCGGGCCGAAATCGCTTCCCGCGCATCCTCGATCGGGCGAACCTTGGCGCTGACCGGGTCGGGTTTCGCGCTCGCGGGCCGGACGTCGACCATCCTGCGCATCCAGCGCCGGGCCGGCTCTTCGACGAAGTGATACAGCAGGATCGACATGCCGACGGCGATCGCGAACAGCCCGACGACGTTCCACTTCCACGGGTTGTCCTGCGGCGTGAGCTCGAACTGCTCGACCGCCCATCCCCAGGCGGTGTGCACCAGCTCGTGCACCATGTACAGGCAGAACGAGATCTGCCCGCCGTACACCATGACCCGGGTCGACAGCATCCTCGGCAGGCCGCCCACGCCGATCGCCAGCGCGATCACCAGCGGAACGAACAGCATGTCGACCACGCCTCCGCTGTCGTTCTCCACGACCCCGCCGATCGGGTGCGCGTTGAACCAGTACAGGACGCCCACCATGGCCGCCAGGAGGAGCAGGGACACGTATCCCGCCACGCGGCGACCGCGATCGGTCAGCCGCAACCTGCGCACGGCGGCGCAGGCCAGCGCGCCGGCGACGAACTGGCTCACGATTCGCGGCAGCCAGCTCCACGGTGTGTAGAAGTGGCCACTGGCCAGCAGCATCACCACCGGCGGCAACGAGGCGGCGAACGCCAGCACCATGAGGCTGCGCGCCCTGGTCGCCTGCTTCATCCGCAGAATCAGCAGGACGAGCACGCCGAAGAGCAAGTAGGCCAGCCATTCCGCGCTGATCGACCACGCCGGCCCGTCCCAGCTGGAGTCGTCGAAGAACGGCTGGAACCACAGCTGGACGAGCAGGATCTGGCGCACATAGCTGATCGCGGTGAGCTGGCCGGCGTCGGGCGACGGCACGTGCCCGACGTGCAGGGTGAAGATCACCCACAGCGCGGCCAGGTGCAGCGTGACCAGATACACCGGCCACACCCGGGCCAGCCGCAGCCACAGGAAGTGCAGGGTGGCGCGCGTCGACCACGACCGGCCCATGCGGTCGAGGTAGTTCCAGGTCAGCACGAACCCGCTGAGGATGAAGAAGAGGTCGACGCCCTGGGCGCCGCAGTTGAGCACCGGCGCGAGCGCGTCGCGGAAATCTTGCGAGGCATCGCTGAGCATCGGCCGGAAGTGAAACAGCACCACCCACACAGCGGCGACGATGCGCAATCCGGTCAGGGCTTTGATCTCACCCCTGATTTCTGCGCCGCGCACGTTGCTCTCTCCGCCTGGACTCTCGCTGTTTCGTATCCCTTTGGGTACCGGCTGACCGGGCGATGACAAGCCCCCCGACCGACAACCGGCAGCCAACGAAGCGTAACAGCGCGAGCGCGCCGATCGCGTGATGGGCCGTGGCGTGGCATCGGGTGTCGGTGGGTGGCCCGCGTTGCCGCGCGCAAGCCGCCGTCGTCACTTTGGCCCAGGCCAGGACCCCCGAAAGTGGCTTCTTAGCAAAGAGTTAGGAGCGGCTTTCGGTCTCCTTAGATTTGGCGGGCACCTTTAAAGAACAGGACTCGGCGGATGGGGCGCTCATGACGATCACGAATGTCGCGACTCGGCACGGTTACGGCACGTTCGATTGCGGCGGCGCCCAGATTCGCGCGCACTGCCGTCACCTGGCGACCGTGGTGACCATCCGCGGCGACGTCGACGCCGGCAACGTCGACCGGGTCAGCGAGTACCTTTGGCGATTCACCCTCGGGAGCAACCCGGTGGTGCTCGACCTGACCGGCGTGAGCCACTTTGCCGGGTCCGGCATCTCGCTGGTGCACCGGTTCGACGAGGACTGCCGCGCCGCCGGAGTGGAGTGGACGTTGGTAGCGAGCCCCGCGATCACCGGACTGCTGGGCGACCAGGGCGAGTTCCCGATCGCGCGTTCGCCGCACGAGGCGCTGCGCAACCTCGCCGAGGCCATCGTCAGCCGCCGTCAGCTCGTGCTGCCGCTCATCAAGAAGACGGCTTAGTTTTTCCGGGTCCGTCCCCGGAACGTGTTCCGATAACCCTGTGGTGACACCCCGGCGACCCGCCTGAACTGTTCCCTAAAGCTGGACGCTGACCGGAAGCCGACCTGGCGGGCGATGAGTTCGATGCTGTCGGGCGTTCGCTCCAACAGTTCCTGCGCGTGCCGGATCCGCACGCCGGCGACCCACTGCATGGGAGTTTGACCGGTTTCGGCCAGAAATCGACGGTTGAGGGTGCGGACGCTGCTGGACGCTTTGGCCGCGACGTCGACGAGACTCAGCTCCTCGCAGGCGTGTTCCTCGATCCATGTCAGCAGCTGGCCGAGTTCGGTGTTGCCGGGCCGACGGTTGCGCACGATGAACTGCGCCTGCCCGCCGCTGCGATGCAGCGGCGCCACCGCCAGCCTCGCCGCCTCGGCCGCAACCGCGGCCCCGTAGTCGCGGGCGACCATGTGCAGGCAGAGGTCCAGGCCCGCCGACGCACCCGCGGACGTGAGCACCCGCCCCTCGTCGACGTAGAGCACGTCGGCATCGAGCGTGACGGCGGGAAACGCGACCCGGAACTGCTCCGCGGCCAGCCAGTGCGTGGTCGCCCGCTTGCCGTCGAGCAGCCCGGCCGCCGCGAGTGTGAAGGCCCCGCTGCAGATGGAAGCGATCCGAATCCCCTTGGCGTACGCGGCTTTCAGCGCGGCCGTGACGTCGTTTGGGACCGGCGTCGTGACGTCGTTGCGGCCGGGCACGACGACGGTATCCGCCTCGGCGAGGGCGTCGATGCCCAGCTCGGTCGCGATGCGCATGGGGCCCGCGGTCACCACGGGCTCGGCGCCGCACACGCGAACGTCGTATCCGGGCGAGCCGTCGGGTAGGCGGGCTCGGCCGAAAACCTCGACGGGAGTGGCCAGGTCGAAGGCGACGGCGTCCGGCAGCGCCACAGCCACAACGCGGTGCATGTTGGCAATATACCGGCGAAACATGGCTGTTTGGCCACTGGCCGGCGACCCCCGCGTCGGCGAATCTCGTACGGGTGTATGCGCAGATCGTGATGTTCGACGGGTTCGACCCGCTCGACGTCATCGCCCCGTTCGAGGTGCTTGCCGCCGGCGGCGACGCGGTTGGCGGTGACCTCGTCGTCGAGCTCGTTTCGGCCGAGGGCGCGCGTCCGGTCGTCAGCGGCACCCGTCACCTGGCGCTCACGGCGGGCGGCCCGCTGGATCCCGGCAAGCCGGGATACGTCGTGGTTCCGGGAGCGAACGGGCCGATAGCGGGCGACCCGGACGACGGGGTCGCCACGATCCCGGTGCTGCTGGCCCGGGCGGCCGACACCGCACTGACACCCCTGATGCGCGAGGCGTTCGACAATCCCGCGGTCACCGTGGCGACCGTCTGCGGCGGCTCGCTCGTGTTGGCGATGAGCGGACTGATCGAGGGCCGCCACGCGGTCACCCATCACCTCGGCATGGACCTTCTCGAAGCGGCGGGGGCGCACCCGGTGCGCGCGCGGGTCGTCGACGACGGCGACCTGATCAGCGCCGGCGGAGTCACCTCCGGCCTGGACCTGGCGCTGTATCTCTTGGAGCGCTCCTACGGGCCGCGGATCGCGCGGGCGGTCGAGGAGATGTTCGAGTACGAGCGCCGCGGCACGGTGTGGACTCCGGCCGGGCGCGAACCGATGGAGGTGTGAATGAGCGTGTTCGGTGATTGGGACGTCACCATCAAGACGCCGATCGGCTCTCTGGCGGTCTCCTACACCTTCGGCCAGGCCGTCGATGGCGCCGTCGGGACGGCCACCTACAAGGGCGACACCGTTGCGCTGCAGGACATTTCGATAGATGGGAATCGAGTGACCTGGCGGCAGTCGGTGGCCAAGCCGATGCGGCTCAATCTGGCTTTCGACGTCGTCGTCGACGGCGATTCACTCGCCGGCCATTCGCGGGCCGGTCGGCTGCCGCGGTCGGCCGTCGTGGGCACGCGCAGCAGACGGTCCCCGTGCCCCTAGCCGCCGCAGCCGCGCGATGCCCAGCACCGCCAGCACTCCCGCGGTCGTCACCAGCACCAGGGCCAGCAACAGCAGCTGGGGGTTGTAGACCAGGGACGTGGTGAACGGCTGCCCGTCCGCGATGGGCGCGACGCGCACCGTGTGGCGCGCGTGCACCCAGGCCACTCCCGCGCCCGCCAGCGCCGCGCAGGCCAGGGCGAGTGCGACCAGGGCCCTGACGCGGCCGATCACGATGGCGACCCGTCTTCGAAGTCGTCGTCGGCGACGTCGGATCCGGCGGGCTCGACCCGCTCCTGAACCAGCGGCGTCAGCGCCGCCCGCAGATGACGATGGCGGCGCGCCCAGGCCTGGGCGGTGCGATCGTTGGTCAGCTTGAGGCCGATCCCGATCCGGCCGCGCGGCACACCCACCAATTCGCCGAGCGCCCGGGCGGACTGCCACCTCGCCAGCTCCTTGCCGGACGCCTCGTGGTGCTCCGGCGACGGATAAACCTTGACGATCTCGCGCACCAGGATGGTTTCGGTGCCCTGGCGCAAGGCGTCCTCGGTGAGCTCGACGGAGACGTGGATCCGCGCCGCCTTCACCTGCAACCCCACGAACGCCGACACCAGCACCAGGAAGATCGCCGGGACGACCAGCGACACCTTGGCGCCGCTCCAGATTTCGATCAGCACCATCGCGCCGGCCGACGCCGGGCCCAACGCCACCCACCACCAGCTCGCACCCGGCTCGTAGAACAGCGGCGGTGGTTCGGCGCCGTTCGCCGTGGTCTCCGATGTCAAAGCGCGCCCCGTCTCACGAAAGCCACCCCGCCGCGTCCGCGGCCCAATAGGTGAGCACGATATCGGCCCCGGCGCGCCGGATGCTCGTCAACGACTCCAGCGCGGCGGCCCGCTCGTCGATCCAGCCGTTGGCGGCCGCGGCGCAGATCATCGCGTACTCCCCCGAGACCTGGTAGGCGGCCACCGGCACCGGCGAGATCGAGGCCGCCGCGGACACCACATCCAGGTAAGCCATCGCGGGCTTGACCATCAGGATGTCGGCGCCCTCGTCGAGGTCCAGCCGGATCTCGCGCAGCGCCTCGCGGAAGTTGCCCGACTCCTGCTGGTAGGTGCGCCGGTCCCCGGACAGGCTGGAGCTCACCGCCTCGCGGAAGGGGCCGTAGAACGCCGAGGCGAACTTCGCCGCGTAGGCCAGGATCACCACGTCGGCGTAGCCCGCCGCGTCCAGGCCGTCGCGGATGGCGGCCACCTGGCCGTCCATCATTCCACTCGGCCCGACCACGTGGGCGCCCGACTCCGCTTGTGCCACAGCCAGTTTGACGTAGCGGGCCAGGGTGGCGTCGTTGTCCACCCGGCCCCGGGCGTCCAGGACGCCGCAGTGCCCGTGATCGGTGAACTCGTCCAGGCAGGTGTCGGCCATCAGCACCGTGGCGTCGCCGAGATCCTTGGCCAGGTCGCGCAGCGCGACGTTGAGGATGCCGTCGGGATCGGTGCCGGCCGAGCCCGTCGGGTCCTTGTCCTGCTCGCGCGGCACGCCGAACAGCATCAGCGCGCCCACGCCGGCGGCGACGGCCTCTTCCGCGGCCGCCCGCAGCGAATCCCGGTCGTGCTGGACCACGTTCGGCATCGACGCGATGGGCCGCGGTTCGTCGATTCCGTCGGCGACGAACATGGGCAGCACCAAATGCCTTGGCTCCAAGGACGTTTGCGCCACCAGGCGACGCAACGCGGGGGTCGAGCGGAGCCGGCGCGGGCGCTGCCGCGGGTAGCTCACTAGCGCCTGCGGCTCTTCTTACGCGGCGGCGGCAACGCGCCCTCGGCCCGCAACCGCGCGGCGTGTTCGGCCAGGGCGTCGACCAGGGGGCCGACGGCGGCGGTTTCGGGCTGGACGTCGACCCGCAGGCCGAACTCGGCGGCGGTCTCGGCCGTCTTGGGCCCGATGCAGGCGATGATCGTCCGGGCGTGCGGCTTGCCGGCGATGCCGACCAGGTTGCGCACCGTCGAGCTGGACGTGAAGCAGACCGCGTCGAAGCCGCCCGTCTTGATCATTTCGCGGGTGGCCGCCGGCGGCGGCGCGGCGCGCACCGTCCGGTACGCGGTCACGTCCTCGATCTCCCAGCCGCGCTCGCGCAACCCCTCGGCCAGCGTCTCGGTGGCGATGTCGGCCCGCGGCAGCAGGACGCGGTTCACCGGGTCGAAAATGCTGTCGTAGGGCGGGAAGTCGTCGAGCAGGCCGAGCGAGGACTGCTCGCCGGCCGGCACCAGCTCGGGGCTGATCCCGAAGGCGCGGACCCGGTCGGCCGTGGACTCGCCGACGCAGGCGATCTTCACGCCGGAGAACGCGCGGGCGTCCAACCCGAACTCGCCGAACTTCTCCCACACCGCGCGCACCGCGTTGGTGGAGGTGAACACCACCCACTGGAACCGGCCGTCGACCAGGCCCTTGACGGCCCGCTCCATCTGGGCCGGGCTACGCGGCGGCTCGACGGCGATGGTCGGCACCTCGATCGGCAGCGCGCCGTAGGAGGTCAACCGCTCGCTCATCTCGCCGGCCTGGTCCTTGGTGCGGGGCACCAGCACCGTCCAGCCGTACAGCGCGCGGCTTTCCCACCAGTTCAGCTTCGCGCGGCTGGCCACCGTCTTGCCGATGGTCACCACGAGCGGGCCGGTCATCGGACCGGCCGGGTCGGTGCTGCCCACGACGGCCGGGTCGGTCAGGCCGCTCAACGTCGTCTCGACCGAACGCTGCTGGCACGTGGTGCCCTGCGCGGTCACCACGCAGGGGGTGGCCTCGGCCAGTTCGTGCTCGATCAGGGCGCGGGCCGCGTCGGCCAGGTGCGACGCGGTGGCCTGCAGGATCAGCGGGCCGGGAGCCGCCGCCAAAGCGTCCCAGTCGACTTGCGGGTCGCGCACGTCGGCGACCGTGTGCGACGAGCCCAGCGGCAGGCCGGCGTAGGTGGGCACGGCGCTGGTGGCGGCCAGGCCGGGCACGATCTCGACGTGCAGGTGGCTGCGCGCCACGGCGTTCACCTCGGTGATGACGGCGTCAAGCGTCAGCGGGTCGCCGGCCACCAGCCGCACCACGTCGACGCCGGAACGGGCCTCGGCGACCAGCGTCTTGGCCACCTCCGCGGGCTCGCCCAGGGCGGGACGGACATCGGGGCCGGCCGAGATCACCGCGGGCGCCGTCTGGTTGGCGTCCCCGTCGGCGGCGCCTTCGGCGGTCGCGACCTCCGGACCCGCCGGCGCCGGGCCGGAGACCGGTGGCAGGTCCTTGCCGATCAGCGCGAGCACGGGCTCGGGCACGTCGGGGTCGGTGAACACCAGGGCGGCGTTGGCCAGCACCGTGGCGGCCCGTGTCGTCAACAATCCCGGGTCGCCGGGGCCGGAGCCCACGAACGTGATGTGGCCCGGTCTCGGCTTACGCCCTCGCGTCGTCATTGTCGCTCCCAAGTGACTCTCTTCAGTTTCCTCGCGCGGGGTCTTGCCGCGCCCCCCCAATCAGCTCCCGCGCGCCCAGCTCGAACAGCTCCGCGGCGACCGAAAGCCCTAGCTCTCGCGCCCGACCGGGAGTGCCGACTCCGGACGCCCGGATCACATCCGACCCGTCCAGCGCCGCCACACAGCCACGCAACGACAGCTCTTCGAAGACCCGGCCGTCCTCATCGATGGACTCGACCACTTCGGCGATCGCGCCCACCGGTGCGGAGCAACCGGCCTCCAATTCGGCCAGCAAGGCTCGCTCCGCGGTGACCGCCGCGCGCGTGTCGGCGTCGTCCAACTCCGCCAGCACCGCCGCCAACTCGTCGCCGGCGCGGCATTCGACGGCGAGCGCGCCTTGAGCCGGTGCTGGCAACATCTGCACCGGCTCTAGCGTCTCGGTGACATCGCCGAGGCGGCCCAGCCGGGCCAGACCGGCCCGGGCGACCACGATCGCGTCAAGATCACCACTGCTTACCCTGTTCAACCTGGTATCAAGGTTGCCTCGTAGGGGGCGGATTTCCAAACCGAGACCCAATGCTCTAAGCTGTGCGGCCCTGCGCGGCGACGACGTGCCCACCAGCGAACCCGCCGGCAACTCCCCCAGCACCAGCCCGTCCCGGGCCACGAGCGCGTCGCGGGGGTCGTTGCGTGGCGGTATCGCCGCGATGGTGAACCTCGGGTCGTCGGCGGTCGGCAAATCCTTGTGCGAGTGCACCGCGGCGTCGACGCGTCCGTCGACGATGGCTTCGCGCAACGCGGTGGTGAAGACGCCCACACCCAGGCTCTCGATGGGCGCCGACGACCGGTCGCCCGCCGTCGCGATGGTCACCAGCTCGGCGGGGTGGCCGTTGGCGATCAAGGCGTCCCTGACGACGCCGGCCTGGGTGGTGGCCAACAGGCTGCCCCGGGTGCCTATCCGGATCACGTGCGCCAATCGGCTACTCGCCAGACTGTTTTGGCATGCCGGCGTCGAAACCGCTTGATACAGCGGGCAAGTCGGCAGTCCCGACGGCGGCGACGGAGTCTATAGCGGTCTGGTCGAGTTCGAAGAGTTCGCGCAGGGCCTCGGCGTAGCTGTCGCCGCCGGGGGCGCTGGCCAGCTGCTTGATCCGCACCGTCGGCGCGTGCAGCAGCTTGTCCACCACCCGCCGCACGGTGCGGGCCACCTCCTCGCGATGGGCGCTCTCCAGGCCCGGCAGCCGGTTGTCGAGGCGCAGCAGCTCGGCTTCGACGACGTCGGCGGCGCGCTGGCGCAGCGCCGTCACCGTCGGGGTGACCTCGGCCATCCGCTGGCCGGCCAGGTAGGTGGCGACCTCTGCGGCCACGATGTGGCGGGCGGCGTCGACGTCGGAGGCCGCGGCGTGCGCCGACGGCTCGTGTTGGACGCGCTCCACGTCGACGACCCAGACGCCGGGCAGCCCCGCCACCGCCGGGTCGACGTCGCGCGGCATGCCCAGGTCGCAGATCACCAGGGGATGGTTGGCCTCGTCCCGGCGCGCGGTGGCCAGGGCGTGGTGCACGTCGGCCAGCGACACCACGGGGCTGACCGCGCCCGTGCAGCTGACCACGACGTCGGCGTCCGCCAGCGCGTCGGCGAGCCGGTCGAGGGTCAGCGCCTCGGCGTGCACGCCGGACTCGCGGATCTTGCGGGCCAGCCGCTGCCCGCGGGTCAGGGACCGGTTGAGCACCAGAACGCGGTCGATGCCGGCCCGGGTGAGGTGTGCGGACGACAGCGCGCCCATCGCCCCCGCCCCGATCACCACGGCCGTCTTGCCCCCCAGCCCGCCGAGCCGCCGTTCGGCCATGGCCAGGGCGACCGACACCACCGACGCGCCGGCGGAGTCGATGGCGGTTTCGGAATGCACCCGCTTGCCCACCGACAGGGCCCGCTGGGCCAGCTCGTGCAGCACCCGGCCGACGGTGCGGTTGGTCTCGGCGGCGGCATAGGCGCGGCGCACCTGTCCCAGCACCTGCTGCTCGCCGATCACCGCCGAATCCAGGCCGCTGGCCACGGCAAAGAGGTGTTCGACGGCGGCCTCGCTGTAGCGCACGTAGGCGTACTTGGTCAGGTCACCCATCGACATGCCGGAGTGTTCCGACAGCACCTGGCCGACCACCGCCAACCCGCCGTGGAACGCGTCGACGACGGCGTACACCTCGACGCGGTTGCATGTCGAGAGCACCATCGCCTCGGTCACCAGCGGCGACTGCAACACCCGATCGACGATCTTGACCTGATCGGCTTCGTCGATGCTGAGTTGTTCCAGGACGGAGACCGGCGCACTGCGGTGCGAAACCCCGAAGAGCAGGACGCTCACGGCAGCATCACCTGGCCAGCTCCCTTGCTTCTCCAGTAACTGAACTGGTGTCCACGGTAAACGTTAATCAGCTGGGCTACCAAATGAATGCCGACCGGCTACCGGGCCAGATCGGCCCGCAGGCGCGGCTCGTCCACTTCCCAGTAGCTGTGCTCGAGCCCATCCAGCAGCACCACCGGCAGGCGGTCGCCGAACTCGGCCCGCAATCCGGGGTCGCCCGACGCCGCCGCGGCGTCGACGTCGGTGGTGGTCAGCTCGAAATCCAGCTCACCGGCCAGTTCGGCCAGCCGTGCGCGCACCCGCTCGCAGAGGGTGCAGCCGTCTCGGGTCAGCAGCTCGACTCGCCGCCTGCTTGTCATGGGCTCCAGTGTGGCAGCGGCGGGCATCCCCGGTGAATTGTGGGACCGCCCTGGATTCATTAGCTTGCGGGTATGGGCGCTGATGGGAGACTGCACGTCGATCCGGCGGTGATGCAGGACTTCGCGGTCTCGCTGGGCGGCGCCGCCGAGCATCTCATGGCCGAGCTCGCGGACCTCGACGATCAGGTTGGCCAGATGCTGGGCGGCTGGCGCGGCGCGTCGGGGGACGCCTACGGGTCGGCGTGGCAGCTGTGGCATCAGGGGGCCCGTGAGGTGCAGGCGGGCTTGTCGATACTGGCGCACCTGGTGGCCCGGGCCGGCGGGCTTTATGGCGACAACGAGTCGGCGGCAGCGGAGACGATGCGCGGGATTTACCGTGGCTGAGGCGTTTCGTGTGGACCCGGAAGCGTTGGCCGATGCGGTGCAGCGGATGTCCGAGTTTCAGCGCCGCGCCGAAGAGATGTTGACCGAAATCGATTCTCGCGTAACGCGTTTGCACGCCGCCTGGACGGGCGAAGGCGCGGCGGCACATGCCGAGGCGCATCGGCGTTGGGCCCGCGGTGAGGCGATGATGCGCGAAGCGTTGGCGCAGTTGCGGACCGCCGGCGCGACGGCGCACCGCAACTACACCGGCGCCATGTCGACGAATCTGGGCATGTGGTCGTGAGCTAATGGCCCCGCTGGGGTGCGACCCGGCGCCCTGTCGTTCGAAGAGCTGACGCCGCGGCCGCCCTGGCACACGCCAACGCCCCCACGCCACCAGCGGATAGGGTTGAATACCGGGCACCCGCTGGGCCACCGGGTGGCGCAGCGATCTAGGAGGTTGGACGATGGCTTCCTCTGAGTCGGGCGGCGAGCACACCGGCCGCGCCGACCTGGATGCGCTGGTCGACAACGCGAGCGCCGAGCGCGCGCTCGAGGACCTGCAGGCCGCGAGCGCCACCGACGAGGGTCGCCCCCAGCCGCCCATCGACCTGACCGCGGCCGCGTTCTTCGACGTGGACAACACCCTGGTCCAGGGGTCCTCGGCCGTTCATTTCGGCCGCGGGCTGGCCGCGCGCAACTACTTCACCTACCGCGATGTGCTCGGATTCATCTACGCGCAGGCCAAGTTTCAGTGGTTGGGCAAGGAGAACAGCAACGACGTCGCCGCCGGGCGGCGCAAGGCCCTCACCTTCATCGAGGGCCGCTCCGTCGAGCAGCTGGTCGCTTTGGGCGAGGAGATCTACGACGAGATCATCGCCGACAAGATCTGGCCCGGCACCCGCGAGCTCACCCAGATGCACCTCGACGCGGGCCAGCAGGTGTGGCTGATCACCGCCACGCCGTACGAGCTCGCGGCGACCATCGCCCGGCGGCTCGGCCTGACCGGCGCGCTGGGGACCGTCGCCGAATCGGTCGACGGCGTCTTCACCGGCCGGCTGGTCGGCGAGATCCTGCACGGCCCCGGCAAGGCCCACGCCGTGCGCTCGCTCGCGATCCGCGAGGGCCTGAACCTCAAGCGCTGCACCGCGTATTCGGACAGCTACAACGATGTGCCGATGTTGTCGCTGGTCGGCACCGCGGTGGCCATCAACCCCGATGCGCGCCTGCGGGCCCTGGCCCGCGAAAGGGGCTGGGAGATCCGCGACTTCCGGACCGCTCGCAAGGCGGCCCGGATCGGGGTGCCGTCGGCGCTGGCCCTGGGCGCGGCCGGCGGCGCACTGGCGGCAGTGGCATCCCGGCGTCAATCGCGCTGATAGGCTGCGCCGCTAGACGTAATCGAGGCGGGGAGCAAGGCGGCATGACAGTCCCAGAATCGGCCCAAGGGCTCATCGGCAGCCACTACCGCGCACCGGATTATTTCCTGGTCGGGCGCGAGAAAATCCGGGAGTTCGCCCGGGCGATCCAGAACGAGCACCCGACGCACTACGACGAGTCCGAGGCCGAGGCGGCCGGATACCCGGCGCTGGTGGCGCCGCCGACCTTCCTGGCGATCGCGGGACGGCGCGTGCAATTGGAGATCTTCACCAAGTTCAACATTCCGATCAACCTCGCCCGAGTCATGCACCGCGACCAGAAATTTGAGTTTCACCGCCCGATCCTTGCGGACGATAGGCTGTACTTCGACACCTACTTGGACTCGGTGATCGAATCCCACGGGGCCGTAATCGTTGAGATCCGCAGCGAAGTCACAGACGCAGAGGGTAAACCGGTGGTCACTAGCGTCGTTACGATGCTGGGGGAGGCCGCACACCAGGACGCTGGCGCTGAAGAAACCGTCGCCGCCGTCGCATCCATATCAGCCGGAAAGTAGGGTCGATTCCCATGTCACAGGATGAATCGGGTGGCACGCAGCTGAAGCCGCCGATCGAAGCAGTCCGATCCCACTACGACAAATCCAACGAGTTCTTCAAGCTTTGGCTTGACCCGTCGATGACCTACAGCTGCGCCTACTTCGAAGAGCGTCCCAACATGACGCTGGAAGAGGCACAGTACGCCAAGCGCAAGCTCGCGCTGGACAAGCTCAACCTCGAGCCAGGCATGACTCTGCTCGACATCGGCTGCGGTTGGGGCGCGACGATGCGCCACGCAGTCGCCGAGTACGACGTCAACGTGATCGGGTTGACGCTCAGCGAAAACCAGTACGCCCACGACAAGGCGAAGTTCGAGGAAATGGACAGCCCGCGCCGCAAGGAGGTGCGCATCCAGGGCTGGGAGGAATTCGACGAGCCGGTGGACCGCATCGTGTCGCTGGGCGCGTTCGAGCACTTCGCCGACGGCGCCGGCGACGCCGGATTCGAGCGCTACGACACGTTTTTCAAGAAGTTCTACAGCCTGACGCCCGACGACGGCCGGATGCTGCTGCACACGATCATCGTTCCCAGCGCCGAGGAGGCCAAGGAGCTCGGCCTGACGTCGCCGATGAGCCTCCTGCGCTTCATCAAGTTCATCCTGACCGAGATCTTCCCGGGTGGCCGGCTGCCGCAGATCCAGCAGATCGACCACTACTCCTCCAACGCGGGCTGGAAGGTCGAGCGCTACCACCGGATCGGCAAGAACTACGTGCCGACGCTGACCACCTGGGCCGACACCCTCGAGGCGCACAAGGATGAGGCCATCGCCCTCAAGGGGCAGGAGACCTACGACATCTACATGCACTACCTGCGGGGCTGCTCGGACCTGTTCCGCGATCAGTACACGGACGTCTGCCAGTTCACGCTGGTCAAGTGAGCGGCGAACCGCCCAGCGCCTCGGCGTTGGGCGCTAGCCGAAGAAGATGTTGCGACGGCCGGCCAGCAGCCGGTACAGCGTCTGCTGGATGGTCTCACGCACCTGATCGGTCAGCTCGAAGGTGACCATCGGGTCTTCGGCGTCGGAGGCGGCGTAGTCGTTCGTGTAGATCGGTTCGCCGAACGCGATGCGCCACTTAGACGGCAGCGGCACCAGCCCCGCGGGCCCGGCCAACGGAAACAACGGGGTGATCGGGAAATAGGGCAGCCCGAACAGCCGCGCCAGCAGCTTGACGTCGGTGAGCATCGGGTAGATCTCTTCGGACCCCACGATCGAGCACGGGATGATCGGGGCCTTGGTGCGCAGCGCCGCCGTCACGAAGCCGCCGCGGCCGAACCTCTGCAGCCGGTAGCGGTCCTCGAAGCGCTTGCCCAGGCCCTTGTAGCCCTCCGGGAACACGGCGGTGAGCTCTCCCGCGGCCAGCAGGCGGTGCGCGTCCGTCGTGCAGGCCATGGTGTGGCCCGCCTTGCGCGCGGCTTCGCCGACCACGGGCAGGTCGAACACCATATCGGCGGCCAGCAGCCGCAGGTCCCGCTGCGCCGGATGTTCGTCGTGCACCGCCACCGAGAGCATCAGCCCGTCGAACGGCAACACCCCGGCGTGGTTGGCCACCACGAGCGCGGCGCCCTCGCTGGGCAGGTTCTCGATGCCGCTGACTTCGACCCGGAACCAGGACCGGAAGAAGAACCTCAGCAACGGCCGAACGATCGCGCTGTTGAAGTGGGGATCGAACCCGAATTCGTCGACGGTGTAGTCGCCGGTGAACCGCTGCCGCAGGAAGCCGGCGACGGCGGCGACCTTTTGCGCAAGATCGTTGAGTGGCGCCTCGGCCGTCGACGTCGCACCCGCCGCGCGCCGGTGTTCGTCGATTTCGCGGACGACCGCGGCGATTTGTTCGGCAGACGCCCGGCCCCGCGGATCGGTGAGCATCGAGGGATGTTGACGAGACGAGTCCGCCCGCTGATCGGCTCTCCGGCGAGCCGCTACCCGACCCCTATTTGTATGCAGTGGAATGACGTTCGCTCTGGTTTCGCCCGCCACGATACCTACCTGCCCCCACCCCATGGAATTGCATTTCGGCTTCCCCAGCGCTGCGCTAACGCTATGGCGCGACCCTCCAGGGAGCGTACCCGATCAGGGTCGATTATGGGAGTCAAGCCACGGCCGCGAACGTAGTCGTCGAACGCCCCGGCCGTCGTCCATTTCGGCTGGAAGCCGAGTTCCGTGCGCATTCTCGTGGTGTCCATCACGCGGCCGTAACTCAAGTAATTGAATTGGTCGCGAGTGATTTCGGTATAGCGATTAGCCCGTCTCAGCGAATCCAGCGCCCACACCCCAAAACCGGGTACCGGCACCGGGATTCGGCCGGCCCGGCGAATCGCCTGCGACAGCATGATGATGCCGTCCGCGCCGATGTTGAACGTGCCGGCCTTGCCCGCCATCGCGGCGCGCTCCAGGGCGCCCAGCGCGTCCTGCTCGTGCAGCAGCTGCAATCGCGCGTCCCGGCCGAACATCGTCGGGACCAGCGGACCCGCCAGATACCGTGACAGCGTCGTGTCCATCGCCGGCCCGATCATGTTGGCCAGCCGCAGAATCGTCACCGCGATGTCCGGGCGGCGCCGGCCCAGGCCGCGCACGTAACCCTCGATGTCGAGGCTGTCCTTGGCGAATCCGTCGCGGAAGGGTCGGCGGCTGCTGCTGTCCTCGGTGAACATCACCGGATCGTGTGCCGTGGACCCGTACACCTCGGAGGTCGACTTCAGCACCACGCGGCGCACCGATGGCGCCTTCTGGCAGGCCGCGAAGAGTTGCATCGCCCCCATCACGTTGATTTCCTTCAGCGCCGCGCTCCCGCCGGCCCGGGGCGCATAGGACGCCGCAGCGGCGTGCACCACCGTGTCGACGTCGCCGTTGCGAATCACCTTGGCAATGAAGGGATTACGAATGTCGGCGCGGACGAACTCGGCGCGCCCCATGCGGCGGAGCATGTCCTTGCTGGGGGCGATCGCGTCGACCGCGATGACCCCTTTGATCAACGGGTTCTGGGCGAGCCGCGCGGTCAGGTAGCCGCCCAGAAACCGGCACGCGCCGGTAACCAGCACAACTTTGGGGTAGTGCACGGTGCCGCTCGTTCCGGCACCTTCCCCGCTCGACTGATCCACTCAAACAGCCTAACGGGCTGGCGAGACGACGGCGTTAAGGCCGCGTGACGGTCGACTGGGCCGGCTGGCGGTTACTTGCCGAGTTTTCTGCGCTGCACCCGAGTGCGACGCAGCAGCTTGCGGTGCTTCTTCTTCGACATTCGCTTGCGCCGCTTCTTGATTACTGAACCCATGAACTCCGCTATCTGACCGGGGACCTGCTCCTGCTTGACCCGGACACTTTACCCGGCCCTCAGCATGGAACACCAAACCGGCAACCGCGGGGGGTGATGGTCAGCCCGCGTCGAAGTACGAAGTCTCCAGCATGTCGTGGACGGCCTTGGCGTGCACCCGGAAGGAGCGGCCCACCCGGACCGCCGGCAGCTCGCCGTTGTGCACCAGGCGGTACACCGTCATCTTGGACACCCGCATCAGCGCTGCCACCTCGGCGACGGTAAGAAACTGTGTCCTGGCCTGCTGGCCATCGCCGGAACCGGAGTCCCGCCCCTTAGCAGCGGAATCTCGCGCCGATGGCCCGTTGGTAGACGTCATCGCAACCCAATCGTGTCAGGCTCGCGCAATGCCAGCGGCTTCCCCTCCGCTGGCACCCACACGTGCATACAAAGAGGAGAATAGCGGGACTAGTGGGGTTAATGGTACTGGTGAGGGACAATCAATCCGGAAATCTCAAATTATTCCGATGTAATTCTTAGCTGCTCAGAGCGCCTTTTCGCGGCCTGGACGGCCGCGTCGACGGCCACCCGCAATCCCCCTCGCTCCAGTTCGCGCAGCGCAGCGGCGGTCGTGCCGCCGGGCGAGGTGACGGTCGCGCGCAGCTGCGCCGCCGACGCGTCCGCGTGCATCCCCGGCGGCTCCCCTTCGACGGCGCGCTGGGAGTCCATCCGCTCGAGCAGCATCGCCGCCGAGCCGGCCATCGTCTGCGCGGTCAGGTCGGTGGCGACCTGGCGGCTCAGCCCCGCAGCGACGCCGGCGTCCACCAGGGCCTCGACCATCAGGAAGAAATACGCCGGGCCGGAGCCGGACAGCGCGGTCACGGCGTCCATCTGCGTTTCCGGAACGGTGAGCACCCCGCCGACGGAGTCGAACAGGGCCGACACCTCCTCGAGCTGCGGTTCGGTGACGAAGCGGCCCTTGGCCAGCGCGGTCACCCCGGCGCCCACCACCGCCGCGGCGTTCGGCATCGCCCGGACCACGGGCGTCCCGGCCGGCAGCTTGGATTCGAAGTAGGTGATCGTGATCCCGGCGGCGACGGTGACGAACACCTGCTCGGCGCTGTCCGTCTCGGCCGCGCTGGCGGCCCGGGCCAGCTCCCCGAGCACCGTCTCGACGTCGGCCGGCTTCACCGCGACGACGACGAAGGTCGCGTTGTCCACCGCTTCCGTCACCGAGGCCAGACGCACCGAATAGGTGTCCGCGAGGTACTTGGCGCGCTCGGGCACTCGTTCGGCCACCACCAGGTCCTTGACCTGCCGGCCGGCGCGCAGCAGCCCCGACAGCAGCGCCTCGCCGATGCTGCCGCCACCGATGATCGCGATTCTCGCCATGCCCGAAAGCATTCCAGACAGCGACCGCTAGCGAGCGGCGGGCACCATCGCGAGCTGGCGCGTTTGCACCACCAGGCGGCCCAGCTGGTCGACGACGATGTGGTCCTCGTCGAACCAGTCGTGCCCGATCTCCACGCAGGTGGCGACGATTCGCAGCCAGCCGTCGGCGGGCAGGGCGCGCAGGAAGGCCGTCAGCTGGATGGTGGGCGCCCACCCGGTGCGGTCCACGGCGAACGTCACGGGCGCCGACACATCCCCGCACATGAGCGCGAACAGCGCGTCCGGGGCCACGTCGCGGGGGCGGGCCCACATCTGGATCACCGGCGGGTGGCCGTCACGGGGCCGCATCGTCGAGAGCAGCGGCCGCACGTCGCAGCCCTCGCCCAGGTGCACCAGGCCGGCCAGCGGGTGGCCCGGGCCGATCGGCTCGACGTCGTCGGGCGGCTCGGGTGCCATCAGGTCGGCGACCGGGTTCGCCGACAGCAGCGGCGCGTGCGAGCCGTCGGGGGGAAAATGCTCCGGCTGGCCGAGGTTGACCACGGCGTGCACCGCGGTGCGCTCGCCCTGCATGAGCTCGACGTCGACGACGCTGATCCGGCGGCCACGCTTGCGGAAGGAGGTCAACAGCCGCATCGGCCCCGGATCCGGCGCCCACAGGAAGCTCGCGGACACGGCCACCGGCTGGGGTCCGTCCGGGCCTTCACCGCACGCGGTCCGGGCGGCGTTGGCGCACAGCGCCAGCATCGCGCCGCCGTGCACCTTGGGCCCGATCGTCCAGTGCTTGTCGAGCTCGCCCTCGTACACGCCGGGGCCGGCCCCCCGCAACGTCATCGCGGTGGTGAATAAGGCGGTCATATATCTCCTGGCCGATCGGCGAAAGATCACCGCATCAGGTGGGTGCGCGCGAATTGCAGCGATTCGGTGAGCATGGCTTCACGCTCGTGCGCCGAGCGCGCGCTGGACGTGGACACCTCGAGGATGACGTGGCCGGCGAAGCGGCCGCCGGCCAGCATCTGGCACACCTCGGCGGTCGGTTGGGTGCCGCGCCCGGGGACCAAATGCTCGTCGGCGGGCAGGCCGCTGCCGTCGCACAGGTGCAGATGGGTCAGGCCCTCGCCCATCCGCTGGGCCATGTCCAGCGAATCGGTGCCCGCGGTCGCCGTGTGGGACAGGTCCAGCGTGTAATTCGCGTGGTCGCCGTCCAGCGGGTCGTAGGAAGGCGCGAACGCCGAGATCGCCGGGCCCGGCCCGCCGCCCCGCCTGCGCATCCGTTCCAGGGACTGGCCGGCCCCGAAGAACCGGTCGGCCCGGAACGGGAACATGTTCTCCACGGCCACCTTGACGTCGCTGGACGCCTCCAATGCGGCGACCTGATCGCTGAATCCCTCGGCGTAGCGCCGCTGCCACCGAAACGGCGGATGCACGACGACGGTCTGGGCGTCGAGCTGTTCGGCGGCCCGCACGCTGCGGTCCAGCTTGGGAATCGGGTTGGCGCCCCAGACCCGCTGCGAGATCAGCAGGCAGGGCGCGTGCACGGACAACACCGGCACGCGATAGCGCCGGGACAGCTTCTTGACCGCGCCGATGTCCTGGCTGACCGACTCGCTCCAGACCATCAGCTCGACGCCGTCGTACCCGAGCCGGTCCGCATACTCGAAGGCGGCCTCGGCCCGCAACGGGTAGACCGAGGCCGTCGACAGGCCGACTTTGATTGCTGGGCGCACTGTCGGTGTGTGGCGCCTAGCCCGACTGCAACGACAGCGCCAACGGTCCGAGGGTGATCAGCGCCCCGACCGCCACGGCGATCAGCGTGCTGGCGATGTCCTCGGTCTTGCGGACCACCCGAACCCCCACCACCAGGCCGAGAATGACCAGCACCGACAGCACCAAAGCCACGATGCTGTTCCAGCGCCACAGCTCGTCGAACGCGACGAACAGCCCGGCGCCGAACGCGACGGCCAGCATCGACTGCAACACGATCAGCGTTCCCCGCCAAAGCGCCGCAAGCCGGCCGGGCGCCTCGTGCTCGCGCTCGGCCTCGATGCCGAGGCGGTCTTCGTCGTCCTCGGCGATTGCGTCCGCGCCCCGCTCGGCGCCGCGGCGCCGCGCCACCTCGTCGGCCAGCGTCTGCCCGCCGAACAGCGTGGAATCGGACTGCAGGTAGGAGCGAACGTAGGCCGAGTCCTCGGACGCCGGGTCGGCGTCGCGGACCTCGGAGTCCATCACGTCCACCGGGACGTCGCCGTAGTGGTCGACCGGGTCCGGGCTCATGCCCTCGGCGCCGGACTGGCCGGTGCGGTTGGCGGGCACGTCGGCGTGCGGCAGGGGTCGCGGGTAGGCGCTGCGCTCGGGTCCCGTCAGCCGTTGCGGCTGCGGCGGCGACTTGGGCCAGCGCGGCTCGGGTTCGGACCAGTACGGCGCGTTGGGCCGGTCCTCGGCAACCTGCTCGGCGGCCGGCTCGCTGACCTGGACCGCTCCTTTGGCCGCGGGTTCGGTTTCGTCGTCACGGATGACGGGGATTTCGCCGGTGAGCTCGGCGACCGTGACCGCGTCGCTGTCGCCGCGCCGGCGGCGCCGCCGCCGGGTGACCGACGGCTCGCCGATCGTCCCATTCCTGGCCAGCAGTTCGGCCACCGAGATCGGCCGGGTGCCGGGGCTCTCGGTCTCGGAGTGTGGTCCGGTCATGATTTGTCGCCCTTCGATCGGTTGGCGTTCCGATCAGCCTTCTGGCCTCCAGCATCGCGCACGGAGCTGCCGACGAGGGAGGTTCCGTCGGCTTCGCTGTCGAGTTTTCGCAAGATGAGACCTTCCCGTAATGCCCACGGGCAGATATCCACCGCGTCGATCGACAGCACTCGCATACTCGCCTCGGCCACCAGGGCACCCGCCACGATCTGCGGTGCCCGTTCGGCGCTCACTCCCTCCAGTTCGGCCCGGTCAGCGGTCGTCATCCTAGAGATGAAAGATATGAGTTGTCTGAGGCCGTTTGCTGTCAACGTCCTCTTCACCCGCGGTCCGGCCGCCGATGGCGCGGCCCCGGTCAGCCGTGCCAGCGACCGGAACGTCTTGGACGTGGCGACCGCGAGATCGGGGGCGCCGGCGTCGAGCACCGTCTCGCAGGCTTCCGCGAGCTCGGCGTCCAGCCAGTCCCGCAGCATCGCCACGCGGCGCCGCCCGGGCGGATCGTCGGGCAGCCATTCGCGGGTCAACCGCCCCGCGCCCAGCGGCAACGACATCGCCACCTCGGGCTCCTCGTCGACACCGCTGGACATCTCCAGCGAGCCCCCGCCGATGTCGAGGTTGATGATCCGCCCGGCGCTCCACCCGTACCAGCGGCGCACCGCCAGGAACGTCAGCCGCGACTCGTCGACGCCGCGCAGCACCTCCAGTTCGACACCGGCCTCTTTGCGGACCCGCGACAGCACGTCGTCGGAATTCTCGGCGTCGCGGACCGCCGAGGTGGCGAAGGCCATCAGCTCCTCGCAGCCGGAGCTGTCCGCGATCTTGGCGAACTCTTCGATGGTCGAGACCAGCTTGTCGGCGCCGCGCTTGGTGATCTTTCCCGAGCTGTCGATGGACTCCGAGAGGCGCAGGGTAGCCTTCGTCGAACTCATGGGTGTCGGATGCCCACCGCGGTGGGCGTCAACCACCAACAGATGAACCGTGTTGCTGCCCACGTCGAGCACACCTAACCGCACAGAAACAAACTAGTCGCGCCGCAGGGGGTGCGCCGCGGAGGGCGGCCGTGTGTCAGCGGAGTCACCAGGCGGAATCGTGGACTAACGTTGACAAAATGGCGAATTCGCACCCGGAACCGGGTCAAGAGGTCGAATTGGATTTCGCCCGTGAGTGGGTGGAGTTCTACGACCCGGACAACCCCGAGCACCTGATCGCGGCCGACCTCACCTGGCTGCTCTCGCGGTGGACGTGCGTGTTCGGCACCCCGGCCTGCCGCGGCACGGTCGAGGGCCGCCCCGACGACGGGTGTTGCTCGCACGGCGCGTTTTTGTCCGACGACGACGACCGCGCGCGGCTCGACGATGCGGTCAAGACGCTGACCGACGACGACTGGCAATTCCGCGAAAAGGGCTTGGGCCGCAAGGGTTATCTGGAGCTCGACGAGCATGACGGCCAGCCCCAGTACCGCACCCGCAAGCACAAGGAAGCCTGCATTTTCCTGAACCGGCCCGGCTTCGCCGGCGGCGCCGGGTGCGCACTGCACACCAAGGCCCTCAAGCTGGGCGTGGCGCCGCTGACCATGAAACCCGACGTCTGCTGGCAGCTGCCCATCCGGCGCAGCCAGGAGTGGGTGACCCTCCCCGACGGCACCGAAATCCTCAAAACCTGGGTCACAGAATACGATCGCCGCGGCTGGGGCTCCGGCGGCGCGGACCTGCACTGGTATTGCACCGGCGATCCGGCCGCCCACGTCGGCGCCAAGCAGGTCTGGGAAAGCATGGCCGACGAACTCACCGAGCTGCTGGGCGCCAAGGCGTACGCCGAGTTGGCGGCAATGTGCAAGCGGCGCAGCAAGCTAGGTCTCATCGCGGTGCACCCGGCCACCAGGGTCGCCGAGTAATCACGTCCCCTGAGTCTTCCGGTACGACAACACCATTCGCAGCGCGCTTGCGTTTAGGTAGCCCTCGACCGCCGCGGCGGCCGCCTCGGCGTCGCGCGCCAGCACCGCCTCGGTGATCGCCCGCAGGTCGCCGACCACCGGGCCGGCGTCGTCATAGGCCGCGGTGAGCTCGTGCTCGCGGCCGCCGAACGCGTGCTCGACCCAGCGATACATCAACCCCAGCGCACGGTTGCGGCTGCTGTGGATCAACACCCGGAAATAGGCGAGGTCGGCGGCCTGCAGCGCCGCGGGCCCGTCGGCGTCGGCCACTGCCGCCAGCGCGGCGCGCAACGCCTCGGCATCCTCGGGCGCGCCCCGTTGCGCCGCCAAGCGGCCGATCAGCGGGCCCAGCGCCGCCCGGATCTCCAGCAATTCGACCAGGAACTCGGGGCCGAGTTTGCGGACCAGCGCCTCCACCACGGCGGGATGGGTGAGCGCCTCGGGGTCACGCACCACGTTGCCGCTGCCGTGCCGGGCCTCGATGAGGCCCATCTGCTGCAGGCGGGCCAGCCCCAGGCGCAGCGACGTGCGGTTCACGTTGAGCTGCTCGGCCAGCTCGCGCTCCGGCGGCAGCGTGGATCCGGGCGGAAAGACGCCGTCGAGGATGGCGTCGGCGATCGACGCGGCGATCTGTTCATCGACCCGCTGTCGATCCGGCGGTTGCAGCGCACTTGACTGGTTCATTGGCTCAACCAATATAGTGGACCAATCGGGTGTGGGGCATCAAGCACACATCCGCGTCGCGATCGAAGGTGAGCACATGGACGACGAGATGCGATCGGCAACGGCCCCGCGCTGGCGGGGCAAGGCCGGCCGCCTGGAGGTCTGGTACGCCACCCTGTCGGATCCGGTGACGCGGGCGGGGCTGTGGATCCACTGCGAGACGGTGGCCCCGGCGCACGCGGCGGACGCCCCCTACGCGCACGGCTGGGCGACCTGGTTCGCGCCCGACGGTCCGCCGCGCACCGAGCGATTCGGCCCCGAACCCGCCGCGCCGGCGGCGGGCGACGCGTGGTTCGACGCGGCCGGGGTGCGCGCGGCCCCGGAAAAACTGTCCGGGCGCGCCGGATCGCTCGCATGGGACCTGTCGTGGAAGGACGCCGGCACACCGCTGTGGACCTTCCCTCGCGCGGCATGGGAGCGCGAATTGCTGCCCGGCGCCCAGGTGGTCCTCGCGCCCACCGCCGAGTTCGCCGGCTCCCTGGGCGTCGCCGAAGCTGCGATCCCCCTCGACGGCTGGCGCGGCGGCGTCGCCCACATCTACGGGCACGGCAACGCGCGGCGCTGGGGATGGATCCACGCCGACCTCGGCAACGGCGACGTCATGGAGGCCGTCACAGCGGTGTCCCACAAGCCGGGGCTGCGCCGCCTCGCGCCGATGGCGTTCGTCCGGTTCCGCATCGACGGAAAGGACTGGCCCACAAGCCCTTTGCCGTCGCTGCGGCTGCGCACGACGCTGGGTGTGCGGCACTGGCAGCTGGAGGGACGCATGGGCGGTCGACGGGTGCTCATCCGGGTGGACCAGCCACCGGAGAGGTGCGTGAGCCTGGGCTACACCGATCCCGACGGTGGCCGCGCGGTGTGTACGAACACCGAGCAGGCCGACATCCACATCGAAGTCGACGACCGGCATTGGTCGGTGCTGGGAACCGGGCACGCCGAGGTCGGGCTGCGCGGCGCCGACGCACCGGAGATCAACGAAAGGATCCCGACGTGAGTTTTGCTCTCGACCCGCCCCTGCTCTTCGCCGCCGGAGTGCTCATCGAGCGGCGAGTGCCCTCGGACCGCCGCGATCTGGCCGAGGCCGCCACGCTCGGCGTCTTCTTCGGCGGCTCGTTCGGGCTCTACAACAACGTGCCCGGCCTCGGAATGCTGTGGCGGCCGTTCCGCGCCCAGAATGGGCGCGACTTCATGTGGAACAGTGGCGTTTTCGGCGTCGACACCGCCCGGGCGGGCTGGCCGCTGCACGCCGCGGCGGGCGCCATCTTCGCCACCTACCCGTTCTTCATCAAGCTGGGGCGCCGGCTCGGACGCATCCTATGAGCCGTCTCACCGCGTCGTTCGGCGCCGCGCTGCTCCCCCAGGAGTGCGGCGGTCCGGCGCCGGCCCAGCTCGTCGAGCGCGTCGACCGCTACCTGCAGCGGCTGCCCGCGACCTCGCGGTGGGCCGTGCGGGCCGGATTGCTCTCGGTCGCCGCGGCCAGCTATCTCACCCGCGGCCGCTCGCTGTCCCGGCTCGACGCCGGCCAGCGGGACCGGGTGCTGCGGCGGGTCGCGGCGCTCGGCCCTGACGCCGGTGCGGCCGTCGAGGCGATGAAGGCGGTCGTGTTGCTCGCCAACGGCGCCGAAACCTATGCACCGGAACTGCTTTCGCGCGCCCAGCGACACGACATCGCGCGTCCCGACGCGCCCTTGAACGTCACCCCCTCAGCCGAGAGCCGCTCCGTCGTCGCCGCCGACGCCGTCATAGTGGGGTCCGGCGCCGGCGGCGCGATGGTGGCGCGCACCCTGGCGCGGGCCGGCCTGGACACTGTCGTGCTCGAGGAGGGACGCCGCTGGACGGTCGAGGAATTCCGCAGCACCCACCCGATCGACCGCTACGCCGGTCTGTACCGGGGCGCCGGGGCCACCGTCGCCCTGGGCCGCCCGTCGGTGGTGCTGCCCATCGGTCGAGCGGTCGGGGGCACCACGGTGGTGAACTCCGGGACGTGTTATCGGCCGCCGGACGGCGTGGTGCGGCGCTGGCGCGACGACTTCGGCCTTGCCCTCGCCGATCCGGACCGGCTGAACGAGCGCCTCGACGACGTCGAGCGCACGCTGCGCGTGGCGCCGGTGCCGCTGGAGATCATGGGCCGCAACGGACGTCTGCTGCTGGATTCCGCCGCGGCGCTGGGGTGGCGCGCGGCGCCCATCCCGCGCAACGCGCCGGGCTGCGAGGGCTGCTGCCAGTGCGCGATCGGCTGCCCGCGCAACGCCAAGTTCGGCGTGCACCTCAACGCGTTGCCGCAGGCGTGCGCGGCGGGGGCGCGGATCATCTCAGAGGCCCGCGTCGAGCGGGTGCTGCACCGGCAAGGGCGCGCTCGCGGGGTGCGCGCCCGCCGGTCCGACGGCACCGCGATCGATGTTCTTGCGGACACCGTGATCATCGCCGCGGGCGCCACCGAGACGCCGGGGCTGTTGCGGCGCAGCGGTTTTGGTGCGCATCCCCGCCTCGGGAGAAATCTCGCGCTGCATCCGGCGATGATGCTGGCCGGGCGTTTCGACGACGACGTCGTCGCGTGGCACGGGGTGCTGCAAAGCGCGGCCGTCCACGAGTTCCACGAGTCCCATGGCGTGCTGATCGAAGCGACCTCCACGCCGCCGGGGATGGGCTCGATGGTCTATCCGGGCTACGGCGCCGAGCTGCTCGGCTGGCTGGACCGCGCCCCCCAGGTCGCGACGTTCGGCGCCATGGTGGCCGATCGGGGCGTCGGCTCGGTGTCCTCGGTGCGCGGCGAGACGCTGGTGCGCTATAACCTCGCCCGGGCCGACGCCGCCAAGCTGATGGTTGCGATCGAGGCGATGGGCCGGCTGCTGTTCGAGGCGGGCGCCGTCGAGGTGCTGACCGGCCTGCCCGCCGCGCCGACGGTGACGTCGCTGCCCGCGCTGCGCGATGCGCTGGGCCGAATCGACGCTCGCAGCCTGCACCTGGCCGCCTTTCACCCCACGGGTACCGCGGCAGCGGGCCGCGATGAGCAGCTGTGCCCGGTCGACGAAACGGGGCGCCTGCGCGCCGTGGACGGCGTGTGGGTCGCCGACGCGTCGATCCTGCCCAGCTGCCCGGAGGTGAACCCGCAGCTGTCGATCATGGGTCTGGCGTTGGGTGTTGCCGACGAGGTGGTCGGCGCCCGCGACAGTTGATTGTGAACCCTGGGCTTCCAGTGTGCGCGTACGGCTTTGACTGTGAAGGTGCGGCGGGATCCGGGCGATACACCCGCCCAGGATTCACACACAAAACCCAGCACTCACACGCAAAGCCGAGGATCCACACACCCACACACGGCGCGAGGGCAATCCGGCTCGCGTGGGTGCACGTGACCCGCCCCACCGTGCACGCCAACGGCGATCGTGCCCAGTACCGCCGCGGACGACGAGACCACCGACGCGGCCTGGTTCGACCTCGACGGGCTTCCGCCGATGACGGAGAACATGCGCCGGCGCATCACGTTGAGCGCAAGCGACGATGCCCGAACCGTTTTCGACGCGGGCGGTTAGCCCTCGAGCTTGTATCCCAAACCGCGCACCGTGACCAGGTGCACCGGGTTGGCGGGGTCGGCCTCGATCTTCGAGCGTAGGCGCTTGACGTGCACGTCCAGCGTCTTGGTGTCACCGACGTAATCCGCACCCCACACCCGGTCGATCAGCTGGCCGCGGGTCAGCACCCGCCCGCTGTTGCGCATCAGGTATTCGAGCAGGTCGAATTCCTTGAGCGGCAACGTGATCGTGTCACCGTTGACGGAGACGACGTGACGCTCGACGTCCATCCGGACCGGCCCGGACTCGAGCACGCCATCGCTGATTTCGGAGTCGTCGTCGCCGCCGCGGCGCAGCACCGCGCGGATCCGGGCGATCAACTCGCGCGCCGAATAGGGTTTCGTGACATAGTCATCCGCGCCCAGCTCGAGGCCGACGACCTTGTCGATCTCGCTGTCGCGCGCGGTCACCATGATCACCGGCACGCTGGAACGGGCGCGCAGCTGCTTGCACACGTCGGTGCCGGACATGCCCGGCAGCATCAGATCGAGCAGCACGATGTCGGCGCCGCCGCGGTCGAACTCGGCGAGCGCCGCGGGTCCGTCGGTTACCACGGTGGCCTCGAAGCCCTCCTTGCGCAGGAGGAATGCCAGAGGATCGGCCAGCGACTCCTCGTCCTCCACGATCAGCACACTGGTCATCGACTTAGTTCTTCCTCTCGTTGTGACCTGTTGGGCCGCACCTCGCGGCCCCGCGGTTGCTCGGGTTCCTCGTCGCCGTCCTTGTAGGCCGGAATCGAAAGAGTGAACGTCGATCCCGTTCCCGGCTTGCTCCACACGCCGATGCTGCCGTTGTGGTTGGCCGCAACGTGTTTGACGATCGCGAGCCCCAGCCCGCTGCCGCCGGTGGCCCGTGAACGCGCCTTGTCCCCCCGGAAGAACCGCTCGAAGACGCGTTCCTGGTCTTCCAGCGCGATCCCGATCCCGCGGTCGGTCACGGCGATCTCGATGTTGTCGCCGCGGCGCCGACGGCTGATCGACACCGGCGAACCCGGGGGCGAATAAGCGATCGCGTTGGACACCAGGTTGGCCAGCGCGGTCACCAGCAGCGTTTCGTCGCCCAGCACCCGCAGGCCGCTAGGCGCGTCGGTCCGCAGCTCGATATCGGCGTTTTCGGCGGCCACCTTGTGACGCGAAATCGCCTCCGACACAACGGTATCCACCTCGACGTCGGTGACGTTGGGCAACGGGTCCGCCCCTTGCAGCCGGGACAGCTCGATCAGCTCGGCGACCATGTCCCCCAACCGGTTGGCCTCCACCAGCACCTTTTCGGCGAAACGGCGAACCGTTTCGGAGTCGTCCGCGGAGGCCAGCAGGGCCTCGGCGAGCAGCGCCATGGCGCCCACCGGGGTCTTGAGCTCATGGCTGACGTTGGCCACGAAATCGCGCCTGGTGGCCTCCATCCGGGCGTAGTCGGACTGGTCGTGGACGAAAACCACCGCGAACCGGCGGTCCTCTTCGCTCAGCAACCGCGCCTGCCCGTGCACCGACAGCCCGGAGCGGCCCGCAGCGCGTTTGGCCGGCCGCAGGTCGAACTCCACGTCGACGCCGGTGAGCGCCTGCTGCGCGGCCTGCCAGGCCTGGTCGTCGAGCTGCCGGTCGCGCACCAGGCCCAATTCCCTGGCCCGGTCGTTGAGATAGACGACGTCGCGATGCGAATCCACCACCGCGGCTCCCAGCGGCATCAGCGCGACGATGCGTTGCAGCATCTGCGCGACGGTGATGCCCGTCCATTCGGTGGAGGATTGCTGACGGCGCTCGACCGCCCGCGGCGCCAGCCGGACCCCGGCCGCAACACCCACGGCCAGTGCCAGCACTGACAAGACCCCGGCCAGCAACAGCGCCGAGAACACACTCACAACAAAATCCTACAAATTTGGTGAACGCCGCCCTAGCGGAGCGCGGCCAAAATCGGACAAGTCACACCCTACGCATTAGGTGTTCCGCTTCCGTTTACGCGATGTTTGGCAAACAGGCCTTTAAAAGCTGCTGGTGGGCCCGGTGAAATTCAGCCGCGCCCCTGGCTGGCAACGGCGGCGGCCCCGGCTGCGGCCGCCTCCGGGTCCAGATAAGTTCCGCCCGGCAGCACCGGGCGCATGTCGGCGTCCAGGTCGTAGCGCAGCGGAATCCCGGTGGGGATGTTCAGCCCGACGATCTCGTCGTCGGACATTCCGTCCAGGTATTTGACCAGGGCGCGCAGCGAGTTGCCGTGCGCGACGATCAGCACCGTCTTGCCGGTCCGCAGGTCCGGGACGATGACGTCGGTGAAGTACGGCAGGAAACGGGCCACCACGTCGGCGAGGCATTCGGTCAGCGGGCCGCCGCCGATGTTGGCGTAGCGGGGGTCGGTGTCCTGGCTGAATTTGCTGCCCCGCTCGATCGGCGGCGGCGGCGTGTCGTAGCTGCGCCGCCAGGTCATGAACTGCTCCTCGCCGTAGCGCTCCTTGGTCTCGGCCTTGTTCAGGCCCTGCAGGGCGCCGTAGTGGCGTTCGTTGAGGCGCCAGCTGCGCCGCACCGGGATCCACAGCCGGTCGGCGGTGTCCAGGGCCAGGTGCGCGGTGGTGATCGCGCGACGCAGCAGCGAGGTGTAGAGCACGTCGGGCAGCAGCCCGTGTTCGGTCATCAGCTCGCCGCTGCGCACCGCTTCGGCCCGGCCCTTCTCGGTCAGCCCGACGTCGACCCATCCCGTGAACAGGTTGAGGGCATTCCAGTCGCTCTCGCCGTGGCGGAGCAGCACCAGCGTGGCAGTGTCTCCCATGCCGGAAAGTCTCTCACGCGGCCTTATCAGTCGTCGGAGTCGTCGTCGTCAATCAAGTGCGCGAACGCCTGCAGGTTCTTCAGCGACTCCCCGCGCGACACCCGCCACTCCCACTCTTTCTGAATTGACGAGCGAAAACCCAACTCCAGCAACGTATTAAAGTCCGAGTCCACCGCCTCGAGCACCTGGCCCAGCACGCGGTCGATCTCGTCGGCGTCGACCGACGCCAGCGACATGCGGCCCACCAGGTAGATGTCGCCGACGTTGTCGAGCGTGTACGCGACGCCGTACAGCCGGCGATTGCGCCTGAGCAGGAACCGGTACACACCCTCGTGGTTCTCGTCCGGCTTGCGGCACACGAACGCCTCCACGCGCACCGAATGCTCGCCGATGCTCAGGATGGTGTTGGTCTTGAGCTTGCGCTCCCCGGGCAGCTCCACCACCAGGCCCGGCAGCCCGCCGTGCGCCCCGGGGAATTCCGAGTAGGTCAGCCCGCTCGACCGCAGGGTGTGCTCGATCACGGCCTGCACGGTCGTGTTCATGCGTCCACCCCGCGGCGCGTGGTCCAGCGGCGGGGCTTGCGCATCGCCGCCCGGTCCCGGAATCGGCGCTGCCGCAGGGCGGTGAAGTCGCCGATCGCGCGCCGATAGCTGGCCAGCAGCGCGTCGGTGGTGTTCTCCCAGGAGAAGGTGGCCGCGTGCGCGGCGGCCGCGCGGCCCATCTCCTCCGCCCGCGCGGTGGGCAGGCGCAGCAGGCTATCGAGGGCGTCCGCCCAGTCACCGACGTCGTGCCCGGACACCAGGGCCCCGGAGATCCCGTCGCGCACCGCCACCGGCAGACCGCCGACGGCGGCGGCCACCACCGGAGTGCCGCACGCCTGCGCCTCGACGGCGACGAGGCCGAACGACTCCGAATAACTCGGCACCGCAACAAGATTCGCGGCCTGGAACAATTTGGCGAGGTCCGTGCGGGACTGCGGCGGCAGGAACGTCACCCGGTCGGTGATGCCGAGCTCGCCGGCCAGCCGAACGAGGCCGTCCGGGGAGGCCAGCCCGCTGCCCGACGGGCCGCCGGCCACCACGATGCGCACCCCGGGCAGTTTCGCGGCGGCGCGCAGCACGATGTCGGGCGCCTTCAGCGGCTGGATCCGCCCGACGAAGGCCACCACGTCCTCGTCGAGCGGTAGGCCGAGCGCGGCCCGCGCGGCGCGGCGCTCCCCCGGCCGGAACACGTCCAGGTCCACCCCGGGGTGCACCACGTCGATGCGCGCCGGATCGGCGTGGTGAATCGAAATCAACTGCCGCGCTTCGTCTTCGGTGTTGACGATCAGCCGGTCCGCCTCGTCGACCACCTGCTGCTCGCCCACCGTGCGCAACGGCGGCTCGGGCGCATCCCCGTCGGCCAGGGCCGCGTTTTTCACCGCGGCGAGCGTGTGCGCGGTGTGCACCAGCGGCACCGCCCAGCGGTCCCGGGCCAGCCAGCCGACCTGCCCGGACAGCCAGTAGTGGGAATGCACGATGTCGTAATAACCCGGCTCGTGCGACGCCTCGGCGCGCAGCACCGCGGCCGCGAACGCGCACAGCTGGGTCGGCAGGTCGTACTTGTCCAGGCCCTCGAACGGCCCCGCCACCACGTTGCGGACCAGCACCCCGGGCGCCACGTGGGCGACCGGCGGATCGGCCGACGCGGTGGCCCGGGTGAAGATCTCCACCTCGATGCCGCGGCGGGCCAGGTGCAGCGCGGTTTGCAGCACGTAGACGTTCATGCCGCCGGCGTCGCCGGTGCCCGGCTGGGCCAGCGGTGAGGTGTGCACCGCCAACACCGCAACCCGGCGCGGGCCGTTCGGCCGGAGGACGTCGTCGTGCCGCACTCTCTCATCTTTACAGGACGGGCCCCCGCGCGACCCCAAGGGCGCTGTTCGCGCTAAGCGGACGACTCGTCCGCGGCGACCTCGCGCAGCCGGGAGTCCAGCGCCCCGGCGCGCCGCATCGCGCCGAGCGGGTCGGCGTACAACCCGCCCAGCGACACCGTCCCGGCCCCGGCTTCCTGCACCCGGTTGCCGAAGGCGGTGACGCGAATATCGCGCGGCGCCAGGACCGAGCTGGCGGCGAACGCCGCCTCCACGTGCTCCATCGCCTCGGGGTATTCGGTGAAGGCCTGGCCGCCGACCACCAGCTCGTCGGGGTTGAGCATGTCGCGCAGCAGGGCGACCGCCTCGCCGAGCACGCGGGCCCGCTCCGCCAGCAGCTCCCTGGCCTGCTGGTTGCCGGCCCGGGCCACCCGCAGCAGGTCGGTCATCGCGGACGCGGACCCGCTGCTGCGGGTCGCGGGCGCGACGCCGGAGAGGATTTTCAGCCGGCGGGCGGCGGCCAGGACCGCTTCGTCGCTCACGGTGGACTCCAGCTGGCCGGCGCCGCCGAGCAACTCGGAGTGGGCGGGCAGCGCCGCGATCGTGCCGGGGCCGCTGGTCGGGCAGTGCACCCGCCCACCGATCACCAGCGCATAGCCCACGGTCTCGCGGGCGTAGACGTACAGGCTGGTCGGCGAGCTCGGCGCGAATCGCCGCAGGCCGAGCAGCAGCTCGGCGCCGGCCATGGCATCGACGTGCGAGGCCACCGAGACCGGCAGGCCGAGCGCGTCGGCCAGCACGGGGCCCACCGGCGCCTGCCGCCAGCCCAGCCTCGGGTGGTCGACGTGGCCGGTGGCGCTGTCGACGGTGCCACCGATCGCCACCCCGACCCACAGCGCGCGGCGCCGGTGCCAGCGTCGCAGGTAGCGGCTGGCGCTCTCGGCCAGCGACGCGAGCGCGGGCCCGGCGGCGCTGAGCGGGGTCGGGGTCTCGACGGTGTCCAGGGTGCGGCCGAACAGGTCGGTCGCCACGATGCTGGTGGTGCGCGCGCCGATGTGGATGCCGAGCGTCACGAACGGCTCGTGGTTGATCTCCACCGGCACCCGTGGACGTCCGATGGCGCCGGAGACGGCCAGGTCGGCGCGCTCGCGCAGCAGGCCGGCGTCGAGTAGCGCGATGACCTGCCGGTTGACCGTGGCGATGCTCAGCGATGTGACGCCGGCGATGACGTCGCGGCCGACCGGCCCGCGCAGCCGGACGGCCCGGAAGACCGAAGCCGCGGCCGAATCGGAGATGTGCAGCGCCGGGGGCAGGATCTGGCGGTGCAACCGCAGGGGGGCCTTACGGCTGGAGGAATGCGTGTGGGTGAGAGTTGTCGAGCGCACGAGCGTCCTTTGTCCGAGTTCGAATGGCCGGCTTCGGCCACGCCTGAAAAGTCAGGAGCGGCAAAGTGCGCGGCAACAACACGCACTCGCCGCGCAAAGACACGCGGCGGTGTTGTCGAACAGGGCGCTGAGGTGCACTCCGAGAATTTAGCACGTTTATTAGAGTTATTCCGATGAACGGCAAAGGGGGGCAACAACGGGTCGCGGTGGTCACCGGTGCGAGCTCCGGCATCGGCGAGGCCACCGCCAAAGTCCTTGCCGCCCTTGGCTTTCACGTGATCGCCGTGGCACGCCGCGCGGAGCGGATCAACGCGCTGGCCGACGAGATCGGTGGAACCGGCATTGTGGCCGACGTCACAGACGGTGCCGCGGTGCAAGCGCTGGCGGACCGGCTCGGCCGGGTCGACGTGTTGATCAACAACGCGGGTGGCGCCCGGGGCCTCGAACCCGTCGCCGACGCCGACCTCGAGCACTGGCGGTGGATGTGGGAGACCAACGTGCTGGGCACGTTGCGGGTCACCCGGGCGCTGCTGCCCAAGCTGGTCGACTCCGGTGACGGCCTGATCGTCACGGTCACCTCGGTCGCCGCGCTGGAGACCTACGACGGCGGCGCCGGCTACACGGCGGCCAAACACGCCCAGGGTGCGCTGCACCGGACGCTGCGCGGTGAGTTACTCGGAAAACCGGTGCGGCTCACCGAGATTGCCCCGGGTGCGGTCGAAACCGAGTTCTCGCTGGTCCGTTTCGACGGCGACGAACAGCGCGCGGACGAGGTGTACACCGGGATAACGCCGCTGACGGCCGCCGACGTAGCCGAGGTGATCGGATTCGTCGCCTCGCGCCCGTCCCACGTGGACCTGGACCTGATCGTGATGAAGCCGCGCGACCAGGCCAGCGCGACGCGGTTTAACCGCCGGGGCTAGGCGAGGTGGTGGTGGTCGTCGGCGTGCCCGACAACGTCGGGGCGTTCGACGGGGTCACCGGCGCGGTCACCGGAATCTGCGTGGCCGGCGGGTGCGCCGTCGGGGGCGGCAGCGCCGACATCGCCACCCAGGTGTCCCAGTCCACGGCCCAGTCCCAGATGTCGCCGTCGGAGTAGGACAGCTGGATCGAGCTGCCGGTCACCTCGACCGGGTCGCCGTACATCGCGGTCGGGTAATACTCCGCGGCGTCGGCGGTCGACAGGTTGATGCAGCCGTTGGTGACGTTGCTGTTGCCCTGCGCGCCCGCGCTCGACGGGTTGGCGTGGATGAACTCGCCGTTGTTGGAGATCCGCACCGCCCAGCGCTCGTGGGCGTTCGTGTAGCCGGCCGCCGGGTTGGACATGTAGAAGTCGGCGTACTTCTCGGTGACCACGTGAATGCCGTTGCGGGTGACGTTGCGGGCCTTGTCGGCCTCGCCGTAGCTGCACGGGAAGTCCATGATGACCCCGGCGTCGGTGACGACCTGGATGCGGTGCGAGGAGACCTCGGCCTTGACGACCTGCTTGCGGCCGATCTGGAAGTGCAGCGAGATGTCGTCGGCGCCGAACGCGCCGTCACCGAACGGTCGTCCGTAGAGCTTGGCGTCGACGTTGACGGTGGTGCCCGCCGGGTAGTACTCGCGGGGGCGCCAGTGTGCGCGCGCCCCCTGCGCCTCGTCGGGCAGCCACGCCCAGCTGCCCTCGACCGGCGGCGTGGTGGTGACGGTGAGCGCCTTCTCGACCGACGCCTTGTCGCTGATCGGCGCGTCGAACTGGATGATGATCGGCGCCGCGACACCAACGGTCTGGCCGTCGGCCAGCTGGAAGGCCCCGCCGATCTTCTTGCTCGGCGCCACGGTGGTGAACTTGCCGCTCAGCGGGACCGCCTTGCCGTTGTGGCCGACGGCCGAACCGCTCCAGGTGTAGGTCGCGTCGTAGCCCAGCGGCTCGGTAGTCGTGTAGACCGTGCGGTCGGAGTTGAAGGACCCGGCGACCACCTTGCCCGACGAGTTCGTCAGCGCCACCTTCTGGAACCAGCCGTCGGTCACCTGGACGCTGATCGGCGAGACCGGAACCACGTCGGCGGCGGCGTCCGCCGGTGAGAACTTCAGCTGGGGCGCCGGCGGCTCCTTCTTGCTCTCGGCTTGCTTGGCCACGGTGCCCGCGCAGGCGGCCAACACGCTGGGGGCGAACACGCCGAGCCCGAGGGCCGCCAGGGCCAGGCGCCGGTTAACCGGCGGCGGGGAACTGGATGTGCTCACGACACCTAAAGATACCGGGAGAATAGACACCAACGGCGCCACGGCAATTCGGCGCCGACGTGCAACGGCGGGAGATTAGCCGCTATAGCCTGCAGCCAAGCAGGACAGGCTCGGGTTTCAGTGTGATGCCAAACACAGCATGGACTCCGTCACGCACGGTTCGGGCCAGTGCGATGACGTCCTCCGCGGTGGCCCCGCCGCGGTTGGTCAGGGCGAGCGCGTGCTTGGTCGAAAGCCGGCAACGGGCCCCTTCATCCTGCGGATAGCCCTTGCCGAAGCCCGCCCGCTCCACCAGCCAACCGGCCGCCAGCTTGACCCCGTCCGGCGCCGGATAGTGCGGAACCGGCCCCTCGACGTCGCCGGCCAGCCGCTCGTAGGCCTCCGGTGCCACCACGGGGTTGGTGAAGAACGAACCCACGCTCCAAGTGTCGTGGTCGTTCGCGTCGAGCACCATCCCCTTGCGCGCCCGCAGCGTCAGCACCGCCTCGCGCACGGCGCCGGGGTCGGCGCGCTCGCCGCTGGCGACGTTCAACGCGGCCGTCAGCTCGCCGTAGCGCAACGGCGCGCTGCGGCCCGACGGATCCAGCGCGAACTCGACTTCCAGTGCTACCCAACGGATTTCGCCTCCCCGCTGGGAAGCCTTCTTGAAGACGCTGGTGCGGTACCCGAAGCCGAGCTCGTCGCCGGGCACCCAGCGCACCTCGCCGCTTTCGCGATCGAGTACCCGGACCCGGGTGATCGTGTCGGACACCTCCGCCCCGTAGGCGCCGACGTTCTGCACGGGCGTGGCGCCGGCCGACCCGGGGATGCCCGACAGGCACTCCAGGCCGCCCAGGCCGTGCTCGATCGACTTGACCACCACGTCGTCCCACACCGCACCGGCCTCGGCGCGGACCACGTTGCCGTCCACGGTGATGCCGTCGCCCGCCAGGCGCACCGCGGTCAGATCGGTCAGCGTATCGGCGATAACCAGGTTGGACCCGCCAGCAAACACCAGCACCGGGGTCGCCCGGGCGTCCGAGTCCAACTGCCGCAATACCGCGACCGCCTGCTCGGTGCTGGCGCAGGTGATCAGGCGTCGCGCGACCGGCCCAACCCGCAAGGTGGTCAGCGGCGCCAGCGGCACCGTCTCATCGACACGCGCGCCGTCGAAGAGCGAACCGGCACCGCTCGTTTTCATGGCCCGTAACGGTAGCCTGGCCAGCTATGCCGCATTCATTCGAGTTGTCGGCCGAGTACGAGGAAAGCGTCGAAGAGGTGCATCGGGCTTTCCAGGAGGAGGGCTACTGGCGGGCCAGGCTGGCCGACATTCCCGTCGACGAAGCGAAGCTGGAGTCGATGCGGGTCGGCGGCGAGTCCGGACGGGACGGCACCGTCGAGGTGGTCACGCTGCAGGTGGTGCGCAGCCACAACCTGCACGCCGTCGTCAAGCAGCTGCACCGGGGCGACATCCGCATCAGGCGCAGGGAAACCTGGGGCCCCCTCGTCGACGGCACCGCCATGGGCTCGATCGCGGTCAGCATCCTCGACACCCCGGTGCAGGTGTCCGGCCCGGGGGAACTGGCGCCGCTCGCCGACTCCGGCGGCGCGCGGCTGACCTGCCAAGTCACCGTCCAGGTGCGGATCCCGATCATCGGCGGCAAGGTGGAGCGGCTCATCGGCGCTCAGCTGGACGAGCTGGTCAGCCGGGAACAACGGTTGACCGCGGAGTGGATCGCCAAGAGCGCCTGAGCCGGGCCTAAGCTGGCGCCCATGCGAATCGCGCTGGCGCAGATCCTCAGTGGCAGCGAGCCGGCGGCGAACCTCGAGCTGGTCCGCGAGCACACCCGCCGCGCCGCCGACGCCGGCGCACGGCTGGTGGCTTTCCCCGAGGCGACCATGTGCCGATTCGGCGTCCCCCTGGCCCCGATCGCCGAGCCCGTCGACGGGCCCTGGGCGAACGGCGTGCGCGGGATCGCGACCGAGTCCGGGATCACCGTGGTCGCGGGCATGTTCACCCCGGCCGGCGACGGACGCGTGAAGAACACGCTGATCGTGGCCGGGCCCGGCGCCCCCAACCGGCCGGACACCCACTACGACAAGATCCACCTGTACGACGCGTTCGGCTTCACCGAGTCGCGCACCGTCGCGCCGGGCCACGACCCGGTGGTGGTCGAGGTCGACGACGTCCGGGTGGGATTGAGCGTTTGCTACGACGTCCGCTTCCCCGCGCTCTACACCGAGCTGGCCCGCCGCGGCGCCCAGCTGATCGTCGTCTGCGCGTCCTGGGGCTCCGGGCCGGGCAAGCTCGACCAGTGGACGCTGCTGGCCCGGGCCCGCGCGCTGGACTCGATGAGCTACGTCGCCGCGGTCGGTCAGGCCGATCCCGGCGACGCCCTGACCAAGTCCGGGTCGGGCGCGGGCGCGCCGCTGGGCGTGGGCGGCAGCCTCGTCGTCTCACCGCTGGGCGAGGTGGTCGCCTCGGCCGGCGACGGCCCCCAGCTCGTGGTCGCCGACATCGACGTGGACCGGGTCGCCGCGGCCCGGGACAGCATCGCGGTGCTGCGCAACCGCTCCGACTTTGCTCAGGTGGATAGGGCAGAATCGGTTGGGTGACGAACCCACAGGGCCCACCAGGACCACCGAACGAGGGCCCCTCGACATGGGCCCGTCCCGGCAACCAGGGGCCCTTCGGCCAGCCCCCGACTGAGCGGCCGACCGAACGGATCAGCACCGGCGGCCCGGCGCAGCAGGCGCCGCCGCCGGCCGCCGCGGGTCAGCAGACCGAGCAGTTGGCCGTCCCGCACCAGAACCCGCAGCGACCCACTTACCCGCCGCCGCCCGTCCCGCCCGCGGGCCCGACGGGCAAGCTCGCGACCCCCGACGAAGAGCCGGCACCGGTGAAGAGAAAACGACGCCTCCTTCGCGACCCGCTGTCCATCGCGCTGATCTGCATCATCGTTTTCGCGCTCCTCATCGCCGCGCTGATCGGGGGCGAGCTGTACGTCCGTCACGAGGCGAACTCCAAAGTCGCCCAGGCGGTGGCGTGCGAGGTCAAGGACCAGGCCACCGCGTCCTTCGGCGTGACGCCGCTGATGCTGTGGCAACACGCCACGAAGCACTACACCAACATCTCGGTGCAGACGGCCGGCAACAACATCCGCGACGCCAAGGGCATGAAGCTCAACCTCAACATCCGCGACGTCCGGCTGCAGTCGAGCGCCAACTCGAAAGGCACCATCGGCTCGCTGGACGCCAGCATCGCCTGGACCAATGACGGCATCAAGCAGTCGGTGCAGAACGCGATCCCGGTCCTGGGTCCGTTCGTCACCAACAGCGTGACCACTCACCCGGCCGACGGCACCATCGAGCTGAAGGGCATGCTCGACAACATCACGGCCAAGCCGGTGGTGTCCGGCACCGGGCTGCAATTGCAGATCGTCAGCTTCAACGCGCTGGGCTTCACCATGCCGAAGGAATCGGTGCAGTCGACGCTGGACGACTTCACCGCGCAATTCACCAAGAACTACCCGCTGGGAATCCACGCCGACAGTGTGCAGGTGACCGATACCGGTGTGACAGCCCACTTTTCGACGCAGAACGCCAGCATTCCGAACGACAACACCACCGACCCCTGCTTCGCCAACCTCTAGGAAGCGCCGAGCCCGTCGAGCACCGCGCGGGTTCCCGATAGACCGAGGCGGGTCGCGCCGGCCTCCAGCATCGCTAGCGCGTCGGCGGCGGTGCGGATGCCGCCGCTCGCCTTGACGCCCAGCCGCCCGCCGACGGTCTCGGCCATCACGGCGACGGCATGCACCGACGCCCCGCCCGCCGGGTGAAAGCCGGTCGAGGTCTTGACGAAGTCGGCGCCGGCGTCCTCGGCGGCGCGGCACACGTCCGCCAGCGTGCCCACACCCGCCCGGGCCAGCAGCACCGCCGACTCGACGATGACTTTGAGCACCGCTAGCGGCACCGCGGCGCGCACCGCCTCGATATCGGATCGCACGGCGGCGACGTCGCCGGCCAGCGCGGCGCCCACGTCGATGACCATGTCGATCTCGCCGGCGCCGGCCGCCACGGCCAGCGCGGCCTCGTGCGCCTTGACCGCCGGCACGTGCTTGCCCGACGGAAAGCCGGCCACCGCCGCCACCCGGACGCCGGGGCTGGCGGCCTGCGACGCCACCGCGACCATCGACGGCGAGACACACACCGCGTAGACCCCGAGGTCGCCCGCCTCCGCGACCAGCGCGGCCACGTCGGCGCGGGTGGCCTCGGGTTTGAGCAGGGTGTGGTCGATCAGGGCCGCCAGCTGGGCCCGCGTGGGTCGGCTCGCCACCTAGAAGCCTTCTTCCGGACCGCCGGGATTGCAGCCGGTGGCGAACATTTCGGCGTCGTCGACCACCGGGCGCCACGGCTCCAGGTTCCAGCTCGCCTTGCCCGGTTGTACGAACTCGGCGAGCTGCCAGTGGCAGACGAACTGTGCGCGCATGCCGGGGGTGGCGGCGTCCGGCGACAGCGCGAGCACCTCGGCCCAGGCCTCGTCGGCCTGCGCCGCGGTGCCCGGTTGTCTGGCGGCCAGCCGCCCGGATGGGGTCGGGAAAACCCGCAGGCTGGACAGGCCCTGCCAGCGGGACCACTGGGTGTGGTCGATGAAAGGGGGTGACGGGGTGGCGTCGGCCCGAGCGACGGACGCGGGGGCCGGCGGGCCCAGCAAGGCGACCAGGGCCAGTGCCGGCGCGGCCAGCAGGGCTCTCATCCCGCTAGCGCGACTTGCCCTGAATCTCGAGGAGTTTCGGCCGCACGTCGACCAGATACACGCCGGCGGCGCAGGCGGAGATCGCCATGCCGAGCACGCCGAACACGAAACTCAAGACGGACGAAAGTGCCACGGCCACGCCGAGGATCACCAACCACACCGGCTTGGTCAGCTTTTCTGCGGCGGTATAGGCGTCGGTTCGCTGCAGCGCGGCGTGCACGAAGGCGTACACCGCCGTCAGCGCGACGGCGATCTGCAGGACGAACATGACGATGCTCACGGCGTGGGTCACGCATCAAGGGTATGCGGGCACCGTCCAAAACGTCGACTCCGAGTTGTCCGGGGACAACTCGGAGTCGCGCGTGGAGGCTACTTCTGGGTGACCTTCTTGGCTGAGGCCTTCTTGGCCGGGGCCTTCTTGGCCGGAGCCTTCTTGGCGGGCGCCTTCTTGGCCGGAGCCTTCTTGGCCGACTCGGCCTTCTTGGGAAGGTCGATGCCGACCAGCTTGGCGGCGCGCTCGCCGACCGCCCGGGTCTGCGTCGCGACGGTGCCGAGCGCCTCCTGGGTCAGCTCGACGGCCTGGTCGACGTAGCCCTCGGCGCGCGCCGAGGCGTCCTCGAAGGGCCGCTGGCTGCGCAGGCGCTCCAGGGCGGCCTCGCCGCGGTCGACCAGCTCGTTGTAGCGACTGGTCGCGGCCTCCAGGTAGCCCTCGGCGGCCTTGCGCAGCTCGTCGGAGGTGAAGCGCTCGCGCAGCTCGGTGAACTGCTCGGGCAGGTCCTCCTGAAGCTTGGACAGGCGGGCGCGGCGCTCCTCGACCCGGCTGCGGGTCTCGGTGCGGGTTTCTTCGGCCCGCTCGCGCAGGTTGGTGATCAGGTCGTTGACGGTGGCCAGCGCCAGGTCGGCCGCGCCGAGCGCCGCCAGCAACGGAGCCCGCAAGTCCTCGACGTTCGGGTTTTCAGCCATGGTGTTTCCTTTCATAATTTGTTTCTTATCGGGGTTGCTGCGTGTCTGATCTGGAAGAAGGGCAGGCGGGGACTGGGTCAAGACCCGCGGATTGACGTGGCCCGCATCTTGCCTGGGGAACCTCCTGATTGATCGGGTCGGCTGATCGAGTTCGCAGCGTGGGCCAGGCATCCGGACTTGGTGGGCCTGGCGTCAAACCCCTTCCCTTCGGGTAACCAAGCGGCTTGGCATCTATGCGTCACCAAGTCATCGGTGTCACTGGCGCGACTGCGAATGCCTCACTCGTCGCTGTCGGATTCGCTGGGACTCTCCTCGAAATTGGATTCGTTCTGCTCGGCGAATGACGCGTAGATGTCGAGCAGGATCTGCTTCTGGCGCTCGGTGATCGCCGTGTCGGTGATGATGGCGTCGCGCACCTGGTTCTTGTCGCTGGGCTCGAGAATCCCGGCCCGCACGTAGAGCACTTCGGCGGAGATCCGCAACGCCTTCGCGATCTGGCTCAGGACGTCGGCGGACGGCTTGCGCAGTCCGCGCTCCACCTGGCTCAGGTATGGATTGCTGACGCCGGACCGCTCGGCCAGCTGCCGCACCGAGACTTGCGCGTTCTCACGCAGGTCGCGAATGAAGCTGCCGAGGTCGGAGGCCATGTCGGAGGCCGCCGTCGACACCTTGGCGGAGAGCTTCTCCTCCTGCGGCATCGCTACTCCTCGGATCGATTGGCGTGGCTTATGGCCTCAGCCTACGACCCAGTGCTTGCTTTTGCAAGCACTTGTTAGCACCCCTAGAAAAGCAGCTGCGCGACGGCGTAGATGATCAGCCCCGCCAGGGACCCGACCACGGTGCCGTTGATCCGGATGAATTGCAGATCACGACCCACGTGCAGCTCGATGCGCCGGCTGGCCTCCTCCGCGTCCCAGCGCTCGATCGTGTCGGTGATGATCGCGGTGATTTCCACCCCGTACTCCGAGACCAGGTGCTGCGCCGCCCGCACGATCCAGTTGTCGACCTTGTCGCGCAGCTCGGCGTCGTCGCGCAGCGACTCGCCGATCTGGACCACGGTGTCGGCGATGCGGGTCCGCAGGGTGCTGGAGGGGTCGTCGACGCCCTCGAGCACCAGCCTCTTCAGCGTCTTCCACGCCGTCGCCGCGGCGTTGGCGATCTCGTCGCGCGCCATCAGCTGTTCCTTGACGGCGTCGGCGCGCGCGATGGTCTCCGCGTCGTTCTGCAGGTCGTCGGCGAACTCGAACAGGAAGCGCGTCGCCGAACGGCGCAACTCGTGGTCGGGGTTGCGGCGCACCTTGTCGGTGAAGTCCATCAACTCGCGGTGGATCCGGTCGCCGACGAGGTGGTCGATGAACCGCGGAGACCAGCTCGGCGAGTCACGTTCGACCACGCGCTGGATCACCTCCCCGGCGTTCAGCGACCACTGGAACGCCCGGTCGGCCAGCAGCTGGATCAGCGCCTCCTGGCGGTTCTCTGCCAGCAGGGTGGCCAGCACCCGGCCCACCGGCGGGCCCCACTGCGGTTCGGCGATGCGCCGCACGATCATCCGGTCGATGACCTGCTGGACGTCCTCGTCGCGCAACAGCTCCACCAGCACCCGCAGCACCGTCGCCGTCTCGCCGGCCACCCGCTCGGCGTGCGTGGCCTCCGATAGCCACTTGCCCAGCCGGCTGGGCACCTGGGCGTCGCGCAGCTTGGTCTCGACGACGGGCGGCGACAGGAAGTTCTCCCGCACGAAGGTTCCCAGCCCCTCCCCGAGTTGGTCCTTCTTGCGCTTGATGATCGCGGTGTGCGGAATGGGTATGCCCAGCGGGTGCTTGAACAGCGCGGTGACCGCGAACCAGTCGGCCAGGGCGCCCACCATGCCGGCCTCGGCGGCCGCACCGACGTAACCGACCCAGGTCGCCGTGATGGCGTGGGCCTGTGCCCACCGGCAGGCCAGGAACAGGCCCGTAGCGCCGACCAGGAAGCCCAGCGCCACCATCTTCATCCGGCGCAGCGCCACCCGCCGCTGGGCATCGGCGTCCGGATCCGCCCCGGCGAAGGATTCCGCCAGGGAGGTGCGGAGCTGCCCCGCCGGTGCGTCGCCGCCGGGTGAGGCTCGGTGTGCCACCACACCATCATGTATCCCCGCGGCCAGTTAGTGTTACCGCCCTGCTGGGACGGCCCGCGCACGCCCGGCCCATCCGCCAAAACGGCCGGCGCAAGCCGTAGTATCGGGGGCGTCTGATGAGTGGGAAGCGGCGAGATTGGCAGAGCGGATCCCGGCGGTGGCCGTGAAGACGGATGGTCGCAAAAGGCGCTGGCACCAACATAAGGTGGAGCGCCGCAACGAGCTGGTCGACGGCACGATCGTGGCGATCCGCCGGCACGGCCGCTTCCTGAGCATGGACGAGATCGCGGCGGAGATCGGTGTCTCCAAGACCGTGCTGTACCGCTACTTCGTCGACAAGAACGACCTGACCACCGCGGTGCTGATGCGCTTCGCGCAGTCGACGCTGATCCCCAACATGGCGGGCGCGCTGACCTCCAACCTGGACGGCTTCGACCTGACCCGCGAGATCATCCGGGTGTATGTCGAGACCGTCGCCGACGAGCCGGAGCCCTATCGGTTCGTGATGGCCAACAGCTCGCCGACCAAGAGCAAGGTGATCGCCGACTCGGAGCGAATCATCGCCCGCATGCTTGCCATGATGTTGCGGCGCCGCATGCAGGAGGCCGGGATGGACACGGGCGGCGTGGAGACGTGGTCCTACATCATGGTCGGCGGCGTGCAGTTGGCCACCCACTCCTGGATCTCCGACCCCCGGATGAGCGCCGACGAGCTGATCGACTACCTGACCATGCTGAGCTGGAGCGCGATCTGCGGGATCGTCGAGGCGGGCGGGTCGCTGGAGAAGTTCCGCGGGCAGCCGCACCCCTCGCCGATCCTGCCCCCGCGAGAGTCATGAGACGGGCGCCCGATGCCTGACGTGAGCGCGGGCTCGCGCCTGCGGTCGTGGGCGTACGCGCTTCGCACCACCAACCCACCCCCGGATGGTCCGGTCGACGCCGTCACGCGGTGGCTCGTGGTGACCCGGGCGGCGGTGCTGCCGATGACCCTGGTCGCCGGCCTGGTGGCGGCCCTGCTGGCGGTCGGCAAGCCCGGGCTGGACTGGCGCTGGCTGGTCCTGGCCGTGCTCGGCATCACGCTGGCGCACACCGCCAACAACCTGATGAACGACCTCTACGACACCCAGGTCGGCACCGACAGCGCCACCTACCCGCGCGCGCTGTACGCCCCGCACCCGGTGCTTTCAGGGCTGATCAGCCGCCGCACCCTCGTCCTGGCGATCCTGGCGGTCAACGTCGCGGATCTGGCCATCCTGGTGACGCTGGCGTGGGCGCGGGGGTGGCCGGTGGTGGCGTTCGCGCTCGGCGGGTTCGCCCTCAGCGTCGCCTACACGGCGCCACCGCTGCGGCTGAAGAAGCGCGGCCTCGGCGAACCGGACGTCTTCGTCGTGTGGGGCCCGCTGATGGTGTGCGGCACCTACTACTCCGCGGTGGGCACGGTCGGTTGGGACGTCGTCGTGGCATCGCTGCCCTACGGCTTGCTGTGCACAACGGTGCTGATGGGCAAGCACATCGACAAGATTCCCTACGACGAGCCGCTGGGCATCCGGACCCTGCCCGTGCTGCTCGGCGAGGCGCGGGCCCGGGCCGTCACCCTGGGCATGATGGTCGGCTTCTATGTGCTGGTGGCCGTCGCCGTCGCGGTGGGGGCGATGCCGTGGCCCGCGCTGATCGTCGCGGTGGCGCTGCCGCGGCTGGCGAAGGTGTGGCCGTATTTCCGCCGCCCGAGGCCCGACGAGCCGCCACCGAAGTTTCCGGTGTGGCCGCTGTGGTACGCCGCACTGGCCTGGGTGCACGTGCGCCAGGCGGGTGCGCTGCTGGTCCTGGGGCTTGCGGCGGGCGCCGTGTTGCACACCGCTTTGTGACCCACGTGTGACGCAAAGCCGACTTCGGCGATGCGACTTGTCCGGCCTTAACGGCTAGCATGCAGGGGATGCATCGGGGGTGAACCCGGGGCGCCTGGTCGCCAGGACGCCCGGAACCCGAGATACAGAAAGGCCCTACTGCTCATGTCTGTGCAGCTCACGCCGCATTTTGGGAACGTGCAAGCGCACTACGATCTGTCCGACGACTTCTTCCGGTTGTTCCTCGACCCCACCCAGACCTACAGCTGCGCCTACTTCGAGCGGGACGACATGACGCTCGAGGAGGCGCAGATCGCCAAGATCGACCTGTCGCTGGGCAAGCTCGGACTCGAGCCGGGAATGACGCTGCTCGACGTCGGTTGCGGCTGGGGCGCCACGTTGCGGCGCGCCATCGAGAAGTACGACGTCAACGTCGTGGGCCTGACGCTGTCGGAGAACCAGGCCGAGCACGTTCAGCAGACGTTCGACCAGCTGGACACGAAGCGCTCGGCGCGGGTGTTGCTGGAGGGCTGGGAGAAGTTCGACGAGCCCGTCGACCGCATCGTTTCCATCGGCGCGTTCGAGCACTTCGGCCGCCAGCGCTGGGGCCACTTCTTCAAGATGGCCTACCGGGTGCTGCCGGCCGACGGCGTCATGATGATGCACACCATCACCCGTCCGACCTTCAAGGAGGCCAGGGCGCAGGGCACCCCGTTGACCCATGAGGTCGTTCATTTCACCCAGTTCATCCTGGCCGAGATCTTCCCCGGCGGATGGCTGCCGACGATCCCGTCGGTCGAAGAGCACGCGACCGACGCCGGTTTCAAGGTGAGCCGGATCCAGTCATTGCAGCTGCACTACGCGAGGACGCTGGAAATTTGGGCCGCGGCGCTCGAGTCCAACAAGGACGAGGCCGTGGCGATCCAGTCGGAGCAGGTCTACGACCGGTACATGAAGTACCTGACCGGCTGCGCCAAGCTGTTCCGCCAGGGCTACACCGACGTCAACCAGTTCACCTGCGAGAAGTGACCGACGGCGCCGGCCGGGGCCGGCGCCGCCTGGTAGATGACCGCGGACGCTACTTGGTCAGCGTGAACTGGCCGACGTTGCTGATGCCCTTGCGAAAGAAGTCCTCGCAGCCCGTCAAATAGTGCATATAGCGCTCGTATACCTCTTCGGACTGGATGGCGATCGCCTTTTCCTTGTTCGCCTCGAGATTGGCCGCCCAGATATTCAGCGTCCGTTCATAATGCTCACGCAGTAATTGCACTCTTTCGACGGAAAATCCCGCCGCCGGCGCCAGCGCTTCAATGTCTTCCTGCGCCGGCAACTGACCGCCCGGGAAAATTTCGGTGTAGATAAATCGGGTGAAGCGCACGTCGCTCATCGTCAGCGCGATACCGCGCTCGTGCATCTGCTTCTGTGAATGCGCCAAGATTGTGTGCAGGAGCATCCGGCCATCATCGGGGAGGACGTCATAGGCGCGGTCGAAAAACGCGGGCCAACGCTCGGCCTTGAACGCTTCGAATGCCCCGATGCTGACGATCCGGTCGACCTTGTCGTCGAACTCTTCCCAGCCCTGCAGCCGCACTTCGACGTTGCGCTCGGTCGGGATTCCCGCCAGCCTGGCCTTGCTGTACTCAAACTGGTTGCGGCTGAGCGTAATTCCGATCACGTTGACATCGAATTTCTCGACCGCCCGCTGCAGCGCGCCGCCCCAGCCGCAGCCGATGTCGAGCAGCGTCATGCCGGGCTCGAGGTTCAGCTTTCCCAGCGCCAGGTCGAACTTCGCATTCTGAGCTTCCTCGAGGGTCATATCGTCTCGCTCGAAGTAAGCGCAGGTATAGCCCATTGTTGGGTCTAGGAATAGCGCAAAAAACTCGTCCGATACATCATAGATAGATTGCGACTCTTCGTAATACGGCTCCAACGAAGTCATGGTTGCCCGATACACCTCTCGCTTGTTGACCCGGAGAATAATATCGGATGCGCAGATCGGCCGCCACATGGCCACCCGGCCGTGTCAGTAAATATAAAAACCTTGGCCGGATTTTTTGCCCAGCCGACCGGCCTCCACCATACGCAGCAGCAACGGCGGCGGACCGTATTGCGGTTCTTTGAATTCTTCGAACATTTTATCCGCGATGAGTTTGAGGGTGTCGAGGCCGACGAGGTCGGACAGCCGCAGCGGGCCCATCGGGTGCGAGAGCCCCGCGACGACGGCCTTGTCCACGTCCTCGACGCTGGCGAAGCCGGCCTCCACCATCCGGATCGCCGACAGCAGGTAGGGCACCAGCAGCGCGTTGACCACGAAGCCGGACCGGTCCGAGCAGCGCACGACCTGCTTGCCCAGCACCGCGCCGGCGAACTGCTCGGTGCGGGCGGCGGCGGCCTCGTCGGTGACCAGCGTGCTCACCAACTCGACCAGCGGCAGCACCGGGACCGGGTTGAAGAAGTGCAGACCCAGCACGCGCTCGGGGTTCTTGGTGGCCGCGGCGACCTTCATGATCGGGATACTGGAGGTGTTCGACGCCAGCACGGCGTCGGGATCGGTGACGACCCGGTCCAGTTCGGCGAAGAGTTCGGCCTTGACGGCCTCGTCCTCGACGATGGCCTCGATCACCAGTTGGCGGTCGGCCAGGTCTTTGAGGTCGGTGGTGAAGGTCAGCTTGCCGAGCGCGCGGTCCCGCTCCCGCTCGGTCACCTTGCCGGCGCTGACGCCCCGCTCCAGTGACTTGACGATGCGGTTACGCCCCGCCGTGATCAGCGCCTCGGTCGGCTCGTACACCGTTACGTCGACTCCCGCGCGGACGGAGACCTCGGCGATGCCCGAGCCCATCTGACCGGCACCGACAACCCCGACCCGCTGGATCGCTGCGTCGCTCACTTGTTGTCTCTCTCCCGAGTCGTATTGTCATGCACCGCAATAGGCCCCGCCCAGCGTGGCCGGGCGGGGCCTATGCTACTTCAGCCGCGAGCAGACGCAGACTCGCATGATCTCAATCGCAAACGTGCGATTCTGCGTCTGGTCGGCAGACTAACTCAGTGGAACTGGCCCTCTTCGGTCGAGCCGGTCAGCGCCGTGGTCGACGAGGTGGGGTCCACCGTGGTCGCGATCCGGTCGAAGTAACCGGCACCGACCTCGCGCTGGTGCTTGGTGGCGGTGTAGCCACGCTCCTCGGCGGCGAACTCGCGCTCCTGCAGCTCCACGTAGGCGCTCATCTGGTTGCGGGCGTAGCCGTAGGCCAGATCGAACATCGAGTAGTTCAGCGCGTGGAAGCCGGCCAGCGTGATGAACTGGAACTTGAATCCCATTGCGGCAAGCTCCTTCTGGAACTTCGCGATGGTGCCGTCGTCCAGGTGCTTGCGCCAGTTGAACGAGGGCGAGCAGTTGTACGCCAGCATCTGGTCGGGGAACTCCGACTTCACCGACTCGGAGAACTTGCGCGCCAGCTCGAGGTCCGGGGTGCCGGTCTCCATCCAGATCAGGTCGGCGAACGGGGCGTAGGCCTTCGCCCGCGCGATGCAGGGCTCGATGCCGTTCTTGGTCCGGTAGAAACCCTCGCGGGTGCGCTCGCCCGTGATGAACGGCTGGTCGCGCTCGTCGACGTCGGACGTGATGAGCGTCGCCGCCTCGGCGTCGGTCCGGGCGATCACCACGGTCGGAACGTCGCAGACGTCGGCGGCCAGCCGGGCCGAGGTGAGCGTGCGGATGTGCTGCTGGGTCGGGATCAGCACCTTGCCGCCCAGGTGACCGCACTTCTTCTCCGAGGCCAGCTGGTCCTCCCAGTGCGAACCCGCGACACCGGCGGCGATCATGGCCTTCTGCAGCTCGAAGACGTTGAGCGCGCCGCCGAAGCCGGCCTCGCCGTCCGCCACGATCGGCGCCAGCCAGTTCTCCACCGACCGGTCGCCCTCGACCTTGGCGATCTGGTCGGCGCGCAGCAGCGCGTTGTTGATCCGGCGGACCACCTGCGGCACCGAGTTGGCCGGGTACAGGCTCTGGTCGGGGTAGGTGTGGCCGGACAGGTTGGCGTCACCGGCGACCTGCCACCCGGACAGGTAGATGGCCTTCAGGCCGGCGCGCACCTGCTGTACGGCCTGGTTGCCGGTCAGCGCACCCAGGGCGTTGACCCACTCCAGGTCGTGCAGCTCTTCCCACAACACCTCCGCGCCGCGGCGGGCCAGGGTGTTCTCCTCGACGACGCTGCCTTGCAGCGCGACGACGTCCTCGGCGGTGTAGGTGCGCGTGACGCCCTTCCACCGGGGGTTCGTGTCCCAGTCGTGCTGGATCTGCTCGGCGCTCTTGGGGGTGCCAACGACAGACATTGGGCTTACTCCTTAAACGGTCATCATTGCTGAGTTAACGCTGAACGGTCCACGCCAACCGGCTTGCGACGGTAGCTATGGCTCAACTTCACTGGCGTGCTAACTCGAAGATGGCACACCTCGTTCCTGCAGGTCCACCCGTTTCATTTGCGAATTTCCGCCACAAGATCGCGCGAGTTTGCAAACCTTGCGAAGATGAACGCTAACTGAACCGTTACAGAAACTACCGGTCGGTAACCGAATTTCAGCAGGTCAGAAAGGGAAATGACGGGACCGGAGGTACCGCTACAAAGCGAAGATCGCGGCGACGGCTTTCGTCTCGTCTCCGACGGCGTATGTGAGCGTTGTAACAGCGCGATCGGCCAGGTTGGGACCGAATTGATCGGTCGAGCCCGCCGGGTGGACGTGCGAGATGATCTCCAGCTTGTCGCCCAGCGCGACCGGCGCCTCGTGCTCGATCGTGGTGCGCAACGGCCACCGCAGCAGCTCGGGGTGCGACGCCAGGTAGTCCTCGACGACGCTCCAGTACACCGAGTTGTTCATGTGGTCGAACAGGTCGATGTCGGTCACCCGGACCGGGAACTCGTGGATCTCGGTCGCGTCGTCGCGGCTGCCGGGCTTGAGGTAGCCCTTCCACTTGAGGCGATTCACGGAGGTGGTCTTGTGCAGGCCCGCCAGGAAGTCGTCGGCGATGCGCGACGGCATCTGGGTCTCCCGGTTGATGTTGATCCAGAACGCCTCGGATTCGATCAGGCCACCCTTGCGTCCGTCGATGCGGACCCGCATCTCGCACCAGCGGTTCGAGGTTCCCGAACACCAGCGCCGGCACCGCAGCATGTCCTGGAACTCGATCGGGCGGATCAGGTCGACCATGGTGCGCCGGACGATCCACAGCGGATGGGTCTCCTCGAAGCCCATCTCGCGCAGCTGGTCCTGGCCGATGTCCTGGATGTGGCGGGCGGCCGCGTCCAGCCGCAGCCGGCCGGTGCGGTCGATGTCGCCGACCCGCAGCGGCCACTCGCGACCGAACACGTCGGGATGGCCGTCGGGAACCGGCATCAGCTCTTTGTCCAGGCTCACGGCTTCCCTCCCTCCAGATCGCTAACCCAGGTTAGCCCCCATACCCGACGCGAATAATGCCAAATCGCAACTCGCGAACACCAATCATGACCCGAAGGCGCCACGGTGCCAACTCTGCGAACCAGGCCTTCGCAGCGCCGGGTACGCTTCGTTAGGTGGCCAAAACTTTCGTCGGCTCCCGCGTTCGGCAACTGCGCAACGAGCGCGGGTTTTCCCAGGCCGCGCTGGCCCAGATGCTGGAGATCTCGCCCAGCTACCTCAACCAGATCGAGCACGACGTACGCCCGCTGACGGTGGCCGTGCTGCTGCGGATCACCGAGGTGTTCGGGGTGGACGCGACCTTCTTCGCCTCGCAGGACGACACCCGGCTGGTCGCCGAGCTGCGCGAGGTGACCATGGACCGCGACCTGGACATCGACGTCGACCCGACCGAAGTCGCCGAGATGGTCAGCGCCCATCCCGGGCTGGCCCGCGCGGTGGTCAACCTGCACCGGCGCTACCGGATCACCACCGCGCAGCTGGCCGCCGCCACCGAGGAGCGGTACTCCGACGGCAGCGGCAGCGGGTCGATCACCATGCCCCACGAAGAGGTGCGCGACTACTTCTACCAACGCCAGAACTACCTGCACGAGCTGGACACCGCCGCCGAGGACCTCACCATCAAGATGCGGTTGCACCACGGCGACCTGGCCCGCGAGCTGACGCGCCGGCTCACCGAGATGCACGGGGTGCACATCGTCAGGCGCATCGATCTCGGCGACACCGTCCTGCACCGCTTCGACCCCGGCACCAAGACGCTGGAGATCAGCAATCACCTCTCCCCGGGTCAGCAGGTGTTCAAGTTGGCCGCCGAATTGGCCTACCTGGAGTTCGGTGACCTGATCGACAGCCTGGTCGCCGAGGGCAAGTTCACCAGCGAGGAGTCGCACACCCTGCTGCGGCTGGGGCTGGCCAATTACTTCGCGGCGGCCGCGGTGCTGCCCTACCGCCAATTCCACGACGTCGCAGAGAATTTCCGCTACGACGTCGAGCGGCTGTCGTCGTTCTACTCGGCCAGTTACGAGACCATCGCGCACCGGCTTTCGACGCTGCAACGGCCGACGATGCGGGGCGTGCCGTTCTCGTTCGTCCGGGTGGACCGCGCCGGCAACATGTCAAAACGGCAGTCGGCCACCGGATTTCACTTCTCCTCCAGCGGCGGGACGTGCCCGCTGTGGAATGTCTACGAAACCTTCGCCAACCCCGGCAAGATCCTGGTGCAGATCGCCCAGATGCCCGACGGGCGCAACTACATGTGGGTGGCTCGCACCGTGGAGCGCCGCGCAGCGCGGTATGGTCAGCCCGGTAAGACCTTCGCGATCGGGCTGGGCTGCGAGCTCCGCCACGCGCACCGGCTCGCCTACTCGGAAGGACTCGACTTGTCGGGTGATATCGCCACACCGATCGGCGCGGGCTGCCGGGTCTGCGAGCGCGACAACTGCCCGCAGCGGGCGTTCCCGGCGTTGGGCCGCGCGCTGGATCTGGACGAGCACCGCAGCACCGTGTCGCCGTACCTGGTGAAGCAGCCGTGACCGCGCCGACAGGCCGGATCCCGTCGGGCCGGTTCCGCGAGCTGGGGCCCATCAACTGGGTGATGGCCAAGGCGGCCGCGCGCCGGATGAGGGTGCCGGAGATGCACCTGTTCACCACCCTGGGACAGCGCCGCGCGCTGTTCTGGACCTGGTCGATGTACAGCGGCCGCCTGCTGCGGGGCCGGCTGCCGGCGATCGACACCGAGTTGGTGATCCTGCGGGTCGCGCACGTGCGTGGCTGCGAATACGAGCTGCAGCACCACCGCGGGATGGCCCGCCATCAGGGCCTGGACGACGACCTGCAGGCCGCCATCTTCGCCTGGCCCGAGAAGCTGGACCGGGTCGAGGCGCGCCTGACGGTGCGGCAGCAGGCGCTGCTGGCGGCCACCGACGAGTTCGTCAAGGATCGCACGGTCACCGAGGACACCTGGCGGCAGCTGGCGACCCACCTGGATCGGCGCCAGCTCATCGAATTCTGCTTGCTGGCAAGCCAATACGACGGCCTGGCCGCGACGATGTCGGCGCTGGCCATCCCGTTGGACAAGCCCAGCTAGAAGTACACGTCGGCCAGCACCGCCAGCGTCAGCGCCAGCGGCGCGACCGGCAGGCCGAAGCCGAACCCCGACCACGCGTATTTCCCGCGGCGGCGTTGCACGAGTCCCCACAGCACGGCGCCGACGGCGAGCGCGGCCGAGCCGAGCAGCACCGTCGGGGCCCACTGGCCCACCGCCGCGTTGTCGTCGGCTATCGAAAAGGCCACCAACCACAGGACATAGCCCGCGGCGACGCCGCCGATGACGCCAATCACGGTGTCGCTGCGGATCATTGGCAAGCTCAGAAGTTGATCATGTGGCCGGTCAAGCCGTGGAAGCATTCCTGCAGCGCCTCCGACATGGTCGGGTGGGTGTGCACGTTGCGGGCCAGCTCGGTGGCGGTGAGGTCCCACTTCTGGGCCAGTGTCAGCTCGGGCAGCAACTCGGACACGTCGTGGCCGATCAGGTGCCCGCCCAGCAGCTCGCCGTACTTGCTGTCGGCGACCAGCTTGACGAAGCCGCTGGGGTCGCCCACCCCGTGCGCCTTGGCGTTGGCGGTGAACGGGAACTTGGCGACCACGACGTCGTAGCCTTCGTCGCGGGCCTGCTCCTCGGTGAGCCCGAAGCTCGCGACGTTGGGCTGGCAGAAGGTCGCGCGCGGCAGCATGCGGTAGTCGCCGAGGGCCAAAGTCTCGGCGCCGGCGATGGTTTCGGCCGCAACCACGCCCATGGCCTCGGCGACGTGGGCAAGCATCAGCTTGCCGGTCACGTCGCCGATGGCGTAGATGTGGTCGACGTTGGTGCGCATGTAGTCGGTGATGCCGATCGCCTTGCGGTCGGTCAGCGCGACGCCGGCCGCCTCCAGGCCGTAGCCCTCGACGTTGGGCGCGAAACCGATGGCCTGCAACACCTTTTCGGCCTTGAGGTCCTCGGACTTGCCGTCCTTGCTGACGGTGACGGTGACCACCGAGCCGTCGTCGTTGATGGTCTCCACCTTCGTTCCGGTCAAGACCTTGACGCCCAGCTTCTTGAACTGCTTCTCGATCTCCTTGGACACCTCGGCGTCCTCGTTGGGCAGCGCGCGGGGCAGGAACTCGACGATGGTGACGTCGACGCCGTAGTTCTTCAGCACGTAGCCGAACTCCATGCCGATGGCCCCCGCGCCGGCGATGACGATCGACTGCGGCAGCTCCCGCGTCAGGATCAGTTCCTCGTAGGTGACCACGTTTTCCGACAGCGACGTTCCCGGGACCAGCCGGGTGCTGCTGCCGGTGGCGATGATGACGTTGTCGAACGTGACCGTCACCGGATTTTCAGCGCCGCCCTCATTCAATTCGACGGACAGCGTGTGCGCGTCGGTGAACCGGCCGTACCCGTGGATCTCGGTGATCTTGTTCTTCTTCATCAGGAAGTGCACGCCGGCGACGCGGCCCTCGGCCACCTTGCGGCTGCGGTCGAAGGCAACGCCGTAGTCGAAGGTCGCCTCGCCGCCGATGCCGAAGGTCTGGGCCTCCTTGGTGAAGATGTGCGCGAGTTCGGCGTTGCGCAGCAACGCCTTGGACGGGATGCAGCCGACGTTGAGGCAGACTCCGCCCCAGTACTTCGGCTCGATGATCGCGGTGTTCAAGCCGAGCTGCGCGGCGCGAATGGCCGCGACATATCCGCCGGGACCGGCCCCGAGGACGACGACGTCATAGTGGGTCACGAGCCCTACCCTAATGGGCTAGTACGGGATGACGCCGATCAGGCAGTGGCCGGTGTGGGCGCAGTAGTAGTAGCCGTACAGGGGCGCCGCGGCGGCGACCGAGGCGAACGGCCCCGACATCACCGCGAGCGACAGCGCGGAGACCAGCGGCCTGCCCTCCGCCATCGCAAGCAGCACGCCGCCCACCGCGCAGGCCACGACGAACACCAGGACCGTGAACACCGCGGGCGTCTTGTCGATCGAGTGATACCACCAATAGAAGAGCCCGAGCCCGCCCACGCCCGCCATGATCCACCCGCCGAAAAGCACCAGAACCAGGTGCCACCACCGCAGGTACTGGTAGCGGCCGGGCACGGTGACCGGTTGCACCGGCAGGCCGCCGCCGTCGGCCACGGCATCCTCCTCGGCGGCCTCCTCCTTGACGTCCGGGGCGGGCTCGGCCTCCTCGGCCGGCCGCGGACCGGTCGCATCGTCATCGTCGTCGGAGAAGTCCGGCACCCACGATTGCGTGCCGGTGTCCTCGTCGTCAGCCACCGGAGGTCACCCGCAGCGCGACGAGCACGCCGAACCAGCCCGGCCCGAGCGACAGGATGAACGCGCCGAGCGCGGTGACCCAGCGGCGCCCCGAGAACAGGACCGTCAGCAGGCCGAGCCCGGCGGGAGTCCCGAGCACCAGTGCGATGACGACGTCGGGCCGGATCCTCGCGTGGACCGACACGGTGAGCGCGACCCCGGCCAGCACGCCGACCGCGCAGCCCATCAGCATGGCGCCGGCCAACAGCCGGGGGCGCGGGAGGGGGATCACGCTGACGAGGGTAGCGCCGTCATCCGGCGTCGACGGCCACCACGCGCCCGCGCGCCGCCGGGCGCTCGCCGCGCTCGTAGGCGGCGCCCGTGATGACGGGTTCGGCCGCCAGCTCGGCCTGCTCTTCGTCGGTGAAGACGCGACCGCGGGACAGGAACCGCACGCCCTCGGGCGCCTCCAGGCTGAACCCGCCGCCGCGCCCGGGGACGACGTCGATGACCAGCTGGGTGTGCTTCCAGGTCTGGTACTGCGGGCCGGAGATCCACACCGGCACGCCGTCCCCGACGTCGAGCACGCCGAGCAACACATCGCGGTCGCCGACCAGGAAATCCCCGCACGGGTAGCACATCGGCGACGACCCGTCGCAGCAGCCGCCGGACTGGTGGAACATCACCGGGCCGTGCCGCTCCTGCAGGCGCGCCAGCAGGTCCGCGGCCCCGGCGGTGATCACGGCACCAGCGACCATCAGAAGAATCCCTGCGCCTTCTCGGAGTAGGACACCAGCATGTTCTTGGTCTGCTGGTAGTGGTCGAGCATCATCTTGTGGTTCTCCCGGCCGATGCCGGACTGCTTGTACCCGCCGAACGCGGCGTGCGCCGGGTAGGCGTGGTAGCAGTTGACCCACACGCGGCCGGCCTGGATGTCGCGTCCGGCCCGGTAGGCGGTGTTGCCGTCGCGGCTCCACACGCCGGCGCCCAGGCCGTAGAGGGTGTCGTTGGCGATCGAGATCGCGTCGTCGTAGTCGGTGAACGACGTCACCGCCACCACCGGCCCGAAGATCTCCTCCTGGAAGATCCGCATCTTGTTGTTGCCGCCGAAGATCGTCGGCTGCATGTAGTAGCCGCCGGCCAGGTCGCCGCCCAGCTCGGCACGCTCGCCACCGCAAATGACCTGCGCGCCTTCGTTTTTGCCGATTTCGATGTAGGACAGGATCTTTTCCATCTGGTCGTTGGACGCCTGCGAGCCCAGCATCGTCTCGCTGTCCAGCGGGTCGCCCTGCCGGACCGCCTTGGTGCGGATCGCGGCCAGCTCGAGGAACTCGTCGTAGATGTCGGCCTGGATCAGGCTGCGCGACGGGCAGGTGCACACCTCGCCCTGGTTGAGGGCGAACATGGTGAAGCCCTCCAGCGCCTTGTCGCAGAAGTCGTCGCCCTTGGCCATCACGTCGGAGAAGAAAATGTTGGGGCTCTTGCCGCCGAGCTCCAGCGTGACCGGGATCAGGTTCTGCGAGGCGTACTGCATGATCAGCCGCCCGGTGGTGGTTTCGCCGGTGAACGCGACCTTGGCGATCCGGTTGCTCGACGCCAGCGGCTTGCCCGCCTCGGCGCCGAAGCCGTTGACGACGTTGAGCACGCCGGCCGGTAACAGGTCACCGATCAGCGACATCAGGTAGAGCACCGAAACCGGCGTCTGCTCCGCGGGTTTGAGCACCACCGCGTTGCCGGCGGCCAGCGCCGGCGCCATCTTCCACGCGGCCATCAGGATGGGGAAGTTCCACGGAATGATCTGTCCCACCACCCCGAGCGGCTCGTGGAAGTGGTAGGCGACGGTGTCCTCGTCGATCTGCGACAGCGAACCCTCCTGCGCGCGCAGGGCCGCCGCGAAATACCGGAAATGGTCGGCCGCCAGCGGGATGTCGGCGGCCAGCGCCTCGCGGACCGGTTTGCCGTTGTCCCAGACTTCGGCCACCGCCAGCGCGGCGGTGTTCTCCTCGATCCGGTCGGCGATCTTGTTCAGGATCGCCGCCCGCTCGGCGGGCGCGGTCTTGCCCCACGCCGGGGCCGCCGCGTGCGCGGCGTCCAGCGCCTTGTCGATGTCGGCCTCGTCGGAGCGGGCGACCTCGCAGAAGGTCTGGCCGGTCACCGGCGTCGGGTTTTCGAAATAGCGGCCGCCCGCGGGGGCGACCCACTGGCCCCCGATGAAGTTCTCGTACCGGCTTTCGTACGACATCAACGCTCCGGCGGCGCCCGGACGTGCGAAAACAGTCATCTGCCCGCTCCTCGTTCGACCCTGTGTAACACACCTCACACTACCGCCGGGGACAGAATGGCTGCCATGACGAGCTCCCAAGACCCCTACCTCTGGCTTGAGGACGTGACCGGCGACGACGCGCTGGCCTGGGTACGCGCGCGCAACGAGCCCACCCTGGCCGAGTTCCGCGACGAGCGGTTCGAGCGGATGCGGGCCGAGGCCCTCGAGGTGCTCGACACGGATGCCCGCATCCCGTATGTGGTCCGCCGCGGCGAACACCTCTACAACTTCTGGCGCGACGCCGCCAACCCGCGGGGGCTGTGGCGCCGCACCACGCTGGACAGCTACCGCACCGCTTCGCCGGAGTGGGACGTGCTCATCGACGTCGACGAACTGGGCCGGGCCGACGACACGAAATGGGTGTGGGCGGGCGCCGGTGTCATCGAACCCGACCACACCCGGGCGCTGGTCGGCCTGTCCCGCGGCGGCTCGGACGCGTCGGTCGTGCGCGAATTCGACATGCTCACACGCGAATTCGTCCCCGACGGGTTCGAACTGCCCGAGGCCAAGTCGCAGGTCGCCTGGGCCGACATCGACACCGTGCTGGTCGGCACCGACTTCGGTGCCGACTCGCTCACCGAGTCCGGCTACCCGCGCGTGATCAAGCGATGGCGGCGCGGCACGCCGCTGGCCGAGGCACAGACCGTCTTCGAGGGCGCCCGCTCCGACGTCCGGGTCTCGGCCTCGGTGGATCGGACGCCGGGCTTCGAGCGCACCTTCCTGGGCCGGGCGCTCGACTTCTGGAACGAGGAGGTCTACGAGCTGCGCGGCCCGGAGCTGATCCGCATCGACGCGCCCACCGACGCGGGCCTGTCGATGCACCGCGAGTGGATCCTGATCGAGCTGCGCACGGATTGGTACATCGGCGACGCGACATACCCCGCGGGTTCGCTGCTGGCGGCCGACTACGACGAATTCCTCGCGGGCACAGCGGAATTGCACGTTATCTTCGAGCCCGACGAGCACACCGCCCTGAACCACTACGCGTGGACGAAGGACCGCCTGCTGATGGTCACGCTGGCCGACGTGGCCAGCCGGGTGGAGATCGTCACCCCAGGTGACTGGCGTCGCGAGCCGGTCGCGGGCATCCCGGCGGCGACCAACACCGTCGTCGTCGCGGCCGACGACAAGGGCGACGAGTTCTTCCTCGATTCCAGCGGGTTCCTCGCGCCGTCGCGCCTGATGCGGGGCACCGGCGAGGGGCCGCTCGACCCGATCAAATCGGCCCCGGCCTTCTTCGACGCCGAAAACCTGTCCGTGTCACAGCATTTCGTCGCCTCGGAGGACGGCACCTCGATCCCGTACTTCGTCGTGCGGCGCAGCGATGCCGACGGCCCCGGTCCCACGCTGCTGAGCGGGTACGGCGGATTCGAGACCGCCAACACGCCGGCCTACAGCGGCGTGCTGGGCCGGCTGTGGCTGGCCCGCGGCGGCAGCTACGTGTTGGCCAACATCCGCGGCGGCGGGGAGTACGGGCCCGGCTGGCACACCCAGGCGATGCGCGAGAACCGGCACAAGGTCGCCGAGGACTTCGCCGCGGTGGCAACCGATTTGGTGGACCGCGGCGTCACGACCGTCGCGCAGCTGGGCGCCCGGGGCGGCAGCAACGGCGGGCTGCTGATGGGCATCATGCTGACCCAATACCTGGAGCGGTTCGGCGCGCTGGTCTGCGACGTGCCGCTGCTGGACATGAAGCGCTACCACCTGCTGCTGGCCGGGGCGTCGTGGATGGCCGAATACGGCGATCCGGACAACCCCGAGGACTGGGCGTTCATCTCCGAATACTCCCCGTACCAGAACATTTCGCAGGCCCGCGACTACCCGCCGGTGCTGATGACCACGTCCACCCGCGACGATCGGGTGCACCCGGGCCACGCCCGCAAGATGACGGCCGCCCTGCAGGCCGCGGGCCACCCGGTCTGGTACTACGAGAACATCGAGGGCGGGCATGCCGGCGCCGCCGACAACGAACAGGTCGCGTTCAAGTCGGCGCTCAGCTTCTCCTTCCTGTGGCGCACGCTGTCGGCCGGACTAAGATCTAAGGTGATCTAACTGATTTTGTCGAGGAAGGCGTGCATCATGCGAGCACTGAGGTTCATCGGCGTGGCGACGTTGACGGCCGTCGCTCCCATCGCGATCCTCCTGGGAAGTGGCCCGGCGCACGCCGATACCGACCTTGGGAAGCCATGCGCGCCGGAGGGCGCGAAAGTGTGGGGCAATCCCGGCCCGATCTACTGCGAGCGCCAGGCTGACGGGCAAACGCAATGGGTGTCCATTCCCGTCTCGGCGATGTGCGTGGCGTTCTGCGTCAACCACCCCTAGATCTGATCGTCGCGCCGGTTCCGGCGACCGATCAGCCAGGCGACAACGACGACCGCCATCGCGAGGCCCCCGTACCTCAGCGCGGACGGCCACCAGGCTTCGGCGTGCTGGGCGGGCGCCTTGAGAGCGGCCAGCGCCACCAGGTAGCTGCCGTTGTCGGTCGGCCCGGCGCCCGGTAGCGACTGGGTCCTGGTCACCCTGATCTGGGCCGGGCTGCTGGGATCGTTCACCTGACCCCAGGCCAGGGTCGAGTCGTCGAGCAGGAAGCTGTCCTGGCTGCCCGCGGGCTGGCCGGCGTCGTGGCCCAGCACCACCACTTGGCCGACCGCCACGGTCTGGTTGGCCGCGACGACATCGGCGGCGACGTCTTGGTACACCTCCGGGGGCGCCGGCGGCGTGTAGTTCGGCGGCGGCGGGCCGCTCGACCCCGCCGGCGGTATCCAGGCCCCGCCGTAGAAGCTGCCCGACACGACATGGCTGTAGCCGACCGCGGTGAACGGGACCACGCCGGTCGTGGCGGCGTCGAGCACGATACGGCCCCCGGCCGGCACGAACGCCTCCCGATAGGCGCCGTCGTAGAAGTAGCGGAAGGTCATCGCCTCGCTGAGCGGGTTGAACAGGGCCGGGCGGTGGTCGTCGTCGTAGTCGACGTAGTCCCAATGCCGGGGGCGCACCAACTCCCGGTTGTCGGCCTTGATCAGGTCGACGTTGCCGCTGTGGGCGTCGACCACGTTCTGCACCTGGCGATTGAAGTCGTACACCTGGCTCGGCGGCTCCAGGGGGCTGGCGGGGTTGATCCGCGTCGCCGGTGCGGCCTTGGCGTCCGTGACCGCGTTCGGCGGCGCGTCCAGGCCCTTCGGCGGCGCCACCACCGAGGCGTTGCCCGCCGCGCCGGGTGGCAGTTTCGGGGTCTGCACCGCAACCGTGGTGGGGGTCGAGGGGCTCGGCGGAACGGCGCGGGGCGGTTGCACCGGCGGCGCGGGTTCCACCGGAAGCGGCTCCGGCGTCCACACCGGCACCCTGCTCGGGGACGGCTGGGCGGGCCGGGCCGGCGCGGCGTCGTAGCACACGTTCGCGGTGTGGTACTCCTCCACGTACGCCAGGCAGTTCTGGCAGGACGCGGGGTTTGACCCGTCGCCGGCGCACGGAGCCGCGTGTGCCACACCGGGTGTGGTGGCCGCCACGGTCAACGGCGCCAGCGCCAACGCGACGGCCGCCGCCGCCGCGATCACCTTGCCCATTGCTCCCTGGCCGATCAACCTGGGCAGCCGGTTACGTTCGAACGCCGCCCCGCCCACTGGCAGACCTTCCCACCCCCACCTGGTTGGACATGCTAGCGGCCCCGGCTGTGGGGGCCGGTTCGGGGCGGCGCGCCTCGGCCGGCCATAGGATCGTCGCGTGGCGGCCACCGAACGCATCGAACTCACCCTGCTGGCGACCGGTTTGATATTCATCGCGGTGGGGGCCGCGCAGGCGCGCTACCGATTCATCAAGGAACGCCGACCGGGCCGGCGGTTCTACTGGGCGACCTCGATCATCGGCATCGTCTCGTTCGCCGCCGGGGTGGGCCAAATCTGGCCGAACGCCGTCGTCGTCGCGGCCATTTTTTCCGCGATCGTCGCCTTCTCGGCCTACCTGACGACGCCGTACCTGAAGATCGGCGGGCGAATTTATGCCTCGTCGCCGGAGAACCGCCAGCCCGACCCCTAAGGAAGCCATGCCCGATTTCGAAACCCTGCTGTACCGCACGGCCGGCCCGGTCGCCACCATCACGCTGAACCGCCCCGAGCACCTCAACACGATCGTCCCGCCCATGCCCGACGAGATCGAGGCGGCCATCGGGCTGGCCGAACGCGACCACGAGATCAAGGTCATCGTGCTGCGCGGCGCGGGCCGAGCCTTCTCCGGCGGCTACGACTTCGGCGGCGGCTTCCAGCACTGGGGCGACGCGATGATGACCGACGGCCAGTGGGACCCGGGCAAGGACTTCGCGATGGTCACCGCGCGCGAGACCGGGCCGACGCAGAAGTTCATGGCCATCTGGCGCGCATCCAAACCGGTGATCGCGCAGGTGCACGGCTGGTGCGTCGGCGGGGCCAGCGACTACGCGTTGTGTGCCGACATCGTGATCGCCAGCGACGACGCGGTGATCGGCACCCCGTACAGCCGGATGTGGGGCGCGTATCTGACCGGCATGTGGCTCTACCGGCTGAGCCTGGCCAAGGCCAAGTGGCACTCGCTGACCGGCAGGCCGCTGACCGGCGTCCAGGCCGCCGAGGTCGAGCTGATCAACGAGGCGGTGCCGTTCGAGCGGCTCGAGGCGCGCGTCGCCGAGATCGCCGCCGAGCTGGCGCGAATCCCGTTGTCGCAGTTGCGGGCGCAGAAGCTGGTCGTCAACCAGGCCTACGAGAACATGGGCCTGGCCTCCACGCAGATGCTGGGCGGCATCCTCGACGGCCTGATGCGCAACACCCCCGACGCGCTCGACTTCATCAACACCGCCCAGACCCAGGGCGTGCGCGCCGCGGTCGAGCGCCGCGACGGCCCGTTCGGCGATTACAGCCAGGCCCCGCCGGAGCTGCGGCCGGATCCTCGCCACGTCATAGTGCCTGATCGCGATGGATAGTGAGATGGACTACGAATATGCCCCGGGGCCCCCACCGCGGCCGGAGAAAGTGCTACCGTAACGACTATGTCTCGGCTGAGTTCCGGCCTGCGCGCAGGCGTTGTCTTTGTTGCTTTCCTGGTAGCCATGAGCATTGCGGCTGCGACCTTCCCGAAGACGGCCGCGGCCGATTCCACGGAAGACTTCCCGGTCCCACGCCGGCAGATCGAGACCACCTGCGACGCCGAGCAGTACCTGGCGGCCGTCCGGGACACCAGCCCGGTTTACTACCAGCGGTACATGATCGACTTCAACAACCACGCCAACCTTCAGCAGGCGACGATCGATAAGGCGCACTGGTTTTACTCGCTGTCGCCGGCGGACCGCAGGACTTATTCCGAAAACTTCTACAACGGCGATCCGCTGACCTTCGCCTGGGTCAATCACATGAAGATCTTCTTCAACAACAAGGGCGTCGTCGCCAAGGCCACCGACGTGTGCAACCAGTACCCGCCCGGCGACATGTCGGTATGGAACTGGTCCTAGATCCACTCTGGCCTTTATTCACGCGCCGGTTTAAACTCGGCGACTGTCGGGAATCGTTTATTTCCCCGCTTTTGGGGACAAATCAATAGTTCTTGACTGGTATTCCGCGCAATTGGGGACACCGGTTCGCTCGACCACCTTTTACAGGATTGACATCATGCGCATGCCGGGATGCTGCGACCCCTCGGGGACGCGATGAGCGCGGTAGACCCCCAGTCGGACGCGCTGGCGACGCTGGACTGGCAGGAGATCACCTGCCAGGCCGAGGGCGGCTGCACCAACCGCGCAACGCACATCGTGTACCGGCACGCCGTGGACCAATGCAACCGGCCGAACCTCGACCCGTCCGGCAACGTCGTCGAGATCCTGTGCATCGGTTGCCTGCGCCGGCTCAAGACTCAGGTGCTGGCGCAGGTCGACCGGATCAACCGCTGCCCGGGCGGCTACTGCCTGACGTGCGGGGCGCCGGTGCACAAGCTCTCCGACGTCATGCGCAAGATGGTGCAGCTGCGCACCTACGCCTGAACCCGCACACAAGATCAGCGCGGTTGCACCACCCCGCCCGCCGGGCGCTCCTCGACGCCGCTGAGGATCAGCTCGCGCACGGCGGGACGCGGTCCGTACGGCCGCAGCATGGTGCTGGCGGGCCGTGGTCGCACGTGCTGCGGCCACCAGAACCAGCGCCCGAGCAGGGTGGCCAGCGACGGTGTCATGAACGACCGCACGATCAAGGTGTCGAACAACAGACCCAGCGCGATCGTCGTGCCAAACTGAGCCATAATCAGCAGCGGGCTGAACGTGAACGTGGCCATGGTCGCGGCGAACACCAGACCGGCGGAGGTCACCACCGAGCCCGAACCGGCCATCGCGCGGATCGTCCCCGTCTTGAGCCCAGCGTGAATTTCCTCCTTGAACCGCGAGATCAGCAGCAGGTTGTAGTCCGAGCCGACCGCCAGCAGCAGGATGATCGCCATCGCGAGCACCATCCAGTGCAACTTCATGCCCAGGATGTACTGCCATAGGAGCACGGAGAGTCCGAACGAGGCACCCAGTGACAGCAACACCGTACCGACGATGACAACGGCCGCCACGACGCTTCGGGTGATCACCAGCATGATGATGAAAATCAGTGTGGCTGCGGCAATTGCGGCGATCAGCAGGTCGATGTCAGAGCCGTCGTGCATGTCCTTGTATGTCGCGGCGGTACCGCCGAGGTACACCTTGGAGCCCTCCCAGGGCGTGCCCTTGATCGCCTCGTGCACGGCCTGCTTGATCGGTTCGATGTGGCTGATGCCGTCGGGACTCGCCGGGTCGCCTTCATGGGAGATGATCAAGCGCACGGCGTGCCCATCCGGCGAGATGAACTGTTTGAGACCCCGCGCGAAATCCGGGCTCTTGAACGCCTCCGGCGGAAGGTAGAAGGTGTCGTCGTTCTTGGCCTTGTCGAAGGCATCGCCTTGGGCGGTGGCGTTGTCGGACTGCGCTTTCGCCTGTTCGTTGAGACCCGTGGTGGTCGCGTAGTTCGACATGACGGTGTCGAGGTTGTGCTGCTGGCTCTCGATCTGCGGCGGTATCAGCGCCACCAGCTTCGGCTGGATCTGATCCAGCTTGTCCAGGTTCGCGCTGAGGTTCACGATGTTCTGCGCCACCTGGTCGATGCCATCGAGCGCGTTGAAGATCGACCGGATCGCCCAGCAGGCCGGAATGTCGTAGCAGTGCCGCTCCCAGTAGAAGTAACTGCGGATCGGCCGGAAGAAGTCGTCGAAGTTGGCGATGTCGTCGCGCAGCGACTCGGTGATCTGCACGGTTTCCTTGGTGAGCCTGGTGGTTTCGTGCGTCGTGTTGCTCAGGTCCTGGGTCACCTGCATCTGCTCATGCAGCGTGGCCATGGTCTTCTTCAGCTCGTCCGCCTGCTTGAGCAGGTTTGCCGCCTGCTCTTCCTGATAGTGCTGGGTCTGGATCCGCCCTGCGGCCTGTGCACCCATCTGAAAACCGAGGGTGCTGTGGTCGAGCGGCGTGCCCAACGGTCGGGTGATGGTCTGCACCCGTCCGATACCGGGGATGTGGAACACCGCCTTGGCCACCTTGTCCAGGATCAGGAAATCGGCCGGGTTACGCAGGTCGTGATCGGTCTCGATCATCAACAGTTCGGGATTGAGCCGAGCCTGGTCGAAGTGCCGGTCCGCGGCGGCATAACCGACGTTGGCCGGGGTGTCTGCCGGCAGGAAGTGGCGGTTGTCGTAGTCCGTCTTGTAGCCCGGCAGGGCGAGCAGACCAACCAGTGCGATCCCGATGGTCACCGCGAGAACCGGTGCGGGCCAGCGGACGACCGCGGTGCCGATGCGGCGCCAGCCCCGGGTCTGCAGCTTGCGCTTCGGATCCATGAGCTTGAAGAATGACGCCACGGTCAGCACTGCGGGGCCCAGCGTCAAGGCCGCGAGCACCGCTATCAACATGCCGATGGCGCATGGTGCGCCCAATGACTGGAAATACGGCAACCGGCAGAAGCTCAGGCAGTACATCGCGCCGGCGATCGTCAGGCCCGACCCGAGCACGACATGCGCGGTGCTATGGAACATGGTGTAGAAGGCTTGTTCGCGGGTTTCCCCCAGGCCGCGGGCCTCGTGGTAGCGCCCGACCACGAAGATCGCGTAGTCCGTTCCGGCGGCTATCGCCATCATCACCAAGATATTGTTGGCGAACGTGGAGAGTCCGATGATGTCGTTGTTGGCCAGCAAGGCGACGACGCCTCGGGCCGCCAACAATTCGACGAAGACCATGAACAACACGGCCACGACGGTGACGAGCGAGCGATAGACGAAGAGCAGCATGATAAAAATCACCAGGATCGTGACCATGGTGACTATCGCGACACCCTTCTCGCCCGCGTGGGACTGGTCGGCAAACAACGGACCAGCGCCGGTGACGTACGCCTTGATCCCCGGCGGGGCGGGCACCGAGTTGACGATCTTGCGGACGGCGTCGGCGGACTCGGCGGATAGGCCGCCGCCCATGTTGCCGGCGAGGTAGACCTGGACGTAGGCGGCCTTCTGGTCGTGGCTCTGGGAACCCGCGGCGGTCAGCGGATCGCTCCAGAAATCCTGCACGTGCTGAACGTGTTTCTTGTCTTGCTCAAGGCGCCTGACGATCTCGTCGTAATAGGCGTGCGCTTCCGGCCCGAGCGGCTTGTCACCCTCCAGCAGGATCATGGCCGAGCTGTCGGAGTTGAACTCTTTGAACGTCGATCCGACCTTCATCATCGACTGGAAGGATGCCGCGTCAGTCGGACTCATCGACACCGAGTGGGTCTTGGAGACGGCCTCCAGCTGCGGGGCCGCGGTGTTGGTGACGAACACGATGCCCAACCACACCAGGACGACCGGCACGGCAAGCCGATGGATCATCCGCGGCAGGAACGGCGGAATCAGCGGCTGATCGACGCGCGGCGGAACCACGCCCGGCTCGCTCATGCGGACTTGTCCAAGCAGTAGACGAAGGGGTTCACGTTTTCGTTGGAATCCGAGCGATTCGGAGCCTTGATGACGTCACCGTGCCCGTCGTGGTTGTTCACGACGAACTGGCAGGCGATCCAACTGCCGTCGCCTTGCGCCACCAGGTTTGCCGGGATGCCGGGCTTTGTCGAACTCAATATTTTGCTCCAGGGCAAGGGCACGTTGAGGGCCTGCTGCGGATGGGAATTTTCGTCGAGGTAGTTGACGGTTGCCGTGCTGCCCGGTGAGCCCCACACCTCGAGCGTGATCGTCTTGGCGTTGAACTCGTCGAGGACCTCGCCCGAGGTGCCACCACCGAACGAACCCTTGTGTACGCCGAAGACACCGTGCAACCGGTACACCACGAATCCCGACACCGCGACCACGGCCACGATTGTGAGCACCAGCCAGAAACGGCCCAGCAACCCCTTCTTCTTGACGCGCTTTGGGGCGACCTTGTTGCCCTCGCTGCCGGCGGAGCCCTGCTTCATCAGCGGCTCCGTCCTCGGCTCAGGCGCCGAGCGGCCGGACAGCTCGACATCCTTCGCACCGGTTGCAGTTCGCCAAACCATGGCGCTCATGCCTCCCTGTTCGGTCGCGGGGACTCGGTGACGAGGCCGATGCACGTTGCCGTGAGCACCCGGGTGAGGGCGGACGGGAATTCGATGTTCCACTCGGGCACCAGCACCTCCGGCTCGTCGGCGTAGGCGTTGGTGAGTCGCTCCGGCGGATTGGCGATGTGCCAGAAGGCGGCGGCCAGCGAGTAGGCGGCAATCAGGATGTCGAAGGAGCCGGACCGGCCGAGCGCCGGCAGCGCGCGCTCGATCGCGTCGGCCAGCGCGACGGCGGCCGCGGAAATGGTGCGCCTGATGTCGACGACCCGCTCGACCTCCACCTCGTGCTCGAGGTGCAGGTGCAGGTTGGCGAGCAGGTCGCAGAACAGCGGGTCGGCCCCCAGCCCGTTGGCCAGCGTCTCGGCCACCCGCGCCGGTGACATCGGACCGGGCTCGCCGAGCTGCTCGCACACCGTGGTCGACCAGCGCACCCAGCCTTCGGCGGCGAGGTGCAGCAGGACCTCCTTGTGCGAGGTGAAGTAGCGGCGCACGGCGGAATAGTGGATTCCGGCGCGACCGGCGACGGCGGTCAAGGTGACCGACGCGACGCCCGTCTCGAGCGCCAGTGACCGCGCGGCCTCGACGAGTGCCGCCGCACGCTGGCGCTTGTTCTCCTCCGTGCGGGCGCGCTGGAAGGTCAGTTGCGCCATCGGGCGAGGATAACGCACATCGCGTGATTTGTATAACGCACGCCGTGTGATTTGTCCCAGGTCACAGCTCGCAGTCGATTTCCGGTTACGCACGTGATATGCGTTACAATCCAGGGCGCGAGGGGAAGGAGTCAACGGTCCCGGACCGGGCGACAATTCGGCCGTGATTTACTTAGGTAAGCCTTGGCTGTTCTCACCGGGATCGGCGGACGGGCGCAGCACGGCGATCCGTAGTTGACCACGTTCGGCGGCGACGGACCGCACGCAGAACTACCGACCGCTGAAAGGGATTCCAATTTTCAAGGTGCTGTCCCGAACGTGGATTCCACTGGTCATCGTGGCGGTCGTGATGGTCGGTGGCTTCATCGTGTATCGGGTCCACGGTTACTTCGGCTCGGAAAAGCGCGAATCGTATGCCGACAGCAACCTGCAGAATCCCAAGCCGTTCAACCCGAAACGGATTGTCTACGAGGTGTTCGGGCCGCCCGGAACGCTCGCCGACATCAGCTATTTCGACGTGAACGCCGACCCGCAGCGCATCGACGGGGCACCGCTGCCGTGGACGCTGCGCGTCACCACCGACAAGGCGGCCATGATGGGAAATCTCACGGCGCGGGGCGATAGCGACAGCATCGGCTGCCGCATCACGGTGGACGACGTGGTCAAGGCCGAGCGAATCTCCAACGGGGTCCACGCCTTCACCTTCTGCGTGGTGAAGTCCGCGTGAGCACGAAATTCGCCGAATTCGCGCGCGACACCCACCCCGAGCGGCCGCGCATCGCGCGGACCATCCACACCCTCGCGGTGCCGATCATCCTGTTCTGGGTGGGCGTCGCCGTCGTCCTGAGCCTGTTCGTCCCGTCGCTGGAAGTGGTCGGCCAGGAGCGGTCGGTGTCGTTGAGCCCAAAGGACGCACCGTCTTTCGTGGCGATGAAACAGATCGGCCACGCGTTCAACGAGGGCGAGACCGACAGCTCGGCGATGATCGTGCTGGAGGGTAGCCAGCCCCTCGGCGACGACGCCCACAGGTACTACGACACCATCATCCGCAAGTTGCGCGACGACAAGGCGCACGTGCTGAGCATCCAGGACTTCTGGGGCGATCCGCTCACAGCGGCGGGCGCGCAGAGCAACGACGGCAAGGCCGTGACCGTGCAGGTCAATCTCGCCGGTAACCAGGGCGAGCCGTTGGCCAACGAATCCGTCGAATCCGTCCGCAAGATCGTGAACAGCGTGCCCGCGCCGCCCGGGGTCAGGGCGTACGTCACCGGGGTCTCGGCGATGGCCGCGGATCTGCACCACAGTGGCGACAAGTCGATGGTCAGGATCACGCTGACGACGGTCGCGGTGATTTTGATCGTGTTGCTCTTCGTCTACCGGTCGATCCTCACCGTGATCCTGTTGCTGATCACGGTGGGTTTCGAATTGACCGCGGCGCGGGGCGCCGTCGCGGTGATGGGGCACTTCGGGCTCATCGGGCTGTCCACCTTCGCGGTCAGCCTGCTCACTTCGCTGGCGATCGCGGCCGGGACGGACTACGGCATCTTCATCGTCGGCCGCTATCAGGAAGCCCGCCATGCCGGCGAGGACCGGGAATCGGCGTTCTACACCATGTACCGCGGGACGGCCCACGTCATCCTCGGCTCCGGTCTGACCATCGCCGGGGCGATGTTCTGCCTCAGCTTCGCGCGGATGCCGTATTTCCAGACCCTCGGCATTCCGTGTGCGGTGGGGATGCTGCTCGCGGTGCTCGTCGCGCTCACGTTGGGCCCCGCGATCCTCACCGTCGGCAGCCGGTTCGGCATTTTCGACCCCAAGCGCAAGCTCGGGGTCCGGGGCTGGCGCCGGGTCGGCACTGCGGTGGTCCGCTGGCCGCTGCCGATCCTCGCGGTCACGTTCGCCGTCGCCCTCGTCGGTCTGCTGACCCTGCCCGGCTACCGGGCCAACTACAACGACCGCGAGTACCTGCCCAGCACCATCCCCGCCAACGCGGGCCTGACGGCCGCGGATCGCCACTTCTCCCAGGCCCGGATGAAGCCGGAGATCTTGATGATCCAGGCGAACCACGACATGCGTAACCCGACCGACTTCCTGGTGCTGGATAGGTTGGCCAAGGGTATCTTTCGGGTCCCGGGGATCTCCCGCGTCCAGGCGATCACCCGGCCCGACGGGACGACGATGGACCACACGTCGATCCCGTTCCAGATGAGCATGCAGAACGCCGCTCAGACGCAGACCATGAAATACCAGCGCGATCAGATGGACAACATGGTCAAGCAGGCCGACGAGATGACCAAGACGATCGCCAACATGCAGCGGATGTACGACTTGATGACGCAGCTCGTCGGCACCACACACCGCATGGTCGGCGACACCGAACAGATGCAGCAGATCACCAACGAGCTCCGGGACCGCATCTCGGACTTCGACGATTTCTGGCGGCCGATCCGCAGCTACTTCTATTGGGAGAGGCACTGTTTCGACATCCCGATCTGCTGGTCGATTCGCTCGATATTCGACGCGCTGGACGGCCTGGACCAGATCGACGAGAAACTCAACACGTTGGTCGGCGACATCAAAGACCTGGATCGGCTGATGCCGCAGATGGTCGCCCAATTCCCGCCGATGATCCAGACCATGGTGAACATGCGGACCATGATGCTGGACATGCACAGCACCATGTCCGGGATCTTCGACCAGATGGACGAGATGAGCGACAACGCGACGGCGATGGGCCACGCCTTCGACGCCTCCAAGAACGACGACTCCTTCTATCTGCCGCCGGAAGTGTTCAAAAACAAAGACTTTCAGCGCGCCATGAAGAATTTCCTGTCCGCCGATGGGCACGCGGCGCGGATGATCATTCTGCATCGGGGTGATCCCGCGTCGGCCGAGGGCATCGCCAGCATCGACAAGATCCGCACCGCGGCCGAGGAGTCGCTCAAGGGAACCCCGCTGGAGGACGCCAAGATCTACGTGGCCGGAACGGGCGCCGTCTTCAAGGACATCTCCGAGGGCGCCAAGTGGGACCTGGTGATCGCCGGAGTCTCCTCGCTGTGCCTGATTTTCATCATCATGCTGATCCTGACCCGTGCGCTGGTCGCCGCCGCGGTAATCGTTGGCACGGTGGCGGTTTCGCTGGGCGCCTCGTTCGGGCTGTCGGTGCTCGTCTGGCAGCACATCCTCGGCATCGATTTGCACTGGATGGTGCTGGCGATGTCCGTGATCGTCTTGTTGGCCGTGGGCTCCGACTACAACCTGTTGTTGGTCTCCCGGTTCAAGCAGGAAATTCATGCCGGTCTGAACACGGGCATCATCCGGTCGATGGGCGGTACCGGCAAGGTGGTGACCAACGCGGGCCTGGTGTTCGCGTTCACGATGGCGTCCATGGTCGTCAGCGACGTACGGATCGTCGGGCAGGTGGGCACCACCATCGGGCTGGGCCTGATGTTCGACACGCTGATCATCCGCGCGTTCATGACCCCGTCCATCGCCGCGTTGCTGGGCCGCTGGTTCTGGTGGCCGATGCGGGTGCGCTCCCGCCCGCTGCGGTTTCCGTCGCAGCCGGTGCAGCCCCATCCGCCGGACCGCTCCCTGGCCTACAGCGACTGATCCGTAGCCGCATCAGCTCCGAATAACAGCCATGCCCACCGTCGCGTTGATCGGATTCCTCGGCGGCCTGATCACCGGCGTCTCGCCGTGCATCCTGCCGGTGCTTCCGGTGGTGTTCTTCTCCGGGGCCGGCAGCACCCGTGACAGCAGCCCGGCGGCCCGGCCGTACCTGGTGATCGCCGGGCTGGTTTGCAGCTTCAGCGCGGTCACCCTGGCCGGCTCGGCTTTGCTGTCGGCGCTGCACCTGCCGCAGGACGCGATCCGCTGGGCCGCGCTGGTGACGCTGGCACTCATCGGCCTCGGGTTGATCTTCCCGCCGCTGGCGCACCTGATCGAGCGCCCGTTCGCCCGCATCCCGCTGCCTTCGCTCGGCTCGAATAGCCTGAGCCGAAACGGTTTTGGGCTGGGCCTGACGTTGGGCGCGCTGTATGTGCCGTGTGCCGGGCCGGTGCTGGCGGCCATCGTCGTCGCCGGCGGCACCGCGTCCATCGGGCCGCCGGTGCTGCTGTTGACGGCGGCGTTCGCGATCGGCACCGCGCTGCCGCTGCTGGTTTTCGCGCTGGCCGGGCGGCGCCTGGCCGAGCGCGTCGCCGCATTCCGCCGCCGGCAACACGTGATCCGGGTCGCCGGCGGAATCACGATGATCGTGCTGGCCGTGGCGCTGGTCTTCAACCTGCCCGCCGCGCTGCAGCGCGCCGTCCCCGACTACACCACCGCGATGCAAAAAGACATCGGGGCCAACCAGATTCGCCACCAGCTGGGCGGCGCGGTGAAGGGCCAGCTGGCCGACTGCACCGACGGCGCCGCGGCCTTGCAGCAGTGCGGGCCGGCACCCGCCGTCACGGGGATCACCGAGTGGCTCAACACCCCGGGCGGCGCGCCAATCGACCTGGCCTCGCTGCGCGGCAAGGTGGTCCTGATCGACTTCTGGGCGTACTCGTGCATCAACTGCCAGCGCGCCATCCCGCACGCGGTGGGTTGGTACGACCGGTATCGCGACGCCGGTCTGGTCGTCATCGGGGTGCACACACCCGAGTACGCGTTCGAACGGGTTCCCGCCAACGTGGCCAGCGGCGCCGCCGCGCTGCACATCGCCTATCCCGTCGCGCTGGACAACGACTACGCGACGTGGAACGCCTACCAGAACCTGTATTGGCCGGCCGAGTACCTCATCGACGCCAACGGGACGATCCGCCACACCAAGTTCGGCGAGGGCGACTACGACACGACCGAAAAGCTGATCCGCGAATTGCTCAGCGCCGCCAACCCGGACGTCAAATTGCCCGCCCCGACGAACGCGGTGGACGCCACCCCGCGGACCAGGCTCACGCCGGAGACCTACCTGGGCGCCGGCAAGGCCGTCAACTACGGCGGCGCCGGCGACTACCGGGCGGGCACCGCCACGTTTGCCTACCCGGCGACGCTGCCCGACGACCGGTTCGCGCTGCGCGGCCGCTGGACGCTGGACGACCAGGGCGCCACCGCCGAGAGCGACGACGCCGCCATCCGGCTCAACTATACCGGCAAGAGCGTCTACGTCGTCGTCGGCGGCACCGGCACCATCACCGCGACAAGGGGCGGCAAGACGACCGCGACACCGATCGGCGGGCCGCCCACGCTGCATCAGATCGTCTCCGACGACACCGCGCACCGCGACCAGCTGGACATGCGGGTCGCTAAAGGCCTGCAAGTGTTTTCGTTCACATTCGGCTGAGCCCGTCCGGCGCGCCGGTGGCTCCGAATAACGGGTGTGGATCAGCCAGAAAGCCGCTCGGTCGCGGTGATCGGCAGCGGCGTCGCCGGCCTCACCGCCGCCTACGTCCTGTCCGGGCGCGACCGGGTCACCCTGTACGAGGCCGACGCGCGACTCGGCGGCCACGCGCACACCCACTATGTGGACGACGGCGACGGCCGGGTCGTCGCCGTCGACTCGGCGTTCCTGGTGCACAACGACCGGACCTACCCCACGCTGTGCCGATTGTTCACCGAGCTCGGCGTCGCGACCCAGGAGTCTGACATGTCGATGTCGGTGCGCGCCGACGACATCGGGCTCGAATACGCCGGCGCCCTTGGTGTTCGGGGCCTGTTCGCCTGCCGGCAGTCGCTGCGGCCCCGCCATCTGCTGATGCTCGCCGAGATCCTCCGCTTCCACCGCGCCGCGACCGGCCTGCTGCAAGACCCAGCCCAGGACGACCTGGAGACCCTCGCGGCCTTCCTGAACCGGCACCGCTTCTCCCCGCACTTCGTCGACTACTTCATCACCCCGTTGGTGGCGGCGGTGTGGTCCTGCGCCGCGGGCGATGCCCTGCACTATCCGGCCCGATACCTGTTCGTCTTCCTCGCCCACCACGGCATGCTGTCGGTCTTCGGTTCCCCGACGTGGCGGACCGTCACCGGCGGCTCGGCGAATTACGTGCGGGCCATCGCTTCCCGCCTGCATCGGGTGTCTACCGGGACGCCGGTGCACTCGCTGCGCCGGCTGATCCACGGGGTGCTGGTGCGCGCGGGCGGGGAGGCGCCGCGGATCTTCGACGCCGCCGTCGTCGCGGTGCACCCCGATCAGGCGCTGCTGCTGCTCGACGGCGCGACCCCGCGGGAGCGCGCCGTCCTGGGCGCCATCGGTTACTCGACCAACCGGGCGCAGCTGCACACCGACGAGTCGGTGTTGCCCCGCCACCGCCGCGCCCGCGCCTCGTGGAACTACCTGGTGACACCCGGAACGGACCACGTGGTGGTCAGCTATGACATCAGCCGGCTGATGCGGCTGGACGCCAAGCGCCGCTATCTGGTCACCCTGGGTGGCGGAGACCGCGTCGACCCCGCCTCGGTGATCGCCGAGATGACCTATAGCCACCCGCTCTACACGCCGGACTCCGTTGCGGCCCAAGCAAAATTGGCCAGCCTCGACGACGATCGGGTGGTGTTCGCGGGCGCCTACCACGGCTGGGGATTCCACGAGGACGGCGCCGCGTCCGGGCTGCGCGCGGCCCGCCGGCTCGGCGCCGATTGGCCCGCCGCAGCCCGGCGCGGGGCGGTGGCCCCATGTTGACGCCGGCGATCTACCGCACCATCATCACCCATTCGCGGCGGGCGCCGGTGCACCACTCGTTCGAATACCGAAGTTACAGCTGGTATGTCGACATCGACGACCTTCCCCGCCTGCCCTGGTGGCTGCGACCGTTTGCAAGATTCCATGCCGAAGACCACTTTTCGGGCGATTCGAGCGGCTCGCTGCGCGAAAGGCTCGGCGCCTTCTTCGCCGACCACGGGCTGCCGGTGCCCGAAGGCCGCGTCACCGCGCTGCTGCAGGCGCGCGTCTTCGGCTACGTCTTCAACCCGCTGAGCATCTTCTGGTGCCACGACCGGGACGGCCGGTTGTGCCATGTGATCGCCGAGGTGCACAACACCTACGGCGAGCGGCACGCCTACCTGTTGCCGCCGGCCGATCTGCCCGTCGCGACGGCGAAGAACTTTTACGTTTCGCCGTTCAATCAAGTCGACGGCTACTACTTGGTGCGGGCGCCGAGACCGGGCGACGAGGTGGACGTCACCGTGGACCTGCACCGAGACCGCCGCCCGGCGTGCCCGGTCTTCACCGCCAGCCTGCGCGGGCTGCGCCGGCCGGCCACCACGAGACAGGTCGCCGTCATGCAGTTCATCGCGCCGCTGGCACCGCTGACGGTGTCCGCACGGATCCGGATAGAGGGGATCAAGTTGTGGTTGCGTCGAGTTCCGGTGGTATCGCGATGAGCGTCGCGACCGTCGAAACACCTACGGCGGCAATTGATCCGGTCCGCTGGCCCGCGGTCGTGCGCGTGCCGTCGGGCCCGCTTGCCGCGGCGTCGGGCGTCGTCGCCGGCCGGCTGCTGCGGCGCGCCGCGGCCCGCCTGCCGCTGCGCCTGGTCTACCCCGACTCCACGGTCGTCGGCGCGGCCGACCCGACGGCGCCGACCCTGTTCATCCACCGGCCCGCGGCGCTGGCGCGCCGCATCGGGCGGTACGGCCTGGTCGGCTTCGGCGAGTCCTACATGGCCGGCGAATGGTCGTCGAACGACCTCACCGGCGCCCTGGCGGTGTTGGCCGCTTCGGTGGCCGACCTGGTGCCGGCCACCCTGCAGTGGCTGCGGCCGCTCGCTCCCGCGTTCCGGCCCCGTTGGCGCGCCCCCAGCCGGGAGCGGGCCCGGCGCAACGTCGCCGAGCACTACGACCTGTCGAACGAGTTGTTCGCCGAATTCCTCGACGAGACAATGACATACTCGGCCGCGCTGTTCGACCGGCTGCCGGCCGCGCCGGAGGACCTGGCCGCCGCGCAACGCCGCAAGATCGACCGGCTGCTCGACGCGGCCGGGGTGCGACGCGGCAGCCGCGTCCTCGAGATCGGCACCGGCTGGGGCGAGTTGTGCATCCGGGCGGCCGCCCGCGGCGCGCGCGTCCGCTCGGTCACCCTGTCGGTCGAGCAGCAGCGGCTGGCGCGGCTGCGGGTCGCCGCGGCGGGCCTGTCGGACCTGGTGGAGATCGAGCTGTGCGACTACCGCGACGTCACCGGCAGCTACGACGCGGTCGTCTCGGTCGAGATGATCGAGGCTATCGGATACCGTTCGTGGCCAACGTATTTCACCGCGGTCGAGCGTCTGGTGCGGCCCGGCGGGCGCGTCGCGATCCAGGTGATCACGATGCCGCACGACCGGATGCTGGCCACCCGCAACACGCACACCTGGATCCAGAAGTACATCTTTCCCGGCGGGCTGCTGCCGTCCCCGGAGGCGATCTCCGCTATCACCGGGCGGCACACCGGATTACGCACCGTCGAGGCGACCTCGCTGCGCGCGCACTACGCCGAGACGCTGCGGCTCTGGCGAGAACGGTTCGTGATGCGGCGAGATGCGCTGGCGTGCCTGGGTTTCGACGAGGTGTTCGCCCGCATGTGGGAGCTGTACCTGGCGTACTCGGAGGCCGGGTTCCGCTCGGGCTACCTTGATGTGTATCAGTGGACGTTCACCCGGGAGGGCGGCCGATGAGCGCATCGAACCTCGTCAATCTCCTGCAGGTCAGCGCCGCCTCGCTGCTGGCGCTGGCCGCCGTGCACACGGTTGCCTTCGCCGTCGGCCGGCGGATCGGGCGCTACAACGTCGTCGACGTGGCGTGGGGCGTGGGCTTCGTCGCCATCGCGGCCGTTGCCGCCGCGCTCGGCCACGGCGACGCGACCCGGCGGTGGCTGCTGCTGGCGTTGGTGGCGATCTGGGGGCTGCGGTTGAGCTGGCACATCCAGCGCAAGACCGCAGGCAAGGGCGAGGACCCCCGCTACGCCGCCCTGCTCCGCGGCGCCACCCTCGCCCAGATCGTCCGCAAGGTCTTTGTGCTGCAAGCCCTGATCACCTGGTTCGTCTCGGTGCCGCTGCAGCTGTCGTCGGTGACGGCTCCCACGGTGGGACCGTTCAGAGCGGTCATGGCGGCGGGGGTGGCGGTGTGGCTGGTGGGATTCGCGTTCGAAGCCGTCGGCGATCAGCAGCTGCGGACCTTCAAGTCCGACCCGGCGAACCGCGGCGCGGTGATGGACCGCGGCCTGTGGGCCTGGACGCGTCACCCCAACTACTTCGGTGACGCGGCGGTGTGGTGGGGGCTGTGGCTGATCACCGTCAACGGCTGGTTGCCTCTGGTCACGGTCGGCTCGCCGCTGCTCATGACGTACTTCCTGGTGCATGTGAGCGGCGCGCGGCTGACCGAGAAGCTGATGGCCGGGCGCCCCGGATTCGACGAATACCGGGAACGGACGGCGTATTTCTTTCCCCGGCCACCGGGATAGGCGGATCGATGGCGGGCGTTAGGCTACCGATCGATGAGCAACGAGCTGGACGCCCTGCTGCGCCAGGTCGCGCGCGGGGACGGCGCCGCCTTCGCGACGGTCTACGACCTCACCAAAGCTCGGGTGTATGGACTGGTGACGCGGGTGGTGCGTGATCCCGGCTACGGCGAGGAAACCACCCAGGAGGTCTACCTCGAGGTGTGGCGCACCGCCGCGCAGTACGACCCCGCGAAGGGGTCACCCCTGGCCTGGCTGCTGACCATCGCGCACCGGCGGGCCGTGGACCGGGTGCGCGCCGAGCAGGCCGGCAGCAACCGCGAATCCCGCTACGGCGCGGCCAGCGCGGAGCCCGCCGCCGACGTCGTCGCGGACTCGGCGATCGCCGGTGACGAGCGCCGCCGGGTGACCCAATGCCTGGAGGGGTTGAGCGACGCGCAGCGGCAGTGCATCGAGCTGGCCTACTACCAGGGGCTGACGTACAGCGAAGTGTCTCAGCGGCTGGCCGCCAACTTGTCGACGATCAAATCGCGCATCCGCGACGCGCTGCGCGGCCTGCGTAATTGCCTGGACGTGCCATGACCGAACCGACCGAATTCGAGCTGCTCGAGCTGGCCCCGCCGTATGCCCTGCACGCGGTGTCGGAGGCGGAGCGGGCCGAGATCGAGCGCCGGGTCGCCGCGGCGCCGCCGCCGGTGGCCCAGGCCTTCAACGACGAGGTCCGTGCCGTCCGCGAGACGATGGCGGTGGTGTCGGCGGCGACCGCGAACGAACCGCCGCCGCGCCTGCGCGCGACCACCCTGTCGGCCGTCGCACCGGACAATGTCCGCCAGATGCCTTGGCGCAGAACCATATTGGCTTCCGCGGCGGCGGCCGTCGTGGTGGGCGCCGCGGCGTTCGGCGCCGGGGTGCTGATGCGTCCCCCGGCGAAGCACACGGTTGCCGAACAGGTTCTGTCGGCCCCGGACGTCCAGACGGTCTCGCGTCCGCTGGCCAACGGGACCGCGACGGTGATGTTCTCCCGCGACCGCAACGCGGCGGTGCTGGTGATGAACAACGTGCCGCCCCCGTCCCCCGGCACCGTCTATCAGATGTGGCTGATCTCGGCCAACGGCCCGACCTCGGCCGGAACGATGGACGCGGCGGCGGTGTCGCCGTCGACGAAAGACACCCTCACCAACATCGGCGCCTCCACCGAACTCGCGTTCACCGTCGAGCCCGGCAAAGGTTCGCCGCAGCCGACCACCCCGATCCTGGCCGAGCTGCCGCTCAGCTAGGCCTTTCTGGTGAGGCCGCCCAGGATCGCGACGAGCACACCCGCGGCGACCAGCCCGGCGCCGGCGACCAGCGTCAGGTCGAGCCAGTCGCGCAGGCCGGCCTCCGCGTGGGCCACCATCACCTCGGCGATCTGGCGGATGTTCCCGGTGGTGCGATTGAGCGCGTCGTCGACGTAGCGGCCGCCGGCCTCGATGCCCGCCCAGCCCGCCCCGCCGACGAGCAGCGCCGAAACACCCAGGCTGGTCAGGGCCTTGCCGCGGCGGCGCGCGGCGGCCAGCGTCAACAGCGCACACAGGCCGCTCAGGGCCGCCGCCCCGGCGCTGATCCACGGCCCCCACCTGGCCAGCGGGCTCAGCTGCCCCGCCCGCGCCGAGGAGGGCATCGACTCCGTGAGCGGAACGGTCAGGTTGGCCGGCACCGTCACGTGGTGTCGGGCCAGCACCTGTTGCATGGCGGCGTCCTTGAGCATCGGCGCCACGTCGATCGCCCATTGGGCGGACCCGTCGGCCGTGAACAGGTAGCGATGCGCCGCCCGGTTCGCGTCGGCGAACAGCGGCGGGAATCCCGGCCCGGCCGTGAAGGCGGCGGCCACACCGTGCACCTCCGCGCCGTCCACGGGGAAATGCCCCCCGCCGTGCGCCGCGATCAGCGCCATGGCCCGGGTGGTGAGCTCGGCCGCCATGGCCGACTGCAAGGCGGGATCGCCGGCCGCGCGCTGCGCCAGGGCGGCGTAGCCGTCCTCGCTGACGAGGTTGCGCTGCGCCCAGGACGCCGGGATCGCTACGGCCAGGGCGAGCGTGGCGGCCAGCCACAGCACCAGGGTCGCGGCGAATCGCACGCCTAGAACCTACTGAATCCCCCGCACGTAGGCGGCCTGCCCGAGGTGCTGGGCGCAGTCGTCGATGATGCTCACCAGCCGCGCGCTCGCCGTGACCGGCGGGTCCCAGTTGGTGTCGACGACGCGGGACAGCTCGTCGGCGGTCACGCTGGCGATGTATTCCAGGGTCAGCTTGTGCACGGCGTGGTAGTAGCCTCTCAGCAGCTCGGCCGGCGCCTTGACCTTCGCCACCTCGTCGGGGCCGTGCCCGTAGCCGGTGTCGTTGCGCGGTAGGTCCAGCCCGAACCGGTCCACCCAGCCGTCGCGGGTCCACACCTGCTCGACGCCGGCCACGTGGGCGAGCTGGATGTCCTGCACCCGTGCGCTGTGCCAGATCAGCCAGGCGATGCTGTTGGCGTTCGGCGTCGGGCGGTAGTCGGACACCTCGTCGGTCAGCCCGTCGGCGAGCTCGTCGACGTGCTCGATCAACCGGGTGAACGCGTCGCGAAGCAACTCTTGTGTGGCGGCGTCACTTTCAGCTCCCATGCGCCCGACCCTACGCGCCGTGCCAGACCGCCTCGACGTTGTTGCCGTCGGGGTCGCGCACGAAGGCGCCGAAATAGCCGGGGTGATATTCGGGCCACAGCCGCGGCTCGTGCAACGACTCGGCGCCCCGTTCCACGGCCGCCCGGTGGAAGGCGCGCACCGCGTCGTCGTCGGCGGCCTCGAAGGCCAGGTGGACCTCGCGGTTGGGGCCCATGCCCGCCCCGTCCGCGATCCAGAACGACGGCTTGCCGTCCCGGCCGTACCCGATGGCCGGGCCGACGTCCATCTGCCGCGAGAACCCGAGGACCGCCAGCACGTGGTCGTAAAAATCCTGCGATTTCGGATAATCGGCGCAATTGATTCCGAAGTGATCGATCACGGAAGAGATCCTGGCACGACGCACCGACGCGGTCGTAGATTGTTTGAATGACTTACGACCTGATCATCCGCAATGGCACCATCGTCGACGGGCTGGGCGGGGAGCCGTACGTCGGCGACGTGGCGGTGCGCGACGGGGTGATCGCGGCGGTCGGGTCAGTGAACGGGGACGGCGCGACGCGGGAGATCGACGCCGCCGGTCTGCTGGTCACGCCGGGTTTCGTCGACCTGCACACCCACTACGACGGCCAGTCCATCTGGTCGGAGCGGCTGACGCCGTCGTCGGCGCACGGGGTGACCACGGTGGTGATGGGCAACTGCGGGGTCGGCTTCGCGCCGTGCCGCCGGGCGGACCACGACGTGCTCGTCGACGTGATGGCCGGCGTCGAGGACATTCCCGGCGTCGTCATGACCGACGGCCTGCCGTGGAACTGGGAGACCTTCCCCGAGTACATGGACGCGCTGGACGCGGGCAAGCGCGATATCGACGTGGCCGCCTACCTGCCGCACTCCCCGCTGCGGGTGTACGTGATGGGTCAGCGCGGCGCGGACCGCGAGCCGGCCACCGCCGAAGACCTCGCCAGGATGCGGGCGCTGGCCAAGGAGGCGATCGAGGTCGGCGCGCTGGGCTTCGCGTCGTCGCGGCTGACCATCCACAAGACCGAAAGCGGTTCGCCCATACCGAGTTACGACGCCGCCCGCGAGGAGATCGAAGAGATCGCGCGGGGTGTGGTCGACGGCGGCGGCGGGCTGCTCCAGTTCGTGCCGGACATCCCGGCCGGCGGCTACCAGCCCGTGCTGCAGACGGTGTTCGACGTGGCCGAGGACGTCGGGTTGCCGGTCACCTTCACTCTGGTCGTCGCCAACGCCGGCGACCCGACGTGGCCGGACGCCATCACCATGATCGAGAAGGCCAATTCGCGGGTGAGCGGTGATGACCCACAGGTGACCGCGCAGCTGCTGCCGCGCCCGATCGGGCTGATCATCGGGCTGCAACTGTCCGCCAACCCGTTCGTGCTCTACCCCAGCTACCGCGAGATCGCGCACCTGCCGCTGGCCGAGCGGGTCGCCGAGATGCGCAAGCCGGAGGTCCGGGCCCGCATCCTGGCCGACAAGCCCGGCGTCGGTCACCCGATTCTGTACGTGGCCCAGATGTGGGACTGGATCTTCCCGCTGGGCGACGACCCCGACTACGAGCCCGACCCGTCGACAAGCGTCGGGGCGCGCGCCCGGGCCCGCGGGGTCGACCCGATGGAGGAGGCCTACGACCGGCTGCTCGACGACGAGGGCCGCGCCATGCTGTTGGTCGCGACCAGCAACCTGCAGGGCAACACGCTGGACACCGTCGGGGAGCTGCTGCACCGCGACGACGTGGTGCTGGGGCTCGGCGACGGCGGCGCGCATTACGGGATGATCTGCGACGCCAGCTACACGACGTACTTCCTGGCCCACTGGGCGCGCGACCGTAAGTCCGGGCGGTTCACCGTGCCGGAGGCCGTGCGCGAGCTGACCTCCGTGCCGGCCCGCGTCGCCGGGTTGGGTGATCGCGGCCGCATCGCCGTCGGCTACAAGGCCGACCTCAACGTCATCGACCACGCCGCCCTGCGGCTGCACAAGCCCGTCATCCGGTACGACCTACCCGCCGGGGGCCGAAGACTGGACCAGACCGCCGAAGGATATGTGACAACGGTCGTTTCCGGTGAAATAATTGCCGAAAATGGCGTTCCGACCGCCGCGCGGCCAGGGAAGTTGGTCCGGGGCCGAAAGCCCATTCCGGTACCTGGTCGATAACGCCACGAAGGGCCCCCCATCCCGGTTAAGTTGGGTCAGTGACAAGCCCGCATTTTGCGTGGTTGCCGCCAGAAATCAACTCGGCACTTATCTTCGCCGGTCCCGGGGCGGCGCCGCTGCTCGCTGCGGCCGCCGCGTGGGACGGGTTGGCCGAGGATCTGGCGTCTTCGGCTTCGTCATTCTTCTCGGTGACAAACGATCTGGCCAACGGTTCGTGGCAGGGTGCGTCGGCGGCCGCGATGATGACCGTGGCGACGCAGTATGTGAGCTGGCTCAGCGCGGCGGCGGCGCAGGCCGAGGCGGCATCGAGCCAGGCCGCGGCCATCGCGGCCGCGTTCGAGACGGCGGTGGCGGCCACCGTGCAGCCCGCGGTGGTCGCGGCAAACCGCTCCTTGGTGAAGGCCCTGGCGTCCACGAACTGGTTCGGGTTCAACATCCCGGCGATCATGGACACCGAGGCGGCCTACGAGGCGATGTGGGCCGCCGACGTGGCCGCGATGTTCGGCTACCACGCCGACGCGACCGAGGCGGTCGCACAATTGGCGCCCTGGCAGCAGGTCCTGCAGAAGCTCGGTTTCAGCTTCGCCAACGGCCGAATGAGTTTCGGTCCCATAACGATGGGCAATTCGAACCTCGGTTTCGGAAACAGTGGCAGCCTGAATGTCGGCTCCGGAAATTCAGGTAATAACAACTTCGGCCTCGGCAACCTCGGAAATAACAACTTCGGCTTCGGCAACAGCGGCAGCAACGACTTCGGGATCGGGCTGACCGGGAGCAATCAGATCGGCTTCGGCGGCTTCAACTCGGGCAGCGGCAATATCGGGTTGTTCAACTCCGGCACCGGCAACGTCGGCTTTTTCAACTCCGGTAGCGGAAACTTGGGCATCGGGAACTCGGGCGTCTCGAATACCGGTTTCCTGAATTCGGGTTCGGTCAATGCCGGCATTTTGAACAGCGGGAACGCCAATACCGGTTTCTTCCAGGGCGAAGGGCTGAGCAGCGCGGAGGCGGCCAATTCCAGCCATTACATGACGGGCGGCGTCAGCGCGGCCAACCTCAGCTCGGGGCTGCTCAACTCGGTCAGCGCGTCGACCGGCAGCCTGGGTCCGGCCGCGGCAGGATCGAGCCTGCTCAGCAACGCCGGCTTCTCCGCGCCGGCCGACGCCTCCGCCCTTGCCAGCGGCCTCGAAGCGGGCCACGCGAATTCCGCGGTCAGCGCGGCGAGTGGTCCCACCGCCACCCCGCCGGCCCTGCGCACCACGACGGGCGCCCCGTCGGGCTTCTTCGCCGCCGGCAACGGCGAACCCGGCGTCCGCAGCCTGCCCGGCCGCGAGTCGAACATCCCCAGCTCCGGCTTCTTCAACAAGGCCGAGCGCGGCCCCGACGCTCCCGCCCCCGGGACCAGGGAGCCGCTGCTAACCGACTAGCGGCCTATCCTCGAAGCCATGCGCACGAAGAAAAAGGTCGACGTCGAGCGGCTGGCCGCGGCGCTCAGCGACTTCCCGTTCGCGTATCTGATCACCGTCGGCGAGGACTATCGCGTGCACACCGTGACGGTCGAGCCGCGGCTGCGCGACCGCGCCGTCCTCGACGTCGGCCTCATCGGTGGCCGCACGCGCACCAACCTGACCCACCGCCGCGACGTCACCCTGCTGTGGCCCCCGCGCGAGCCCGGGGGCTACTCGCTGATCGTCGACGGCAGCGCGCAGGTGACCGAGTCGGCCGACGACACGGTCCGCCTGGGCGTAGTGCCCGAGCGCGCGCTGCTGCACCGCGAGGCCGACTCCCCCAGCGTGGCCAAAGGCTGCCTGCACGACTGCGTCGTGTTCTCGCTGCCGGCCTGACCTTCAGGCGCCGAGTGTGGGCCCTAGGTACACAAACCGCCCCTTGAACTCGTCCATAGGCCCCACGCTCGACGAGCTTGGCCCTCACGCGCCGGATCAACGCGTCCGGCCGCGACAGCATCTCGGCACTGACTCTGACCACACTCCAGCCGGCCGCCTCCAGCAGGGCGATCCGCTCAATGTCCCACGACCGCTGGTATCGGTCCTCCCAATGCTGGATGCCGTCGTATTCCACGGCGACCTTCCACTCCCGCCATCCCAAGTCGACGCGAATGTGCAGATCCGGAAACTCGATCTGTGTCTCCGGCTTGGGAAGCCCGGCACCTACCAGCAACAGCCGGAGTCTCGTCTCCTGCGGGGATTCGGCCCCGCCGTCGACCAGCTCCAACACGCCCCGCAGCCGCCGGATGCCGCGCGTCCTCGGGTGCCGGTCGGCCACCGCGACGACGTCCTCGGGCTTGATACCCGTCGCATTGAGCAACGCGTCGAGGATCGGCACGGCCGTGGCGACGGGCCGGGTGCGACCGATGTCGAAGGCCGTGCGGGCCGGCGTCGTCGCTCGCATTCCCCAGACCCTTCGCATCTCGTCGTCGCCGAGACGGTAGCTGTGGACGACCATCCCAGGCTGACCGTGCCGATCGCCGCGCACGATCTCCGCCGGCGCGCCGGGATCGAGCCACTTCGTGCCGTACACCGCCGCGGCGGAAAGGCCGGCCAACGGCGCACCCGTCGACATCCAGGCCGCGCGTGCTTTGACGGCCGCCGTTAGTTCAGCGCCTTTCGCGATGTAAACATCGCGGAAGACCGCCAGGTATCGAGAGCGCAGTTGATTGCGTGTGACAGCGCCACTTTCGAGCGCTTCGCTGCCCAAAAACGGGTCCATGCCGCCACACTCGCGGACACGAAAAAGCCCGGCCCCCAAAGGGAACCGGGCTTTTTCGTTGACTGCGGACTAGAAGTCCATGCCGCCCATGCCGCCGGTCGGGTCGCCCGCGGGAGCGGCCGCCTTCTCCGGCTTGTCGGCCACGACGGCCTCGGTGGTCAGGAACAGCCCCGCGATGGACGCCGCGTTCTGCAGCGCCGAACGGGTCACCTTCACCGGGTCGGCAACGCCGGCCTTGAGCAGGTCCTCGTACTCGCCGGTGGCGGCGTTCAGCCCCGTACCGGCCTTCGAGTTGCGGACCTTCTCGGCGACAACGCCGGGCTCCAGCCCGGAGTTGAAGGCGATCTGCTTCAACGGAGCCTCCAGCGCCACCTTGACGATGTTGGCACCAGTGGCCTCGTCGCCGGTGAGCTTGAGCTCGTCCAGGGCCGGCGCCGACTGCAGCAGGGCCACGCCGCCACCGGCGACGATGCCCTCCTCGACGGCCGCCTTGGCGTTGCGGACCGCGTCCTCGATGCGGTGCTTGCGCTCCTTGAGCTCCACCTCGGTGGCGGCGCCGGCCTTGATCACCGCAACACCGCCGGCCAGCTTGGCCAGGCGCTCCTGCAGCTTCTCGCGGTCGTAGTCGGAGTCGCTGTTCTCGATCTCGGTGCGGATCTGGGCCACCCGGCCGGCGATGGCGTCCGGGTCACCGGCGCCCTCGACGATGGTGGTCTCGTCCTTGGTGATGACCACCTTGCGGGCCTTGCCCAGCAGCGAGATGTCGGCGGTCTCGAGCGACAGACCGACCTCCTCGCTGATGACCTGACCACCGGTGAGGATGGCCATGTCCTGCAGCATCGCCTTGCGGCGGTCACCGAAGCCGGGGGCCTTGACGGCCACCGACTTGAAGGTGCCGCGGATCTTGTTGACCACCAGGGTGCTCAGGGCCTCGCCCTCGACGTCCTCGGCGATGATCAGCAGCGGCTTCCCGCCCTGGATGACCTTCTCCAGCAGCGGGAGCAGGTCCTTGACGGTCGACACCTTGGAGCTGACCAGCAGGATGTAGGGGTCCTCCAGGACCGCTTCCTGACGCTCGGCGTCGGTGACGAAGTAGCCCGAGATGTAGCCCTTGTCGAACCGCATGCCCTCGGTGAGCTCGAGCTGCAGGCCGAAGGTGTTGGACTCCTCGACGGTGATGACGCCCTCGTTGCCGACCTTGTCCATCGCCTCGGCGATCAGGTCGCCGATCGACTGGTCGCCCGCGGAGATGGCCGCGGTGGCCGCGATCTGCTCCTTGGTCTCGACGTCCTTGGCCGACTTCAGCAAGGTCTCGGTGATCTTCTCGACGGCCTTCTCGATGCCGCGCTTGAGGCCGAGCGGGTTGGCGCCCGCCGCGACGTTACGCAGGCCCTCCTTCACCAGCGCCTGGGCCAGCACCGTGGCCGTCGTCGTGCCGTCACCGGCGACGTCGTCGGTCTTCTTGGCAACTTCCTTGACCAGCTCGGCGCCGATCTTCTCGTACGGGTCCTCCAGCTCGATCTCCTTGGCGATGGACACACCATCGTTGGTGATCGTGGGGGCACCCCACTTCTTCTCCAGGACGACGTTGCGGCCCTTGGGGCCCAACGTCACCTTTACCGCGTCGGCGAGGGCATTGAGGCCCCGCTCGAGGCCGCGACGGGCCTCTTCGTCGTACGCAATTGTCTTGGCCATTGCGAAGTGATTCCTCCGGATTGGGGATGACTACGTTCTGGCCGGGCGCAGTGCCCGCGACGGACGACCAAACTGGTCTCACCGTCCCGACCTAGCACTCACCGGTGGCGAGTGCCAAAGTCATTCTTAGCACTCGCCTATGCCGAGTGCAAGAACGGCCCGGGCGTTATCGCTGCGCGCGTAAACCGTCGACGACGACGTCGGTCACCCGTCCGGCCAGCGCCGGGTCGTAGGCCTCCATCGCCTGGCATCCGACCAGGATCGCCTTCAGATCCCGCATCTCGACGTCCCGGCGCGCGGCGCCCGCTTCCTGCGCGGCGTGCAGCAGCTCGCCGAGCATGGCCTTGAACGCGTCCTCGGCCTCGGGGGCGGCGCAGGCGATGTCGATTCCGTACCCGGCCAGGGCGTCGACCAGTCCGCGGTCGGCCGCGCCCCACTGCAGCACCATGGAGCGCAGGAAGGCGAAGAGCGCTTCCCCCGGGCCCTCGGACTCCAACAGGGCGCGCCCGTCATCGACGAGGCGATGCATCCGGTCCTCGATCACCGCCCGAAACAGCGCCTCCTTCGTGGGGAAGTGCCGGTAGACCGTGCCGGCCCCGACGCCGGCGCGCCGGGCGATCTCGTCGATCGGCACGGTCAGGCCCTCGGCGGCGAACGTGTCGTAGGCGACGTCCAGCACGCGCGCACGGTTGCGCGCCGCATCGGCGCGCAGCGGCCGTGCGGGTTGCGCCACAAGTTCACCTCGGATCGGTTGACAAAGCGGGGCGTGCGTTCCGTATAGTGTGCGTGCAACCGGAGCGCTCGCCCCGTTTACCTTACTAGTTTTAGGAGCTCCCCATGGCCAAGTGGACCGCCGCGGACATTCCCGACCAGACCGGTCGCGTCGCCGTCGTCACCGGGGCCAACACCGGCCTTGGCTACGAGACCGCCCAGGCGCTCGCCGACCACGGCGCCCACGTGGTGCTCGCGGTGCGCAACCTGGAGAAGGGCAAGGACGCCGCGGCCCGGATCGCCGCCAAGAGCCCCCACGCCGACGTCGCGCTGCAGGAGCTGGACCTGACGTCACTGGACTCGGTCCGCGCCGCGGCCGAGCAGCTGCGCTCCGCCCACGACCGCATCGACCTGCTGATCAACAACGCGGGCGTCATGTACACGCCGAAGGAAACCACCGAGGACGGCTTCGAGATGCAGTTCGGCACCAACCACCTCGGCCACTTTGCGCTCACCGGCCTGCTGCTGGACCGGCTGCTGCCCGTCGCCGGCTCCCGGGTCGTCACCGTCAGCAGCATGGGCCATCGCATCCTCGCCGACATCCACTTCGACGACCTGCAGTGGGAGCGGCGCTACAACCGCGTGGCGGCGTACGGACAGGCCAAGCTGGCCAACCTGCTGTTCACCTACGAACTGCAGCGCCGGCTCGCCCCGCATGGCACGACGATCGCCGCCGCCGCCCATCCCGGCGGGTCGAACACCGAGCTGGGCCGCTACACGCCCACGGCGTTCCGGCCGCTCGTCAACGTGTTCTTCAGCGCGATTGCGCAGGACGCGGCCATGGGCGCGCTCCCGACGCTGCGCGCCGCGACCGACCCCGGCGTGCTCGGCGGCCAGTACTACGGCCCCGACGGGTTCGCCGAAACCCGCGGCTACCCGAAAGTCGTCGCGTCCAGCCGGAAGTCGCACGACGCCGAGTTGCAGCGGCGGTTGTGGGAGGTCTCGGAGCGGCTCACCGGCGTGGTCTATCCGCTCGACTGAGGGGGTAACACTGGAGGCATGTCCCTCGCCGTTCCGTCCTACCCACCGCCCCGCTACACCAAGGACGAACCGGAGGTCAGCGCGTGGCTCAAGCGCGCCGACGAGCCGCCCGACCACGAGACCTTCGGGACGAAGTACCACTACCTGGCCAACCAGCAGGCCACCGACGGCGACTACGGCCTGTACCGGGTCGACATCGCCCCGGCCGGCGGCGGCCCGCCGGCGCACTATCACCGGGCGATGTCCGAGGCGTTCTTCGTCCTGTCCGGGACGATGAAGCTGTTCGACGGCAACGAGTGGGTCGACGGCCACCAGGGCGACTTCCTCTACGTCCCACCCGGTGGCGTGCACGGATTCCGCAACGAGGCGGACGCGCCCGCATCGGTCCTGATGCTGTTCGCGCCCGGCGCGCCGCGGGAGGCGTACTTCGAAGGCTTCGCGGCGCTGGCCGACATGACCGACGACGAACGCCGGGAGTGGTTTATCCGCCACGACAACTATTGGGTGCAAGAGCCGGGTTAATGCTCGGCGAACATTCGGTGTCGAGCGGCGAGGACCGGCCGGGCCGCGACGTAGGGTTTGGCCGTGCAGGCCAAGAAGCCGCAGTCGAAGCGGGAAGCGGCGTGGGCGCGGACCAAAATCGAGATGGCGCGCAGCGCCCCGATCAGGGCCGCGGAGCGGGTCAAGCGGGTGAGGCAGGGCAGCCGGCCGCCGGCGCCGAGCGCGTTGGCGCAAGCCGGAATTGGGGCGCCGGCCCGGCACCGGGGCGAGCGAGGCGTGCGGACTCACCGCCACCGGGCCGCGCCGGCCGCTAACCAGCGAATCGGTAATCGCCGTCGACCAGCTCGCGGGTCCGCTCGAAGAACGTCCGGCCGCTGTAGGGCAACTGGGTGACGACTTTTCCGCTGGGGTGCCGGAAGTAGTTGGTGCAGGCGAGCCAGACCTTGCCCGTCATGGCGGCCTGGATCTCGTCGTTGTAGCGGCGCTGCGCCGCGGGCGTGACCTCGATGGTGCGCGCGCCGCGGTCGCCCATGACGTCGAGGATGTGGCGGACGAACGTCGTCTGCGCCTCGTGGATGTACAGGATTGAGTTGACGCCGTTGGTGTTCGGGCCGTACAGCGTGAAGAAGTTCGGATACCCGGCGATCAGCGTGCCGAGGTAGGCCTCGGCGCCCCCGCTCCACTCGTCGCGGAGGTGGCGACCGCCCGACCCGTACACGTCGATGCTCGCCAGGTAGTCGGCGGCCTTGAACCCGGTGCCGTAGATGACGGTGTCGACGCGGTGCTCGACGCCGTCGACGGTGCGCACCCCGCGCTCGGTCAGCTTGGCGATGGCGGTCGTCTCCAGGCTCACGTTGGGCAGGGCGAACGTCGGGTACCACTCGCGCGACATCAGGGGTCGCTTGCAGCCGACGGGGTAGTCCGGCGTCAGCTTCGCGCGCAGCTCGGGATCGGCGACCTTGCGCATCAAATAGCTGCGGGCCAGCTCGGTCGCCTCGCGCGTCTGCGTGGCGTCGACGTCGAAGTCGGACGACTCGTAGGCGTCGAAGGCCTCGTCGCGCAGCTTGCGCGCCATCTCGGGGTGGCGCTCGAACTCCGCGTGCTGCTCGGGCGTGAACGGGAAGTCGAACCGCGGCGCGATCCAGATCGGGGTCCGCTGAAACACGGTGAGGTGCGCGGTCTCTCGCGCGATCGCGGGCACATACTGAATCGCGCTGGCGCCCGTTCCGATGGACGCGACCCGCTCCCCGGCCGTCGGCTTGCTGTGATCCCAACGCGCCGAATGGAATTGGCGTCCGCGGAACCGGCGCGCGCCGGGGATGTCGGGGACGTGCGGCACGTCGAGCATCCCGACGGCGCTGACGACGACGTCGAAGTGGTGCTCGGCGCCGTCGTCGGTGCGCAGCGTCCAGCGCCGCTCCCGGTCCGACCAGCGCACCGTGGCGATCGCGGTGTGGGGGCGCAGCCGCGACGCCAGGCCGTGGTCGGCGGCGACCTTCTCCAGGTAGGCCAGGATCTCGGGCTGGTTGGCGTAGGTCTTGCTCCAGCGCGGGTTGGGCGCGAACGAATACGAGTAGAGGTGCGACGGCACGTCGCAGGCCGCGCCCGGAAACGTGTTGTGCCGCCAGGTCCCGCCGAAGCCGTCGGCCCGGTCGAAGATGGTGAAGTCGTAGCCGCCTTCGGCCAGCTGGATGCCCATCGCGATGCCGCCGGCACCCGCACCGATGATCCCGACGCGCGGCTTCAGCCCCATTGCGCGAAGTACGGTCGCTCGGGGCGGCTCTTTTCCACCAGGATGAACACCACGCCGAAGGGGTCGACGAACCAGGTGGTGCGCACCCGTGCGACGTCGGCGATCCCGCTGACCAGGAAGCGCACCCCTTTGCTCTCCAGTTCGGCGCGGGTGGCGTCGAGGTCCTCGCAGATCAGGCCCACGTGCGAGAGCCCGTGGTCGGTCAGGGCGCGCTCGGCACTCGAGCCGTCGACGTTGAGGTATTCGATGACCTCCAGCACCCGGTCGCCGTCGTCGCCGAACCCGACGATGGCCGCCTTCATGCTCGGGTCGGCGACCAGCTCGCCCATGTCCTCGCGAATGGCGTTACCGCTCATGACGTACGGCGGCGAGAGCACACGCAGGCCCAATACGTCCCGGTAGTACGCCACCGCGGCCTCGCAGTCAGGCACGCACACCCCGGTGTGGGCCAACCCGGTAATCACGTTCTCAACCTTACGTTCCAGGCCGCCGATCGGGGAGGGCCGATAATGGCCGGGTGCGGTCAGTCGAAGAGCATCAGCGAGTCGTAGCGGAGATGATCCGCGCCCGCCCGGCGGTCGCGGTCGCGCTGGCCGAGGCCCAGGGCCTGGTGCTGGCCGGTGACGTCGTGGCGGCGCTGGCGCTGCCGGTGTTCGACAACTCCGCGATGGACGGATACGCGGTGCGCGCCGAGGACGTCGCGGGCGCCACGCCCGAGCACCCGGTGGTGCTGGAAGTGGCCGAGGACATTCCGGCCGGCCGCATCGACGAGCTGGCCCTGCAACCGAAAACCGCGCACCGCATCATGACGGGCGCGCCCCTGCCGGCTGGCGCGACGGCCGTGGTGCCGGTCGAGGACACCGACGGCGGCGTCGAATCGGTGGCGATCCGGGCGCCGCGCCCGGTAGGCGCCCACATCCGGCGGGCCGGCGAGGACGTCGCGCCCGGCACCACCGTCCTGCGCGCGGGCCAGGTGGTCACGCCGGCGGTGCTCGGCCTGGCGTCGGCGCTGGGCATGGCGGAGCTGAAAGTCATTCCGCGCCAACGGGTCCTGGTGATGTCCACCGGCTCGGAGCTGGTGGCGCCGGGGGCGCCGCTGCGGCCCGGGCAGATCTACGAGTCCAACTCGATCATGCTGGCCGGGGCGGTGCGCGAGGCGGGCGCCGAGGTGATCGCCGTCGCGACCGCCGAAGACGATGTCGCGCAGTTCAGTTCGATCCTCGACCGCCACGCGGCCGGCTGCGACCTGATCATCACCAGCGGCGGCGTCAGCGCCGGCGCCTACGAGGTCGTCAAGGACGCGTTCGGGCGGGACGGCGACCAGGGGGTGGAGTTCGTCAAGGTGGCGATGCAGCCGGGCATGCCGCAGGGCATCGGGCGGGTGGCGGGCGCGACGATCGTGACGCTACCCGGCAACCCGGTCAGCGCGCTGGTGTCCTTCGAGGTCTTCATCCGTCCCGCGCTGCGCCGGGCGATGGGCCTGCCCGACCCGGAGCGACCGCACCGGCCCGCGGTCCTGGCCGAATCGCTGACCTCGCCGCGCGGCAAACGCCAGTTCCGGCGGGCGATCCTCGACCGCGAATCCGGCAGCGTCACCAGCTACGGCCCGCCGGCCTCGCACCATCTGCGGTGGCTGGCGTCGGCGAACGCGCTGCTGGACATCCCGGAGGACGTCGTCGAGGTGTCCGCGGGGACCGAGCTCCAGGTCTGGGATCTAAGTTAACCCCCGGGCTCCGTAAGATGGCCGCGTGGCAAGACGCCCCCCCACCGTCGGCCCGACCGCCGAGGACCCGGCCTTCAGCCCGCAGCACGCCCTCGAGTTGATGCGCTCCGCCATTCCGCCGGTTCACCCGGCCGGGCGGCCGTTCATCGCCGCCGGCCTGGGCGCGGCGCTTCTCGGGCGCAACCACCGATGGCTGCGCCGGGCGGGCCTGCTGGCCGCCGGCGCCTGCGCGGGGTTCTTCCGCCATCCCCCGCGGGTGCCGCCCTCGCGGCCCGGCGCCGTCGTCGCCCCGGCCGACGGCGAGATCTGCGTGATCGACGCGGCCGCCCCGCCGGCCGAGCTCGGCATGGGCGACGCGCCGCTGCCGCGGGTCAGCATCTTCCTGTCGCTGCTGGACGCCCACGTGCAGCGCGCCCCGGTGAGCGGCGAGGTGATCGCCGTGCAACACCGGCCGGGCCGATTCGGCTCGGCCGACCTGGCCGCGGCGAGCACCGAGAACGAGCGCACCAGCCTGCGGATCCGGACCGACGCCGGCGCCGACGTGGTGGCGGTCCAGATCGCCGGGCTGCTCGCGCGCCGCATCATCTGCGACGCCCGCGTCGGGGACAAGCTGTCGATCGGCGAGACCTACGGCCTGATCCGGTTCGGCTCCCGGCTGGACACCTACCTCCCGCCCGGGACGGAGCCGCTCGTGAAGGTGGGCCAGCGCGCCGTCGGCGGCGAGACCGTCCTGGCCGAACTGCGATGACCGACAAGCGCCGGGATAGGCGAACCGCGAGCCTGCAACTCTTGCCCAGCGCGATGACGGTGCTGTCCATCTGCGCGGGCATGACGTCGATCAAGTTCGCCCTCGACGGCAAGCCCATACCCGCGATGGCGCTGATCGCCGCGGCGGCGATCCTGGACGCGCTCGACGGACGAGTGGCCCGCATCCTGGGCGCCCAGTCGCGGCTCGGCGCCGAGATCGATTCGCTGGCCGACGCGGTGAACTTCGGGGTGACACCCGCGCTGGTGGTCTACGTGATGCTGCTGTCGAAGTGGCCGGTCGGCTGGGCGGTGGTGCTGCTCTACGCGGTGTGCGTCGTGCTACGACTGGCGCGGTACAACGCGCAGCAGGACGACGAAACCCAGCTCGCCTACCAGCATGAATTCTTCGTCGGGATGCCCGCTCCGGCGGGCGCGGTCTCCATGATCGGCACAATCGGCCTCAAGTTGCAGTTCGGCGAGGGCTGGTGGACGTCGGTGTGGTTCCTCGCGATCTGGATCACCGGGACGTCGATGCTGATGGTCAGCGCGATCCCGATGAAGAAGCTGCACACCGTGGCGATTCCGCCGAACTGGGCGGTTCCCCTGCTGGCGGTGCTCGCGGCCGTCGCGGCGGCCGCGGTGCTGGAGCCCTACATCCTGATCTGGGTGATCATCATCGCCTACCTGTGCCACGTGCCGTTCGCCGTACGCACCAAGCGCTGGCTCGACAAGCACCCGGAGGTCTGGGACGACCAGCCCAAGCAGCGCCGCGCAGTGCGGCGCGCGAACCGCCGGTTGCAGCCGAGCCGCCGGTCGACGACGCGGCTGGGGCTGCGGAAGCCGGGCGGGCGCCTGCGATGATGCCCGACGGCGGCGCCCGTCAGCTCACCCTCACCGCCAGGCTGAACACCTCAGCCGTCGACTCACGCCGCGGCGTCGTCCGCATACACCCGAACGCCGTTGCGGCCCTTGGTATCCGGGAGTGGGACGCGGTTTCGCTGACCGGGTCGCGGACCACCGCGGCCGTCGTCGGCCTCGCCGGCCCGGACACCCCGGTCGGCATCGTGCTGCTCGACGACGTGACGCTGTCCAACGCCGGGCTGCGCGAGGGCACCGCGGTGATCGTCAGCGCGGTCACCGTCTACGGCGCGCGGTCGGTGACACTGTCCGGCTCGTCGATGGCCGCCACCTCGATCACGCCGGTCACCCTGCGCCAGGCATTGCTGGGCAAGGTGATGACCGTCGGCGACGCCGTGTCGCTGCTGCCGCGCGACCTGGGTCCGCCGTTCTCGACCTCCGAGGCCACCCGGGCGCTGGCCTCCTCGGTCGGGATCAGCTGGACCTCGGAACTGCTGACCGTCACCGACGTCGACCCGCAGGGACCGGTCAGCGTGCAGCCGAACTCGTTGGTCAGCTGGGGAACCGGGGTCCCGGCCGTGGCCGGGCCGCGCGAAGAGCTGCCCACCGGCACCCCGGAGATCCTCGTCGAGGAGCTCAAGGGCTCGCAGCCGCAGGCCGCCAAGCTCGCCGAATGGCTGAAGCTCTCACTCGACGAGCCACACCTGCTCGAGAGCCTGGGCGCGACCACCAACCTCGGTGTGCTGGTGTCGGGCCCGGCCGGCGTGGGCAAGGTGACGCTGGTGCGCGCGGTGTGCGACGGCCGCAGGCTGGTCGAGCTCGACGGGCCCGAGGTGGGCGCGCTGGCCGCCGACGACCGGCTGAAAACCGTTGCCGCGGCCGTGAAGAGGGTTCGCGACGGGGGCGGCGTCCTGCTGATCGCCGACGTCGACGCGCTGCTGCCGGCCACCGCCGAGCCGGTGGCCGCCCTGATCCTCGGCGAGCTGCGCGCCGCCGTCGCCACCGGCGGCGTCGCGTTGGTCGCCACCTCCGCGCACCCCGACCAGCTCGACGCCCGGCTGCGCGCCCCCGACCTGTGCGACCGCGAGCTGGGCCTGCCGCTGCCCGACGCCGCCACCCGCGAGGCGCTGGTGGAGGCGCTGCTCAAACCGGTGCCCACCGGCGATCTGAACCTCGACGAGATCGCCGGCCGCACGCCGGGTTTCGTCGTCGCCGACCTCGCCGCGCTGGTGCGTGAGGCCGCGCTGCGGGCGGCCTCGCGGGCCAGCGCCGACGGGCAACCGCCGAAGCTGACCCAGGACGACCTCGTCGGCGCGCTGACCGTCATCCGGCCGCTGTCCCGCTCGGCCAGCGAGGAGCTGACCGTCGGCAACGTGACGCTGGACGACGTCGGCGACATGGCCGAGGCCCGCCAGGCCCTGACCGAAGCGGTGTTGTGGCCGCTGCAGCATCCCGACACCTTCGCCCGGCTCGGCGTGGATCCCCCGCGCGGCGTGCTGCTCTACGGGCCGCCCGGCTGCGGCAAGACGTTCATCGTCCGCGCCCTGGCCAGCACGGGGCAGCTGTCCGTGCACTCGGTCAAGGGTTCCGAGCTGATGGACAAGTGGGTGGGCAGCTCGGAAAAGGCGGTGCGCGAACTGTTTCGGCGGGCCCGCGATTCGGCGCCGTCGCTGGTCTTCCTCGACGAGGTGGACGCGCTGGCGCCCCGGCGCGGGCAGAGCTTCGACTCCGGCGTGACCGACCGGGTGGTGGCCGCGCTGCTGACCGAGCTCGACGGCATCGACCCGCTGCGCGACGTTGTGGTGCTGGGCGCCACCAACCGGCCCGACCTGATCGACCCCGCTCTGCTGCGCCCGGGCCGGCTGGAACGGCTGGTGTTCGTCGAACCGCCCGACCCCGCCGCCCGCGGCGAAATCCTGCGCACCGCGGGCAAATCCATCCCGCTGAGCGACGACGTCGACCTCGACGAGGTGGCCGCCTCGCTCGACGGCTACAGCGCCGCCGACTGCGTCGCGCTGCTGCGGGAGGCCGCCCTGGGCGCGATGCGCCGATCCCTCGACGCCTCCGATGTGACGGCAGCCGACCTCGACGCGGCCCGCAAGACCGTGCGCCCCTCGCTGGACCCCGCGCAGGTGGGGTCCTTACGCGCGTTCGGCAAAACTCTCTAGCACCGCGCGGGCCGACGCCGCGACGTCGGCCTCGAGCCAGGGCGGCATCGGCTCGTCATGCGCGTGGCGACGGACGACGGCATACGGCAGGTCGGCCACCGCGCGCGCGACGGCGTCGACCGATCGCCGGTCGCGTCTTCCGTACAGTTGCTTCGCCAGGACCGAAAGCCGTTCGGTCAGGGGCGCATTCATCGCGGCGAGCGTCTCCCGGAACGCCGCGTCGGGCTCGTCGTCGAGCAGGTCGGTGGGCCGGATGGTCAACAACAGCCGGGCGTCCTCGGGGAGCTCGCGGGCGAAGCCGACGGCGGCCACGGCCATCGCCACCGCCGTGTCGACGGCCGTCTCGCCCTCGGCGCCCAGCGCCCGCGCCTGGAAACGTTCGAGCGCCCGCAGCCACGCCGCTGTCAGGATGCCGTCGCGGTTGCCGAACCGGTGATACAGCGTGCCGGCGGGTGCGCCGCTCGCCTGCGAGATCGCCGCGACGCTCGCCGCCCGCGGTCCCCCGTCGAGCACCAGGGCGCGGGCTGCGTCGAGGATCACATCGGTTTCGTGCTTCCGCGGTGGCGCCATGATCTAGTACATTCCTTCTATATGGAACGATTACCCTATATCGATGAGCATGCCATAACCGTGAACGCGAATCGCGACGACACGTGGTCGGCGCTGCTGCGGGTGATGTGCCGGGACCCGCGCAACCCGTCGACCGTGCCGCCGGGCTTCGTCCTGGACCGGGCGCAGCGCCCGGAGCTGTTCGCGCTCAAGGGCCGCCACCCGTTCGCGGTCTACCGGCTGGTGTTCGAACTGGACGCCGAGTCGGCGGATCGCACCCGGCTGCGCGCGCTGACGTGGGCGGCCTTCCCCGGCATTCACGGCAAGGCCTATCGCGCGCTGGTCATCGGAACCGGCGGACACCGGATCGTAGTGCGCGGGATGCTGAGACGCATCGCGGCGGCGGCGCTCGCCGGGACCGGGGACGACTACACGGACGTCTTCGAAGTCCCCATCCCGCAAGGCGATTCGCGCACCGCCGAACGGGCGCTGCGCGACGCGGTGGGGCGCAAACCGGGCCCGGGTGGAAGCCTGGTGCTGTGGGTCCACCGCCACGTGCTGCGGCTTCGCCTGGGCCCGTACTCCTCGCCGGATCACATCATCGGCTGGCCGATCACCCGCTCGGATGACGACGAGATCGTGCTGACGTCGGGCGGGCCGCTGATACGGGGCCGGCTGACGCTGCGGCGCCGAAATGGTCGCACCATGCTCATCACGGGCGTGCACTACAACCGGACAGCCGCCCGAACGGTGTGGGCCGCGGTCGGCCCGCTGCACCGGGCCGTGGCACCGGGGCTCGTGAAACGCATGGCGGCACACGCGTGAACCGTTCGGCTCGCCGGCTCGTGAGGAACTGCTGTAACCCGGTTGGCTACTAACCAGCATCCGAGATTCGCCGAGCAGAGCAGGACCGGTTTCGTGAAGTTCCCTGATGTCGCCCCGACGACGCGGGTCATGACGGTGGCGATCATGGTCTCGATGGTCGTGTTCCTCGACGGCACCGTCGTGAACCTGGCCTTGCCGGCCACGGAACGCGACATCGGCGGGGGCATGTGCACCCAGCAGTGGGTCGTCGACGGCTACCTGCTGGCCGTGGCGGCCATGGTCCTGCCCGGCGGCGCCATCTCCGACCTGTTCGGGCGGATACCGGTGATGCGCTTCGGGCTGGCGGCCTTCGGGTTGGGCTCGGCGCTGGCGGCGACCGCGGGCACCCCGTCGATGCTGATCACCGGGCGCCTCGTCCAGGGATTGGGCGGCGCCTTCCTGGTGCCCGGTTCGCTGGCCCTGATCAACTCGACGTTCGCGCCCGGCGACCGGGCCGCCGCGATCGGATCCTGGACGGCCTGGACCGGCACCGCCTTCGCGGTGGGGCCGCTGCTGGGCGGGCTGGCCGTCGACTTCCTGGGCTGGCGCTGGATCTACGTCCTGTCGGCGCTCCCCATGGCCGTCGGTTTTGCGCTGACGTATTGGCTGCGCGGGATCCCCGGACCCTCCGGACACGCCCGGCTCGACGTCGTCGGCGCCGCGCTGTCGGCGGTCGGGCTGGCCGCCACGGTGTACGCCCTGATCGAACAGGGCCGGCGGGGCTGGGCCGACGCGCTGGTCCGGGCGGCGCTGGCGGTGGGCATCGCGGCGCTGCTCGCGTTCGTGGCATGGCAGCGCCGCGCGCCCCACCCGATGGTGCCGCTGAGCCTGTTCGCCGCGCGCAATTTCGCCGGGGCCAACCTCGTCACCGCGTTCGTCTACGGCGGCATCACGATGGGTTCGCTGGCGATCGCGCTGTACCTGCAGGAGGTCGCGGGGTACTCGGCCACCGCCTCGGGCCTGATCACGCTGCCCAGCCCGATCATGTCGTTGCTGTTCGCCCGCGGCGTCGGCGGCTTGGCCGCCTGGATCGGCCCGCGCATCTTCCTGATGGCGGGTCCCGCGGTGGCCGGGCTCGGGCTGCTGCTCATCCGCCCCACCGCGCACGGACTGCACGCAATCACCGACGTGTTGCCGGGCCGGATCGTGCTGGCCGTCGGCATGGTCCTTGCCGTCACGCCCCTGACCGTGGTCAATCTGTCCGCCGTCAAGTCCGCGCACAGCGGGATCGCCGCCGCGATCCAGAACGCGACGGGGCGCACCTCCGCGCTGATCGCGGTGGCCTGCGTCGGGGTGATCACCGCCAACCGGCTCACCGATGCCAGCTTTACCCGGCTCATCGTCGTCAGCGCGGCGCTGTTCTTCGTCGGCGCCGCCGTCGGCGGCCTGGCCATCCGCAACGGGCGCGCAGCGGCCGAGCCGCGGGAGGCCGCCCCCGCCGGCCAGCCGCAGCTGGCATCGAGCTAGTTTTTGCAGTAATCTGCAATCTTGCTTATAACTGCATGGTCACGTTAACGTGATCGGGTGACAGCCACCGGAACCACCGCCCAAGCGGTCGACAAATTCATGAACGACCCGATCGAGTTCTTCGGCCAGTCGTACACCCGGATGCACAGCATCGCGCGTTCGGAGCTCGAAGAGCTGCAACGCCAGGCAATGGGCATCCGCTTCCGGGAGCACTACGACTCCATCGAGATGCTGCGCAAACTGGCCGACCGGCTCGGCATCACGGCGCTTAATGAATTCAATGACGTTGTGCCGCTGTTCTTTTCGCACACGGCCTTCAAGTCCTACCCAGCCGCGCTCATCGACAAGAAACGCTTCGACCTGATGACCAAGTGGCTGGACAAGCTGACCAGCTACGACCTGTCCGGCGTAGACACCGCGGGCTGCACCGGGATCGACGACTGGATCGACCGACTCGACGCGCAGACCCCGCTGGAGGTCATCACCTCCAGCGGCACCACCGGCACCATCTCAATCCTGCCCAAAGACAAGCGCGGCGCCCGAAATGGCATGACGTTGTGGAAGATCTGCCTGTTTCAAACCTTCGGCCGAGAACCCACCGAAACAGAACTCAACCCCGTGGTGGACGTGGTGTGGCCCAACTTCGCCAACGGCAAGCTCGGTCATCTGCGCATCGCCAACATGATCAAGCGCGGCTTCACCGGCGGTGACGAAACCAGGTTCCACGCGCTCTACCCCTTCGCGGTCGACACGGATCTGATGTTCCTGGCCTCCAAGATGCGGGCGGCCGCGTCCCGCGGCGAACTGGATCGGCTCGAGATCGATCCCGCACTTGCCGCCCGCAAGGACGAGTTCGTCGCAATGCAGGCGCGCCAGGCCCAGGACATGGATGCGTTCTTCGCCCGCATCACCGAACAACTGCGCGGCAAGCGGGTGTTCATGACCAGCACTTTCCACGTGATGTACGACATCGCCAAGGCCGGCCTGGAGCGCGGGGTGCGCAATGTCTTCGCGCCCGACTCGGCGATCCTCACCGGTGGCGGGATGAAAGGCGTTGCGCTGCCGGACGATTTCATGGACGTCATCAAGGACTTCCTCGGCGTCGACCGGATCCAGATCGGTTACGGCTTCTCCGAGTCGAGCACCTTTCACTGGGGTTGCAGCGAGGGCCGCTACCACGTCGCACCGTGGGTCGTCCCGTTCGTCCTCGATCCCGACACCAGTGAGCCGCTCCCCCGCGCCGGGGTGCAGACCGGCCGCGCGGCCGTCTATGACATCCTGCTGCGCGCGCACTGGGGCGGCGTCATCTCCGGCGACGAGGTGACGATCGACTGGGACCTGCAGTGCCCCTGCGGGCAGGCCAGCGTCGCGTTCGAGAAGGACATCATGCGTTACAGCGAAAAGAAAGGGATCGAAGACGACCGGATCACTTGCGCCGCAACGCAAGAGGTGCACGACGAGGCGGTCAACTTTATGAAGGGCGTGGACCTGTGATCGCCTACACCGTCCCGCTGTTCTTGCGGGGACGCATCATCAACGACGACCTCGTTCCTTTCGACACCCGCCTCGGTGCCGCGCAGTTCCAAGCACCGGACATGAGCAAGTACGTCGAGCAGCTGCCGCTCAAAAGCCCCGCGGAGATGACCGACCTCTACGACGTGGGCTTCGACGAGATCCTCGACGTGCTCGAAGCGCTGGGTGACGCGCTTCACTTCGAGTCGAACCTGCACCTGCAGGAGGCGTACGAAGCGTCGCTGGTGGCCAACGTGTTGCCGGCCGACATGCTGCAGAACAGCTATCGCGTTCTGCGGCCACTCTTTTCCCGCGATAACGTCACCGAAATCGCCGACAGCCAGGTCGGGCTGGACTACCTCAACGGATGGGTCCCGCACAAACTCCACGACGGCCGCGAACTGCGCGTGCGGGCCTTCGGTTCCCGCGTTCTGCACATCCCGGCGGGCAACGGCGGGCTGGTCTCGGCCGTGACGATCCTGCGTTCGGTGATCACCCGGTCCGACGTGATCGTCAAGGCGCCGTCCAACGATCCGTTGACCGCGATCGCGATCGCGCGCACCCTGGCCGACGTCGCGCCGGATCACCCGATCACCCGGCACCTCGTGGTGGGCTATTGGAAGGGCGGCGACGTGGCCGTTGAAGAGGCGCTGTACCACCCGCGCCGCATCGAAAAGATCGTGGCCTGGGGCGGCCTGGCGTCGGTCAAGCACGTAACCCGTTACATTCAGCCCGGTTTGGAGCTCATCGCGCTGGATCCGAAACGCAGCGCCACCATCATCGGCCGCGAAGCGTTCGCCGACCAAGCCACCATGCACGAGGTGGCCCGCCGCGCCGCGACAGACATCGGCGTCGCCAACCAGGAAGGCTGCGCCAACGCCCGGGTCATCTACGTGCTCAGCGGGACGGACGCCGAGGGGCTGGCCAACGCCAACCGGTTCGGCGAATTGGTCTACCGGGAGCTGGTGGCGTTGCCCGCGGTTGTCAGCACCCCGCCGCGGTATCCGAGCCGCGAGCTGCTGGATCACCTGGAGTCCTCGCGCATGGCCGACGATTTCTACCGCGTCATCGGCGGCGAGCGGCGCGAGGGCGCCATCGTCGTCTCGCAGTTCGATCAGCCCGTGGACTACTCGCCGATGCTGTCCGGGCGGGTGGCTAACATCGTCCCGGTGGACAACATCGACCAGGTCACGGCGGCGGTGAACTCCTACACGCAGACGATCGGCATTTACCCGGAGTCCCTCAAGCGTCGGCTGCGAAACACGTTGCCGCTGTTCGGCGCCCAGCGGCTGACCAGCCTGGGCTACGCCTGCAGCGTTGCGGTCGCCGCGCCGCAGGACGCCCTCGAGCCGATCCGGCGGATGTGCAAATGGATCGTCGACGAGGAATGCGACCCGGACGTGGTCATTCCGCTGTGGCGGTTGGCACCGGCATGACGGAACGCCCGACGGCCATGCAGGTCGTCGACGGAATCGACCTGTCGGGCAAGACGTGCATCGTCACCGGCGCGTCCTCGGGGTTGGGCCGCGAGTCAGCGCGCGCGCTGGCCGCCGCCGGCGCGCACGTCGTCCTGGCCGCCCGCAACCGCGATGCCTTGGCGCAGACTTCCCAGTGGATAGCGGCCGAGGTGGCCGACGCCCGGACCTCGACGGTGCAGCTAGACCTGACCGCGCTGGCCAGCGTCCGCGCGGCGGCGGGCGCCATCCGTCAGATCGCTCCGGTGATCGACGTCTTGATGAACAACGCGGGCGTCATGTTCACTCCGTTCGGCCGGACCCGCGACGGCTTCGAAACACAAATCGGCACAAACCATTTCGGCCACTTCGAACTCACCCGGCTGCTCACCCCGCAACTCGCCGCCGCCGGCGGCGCCCGCATCGTCATCCTGTCCTCCGGCGGCCACGTCATGGGCGACGTCGACTTCGACGACCCCCACTGGGAGAGCAGGCAGTACGACAAGTTCGTCGCCTACGGCGCGTCGAAGACAGCGAACATCCTTCATTCGATCGAAGCGGACCGGCGGCTCCGCGAGTCTGGCATCCGCGCCTACGCCGTCCACCCGGGCACCGTGGCCACCTCCCTGGCGCGGTACATGTCCCGTGCGGATTTCTCCGACCTACGCAGAATGGTCTCGGCCAGCGCCGCCGCCCGCGGCGAATCGGCGGAGGGCCGCCTCGACCTCACCACTCCCGAACAGGGTGCGGCCACCCAGGTGTGGGCCGCGGTCAGCCCGGAACTGGCGGACAAGGGGGCGCTGTACCTGGAAGACTGCGGGGTCAGCGACGCGGTCGCGCCCCACGCGCGCGACGAACAGCGCGCGGCGGACTGGTGGATCCTCTCCGAGAAGTTGTGTGACAGAACGTGAACAGACACCAGCGGCGAAAGCTCGAGGTGCGGGACAAAATCCTCTCGGCCGCCTTCGAGCTGTTCCTGCGGAAGGGCGTTGCGGCCACGACCATCGAGGAAATCTGCGAGAGCGCCGACGTCGCCAATCGAACGTTCTTCAACCACTTCGCGACCCGTCAGGACATGATCCGGGCGTTGGCGCAACTGCGACTGGTCAATCTGCACGACGTCGTGTTCGATCGCGGCGATCAGCCGATCCCGGCGCGCCTGGCCGGTGTGTTCGACGACATCGCCACCACGCTGGTCGGGTCGGGTGACACCTACCGCGAGATGATCGGGGAGATGATGGCCGTCAGCGGCTACGGCATCCAGCGCGGCTTCAACCTGCACGACACATTCGTCGAGCTGGTCAAGGAGGGGGTAGCGCGCGGTGAGGTCAATCCGCGGCACGACCCAGAAACCCTGGCCGACATCATCGTTGGCGCCCTGTCCGGGGGCATCGTCAACTGGACGGCCGACCGGACGTATTCGTTGGAGACCAACCTGCACAACCTCGGTGTCGCACTGGCCGAGTTGCTGAGCACCTGACACGAGCTCACGGCTCCGGCAGCGGCGTCCAGTCGGCCGACAGCCGGGAGCTGAACCGCGGCGGCCGCCGATCCAGGAAGGCGCTGACCCCCTCGCGGGCGTCGGCGGTGCCCATCACGCGATGGTGCAGCTGGGTTTCCAGCGACGCCACCTGTCGCGGGGTGTAGTTGTGGATGGCGGCATCCCACAGCAGTCGCTTGCACAACGCCGCGGACATCGGGGCGACGTGGGCCGCGATGTCGCGGGCCATCTCCACCGCGTGGCCGAGCACCCGCTCGGCGGGCAGCGCCCGGTTGGCGACGCCCAGCGCCACCGCCTCGGCGCCCGTGAAGGTGCGCCCCGTCAGCAGCACCTCGGCGGCCACCCCCAGGGTGGCCAGATGCGCCAGCGTCCAGTGCGACATGCAGTCGGGTATCACGCCCCGGCGCACTTGCACCACACCGTATTTGGCGTCCTCGGCAACCAAGCGGATGTCGGCCTGCAGGGCGATCGTCAGGCCGATCCCGATCGCGTGACCGTTGAGCGCGGCGATCACCGGCTTGCGCAACTCGAACGCGGGCGGGTCGATCGGCGACGCCGAGAACGCGCTGGCGTCCGCCGGCGCGTCGAACGGCGAAATGTTGCCCGAGAAATCCGCCCCGACGCAAAAGGCGCTGCCCGCACCGGTTACCACGATGGCGCGGACGTCGTCGTCACCGTCGCAGTCGCGGTACGCCCGGCTGAGCAGGGCGCCCATCTCGGCGGTGTAGGCGTTGAGATGTTCGGGGCGATTCAGCGTCAGCACCGCCACGCCCTCGTCGATGTCGATCGTCACGTCGGCGCTCATCGCCTTGCCCCCCTATTCGGACAGCTGGAACTCGACCAGGTCGGCAAGCGCGTCCACGGCCTCGCGCAGCGCGGTGAAGCGATCGGCGGCCGACGGCGCCGACAGCACGGAGTACCGGTCGGCGGCGCCGATCGGGATGCGAGATGCCAACGCGAACAGGCGTTGTCCGGGATCGGTTTCGCGCGGGCCCAGCAGGACCTCGCGCTCCGGCAGCCGGACATCGCGCGCTTGCGCGATCCGTTCGAACACGGCGATCACCCGATCCTCGAGGTCGAGCAGCTGCGCGCCGGTGACCGGGGCGCCCGGTTCGTCGGGCCAGAGCGCCACGGTCGCACGCGGATACGGGTCGTCGGGCAGCCACTCGCGCACCCGGATCCGCTCGCCGGTGCGACAACGCAGCGCATAGCGGCCGGCGCCGAGGTCGGCGTGTTCGTCGATCCGCGACAGGACGCCGGCGTCGCAACGCGCGTCGCCGCCGCCGACCTCGCGGCCCTGCGCGATCAGCACGACACCGAACGGCTCGTCGCGGTCGAGGCAGCGCCGCACCAACGCGGCGTAGCGCGGCTCGAAGATGCGCAGCGGCAGCTCCTGGCCGGGCAGCTGCGCCGACTCGAGCGGAAACATCGCCCGCTCAAGGGGTTCGGCGTCACCCATCAGATGTCCAGCTCGGCCACCAGCGCGTCGACGACCGCGCGCAGGTCGCCGTCGTGCTCCTCGGCCACCCGTCGCTGCCGCTGATACGACGCGCCGCCGCGGTAGATGTCGGAGACCGCGGCCAGTTCGTCGACGCAGTGCAGCGACTTGGCGATCGGCTCCAGCCGGGTCAGCACGTCGTCGAGGTCCTCGGTGACCAGCCGCTCGTTGCTCTCGGCATCCAGGATGATCACCGCGTCCAGGCCGTATCGCGCTGCGCGCCACTTGTTTTCCTGGACATGCCAGGGCGGCATGATCGGCAGCGAGTCGCCGGCGTCCAGCCGGCGGTCCAGGTCCACCACGAGGCAGTGCGTCAGGGCGACCAGCGCGCCGAGCTCACGCAGGTTGGGCACGCCGTCGCACACCCGCACCTCGAGCGTGCCCAGGTGCGGCGACGGCCTGATGTCCCAACGGATCTCGTCCATGTGGTCGATGATGCCGGTCTTCTTCTGGTCGTAGACGAAGCCTTCGAACTCCGCCCAGGTCTGAAAGTGAAACGGCAGCCCGGCGGTCGGCAGCTGCTGAAACATCATCGCGCGATTGCTGGCGTACCCGGTGTCCTCCCCGGCCCACCACGGCGACGACGCCGACAGCGCCAGCAGGTGCGGGTAGTAGTTGAGCAGCGACGTCATGATCGGCATCACCTTGTTGGCCGACGAGATGCCCACGTGCACATGCACTCCCCAGATCAGCATCTGCCGGCCCCACCACTGGGTCCGCTTGATCAGCTCGGCGTAGCGCGGCGCGTCGGTGAGCTTCTGCGACGACCACTTGGCGAACGGGTGCGTCCCGGCGCAGAACAGCTCCATGCCGCGGTCCCGGACGATCCTGCGGGCGGGCCCCAGGGTCTCGCGCAGGTCCTCCATCGCTTCCCCGGCGCATTCACAGATGCCGCTGACGACCTCCACGGTGTTGCGCAGCAATTCCTTGTGCACGCGCGGGTTCTGGCCGATCTCGGCGATCACCGCGGGGGCCTCGTTGCTCAGGTCACGGGTCTTGGCGTCGATGAGCGCGAACTCCCACTCCACGCCGATCGTCGGCCGCGGCGAGCGGGCGAAATCGATGTGAGCGCGGGCCCTGCTAGCCGGCACCGATGACACCGCACGCCACCCGCTTGCCGGCGTCACCGGTCGTCATCGTCATCTGGTCGGGGCCCGGCGTTCCGTTGGTCTGGTTGTAGCGCTCCGACGGGATGTTGGCGAAGTTGTCGGCGCCGGCGTGTATGACGATCGCGGTCTTCTCGCCGGTCAGCAGGTCCTCCATCGCGAAGGCGTCCGTGGAGGTCACCAGCATGCCGACCCCGTCCTTGCGAACCTGAAGCGAGGTCAGGTCGCCGCTGGCGGGCTCGGTGGAATGCCCGGGCGCCTGGAAGTGCCCGCCGGCGGACAGAAAGTCGCCGGGCGCCCCGCCGGTCGGGGCCGTCGAATTGGCCTCGCACTTGCCGACCTTATGGATGTGCACGCCGTGGAAGCCGGGCGCGAGGTGGCCGGGGCCGCTCGTCGCGATCGTGATGGTGGCGTAGCCGTTGCTGAAATCGAACTTCGCGGTCGCCACCTCGACCCCGTCGGGACCCTTCAGTTGGGTGGTGATGCTCCGCCCGGCGGGCTGCTGCTGCTGATCGCCCTCGGTGCCCGCGCTCGCCGTCGGCGCGCTCGACCCGGTCCACACCGCGGGTGTGGTGCCGGGGACGGTCGAGGCGTGTTGCGGCGATGCGCACCCCGCCACCAATGCGATTGCGGACACGGCGGCGGCAGCGGCATTGCGGTGCTTGGACATAGCGAGCAGCCTATCCCGAGCACTCCCAGATTTCCGAGCAGCGGTCTTCAGCCCGTCACCAGGACGATGACGCCGGGCGGCTGGTCCTTGAGCGCCGGAATCCGCGGCTGAACGGGCGCCCCCAGCTTCTGGCCCACCGCGTCCGCGGTGGCGTGCTCGCCCTCGGCATCGGTGTAGTACACGGTCGTGGCCGTGACGTCGGGGATCGTCAGGTTTCCGACGTCGGTCACCTTGAACCCGGCGCCCGTCAGCTGATCCTTGGTCTTTGCGGCGACGCCCTCTTTGGACGAGATGTTGTAGACGTGCACCTCGGCCTGGTTCGCTGGGGCGGCGCTGGTGGTCGCGGCCGCCGCGCTGGTGGTGCTGGTGACGCTGGTAGCCGCCGACGACGACTCGTCATCGGACTTGCCGGAGGAACTGAGCGCCTGCCACCCGAGCAGCAGGAAGATGACGCCCAGGAACAACAGCACCATCACCATGGCCCGAAGGGGAAGGCCCGTGGAGTCGGGCACACGCTCTTTCATCGAGCCCCACTGTAGCGAGTCAGGTCACCTCGAAGCCGAGTCGGCGGGCGGCCCGCGCCTTTTGCCGGCTCGCGCGCAGCCGCCGCAGCCGCTTCACCAGCATCGGGTCGGCGGCCAGCGCCTCGGGCCGATCGACCAGCGCGTTGAGCACCTGGTAGTACCGCGTCGCCGACATCGAGAACAGCTCCTTGATGGCGTCCTCTTTGACCCCGGCGTATTTCCACCACTGGCGCTCGAACGCCAGGATGTCGTGTTCGCGACGGGTGAGGCCATCGGCGATTTCAGCGTCGTCCCCCGATCGATTTGCCCGCGCCATGGCGCTGTCCATATCCGCTTCCCCTGGACCCTTCCGGCGATTCTCAACGTGCTCGAATGACATGACTTACATAGGCGTTTCAAGGGCATGTTGCGCGCGAATATTGAACCACGCCGCGAACCCTCAAGCCGCAATCCAGACCCGCGAGTCGGCCGATTGGCTGCGATTGCCCGGCTCCCCCGGAGGCCGCGGCGGGTCACGAATAAGCTAGCCGATCATGGCAGTCGTACCCATACGCATCGTCGGAGATCCCGTCCTGCACGCCCCGACGACGCCGGTGGCCGTCGCCGCCGATGGTTCGCTGCCGGCCGACCTGCCCGAGCTGATCGCCACCATGTACGACACGATGGACGCCGCACACGGCGTCGGGCTCGCCGCCAACCAGATCGGCTACGGCCTGCGGCTGTTCGTCTACGACTGCTCCGAGGACCGCGGCCTGACCGACCGCCGCCGCGGCGTCGTCGTCAACCCGGTCCTGGAAACCTCCGAGATTCCCGAGACCATGCCCGACCCGGGCGACGACGACGAGGGCTGCCTGTCGGTTCCGGGCGAGTCATTCCCCACCGGCCGGGCGAAGTGGGCGCGGGTGACCGGACTCGACGCCGACGGCCGCCCGATCACCATCGAGGGCACCGGCCTGTTCGCGCGGATGCTGCAGCACGAAACCGGGCACCTGGACGGCTTCCTGTACCTGGATCACCTCATCGGCCGGCACGCGCGCGCCGCGAAGCGGGCCGTGAAGTCACACGGCTGGGGCGTTCCGGGACTGTCGTGGCTGCCGGGCGAGGGGCCGGACCCGTTCGGTCACTGATGGTCTCGTGGCCGGACCTGGGAACGCGGGTGACGGTTCGCTACCGGCTCCCGGCCGGATCGGTCCCGCCGCTGACCGACGCGGTCGGACACCTGCTGGCGGTCGATCCGCTGGTGCGGGTGCGCACGAAAACGGGCACGGTGGTGCAGTTCGCGCCCGCCGACGTCGTCGCGCTGCGGACGCTGACCGACGCGCCGGTGCGCACCTCCGACATCCGGGCGCTCGAGCATGCGGCCGCGGCGGCCAGGCCCGGCGCCGAACGGGCCTGGGTCGACGGCTGGCTGCTGCGCGCCGAGCCGGGAGCCGGGCTGGACACCAATTCGGCTGTGCCACTCGATATTTCGGCGCACGCTGCCGCCGTCCCAGCGATCGTCGACTGGTATCGGCAGCGGGACCTGACACCCTGGCTCGCGATTCCCGACCGCCTGCTGAGGATCCCGCCCGGGGTGCCCTGCGAACACAGCGACCAAATCCTCGTGCGCGACCTGGCCAGTGTCACGCCGGGACCGCTGCCCGACGGCACCCGGTGGGTGCGCCTGTCGGCCGACGGCCCGGCGCGTCGCGACTGCGAGGTGCTGCGGGTCGGCGACGACGACGCCGACAACCTCGCGCTCGCCGCGTCCCTCGGCTTCCGGCCGCACCACCGCCGTAGCTACATCCGCGCGATCGATACCGTCTAGCCATGCCCGACGGCACGGTGCGGCTGGCCACCTGGAACGTGAATTCGATTCGCACGCGCCTGGACCGCGTCCTCGACTGGCTGGCCCGCGCCGACGTCGACGTGCTCGCGATGCAGGAAACCAAGTGCGCCGACGGCCAGTTCCCCAGCCTGCCGTTCTTCGAACTCGGCTACGAGGTCGCCCACGTCGGCTTCAACCAGTGGAACGGCGTGGCCATCGCCTCACGCGTCGGCCTCGACGACATCGCGATCGGCTTCGACGGCCAGCCCACGTGGACGTCCAAACCGGAGGTGGCCGCCACGGCGGAAGCCCGCGCGCTGGGCGCCACCTGCGGTGGCGTGCGGGTGTGGAGCCTGTACGTGCCCAACGGCCGCGCCGTCGGCGACCCGCATTACACCTACAAGCTGAATTGGCTTGCCGCGCTGCGGGATGCGGCGCAAGGCTGGCTGCGCGACGACCCCGCGGCACCGATCGCGCTGGTCGGCGACTGGAACATCGCCCCGACGGACGAAGACGTGTGGAGCACCGAATACTACGCCGGCGCCACCCACGTCTCCGAGCCGGAGCGCCGCGCGTTCGACGCGATCGTCGACGCGCAATTCACCGACGTGGTAAGGCCTTTCACGCCGGGCCCGGCCGTCTACACCTACTGGGACTACACCCAGCTGCGGTTCCCGAAGAACCGGGGCATGCGCATCGATTTCATCCTCGCGTCGCCGGCGCTGGCCGCCCGCGTGACCGCCGCGCAAATCGTCCGCGACGAACGCAAGGGCAAGGCCCCGAGCGATCACGCGCCGGTGCTGATCGATGTGAGCCAGGTTTAAGATCCGTGTGAGCCCGGTTGAAGAAGTTGCTCGTTGTACGCGCGTTTGTAACGTGGCAGGCTTTCGCCCTATAGATGCAGAGAACAATTTCGTTGTTGCTGTTAACCTCGCGTTCAACGGATACACGGGTTGCCACGCGGTTCCCAGTGAGAGCGATGAGATACCAGGGAGTGATCATGGGTGTCGTCGGTGGGGCAGTACGCAGCGTGGGCAAAACGGTGGGTCGCGCGGCCGACGCGACCACGGCGGCCGCGGGCGCCGTGGGAGGCGCCGCGGTCAACGGAATAGTCGGCGGTGTCACGGGAGCCGCCGAGGGCGTCAAGCGCGGCATCAGCAGCGGTAGTCACTCGACGCCGGCCGCCGCCCTGGCGCTCGGCGCGATCGGCGTCGCCGGTCTGGTCGAGTGGCCGGTGCTGCTGGCCGTCGGGGGCGGGGCGCTCCTGTTGCACCGGATGAATCGCAAGCCCGGCAACGGCGCGGCGACGAAGGCGAACCTCAAGCCGGTGCCCTCCGAGCCGTCGAAAAAGGCGGTGCCGCAAAAGGCCGCCAGCAAGCCCGCGGCCAAGAAGGCGGCCGGGCGTCGCGCCGGTTCCGCCGAATTGCGCAGCACCAACTAAGGATCGTCCGGGGAGCCCTTGAGCATCGTCACGTCGTTACCACGATCGACGCCGCTGCGGGCTCTGACCGGACTGGCACAAGAGGCCCTTCACATCGCGGCGATTCCGCTGCGCGAGGGCGCCAGGGCGCTCACCGGCGATCTTCCCGCCGAAACGCTGAGCCGGCGCTGTTGGCGCGGAAAGGACCGGGCCTGGATCGAGGTGCGCGGCCTCGAAGACGCGAGCTCGGATGAGTTGGGCCGGGCAGTGCTCGACGGCCTGCGCGACCACGCCGGCGTGACGTCGGCCAGCCTGAACCACCCGTTGTCGCGCGTCGTCGTCACCATCGGCGACCCGGACACCTCGCTGCGTGACCTGTGCCGCGTCGTCGACGACGCCGAAAAACGTTGCCGCTCAACCAACAAGGCGCCCGCGACGGCTTTGCCGGGCGACGGCGTGGTGGCGGCGACCCGGGCCGTGACCGTGGCCGCCAACGCGGCCGGGCTCGGCATCGCACTGGCCGGTCGCGCGCTGCACTGGCCACGGTTGCCGATCGGCGTCCAGGCGCCCATCGTGGCGATCGACTACCAGCCCTGGCTGCGGCGCCTGCTCGAGGACCGCATCGGCGGCCCCGCGACGGACACCGTGCTGACGCTGGCCATGGCGGCGGCCGAAACCGTCACCCTCGCACCGGCGTCGCTGTCGGTGGGCCTGCTCATGCAATCGATGAAGGCTGCCGAATGCCGCGCCGAGGCCCGGGCCTGGCGCCGGCACGAACCCGAGCTGGCCCGCCACGCCGACCAGCCGCCCACCGACGCGTCATCGCCGAGGCCACCGCGGGCGCGGGTGGTGGAGCGCGGCGCAGCCGGCCGCTTCGCGCTCGTCCAGGCGCTCGGCGCGGGACTGGTCGCCGTGACCACCCGCAACCCGAACATGGCCGCCACCGCGGTGCTGGTGACCGCCCCCAAGGCCAGCCGCACCACCCCGGAGGCGTTCGCCGCCGCCCTGGGACGCGGGTTGGCCGACCGGCACGCCGTCCTGTCGCTGCGGCCGGACGCGCTGCGCCGCCTCGACCGCGTCGACGCGATCGTCATCGACCCCCGGGTGTTGTGCACCACCGGCATGCGGGTGGCCCGCATCCGCGGCGCCGACGACCGCGAGCTGTCCGCGGCGTGGAACCGCGCCCAGCTGGTGCTGCAGAACAACGGCCAACGGCCCGGCTGGCACCGGGTGCCCGGGATGTCGGCCAGCGAGCCGCACGCGGCGGTCGAGGCGCTTTTCCGCCCCACCCACGACCCGTTGGCGTCGGCCGTGGTCGCCGAGGCGCACCGCACCGGGGCGGACCTGGTGTCGGTCGACGTCGATTCGCTGGGCGAGCTGCGGCCCGCCTTCGACGAAATCACCCCGCTCGGCAACGGCTCGATCGACGACGCCCTCACCCACGCCGTCGCCGAGCTGCAACGGGCGGGTCGCACGGTCGCCGTGCTGTCATCGGCTGGCGCACGGGCGCTTTCGGCCGCGGACGTGGCGCTGGGCGTGCTGCCGCGGCCCGGCGGCGGGGCGCCGCCCTGGTGCGCGGACCTGCTGCTGCCCGACCTGGCGGCCGCCTGGCGGGTCCTGCACGCGCTGCCGGCCGCCAAGGCCGCCACGCAGCGCGGGGTCGGGATATCGGCCGGCGCGACGGCCATGGGATCGCTACTGATGATCCCGGGCGTCCGCGGCCTCGGGCCCGGTCCGGTCACCACCGGCGCCGCGGCCGGCGCGCTGTCCGGCTACCTGCTGGCGCGCGGGATCATGACCGCGGACGCGCCGCGGCCGGCCGCCGTTCACGAATGGCACGCGATGTCGGTCGAGCAGGTGCGCAAGGCCCTGCCACCGCCCCCGTCGGAGGTGGACGCCTCGCCCGCAGGGCAGGCTCCGGCTCCGCCCAACGCGGTCTGGCAGCTCCTCAAGGCCGTCCGCGCCGAGCTGACCGACCCGCTGACCCCGGTGCTGGCGCTGGGGTCGGCGGCCAGCGCGGTGCTCGGGTCGCCAGTCGACGCCGTGCTGGTGTTTTCGGTGCTGACCGGCAACTCCATCCTGGCGGCCAGCCAGCGGCTGCGCGCCGAGAACCGCCTCGACCGCCTGCTGGCGCAGCAGGTCCCGCCGGCCCGCCGGGTCGACACCGGTCCGGACGGCGAGCGGACCTACACCGACGTCATCGCGGCGCAATTGCGCCCCGGCGACGTCATCGAAATCCGGACGCACGAGGTGGTGCCCGCCGACGCCCGGATCCTCGAGGAGGTCGACGTCGAGGTCGACGAGTCGACGCTGACCGGCGAGTCGCTGTCGGTGGAGAAGCAGGTCGACGCCACGCCGGGCGCCGAGCTCGCCGAGCGCCGCTGCATGCTGTACGCCGGGACCACCGTCGTGGCGGGCACCGCGGTCGCCGTGGTGACCGCGGTCGGGGCCGACACCCAGGAGCGCCGGGCCGCCGAGCTGGTGTCCGGCGACACCTCGTCCGACATCGGCCTGCAGCACCAGCTCAGCCAGCTCACCAACCGGGCGTTCCCCGTCAGCGTCACCGGCGGCGCGCTGGTCGGCGGGCTGGGTCTGCTGCGCGGGACGGGCCTGCGCCAGGCGGTGGCCAGCGGCATCGCCATCGCCGTCGCCGCGGTCCCCGAAGGGATGCCGCTGGTGGCGACGCTGGCGCAGTCCGCGTCCGCGCGACGGCTGACCAAGTACGGCGCGCTGGTCCGCGTTCCGCGCTCGGTGGAGGCGCTCGGCCGCATCGACGTGGTCTGCTTCGACAAGACCGGCACGCTGAGCGAGAACCGGCTGCGGGTCGCGGAGGTCCGCCCGGCGCCGGGGCACTCCCCCGAGGAGGTGCTGCGCCACGCCGCGCACGCCGCCCCGGCCGCCAACGGCAGCCCGCACGCGCACGCCACCGACGCCGCCATCGTCGAGGCGGCGCTGCGTTCGCTCGACGGCTCGGCGCCCAGCGGGGAAGCCGACGCGCACCTGCCCTTCCGCTCCGGGCGGTCGTTCTCCGCCTCGGTCACCGGCACCGAACTGACCGTCAAGGGCGCGCCCGAAGTGGTGCTGGCCGCCTGCGAGAACACCGGCTCGAAGATTCAGAAAGTGGTCGGCGAACTGGCCGCCGGCGGCCTGCGGGTGATCGCGGTGGCGCAGCGCCGGCTGACGGCGCAGCAGGCCGAGGCGATCCGGGACGACCCGGACGACATCGCGGACTTCTGCCGCGACGGGCTGACCCTGACCGGCTTCCTCGGCCTGTCCGACACGCCGCGCCCCGAGGCGGTCGGCCTGCTGGCGAACCTGCGCCGGCAGGGGGTCGGCGTCAAGCTGATCACCGGCGACCACCCCATCACCGCGCTGGCGATCGCCCGGGAACTGGGCCTGTCCGTGACCGACGAGCAGGTGATCAGCGGCTCCGAGTGGGACGCGCTGTCGCGCAAGGACCAGGAGCGCGTCGTGACCGAGCGGGTGATCTTCGCGCGGATGACACCCGAGAACAAGGTCCAGGTCGTCCAGACGCTGGAGGGTGCCGGCGTGCTGTGCGCGATGGTCGGCGACGGCTCCAACGACGCCGCCGCCATCCGGGCCGCCACCGTCGGCATCGGCGTCGTGTCCGGCGGCAGCGACCCGGCCCACATGGCGGCCGACGTGGTGCTGGTGGACGCCCGCATCGAGGCACTGGTGCAGGCCATCGAGGAGGGACGCCAGCTCTGGCAGCGGGTGCAGGCGGCGGTGTCCGTGCTGCTCGGCGGCAACGCCGGCGAGGTGCTGTTCGCCGTCATCGGCAGCGCGATCACCGGCACGTCGCCCCTGAACACCCGGCAGCTGCTGCTGGTGAACATGATGACCGATGCGCTGCCGGCCGCCGCCCTGGCGGTCAGCGAGCCGAGCACGCCGATCGATCCGGGCATCCGAGGCCCCGACCAGCCCGCGCTGTGGCGCGCGGTGGCCATCCGCGGCGTCACCACCGCCGCGGCGACGACGGTGGCGTGGGCCATGGCCAGCGTCACCGGGCGCCCGCAGCGGGCCTCGACCGTGGCGCTGGTCGCGCTGGTCGGCGCCGAGTTGGGCCAGACGCTGCTGGATTCTCACGCCCCGCTGGTGGTGCTGACGGCGGTGGGCTCGCTCGGCGCGATGGGAACGCTGATCAGCATCCCGGTGGTCAGCCAGTTGCTCGGCTGCACACCGCTTGGTCCCGTCGGCTGGGGACAGGCTCTGGGGGCAGCCGCCGGGGCGACCGTCGCGATAGCCGTTCTGAACCGGGTTTCGGACGGTTGGGGCAGCCCGCACACGCTGCCACCAGGACCTGACTCGACGAACGGCGAGCCGGCCGATCGGACTGCCGAATCTCAACCACCCCGACCCGCCACAGCAGCGCATAGAGTTGCACCACGGGCACCTTCAGCACCAAAGCGATCGACGAAACCAGGGGGTCGGACACGGAGTCGGTCGTCGACATAGGTCCGACGTTGGTCGCAGTACCCGGCGGGGCGGCAAACCCTTCGTTACCGAAAGGCGAATCATGGCCGAAAAGACAACGCGCAAGGGGACCTCGCAGCGCGAAGCCGTGGAGAAGATCCGCGAGGGCGAAACGTTCGTGGTGAACGTGCCGGTGGTGGGCCAGGTGGAGATCCCGCGCCCGGAGCAACTGGCCTACTACGGCGGCCTGGCCGCCCTGGCGGCATTCGAACTCATCGACTGGCCCGTCGCCCTGGTCATCGCCGCCGGGCACGTGCTGGCGAGCAACCACCACAACCGGCTCCTCGAGGAGCTCGGCGAGGCCATGGAAGAGGCCTAGGCACTCCCCGCGCCGTCGAACTCCAGCGTGACCCGGGTGCCTCCCGGGGTGCGGACGGTGGCGACGCGGTCGGCTAGCCCGCCGATCAGGGTGAGGCCCCGCCCGCGCCGGCGGCTGCGCAGGCTGGCGGACGAATCGCCGACCCAGCTACCGGTATCGCTGACAGTGACCGCGACGGTGTCCCCGTGCACGAAGGCCTCGACGGAGACCGTCCGCCGCGGCTCGCAGCGGCTGCCGTGTTCGATCGCGTTGGTGACCACCTCCCCCGTCGCCAGCAGGATGTCCTCCTCGCGGCCCGGCACCGTGGCGATGCTGTCCAGCCACCCCCGCAGCTGCCGGCGCGCGACTGGGATCTGCGCCGGCACCGCCGGCAGCACCGTGGCGAAGCTGCCCGCGGCCGTGTGGCTCGGGCGCAGGGCGAGCACCACCACGTCGTCGCGATAGCCCGCCGGCGGGGTCATCCGCGCCAGCAGCTCGGCACACACCGATTCGACCGGCAGATCGGCGCAAAGGGCGGCCGCGGCCTTCAGGCGGGCGAACCCCTCGTCGAGCGTCTCGCCGGCGCGTTCGATGAGTCCGTCGGTATAGAGCAGGATCAGGCTGCCCGGCGCCAGCTCGGCCGTCGCGGCGTCGTGGGCGGACGGGTTGTCCGAGCCGTTGTCCGCGACGGCCACCGGGGGCCGCCGACCCGACTCGAGGTAGACCGGATCACCGTCGGGGGGAACGAGCAACGGGTACGGGTGCCCGGCGCAGCTGTAGCTGACGGTGGTGCCGCCCGCGCCGATATCGACCAGTGCGTAGGCCACCGTCGCGCACCGGGCGCCGGTGACGCTGGCGGCGTAGCGGTCCAGCGCGCCCAGCACCGCGACCGGCTCGGCCGCGCTGAGCGCCGAGGCCGCCACCGCGGCGCGCAGCCTGCTCATCACGATCGCGGCGGCCAGGCCGTGCCCGACGACGTCGCCCACCGATATGCCGATCTGGCCGGCGCGGCCCAGCGGCGTGACCGAGTACCAGTCGCCGCCGACGCGCATCGCCTCCCCGGCCGGCTGGTAGACGGCCGCCACGACGGCCGCGGTCGAGCCGCGATCCAAGTCGAGCAGGTGCTCCTGGAAGTCGACGGCGATCCGGTGCTCGCGCGCCATGACGCGCACCCGGTCCACCGCCGACTGGGTGAGCGCGGCCATCCGGCGGAACGTGTCGAGTTCCGCCGCATCGAATTGGCGCGGCGTCGGCCACAGCAGTGCCAGCACGCCGATAACGCGACCTCCGTTGTCCCGCAACGGATGAGCGACGCACGCGCGGACGCTTGCGGCGGTGTCGCGCACCGCGTGCTCATAGCGCGGGGGCAGGTCGAAGGTGTCCATGACGACCATCGGCTCTCCGGTGTTCACCACGTCGACGCCGAGCAGCGGGGCGTCGAGCGCGGCGACGTGGTAGCGGTCCCGCACCTCGGCGGGCACGTCGCCGGCGTACTCGAACCGGACGTGGCGCTCGCCGTCGAACAACCCGATCGTCACGGCGGGGGGATCCGCCGAACCGGGGCCCGCGTCGATCAGCGCGCGCAATATTCCGGCCACCGAGTCGGTCGCCTGCAGCGCGGAGTCGAGCGGCGCCAGGTCGAGCGGCGCCTCGCGCCGCAGGCGATCGCGCTCGCGGGTGACCGCGGACAGCCGCGACGCCACCCGGTCCACCAGCTCCTGCGACCGGAAGGGCTTGGGCAGGTAGTCGTCGGCACCCGCGGCGAAGCCCTCGTCGACGGCCTCCGCGCCGGCCCGCGCCGACAGCATCAGGACCGGCGTCGCCGCCAGGTCCGGATCCGCGCGAAGCGCCGCGACCAGGTCGAAGCCGCTGAGGCCCGGCATCATGATGTCGGTCACGATCGCGTCGGGGCGCAGCTCCCTGGCCGCCGCCAGCGCCGACTGCCCGTCGGCCACCAAAACCGTTTGCCAATGCGGCGATAGCACGCGCTCGAGGTGGGCTCGCATGTCGGCGTTGTCGTCGGCGACAAGCACCAATTGGCGCGGCCCGTCAGGCGCGGCGGCCGCGCCGTCAGGCGCGGCGGCCGCCGCGCCCGGGTCCGCGACGGGGGTCAGCCACTGACGCGCCTCGGCCACGTACGGGTTGCTCGGGTTCGGCGTCCCCCCGGGGGGCTGGGGTGCGCCCGCGACCGATCGCGGCAGCCGGATGGTGACCGTGGTGCCGCGATCCGGTTCGCTCTCGATCTCCACCGTTCCGCGTTGCAGCTCGACCAGGCCGCGCACCAGCGACAGCCCGATGCCGGCGCCCTCCACGCTGCGGCCGCGGATGTTGTCGGCCCTATAGAAGCGTTCGAACAGGCGGTCCAGGTCCTCCGGGCCGATCCCGACCCCGGTGTCCCGCAACGTGATTCGGCAATCCGCCGCCTCCGCGCGCACCTCGACCGTGATCGACCCGCGCAGCGTGTACTTGACGGCGTTGGAAAGCAGGTTGAGCACGATGGTTTCCCACATGCCCGGGTCGACGTCGGCAAGCGCCGGGCCGCAGTCCAACACGAGGTCCAGGCCAGCCCGCTGGCACAGCTCGGTGAACGACAACGCGATGTGCTCGGTGAGCGCGCCGACGTCGGTGCACACCAGTTTCGCGTCCGCCCGGCCCGCCTCGAGGCGCGAGAAATCGAGCAGCGAGTCGACCAGGCGCTGCAGGCGCCGTGCGTTGCGGGCCGCCGTGGTCAGTCGATCCTCCAGCGCGCTTTCCGGCGGCGCATCGGACAGCGCATCCTCCAGCGGACCGAGCAAAAGCGTTAGCGGCGTGCGGAATTCGTGGCTGACGTTGGTCAGAAACGCCGTCTTGGCGCGGTCCAACTCGGCGAGCGCGTCGGCCCGCAGCCGCTGCTGTTCGTAGGAGTTGATCCGCGCGAATGTCGCCGACAGCTGGTCGGCCAGCAGCTGGCAGAAGCCGCGGTACTGCTCGTCGAGCGGGCAGCGCGGGTTGATGCCGACCACCAGCGCCCCGGCGGTGGTGGTCTCGCCCAGCGGCAACACCAGCGCCCGCTCCGGACAGTCGCCACCGAGGATCGCCTCGATCCCGGGAACCGCCGCAGTTACGTTGCCGATCTCCGACTTCGACCCCGAATCGGCCAGCGCCCGAAGCGATCGCGGCAGGACCGGCAGCACCGACGCCGTCGCGCCCCGCAGGGCGAGCTCGCCGTCCGCGTCGGCGACATAGGCGGCGATGAACGGCACGTCCGCGGGCTGGGCCGCACACACCGCGGCGGCCGCGGCCACGGCGTCGTCGATGCTCTGGGTACCCATGGCGGCGGAGGTCACGTCGTTGAGCAGGTGCAGGCGCCGCTCCCCCATCACCCGCTCGGTCGTTTCGTTGACCGCGCAGAAAATCCCGGAGACGTCGCCGCCGTCGCCCATCAGCGGGCCGTAGGTGAAGGTGAAATACCGCTCCAGCCGCCGGCCTTCGACCACCATCGTCAGCAGCAGGTCGTCGGACCAGGTGGCCTTGCCCGTCGCGATGACGCTCGCCAGCATGGGGCTGATCGAATCCCAGATGTCCCACCACACTTCCCGGCCGGGCCGGCCCAGCGCGGACGGGTGTTTGTCGGACAGCGCCGAGATGTACGCGTCGTTGTAAACCAGGAACAGATCCTGCGACCCCAGCCACAGCACGATCGGGAACCGCGACGTCAACGCCGTCACCGTCGCCGCCCGGAACTCGGCCGGCCACCCCTGCGGCGATCCCAAAGGGTGTGCGGCCCAGTCGAACTCGGCAAACCGGCGGCCCATCTCGCCACCCAGGGCGACCGCGGCCGCGAGGTCGGCCGGCAGCGGGTTCATTGCCGGCGTTCGCGTTGCAGCGCGTCGGAAAGCGTCGGATAGACCTCGAGGATGCGATCGAGCTCCGTGACCTGGATCGGCCGCAGAACCTGGTCGTTGTCGGCCACCAATCGCACCGACGTGCCGGCTTCCTTCCCGCCCTCGTGGCAATCGAGCACCGCGTTCAACGCCGCGCTTCCGAAAAACGTCACCGATTGCAGGTCGACGATCACCAACCGGGCCGGGTGCTTCGCGGCCGCCTGCAGCGCGGCGACCAGATGGGGGGTGAGCTGGTCGACGGTGCTGGAATCGACATCGCCTTTGACCCGAACGAGTACGGCGTCCTCCCGGGCCTCGTGGTCAACCGCCAACAGTTCCATGCCTTCCACCACCTCGAGCAAGCCGAAGTCCCTCCCTGGGCGTCACCGCGACGGCCCCGAATCGGCAGCATGCCCAGGAAAGAATGTTTCGAAGCCTAGCGATTACCCGGAAGTCTCCGGCGGAATGCGTTCGTGCACGGTCAGCAGCAGATGGTCGAACTGACTTTGGACGGCGGCGCTGGGGGCGGGCAGCGTCGTGACCTCGGCGAGCAATTGCTTTGCCAGCGAACGCAGCTTCACATTGGTCTCCTGCGAGCGCCACTGCAGCACGCGGAAGGCCTGCTCGGCGCTGACGCGGTACACGTACATCAGCACGCCCTTGGCCTGTTCGATGGCCGCGCGGTTCTCGAACAGGTCCGGCAGCGCCTCGTCGAGCACTTCCTGGCGGGCCTCGTCGAAGGTGTCGGTGAGGTCGATGTAATACCCGGCCGTGCCCACCACGGCGCCGGAATCGTTCAGCATGCGGTCGGCCACCACGATCGCGTCGTGCACGTTGCCCGCGGTGTCGAGGAAGCGGTGGCGGCTGGAAAACGACTCCTCGGACCGCAGGGCGTAGTCCAGCAGGTCCTGGACGTGGGCCCGATCCTCGGGATGCTTGTGCGACAACAGCAGTTCCGTCGTCGGCGCCACTTGGCCGGGTGCGTAACCGTGCATCCTGGCCACCTCGTCGGACCATTCCCAGCGCTGACCGACGAACCAGAAGCGGAAGGCGCCGACGTTCAGGTACCTGGTCGCGGCTTCGATTGCACCGGTCGGCTGCGTCGGGCTCTCGGCGGGTTGCACGTTTGCATCCTCCCACCAGGTGGGTACTCGCGGCTACCGCCAAGGGGGTAACGTCGCGGACGGACCAATCCATTAGACGCGGGAGCGCACGCCGAGTGCGCTGAGAGGACGGCTCGGGGCCGTCGACCGTACGAACCTGACCGGGTAATGCCGGCGTAGGGAGATGAGAATGACCACCACTATCGAGCCGTCCGTCACCACCGGACCCATCTGGGGCAGCAGCAAGGCCTACCGCGAGCTCGACGGCGGCGCGCGGGTGCCCTTCCGCAGGGTCAACCTGTCCACCGGGGACCACTTCGACCTCTACGACACGTCCGGGCCCTACACCGACCCGGACGCGGCGATCGACCTGGCGGCCGGGCTGCCGGCGCGGCCCGGTGTGGTCCGCGACCGCGGCACCCAGCTGCAGCGGGCCCGCGCCGGCGAGATCACGGCCGAGATGGCGTTCATCGCCGCCCGCGAGGGCATGCCCGCCGAACTGGTGCGCGACGAGGTCGCCCGCGGCCGCGCGGTGATCCCGGCCAACCACAACCACCCGGAGAGCGAGCCGATGATCATCGGCAAGGCGTTCGCGGTCAAGGTCAACGCCAACATCGGCAATTCGGCGGTGACGTCGTCGATCGCCGAGGAGGTCGACAAGATGGTGTGGGCCACCCGCTGGGGCGCCGACACCATCATGGACCTGTCCACCGGCAAGAACATTCACGAGACCCGCGAGTGGATCCTGCGCAATTCGCCGGTGCCGGTGGGCACCGTGCCGATCTACCAGGCGCTGGAGAAGGTCAACGGCGATCCGACCGAGCTCACCTGGGAGATCTACCGCGACACCGTGATCGAACAGTGCGAGCAGGGCGTGGACTACATGACCGTGCACGCCGGCGTGCTGCTGCGGTATGTGCCGCTGACCGCCAAGCGCGTCACCGGCATCGTGTCCCGCGGCGGGTCGATCATGGCGGCCTGGTGCCTGGCTCATCACCAGGAATCGTTCCTGTACACCAACTTTGCCGAACTGTGCGACATCTTCGCGCGATACGACGTCACCTTCTCGCTCGGCGACGGGCTGCGGCCGGGCTCCATCGCCGACGCCAACGACGCCGCCCAGTTCGCCGAGCTGCGCACCCTGGGCGAGCTGACCAAGATCGCGAAAGCCCATGGCGCACAGGTGATGATCGAGGGCCCAGGGCACGTCCCGATGCACAAGATCGTCGAGAACGTGCGGCTGGAAGAGGAGCTGTGCGAGGAGGCCCCGTTCTACACGCTGGGCCCGCTGGCCACCGACATCGCGCCGGCCTACGACCACATCACGTCGGCGATCGGCGCGGCGATCATCGCCCAGGCCGGCACCGCGATGCTGTGCTACGTGACGCCCAAGGAGCACCTGGGGCTGCCGGACCGCAAGGACGTCAAGGACGGCGTGATCGCCTACAAGATCGCCGCCCACTCGGCCGACCTGGCCAAGGGGCACCCCCGCGCCCAGGAGCGCGACAACGCTTTGAGCACAGCACGTTTCGAGTTCCGTTGGAACGACCAGTTCGCGCTGTCGCTGGACCCCGACACCGCGCGGGAGTTCCACGACGAGACGCTGCCGGCCGAACCCGCCAAGACCGCGCACTTCTGCTCGATGTGCGGTCCCAAGTTCTGCTCGATGCGCATCACGCAGGATGTCCGCGACTACGCGGCCGCGCACGGCCTCGACAGCGAGGAAGCCATCGAGGCAGCCATGGCCGAAAAGTCGCAGGAGTTCGCCGAGCACGGCAATCGGGTGTATCTGCCGATCACGCAGTGAATTTCCTGCCTTTAGCCGCGCCGGGCGCCACGCCGTTGCGCGTGCTGACCGTCGCCGGCTCGGACTCGGGCGGCGGCGCGGGGATGCAGGCTGATGTGCGCACCTGCACGCTGCTCGGGGTTCATGCGTTGTGTGCGGTGACCGCGGTGACCGTGCAGAACTCGGTGGGCGTCAAGGGTTTTCACAAGGTTCCCGGCGACGTCATCGCCGCCCAGATCGAGGTGGTATGTCACGACATCGGGCTGCAGGCGGCCAAGACCGGCATGCTGGCGTCGGGCGAGATCATCGAATCGGTCGCCGCGGCCTGGCGGCATCACGGCGGCGACGCGCCCCTGGTGGTCGACCCGGTGTGCGCGTCGATGCACGGCGATCCGCTGTTGGATCCCGCGGACCTGGCTTCCCTTCGGGGCGAGCTCTTTCCGTTGGCCACGCTGGTGACACCGAACCTGCACGAGGTGCGACTGCTGCTCGATATCGATGTTGTCGACTCGCAGACTCAGCGGGAGGCGGCTCGCGCGCTGCATGCCCTGGGACCCAAGTGGGCGCTGGTGAAGGGAGGCCACCTGCAGGGTTCGGCGACGAGCACGGATCTTCTGTTCGACGGCACCGACTTTCATGAGTTCACCTCGCCGCGGGTGGACACCATGCACGACCACGGCGCCGGAGACACGTTGGCCGCGGCGACGGCCTGCGCGCTGGCCCACGGCTACACCGTCCCGGGCGCGGTCGCGTTCGCGAAGGGGTGGGTGACCGAATGCCTGCGCGCCTCCTATCCGCTCGGCCACGGCCACGGCCCCGTCTCTCCGTTGTTTCGGCTGAACTTATGAACCTCGAGGCGATCGCGGGCGTGGCGCACGAACCCCCGGGGCCACCGGCCGGTGTCGTGGTGTTGACCCACGGAGCCGGTGGCGACCGGGAATCGCCCCTGCTGCAACAGGTTTGCGATGAGTGGGCCCGGCGCGGCTGGCTCGCGGTGCGCTACAACCTGCCGTACCGCCGGCGCCGGCCCAAGGGCCCTCCGTCCGGTTCGGCGGCCGGCGACCGCGAGGGAATCGTCGAGGCGATCACGTTGTGCCGCGGACTATCCGCCGGCCCGCTGATCGCCGGCGGGCACTCCTACGGCGGCCGGCAGACGTCCATGGTGGTGGCTGCCGGCGAGGCGCCGGTGGACGTCTTGACACTGTTCTCGTATCCGGTCCACCCCCCGGGCAAGCCGGAGCGCCCGCGCACCGAACACCTCCCCGACATTCGGGTGCCCACCGTCTTCACCCACGGGACGTCCGATCCGTTCGGCACGCCCGACGAATTGCGCGCCGCCGCAGCGCTGATCGCCGCGCCGACCGAGGTCGTCGAGGTCACCGGCGCGCGCCACGACCTGCGCTCGAAGACCCTCGACGTGCCCGCGCTCGCGGTCGAGGCCGCGCTGCGGCTGGTTCGCTCAACATGATCTTCGAACCATGACGTGATTTAGACAGTTAAGACTGGACAGTTTTGACTGGCTAATTTAGGATTGGGTCATGGACGGCATCACCGACTCGGCCGTGGCGGCCGCCCGCGATCTGCGGGTGCTGTTCAGCCGGCTGCGGCGCCGGCTGCGGAGTCTGGGGGTCGACGAGGACCTCACGCCGTCCCAGACCGCGGTGCTCACCCGCCTCTGGAAAGAGGGAGCGTCGTCGGCCAGCGCGCTGGCCGGTGCCGAAGGGGTGCGGCCGCAGTCGATGGCCACGATCGTGGCCGCGCTCGAGCAACGCGGGCTCATCGACCGCACGCCCGACCCCGAAGACGGCCGCCGCCAGGTGGTTTCGCTGACCGCCAAGGGCCGGCGGCGCGCCGAGAGCGATCGCCGGTTGCGGGAGGAATGGCTGGCGCGCGCCATGCAGGAGCGGTATTCCGAACGGGAACGCCGCGTCATCCTCGACGCGCTGTCGCTGCTCGAGCGTCTGACCGAGTGACGAGACGAGGAGATACCGCAATGGAATTGGGCGTTCACTTCATCGATTTTCTGCCGGGGGATCCGGCTAAGCTAGGCCCGACGCTGGCCGACGCGGCCAGGGCCGCCGAGCAGGGCGGGGCCACGCTGTTCACTCTGGCCGACCACTTCTTCCAGATGGAAGCCGTTGGGCGAGCGGAGGATCCGTTCCTCGAGGGCTATACGTCGCTGGGATTCCTGGCCGGGCAGACGACGACCATCGGCCTGGCCCTGCTGGTCACCGGGGTCACCTACCGCTACCCGGGCCTGCTGGCCAAGACGGTGACGACGCTGGACGTGCTGTCGGCGGGCCGGTCCATGCTCGGCCTCGGCGCGGCGTGGTACGACCGCGAACACGCCGGCCTCGGGGTTCCGTACCCGCCGCTCGGCGCGCGGTTCGAGATGCTGGAAGAGGCGCTGCAGGTCTGCCTTCAGATGTGGAGCGACAACGATGGGCCCTACAACGGCAAGCATTATCGGCTGGCCGAGACGATCTGTGTGCCGCAACCGATTCGGCGACCGCCGATCCTGATCGGCGGCGACGGCGAGAAGAAGACACTGCGGTTGGTCGCCCAGTACGCCGACGTCTGGAACAGCACGACGAGCGACGTCGAGGCGCTCAAGCACAAGGTCGACGTGCTGAACCGGCACTGCGACGCGGTGGGCAGGGATCCCGGCGAGATCCGCAAGACCGTCGGCTTTTTCGACGATCCCTTCACCGATACCGACGCGTACCTGAAGACGGTCGAGCTTTATGCCTCGCTCGGGGTCGAGATGATCAACACCGGTCCCGTGCCCGGCAACCCCGACCCGGTCGGTTTCATTCGCCGGCTCGGCGACGAGGTGGTTCCCCGGATCGCCGAAATCGCCGGAGCCTAGCCGGGATAGCGCGAGTAGCAGGCGTCCATGTTGCCGGCCACGCCGCCGCGGAACGCCGCGATCCGGGTGAAGCCGGCCGGCACGCTGGTGCCGTCGGCGTCGCTGGCGACCAGGTGGTTGATCAGCAGGCCGGAGACGGCCTCGTCGAGATCGCCGGCCGTCAGCACCAGCTGCTTCTGGGACGGCAGCTCGATGGGTTCGGCCATCTTGCGATGCACGACGCCGGTCAGGCACGCCGTGCGCAGCGCCGTCCACGGGCTCTGCATCGCCAGGCCGCGTTCGTGCTGCACCGCCAGCGCGTACCTCGACATCACCATCGACAGCGCGGTGTCGTCACCCTGCGGCAGGGTGCGCTCGTTCTCGGCGGCGACCTTGCCCGCCTTCGCCAGCCCGGGCAGGTCGATCACGATGGTGTTGGTCGCCGGACAGTACGACGCCGGCGGGCTGGCCTTGGCGTCGGGGCAATCGGCCGGCTTGTAGGACAGCGTCGGCGGGCTCTTGGGGGAGAAGATCTTCCCCAGCAGCTCCATCAGCGTGGACAACGTGTCCTCGTTGATCGGGACCTCCCCGGTCTCGGGGTCGCCGCTGGTGTCGGTCCGCAGGGCGGTCGGCAGGTCGCCGCGGCGCTGTGCGATTTCCTGCTTGTTGATCCCCGCGCACGCCGAGGCGCCGTCGATGAAGCCCATCTGGAAGGCGCTGATCCGGTCCAGGGCCGAACCGTGTTCGTCGTCGTTGGTGGTGTCGGCGTCCAGGACCGGGTCGCGGGTGGTGATGATTCCGGCCAGCACGTGGTCGAGCCCGTCGGCGGTGCTCAGCGTGAAGCGCGGCGACTTGCCGTCGGCCACCCAGAACAGATACACGCCCGCGAAGCAGTCGGCCTGCTGTTCGCGGACGATGGTCGGGTCCGTTCTGGTGACCAATTTCGCCATCTGCTGCAAGGCGTGCCCGAATTCGTGCGCCAACACGCCGTTCACGGACATGTCACCGAAATAGCGTTGCGCGATGGCCATGAACACGCCGCGATCCCAGGCGATCAGGTTGCAGCGCGACGTGAAAAAGGCGTTGACGAGCTTATAGGTCTCGCTGTGGCAAACGATCGGGCTGCTGGGATCGTCGGAGTCGTAGGACACCATCTTGGCGACCGGGATGAAAGTCCCTTTCAGCGATTCGCTGTAGACCGACTTCCAGTAGTCCTCGATGTCGTTGATGGAGAGCAGGGACAGCTTGTCGATCGGCCCGTTGTCGGTGTTGACCACCGTGCCGGTGGGCGCGGGTGCGTTCGCGCGGATCCCGCTGGGGCCGCTGGTCGCGGGCAGGCCGCCCACCCGGAAGGGGTCGTTGAGCATGGACAGGGCGCGCCCGTCGACGAACGTGGAGCAGCCCGCCACCACGAGTACCGCCCCCGCGCAGGCGATTGCCGCCCTCAGACGTCGACTCGGCCCGCGCACATTCATGACAAACCTCATCCCGACCGGGCTGCAAGGCAGCATCAAAGGGATCCCATTCTAGATGGCCCGGCTAACTATGACAGCCCAAATTTCAACGGGCGGGCTGCCATTCACAAGGCAAACAGGCGGTGCCGGAATGCGTCGGAGGTGTGCCCGGCGAATGGCGGCTGTTCACCGTCGCCGCTTCCTAGAACGGCGGAGGGTCGTCGTCGTCACGATCGGGTGGGGCGGGCCCAAAATAACTGGGCCACTCGGCTTTTCGGGCTAGACGGGCTTGGCGGTTGTGGCGGCGTTCGGTGGCCACGCGGTAGGCGCGGTCCTGGGCGCGGGTGCGGCGGCGTTTGGGCATCATCGCGGTGCGCTCGGCGCAGTACTCGACGGGCGGGTCGGCCTCGGCGGCCGGGAAGACACCGTCGACCCCACGACACAGACTTGGGAATAGCAGCGCACTGCCCGGGGTGGTCACATAGGTGTGTCCGGACGGGGAGGTCAAGATCAGCGTCCCGTCAGCCAGTTGTTGTTCGGCCCAGCCCATAAACGTCTTGATCAAATGATGAGTTCGGCAGTAACACTTCAGGTTGGACGCATGGGTGGGTCCACCCTGGGCGTAGGGGACGGTGTGGTCGATGTCGCAGCCGATCGCCGGGGCGTCGCAGCCGGGCCAGCGGCACGTCAAATCCCGGCAGCGCACGAAATCGGCCAACGCCTTCGACGGCACATAACCGTCCTCCGGCGGCGCGTCGCCGGGGTGGATCAGCGGCGTCAACTTGGCCGACTTAGCGAGTTCGGCCAGCAGTTCGGGGGTGATCAGCCCATCGGCGCCCACCTCCGAGGCCGGCACCGAGCCGCGACCGTCCAGGGTGGCCTGCTCGGCGATCACATGAATCAGCACCGGACCCGCGGGCGGGCGTTTCCCGGCCGCACAATCAGGGCGCCCGCACCGACACCCCAGCCGGTCCGCGCCCGCGGCCAAAGCGCCCAAGGCGTCGGCGCGGCGCTGCTCCCGGGTGCGCGGATCGTGCGCACACACGGTGCCCGCCAACGCATTCAGGCGCTTGTCCAACGCATGCGCATCCGGGCTCAGCATGACCCCGCCGAACTCCGCGCGCCCATCCAAGTCCGGGCCGATCCACACCTCCCGATCCCGCTGGGCCTTGGCGCGCCGGCGCACCGCATCCACATCAGCGCGGGCCACGATCCGATCCACCTGCGCGCCCAGCCGGCCCTGGCTCATCGACGGCCAACGCGCCACATTGGCCGCCAGCTGCGCATCCACGCTCGCCAACACCTGCGCGTCCTCAATCAGATCGGTGCGATACACGATCGTCTGAAACACTCGGTAATCGATATCGCCGGCCTTAAAGACCTCCCCCACCTGCGGGAGGCGTTCGCGCATCGCCCGGGCATAGCGCACCCGGCTGGCCGCCAGCCCCTGACTGATCCGCAACGCCGCCCCCACCTCCGCGGCGACGGCCTCCATCGTGTCGATCGCCCAATCCTCGGTCTCCGAGCAGCGCGAGAGCCGATAGCCGAACAACCGCCCGATCCGGTCGAGCTGGGTAGCGGCGGCTCGGTTTTCCTCGCGCGCCGCGGCCTCAATCTCGGTGAGCAGTCCGGCCGACGTGCTGGTCTTGGACGGATAGCGCCGCTCAATCATCTCGTCGAACCGGGCAATCACCTCGGCACATGCGGCTTCGTCGAACATGTTTTCGAGTGTACCGACGGCCGCCGACAAGTCGGTCCCGACAAGTCCGAACGGCTACGGCACCCGCGTGCGATGACGCTTGTCGTGCGGCGGGACGCCGTTGACGCCGCCGATCGACTGGGCGTAGGTGCCCACCGCGAAGGCCGCGCCAGAACCCATGACCGCCAACGCGTCCCGGTTGACGGCGTCGACGGTGTCGCGCGGGCTCTGGAAGTTGGGGTCGAACGGGGCGCCGGCTTGACCGCCCCACAGCCGCGCCTGCACCGTGGTCTTGAGCTGCGTGGCGCCGGCGGTCAGTCCCCCGACCGGCACGCCCGCGACCATGAAGGGGTGGTAGTCCGTCATGGTGCCCAGCGGCATGTCGGCGGGCCGCTTGCCGGCCAGGTTGAGGTAGCCGCCCAGGGTGCGCTCGATGCCCGCCGAGCCCTCGGGCACGTCGCCGAATGCGATGCCGGGCGTGGGCGGTCCGGACTGGTCGCCGTCGTCGGTGAAGAAGCCGGCGTTCGGGGAACCGAGCATGGTGAAGTCGAGGTACATCGCGATGTCGTTGAGCTGATCGCGGTCCATCCCGAAGACGTAGTCCATCACGCCATTCAGGCCGTCCTCGTCGGCGCCCCAGAACACGAACCGCACCGCGTTGTTCACCGCCGCCAGCGGCCCCAGCTGCAGCGCCGTTTCCAGCACCGCGGCCACGCCGGTCCCGTCGTCGTTGATCCCCGGACCGTCGCGCGGCCCGTCCAGGTGCGCGCCGACCACGATCGCCTCATGCGGGGAGCCGGTTTCGGTCTGCGCCAACACGTTTCGCGACGAGATGGCGCGGTTCTCGGCGTCCAGCACCAGGCGTATCGGCGCGGTGTCGTGGGCGAGCGCAGCGGCGCCGTTGGGGCCGACGACGGCGACCGGCACGGTCAGCTGCTTGAAATAGCCGGGGCCGAACAGCGTCGGCGGGGCGCCCTGCCCATTGGGCGCGCTGAGCACGATCAGCCCCGCCGCGCCCTTGGCCACGGCGCTGTTCTGCTTGTCGACCACCGAGCAGCCGGCGTCGTCGACGACGGCGATCGCGCCGGCGGGCAGGCCGGCGGGGTAATCGCCGACGACGCAGCCCGACGGCCGCGCCGGGTGAACCGGCGGCCCGGTCAGGCCGCCAGGCGGCGTTCGGACCAGCATCGACGCCTGGTCGACCTGATAGGTGCGGCCGGCCACCGTCAGCGCGGGCTTACCCGGTGAGACGTTGTAGAGCCGGTCGAACTGCGGGGTCGCGACCTTAAAGCCCCTGTCCCGCAACGCCTTCGCCACGTAGTCGACGCTGGCGTCGAAGCCCGGGGTGCCGTCGGCGCGGCTTCCGCGGTTGGCGTTGGCGACGGCCTGCAGCGCGCGCAGGTGCGCGAACATCCGGTCCGCGGTCACCTTTACCGCCAGTCCCCGGGCCAGATCCGGGGCCGCCGCCTGCGGCGCGGGCCGCGACGGCGAGCACCCCGCCACCAAGCAGATCAGCGTCAGCGCCGCGGACAGTCGGCGGATCATGGCTTGTTGAGCGTGTGGCGGGTGCGATCGGCCAGCACCGGCACGCCATTCCGGCCGCCGAGGTCCTGCGCGTAGAAGGCCACCGCGTAGGCGACGCCGCCGCCGTTGACGCCCAGCGAGGTGCGGTCGATGTGGTCGAGGGTGTCGGTCTTCTGGTGGTAGTTGGGATCGAAGGGCTGGTCGGCGGCTCCGCCCCAGAGCTTGGCCTGATCGGCGGACATCTTGGTCTCGGCGCCCGAGAACAGGCCGCCCGACGGGATGCCCGCCAGCGTGAATCCGTCGTAGTCCGAACGCCCGTCGAACGACGTGTCCTGCGCGGTCTTGCCCGCCGACTTCAGGTAGGCGACCAGGGTGCGCTCGATTCCGGCCGAGCCTTCCGGCACCACCGGCTGGCCGCGGGCGTCCGCCGGCAGCGACTGGTCCCCGTCATAGGTGAAGTAGCCGGGATTCGGCGATGCGAGCATGTCGAAGTTCAGGTACAGGGCAATGTCTTTGAGCCCGTCGAGATTCAGCGACTCGACGTAGTTGCGCGACCCGATCAGCCCGAGTTCCTCGGCCCCCCAGAAACCGAACCGCACCGCGTTGTGCACCGGCGGTGAGTTCCCGAGCTGCACCGCGGTTTCCAGGACGGCGGCGACCCCGGACCCGTTGTCGTTGATGCCCGGGCCCTCGGGCACGCTGTCCAGGTGCGCGCCCGCCATCACCACGTCGGTGGGCGACCCGGTCTTGGTCTGGGCGATGACGTTGCGCGCCTTGAAGGTTTGGACGCTGGCGTTGAGCTTGATGGTCGTCGGCCCGGGCTGACCGCGCAGCTGCAATCCGGTGGACTTGGTGACGCTCACCACCGGGATCTTCACGTCGGTGTCCGGTCCCAGGGTGCCGCCCATCTGCTGCTCGTCGATGTTGTCGGCGACGATCATCGCGACGGCGCCGCGCTGCGCGGCGGCGTCCTCCTTCTGCGCGAACGGGCAGGTGCCGCGGTCCACCAGCACCACCGCGCCCTGCACCCGAAGCCCGTCGAAGTCGGCGGGGTTGCAGGCCGCGCTGTTCGCCGGGGGCACCGCCACCAGCGGCCCGCTCACCCCGTCGGGCGGGGTGCCGCGGCTGAAGTCCAAGGGGCGCGCCTCGACGACCACCCCGCCGACCGTCACCGTCGGCTTGTCACCGTGAAACACCCGCGCCGAGAACTCGGGCGTCTGGACGTCAAAGCCGCTCTTGCGCAACGTGTCCACCACGTAGTCGACGCTGGCTTCGTAGCCGGAAGTGCCAACCGCGCGGGTGCCGTTGTTGGCGTTGGCGATGTCCTGGAGCTTGGTCAGGTGCGCCATCATCGCGTCGGCGGTGACCTTTTTGTGCAGGGCGTCGGCGAAATCGGCCGCGGCGGGGTCGCCGGTGGCCTGCTGCGAGCTGTCGCGGTGATGATGGCAGCCGGTCAGAGAGGCGGTCAGGGCGACGAGGGCGAGCACCACCCTGAGGCTAGACATACAGCGCGGTGAATGGCGCAAACGGCAGATTGCGCACCACAAACCAGGCCGTGACCAGCGCCAGCGTCACCGCTGCCGCCCAGCGCTGGTGCTGCCAGCCCCGTGCCGGCCGGCCCGTCACCCGGCCATAGGTCCAGGCCGCATACGCCCACACCAGCAACACCAGCGCGACCAGGCCCAGCGCGTTGAACCTGGCGGCCGCCGACAAGTTGCCGTGCATAAGGGAATACAACATCCGCGCGCTGCCGCAGCCCGGGCAGTCGATGCCCAACAGGGCCTTGGTGGGGCACACCGGCAGCGGCCCGCCCGGGGTCGTCGGATCACCCACCCAGGTGGCGGCGCAGACCAGCGTGGTGGACGCCGCCACCAGGAGCGGCGCACCCAGACTGAGGCGCGCCGACCCGGGGCGGGTCACCATGATCGCAACGCCGGCTTAGAACATCGCGGCAAGCGCCGCATTGGTGTTGGTGTTCAGCGCACCAACCGCCATCAGGATGGCGTAGATGACACCGACAACCACACCGACGACCACCGACCAGATCACCCATTTCTTGGCGCTGTCGGCGGACGCCTGAGCCTCGGCGTAACGCCCCTGCGCCCACAAACCATTGACCTGGCTGGATTTGACGATCGCCACAATCCCGAAGGGCAGACAGCAGAACAGCGTCACCAGAATCGACCACACCAAGTAGTTGTTCGGCGCTTGCCCGGCAGGTTGCTGTGGCGGGTATCCGGGCGGAGGGGGCGGCTGTGTCATGGATTCTCCAGTCGGGGCGAGTTAGCTGGCGTCGAGCGGTGCTTACCATACCGGAGCGGCGCCGCGAGGGCACTATCTCCGCGAAATTCGCTATTTCCGGCGGCGCCCTGACGGATCCGCCGGCCGCGTCGGCGTTGCCACCCGCCCCGTCGATCGGCCCCGGGGGTTCGAAAGTCACGCGCTGCCAAGCATTTTCCCGATCGCATACCTTTGGCCGCCGGTGCCGACAATGATGACCAGACAGATAATTTCCAGCGGAATGTATTGCATGGACAGGACATAGCCCTACGATCCCTTTAGCGGAAGCACTATTTCCGGTGACGACGCACCGTTAGGAGCCAAAGATGTCTCATCTCAGCAAGGCGCTGCGCGCCGCGGCGGCCACCCTGGCCGCGGGCGGTTGCGCGATCGCCGGTGCCGCCACGGCGGCCGGGGACCCGACCAATACCGGTAGCTCCTCGGACATCAACACGCTGGCCGCCGTGCTGTCGAAGGGCTACGGCCTCAACAACTGCACCGCGGGAAACCTCGACGCCGGTGAACTCGCCGTGCTCACGTGCGGGCAGAGCCCCGACCCCGGCGGCCCGGTCCAGGCCAGGTACATCCTGTTCAACAACTCCGACAACCTGGCCGGCTCGTTCAAGACCAGCATCAAGGACGACGTGCTGACCGCCTGCGGGGACGCCGGCCAGTCGCCCACGACCTGGCATCAGGGCAGCAACAACGCCAACTCCGGATCGGTGGCCTGCGGGACCTATCAGAATGCCGCAGAGATCATCTGGACCACGGACGCGAAAAACGTCCTGAGCCTCATTCGTGGGTCGAACAACGATGTCCCGGCGCTTTACCAGTGGTGGCGCGCGAACGGCTGACGCCCGAAAGATGCTCGGTTGCTTGGTTTTCCAACTCAACGAAGGAGTTCAGAATGTCCCCTCTCACCAAGGCGCTGCGGGCGGCGTCGGCCGCGGCGATCATGGGCGCCTCGGTCATCGTCGGCACCGCCACCGCGACCGCGGACCCCGGCACGGGTAGCTCGGCGGACATCAACACGCTGGCCGCCAATCTGTCGAAGGGCTACGGCCTCAACAATTGCCAGCCGGCCCCGCTGTCCGGCCCGATCCTGGCCGAGCTCGACTGCGGGCAAAGCCCCGACCCCGACGGCCCGGCCGCCGGCGTCTACCAGCTTTACAGCAACGGCAGCGACCTGGCCGCCGCGTTCACCGGCGGCATCAACGGCGTGTCGCTGAGCCCGTGCGGGGACAACGGCCAATCGCCGGGCACCTGGCACACGGGCAGCACAGGCGCGACGGCGGGACAGGTGGCGTGCGGAACCTACAAGAGCGCCGCGGTCATCACCTGGACCACCGACGCCAAGAACGTGTTGAGCCACATCCGCGCGTCCAACACCGACGTCAACGCGCTCTACCAGTGGTGGCGCACCAACGGCTGACCTTTTACAGTTGCGCGGCAAGTAATTCCGCGACGGCGCGCATCCCGGCGCCGTTGGGGTGCAGCGGGGCCGGCCGGCCCGGCAGCGACACGACGTAGCGCGCCGGGGTGGTCGTCCACGGCTCGGCCGACCAGGCGTGGTGCTCACGGCTGGCCGCGGCGGCGCCGACGACCTCGCAGCCGGTCGCCGCACCCGCGTCGGCGGTGAGGCGTTCGAGGGTCGCGGCCACGTGCCGCCCGAGGTCGGCGTCCGCCTGCGACAGTGGCGGGGCCGGCGTACCGGCGGGGGGCAGGATGGTCAGGTAGTCGACGAAAACGATCCGGGCCTTCGGCGCGCGCTGCCGCAACGCCGTCCCCACGGCACACAACGAGTCGAACGCACCGGCCAGCGCCCGATCGCGCGTGTCGCGGTCCAGGAGTTCGGATATCAGCCCGCCGAGCAGCGGCAGGCGCCGCGCGGCGGGCGGCAGGGAGGCGGCCATCAACAGCGGCACGTAGCCGACGTCGTTACCGCCTATGGTCACCGTGACCAGGGCCTCGGAGCCGTCCAGCGCGGTGATCTGCGGGGGCCGGCCGTGCTGGCGCTCGGCGAGCACGTGGGCGGTGGTGGCGCCGGAAAAGGTGACGTCAACCAGTTCCAGGCTCAACCGTTCGGCGACCAGGTGCGCATAGTTGCGGGCCGATCGGCCCGAGAACCGCGGGGCGTCGGCGGCCCGGGGCCGGATGCCGGGGCCGGCGGCCATCGAACTGCCCAGCGCGACATAACGTTTCATCGTTCCGGCGAGGACGCCTGCGCCCAGAATCGCTTGGGGATCCGCCCGGCCCGCCGCGCCAGGTATCCGGCGGTGACGGCCGCGGCCATGGCGGCGGCCATCGCGGGCGGGTCGGCGGCCCGGGTCACCGCGGTGGCCAACAGCACGGCGTCGCAACCCAATTCCATCGCCACCGCGGCGTCGCTCGCCGTTCCGATACCGGCGTCCAGCACCACCGGGACGCCGGCGCGCGCGACGATCATCTCGATGTTGTGCGGGTTGGTGATGCCCAGGCCGGTGCCGATGGGGGCGCCCAGCGGCATCACGGCCGCGCAACCGGCGTCTTCGAGCCGGCGCGCCAGCGCCGGGTCGTCGTTGGTGTAGGGCAGCACGACGAACCCGTCGTCAACCAATTGTTCTGCCGCGCGGACCAATTCGACGGCGTCGGGCAGCAGCGTGCGTTCGTCGGCGATCACCTCGAGCTTGACCCAGTTGGTGTCCAGCGCCTCGCGGGCCAGCTGCGCGGTGAGCACCGCCTCGGCCGCGCCGCGGCAGCCCGCGGTGTTGGGCAGCGGCGTGATGCCCAGCCGGTTGAGCAGGTCCAGCAGTCCGGTGCCGCCCTCGGCGTCGACCCGGCGGATCGCGACGGTGGTCAGCTCGGTGCCCGACGCGATCAGCGCCTCTTGGAGCACCGCCAGGTTGGTCGCCCCGCCGGTGCCCATGATGAGCCGCGAGGCAAAGCTGCGATCCGCGATCGTGAGTTTCGAATCAGCCACCTTGCACCGCCGTCACCACCTCGAGTCTGGCACCATCGAAAAGCGTTGCGGTCCAGTTGGATCGCGGGAGCACCGCATCGTCCATCGCCACCGCGATGCCGCGGCCGGGAAAGCCCAGCGATTCCAGCAGCGCGGCGACGGTGGTCCGCTCGTCGACCTCGACCGGTTTCTCGTTGACCGTGACGATCATGACCGGGCTCCGACCGGGAGCAGCTCGGCCACAACCTGTTCGGCGGTCCACGGTGCCAGCAGGAACCCGGACCGGCCGTGGCCCGCCGCCACCAGGGTTCGCTCGTCCACGCGCGCCACGATGGGCAGGTTATCGGGTGTCATCGGGCGCAGCCCGGCCGCGCACTCGGCCAGCTCGTACTCGCCGAGTGCCGGCAATACCGCGCACGCGTCGTCGAGCAGGTCACGCACCCCCGACACCGCCGGCGCCGTGTCGCGCCCGTGCTCGTATTGGGTGGCGCCGACGACCACCCCGTCCGGACGCGGCACCAGGTACACCTGCCGGCCGTGCACGCGGGCGCGAATCACCCGCTGCGGCAACGGCATACATCCCTTTCGCCAGCGCAGCCGCAGCACCTCGCCCTTCACCGGCCGCACCGGCAGGCCCGGCAACAGCGTGGGCGCGTCGATGCCGTTGGCGACCACCACCGCGTCGGCCTCGACCCGGGCGAGGTCGCTCACCGGCCCCGCCCACCGCACCCCGAGGCGTTCGCAGTCGCGGCCCAGCGCGTCGAGGACGGCGCGGTTGTCCACCGCCAGCTCGGTGGGCGCCCGAAAGCCATGCCGGATGCCTTGGGCCAGCAGCGGTTCCACGTCGCGGGCGGCCGGCTCCCACACCACCGGATGGCCTTGCCCGGACAACCAGTCGGCGACGGTGCGCAGGTCCGCGACGTCGGCGCGGTCGACGGCCACCACCAGCGACTCGCGGGCGGTGATCACCCCCGGCGGCCAGCCGTCGGTGAAGCCGCCGTCGCGCCACAGCCGCAGCGAGTCCAGGCCCAGCCGCAGCAGCCGCTCCTCGCCGGGCCAGCCCTCGCTGTGCGGGGCGAGCATGCCGCCCGCCACCCAGGACGCGCCCGGCTCGCCGGTGTGGTGCACCACCACCGACCATCCGGCCCGCGCCGCGCGGCGCGCCACGGACAGCCCGATGACGCCGCCGCCGACAACGGCCAGTGAGTCCGGCATCCTTTGCTCCCTTCGCCGGCATGACCCGGATCAGGTGTGACGGTAAGGGCGCGCGCGCCCACTCTCAGCCCCCGGTCGCTGGGACTCCCGTGCTCTTCGGGTTCCACGCTAGCGCGCTAGCGTCGCGGTGTGCACCAACCGTCCGCTCGTCTCGCGTCGGCGAGGCTGTACCTGTGTACCGACGCGCGCCGGGAGCGCGGCGACCTGGCCGAGTTCGTCGACGCCGCCCTGGCCGGTGGGGTCGACATCGTCCAGCTGCGCGACAAGGGGTCGGCGGGTGAGCAGCGGTTCGGTCCGCTGGAGGCCCGCGACGAGCTGGCCGCGTGCGAGATCCTCGCCGAGGCGGCCCGCCGGCACGGCGCCCTGTTCGCGGTCAACGACCGCGCCGACATCGCCCGCGCGGCCGGCGCCGACGTGCTGCACCTGGGCCAGGGTGACCTGCCGCCGGCCGTGGCGCGCGACATCGTCGGGCCGGAAATGCTGATCGGCCTGTCCAGCCACGACCGGGACGAGGCCGCCGCTGCCGCCGCCGAGGGCGATTACTTCTGCGTCGGGCCCTGCTGGCCCACCCCGACCAAGCCGGGCCGACCGGCGCCCGGCCTGGACCTGGTGCGTGCCGCGGCCGAACTGCCGGGAGACACGCCGTGGTTCGCGATCGGCGGCATCGACGCGCAGCGGCTGCCCGAGGTGCTCGGCGCCGGCGCGCGCCGCGTCGTCGTGGTGCGGGCGATCACGGCCGCGCAGGATCCGCGGGCGGCGGCCGCGGCGCTCAGGTCGGCGCTTGCAGCAGCGAGCTGATCAGCCGGCTCAGCTGCGACGGCTCCTCGTCGGCCGCAGAAGGATCGCCCGGCATGCACCACACGAAGACCCCGGCCTCGACCTCGAGGGTGCGCGGCAGGTGATGGCGCCGTTCGTCGCCGTGGTCCAGCGGCAACAGCGCCGGCTCCGTGCGCAGCCGCTGCCAGCTGGCGGCGAAGCCCGGGTGCAGCGGCAGGTCGGCCACCTCGCTCTCGGCGACCCAGCGCATCTCGGCACTTTCCCGGTTGGGCACGGTGTCCAGCAGCTCGGCCGCGTCGGCGACGACGGTGGTGTAGGTCCAGGCGGAGCCGCCGAGCCCGGCCACCTCGGCGGTGACGACCGTGGCGCGCACGGCGAGCCGCTCGGCCGGCAGGCCGGCCTCCTCGTGCGCCTCGCGGACGGCGGTTTGCTCCGGCGTCTCGTGGCTGTCCCGGGCCCCGCCCGGCAGACCCCACGTCCCGCCCTGATGGCTCCACACGGCCCGGTGCTGCAGCAGCACCGCGGGCGTGCCGTCGGGCCGCGGCGCGCGCAACAGCAGGCCGGCCGCACCGAAGCGGCCCCAGTAGTGGGCGCCGCTGTCGGAGACCACCCATCCGTCACCGTCGCCGTGCACGTGATCAGGATATGCAGGCGAACCCGGCGGTCAATTGACTCGCCTCCCCCCATCCGCCGGAACATTCTCTTAGAATTCCTTTATCCGGGTTCGTGGGCCGAAAGTTATGAGGGCTGATCAGACGTGACGGTTGAGCTGGCGCATCCGTCGACCGAACCGAAGGGGTCGCGGTCGCCGGCCGAACCGGCCCATCCCCGCTGGTGGTTCATCTCCACGACGCCGGGGCGCATCCTGACGATCGGGATCGTGCTGGCGGCCCTCGGCGTCTCCAGCGCCTTCGCCACGTCGACGACGATCAACCACCGCCAGCAGGTGCTCTCGACGGTGCTCAACCACACCGAGCCGCTGTCTTTCGCCGCGGGACGGCTCTACACCACGCTGTCGGTGGCCGACGCCGCGGCGGCCACCGCGTTCATCGCGCAGGCCGAGCCGCGCCCGGTCCGGCAGCGCTACGAGCAGGCGATCACCGACGCCGCGGTGGCCGTGACGAGGGCGTCGAGCGGGCTGACCGACGAACCGCTGGTGCAGTTACTCGGCCGGATCAACGCAGAGTTGGCCGTCTATACCGGGCTGATCGAGATCGCGCGGACCAACAACCGGGAGGGCAATCCGGTCGGGTCGTCGTACCTGTCGGAGGCCTCCGGGTTGATGCAGTCGCGGATCCTGCCCGACGCGGCGCAGCTGTACCAGGCGACCACCGATCGGGTGGACAGCGAAACCACCGCGTCCACTCACTTCCCCGCCCCGGTGATCCTCGTCGTCGCCAGCACGGTGGTCTTCGGCGCGTTCTCGCATCGCTGGCTGGCGCGCCGCACCCGGCGCCGAATCAACCCGGGGCTGGTCGTCGGCGCCCTCGGTATCCTCGTCATGGTGGTATGGGTGGGAACCGCGCTGACCATCTCGACGGCCGCGAGTCGCAGCGCCAAGGACACCGCCGCGGAGTCCCTGCGGACCGTCACCAACGTCGCCATCACCGCGCAGCAGGCGCGGGCCGACGAGACGCTGTCGCTGATCCGCCGTGGCGACGAGGAGATGCGCAAGCAGTCGTTCTACCAGCGCATCGACTCCATGCACGAGCAGCTCGACCAGTACATGTCGCGCAGCGACGCCGTCGACAAGCCCGACCTGCAGGGCGCCGATCAGCTGCTGCTGCGCTGGCGGCAGGCCAATGACCGGATCAACTCCTACATCTCGGTCGGCAACTACCGCGCCGCCACCCAGGTCGCGCTGGGCAGCGGCGAGGACGACTCCACCCCGGCGTTCGACAAGCTCGAGGACCAACTCGGCAAGGCGATGGACCAGAGCCGCACCCACCTGCGCAACGACGTGCTCAACGCGCGCAGCGGGCTGTCCGGCGCCCAGGTCGGTGGCGTGGTGCTGTCCCTCGGCGCCGCCATCGCCGTGGCGCTGGGCCTGTGGCCGCGGCTCAAGGAGTACCGGTGATCCGGCGCTGCCTCGGGGCGCTCGCCGCGGTCGGCCTGCTCGCGGGCTGCGGCCACACCGAGTCGCTGACCGTGGCCTCCGCGCCGACCCTGCCGCCGCCCACGCCGGTCGGCATGCAGCAGCTGCCCCCGGAGCCGCCGCTGCCGGCGGACGACCCGAGTCAGGGCTGCGACCTGACGGCGAGCCTGCGCCCCTTCCCCAACAAGGCCGAGGCGGACGCCGCCGTCGCCGACATCCGCGCCCGCGGGAGGCTGATCGTCGGGCTCGACATCGGCAGCAACCTGTTCAGCTTCCGCGACCCGATCACCGGCGAGATCACCGGCTTCGACGTCGACATCGCCGGCGAGATCGCGCGTGACATCTTCGGCGCCCCGTCGCACGTCGAGTACCGCATCCTGTCGTCGGACGAAAGGGTCACCGCGCTGCAGCGCTCGGAGGTCGACGTCGTCGTCAAGACCATGACCATCACCTGCGAGCGACGCAAGCTGGTGAACTTCTCCACCGTCTACCTCGACGCCAACCAGCGCATCCTGGCCCCGCGCGACTCGCCGATCGTCAGGGCGGCCGACCTTTCCGGCAAGCGGGTCTGCGTGGCCCGGGGCACCACGTCGCTGCACCGGATCCAGCAGATCGACCCGGCGCCGGTCATCGTGTCGGTGGTGAACTGGGCCGACTGCCTGGTGGCCATGCAGCAGCGTGAGATCGACGCCGTCAGCACCGACGACTCGATCCTGGCCGGGCTGGTGGAGGAAGACCCGTACCTGCACATCGTCGGGCCGAACATGGCGACCCAGCCCTACGGCATCGGCGTCAACCTGAACAACCCGGGGTTGGTGCGGTTCGTCAACGGCACGCTGGAACGCATCCGCCGCGACGGGACGTGGAACACGTTGTACCGCAAGTGGTTGACGGTCTTGGGGCCAGCACCGGCCCCGCCCACGCCGAGGTACGTGGACTGATGGCCGAGCCGATGGATGCCGAAGAATCCCGGGCGCCGGACGTGCAGACGGGCGCGGCCGCGGAGTCGCGGCCGCAGGCCACCCAGGCGCTGTTCCGTCCCGACTTCGACGACGATGACGATGACGACTTCCTCATCCCCGGCATAGACACCGAGGCGCCGGAGCGGGTGACGGTGGCCACGCGGGTGCTGCCGCCGACCCGGCAGCTGGGCGGCGGGCTGGTCGAGATCCCGCGCGTGCGCGACATCGATCCGCTCGAGGCGCTGATGACCAATCCGGTGGTGCCGGAGGCCAAGCGCTTCTGCTGGAACTGCGGAAAGCCCGTCGGCCGCTCCGGCTCCGAGGGCAAAGGCGCGTCCGAGGGCTGGTGCCCCGCCTGCGGGAGCCCGTATTCGTTTCTGCCGCAGCTGAATCCGGGCGACATCGTCGCGGGCCAGTACGAGGTGAAGGGCTGCATCGCGCACGGCGGGCTGGGCTGGGTCTATCTGGCCGTCGACCACAACGTCAACGACCGCCCGGTGGTGCTCAAGGGCCTGGTGCATTCCGGCGACGCCGAGGCGCAGGCGATCGCGATGGCCGAGCGGCAGTTCCTCGCCGAGGTGGTGCACCCGCAGATCGTGCAGATCTTCAACTTCGTCGAGCACACCGACCGGCAAGGGGAGCCGGTCGGATACATCGTCATGGAGTACATCGGCGGTCAGTCGCTGCGGCGCAATCTCAAAGACGGGAAATCCGAGAAGCTTCCGGTCTCCGAGGCCATCGCCTACCTGCTCGAGATCATGCCCGCGCTGAGCTACCTGCATTCCATCGGCCTGGTCTACAACGACCTCAAGCCGGAGAACATCATGCTCACCGAGGAGCAGCTCAAGCTGATCGACCTGGGCGCGGTGTCGCGGATCAATTCGTTCGGATACCTTTACGGCACACCGGGTTTCCAGGCGCCTGAGATCGTGCGGACCGGCCCGACGGTGGCCACCGACATCTACACGGTCGGGCGCACGCTGGCGGCGCTGACGCTGAACCTGCGCACCCGCAACGGCCGCTACGTGGACGGGCTGCCGGACGACGATCCCGTGCTGAAGAACTACGACTCGTTCGGCCGGCTGCTGCGGCGCGCCACCGACCCGGATCCGCGGCGCCGGTTCTCCACCGCCGAGGAGATGTCCGCCCAGTTGATGGGCGTGCTGCGCGAGGTGGTCGCCCAGGACACCCGGATCCCGCGGCCCGGCCTGTCGACGATCTTTTCGCCCAGCCGCTCGACGTTCGGGGTCGACCTGCTGGTGGCGCACACCGACGTGTACCTGGACGGCCAGGTCCATTCGGAGAAGCTGACCGCCCGGGAGATCGTCACCGCGCTGCCGGTCCCGCTGGTGGATCCGGCCGACGTCGCCGCCCCGGTGCTGCAGGCGACGGTGCTCTCCCAGCCGGTGCAGACATTGGACTCGTTGCGCGCGGCGCGGCACGGCTCGCTGGACGCCGACGGCATCGAGGTGGCCGAGTCGATCGAGCTGCCGCTGATGGAGGTCCGCGCGCTGCTGGACCTGGGCGACGTGGCCAAGGCCACCCGCAAGCTCGACGACCTCGCCGAGCGGGTCGGCTGGCGCTGGCGGTTGGTGTGGTACCGGGCCGTCTCCGAGCTGCTGACCGGCGACTACGATTCGGCCACAAAGCATTTCACCGAGGTGCTGGACACCTTCCCCGGCGAGCTCGCGCCCAAGCTGGCACTGGCCGCCACCGCCGAGCTGGCCGGTAGCACCGATGTGCACAAGTTTTACGAGACGGTGTGGAAAACCAACGACGGCGTGATCTCGGCCGCCTTCGGGCTGGCCAGATCCCTTTCGGCCGAAGGCAATCGCGAGGACGCGGTGAACACGTTGGACGAGGTGCCGCCCACCTCAAGGCATTTCACCACCGCGCGGCTGACCAGCGCGGTGACGCTGATGTCGGGCCGCTCCGCCGCCGAGATCACCGAGGCGCAGATCCGCGACGCGGCCCGGCGCGTCGAGGCGCTACCGCCCACCGAGCCGCGGGTGCTGCAGATCCGCGCCCTGGTGCTGGGCGGAGCGATGGACTGGCTGCAGGACAACGAGGCCAGCACCAATCACATCCTCGGCTTCCCGTTCACCGAACACGGCCTGCGGCTGGGCGTCGAGGCGTCACTGCGCAGCCTGGCCCGCGTCGCCCCCACGCAGCGGCACCGCTACACGCTGGTCGACATGGCGAACAAGGTGCGTCCCACGAGCACGTTCTAGTGCTGCGTCCCGTGTGAATCCTGGGAGGCGACACGCCGGCGAACTTCGCCGTGAGCGCACGCTGAAAAGCCATGCGTTCACACCCGTTTCGCCAGCGCGGCGCGGACGCGGTGCAAGATGCTCGCGGGATGGTCCTCTGCGACGACCCGGACGATGATCCAGCCCATCCGCTCCAGCGCCTCGTGGCGCCGGATGTCTTTGACGTATTGCCTTCGGCCGCTTCGGCGTTGATCGCCGTCGTATTCGACCGCGACCAGCTGCTCCTCCCAGCCCATGTCGAGGTAGGCGAAGGGAATGCCGTCGTCGGCCAGCACCGGGATCTGCGTCTGAGGCCGGGGCAGGCCCCCGTCGATGAGCAGCAGCCGCAGGTAGCTTTCGCGCGGCGACTGCGACCCGGCATCGACGAGTGCCAGCGCCGTCTCCAGGCGCCGCAGCCCCGCCGCGTGCGGATGGCATTTCGCGATGCGCAGCACGTCGTCGGTCTTGAAACCCGTTGCCCGCGCGAGCGCGTCCAGCCGGACGACCGCCGAGCGGATGGCGCCGCGGCGGCCGATGTCGAAGGCCGTCCGCTCGGGCGTGGTCACGGCGCGCCCGTCCAGGGTTTGCGTCTCGCCGTCGAGCAGCGCGTCGCGCCGCGTCAGAACACCGCGCGGCGGACGGGTGTTGGCGTGATTGAGCTCGACCGGGACGCCGTCGGGAATCCACTTGGAGCCGTGCAGGGCCGCAGCGGCCGCGCCCACGATCGTGCCCTCGCGCCGCGACCACAGCCAGGCGGCGAAGATGCGCAGCTCGAGCGAGGGCTCGACGTCCTTGGCGAGGTAGACGTTCGGAAAGACCGCGCGGTAGCCGGTCCGCAGCTGGTACCGGCTCAGCGCCCCGGATGCCAACGCCTCGCTGCCGATGAATGGTTCGCTCATGCGCCGCAGAGTTGCACAGCGGCCGCGGATCGCGTCGACATCCATCCACAGGCGTGCCCATAGCGAAAACCCAGGTCCGTGCCGCAGAATTAACCCATGCCGGGGGAGTCGACACGGTGGATCAGCACCGCCCGCGGGCTGCGACGGGCCGGGTTCGGGGTGACCGGGCCCGAGGTCGACGCGGCCCTGGTCAGGGACTGGCCGAGCCACGTCGACGCCATGCTGGGCGCCAACCCCGCAGCGGACCCGGGCGCGATCGCCACCCCTCTGCCCGCCCTGGTGACCCCGCGCGCGCCCGGCAAGGGCGCGACACCGGCGGCCCTTAAGCGATACAGCGGTCAGGTTTTCGAGCAGCAGCGCGTGCTGTCGGACTGGTGGCTGAGCCGCATGTTCAGCGTCGTTCAGCCGATCCACGAGAAGCTGACGTTGTTGTGGCACAACCACTTCGCCACCTCGGTGGACAAGGTGGGGGTGGCCGCGTATATGGCCGCGCAAAATCAGAAGCTGCGCACCGGGGCGCTGGGCGATTTCCGCTCGCTGGCCTACGCGATGCTGACCGACGCCGCGATGTTGCGCTGGCTCGACGGGCAGGCCAGCACGGCCAAGGCGCCCAACGAAAACCTGGCCCGCGAATTCATGGAGCTGTTCGCGCTGGGCCACGGCAACGGCTACACCGAGGACGACGTGCGGGCCGGCGCGCGGGCGCTGACGGGGTGGGTGATCGGCGCCGGCGGCCAAACCGCGGTGGTGCCCAAACGCCATGACCCGACGGCCAAGACGCTGTTCGGGTCCTCCGGCAACTTCGACGCCGCCGCGTTCTGCGACGCGGTGCTGGCGCAGCCCAAGTCGGCGGAGTACGTCGCGGGGCGCCTGTGGCAGCAGCTGGCCTCTGACGACCCGCCGTCGCGCGGGGCGCTCGACCGCCTCGTCGGCGCATACGGCCCACGGCGCGACCTGCGGGCGCTGACGCGGGCGATCCTCACCGACGACGAATTCACCTCGGGGCCAGGCGCCCTGAACAGCAGAGTCAACACCCCGGTGGAATGGCTCGTCGGTGTGATGCGGGCGCTGCGCGTGCCGCCGGCGACCCCGGCGCTCCGCACGCTGGCCGATGCGACGTTGCGCGGGCTGGGGCAGCGGCCGTTCCACCCGCCGAGCGTCGGCGGGTGGCCGCGCGGCCAGGTGTGGCTGTCCACCGCCAGCGCCGCGACCAGGCTTCGCGCCGCTGGCCGGCTGGCGCAGGTGGGCGATCTGTCGGACATCGAGAGCGCCGCCCCAGGCGATCGCATCGACGCGGTCGGCTACCTTATCGGGGTGGGGTCCTGGTCGGACCGGACCGCCGACGCGCTGCAGCCGCTGGTGTGCAGACCGCCGCAGTTGGTCGCCGCCGCCGTCAATACTCCCGAGTACCTGACCTCCTGAGTGGACCGCCGATGCCCGAGATCAACCGCCGCAGATTCCTGATCGCCAGCGCGGGCATCGGCGCGGCCGGCCTGCTGTCGAAGGTGGCGGTCGAATGGCCCGACCTGATGCGCGCGGCCCGCGACCGGCCGCTGCCCGAGGGCGCCGGGGTACTGGTGCTCGTCACGATGTACGGCGGCAACGACGGCATCAACACGCTGATCCCCTACGGCGACGACGCGTATCACGACGCGCGGCCCGAGCTCGCCTACGCGCCGGGCCAGGTGATTCACCTCGACGAGCGGCTCGGGCTGAACCCGGCGATGAAGGGCCTGGCGGGGCTGTGGAACCAGCGCCGGCTCGCCATCGTGCGCGGCGTCGGCTACCCCAAGCCCGACCACAGCCACTTCCGTTCCATGGACATCTGGCAGACGGCGTCGCCCGCCGAGCCGGTCGCGACCGGCTGGATCGGCCGCTGGCTCGACGCCACCGGCGACGACCCGCTGCGCGCCGTCAACGTCGGGCCCGTCCTGCCGCCGCTGGCGGTCGGCGAAAAGTCCACCGCGGCGGCGCTTTCCCCCACGCAGGCCCCGGCCGGCGACGGCCTCGACGACACCATGGGAGCGCTCGGTGTCGACGATCCCGACGACACCCCGGCGATGGCCGCGGTGTGCAAGGCCTATCGCGCCGCACAGACCGTGAGCAAGACGTTCGATTCGGTCAAACCCGCCGGTCGCCAGGCCAATTCGCTGGCCGCGCAGCTGGGCGTGGTCGCCGGCGCGGTCAAGGCCCGCGTCCCGACGCGGGTATACACCGTGCAGCTGGGCGGTTTCGACACCCACGCCGGCGAACGCAACACGCAACAACGCCTGCTGCAGACGTTCGACCAGGCGGTCAGCGGGTTCCTGCGGCAGGTGGGTGATCCGCACGTGGTCGTGATGGCGTACTCGGAGTTCGGCCGCCGCGTCCACGCCAACGCGTCCCAGGGCACCGACCACGGCACCGCCGGCCCCGTCTTCGTCGCGGGGGCGCCCGGCGGGCCTGTTAAAGGCGGCTTCTACGGCGAGGAACCCAGCCTCACCGATCTGGACAACGGGGACCTGAAGTACACCACCGACTTTCGCGACGTCTACCACGAACTGCTGACCCGAACCGTCGGGGCCGACCCCACGCCGTCGGTCGGCCCGGGCCGCCGGGCCCTGGGCTTCCTAACCGCTTAGCGCGCGCACGCAGTCGCGGGCGATGGCCAGCTCCTCGTTGGTCGGTATCACCAGCACGGCGATCGGCGACGATTCCGCCGAGATCTGCCGCGCCCCCCGGCCGCCGCTGAGGTTGCGGCGCTCGTCGAGCACGACGCCCAGCTCCTCCAGGCCCGCCACGGCGTCGCGGCGCACCGCGGGGTCGTTCTCGCCGATCCCGGCGGTGAAGCTGATGACGTCGGTGTGCCCCAGCACCGCCAGGTAGGCGCCGATGTACTTGCGCAGCCGGTGAATGAACACGCTGTAGGCCAATTGCGCGGCGCCGTCGCCGGATTCGATCATGGCCCGCAGCCGCCGGAAGTCGCGCTCGCCGGCCAGGCCGAGCACCCCGGACCGCTCGTTGAGCATGGCCTCGACGTCGTCGACGCCCATGTTCGCCCGGTGCCACAGGTAGCTGACGATGCTGGGGTCGATGTCGCCGCTGCGGGTGCCCATCACCAGGCCCTCCAGCGGCGTCAGGCCCATCGAGGTGTCGATCGGCCGGGTGCCGGCGATCGCGGACGCCGAGGACCCGTTACCCAGATGCAGCACAATCTGTTTCAGGCCGCCGAGCGGCCGGCCCAGGAAGGCGGCGGCCTGTTCGCTGACATAGCGGTGCGACGTGCCGTGGAACCCGTAGCGGCGGATCTGCCACCGTTCGGCCACCTCGCGGTCGATCGCGTAGGTCGCCGCCGCGGGCGGCATGTCGTGGAAGAACGCCGTGTCGAACACGGCCACGTGGGGGAAGTCGGGCAGCAGCTTGCGCGCCACCTCGATTCCCTTGAGCGCGGGCGGATTGTGCAGAGGGGCCAATTCGGACAGCTTCTCCAGTGCGGCCAGCCGCGCGTCGTCCATCAGCGTCGGCCGATAGAACTCGTTGCCGCCGTGCACAACCCGGTGCCCCACCGCCATCAGCCCGCAGGTCCTCAGGTCGATGCCGTCGGATGCCAGGGTGTCGAAGGCACGCTGCAGCGCGGCCTCGTGGTCGGGAACGCCGGATCCGTCCTCACCGATCCGCTCGATGTGGCCCGACGACCGCGCCGCGCCCGAGTCCGGCTCCACCAGTTGGTACTTCAACGACGACGAGCCGGAGTTGATCACCAGCACCAGCCGGCTGCCGCTAGCCATGGGTGGCCTGCGCCTGGATCGCGGTGATCGCCACGGTGTTCACGATGTCTTCGACCAGCGCGCCGCGGGACAGGTCGTTGACCGGCTTGCGCAGCCCCTGCAGCACCGGGCCGATCGCGATGGCCCCGGCGCTGCGCTGCACCGCCTTGTAGGTGTTGTTGCCGGTGTTGAGGTCCGGAAAGATCAGCACGGTGGCGTGCCCGGCCACCGGCGAATCGCGCAGCTTGGTCGCCGCCACCGACGGCTCTATCGCGGCGTCGTATTGGATGGGCCCCTCGACCAGCAACTCGGGATCGCGCCGTCGCACCAGATCCGTTGCCGTCCTGACCTTGTCGACGTCCGCGCCGGTGCCGGAGTCGCCGGTCGAGTAGGACAGCATGGCCACCCTCGGCTCGATGCCGAACTGGGCGGCCGTGCGCGCGGAGCTGATCGCGATGTCGGCGAGCTGCTCGGACGTCGGGTTCGGGATGATCGCGCAGTCGCCGTACACCAGCACCCGGTCGGGCAGGCACATGAAGAAGACGCTGGACACGGTGGAGACGTCGGGAACGGTCTTGATGATCTCGAACGCCGGCCGGACGGTGTGCGCGGTGGTGTGGGCGGCGCCCGACACCATGCCGTCGACGGCGCCGTTATACACCAGCATGGTGCCGAAATACGTTGCGTCGCGCATGATCTCACGGGCGTGCTCGACGGTGACGCCCTTCGACTTGCGCAGCTCCGCGTACTGGTCGGCGAACTGGTCAAGCAACTCGCTCGCCAGCGGGTCGATGACGTGCGCCCCGTCGAGGTCCACACCGAGTTCGGCCGACCGCAGCCGGATTCGCGCCTCGTCGCCCAGGATGGTCAGGTCGGCGACGCCGCGCTGCAGCAGGCGGCCGGCCGAGCGCAGGATGCGGTCGTCGTCGCCCTCGGGCAGGACGATGTGCCTGCGATCCGCCCTGGCCCGCAGCCGCAGCTGGTAGGTGAACATCTGCGGGGTCACCACGGTCGGTACCGAAATGGCAAGCTGGGTAAGCAGATCCGCGATGTCGACGTGTCGGTCCATCAGCTCGAGCGCGGTGTCGATCTTGCGCTGCGACATCGCGGTGACCCGGCCGCGGGCCGAGGCGGCCGCGCTGGCGGTGTCGTAGGTGCCCAGCGCGGTGGCGATGATGGGCAAGCGCAGCCGCAGGCCGCTCACCAGCGCGGCGATCGACGGATGCAGTTCGAATCCACCGTTGAGCACCAAGCACGACAGCGACGGAAACCCTTCCGCCGCATGGGCGCTGGCGACGGCGAGCACCACGTCGGAACGGTCGCCGGGGGTGATGACCGCCATGCCGTCGCGCAACCGTTCCAGCACATGATCGGCGGTCATCCCGGCGACCAGCACGTCGGTGACCTCGCGCTCCCGCAGCGAGGCCTCGCCGCTGACCGGAGTCCCGCCCACGGCCCTTTCCAGCTCGGCCACCGTCGGCGCGCACAGCAGCGGCGCCTCGGGCAGCACATAGCTGCGCTGGGCGAAGGTCTCCAGCGCCTCGGCGACCTCGCTCAATCGCGCCGGGTCGCACCGGTTGGCCACCACCGCCGCGGTGTGGGCGTGCTGGGCGATGAGCTCGGCCAGGCACACCTCGACGACGCCGGCGACCTCCTTCGGGGTCCGGCCCTTGCCGCTGACCGTCAGCAGCACCGGCGCGCCGAGGTTGGCCGCGATGCGCGCGTTGACCGAGAGCTCGGCCGGCCGGGTGACGTCGGTGTAGTCGCTGCCGACGATCACCACCACGTCACAGGATTGCGCCATCGCGTGAAAGGCGTCGACGACGGCGGCGATCGCGGCGTCGCCGTCGGCGTGCAACTGCTGGTAGGTCACCCCGACGCACTGCTCGTAGGACAGGCCGGCGGTGGTGTGCTCCAGCAGCAGCTCGAGGATGTAGTCGCGGTCCTCGCCGAGGCGCGTGATGGGCCGGAACACGCCCACCCGGGCGACGGTCGCGGTCAGCCGGTGCAGCAGCCCCAGCGCGATCGTCGACTTGCCGGTCTCCGGCTCGGGTGCGGCGATGTATATCGCCGAACTTTCAGCCAAGTCGGCGCAGCCTGGGCGCCAGGTCCTTTTCGAAGAGCTCCAGGAACCGGCGCTGGTCGTGACCCGGCGCGTGGAACACCAGGTGGTTGAGGCCCCATTCGACGTATTGGCCGACCTTTTCGACGGCCTCGTCGGGATCCGACGCGACGATCCAGCGCTTGGTGATCTGCTCGATCGGCAGCGCGTCGGCGGCCTTCTCCATCTCGATCGGGTCGTCGATGCTGTGCTTCTGCTCGGCGGTCAGCGAGAGCGGCGCCCAGAACCGGGTGTTCTCCCGGGCCAGTTCCGGGTCGGTGTCGTAGGAGATCTTGATCTCGATCATCCGGTCGATGTCGTCGGCGTTCTTGCCCGCCGCCTCGGCGCCCTCTCGCATCGCGGGGATCAGCTTGTCCTTGTAGAGCTCTTCGCCCTTGCCGGAGGTGCAGATGAACCCGTCGCCGGCGCGCCCGGCGTACTTGGCCACCTGCGGTCCGCCCGCGGCGATGTAGATCGGGATACCGCCCTCGGGCACGTCGTAGATCGAGGCGCCCTTGGTCTTGTAGTACTCGCCCTGGAAGTCGACGCGGTCGCCGAGCCACAGTTCGCGCATCAGCCGCACCGACTCGCGCAGTCGCGCGTAGCGCTCCTTGAACTCCGGCCACTCGCCCTCGTATCCGGTCGCGATCTCGTTGAGGGCCTCGCCGGTGCCGACGCCGAGGAAGATCCGGTTCGGGTACAGGCAGCCCATGGTGGCGAAGGCCTGGGCGATGACGGCGGGGTTGTACCGGAAGGTCGGGGTGAGCACCGAGGTGCCCAGCACGATCCGCTCGGTGCGTTCGCCGACGGCGGTCATCCAGGCCAGCGAGAACGGCGCGTGCCCGCCCTTGTGCCGCCACGGTTGGAAGTGGTCACTGACGGTTGCGCTGTCCATGCCGTGCGCTTCGGCGGCGACGGCCAGTTCGACCAGCTCGCGGGGTGCGAATTGTTCGGCGGACGCCTTGTATCCGAGTTTGAGTTCAGCCACGGGTTATTTCTACTCCTACCGCGGCTCCTACACTCGCGGGCATGGCGCAGCTAGTTCAGGTCACCGACACCGTCTACCTCGCCCGGGGCCACGCCGTGAACTGGACCCTGGTCGTCGACGGCACCGGCGTGCTGCTGATCGACGCGGGTTACCCCGGGGACCGCGAGGACGTGCTGGCCTCGCTGCGCGAGCTGGGTTACGCGCCGGGCGACGTGCGCGCCATCCTGTTGACCCACGCGCACATCGACCACCTGGGCTCGGCGATCTGGTTCGCCCGCGAGCACGCCACCCCGGTGTACTGCCACGCCGACGAGGTCGGGCACGCCAAGCGGGAGTACCTGGAGCAGGTGTCCATTTTCGATGTGGCACTGCGCATTTGGCGGCCGCGGTGGGCGGTGTGGGGAGTTCATGTGGTGCGCAACGGCGGGCTGATCCGCGACGGCATCCCGTCGACGCGGCCGCTGACCGCCGAGGTGGCGGCGGGCCTGCCCGGCAACCCGACGGCCGTCGCGACGCCGGGGCACACCGGCGGGCACTGCTCGTACGTCGTCGACGGCGTGCTGGCCAGCGGCGACGCCCTGATCACCGGCCACCCGCTGCTGCGTCGCGGCGGCCCGCAGCTGCTGCCGGCGGTGTTCAGCCATGACCAGCAGAACTCCCTGCGCAGCCTGGAGGCGCTGGCCGCGCTGGACACCGAGGTGCTGCTGCCCGGTCATGGCGACGTGTGGCGCGGCCCGATCCGCGAGGCGACGGAGGCGGCGCTCAAGCGGGCGCAATGACGAACTGGTCGGCGAGCTAGCGCGCAGCGACGTACTCGGGCAAGGCGATGTCGTCGCGGAATTCACTCCTGATGAGCCGGTCGGCGACCCACGGGATGTCCAGCAATTTGGATGCCTGATTCCGGGTCCACAATCCGAGCGCCGTCTTCGGCGCGAACATCGAGGCGAACGCGCGCGCCGACCGCTGCCTGGCCTCGACGATCGGACGCAGCCGGCGTTCATAGCGCAGAAACGCCTCGCGGTGATCGGCATCGGCGCGGCTGAGTTCACCGGCCAGCACGTAGCCCTGCACCATCGCCAGACCCGTCCCCTCCCCCGCCAACAGCGAGACCGCGGCCGCGGCGTCGCCGACGAGCACCACCCGCCCCTGCGACCAGCGGTCCATGACGATTTGGCTCACACGGTCGAAGTACACGTCGGGGGCGCCGTCTAGTTCGCGCAGGATCTCGGGGCATTCCCACCCGGCATCGCCGAAGACTTGACGCAGCGTGGTCCTGACCTCCGGCAAGTCCCGCGGGTCGGGGCCGCGCATGTGCTCGGCGGTGAAAACGAAAAGAAACAAGGTCTTCTCGCCGCGCATCGCGAACCGGGCGACCATGCGCCCGGGTGTGGTGTAGGCGAGGTAGACGAGTTCGTCACGCGGCTGGTAGCCCTCGACCTCGAACGCGGCCACGCGGTAGCCGAGGTCGGTCTCGAACCGAGATTGCGGCCCGAACACCAAGCCACGCACCGGCGAATGGATGCCACCGGCGCCGACGACCAGGTCGAACCGTCGCGACTCGCCGCCCGCGAACGTGACCCGGACCCCTTCGTCGTCTTGCGCGATGGCGGAAACGCTTTCGCCGAACAGGGTTTCGACATGCGGATCCATCGAGCGGTGGATCATGGCGGCCAGATCACCGCGCGGGACGGTGGCGAAGCGGCCATCGAGGTTGCGCTGGAAAGACTCTGCCGAAAAGCCCCCCACCTTCCGCGAAGTCCGGTCCACCAGGCGTAGCTCCCGGACCACGTAACCGGCGGCGTGCAAGTCCGGGGTAAGCCCCATCCGTTCGGCGACGGAATATCCGCCACCCCAGAAATCCACCACGTAGCCGCCCGTGCGCAGCCGCGGCGCCTTTTCTATCAAGGTCGGCTCGTGGCCGTAACGCCAAAGCCAGTACGCAAGCGTCGGGCCGGCGATGCCGGCTCCGACGATGGCCACCTTCATGCGCGAACCTCCTTTGAATGCAGCCCAAAATGATTATATCATTAAGCAATAGTTGCATTAGGCAATCACGCAGGTTTCGAGCGAGGCGCCACAATGCTGAACGAACTAACGGGCATGCCCGACGGGATCCACGCCCTGGAAGCGGTCGGCACCGTGACGACTGCAGATTACGACCAGGTCTTTGCGCCGCTGGTCGCTCGGGCGCGACGAACGGGTAGTCGGCTACGGCTGCTGTACCAGTTCGGCCCGGGCTTCCGGCGCATCACACCGGCTGCGCTGTGGGCCGACGCCCGACTCGGGGCGAGTTACACGCGGCTGCTCGATGGTTGCGCGGTTGTGAGCGACATCGACTGGATTCGGGCGCCGGCCCGCAGCATCGGCGCGTGGATGCCTTGTCCCGTGCGGGTGTATGAGGACAACGAACGCGACGACGCAGTCGCGTGGCTGGCTTCGTTGCAGGCCGGCGCCGGCGCGTCCACGCGTGACATGGCCAAGGCATACGTCGGTGGAGTGGGCGCCGCGATCGTCAGCCTCGTCAAACTCGCCGGGACCAAGCTTTCCGCCCAGGTCCAACCGCGATGACACCCGGGCCAACCGGGTACCCGTGGGCATGCCAGACAACGAGAGTTTCCAGCAGGCGGCCGAACGCATTTACCACGACTGGACATGGTCCGACGCCGTGCTGGAGAGCCCGGCGGTTCCGCTGACGTTGGGCACCGAAACCGGAATAGTCCACGGGCACAGCGAATTGCGGCCGCTGCTCGAGCGGGTCGCGGCCCGCAAACCGCCGTTGCGGACCTACCACCGGACCGGCTACCTGACCGACGGCGCGCGGGAGCAGATGGATTTCGTCGAGGTCATGGAGATCGCCGACGGGCTCATCCAGCGCCATTGCGTCTACTGGGGCTGGCGCGGGGTGAAGGTCATCCAGGACGACGCGTACCACAAGTAGGGCGCGTTACAGCCCCAGGTGCTCCCGGAGCGTCTCGCCGGCGTACTCGGTGCGGAACGCGCCGCGCTCCTGCAGCACCGGCACCACCCGGTCGACGAACTCGTCCAGGCCGTGCGGCGTCAGGTGGGGCACCAGGATGAAACCGTCGCAGGCGTCGGCCTGGATGTAGGTGTCGATGGCATCGGCAATGCGGCTCGGCGTCCCGACGAACTGCTCGCGGCTGGTGACGGCGATGACTAGCTCGCGGATCGACAGGTTCTCGGCCTCGGCCCGTTCGCGGTACCGGCGCGCGACAGCGACCGGGTCGCCGTGCCGGACCCGGCCCTGGGTGATGGCGCTGTCGACGACCGGATCGAAATCGGGCAGTGGGCCGTCCGGGTCGTGGTCGGACAGCTCGCGGCCCCACACCTGTTCGAGCATCGCGATCGCCGTCGCGCCGCTGACCTGTTGGTAGCGGATGTGCCGCGCCCGGTCCTGCGCCTCGGCATCCGTGTCGCCGATGACGAACGTCGCCGCGGGAAAGACCTTGAGTTGGTTGGGATCCCGGCCGTAGGACGCGGCGCGTCCCTTGACGTCGGCGTAGTAGCGCTGACCGTCCTGAAGCGACCCGTGCAGCGTGAACAGGGCGTCGGCGTTGCGGGCGCCGAACGCGCGACCGTCGTCGGAATCGCCCGCCTGCAGCAGTATCGTGTGGCCCTGCGGCCCCGCGGGCAGCGTGGCGAACCCGCGCACGTCGAACTGGGGGCCACGGTGCGCGACGCTTCGGACCCGGTCGGGATCGACATAGACCCCGGCCCCGACGTCGGCCAGCACGGCATCGGGCGACCAGCTGTCCCAGAACTGGCGGGCCACCGACAGGAACTCCTCGGCCCTCTGGTAGCGGTCGGCGTGGTCGAGGAAGCCGCCGCGGCGGAAGTTGGCGCCGGTGAAGGCGTCCGACGAGGTCACCATGTTCCAGCCGGCCCGACCACCGGACAGATGGTCCAGCGACGCGAATTGCCTTGCCACCTCGAAGGGTTCGTTGAAGGTGGTGTTGATGGTTCCGGTCAGCCCGATCCGGTCGGTGACGCCCGCGAGCGCGGCCAGCACGGTGAAGGTGTCCGGGCGGCCCACCACGTCGAGGTCGTAGATGCGGCCGCGGTGCTCCCGCAGGCGCAGCCCCTCGGCCAGGAAGAAGAAATCGAACAATCCCCGTTCGGCGGTGCGGGCCAGGTGCACGAACGACTCGAACTCGATCTGGCTGCCCGAGCTCGGGTCGGTCCACACCGTGGTGTTGTTGACACCCGGGAAGTGGGCGGCCAGGTGAATCGGCTTGCGCTGCTTGCCCTCCCGCACGCTCATCCGGTGAGCCCCCAGCGCTTGGCGATCAGTTCGTGCGAGCGCAGCCGGTCCTCGTTCCGGTGGGTGACGGAGGTGATGACGAGCTCGTCGGCGCCGGTGGCGCGTTGCAGCGTTTCCAGCGGCTCGGCGACCTCGTCCGGGCTGCCGACGAACTGCGTTGCCGTGCGGTCGATCACGACCTCCAGCTGCTCGTCGGTCAGGGGCTCGCACTGGTCGGGGTCGGGATAGGGGATGGCGCCGCCGCCGGCGCGGATCGAATACACCCAGTGGCCGTAGCTGGACGCCAAATGCTTTGCGGTGGCGGTGTCGTCGGCGACCACGATGTCGGCCGACACCACGACGTAGGGCCGGGGCAGCCATTTCGACGGGACGAACGCGTCGCGGTAGGCGTCGATGGCCTCCAGCGCGGTCGCCGGGGTGAGGTGGTAGCTGGCCACGAACGGCAACCCCCGCGCGCCGGCGGCCTGAGCGCTGCGTCCCTTGCTGCTGCCGAAAATCCACGGCGTCAGGGCCGACCCCTCGCCGGGCACGGCGTGCACGTCGAACCCGTCGACCTCGTAGGTGCCGGCCAGCATCGCGATGATGTCCCCGAGCTGTTCTTCGAAGTCGGGCGCGACGGCGTCGGGCTGCTGCAGGATCGCCTGGGTCGCCTGCACCCGTCCGCTGCCCAGCAGCTTGCGCAGGTCGAACGGTGGCGGGATGACGACGCCGTCGACCTCGCGCCACTCCCGGGACGGTTCGGGTCGGGGTGGCTTCGGGGTTCGCGGCTTGGTGATCCGCCGCTGCGCCGAGCGGCCCAGGCCCAGGTCGATGCGCCCGGGATGGAACGCGTCGAGCATGCCGAAGCTCTCCACCACCGCGGCGGCCGTGGTGTGGCTGAGCTGCACGGCCGCCGAACCGACACGAATCGTGTTGGTGGCGGCCGCGATCTGGCCGATCAGCACGGCCGGTGCCGCGCTGGCGACGGCGACGAAGTGGTGTTCGGCGATCCAGAACCGGCGAAAGCCCCACCGCTCGGCATGCTGGGCCAGCTCGACGGTGTTGCGCAGGGCGGTCGCGGCATCGCCGCCCGAGCTGATCGGCGACAGGTCCAGGATCGACAGCGGAACCGGGGTCATCGGTGCACCGCCGCATACCGATTGGGCGCCACGGGCAGGCCCAGGCGCGCGCGCAGGGTCTCGCCCTCGCGATAGCCGGTGCGGAAGAGCCCGGCCCGTTGCAGCAGCGGTACCACCTGGTCGACGATCACCGGCAGGTCGGTGGCGTTGACGGCCGGGCGCAGGCGCGCCCCGTCGATGCCCAGCCGCCGCCAGTCCAGCAGCAAATCCACCAATTCCGTCGCGGTGCCGTCGAAGACGAGCGCATCGGAACGGAAGTCGCCCGCGCCGTCGAACGAAACCACCACGTCGGCAAGGGCTTTGAGGTGGGCGCCGCCCGCCGCGCGCACCTCGGCGAGGATGCTTTGCACCGAGTCGCCATCGGTGGGGGTGATGAAGACGACGTCGGCGCCGGCAGCGGCGAATTCGTAGGCGGGGCCGACGTGCGCCAGCGCGGCCACCACGGGCTGACCCTGGGGCGGCCGCGGCGTGATCGAGGGCCCTTTCACCGAGAAGTATTTCCCGGTGAAGTCGACGTAGTGCAGCTTGTTCACGTCGACGTAGCGCCCCGTGCTCGCGTCGCGGATGATGGCGTCGTCCTCCCAGCTGTCCCATAACCGGCGCACCACGTCGACGAACTCGACGGCCTCGTCGAACAGGGGAACCCCGGAGACGTCGCGGCGGCCGAACAGGGCCGCCTCGTGCGTGGTGGCGCTCACCCGCGGCTGCCAACCGGCCCGGCCGTGCGACACGAAGTCAAGGGTTGCAATGGATTTGGAGACGTGGAAGGGCTCGGTGTGGGTGACCGTGGCCACCGGGATCAGCCCGATGTGCCGCGTGACGGGGGCGATCCGCGCCGCGACCAGCACGGCGTCAGCGCGGCCGGTCAGCCGATCCCGATGAAGCCGCGCGCTTCGCCCGATCTGCGGCATCAGGGTGTCGTCGATGGTCAGGAAGTCCAGCAGCCCGCGTTCGGCCGTGGCCGCCAGCCCGGCCCAATACCGACCGTCCAGCACCGACCGCGCTCCGGCGGCCAGGGCCGCCCGCCACGCCTGGGGGTGCCACCCGTATCCGTCTAGCGCGACGCCCAGATGGAACTGGCCGCTCATCGAAGCCACTTTTCGAAGGCGATCGGGAGGAACGGCCCCCAGTCCGGCAGCGGATCGGGGGCGATGCGGGTATAGCCCGTCGCGTCGTAGAGCGCCGCGGCCTCGGGTTGCCGGTTGCCGGTGATCAGGTACAGCCGCCGGTACCCGCGCGCGGCGGCCTCGGCTTCCAGCGCCGCCAGCAGCGCCCGGGCATAACCGCGGCGCCGATGCGCGCTGTCGGTCCAGATCCGCTTGAGTTCGGCCGTGTCGGCGTCGTAGCGCCGAAACGCCCCGCCGGTGACGGGCGCGCCGTTCACCACCCCGATGAGCAGGCCGCCGTCGGGCGCCGCCAGCTCGTCCGCCGGCACGGGCAGCCAGGCCAGGTGCACGTCGGGTGTGCCGCCGTATCGCTGCGCGTACTCGACGGCCAGCTCGGCCAGCAGCGGCCGCGCCAACGGGTCGTCGTGCGTGGCCGCGACGAACCGGAGCTGGGCGGTGGGCGTCACGTAATCATCTAACGTTTCCGACGCCCACCCATTCCACCCAGCCCGGACGGATCCGCCTTACTGGCCGGGGGGCATCAGCACCGTGTCGATCATGTACACCGTCGCGTTGGACGTGTGCACGCCGCCGCAGACCACGCCCGCGTTGTTGACCCGCAGGTCGTTGCCCTGACCGGCCACGGTCAGCGGCGCACCCTGCAGCGTCGGGTGCACACCGCCGACCGTCCCCGGGCTCAACTGACCCTGCACCACGTGGTAGGTCAGGATGCCGGTCAGCAGCTGCGAGTCCGTCTTCAGCTTGTCGATGGTGCCCGCCGGCAGCTTGTCGAACGCCGCGTTGGTGGGCGCGAACACCGTGTACTGGCCGTTGTTGAGGGTCGAGACGAGGTTCACGTTCGGATTCAACTTCCCCGACAGCGCCGAGGTCAGCGTGGTCAACATCGGGTTGTTCGACGCCGCCGTCGCCACCGGGTCGCGCGACATTCCCAGCACGGACCCCGGACCGCTCGGATTCTGCTTGGCATAGTCCGCGCAACCCGTTCCGATCAGATCATTCGGGTTGTCGGCGGACGCCGTAACCGTCGGCATCATTGCAACGGCGATGGCCGCGAGACCCACCGCGGCAAGTGTTTTCGCACCCCTGCTCATCATTCCTCTCGACTCCTTCGTCACAGGCGGCCCTGCGCCGCCGTCTTCTGATGGAACACAGGTCATTCGGAGCGGCGGCGCCGGCGGATGGGGCGCAACGGAAAATTTCAGGAAATGAACCGTTAAGTTGGTTAACGAGTCGCGGTGACGTATCCCGGCATGAGATTCACGTCCCGGGGGCGGCCGCGCCAGGAATCGCTCAAACCGAGGCCGGCGAACAACTCGACGACGTTGCGCTGGGATGTCTCCCAGCCGTGCGCCGCCAGATACTCGGGGACGTAACGGTATTCGCCCGGGTACGTCAGGCTGGCCAGGTCGACGTCGAGGCCGTGCAGTCGCCAGCCCTCGACGAAGGCCTGCCGCGCCGCCTGCCGTTCCGGCGTCCAGGAGGCCATGTGATCGGCGGAGAAGCGGCTGCCGGGCGCGCTCGCCCCGCTGACGCCCAGCAGCAACCGGTGCTGCCCGTCCGGCGGCAGGTAGCCGACGAGCAGTTGCTCGGCGATCCAGGCCGTCGGCGTCGCGGCGTCAAAACCGGCCCGCCGCAGGGCCGCCAGCCAATCCCGACGAAGGTCGACGCCGATCCCGCGCCGGTGCGCGGCCGGCCGCGCCTGCAGTCCCCGCAGCACCTCGGCCTTGAAATCGAGGACCTCCGGCCGATCGATCTCGTACACCGTCGTCCCCGGTGGCCACCACAGCCGATAGGGCCGGGTGTCGAGGCCGGACCCCAGGATCACCACCTGGCGAATGCCGGAGCGGCCCGCGTCGGCGAGAAACTCGTCCAGGAACCTGCCATAGGCCGCCTGGACGTTGATGAGCCCCGTCGTGATCGGGTGGCCGCCGTCGTCGGCGGCGTACCGCTCGTCGTCGATCACCTGGGTGAAATACGGCACTCCCGCGGCGCGCACCAGCGGCTCGGCGAACGGGTCATCGAGCAGGCCCTTGTTCGTGGCCACGGCCCTGACCACCGCGTCGAACGTGGTGGTCAGGCCATCCCCGGAGGCCGGGTTCCAGCTGGCGAACGCCATGGTCTGCTCAGGCGTCGGAGCGGCGCCGCAGGGCCAGGCCCACGGCGGCCCGCCAGCCGAGCAACAGGACCGCGGTGACCGACGCGGCGACCACCACGAAGCTCGCCGCCACCCCCGCCGAGCTGGCTTTGCGCAGCAGCATGCCGACGGCCACGGTGGACAGCCAGACGATCACCCCCGTCGGGGCGACGGCGGTGGGTCGCCGCCAGCCGCGGGACAGCAGCCACCCGAGGACGGTCCCGGTCAGAAACGGCCAGGCGGTGGTGGCGAGGCCGCCGATGGTCAGCCCTTCGGCGTGGCTGCGGCGGCCGGCGGCGCAGAACACCAGCACGGCGACGACGTCGACCAGCAGGTAGGCCATCCGTCGCATGCCGCGAGACTACCGGGGTGGCAGGCTGGCAGCTATGAGCACCGATGCACCGCCCGCCTTCGACCGGGACGACCCGCTGGGCCTGGACGCCTCCCTGTCCGGCGACGAGCTCGCCGTGCGCGACACCGTGCGAAAGTTTTGCGCCGAGCACGTCATCCCCTACGTCGGCGAGTGGTTCGAGATCGGGGACCTTCCGGTCCGCCAGCTGGCCAAGCAGTTCGGTCAGCTCGGACTGCTCGGGATGCATCTGCACGGCTACGGCTGTGGCGGCGCGTCGGCCGTGCACTACGGCCTGGCCTGCACCGAGCTGGAGGCGGCCGACTCCGGCATCCGGTCGATGGTCTCCGTGCAGGGGTCGCTGGCGATGTTCGCGATCTGGAAGTTCGGGTCGGAGGAGCAGAAGCAGCAGTGGCTGCCCGGCATGGCCGCCGGCGAACTGCTGGGCTGCTTCGGGCTGACCGAACCCGACGTCGGAAGCGATCCTGCGGCGATGAAAACCCGTGCGCGCCAAGATGGTTCGGACTGGGTGATCAACGGCCGCAAATTGTGGATCACCAACGGCTCGGTCGCCGACGTGGCGATCGTGTGGGCGGCGACCGACCAGGGGATCCGCGGCTTCGTCGTACCGACCAAGACCGCGGGCTTCACCGCCAACACCATCCACCACAAACTGTCGCTGCGGGCCTCGATCACCAGCGAGCTGGTGCTCGACGACGTGCGCGTGCCCGCCGACGCGATGCTGCCCGGGGCGACGGGTTTGCGCGGCCCGCTGTCGTGCCTGTCGGAGGCGCGCTACGGGATCATCTGGGGATCGATGGGCGCCGCGCGGTCGGCCTGGCAGGCCGCGCTCGACTACGCCACGCAGCGCACCCAGTTCGGCCGCCCCATCGCCGGGTTCCAGCTGACCCAGGCCAAACTCGTCGACATGGCGGTCGAACTGCACAAGGGACAGCTGCTGTCGCTGCACCTCGGTCGCCTCAAGGACGGCGTCGGACTGCGCCCCGAGCAGGTCAGCTTCGGCAAGCTCAACAACACCCGCGAGGCCATCAAGATCTGCCGGACCGCCCGAACCATATTGGGCGGCAACGGAATATCGCTGGAGTACCCCGTCATTCGGCACATGGTCAACCTGGAATCGGTGCTGACCTACGAGGGCACCCCGGAGATGCACCAGCTCGTCCTCGGCCAGGCCTTCACCGGCAGCGACGCGTTCCGCTGATAGGAGAACCGCTCATGAGATCTGTCGTAAATCGGATCGGCGTGGTGTTCGCCGCGTGCGGGCTGGCGCTGTCGGCTCCCGTCGCGACCGCCGATCCCGTCACCCTGCCGCCGCTGACGTCCGGCGGCGGCGGGTCGATCATCGGCGGGGGCAACAACTCCGGGATCGCGCAGCAGCTGACCGGGCTCGGCAACCCGAACGTGCAGGAGGTTGACGGCTCGGACGCGGCCCAGTTCATCACGGCCGCCGCCGCGGTCAGCAATCCGCAGCTCGCCGCTCCCTTCGGGCTGCTCAAGCGGGCGCTGGCGTGCCAGACCAACAACGCCGGATTCGGGGCCCGCGCCTACCGGCGCAACGATGGGCTGTGGGGCGGCGCGATGCTCGTCGCCTCAAAGAGCACCACACCAAACGTCGACGCCCTGAACGCCTGCGCCAAGACCAATTGGCGCAAGCCCACCACGGGTTCGGACACCGCGGCGTGCAACAGCGGCTGGACCACGCCCAACTCCTTCGACAGCCGCCGCAGCAATGCGGAGGCCTATTACATCTTCCTGGCCGGCACCAACGACGACTTCTGCAACCAGCTCAACGGGAAGTACAAGACCAACGCAGCGGCCTGGCCGTTCTAGGCGTTGCGCTAGCAGGGATCTGCTGATGGACCAGGACGACCCCGAGAAGCGGAGCGGCAAGCCGGCGCGCATCGGGGCGTGGGTCGCCGTGGTGCTCGGCGGCATTTGCATCTTCGGGGGACTGGCCTTTGGTATCGAATTGGGTGTGTTGCACGCCGTTGCCTATCGGCTCGGCACGCCTACCACGGCGACGATCGATCATTGTGAGGCGCACACCTCGCTGGATGGGGACCGCGAAAGGTGCTACGGCAGGTGGGGCGCCGGCGGAAAGTCGAACACGGGCCCGATCATCGGAGACTACGACCGACGTGGAGTCGGATCACAGGTGGATGTTCATCTATTTCACAGTCGCGGCGGCACCGACGTGGCCTATACGGCGAGCGAGGGAAGGCCGAACTACCTGTGGACGTCCGGGGGCGTCCTGGCGATCGCGGCGGGCTCGGTTCTCGTGTGGTCCGCGCGGCGGAAAATCAAGACTGGCAGTTGGCCGTGGTCCAGTCCTCCGACTTCGACATAGTGTTGTGATGGGCTGCGGGGACCACGACACGAAGGGGTAGGCATGTCGCGCCATCACGTCGTCATCGTCGGAAGCGGATTCGGGGGCCTGAACGCGGCGCGGTCGCTCAAACGGGCCGACGTCGACGTCACCCTGATCTCGAGGACGACCACCCACCTTTTCCAGCCGCTGCTCTACCAGGTGGCCACCGGGATCCTGTCCGAAGGCGACATCGCGCCCACCACCAGGCTGATCCTGCGCAAGCAGAAGAACGTCCGGGTGTTGTGGGGCGACGTGGAGGCGATCGACTTGACGGCGCAGACGGTCACGTCGCACCTGATGGGGATGCAGACCGTCACGCATTACGACAGCCTCATCGTGGCGTCCGGCGCCCAGCAGTCCTATTTCGGCAACGACGACTACGCCGCGTTCGCGCCCGGCATGAAGTCCATCGACGACGCCCTCGAGCTGCGGGGTCGCATCCTGGGCGCGTTCGAGGCCGCGGAGGTCGCCACCGACCCGGCCGAGCGGGAGCGGCGCCTGACGTTCGTGGTCGTCGGCGCCGGCCCGACGGGCGTCGAGCTGGCCGGCGAGATCGTCCAACTCGCCGAGCGCACCCTGGCCGGCGCCTTTCGGACCATCACCCCCAGCGATTGCCGGGTCATCCTGCTCGACGCGGCGCCCGCGGTGTTGCCGCCGATGGGTGCGAACCTGGGACTCAAGGCGCAGCGCCGGCTGGAGAAGATGGACGTCGAGGTCCAGCTCAACGCGAAGGTGACCGCGGTCGACTACATGGGCATCACGATCGAGGAAAAGGACGGCGGCCACCGCCGCATCGAATGCGCGTGCAAGGTATGGGCGGCCGGCGTGCAGGCCAGCCCGCTCGGCAAGATGATCGCCGACCAATCCGACGGCACCGAAACCGACCGCGCCGGAAGGGTTGTCGTCGAACCCGACCTCTCCGTCAAGGGTCACCCGTACGTCTTCGTCGTCGGCGACCTGATGTCGGTGCCCGGCGTGCCGGGCATGGCCCAGGGCGCGATCCAGGGCGCGCACTATGCGACGGGGCTCATCAAGCAGTCCCTGAAGGGACACGACGACCCCGCCACCCGGAAACCGTTCAAGTACTTCGACAAGGGCAGCATGGCCCTCATCTCCCGCTACAGCGCCGTCGCGAAGGTCGGCAAGCTGGAGTTCGGGGGCTTCATCGCGTGGTTGGCGTGGCTGGGACTGCACCTGTACTACCTGGTCGGCCACCGCAACCGGATTGCGGCCATGTTCTCCTGGGGCATTTCCTTCCTGGGTCGCACGCGCGGCCAGATGGCCATCACCAGTCAGATGATGTACGCGCGGCCGGTGGTGGACTGGGTGGAAAAGCAGGCGCAGGAGGGGACGCTGGCGGCGGTCGAACGCATCGAGGCGGCCGAAAAGGCGGCGGGTTAGTCGAACAAGCCCTGCGATCCCGCGTCCAGCTCATTAAGATTTCGTTCAATCGCTTCGCGAGCCATTTTCCACCGACTTCGCCGAACTCGATCTCCGATCGAGCTTTAGGAGTTTGACATGTCCTTTCTCAGCGCAGCCACCGAAGAACTGGCGGCAGCCGCCGCCAGCCTCTCGAATATTGGCTCCGGCATCAACACGGCTACCGCCGCGGCGGAGGCGCCCACCGCGAGTGTGTTGGCCGCGGGCGCTGACGAAGTATCCGCTGCGGTCGCCCAGCTGTTCACTGGTCACTCGGCGGCCTATCAGGCCATGGCCGCGCAGGCGTCGAACTTCCACAATCAGTTCGTACAACTGCTCTCCGGCAGCGGCGCGCAGTACGCGAGCGCCGAGTCCACCAACGCGCAGGCCGCCGCCCTGAACGCGATCAACGCCCCCGCGGAATCGGTTTTCGGCCGCCCGCTGATCGGCAACGGCGCCAACGGCGCCACACCGGGCGCCGACGGACAGGACGGCGGCATCCTGTGGGGCAACGGCGGTAACGGCGCGGCCGGCAACGCCGCCCAGAATGGCGGCAGAGGCGGATCCGGCGGGATCCTGTTCGGCAACGGCGGCATCGGCGGCGCGGGCGGCGCGGGAGCCCTCGGTGGCAACGGCGGGTCCGGCGGGCTCTTGTTCGGCAACGGCGGCAACGGCGGCGGCGGTGGGGGTGCCGGTGGCGGGATCGGCGGGACCGCCGGCCTGCTCGTCGGCAACGGGGGTAGCGGAGGCAACGACTTCACCACCACTGGCAGCCACGGTGGCACGGCCGGGAGGGCCGGATTCCTCATCGGCAACGGAGGTAACGGGGGCGGGGGCGGGGCCAGCGGGCAGGCAGCCGGCGCCAACGGTGGGTTCCTTTACGGCAACGGCGGTGATGGCGGAGCCAGCGCTACTGGAGACGGGGGTGCTGGCGGATCCGCCTGGTTGATCGGCGACGGTGGGGCCGGAGCACTGGGCGAAGGCGGCCTCGGCGGTGTCGGTGGTAACGGCGGACTGCTGTACGGCAACGGAGGCGACGGAGGTCGCGGGGTCCACGGCGGCGCGGGCGGATCGGCGTTCCTGCTGGGCAACGGCGGGGACGGCGGCAATCCGGACGGCGCCGCCGGCCGTGCCGGGCTGCTGTACGGAACCCCTGGGCAACCAGGCTAACTCAACGCCTGATCGATATCGGCGATCAGGTCGTCGGTGCCCTCCAGCCCGACGGAGATGCGAACCACGTTGTCGCCCAGCCCGATCGCGGCGCGACCCTCCGGGCCCATGGCGCGGTGCGTCGTGGTCGCCGGATGGGTGATCAGGGATTTCGCGTCGCCCAGGTTGTTGGAGATGTCGATCAGCCGCAGCTTGTCCAGCACCTCGAAAGCCCTTTGTTTGGCTGTGTTTTCGGCGCAGTCGAGCGCGAAGGTGATCACCGTTCCGCCGCCGGTCATCTGGCGCTTGGCCAGGTCGTATTGCGGGTGCGACGTCAGGTAGGGGTAGCGCACCCAGCTCACCGCGGGGTGGGTCTCGAGGAACTCCGCGATGCGGTGCGCGGACGCGTTGCAATGTTCGACCCGAACCGCCAGCGTCTCAAGGCCTTTCAGCAACACCCAGGCGTTGAAGGCGCTCATGGCGGGGCCGGTGTGCCGCATCAGCTTCTGCACCGGGCCGTCGATGTACTCCTTGTCGCCGAGGATGGCGCCGCCGAGCACCCGGCCCTGCCCGTCGATGTGCTTGGTCCCGGAGTACACCACCACGTCCACGCCGAGCGGGAAGCCCTGCTGCAGCAGCGGTGTGGCAAAGACGTTGTCCAGCACCACTTTCGCACCCGCGGCGTGGGAAAGCTCGGTCACCGCGGCGATGTCGACCAGCGACTGCATGGGATTGGACGGGGTCTCGAAGAACACCGCCTGCGTGGGCACCGACAGGGCCCGCTCCCACTGCGCGAGGTCGTCGCCGTCGACGAAGACGGTCTCGACCCCCCACCGCGGCAGGATCTCGTTGCACACCACGAAGCACGACCCGAACAGGCTGCGCGCCGCGACCAGCCGGTCACCGGCGCCCAGCAGCGCGCCCAGCGAGGTGAACACCGCGGCCATCCCGCTCGCGGTGGCGAACGCCGCGGGCGCCCCCTCGATCAGGCGCAACCGCTCCTCGAACATCGTCACGGTCGGGTTGCCGTAGCGCGAGTAGACGAAATGGTCCAGCTCGCCCGTGAACGACCGCTCCGCCACCGCCGCCGACTCGTAGACGTAGCCGGACGTCAGGAACATCGCCTCGGCGGTCTCTTCGAAACCGGATCGCAGCAGGCCGCCGCGCACGCCGATGGTGGCCTGGCTGACGCCGTCGGGCAGCGCCTTGGGCGTGCGGACAGTGTCGCCTTCGGTCACCCTTGTCTCCAGGGCAATCCGACTGCGCGCCAACCATTCTCACCGCGATGCCCGCTGGCCGAAAGCTGGCCCTCAAAACCGTCCAGGACGTTGTAGGCCGGGGTGAGGCCCAGCTGGGTGGCGACCTCCGCCGCGCCGATGGACCGGTTGCCCGAGCGGCACAGGAAGATCACGGGCCGCTCTTCGTCGGCCGGCGGGACGCGACCCTTCAGCTCGTCGGCGAAGTTCGCGTTGGGCATGCCGTTGCCGGTGACCCACTCGATGTACACGACGTCGCGGTCCAGGCTGGACAGGTCGGGCACGCCGACGAACCGCCATTCGGCGTCGGTGCGCACGTCGACAAGCACCGCGTTGGGGTTGTCGCTCAGTAGCTTCCACGCCTGTTCCGGGGTGATGTCTCCTGCGTAGCTCATCCGCGTGAGTCTCGCATATTCAGGGCGTTCGCCACCTGTCGGGCACGGTCGCGCGCGGCCGAGACGTCCGGTGCGGTGGCCAACGCCACGCCGCGTCCGGTGGCGAAGACGCGCAGGTCGCTTTCCGGCACCCGCAGCGCGCGGGTCAGCGCGTCGGTGGTCGACGGCCCGCCGTCGGGGCCGGGGTCGATCGCGTGGGCGGCGGCCGGCGACATCATCATGGTGTCCACCGGCAGGCCCAGGATGGCGCGGGCCTGCAGTTCGAACGCCGAAAGACGCTGGCTGCGCAGGGTCACCCAGACGCTCGGATGCGGGCGGGCGGTGACGTCGGCGAAGTACACCTCGTCGCCCTTGATCATCAACTCGACGGCGAAGACGCCGCGCCCGCCGAGCGCCTTGACGATTCGCGCGGCGATCGACTTGGCCGCATCCACGGCGGCCTCGCCCATCTGCTGCGGCTGCCAGGATTCCAGCACGGCGCCGTCGACGTCGCGGTGGCCGATGGGCGAGCAGAACTCGATCAGCGGACCGTTCGGACCCTCGGCGCGCACGACGAGCAGGGTGACGTCGAAGTCGACCTCGACCACGGTCTCGGCCAGCACCCGCCCGGTCGAATTCCCCTGCGCCCGCTGCCAGGCCGGCTCGATGTCGTCGGGCCCGGAGACCACCGAATGTCCCCGCCCCGACACCGGCTTCACCAGCAACGGATACCCGGCGTGGCCGGCCACCGCCCGCAGCTCGCCGACCGAGCCGACGAACCAGAACGGTGCGGTGGGCAACCCCAACTCGTCGGCGGCCAGCCGGCGCAGCGCCTCCCGGTCGGAGGTGAGCCGGACGGTCCGGGCGTTGGGCACCAGTTCGGTGCGCTCGCCGTCGGGACCAGCGGCCAGCGCATCGAGGGCTTGCGTGGCGACCTCGTCGGTCGCGGTCACCACGAAGTCGGGCTGCTGCTGTCGAATCGCCTTCGCCAGTTCGCCGGCGTCGGTCAAGCGCTCTTCGGCCTCGATCACCCGCGCGCCCAGGTTGCGCAGCGCGACCGCCAGCTCCCGGCCGAGCTCGCCGGAGCCGAGCAGCAGCACCGTCGTCCTGCCGTCGTCGGGCGGTCGAGGGGCAGCCTGCGGCGACACGGCGAGCGCCGTCGTCTTGTCGTCCTGTCCTTGGCTCAAGCCGTCAGTCACCGCTCAAGGATAGGTCGGTTCGCCAATCCCTAGGGCTGGCCCGGAAGCAAGCGCACCATCAGGCCGTTGGCCTCGGCCAGCACGGCGTCGTCACCGTCGAGGAGCTCCGCGGAGACGAACGCCTTGCGGCCCTCGGCGCGGGTGACGCGGCCGCGCACCAGCAACGGCGTGTCGATCGGCGTGACCTTGCGGTAGTCGACGTGCAGGAAGGCCGTGCGGCTGATGGGCCGGCCGGCGGCGTGCGACACCATCCCGAACATGTGGTCGAACAGCAGCGGCAGCACGCCGCCGTGCACGGCGTGGTTGCCGCCGACGTGAAACCGGCTGAAATACCCGGTCATTTCGACGCCGTCGGGGGCGTACCGGGTCAACGTCCAGGGCGGCAGCAGCAGGCTGCCCATGCCGGGCACGTCGGGCGTCCGCCCGGCCGGCGCCTTGCCCTCCTCGGCCTGGAACGGGCCCAGCACCTCCACCAGCGCGGCGGCGCGGTCGGCCGCGTCCTCCCAGACGTCGTCACCCGGATCGGCGGACACCGCGAGGTCCTGCAGCCGGCGCATGGCCGCGACGAACCGGCCGAATCCGGGGCCGGGGCTGGCCGGGCCGTATTCGGGGAAACCGCCGTGGTGTTCGTACTCCGGGTCGAGTTCTTTGGGGTCGAGTTCCGTCACGGGCGGGCCGCCAGGACGTCGCGGCGCACGATCGTCTGATCGCGTCCGGGACCGACGCCGATGCACGAAACATGTGCTCCCGCAAGCTCTTCCAGACGCAACACGTAATCACGAGCCTTGGCGGGCAGGTCGTCGAACTCCCGCGCGTCCGAGATGTCCTCCCACCAGCCCGGTAGCTCCTCGTAGATCGGTTCGGCGCGGGCCAGGTCGCTCTGGGTCATCGGCATGTCGCTGATGCTCGCCCCGTCGATCCGGTAGCCGACGCACACCGGCACCGTTTCCAGGCTGGACAGCACGTCGAGCTTGGTCAGGAAGAAGTCGGTGATGCCGTTGACCCGGGTGGCGTAGCGGGCGATCACGGCGTCGAACCAGCCGCAGCGCCGGCGCCGCCCCGTGGTGACACCGAATTCGCCGCCGGTCTTGGACAGGTATTCGCCGTTCTCGTCGAAGAGCTCGGTGGGGAACGGGCCCGAGCCGACGCGGGTGGTGTAGGCCTTGAGGATCCCCAGCACGGCGGTGATCCGGGTCGGCCCGATCCCGGAGCCGACGGCAGCGCCGCCCGCGGTCGGGTTCGACGACGTGACGTAGGGGTAGGTGCCGTGGTCTACGTCGAGCAGGGTGCCCTGCGAGCCCTCCAGCAGGACCGTTTCGCCGTCTTCGAGCGCGGTGTTGAGCAGCCGCCGGGTGTCGGCGATGCGGTGCCGGAACCCCTCGGCCTGCTCCAGCAGCGCGTCGACCACCTGGTGCGGGTCGAGCGCCTTGCGGTTGTAGATCTTGACCAGGATCTGGTTCTTGAGTTCCAGCGCGCCCTCGATCTTGTGGGTGAGCGCGTCGGGGTCGAGCACGTCGGCGACCCGGATCCCCTGCCGGGCGATCTTGTCCTGGTAGCACGGGCCGATGCCGCGGCCGGTGGTGCCGATCTTCTTGTTGCCCATGTAGCGCTCGGTGACCTTGTCGATGGCCACGTGGTAGGGCAATAGCAGGTGGGCGTCGGCGGAGATCAGCAGCCGGGAGGTGTCGACGCCGCGGTCCTCGAGGCCCTTCAGCTCGTCGAGCAGCACGCCGGGATCCACCACCACGCCGTTGCCGATGACGTTGGTGACCCCGGGCGTCAGCACCCCCGACGGGATCAGGTGCAGGGCGAAGTGTTCGCCGGTGGGCAGGACGACGGTGTGCCCGGCATTGTTGCCCCCCTGATAGCGCACCACCCACTGCACGCGCTCGCCGAGCAGGTCAGTGGCCTTACCTTTGCCCTCGTCGCCCCATTGGGCGCCGATGAGGACGATTGCCGGCATGACGTTGCTCCAACCTGATCTCGCCTGCTTATTGTGGTCCAGCCGGTGACACACCCTATCCCAGGAGCTCGCAAGCAACGCATGAATAACGTGGGGGTGTTGGTCTTCGGCGAGCGACGGGTGCCGCGCGCGCTGACCGGCCTGCAGGTCCATGCGTCCGATGTCGACGCCGCGATCGGGCCATACCGCCGGCTGGTGGTCGTCGGCGCCGACGCCGACCTGGCCGCGGTGCTGACCCGGCTGTTGCGCGCCGAGCGGCTCGACGTCGAGGTGGCCTACGTGCCGCGCCGCCGCACCCCGGCCACCCGGGCCTACCGCGTCCCGGCCGGGCGTCGCGCGGCGCGGCGCGCGCGGCGCGGCTCGGCCCGGCGGGTGACCCTGATCCGCGACGAGACCGGGTCGGTGGTCGTGGGTCGGGCGCGCTGGCAGCCGGCCGATGGCAGGCGAGTCATCACCGGGGAGGCCGTCGTCGACGACACCACGCTGTTCGACGGCGAGGTCGCCGCCGTGCGGATCGAGCCGACGCTGGCCATGCCGGGCCTGCGGGCCCGGGTGAAGCGCCGGTGGGTGGCCGGCCGCGCGGCCCAGCTGGGCAGCACCGGCGCCACCGTCGTACGGGACGGCGTCGCGGCGCCGCGCGCGGCGCGCCGGTCGACGTTCTACCGCAACGTCGAAGGCTGGCTGCTGGTCCGCTAGTTCGTGCAGGTCAGAATGGTTTGGCCGGGTCTAATCAGTGGCTGAGGGCGGAAGGATTCCAATATCCGCTGGCACAGAGCCGACGCAATGTGCGCTCGATGAGCTACATGCCCAGTGACCAAAGCCACTAGTGCAACGGCGGGGGCCGATTGATTCTTTTCGCATGCGTAATTCATGGTTTGCGACCAAATAGTTCGTTGCCGACCTGATTCACCAACCTTTAGCGAGAGGAAAAGCGATGTCGTTTGGGATGGCGGTTCCAGAGTTCTGGTCTTATGGCGGAATCTCTACGTTCGCGGGGGCCGGCGAAGCTGGTAGCGGTGGCGCCGACGGGAATTGCGGGTCCACCACGCTAGGGATGGGTGGCATTGGTGGCAACGGTGGGCCGATTTTCGGCAGCGGCGGCCATGGTGGCAATGGTGCTCCGGGTGGGCTCTTCGACGGGTCAGGCTTGTGGGGCGGCACCGCAGGCGTGATCGGTAACGGCGGCGACGGTGGCAACGCCGGCATCGGTGCCATCAAGAATGGGCTTTCCGGCCAAGGCGCCCCAGGCCTGTTCGGCACTGGAGCCAACTGCGGATTGGGATAGTCGGCCCGGCGCTATCGACAGCGCCAGAGCAGAGAGCCTGCGTCCACCTTCAACGCTCGCGAATCGTCACGGTGTGATCGGCGCCCAAAAGCGCGCGTCGACGTTCTACCGCAACGTCGAAGGCTGGCTGCTGGTCCGCTAGCCGCCGTCAGCGCTACGGCAACACCTCGCCGGCGCCGGCCTCGAGCGTGTCATACGCGTCGACCGCCAGCTCGACGTTCGGGTCCGATCCCTGGTGATCCGCCGGCCGGAACCGGCGCGCCGTCTCGGCGGGGCCGTCGGCGCCGTCAACCTCGACCTGCCACTCGCCCGCCGGCTCGTAGCCTTCGTCGATGAAGTAGCCGGTCATCTCGCGTTGCGCGCCGCGCATTGACAGCGAGTCCACGTCCAGCTCGTAGGTGCTCTCGTCGTCGCGGACGACCGTGCACACGATCTCCCCGTCGTCCTGGCGCAGCCATACCTCGAGCGAACCGCTTGCATTCGTCATGGTCTTGGGACGGTAGCGGCCGGCTGCCGCCACCCGACGCAAACGCGGGTTTTCGCGGATCAAGGTAACTTCGAGCGGTGAGCTTCCCCGCGCGGCAACACGAATCGGTGCGGCCCAGCCCGTTCTTCCTCGCCCTGGTCGCGGTGACGGCGGCCGGCGGCGTCATGGCCTGGCTGGCCGGGTCGAGCGTGCGGCCGCTGTCGTACGCCGGGGTGTTCGTCTTCGTGCTCGCCGGCTGGCTGGTATCACTTTGCCTGCACGAATTCGGGCACGCGGTGACCGCCTGGCGATTCGGCGATCACGACGTCGCGGTGCGCGGATATCTGACCCTGGACCCGCGCCACTACAGCCACCCCGCGCTCTCGCTCCTGCTTCCGGTGGTGGTCATCCTGCTCGGCGGGATCGGCCTGCCGGGTGCCGCGGTGTACGTGCGGACGTGGTTCATGACGCCGGCCCGGCGGACCATGGTCAGCCTGGCCGGTCCGGCGGCCAACCTCGTGCTGGCGGTGCTGCTGCTGGCGCTGACCCGGTTCTTTTACGACCCGGACCACGCGGTGCTGTGGTCGGGCGTGGCCTTCCTGGGGTTCCTCCAGGTCACGGCGCTTTTGCTGAACCTGCTGCCGATCCCGGGCCTGGACGGCTACGACGCGCTCGAGCCGCACCTGAGCCCCGAGACGCAGCGCGCGCTGGCGCCCGCCAAGCAGTGGGGCTTCTTCATCCTGCTGTTCCTGATCCTGGCGGCCAGCCGGTGGTTCTTCGGGCTGGTGCTCTATTTGTTCGATTTCTCCGGGGTGCCACACGTGCTGGTGGCCTGGGGCAACTCGCTGACCCGGTTCTGGAGCGCCTGGTTCTAACCCTTGCAATATATGCGTCATTACGCATATATTGCTGGCCATGGGCGCCGGCCACAACCACACCCCCGCCGAGGGCGACTCGTCGCGGATGATCCCCCGCATGATCGCCGCGGCGGCGATCCTGGCGGTGTTCTTCGTCGTGGAGCTGACCACCTCGCTGCTGATCAACTCGATCGCGCTGCTGGCCGACGCCGGACACATGCTGACCGACGTCGTCGCGGTGTTCATGGGGCTGGCCGCCGTGACGCTGGCCCGGCGCGGCAGTTCGTCGCCCGCGCGCACCTACGGCTGGCACCGCGCCGAGGTTTTCACCGCCGTCGCCAACGCCGGGCTGCTGCTGGGGGTGGCCCTGTTCATCCTGTGGGAGGCGATCCAGCGCCTCAAGGAAACCCCGTCGATCCCCGGCGTGCCGATGATCGTCGTCGCGCTGGCCGGGCTGCTGGCCAACCTGGTGGTCGCGCTGATGCTGCGGTCGCACTCGGCGTCAAGCCTGGCGGTCAAGGGCGCCTACATGGAGGTGGTCGCCGACAGCGTCGGCAGCCTGGGCGTGCTGATCGCCGGCATCGTCACCGTGACGACGCGCTGGCCGTACGCCGACGTGGTGGTCGCGGTGCTGGTCGCGCTGTGGGTGTTGCCGCGGGCCATCTCGCTGGCCCGCGACGCGCTGCGCATCCTGTCCGAGTCGTCGCCGACCCACATCGACGTGGAGGAGCTGCGCGGCGCGCTGGGCGCCGTCGACGGCGTGACCGAGGTGCACGACCTGCACGTCTGGACGCTTTCGCCCGGCAAGGACATGTGCACCGCGCACCTCACCAGCGACGGCGACTCCGCCCGGGTGCTGGCCGACGCGCGCGCGGTGTTGTCCGCGCGGGGGCTGGACCACGCCACCGTCCAGATCGAGCCGCCGGAGGTGCACGGCGACTGCACGGACGGCTTTTAGAGGCCGAGCGCCTGGCGCGCCGCGGGGTCGCAATCGTCGAGCAGGTCCAGGCAGCGCAGGTATTCGTCGGTCTCGCCGATGGTGTCGGCCGCCTTCGCCAGCGCCGCCACGCAACGCAGGAAGCCGCGGTTGGGCTCGTGCGCGTACGGCACCGGGCCGAAGCCCTTCCAGCCGTTTCGCCGCAGCTGGTCCAGGCCGCGGTGGTAACCGGTGCGCGCGTACGCGTAGGCGGTGACGGCCTTGTCCTCCGCCAGCGCTCCTTCGGCGAGCGCGGCCCAGGCCACCGACGCCGACGGGTGTGCGGCCGCGACCGCTGTCGGGTTCTCGTTGGCCAGCAGCTCCGCCTCGGCGTCGGTATCGCCAGGCAGCAGAATCGGATCGGGTCCGAGGAGATCTCCCATCGACGTCATGGCGTCTATTTTGCCGTTCCCCCGCGGCGGGTCGCTAAGCTCCCTCTATGCCCAATCCACCCGAACCCGAAGGGGCAGCCGAGGACCAGCCGCTGGTGCCCGTCGACCCCGAGACCGAGACCGTGGTGATCAACAAGGGCGATCAGGACAGCGACGCCGGGGCCGCGGACGGCCAGCAGCGCGAGCGTCGTTTCACCGCACCCGGCTTCGATGCGAAGGAAACCCAGGTCATCGCGACTTCCCCGGAGCCGGCCACGGAGGTCTTCGCGTCGCCGCCGCCCGCCGAAGGCGCAACGACGCAGCTGGGCGTTCCCCCGAAAGCCGCTGTGCCGCAATCGATTCCGCCCCGACTGGGGGCGAAGCTGCGCACCACGCGGCAGTTCAACTGGGGTTGGGTGCTGGCGCTGGTGCTGATCGTGCTGGCGCTGGCGGCGATCGCGATCCTGGGCACCGTGCTGTTGACCCGCGGCAAACACACGAAAGTGTCTGAGGAAGACCAGGTTCGGCACACCATCCAGCAGTACGACATCGCGGTGCAGCGGGGCGACCTGACCGCGCTGCGCACCGTCACGTGCGGGACCGTCCGCGACGGATACGTGGACTACGACGAACACGCGTGGCAGGAAACCTATCAGCGGGTCTCGGCGGCCAAGCAGTATCCGGTGATCGCCAGCATCGACCAGGTCGTCGTCAACGGCCAGCACGCCGAGGCGAACATCACCACGTTCATGGCGTACGACCCGTCGCTGCGATCCACGCGCAGCCTCGACCTGCAGTACCGCGACGAGCAGTGGAAGATCTGCCAGTCCCCCAGCGGTTAGCTCAGCTCAGGGACTTGCCGGCGCAGTGCAGGTCGTTGCAGGCCTCCACGACCCGCTCGCTCATGCCGGCCTCGGCCTTCTTGAGGTAGCTGCGCGGGTCGTAGACCTTCTTGACGCCGACCTCGCCGTCGACCTTGAGCACGCCGTCGTAGTTGGCGAACATGTGGCCGGCGATCGGGCGGGTGAACGCGTACTGGGTGTCGGTGTCGACGTTCATCTTCACCACGCCGTAGCGCAGCGCCTCCTCGATCTCCGACTTCAGCGACCCCGAGCCGCCGTGGAACACGAAGTCGAACGGCTTGGCGTCGGCGGCCAGGCCCAGCTTGGCCGCCGCGACCTGCTGGCCCAGCGCCAGCACGTCGGGGCGCAGCTTGACGTTGCCGGGCTTGTAGACGCCGTGCACGTTGCCGAACGTCGCGGCCAGCAGGTACTTGCCGTGCTCGCCGTGGCCGAGTGCCTCGACCGTCCGCTCGAAGTCCTCGGGGGTGGAGTAGAGCTTGTCGTTGATCTCGTGGGCGACGCCGTCCTCCTCGCCGCCCACCACGCCGATCTCGACCTCGAGGATGATCTTGGCGGCCGCGGCCTCCTTGAGCAGTTCCTGCGCGATGGCCAGGTTCTCCTCGACCGGCACCGCCGAGCCGTCCCACATGTGCGACTGGAATAGCGGGTCCTGGCCGGACGCCACCCGCTCGGCCGAGATCGCCAGCAGCGGGCGCACGTAGCTGTCCAGCTTGTCCTTGGGGCAGTGGTCGGTATGCAGCGCGACGTTGATCGGGTATCGGGCCGCGATGCTGCGGGTGAACTCGGCCAGCGCGACGGCGCCGGCCACCATGTCCTTGACCCCGAGGCCGGACGCGAACTCCGCACCCCCCGTGGAGAACTGGATGATGCCGTCGCTGCCGGCGTCGGCGAAGCCCTTGATCGCGGCGTTGACCGTCTCCGACGAGGTGCAGTTGATGGCCGGGAAGGCGTACGCGTTCTCCTTGGCGCGTGCCAGCATCTCGGCGTAGACCTCGGGCGTGGCGATGGGCATGGGTTCCTCCTGGCGGCTGGGTCCGTCAAGTATCGCAAGACCGGTATGTTGAAGCATCGTGAGCACCGTGGTGACGGCCCTGCCGAACATCCTCGACCCGATGTACTGGCTGGGCTCGGGCGGCGTCTTCGGCAAAGCGGTGCTGCCCGGGATCCTGGTCATCGTCTTCATCGAGACCGGGCTGCTGTTTCCGCTGCTGCCGGGCGAATCGCTGCTGTTCACCGGCGGCCTGCTGACCGCGCACCCGAACCCACCGACGAGCATCTGGGTGCTGGCGCCGTCCGTCGCGGTGGTCGCGGTGCTGGGCGATCAATGCGGATACTTCATCGGGCGGCGGATCGGGCCGGCGCTGTTCAAGAAGGAAGATTCCCGGTTCTTCAAGAAGCACTACGTCACGGAGTCGCACGCGTTCTTCGAGAAGTACGGGCCGTGGGCGGTCATCCTCGCCCGCTTCGCGCCGTTCGTGCGCACGTTCGTCCCGGTGATCGCCGGGGTGTCGTACATGCGCTACCCGGTGTTCCTGGGATTCGACATCGTCGGCGGCATCACCTGGGGCGGCGGCGTCACGCTGGCGGGCTACTTCCTGGGCACCGTGCCGTTCGTGCACCAGAACCTGGAAAAAATCATCCTGGGCATCCTGTTCGTGTCGCTGATCCCCGCGTTCATCGCCGCCTGGCGCGGCTACCGGGGGCGGCGCCGCACGACGGCCGAGGAGCCGGAGTCAGGACACCCGACTTCTGCGGTAAGCAACGAAAGCCTCTAGCAGGTCCGGCCGGTCGATCGAACTCTGCTGCACGGCCTGGTCCGGCGCGGCCCCGAGCAGGATCCGCTTGATCGGGATCTCCAGCCGCTTGCCGGTTAGGGTCCGCGGAATGCCCGGCACGTCCAGGATGTCGTCGGGCACGTGCCGCGGCGAGGCGTGCTGACGGATCTCCGCGGCGATCCTCGACCGCAGCCCCTCGTCGAGCTCGACGCCGTCGGCCAGGGCCACGAACAACGGCATCCAGTAGCCGCCGTCGTCCTGTTCGACACCGACCACCAGGCAATCCTGGACCTCGGGCATGCGCTCGACCGCCGTGTAGATCTCGGCGCTGCCCATCCGCACCCCCATCCGGTTCAGGGTCGCGTCCGAACGGCCGTGCACCACAACGGATCCCCGCTCGGTGATGGTGATCCAGTCACCGTGGCACCACACCCCGGGGTACTTGTCGAAGTAGGCGGCGCGGTAGCGGCTGCCGTCGTCGTCGTTCCAGAAGAACACCGGCATGGACGGCATCGGCTTGGTCACCACCAGCTCGCCCTCCTCGCCAATGACGGGGCGCCCCTGGCCATTCCACGCCTCGATGGCCACGCCGAGGCAGACGCACGACAGCTCGCCGGCCACCACGGGCACGATCGAGCAGCCGCCGATGAAGGCGGTGCACACGTCGGTGCCGCCGCTCATGGAGATCACCGGAAGGGGGCGGCCGAGCCCCTCCTGCACCCAGCGGAATCCGGACGCCGGCAGTGGGGAACCGGTGGATCCCACGGCGCGCACCCCGTCCAGCGGGTACACCTCGCCCGGCCTCAATTCCTGCTTGGCGCAAGCCAACAGGTAGCCCGCGCCGGCGCCCAGGAACGTGACGCCGGCGTCGGCGGCGACCCGCCAGAGGCCATCGGTTCCGGGATGCGTCGGGCTGCCGTCGTAGAGCACGATGGTCGTGTCGACCAGCAGCCCGGACACCAGGAAGTTCCACATCATCCAGCTGGTCGACGAGTACCACAGGAAACGGTCGTCCGGGCGCAAATCCAGTTGCAGGGTCAGGTATTTCAGGTGCTCCAGCAGCACGCCGCCATGCCCGTGCACGATGCCCTTCGGCTTGCCCGTCGTTCCCGACGAGAACATCACCCACAGGGGGTGCGCGAACGGGACCGGCGTGATCTCCAGGGGCGCGTCCGCTGCGACCGCCGTGGCCCACGGCACGGCGTCGTCGTCGATCTCGAGCCCGAGCCGCGGCACCACGACGGTGGCCTTCAGCGTCGGCATGGCGGCGCGGATGGTGGCCAGCTCCGCGCCCCGATCGATGCGCTTGCCGCCGTACACCGACCCGTCGGTGGCCACCAGCACGGCCGGCTGCACCTGACCGAGACGGGCGATCACACCGTCGACGGCCACGTCCTGGTTGCACACCGCCCAGATCGCGCCGACGCTGGCCGCGGCCAGGGCCGCGACGACGGCCTCGCCGACGTTCGGGAGGTACCCGACGACGGCGTCGCCGGGCTTGACGCCAAGGTTGCGCAGGTAGGCCGCGAACGCCGCCGTCTCGCGCTGCAGCCGCGCCCACGACCATTCGGTCGAGCCGTCCTCGCCGACGGCGATGAGGGCCGGGCGCGCGTCGGTGGCGTGCCGGAACACCTCGGTGGCGTAGTTGAGCGTGGCGCCGGGAAACCACTCGGCGCCCGGCATGGAACGGTTGCCCAGCACGGCGGTCGGGGGGCTGTCCGCCTGGATGTCGAAGAAATTCCAGACGGCGTCCCAGAACCATTCGATGTCGTCGACCGAGTTGCGCAGGAGCTCGTGGTAGTCGCCGTACTCGCCGCGACCGGTCTCGGCGAGCCAGGCCATGAAGCGGGTGAGGTTGGCGTCGGCAAGCGTTGCCTCGTCGGGGATCCAGTCGCCGCTGAGTTTGCTCATGACTCGCTCACGGCGGTGACGTTACCTGCGGCCTCCATCAGCATCCAGCCGGATAGCTGAACGGACAGATCCCGCTCGGCGATCTCGGAGGCGTTGACCGCGCCCTCGACGAATTGCGCCTCCTCGCCGCCCGCCTCGGGCAGCTCGGCGTCGCGGTCCCAGAACGCGCCGAACAGCGGCAGCCCCTCGACCGTTTGCCGGTAGTCCCAGGCCGATTTCGCCGACGACAGCACGATGGTGCGCGCGGCGTCGCGGGCCATCGCGTCGTCCGCAGAGTCGCCGGGGAGCGTGGTGGCGACCAGCGCGAGGTATCGGGCGGTGATGCCGGCGAACAGGCCGCCATCGCCGCCGCCGGCGCCCCGCAGCACACCCGAGGGCGCCATGTGTTCGCCGACCGCCGTGACCAGCCGATGCACCCGCGCCTGGTGCCGGGCCCTGGCTTCCGCGCCGGTCCGCGCGGCCAGCTCGGTCTCCAGGCCCAGCACCACGCCCTGGCAATAGGAGTACTGGGCGCGGACCAGCGAGCCGTCCTTGATGCCGTCGAACACCAGGTGCGTCTCGGGGTCGATCAGCGTGCCGTCGATCCAGTCGCCCATCTGCTCGGCCCGCTTCAGGTGGTCGCCGTAGCGGGCGAGGAAGATGCCCGCCGGGCCGTTGGCCGGGGCGTTGAAGAACTTGTCCTGCTTGCGCCACGGGATGCCGCCGCCGTCCTCGGGCGCCCACGCCCTGAGGAACTGGTCGGCCAGCTTGGGCAGCGCGCGATGGCGCTCGACGCCGGCGTTCCGGGCTGCGCGTTCCAGCGCCAGCGCCAGCCAGGCCATGTCGTCGTAATAGCTGTTGACCCACCTCAGGTTGTTGCGCAGCCGGTGCGAGCGGACCTGCCGGTTGATCATCGTGCGCCGGTGCGGTTGCGGGTCGCGCAGCTGCGCGTCGATGAGGCAGTCCAGCAGGTGCGCCTGCCACCAGTAGTGCCAGGTGCCGAACAGCCGGTCCCGCCGGGCCGCCGGCCAGGCCACCACTCCCAGCTGGGTTCCCGGCAGCGCCCATAACCGTTTCAGGTGGCGTTGCGCGACAGCGGCTTCGGAGCTGGCAGCCCGGTTGGCCCATAGCTGATCCATACCTGTCGATCCTGCCCTAGCGCCGCGGCGGAGGATGCTGGAGTCCATGCGAATTCTTACGGTCAATGGGCGGCGCCACGAGGTCGACGCCGAGGACGACACACCGCTGCTGTACGTGTTGCGCAACCACCTGGGCTTGAAGGGAACGCGGTTCGGTTGCGGGGTGGGGTTGTGCGGCGCCTGTTTTGTCCTGGCCGACGGCCGTCCCATCTACTCGTGCGACACCCCGCTGTGGTCGGTGGGCGACCGGTCGATCCGCACGGTCGAGGGGCTCGGCGACGACGGCGAGCCCCACCCGGTTTCGCGCGCTCTGATCGCGCGGCAGGCGGCGCAGTGCGGGTATTGCATGTCGGGCATCGTGGTGGCGGCCGCGGCGCTGCTGGCCGACAACCCCGACCCCACTGCGGCCGAGGTGCGCGCGGCGCTGGACCCCAACCTGTGCCGCTGCGGCTCGCACAACCGGGTGGTGGCGGCGGTGCTGAGCGCCGGAGCCGAGCTGCGGGGGTCTTTGGATGGGTGACCTGCCGGAGTCCCTGGCGGCCAATCCCGTTCTCGGCGAATGGGTTCGGATCGACCCGGGCGGCGTCGTGGAGGTGCGCTCCGGCAAGGTCGAGCTGGGTCAGGGCGTGCTGACCGCGCTGGCGCAGATCGCCGCCGAGGAACTCGGCGTCGACATCGCCCGCGTGCGGATGACCGCCGCGGCCACCGATCGCAGCCCCGACGAGGGCTTCACCGCCGGCAGCCGCTCGATCCAGCAGTCGGGCGCGGCGCTGCGCCAGGCTTGCGCCGAGGCGCGGGCGGTTTACGTGGAGGCCGCGGCGGCCAAGCTGGCCGTGGCGCCCGACGAGCTGGACGTCGACGACGGCGAGATCACCGGCCCGCACGGGGTGGCGACGAGTTACTGGGAGCTCGCCGACGACGCGCTGCTGGATCGGGAGGCCACCGGCGTGGCGGCGCCCAAGCCGGAGTCGGCCTACGCGGTGGTCGGCACCGACGTCGCGCGGCTGGACCTGCCGGACAAGCTGACCGGGCGGCCGCGCTACCTGCACGACCTGGTTTTGGACGGGCAGTTGTACGGCCGGGTGGTTCGCCCGCCGTCGCGCGGGGCGACGCTGCGTGACGTCGACACCGGCCCGGCCCTGGCGATGCCGGGCGTGCTCACCGTCGTGCGCGACGGCGAGTTCCTGGGGGTGATCGCGGAACGGGAGGAGGTCGCGGTGCGCGCCGCCGAGCGGCTGCGCGGCGGCGCCGCGTGGGATCGGCGGGCGACGCTGCCCGACGAGCACGACCTGCCGTCGTTCCTGGTGTCGGCGGCGGCCGAGACGTCGGTGCTGGCGTCGAAAGAGGCTGGGGTGCAGGTTAGTTCAGCGAGTTCGCATTCGGCGCGCTACCACCGCCCGTACCTGGCGCACGGCTCGATCGGCCCGTCGGCGGCGGCGGCGCTGTCCCACCCGGACGGCCGGCTGGAGGTCTGGTCGCACAGCCAGGGCGTGCACGTGCTGCGGCGCGAACTGGCGTCCGCGCTCGGCCTTGCGGTCGACCGGGTGGTGGTGCGCCACGTCGAGGGGGCCGGGTGCTACGGGCACAACGGCGCCGACGACGCCGCCATGGACGCCGCGCTGCTGGCCCGGGCGGTGCCCGGGCGTCCGGTGCACGTGGTCTGGTCGCGCGCCGACGAATTGGCCTGGGCGCCTTTCGGTCCCGCGGCCGTGGTCGAGATCGCCGCCGAGTGCGGCAACGACGGCGGCGTGGTGGACTGGCGCCACGAGATCTGGAGCGGCAGCTACATGGGGCGCCCGGGGACGACGCCGACGTCGGCGTTGCTGGCGGCGAGCGAGCGCGCCGGTGGCGAGCCGATCCGCGCGGGCGGCGAGCCGCCGGTCGAGTGGGGAGGCGGCACCGGGCGTAACTCGGTGCCGGGCTACGACTTTGCGTCCTACCGGGTGATCAACCACCTGCTGACCGAGATGCCGCTGCGCACCTCGGCGCTGCGTTCGCTGGGCGCCTTCGTCAATGTCTTTGCCGCGGAGTCGTTCATGGACGAGTTGGCCGTGGCCGCGGGCCGGGATCCCGTCAAGTTCCGGTTGGCGCACCTGTCGGATCCGCGCGGGCGGGCGGTGCTGCGGGCCGCGGCTTTGCGGGCCGCCTGGGAATCGTGGGCGCCACGGGAGGCCGTCGGTCGCGGCATCGGCTATGCGCGGTACAAGAATTCGAGCGCCTACTGCGCGGTGGTGGCCGAGGTCGAGGCGGTCGAGGAGGTCCGGGTGCGCCGGCTGGTGATTGCGGTGGATGCCGGGCTGATCATCAACCCGGACGGCGCGGTCAACCAGATCGAGGGTGGCGCGATCCAGGCCACCAGCTGGACGCTCAAGGAGCGGGTGCGGTTCGACGAGTTCAACGTCACCAGCGACACCTGGGAGACCTACCCCATCCTGCGGTTCTCCGAGGTTCCCGCGGTCGACGTCGAATTGGTTGCTGGACAAGGGAACCCCCCGCTGGGGATCGGCGAGTGCGCCCAGGGCCCGACGGCCGCCGCGATCGCCAACGCGGTGTACGACGCGCTCGGCGTGCGGGTGCGCTCGCTGCCGCTGACGGCCGAGCAGCTCATCGCCGCGATGCCGGGCTAGCCAGGGCCAGCAGGAATTCGCGCAGCCCCGTCAGCGAGTTCGCCGGCAGGAACAGGTCGCAATAGGGCAGGGCGGCGGCCATCGACCCGGCCACCGGCTGGAAGTCGCCTTGCGCCGCACGGGGATTGAGCCACACCAGCGTCGCGGCCCGGCGGCGCAGCCTGGCCATCGCGTGGGCGAGCACGTCGGGCGGATCCGCGTCCCAGCCGTCGGAGGCAATGATCACCACCGCGCCGCGCAGGGCGTTGCCGTGGGGCGGCGCCAGCAGGGCGCCCAGGCTGCGGCCGACGAACGTGCCGCCGTAGCGGTCGGTGACCTTCGCGTTGGCCTTCTGCAGCGCTACCTCGGCCGAGCGGTGCGACAGCACCGACGTGAGCCGGGTCAGCGACGTCGAGAACGCGAACACCTCGGGGCGGATGCGCGCCTGGCGCAACGCGGCCGCCCGCATCAAATGCAGATAGACCGCGGCGTAGGGCTGCATCGAGCGGCTCACGTCGCAGACGAGGACGACCCGCCTGGGCCGCCGGCGGGGCCGCGTGCGCGCCAGGATCACGGATTCCCAGCCCGTCGCGCGCGACGCGTTCATGGTGGCCCGCAGGTCGATCCGCTTGCCGCCGGCGCTGGGCTCGAAGCGCATGCTGCGGCGCCGCGGCCAACGCGCGACCGTCGCCTCCAGCCAGGAGCCGAGCAGGCGAAGGTCTTGGGCGTCGAAACGGTCGAACGGTTCGTCGGCGCGCGCGGCGATGCGGCTGGGCAGGAGATCAGGCAGGAGGACGCTCGCCGCTCCGCCGTCGTCGCCGGCCACCGTCCTTGCGGCCCAAGGCAATCCGTGGGGGCCGCCACCCGATCGGCTTGCCGCCGGACGCAGCGTGCCGGCCCCGGGCGCCTTAGGCCCAGGGAGGGGCAGGACCGATTCGGGACCCGCCGCGGCTTCGGGGCGGGCGGCGCCGAACACCTCCTCGAACACGGTGTCGAAGGCGACCAGGTCTTCCATCCGGTTGACCAGCGTCAGCCTGGCCGCCCAATACAGGGCCGACGTGGTGTCCGGCACCAACCGGCGCAGCGCCCGCACGAAGTCGGCCGGCCCGTTGGCCGACACCAGCACCCCCGCGCCGCGCAGGCGCGCCACCAGCGCGGCGGCGAACGCCGCGAGGTCGACGCCCCGCAACAGCAGTGGGGTGCTCACGAGCCCGCTAGCCCCGGCGGCGCAGCACCCAGATCAGCACCAGCACGGCCAGCACGACGGCCGCCGCGGCGCCGTACTTCTTGAGCTGGTCGCCGCCGGCGAGGTCGAGCAGGTCGATGGGCTCGGGCTCGGCGGCCGCGTGGCGCGGCCCGGGAGCGGGTTCGGCCGCGGCGTGCCCGTTGACGCTCGCCGGGGCCGGCGCGTTCTTCGCGGCCAGTTCGGCCTCCAGCGATTCCACGAACTGGCCCAGCAGCTTCTCCGAAACCTGCTGCAGCATGCCGCTGCCGAACTGGGCCAGCTTGCCGACGATCTTGAGATCGGTGTCGACGGTGACGCTGGTGCGGTCGCCGTCCTCGCGTAACTGGGCGGTGACGGTGGCGGCGGCATTGCCGGTGCCGCGCGCTTCCTTGCCCTTGCCGTCGATGACCGCGCGGTGGGCGTCGCGGTCCAGCTCGACGAAGCGCACCTTGCCGCTGAACTCGCTGGTGACCGGGCCGACCTTGACCTTGACCTTGCCCAGGTAGTCCTCGCCCTCGTGGCCGGTCAGCTGCGCGCCCGGCATCAGCGGGATCACCTGTTCCAGGTCGCACAGCACGTCCCAGGCCTGCTCGATGGGCGCGCTGACGGTGAACTGGTTGGCGATCTTCATGCGGTGGGTCCTCTCAGGTGCGGCTGTATTCGGCGAACGCGTCGCGAATCAGAGTACGGTCGTCCGGTGTCTTGGCCAGCGCCCCCAGGCTGACCGCGGCGCCCTCGTCGACCAGGTCGGCCACGCCCAGGGACACCAGGGCGGCGACCCAGTCGATCGTCTCGGCCACGCCGGGCGGCTTGTCGAGGTCGAGCTCGCGGGTGCGCCCGACGAACTGCGTCGCGTGCTCGATCAGCGGCGCGGTGGCCCCGGGCACCGTCCGCCGGACGATGGTGGCGGCCCGGGCCGGCTCCGGGTAGTCGATCCAGTGGTACAGGCAGCGCCGTCGCAGCGCGTCATGCAGGTCGCGGCTGCGGTTGGAGGTCAGCACCGCGATCGGCGGGCGCTCCGCGACGAAGGTGCCCAGCTCGGGGACGGTGACCGCGGATTCGCCGAGGAACTCCAGCAGCAGCGCCTCGAATTCGTCGTCGGCGCGGTCGATTTCGTCGATCAGCAGCACCGGCGGCGCCGCGCCGCGGTGCCGCACGCAACGCAGAATGGGCCGATCGACGAGGTAGGCCTCGGTGTAGAGGTCAGCCTCCTCGATGCCCCTGCCGCTGGCCTCGGCCAGCCGGATGGACAGCAGCTGGCGTTGGTAGTTCCAGTCGTAGAGCGCCTCGCTGGCGGTCAACCCCTCGTAGCATTGCAGCCGGACCAGCGGGGTATCCAGCACCGCCGCAAGGGTTTTGGCCGCCGTGGTCTTGCCGACGCCCGGTTCGCCCTCCAGCAGCAGCGGGCGGCCGAGCGTGGTCGCCAGGTAGATCGCCGAGGCCGTTCCCGTGTCTAGCAGGTAGTCGCGCGCGTCGAAGCGGGCGACGACGTCGTCGACATCGGTGAACGTCATGACTGCACCAGCCGGTGGTAGTCGTCCCACGTGTCGACGTCGAGCGGGATCGGACCATCTATCGCCAGTTCGCGCACCTGGTACCGGCCCGAGTCGATGAGCTTCCACACTCCCTTGTCGCCGTGCAGTTCGCGGAGTTCGCCGAACACGCTGCGGCCCAACCAGAACGGATGACCGATGCCGTTGTCGTAACGGCACACGGTGATGTCGGCTGTCGCGCCTTCGGCGGCGAGCCGCCGCAGCGTTGCCGGATCGATCCCGGGCTGATCGCCGAGCATCAGCACGATGCCGGCGGCGTGGGGGTCCACCCGCTCCAGCGCGGCGCGCAGCGAGGCCGCGCACCCGGTGCCGAAGTCGTCTACCTCCACCACGTCGGCCCCCTCGAGGGAGACCGCGTCGCGCACCTGTTGGGCGGCGCCGCCGAGCGTGACGATGAGCTGGTCGAACCCGGCGCCGCGGGCCGTCCGCAGGGTGGCGCCGAGCAGGGTGGTATCCCGGTAGGGCAGAAGCTGTTTGGGCGAGCCCAGCCTGCGCGAACCGCCGGCCGCCAGCACGACGCCGGTGACGTGCGGCGCGGTCATGCGCCGGCTGGCCGGTTGGCGAACGCGGCGCGGCATCCCGCACCGCAGAACCAGTAGTCCGCGCCGGCCACGTGCAGGTGCTCGGTGGCGGGACCGATCGTCACCGTCATGCCGCACACCGGATCGACCGCCTCGGCCGGGCGGTCCGGGACGGCCGCGCGGCGCAGCCCTCCGCGGATGCCGGCGATGAGTTCGGCCGCGATCGCGACCGCGATCTCGGCGGGGGTCTTGGCGCCGATGGCCAGCCCGACCGGGGTGTGAACCCGGGCCCGCTCCTCCGGGGAGAGGTCGAGCGAGTCCAGCACCGCGGCGCCGCGAACCTTGCTGGCCACCAGGCCGATGTATCCAACGCCGTGATCCAGTGCGGCCCTGATGGTTTCGGCTTCCGGCCCGCCGTGGCTGGCGATCACGACGGCGGTGGCTGTTTCCCCCGAGGCGAGGTCGCCGTCGCGGCGGGCGTCGTAACCGAGCACGGCGCACACCTGGGCCAGCGCGTCGGCGATCGGCGTGGCGCCGTAGACCCGGATCAGCGGGGCCGGCAGCTGCGGCGTCAGGAAGATCTCCAGCGACCCGCCGGACAGGCACGGATTGACCACGACGCAGGCGCCGGGGGCCTCGGGGAAGTGCACGTCGCCGTCGGGAAGCACCCGCAACAGCACGCTTTCGCCGGCTTGCAGCGCGCCCATCGCCGCCTTGCGGACGGAATTCTGGGCGCACTGGCCGCCGACGAAGCCCTCGATCGTGCCGTCCGCCAACAGGATTGCCTCGTCCCCGGCGTAGGAGGACGTGGGCGGCTGGGCGCGGACCACGGTCGCGTGCACGAACGGCGTCCGTGCCGCCAACAGCTGCCGCGCCCGCTCGCTGATGGTCATCAAATCGGGGGCCTCGCTCTGCCCTGCATGGCCTCCCAGACCCGGGACGGCGTCAGCGGCATGTCGGCGTGGCGAACCCCGAACGGCGCCAACGCATCCACCACCGCGTTCACCACGGCCGGGGGCGATCCGACGGTGGCCGACTCGCCGATGCCCTTGGCGCCGATCGGGTGGTGCGGCGACGGCGTCACCGTGAAACCGGTCTCCAGGTGCGGCACCTCGACCGCGGTCGGGATCAGGTAGTCCATCAGCGATCCGCCGAGGCAGTTGCCCTCCTCGTCGAACGCGATCATCTCCATCAACGCCATGCCGATGCCGTCGACGATGCCGCCGTGCACCTGGCCCTCGATGATCATCGGGTTGATGCGGGTGCCGCAGTCGTCCACCGCGAGGAAGCGGCGCACCTTGACCACCGCGGTGCCCGGATCCACGTCCACCACACAGAAATACGCGCCGTAGGGGTAGGTGAGGTTCGACGGGTTGTAGCAGACCTCGGCGTCCAGGCCGCCCTCGATGCCGTCGGGCAGGTCACCGGCCCCGTGCGCGCGCATCGCGATGTCCTGGATGGTCACCGCCGCCGACGGGTCGCCCTTGACGTGGAACGAGCCCTTCTCCCACTCCAAGTCGGCGACGGAAACCTCGAGCATGCCCGACGCGATGATCTTCGCCTTGTCGCGCACCTTGCGCGCCACCAGCGCCGCCGCGCCGCCGGACACCGGCGTCGAACGGCTGCCGTAGGTGCCGAGCCCGAACGGGGTCTGATCGGTGTCGCCGTGCACCACCTCGATGTCGTCGGGCGGGATGCCGAGCTCCTCGGCGACGATCTGCGCGAACGTCGTCTCGTGCCCCTGCCCCTGGCTCTGAACCGAAAGCCGCACAACGGCTTTGCCGGTCGGGTGGACGCGCAGCTCGCACCCGTCGGCCATGCCGAGGCCGAGGATGTCCATGTCCTTGCGCGGGCCGGCGCCGACGGCCTCGGTGAAGAAGGCCATCCCGATGCCCATCAGCTCGCCGCGCGCCCGCCGCTCCTTCTGTTCGGCGCGCAGCGCGTCGTAGCCGATCATGTCCATGGCCTTGCGCATGGTGGCCTCGTAGTCGCCCGAGTCGTACGTCCACCCGGTCTTGCTCTGGTACGGAAATTGCTCCGGCCGCAACAGGTTTCGCAACCGCAGCTCGGCCGGGTCCATTTTGAGCTCGAACGCCAGGCAGTCGACGAGCCGTTCGACGAAGTACACTGCTTCGGTGATCCGGAACGAGCACGCGTAGGCCACCCCGCCGGGCGCCTTGTTGGTGTACACCGCGGTCATGTGGCAATAGGCGGCCTCGAGGTCGTAGCTGCCGGTGAACACGCCGAAGAAGCCGGCCGGGTATTTCGTCGGCGCCGCCTGGCCGTTGAACGCGCCGTGGTCGGCCAGCACGTTGGACCGCAGCGCCAGGATCTTGCCGTCGCTGGTGGCGGCGATCTCGCCGACCATGATGTAGTCGCGGGCGAAGCTCGTGGACGTCAGGTTCTCGCTGCGGTCCTCCATCCACTTCACCGGCTTGCCCAGCAGCAGGGAGCCGACGATCGCGCACACGTAACCGGGATAGATCGGCACCTTATTGCCGAAGCCGCCGCCGATGTCGGGCGAGATCACCCGGATCTTGTGTTCGGGCAGGCCGGCGACCAACGCGTACAGCGTGCGGTGCGCGTGCGGCGCCTGCGAGGTGGTCCACAGGGTGAGCTTGCCGGTCACCGGGTCCAAATCGGCCACCGCGCCGCAGGTTTCCATCGGCGCGGGGTGCACGCGCGGGTAGACGATCTCCTGCTTCACGACGACGTCGGCGTGCGCGAACGCCGCGTCGGTGGCGGCGGCGTCGCCCGTCTCCCAGTCGAAGATGTGGTTGTCTTTTTTGTTCTCGAGGTCGGTGCGGATGACGGGTGCCGACGGGTCGAGCGCCTTTCGCACGTCGACGACGGGGTCCTGCGGGTCGTAGTCGACGTCGATCAGCTCCAGCGCGTCGCGGGCCGAGTACCGGTCCTCGGCGACGACGAACGCCACCTCCTGGCCCTGGAATCGCACCTTGTCGGTGGCGAGGACGGCCTGCACGTCGTTGGACAGCGTCGGCATCCAGGCCAGGCCCTTCTCGGCCAGGTCCGCACCCGTCACCACCGCCTTTACCTTCGGATGTGCTTGCGCCGCAGTGGTGTCGATGCCGGCGATGCGGGCGTGCGCGTACGGCGAGCGCAGGATCGCCAGGTGCAGCATGCCGGGCAGCGCGACGTCGTCGACGTAGGTGCCGCGGCCGCGGATGAAGCGCGGATCCTCCTTGCGCAGCATCCGGCCGTGGCCGCATGGCTTTTGGTCGTTGTCGGCGGTGTCTTCGGGCGAGGGCGGGCGGGACTCGATGGTGGTCATGACTCGGCCTTCACGGTGGAGTTGTTCGCAGCCCACTGGATGGAGCGCACGATCGTCGTGTATCCGGTGCAGCGGCAGATCTGCCCGGAGATCGCCTCCCGGATGGTCTTTTCGTCGGGGTTGGGATCGCGGTCCAGCAGGGCGCGGGCGGTGATCATCATTCCCGGTGTGCAGAAGCCGCACTGCAGCCCGTGGCAGCGCATGAAGCCTTCCTGGATCGGGTCGAGCTGGCCGTCGACCGCCAGACCCTCGACGGTCCGCACGCTGTGGCCGGACGCCATCACGGCCAGCATCGTGCAGGACTTCACCGGCACGCCGTCCACGTCGACCACGCACGTCCCGCAGTTGCTGGTGTCGCAGCCCCAGTGGGTTCCGGTGAGCCGCAACTGATCCCGCAGGAAGTGCACCAGCAGCGTCCGGGGTTCGACCTCGGCGGTCACCTGCTCGCCGTTGACGGTCATGTTGACTTGCATGGTCAGCTCCTCTGCCCGCGCACTCGTTCGGCCGCGGTGCGCAACGTGCGGATAGTGAGTTCCGAGGCGAGGTGGCGCTTGTAGTCGGCGGTGCCGCGAACATCGGTCACCGGCTCGCAGGCCGCGGCGGCCAGGCGACCCGCCTCGGCGAACGTCTCGTCGGTGGCCGGCCGACCGACCAGCGCCACCGAGATCTCGGCCAGCGCGGCCGGTTCGGGGTTCACCGCGGTCAGGCCCACCCGAGCGGCGGCGATCGAGCCGTCATCGAGTGTGACGGCCGCGCCCGCTGCGGTGACGGCCCAGTCACCCACGCGCCGTTCCACTTTTGCGTATGCACTGGACGTCCTGTGCCGCACGGGGATTCGCACTTCGATCAGGATCTCGTTCGGGGCGACCGCCGTCTCGTACGGGCCGACGATGAAGTGGTCCATCGCGATCTCGCGTTCCCCCGACGGTCCACGCACCAGGCACACCGCGCCCAGCACCGTGCACACCGTCGAGAGATCCTCGGCAGGATCCGCCTGGCACAGCGAGCCGCCCAGGGTGCCGCGGTTGCGGACCACCGGGTCGGCGATCACGCGTTCCGCGTCACGGAAGATCGGGCACCCGGCGGCCAGGGTGTCGGACTCCAGGATCTCGCGGTGGCGGGTCATGGCGCCGACGCGCACCAGGGTCGGATCAGTGATCACGTAGCCGAGCTCGGGCGCCAGGTCGTTGATGTCGACGAGGTATTCGGGGTTGGCGATGCGCAGCTTCATCATCGGCAGCAGGCTGTGCCCGCCGGCGATCACGCGTGCGCCCTCCCCCAACCGGTCCAGTAGTCCGACGGCGTGGTCGACGCTGGTCGCGCGTTCGTATTCGAAGGGCCCAGGTACTTGCATGGGAGCAGTGTGGGCCGCGTCACACTGGGGCGTCAATGGCGAGTTAAGTGATCGCTGAACTCGCCCGCTACCTGCGGCTCCGGGGCGTCGTGGTGGATTCGTCCGCCGGTCTCGGTCAGCGGGCGGCCCCCGCCGCCCCAGCGCTTGGCGATGATGTCGGCGGCGATCGACACCGCCGTCTCCTCCGGGGTGCGGGCGCCGAGGTCCAGCCCGATCGGGCTGGACAACCGGGCCAGCTCGGCGTCGGTCAGCCCCGCGGCCCGCAGCCGGTTCATCCGGTCGTCGTGGGTGCGGCGCGAGCCCATCGCCCCCACGTAGCCGACCTGGGGGAGCCGCAGCGCCACCTCGAGCACCGGGACGTCGAATTTCGGGTCGTGGGTGAGCACGCAGATCACCGTGCTGGCGTCGATGGCGCCCGCCTCCGCCTGGGCGGCGAGGTAGCGGTGGGGCCAATCGACGACGACCTGGTCGGCGGTCGGGAAGCGCACCGGCGTGGCGAACAGCTCGCGGGCGTCGCACACGGTGACGCGGTAGCCGAGGAACGATCCCTGTTGCGCCAGGGCCGCGGCGAAGTCGATGGCGCCGAACACCAGCATCCGCGGGCGCGGCGCGTAGCAGGCGACGAACACCTCCATGCCCTCCCCGCGGCGTTGCCCGTCGGGCCCGTACTTGAGGACGTCGCTGCGGCCCACCGCCAGCAGGCCGCGCGCGTCGTCGGCCACCGCGTCGTCGGCGCGCGGCGACCCCAGCGAACCGCCGACCGCGTCGGGCCGCACCACGACCCGCCGCCCGACCCATTGCGCGTCGGGGTGCGCGATGACGGTCGCGACCGCCACCGGGCGGTGCTCGCCGATGTCGTCGGCCACCGCGCCGAGGTCGGCGAACGTCGATCGCGACACCGGCTCCACGAAGACGTCGATGATGCCGCCGCACGTCAGCCCGACCGCGAACGCGTCGTCGTCGCTGATCCCGTAGCGCTCCAGCCGCGGGGTCCCGGAGCTGGCGACCTCGCCGGCCAGTTCGTAGACCGCGCCCTCCACGCAGCCGCCCGACACCGAGCCCGTCACCGCACCGTCCGGCGCCACCAGCATCGAGGCGCCCGGCGGGCGCGGCGCCGACCGGAAGGTGCGCACCACCGTGCCCAGCCCCGCGGTATCGCCGGCGCGCCAGATCGCCATCAGGTCGGCAAGGACGTCACGCACGCATTAAACGTAAGCTCATGGCGTGACTCCGGCTCAACTTCGGGCCTATTCGGCGGTGGTGCGGTTGGGTTCGGTGCGCGCCGCCGCCGCGGAGTTGGGCGTTTCCGACGCCGGTGTTTCGATGCTGGTGGCGGCGCTGCGCAAGGAGCTCGACGACCCGCTGTTCACCAGGACGGGCGCGGGTCTGGCGTTCACGCCCGGCGGGCTGCGGCTGGCCAGCCGCGCCGTGGAAATCCTGGGGCTGCAGCAGCAAACCGCGATCGAGGTCACCGAGGCCGCCCACGGGCGCCGGCTGCTGCGGATCGCCGCGTCCACCGCGTTCGCCGAGCACGCGGCGCCCGGGCTGATCGAGCTGTTCTCGTCGCGGGCCGACGACCTGTCGGTGGAGCTGAGCGTGCATCCGACGAGCCGGTTCCGCGATCTGATCTGCTCGCGCGCCGTCGACATCGCGATCGGGCCGGCCGGCGAGGGTTCGCCCGGTCCGGGCGACGCGCTCTTCGTGCGGCCGTTCCTGAAATACCAGATCATCACCGTCGTGCCGCCCAACAGCCCACTGGCCGTTGGCGTTCCGACTGCCGCGCTGCTGCGCCAGCAGCAGTGGATGCTGGGCCCGTCCGCGGGCGGAGCGGACGGTGAGGTCGCAAAGATGTTGCGGGACTTGGGCATTCCGGAATCGAATCAGCGGATCTTTCAGAGCGACGCCGCCGCGCTCGAGGAGGTGCAGCGGGTCGGCGGTGTGTCGCTGACGATCGGTTTCGCCGTCGCCAAGGACCTCGCGGCCGGGCGGTTGACCCGGGTGACCGGTCCCGGCCTGGACCGGTCGGGCGAGTGGTGTGCGGCGACGCTGGGGCCGTCGGTGCGGCAACCCGCCGTGTCCGAGCTCGTCCGCTTCATCACCACGCCGCGCTGCACCCAGGCGATGATCCGCGGCAGCGGCGTCGGCGTGACGAGGTTTCGGCCGAAAGTGCATGTGACGCTGTGGAGTTGAGCGTGGAGGCCGCTACCAGGCGCGCGACAGGTCCGCGTGCTGGCGAATCCAGGCATGCATCGCGATCCCGGCGGCGACGCCGGCGTTGATGCTGCGCGTCGAGCCGAACTGGGCGATCGACACCGTGACCGCCGCGCCGGCGCGGATGTCGTCGGTGATGCCCGGGCCTTCCTCGCCGAACACCATCAGGCAATCCCGCGGCAGCGACGTCTCCTCCAGGCGCCGCGCGCCCGGGACGTTGTCGACGGCGACCACGGTCAGACCGGCGCCCGCCGCGAACTCCAGCAGCCCAGCCGTGCTGTCGTGGTGGCACAGCCGCTGATACCGGTCGGTCACCATGGCGCCGCGGCGATTCCAGCGCCGCCGCCCGACGATGTGCACGGTGTCGACCGCGAAGGCATTGGCGGTGCGCACCACCGAGCCGATGTTGGCGTCGTGGCCGAAGTTCTCGATCGCCACGTGCAGCCGGTGCCGGCGCGTGTCGATGTCGGCGATGATCGCGTCGCGGGTCCAGTACCGGTAGGCGTCGACGACATTTCGGGTGTCGCCTTCTCGCAACAGGTTTGGGTCATACCGCGGGTCGGTGGGGGGGTCGCCCCGCCACGGGCCGACGCCGCCGGTCGTCGTTCCCCATTCGGTGGGCCCCGGATCGCTCACCGCTGCGTCCACACCCCGGCGTGGGTGCCGTCGACCGCCACCGTCGCGTACAGCAGCGCCTCGTTGATTTCGCCCTGGGTGCACAGCGAGGCGTTGACGCGCACCGAGTCCAACGACGCGTCGGGCAGGATCAGCACCGACGACCCGTACGCCGCGCAGGCCGGGTTCAGGCCCCGCCCCGGCAGGGTCGGCGACGCCAGCAGCATCAGCGGGCCGCCGCGCTTGGCGGAGTCGTCGCGATACCGGTCCGCGAGCCCGGTGGCCTCCAGACCCAGCAGCATGTAACCGTTGCCGTTGAATGCCGCGGGGTCGCCGAGCTGCTCCTTCGTCACCGGGGCGCCGTCGGCGCGCCAGCCCGACAAGCTGACGGTCTTGACGGTCAGGCCGGTGTCGTTGGCGTTGGTCGGCGGCAACCCCACCGGAAACGCCGCCGGGTAGGCCGCCGAGGTGTTCGGGATGCGGTCGCGCGGCGAGTAGCCGTACACGCCGCGGACCTGGCTCCGATCCTTAAGCGGCCCAAGGCAAACCGTGCCGGTGAGCCGGTTCGGCGGCGCCGACAGCGGGTGCTGGATGTCGTGCACGCTGGTGACCGCGTCGTCGCAGCCGCCCAGAGCGGCCGACTCCAACGGGTGCGCCAGCGCGCCGTAGAGCCCGAAGCGAATGTCCTCGGGTTTGGCGTGCGGCGCCTTCGGGTCGCTGGGCGACGCGTCGACATCGACCAGCACATAATCGCCGTCCCAGCGCAGGTTCGACACCGACATGTTCCAGCCCAGCAGCGCGAGCGATTCGCCGAGCCGCGCGGCCTGCGCGCCGTAGGCCCGGGCCGGATGGCCGGAACCCGAACAGCCCATTAGTGATACGGCCACGCAGGCCAGTACGGCGATGAGGCGGCGCATCCGGTTCGCGGCCTAGCCCAGCCCCAGATCGGCAAGGCCCAGCACGCTGCGGTAGGGAATTCCCTCGGCTTCGATGGCCTCGGCGGCGCCGGTGGCGCGGTCCACCACGGTGGCCACCCCGATCACGTCGCCGCCCGCGTCTTGCACGGCATGCACCGCCGTCAGCGCGGAGTTGCCGGTGGTGCTGGTGTCCTCCACCACCAGGACCCGCCGGCCGGAGACCTCGGAGCCCTCGATAAGCCGTTGCAGCCCATGGGTTTTCGCCGACTTGCGCACGACGAACGCGTCGATGGGTCGCCCGGGCGCGTGCATGATGGCGGTCGCGACCGGATCGGCGCCCAGGGTCAGGCCACCGACGACGGCGTAGTCCCAGTCGGCGGTGAGTTCGCGCATCAGCGTGCCGATCAGCGCGGCGGCGCGATGGTGCAGGGTGGCGCGGCGCAGGTCGACGTAGTAGTCGGCCTCCTTGCCCGACGACAGCGTCACCCGGCCGTGCACCACCGCCAGCCGGCGCACCAGGTCGGCCAGCTCCTCGCGGTCAGCTTCGGTCACGGCCGCCGACCCGTTTCGTCGCGGCGCGCACCAACCCGCGGGGCAGCAGCCGCCCGGCGCCGACGATCGCCTTGTACTGCAGGCCCGGAATGCTGATCACCTTGCCGGCCGCGACGTCGGCCAGGCTTCGGGCGACCACGTCGTCGACCTCGAGCCACAGGAACGGCGGCAGCTTGGCCATGTCCATCCCGGCCCTGGCGTGAAATTCGGTGTGCACGAACCCCGGGCAGACCGCGTGCACGCCGACCCCGGTTCCGTCCAGCGCGCCGGCCAGGCCCTCGCTGAACGAAATCACCCACGCCTTGGAAGCCGAATAGGTCGACGACCGCCCGTTCACCAGCCCCGCGACGCTGGCGACGTTGATGACGGTCCCGGCGCCGGCGGCGATCATGGCGGGCACCGCGGCGCGGGTGAGCTGCAGGACCGCGGTCACGTTGACGTCGAGTTGCGCCTGCAGCAGCGCGGGATCGGCCGTCCAGAATTCGCCGGACGTGCCGAAGCCGGCGTTGTTGACCAGGACCCGTACGCCCGCGGCGAGCCGCTCGGCGACCTTGTCGCGGCCGGCCGCGTCGGCCAGGTCCGCGGGCAGGATCTCGACGCGGCCGCCGTGGCCCTCCAGCTCGGCCGCCAGCTTGGCCAGCCGGTCGACGTCGCGGGCGACCAGAACCAGGTCGTAGCCGTCTCGTGCGAAGCGCCGTGCGTAACCCCCGCCGATCCCGGACGTCGGCCCGGTGATCAGGGCTACGGGTCGAGGCATGAGCGACAGTGTAGTGACGCGGGCCTAACCGGCCTCAGCGCTGGTAGTTACTGGCCCCATGGCCGTTGCGCCCCGTCGGCGGCTGCCGGCCCTCGTCGCGACGCAGCGGCTCGGTGGCGCGGCGGGTCGCCTGCACATCCGAGCCCAGCAACCCCGACACGTCCGGCTGCGACCGCCGGGACGGCAGCTCCAGGCGACCGGCGGGCGCCAGCGGGCGGCTCGGCGCCGCGTTGCGCAGCGCCGCCGGGGCCCCCGCGTCCTGCGGGGTCTCCTGGGGCACCGGCGGCAACACGCGCAGCAGGTCGTTGAACTGGCGCACGGTGCGCAGGCCCTCGTCCCATTGGGCGCGCGTGCTGGCGATCGGCATGGCGACCAACGTCCAGTTCTGCTCGTTCCACATGATCTCGGCGCAGTCGGGGGCGGTGTGTGCGAAGGTAACCATGCGCCGGTCGCAGGCCCGGCGGGCCGCGTCCAGATTGGTCGAATACACCATCCGCGGCCCGATCGCGCCCAGCAGCCAAATGTCGCTCTCCCGAGGCTCTTTGAGCCCCTTGAGGCGCAGGTCAACGACGACGTTGGTGCCGACCTTGCGGTGCAGCGCGATCACCGTCGCGACTTCCTCGACGTCGAAGATGTAGACCGCCTCGCCGCGGATCTGGCCCAGCACGACGTTGTGGGCGGGGACGTCGCCCGCCGTCGAGATCACCCCGCGCTTCCAGCGCTTCAGGATGTCGGTCGATTCGCGCTCGTAGTCGAAGCCGTGCGACCGCGCCCACGATTTACGGCGCCTGCTACGCCCCCGTTGTCGATCGATGTCGACGTACACCAGCACGCCCGCGCCGACAAAGCACAGCGCGGACAGCGTGAACCAAAGGGGGACCATCCCACACAGGGTATCCGCTGTCGCCCCGGAATAGACAATGCGACCAGGTCACAAGCAAATTAAGGTTTGCTGGTGCGCGCGCGCTGGTGCGCCGAACGTCGACTTGTCGGGCGATTTCGAATGAAATGCCAACAACAAGTCGACGTTCGAGCGAAGTTAGCCCAGGATCAGCGAGTCGCCATCCGGGCTGACGTTGACCGGAACGGTGTCGCCGTCGTGCACGTCGCCGGCCAGCAACAGCTTCGCCAGCTGGTCGCCGATGGCCTGCTGCACGAGCCGGCGCAACGGCCGGGCGCCGTACACAGGGTCGAAGCCGCGCTGCGCCAGCCACTGCTTCGCGGGCAGCGACACCTCCAGCGTGAGGCGGCGCTGCGCCAGCCGCTTCTGCAGCTGCGCCAGCTGGATGTCGACGATCGACACCAGCTCGCCGGGCTCGAGGCCGTGGAAGATGATCACGTCGTCGAGCCGGTTGATGAACTCCGGCTTGAACGCCGCGCGCACCGCGGCCATCACCTGCTCCTCGCTGCCGCCCGACCCCAGGTTGGACGTCAGGATCAGGATGGTGTTGCGGAAGTCGACCGTGCGGCCCTGGCCGTCGGTGAGCCGGCCCTCGTCGAGCACCTGCAGCAGCACGTCGAACACGTCCGGGTGCGCCTTCTCGATCTCATCGAACAGGATCACCGTGTAGGGACGCCGCCGCACCGCCTCGGTCAGCTGGCCGCCCTGGTCGTAGCCGATGTAGCCCGGAGGGGCGCCGACCAGCCGAGCCACCGAGTGCTTCTCGCCATACTCACTCATGTCGATGCGGACCATCGCGCGCTCGTCGTCGAACAGGAACTCCGCCAGCGCCTTGGCCAGCTCGGTCTTGCCGACGCCGGTGGGGCCCAGGAACATGAACGAACCCGTGGGCCGGTTGGGGTCGGCGACGCCGGCCCGGCTGCGACGCACCGCGTCGGAAACCGCCGTCACCGCCTTCTTCTGGCCGATGACGCGCTTGCCGAGCTCGTCCTCCATGCGCAGCAGCTTGGCGGTCTCGCCCTCGAGCATCCGGCCGGCGGGGATGCCGGTCCACGCCGACACCACCTCGGCGATGTCGTCGGGTCCGACCTCCTCCTTGAGCATCACGTTCTCGCGCGCCTCAGCGTGCGGCAGCGCCGCGTCGAGCTTCTTCTCCAGCTCCGGGATGCGCCCGTAGCGCAGCTCCGCGGCCTTGGCCAGGTCGCCGTCGCGCTCGGCGCGCTCGGACTCCCCGCGCAGCACGTCCAGCTGCTCCTTGAGCTCGCGGACGACGTCGATCGCGCTCTTCTCGTTCTGCCAGCGGGTGGTCAGCTCGGCCAACTTCTCCTTCTGGTCGGCCAGCTCGGAGCGCAGCTTCTCCAGCCGCTCCTTGGACGCCTCGTCCTCTTCTTTGGCCAGCGCCATCTCCTCGATCTCGAGGCGGCGCACCAGGCGCTCGACCTCGTCGATCTCGACGGGCCGGGAGTCGATCTCCATCTTCAGCCGGCTCGCCGCCTCGTCGACCAGGTCGATGGCCTTGTCTGGCAGGAAGCGGGCGGTGATGTAGCGGTCGGACAGCGTGGCTGCGGCGACCAGGGCCGAGTCGGTGATGCGCACGCCGTGGTGCACCTCGTAGCGGTCCTTGAGCCCGCGCAGGATGCCGACGGTGTCCTCCACCGACGGCTCGCCGACCAGCACCTGCTGGAACCGGCGCTCCAGCGCGGCGTCCTTCTCGATGTACTTGCGGTACTCGTCGAGCGTGGTGGCGCCGACCAGTCGCAGCTCGCCGCGGGCCAGCATCGGCTTGATCATGTTGCCGGCGTCCATCGCGCCCTCGCCGGTCGCGCCGGCGCCGACGATGGTGTGCAGCTCGTCGATGAAGGTGATGATCTGGCCGGCCGAGTTCTTGATGTCGTCGAGCACGGCCTTGAGCCGTTCCTCGAACTCGCCGCGGTACTTGGCACCGGCCACCATCGAGCCGAGGTCCAGGCTGATGACGGTCTTGTCGCGCAGGCTCTCCGGCACGTCGCCGGCGACGATGCGCTGGGCTAGGCCCTCGACGATCGCGGTCTTGCCGACGCCCGGCTCGCCGATCAGCACCGGGTTGTTCTTGGTGCGCCGGGACAGCACCTGCACGACGCGCCGGATCTCGTTGTCCCGCCCGATGACCGGGTCGAGCTTGCCCTCGCGGGCGCGGGCGGTCAGGTCGGTGGAGTACTTCTCCAGCGCCTGGTACGTCGCTTCGGGTTCGGCGCTGGTGACCCGCGCGCTGCCGCGGACCTTGACGAACGCCTCGCGCAGCGCCTGCGGCGACGCGCCGTGGCCGGTCAGCAGCTTGGCGACGTCGGAGTCGCCGGTGGCCAGGCCGACCATCAGGTGTTCGGTGGAGACGTATTCGTCGTCCATCTCGGTGGCCAGCTGCTGGGCGGTGGTGATCGCCGCCAGCGATTCGCGCGACAGCTGCGGCTGCGAGCTGGCGCCGCTGGCCTGCGGGAGCTGGTCCAGGATGCGCTGCGCCTCGGCGCGGATGGTGGCGGGCTCGACGCCCACGGCCTCCAGCAGCGGCGCGGCGATCCCGTCGTTCTGCGTCAGCAGCGCCAACAGCAGATGGGCGGGCCGGATCTCCGGATTGCCGGCGGCCGAGGCCGCCTGCAGGGCCGAGGTCAGGGCCGCCTGCGTCTTGGTGGTCGGGTTGAAAGAGTCCACGACACCTCCGTTCGAGTACTTGGGTAAAAATGCTTGTCGGGTATTTCAACGCCGTCAAGGTTGAGTCTGTTCCGCTCAACTCTAGTGGATTTTGCGCGTCTTGGAATAGAGGCTTAAGTCGCCAGCCCGTTTAAATTGGGGCCCGTGAGCCTGGAGGACCCCGACGCGTTGCGGGTGCTGCGCGACGCCTTCGCCCCGGGCTCCGACGAACTCGTCCGCCAGTTCTATACCCACTGGTTCGCCCTCGACGTCTCGGTGCGCGACCTTTTCCCGCCCGAAATGGACGCCCAGCGGACCGCTTTTGCGCACGCCCTGCACTGGGTCTACGGGGAACTGGTCGAGCAGCGCGCGGCCGAGCCGGTGGCCTTCCTGGCCCAGCTCGGACGGGATCACCGCAAGTTCGGCGTGCTGCCGAACCATTACGGCACCCTGCGTCGCGCGCTGTACGCGACGCTTCGTGACCGCCTCGGTGACGGGTGGACCGATCCCGTCGCGGCGGCCGCCGATCAGTCGCTCAACCTGATCACCGGGGTGATGAGCGGGGCCGCCGAGGCCGAGCGGGGGCCGGCCTGGTGGGACGGCACGGTCATCGAACACATGCGGGTCTCCCGCGACCTGGCCGTCGTGCGGCTGCAGCTCGACCGCCCGATGGACTACTACCCCGGCCAGTACGTCGACGCCCACATTCCGCAGTGCCCGCGCCGGTGGCGCTACCTGAGCCCGGCGATCCCCGCCGACCCGGGCGGCGGGATCGAGTTCCACGTCCGCCAGGTGCCCGGCGGCCTGGTCAGCACCGCGATCGTCAACGAGACACGGCCCGGGGACCGGTGGCGGCTGTCCAGTCCGCACGGCGGCCTGCGGGTCGACCGGGAGGGTGAGGACGTGCTGATGGTCGCCGGCAGCACCGGGCTGGCGCCGCTGCGGGCGCTGATCATGGACCTGTCCCGCTATGCGGAAAATCCGCGGGTCCACCTCTTCTTCGGCGCCCGCTACCGCTGCGAGCTCTACGACCTGCCCACCCTGTGGCAGGTCGCCCAGCACAATCCGTGGCTGTCCGTCTCCCCGGTCTCGGAGTACAGCCTGGACCCGTCGTGGGCCGCTGACTATCCCGACGTCACGCCGCCGCGCGGCCTGCATGTGCGCCAGACCGGCCGCCTGCCCGACGTGGTGACAAAATACGGTGGCTGGGGCGACCGGCAGATCCTGATCTGCGGCGGGCCGGAGATGGTCCGCGCCACCAAGGCCGCCCTGGTCGCCAAAGGTGCTCCGCCCGAACACATTCAGCACGACCCACTGTCCCGGTGAACCGAGGTAAACCATGCAGATCGTGACCCTGACCGACCCGTCGTCGCCGGTGGCGGCGCAGTTCGTGCCCGAGGCGGGAATGATCGGCACCTCGCTGACCGACGCGGGCACCGAGTTGCTCGGCCAACGACGCGGCCTGCAGGCGTACGTCGAGGCGGGCAAGACGATGGGCATCCCGATCCTGTACCCGTGGGCAAATCGGTTGGGCGACAACACCTACACGGCCGAGAACGTGACGGTGACGCTGACGCCCGGGGAGAACGGCGTGCGTCCCGATCCCAACGGGTTGCCGATCCACGGCACCCTGGCCGCCTACCCGGGCTGGCGGGTGACGACGGAGTCGGGCAACGAGCTGACCGCGGAGGTGGATTTCGGCGCCGACCCGCGGTTGCTGGCCGGCTTTCCGTTCCCGCATGTGCTCTCGGTGGCGGTGCGGCTGGCCGACCGGGCGCTGACGGTGCGTACCACGGTCACCGCGACCGGGGATACCGCGGTTCCGCTGTGCTTCGGTTTCCATCCCTACCTGCACCTGCCCGGCGTTGCCCGCGGCGACTGGATGATCGAGACACCGCCGCTGCGGCACTTGGGGCTCGACGCGCGCGGCCTGCCCACGGGAGAATCCGAACCTCAGCCGGCTAGCGAAGAACCCCTGGGCGACAAGGCTTTCGACGACGCCTACGACCAGGCCGGCGACGGCGCGGTGTTCGCGGTGTCCGGCGGCGGGCGCCGCGTCGAGGTGCACTTCGAGCGGGGCTATCCGGCGGCCCAGATCTTCGCCCCCCTCGCCGAGGATGTGGTGTGCTTCGAGCCGATGACGGCGCCGACGGACGCGTTGCGCCGCGGCGGCTACCGGTGCGCGCGCCCAGGCGCGCCGGCGGTGACGCAGTTCTCGATTCGGGTGTGAGCGAACATCTTTCACCACCGCAGCATGGGGAAGGGCCGCAGCGGGTGCCCGGCGGCGTAGCGGGTCAGGCCCTTGGCGAGGAACCCGTGGAAGCCGCAATACGGCAACTCGGCGACGACGGACCGGATGTCCGGACGCCCGACCCCGTCACGCAGCAGGCCTCTGCTCACGTCGATACGGTCGGCTATCCGGAAGGTCTCGGCCATGCGATCGTGCGACGGCCGCAGCCGGTGGTGTTCGACGATCAGCCTGCGTATTTCGTCGACGTTGTCAATGCCGAATTCTTCGGCATGCGCGGAGGCCAGGTCGGCGGAGGGCTCTAGATAGTCGAACGTACCCGCGGTCCAGATGCCGAGATCGTGCGTGGCCCAAGCCAGTACGGCGAAGTCCGGGACCGGACCGCCGAGCAGCCGTTGGTGATAATTGAGCCCGCGGTACACGTGATTGCGGTAGGCGGGCAGGTCGCCGCCTAGCTCGGGTCGATATCGGTTCAGCAGTGTCTCGACGATGGGGTGCTCGGTAACAACTTCCATGCCATGAAGTTAGCCCGGTTGGCCCGGGGCGCCGTCGGCGCCGAACAGCTTCCCGCGAGTTCCCCCGGCACCGCCCGCGCCGCCGAACGTGCCACCGTTGCCGCCGGGGCCACCGTTACCGATCCACGACGCGTCACCGCCGTTACCGCCCTGCCCGGCGAACGACGCCCCGGTACCGATGGCGCCGCCGACGCCACCGGCGCCGCCGTTGCCGATCGGCCCGGCGTTGCCGCCCGTGCCGCCGTGCCCGCCGATGCCGGCGTGCCCCGCGGCACCGCCCCCGCCACCGCTCCCGCCGTCACCGAAGAGCAGGCCGCCGTTACCGCCGCCGCCACCGGCCCCGCCGTCGTGGACGCTGGAGGCTGTGTTGCCCGCACCACCGGCGCCGCCGGCCCCGCCGGTGCCGATCAGTCCGGCGCTGCCACCGTGGCCACCCGCGCCAGCGGCGCCCGGCGTCAAAACCGTGCTGAGACCTCCGGTTCCGCCCGCGCCGCCGGCGCCGTAGATCAACCCGCCCATGCCGCCGTTGCCGCCGGCTCCGCCGGTCAGGGCCCCGTTCGGGCCGCCCCCGGCGCCGCCCGCCCCGCCGATGCCGAACAGCCCCGCGTTGCCGCCCGCACCGCCGGTTCCGCCGAATCCGCCGGCGCCGCCTGGCCCGCCGTTGCCGATCAGCCCACCGGCGCCACCATTCCCGCCGGCCACCCCGTTGTTCGTGCTTGCACCGCCGGCGCCGCCGTTGCCCCAGAGGATGCCACCCGCGCCGCCGGGTTGCCCGACACCGCCAACGGTTCCGCCGTTCGCGCCGTCACCGATCAGCGGGCGCCCCAGGAACAGTTGGGTCGGCGCGTTGATCGCGCCCAGCACGTCCTGCTCGATCGTTTGCAGCGGCGACGCGTTCGCGGCCTCGGCGCCGGCGTACATGCTCGCCCCGGAGTTCAGCAGTTGGACGAATTGCTGATGAAACCGTTGCGCCTGGACACCCAGCGCCTGATAGGCCTGCCCGTGCGCGCCGAACAGCGCGGCGATCGCCGCCGACACCTCGTCGTTGCCGGCGGCCAGCAGTTGCGACGTCGGGGCCAGGGCCGCGGCGTTGGCCGCATGCAGGGCGGAGCCAATGTTGGCCACGTCGGTGGCCGCCGCCGTGACGAATTCCGGCGCTATGAGGACGAATGACATGGCCCCGACCATAGGGCGCGCGAACTTAACCGCGAATCAGGGATTTCCCTACATTTTCGCGGCTCCGCGGTCGCCTAGCGCGGTTTTCGCGGTTGCCAGACCACCAGCGCGGTGCTCTTGGGCACCACCGCCAGGTCGCGGCGCTGGCCGGCGCGCACCTGCGCCAGCTCCTCGGTCAGCTCCTTCACGCGCGACTGCAGCGCCTCCACCTGGTTGGTCAGCTCGATGATGCGCTTGATGCCGGCCAGGTTGACGCCCTCGTCCTGCGACAGCCGCTGCACCTCGCGCAGCAGGTCCACGTCGTGCTCCGAATAACGGCGTCCCCCGCCGGAAGTGCGCCTCGGGCTCACCAGCCCGAGGCGGTCATAGGTGCGCAGGGTCTGCGCGTGCATGCCGGCCAGTTCGGCCGCCACCGAGATCAGGAAGGTCCGGGCCTCCTCCTTGGGGTTGCGAGAACCTCGGGCCATCAGCGATTACCTGCCCATCCCGCGCGCGGGTCGAAACCACTGGATCGCTCGGCGGCCGCGTAGGCCTCCAGCGCCTCCTGGGCGGCGCCCTCCAGGTTCGGCGGCACGGACACTTTCACGGTGACCAGCAGGTCGCCGTTGCCGCCGCCGCGCTTGGGCACACCGCGTCCGCGGACCCGCAGGATGCGGCCGTCGGCGGTGCCCTTGGGCACCCGCACGCCGACCTTGCCGTCCAGCGTGGGAACCGAAAGCGTTGAACCCAAAGCCAATTCGGTGAAGCTGACGGGGACGGTCACGGTGAGGTCGTCGCCGTCGCGGCCGAACACCTTGTCCGGTCGCACATGCACGGTCACGTACAGGTCGCCCGACGGCGCCCCGCGCAGCCCGGCCTCGCCCTGCCCGGGCAGCCGGATCCGCTGTCCGTCCTCGACGCCCGGCGGGATCCGCACGTTGATGGTGCGGGTGCGGGTCGTCACGCCGGTGCCTTTGCACTCGTCGCAGGGGTGCTCGATGATCGAGCCGCTGCCCCGGCAGTCGGCGCAGGGTTCGGAGAAGCCGAACGCTCCCTGGTTGCGGTTGATCACGCCCGCGCCGTTACAGCTGGGGCACACCTTCGGGCTGGTGCCCGGGCGCGCGCCGCTGCCATGGCAATTCGTGCACGGCGCCGGGCTGGTCAGCCGCAGCGGCATCGCCACGCCCTTGGCCGCCTCGACGAAATCGAGCTCGGTCTCAGTCTCCAGGTCGTTGCCGCGCCGCGGCCGGCTGGGACGCGGGCTCGCGCCGCCTCGTCCGAACAAGCCGCCGAACAGGTCGCCGATGTTTGCGCCGCCACTTCGGCCGGCGGCGTCGAACAGGTCGCTGAGGTTGAACTCCGCGCCGTCGCCACCGACGTTGAAGCTGAAGCCGCTGCCACCATCGAACCTGCGGCCGCCGAAACCGCCGCCGGCGAACAGGCGGCGGGTTTCGTCGTACTCCTTGCGCTTGGCCGGATCCGACAACACGTTGTGCGCCTCCGACACCGCCTTGAATCGTTCGCCGGCGGCCGGGTTGTCGGGGTTGGCGTCCGGATGCAGGTCGCGCGCCAGCTTGCGATACGCGCGCTTGATCTCTTCCGGACTGGCGTCAGAGGAGACGCCCAGCTCCTTATAGAAGTCCTTTTCGACCCATTCACGCTGGGCCATGCCGCGTCACCCCCTCACCTTTCTCTATCTATTTGTCGTATGTGATTGTGGTGCTTACTCACCGGAGCCGTCGGCGTTATCGACCGTGTCGGACGGATGCGTTTCGGCGACGACCGTTTCTTCGCCGTCGCCGGCGACCGTGTCGACCACGCCGACCAGCGCGTGCCGCAGCACCTGGTCTCCCAGCTTGTAGCCCTGCCGCATTACCGTGCCGATCACCGGCTTGGAGCCGTCGGCGCCGTCGCCCTCGTGCTGCACGGCCTCGTGCAGCACCGGGTCGAAGTCCTCGCCCTCCGCGCCGAACGCCGTGAGACCGAGGCCGGTCAGGGCGCCTTCCAGTTTGTCGGCGACCGACTTCAGCGGGCCGGACTCCAGGTCGCCGTGCTTGCGGGCCCGATCGAGATCGTCCAGCACGCCGAGCAATTGGCTAACCACGGCGGCCTTGGCCCGGTCCGCGGCGGCCTGCTGGTCGCGCAGCGCCCGCTTGCGGTAGTTGGTGAAGTCCGCCTGCACGCGCTGCAGATCGGCGGTCAGCTCGGCGACCTTGTCGCCCGCCTCGGCCTTACCGGCAGGCGCCCCGCCCGGCGCTGCCGCGCCGGGGGGGACGTGCCGTACTTCGCCGGTCTCGGGGTCGATGCGCCGCTTGTCGGTGACGGTCACCTGTTCCGGGTTGCCCTCGCTCACTTGGCCTCCCGGTCGTCGTCGACCACCTCCGCGTCCACGACGTCATCGGCCGAGCCTGCCGCGCCACCCTGCTCCGGGCCGCCGGACTGGGCGCCCTCGGCCTGGGTGGCCTCGTAGATGGCCTGGCCCAGCGCCTGGGACTCCTGGCCCAGCTTCTCCATCGCCGACTTGATCGCGGAGATGTCGGTGCCGCCAAGCGCCGTCTTGGCCTCGGCGATCGCCGAATCGACCTTGGACAGCGTCTCCTCGGGAACCTTCGACCCGCCCTCGGCTTCGCGCTGGTCCTTGACGAACTTCTCCGTCTGGTAGACCAGCGATTCCGCCTGGTTGCGGATGTCGGCCTCCTCGCGGCGCTGACGGTCCTCCTCGGCGTGCGCCTCGGCGTCCTTGATCATCCGGTCGATCTCCTCCTTGGACAGGCCGGAGCCCTCCTGGATCTTGATCGTGTTCTCCTTGCCGGTGCCCTTGTCCTTGGCCGTGACGTGCACGATGCCGTTGGCGTCGATGTCGAAGGTGACCTCGATCTGCGGGACGCCGCGCGGAGCCGGCGGGATGCCGGTCAGCTCGAAGGAGCCGAGCAGCTTGTTGTGCGAGGCGATTTCGCGCTCACCCTGGTAGACCTGGATCTGCACGGACGGCTGGTTGTCGTCGGCCGTGGTGAAGGTCTCCGAGCGCTTCGTCGGGATCGTGGTGTTGCGCTCGATCAGCTTGGTCATCACGCCACCCTTGGTCTCGATACCGAGGCTCAGCGGCGTAACGTCAAGCAGCAGAACGTCTTTCACCTCACCCTTGAGCACACCGGCCTGCAGCGCGGCGCCCACGGCAACCACCTCGTCGGGGTTGACGCCCTTGTTGGGCTCCTTGCCGCCGGTGAGCTCCTTGACCAGCTCGGTCACCGCGGGCATGCGGGTGGAACCGCCGACCAGCACGACGTGGTCGATGTCGGACACCGAGATGCCGGCGTCGGAGATCACCGACTTGAACGGCTGACGGGTGCGGTCCAGCAGGTCCTGGGTGATCTTCTGGAACTCGGCGCGGGTCAGCTGCTCGTCGAGGAACAGCGGGTTCTTGTCCGCGTCGACGGTGATGTAGGGCAGGTTGATCGAGGTGCTCTGCGAGCTCGAGAGCTCGATCTTGGCCTTCTCGGCGGCCTCACGCAGCCGCTGCATCGCCATCTTGTCCTTGGTGAGGTCGATGCCGCTGGTGCCCTTGAACTTGTCGACGAGCCATTCGACGACGCGGTCGTCCCAGTCGTCGCCACCGAGGTGGTTGTCACCGCTGGTGGCGCGGACCTCGACCACGCCCTCGCCGATCTCGAGCAGCGAGACGTCGAAGGTACCGCCACCGAGGTCGAAGACCAGGATGGTCTGCTCCTTCTCGCCCTTGTCCAGGCCGTAGGCCAGCGCCGCGGCGGTGGGCTCGTTGACGATGCGCAGCACGTTCAGGCCGGCGATCTGGCCGGCCTCCTTGGTCGCCTGGCGCTGGGCGTCGTTGAAGTACGCGGGCACGGTGATGACCGCGTCGGTGATGTCCTCACCGAGGTAGGCCTCCGCGTCGCGCTTCAGCTTCATCAGCACGCGGGCGCTGATCTCCTGCGCCGTGTACTTCTTGTCATCGATCTCGACAGACCAATCGGTGCCCATGTGCCGCTTCACCGAACGGATGGTGCGGTCGACGTTGGTCACCGCCTGGTTCTTGGCGGGCTGGCCGACCAGCACTTCGCCGTTGCGCGCGAACGCGACGATCGACGGAGTGGTCCGCGAGCCCTCGGAGTTTGCGACGACGACGGGGTCGCCGCCCTCGAGAACCGAGACGACTGAGTTGGTGGTCCCGAGGTCGATGCCGACCGCACGAGCCATAGTGATTCCTCCTGATTACGTAGAGCTTCTTTGGTGCCACTATGCTGAGTGAACCCCGCTCAAGCCTGCCCTTCCGGACTCCCTGGTGTCAAGCCAAGGTTGAGCCTGATTCACTCAACTTGTCGATCATGCTAACGGCGAGCGCGCGCGTCTTGTTCCCGGGGTGCCCGTCGCGTATGAATACAGGGCGCCCTGGACGCACAACCAACGCCGTTAGCTCACACTCGGGGCGGTGCCGAGATCCGGCTCGGGCCCCGGGATCATCTCCTCGATCAGCGAGAACACGGCGCGGGTGGCGGCGCCGGGCGGGCGCAGCGCCGACCTCGCGACATACAGGCGCCAACACAGGTCGTAGCCGGAGATCCGCAGCGTCGCCAGGCCGTCGTCGCCGATCTCGTCGAGGATGAACCGGCTCAAGAAGCCGACACCGAGGCCGTTGCGCACGTGGGTCGCCGTGGTGGCGATGTCGGCGACCTCGAGGGCGACCGTGCGTTGCACCCCGGCCGCGGCGAAGGCCCGGTCGACCACGGCGCGGTTGCCGTAGCCGGGCGGGCCGTCGACGAACGACATCCCGGCCAGCTCGGCCAGTGACACCGAATCCCGTCCGGCGAGCGGGTGATCCGCGGGGACGACCAACAGCAGCGGAAACTCGGCGACGAGCCGGGTGTGCAGGTCGGCCGGGGCGCCGTCCGGGAAAACGAGGAGCGCGACGTCGAGGCTGCCGTCGCGGAGCTGCTGCGCCAGGCCCGCCGAACCGGCCCGGGCGAAACGAATTTGGACCAGCACGCCGGGATGCCGAGCACGCAGCTCGGCCAGCAGCGTCGGCAGGTCGATGTTGTTGACCGACATCAACGTCCCCAGCCTGACGGTGCCGCGGACGGCCCCGACGGTGGCGGCGACGGACTCCCTGGCCGCGCGGGCGGCCTCGATGGTGGCGCGGGCGTGGGGCGCCAGCTCGCGCCCCGCCGGGGTGAGCGTCACTCCCGCCGGTCCCCGGACGAACAACTCCGCGCCGAGTTCGCGTTCGAGGGCCTTGATCGTCGCGGACACTCCGGACTGGACGACGTGCAGCCTTTTGGCGGCGCGGGTGAAGCTGAGGGTGTCCGCGACAGCGAGAAAATACTCGAACTGGCGAAGCTCCACCGAACCATTATCACCGCCGGTGATGGCTCCCATCAGGAATTTTCGTTGGCTTTTGACGGTTGGGCCAATTTACGGTTCGCAATTGGATCGCGTCGATCCCAACCCCCTCAATTGGACGGTGCGCTTTATGAGTTTGCAGGGCCCCACCCTGACCAGAACCCGGACCCGGTGGTCCTCGGCGTCCACCGACGACCAGTTCGTCGTGCAGAACCCCGCGACGGGGCAGACGGTGACGGTCGTCCAGGGTGCCGGGCCGGACGAGGTGGACCAGGCCGTCCGCCGCGCGCACGCCGCGCACCTGCGCTGGAAGCAACGCCCCGCGCGCGAGCGCGGCCGATACCTGCGCCAGGTCGCCGACGTGATCCGCGCCCACGCCGACGAGATCGCCGCGCTCGAGACGCTGGAGATGGGCAAGCCGATCACCCAGGCCCGCAACTTCGACGTGGAAGCCGCGATCGCCATCTTCGAGTACTTCGGCGCCATGGTGGAGGCGTTGCCCAGCCAGGCCCGCGACTACGGCCCCGTCCTGGACGTCACCACGCTGGAGCCGTACGGGGTGATCGCGGGCATCGTCCCGTTCAACTGGCCGCCCATCCACACCGCCGGGAAGGTCGCGCCGGCGCTGGCCGTCGGCAACGCCGTCGTGCTCAAACCGCCGGAGCAGACGCCCTCGGTGGTGTTGCGGATGGTCGAGCTGATCCAGTCCGTCCTGCCGGACGGTGTGGTGCAGGCCGTGCCGGGCCGGGGCGAGGTGGGCGCCGCGCTGGCCGGGCACCGGTTGGTCGGCAAGGTGTCGTTCACCGGGTCGCCGCGGACGGGCGCGGCGGTGCTGCGCACGGCGGCCGGCAACCTCACCCCGACGCTGATGGAGTTGGGCGGGAAGAACCCGCTGGTGGTTTTCGACGACGCCAACCTGCACGAGGCGCTGCTGGCCGCGGTCGACGGCGGCTTCTTCAATCAGGGCGAGGCGTGCACCGCGGCGTCGCGAATCCTGGTGCACGACAGCGTCTATGCGGAGTTCGAGGCGAAGTTGTGCGCCGCGGTGGGCCGGCTGCGGGTGGGCGACGGCGCCGACCCGGCGACCGATGTCGGCCCGTTGGCCACCCGCAAGCAGCAGAACCAGGTCCTCGATTACCTGCGGATCGGCGTGGCCGAAGGCGCCCACATCGCCGCTCAGGCGCCGCTGCCCGACGATCCCCGATTGGCCGAGGGCTTCTACGTCGCGCCGACTGTCCTGACCGGCGTCACCCCCGCCATGCGGGTGGCCCGCGACGAGATCTTCGGCCCGGTGGTCACCCTCATCCCGTTCACCGACGAGGACGAGGCGGTGCGCATCGCCAACGCCACGCCGTTCGGATTGGTCGCGGCGGTGTTCACCCAGGACAGCGACCGGGCGCTGCGGGTGAGCCGGCGGATCCGCGCCGGCGCCGTCTTCGTCAACAACTATCACCGCATCGCCATCGGCACCGGTTTCGGCGGCGTCGGCCACAGCGGGTTCGGGCGCGAGCATGCCCGGGAGACCCTGGCGGAGTACGGGTACACCAAGACGATCCGGCTGGCCGCCGACCGCGACGAGCTGACGTACTGGAGTGCCGCGGCCCGGGTGCTGGCGGGCTGATGCGGACGATAGCTCTCGAGGAGCATTACGCCACAACGGAATTCCTGAAGGGGCCGGGCCGCTGGCTGGCGTCGCGCAAAGGCATCGTCGAACCGATCAGCGACCTGGGCGACGGCCGGATCGCGGCGATGGACGACGCCGGCGTCGACGTGGCGGTGCTGTCGCTGGCCGCGCCGGGCGTCGAACAGCTGGACGGGCCGCACGCCGTTCGGCTGGCCCGTGAGTGCAACGACGAGCTCGCAAAGGCGGTAGGGCGGTACCCGGACCGGCTGGCGGGCTTCGCCGCCGTGCCGATCAGCGCGCCCGCGGAGGCCGCCGACGAACTCGAGCGGGCCGTACGCGAGCACGGTTTTGTCGGCGCGGTGATCAACGGGCACAGCCAGGGCGTCTACCTGGACGACCTGTTCTTCGACCCGGTCCTGTCGCGCGCGGCCGCGCTGCGGGTGCCGATCTATCTGCACCCGACCATCCCGCCGGCCGGCGTCATCGAGTCCAGCTACGCGGGATTCGCCGACGAGGTCACGTTTGCCCTCGCGACCGTCGGCTGGGGCTGGCACATCAACACCGCGACCCACGTGCTGCGGTTGATCCTCGGCGGCGTGTTCGACCGATACCCGTCGTTGCAGATCGTCATCGGGCACATGGGCGAGGCGATCCCGTTCATGCTGCCCCGGTTCGACGCGACGCTGAAACCCGAACTGACCGGCCTGCGCCATCCCGTCAGCACCTACCTGAGGCGAAACCTCAACTACACCTTCGCCAACTTCAACGACGGCCCCACCTACGCCAACCTGGTCGCGCAGGTCGGCATCGGGCGGGTGTGCTTTTCGGCCGACTACCCGTTCGGGTCGATGCGTGCCGCCCGGGACTTCCTCGACGGGCTGCCGCTGGGCGACGACGACAGGGCGCTGATCAGTCACCGCAACGCCGAGCGGTTGCTGGGCCTGTAAAACTTCGCCGATTGTTGGTGGGCACGCGGCGCGCTCATCGGTTAGCCTGAGCGTTCCCGGGGCCACCACGGCAGGAGCTCGATGTCACCGTCAGACAGTGCCGCCGAGCGGCTCGCCCGCGAGGACGAGGGCTATCACAAGAGCCTCAAAAACCGCCAGATCCAGATGATCGCCCTGGGCGGCGCCATCGGAACCGGACTCTTCCTCGGCGCCGGCGGACGGCTGGCGTCGGCGGGGCCCGGGCTGTTCCTGGTCTACGGGGTTTGCGGCATCTTCGTCTTCCTGATCCTGCGCGCGCTCGGCGAGCTCGTGCTGCACCGCCCGTCGTCGGGATCGTTCGTGTCGTACTCCCGCGAATTCTTCGGCGAGAAGCTGGCTTACGTCGCCGGCTGGATGTACGTCCTGAACTGGTCGATGACGGGGATCGTCGACACCACCGCGATCGCGCACTACTGCCACTACTGGGCGATCTTCCACGCCGTCCCGCAATGGACCATCGCGTTGGTCGCGCTGCTGGTGGTGCTGTCGATGAACCTGATCTCGGTCAAGGCCTTCGGCGAGCTGGAGTTCTGGGCGTCGTTGATCAAGGTGCTGGCGCTGGTCACGTTCCTCGTCGTCGGCACGGTCTTTCTGGTCGGACGCTTCAAGATCGACGGTCACGACACCGGCACGGGCCTGTGGGACACCCATGGCGGGCTCGTGCCCAAGGGGTTGCTGCCCCTGGTGCTGGTCACCTCGGGAGTGGTATTCGCCTACGCCGCAATCGAACTCGTCGGCATCGCGGCCGGGGAAACGGCCAACCCCGAGAAGGTGATGCCGCGCGCGATCAACTCGGTGGTATTCCGCATCGCGGTTTTCTACATCGGGTCCACGGTCCTGCTGGGCCTGCTGCTGCCCTACACCGCCTACAAGGCCAACGTCAGCCCGTTCGTCACGTTCTTCTCCAAAGCCGGCGTCAGCGGGGCGGGCAGCGTGATGAACGTGGTGGTGCTGACCGCAGCGCTGTCGAGCTTGAACGCCGGACTGTATTCCACGGGCCGCATCCTGCGGTCGATGGCGATCAACGGCAGCGGCCCGAAGTTCACCGCGCCGATGTCGAAGCGTGGCGTGCCGTACCGCGGGATCCTGCTCACCAGCGCCGTGGGTTTGTTGGGCATCGTGCTCAACGCCGTCAAGCCCAGCCAGGCGTTCGAGATCGTGCTGCACATCGCGGCCATCGGCATCGTGTTCGCCTGGGGAACGATCGTCGCGAGCCAGCTGCGGTTCCACCATCTGGCCAAGGCCGGGCTGGTGCAACGGCCCAAGTTCCGGATGCCGCTGTCGCCGTACAGCGGCTACCTCACGCTGGCGTTCCTGGTCGGCGTGGTGGTACTGATGTTCTTCGACAAGGTGCAGGGGCCCTACCTGATCGGCGCGACCGTCGTCGGCGTTCCCGCGCTCATCGGCGGTTGGTTCCTGGTTCGCCATCGGGTCACGGCCGCCGCGCAAGACACCGCCGTGCCGGCCTCACCCGCTCAGGGTTCGTCGATGTCCTGACCGCCGGCGAGGTCGCCGCAGTCGACGGCCTCGACGTCGGGCCGGCCGCGCAGGTACTCGCCCGCGCCCCGATCCCCCTTTAGCTGCTTGAGCACGCCCGGCCAGTGCCGGCGCGCGATGACCACCGGATGGCCCGGCCGGTCGCCGAACTGAGCGCGCGCCAGGCCACTGCCGGACGCCCGGGCGCGGCCGAGGACCCGCGCCACCACGTCGGGACCGACGTCGGGGGTGTCGACGACGTGCAACACCGCAAAATCCGCGCGCAGGCCGTCCGCCGCGGCCAGGCCGGCGCGCACCGACGCGCTCAGCCCGTCGCGCCAGTCGGGCGCGACGACCGCGGTCACCCCGGGCCGCCCGGCCACCTCTGCGGCGCCCAGGACCAGGACGACGTCGGCGCAGCCACCGACTTGGAGCGCGTGGACGGCGGCGTCCAGCCAGCCGTCTACCAGCACCTTCGGCCGCCCGTAGCGGCGTCCCTCGCCCGCGGCGAGCAGGACGCCGACGGCCCTCGACTGTGATAACGCCACTCTCCTATGATGGCATCGAGGTTCTCGTCAGGCGACAACCGGATGGAGCGCAATGACTCAAGAAGCGCAGGGGGCGACGGCCACGACCCCTCGATACGCCGGCACCCGAGTGCAGCGCGTCGAGGACCTCCGGCTGCTGACCGGCCGCGGCGGGTTCGTCGACGACATCTCGCGGCCCGGCATGCTGCACGCCTGCTTCGTGCGCAGCCCGTTCGCGCGCGCCACGATCAACGGCATCGACGCGTCGGCGGCGCTGGCCCTGCCCGGCGTGCGCGCGGTGTTCACCGCCGCCGACCTCAATCCCGACGTCAAAGAGGCGTGGCACGCCGTGGCGGGCAAGGACGTGCCGGACACGCCCCGCCCGCCGCTGGCCGAGAGTGAGGTGAAATTCGTCGGCGACCCGGTCGCGCTGATCGTGGCCGAAAGCCGCTACATCGCCGAGGACGCGCTGGAGCTGGTCGACGTCGACTACGAGCCGATGCCGGCGATCACGGACCTGGCCCGCGCGCAGTCCTCCGATGTGCTGGTGCACGACGCGTATGCGCACAACGTCGCGGGCGGGATGGGCGGCGCGCCGCCCGACGAAGAGGTTTTCGCGGCGGCGGCGTGCGTGGTGAAAGAGAACATCTACCAACAGATTTACGCGCCCGTGCCGATCGAGACCCGCGGGCTGGTGGTCGAGTGGGAGGCCGCGTCCGAGGAGCTCACCCTGTGGGCGTCGACGCAGACCCCGCACGAGCTGCGCGCGTTCTGCGCGCGCCTGTTGGGCATTGCGGCGCAACGGGTTCGGGTCATCATGCGCGACACCGGCGGCGGCTTCGGCCAAAAGGTGGTCCCGATGCGCGAGGACATGTGCATCATGCTGGCCGCCCGCAAGGTGCCGGCGGCGCTGAAGTGGATCGAGGACCGGCGCGAGAACCTGATGTCGGCCGGCCAGGCCCGGCACGTCGACGGCACGGGCCGCATCGCGTTCGACGGGGACGGCAGCATCGTCGCCGCCGACATCGACTTTGTCCAGGACGTCGGCGCCTATCCGACGCCGTACCCGGTGCTGACCACGGCGGCCATCGGCATGTTCTTCCCCGGGCCCTACCGGGTTCCCAAGGCCAGCTTCAACTACAAGACGGTGTTCACCAACACCAGCGGGCTGGCCGCCTACCGCGGCCCGTGGCAGTACGAGACGCTGGCGCGCGAAATCCTGCTCGACATCGCCGCGCGCAAGATGGGCATGGACCCGGTCGAACTGCGCCGGCGCAACCTGCTGCGCCGCGACGAGATGCCCTACTTCAACCCCAACGGCATGCCGTATGACCACGTCGCCCCCAGCGAGACGTTCGAGCAGGCGGTGAAACTCCTTGACCACGAAGGGTTTCGCAAGGAGCAGCGCGAGGCGCTGGCACAGGGCCGCTACCTGGGGCTGGGGTTCTCGGCCTACATCGAGCCGACCGGCGCGGCGACGGGCCACCTGGCCACCGAGGGCTGCACCATCCGGATGGAGCCGACGGGCAAGATCAACGTCTACGTGAACGGCGGCTCCAGCGGAAACAGCTTGGAGACCACCGTCATTCAGCTGACCGCCGACGCACTCGGGGCCGACATCGACGACGTCGCCACCATCCAGGGCGACACCGCGATCACCCCGTACGGGGCCGGGACGCAGGGCAGCCGCAGCGGCCCGATGACCGCCGGGGCCGTCGCGGAGGCCGGCACCATCCTGCGCGACAAGATCGTCACGCTGGCCGCACACCAGCTGAAAGTTCCTGAATCCGAAGTCGTGCTGGCGAATTCGGCCGCGTCGGTGCGCGGCGACCCGTCGAAGCAGGTGACGTTCGGCGAGCTGGCCTACCTTTCGTACTACTCGCCGCAGGCGCTGCCGCCGGGGATGTCGCCCGAGCTGGAGGCCACCGCCCGCTACGTCGCCAAGGCCCCGATCCTGTGGTCCAACGCGACCCACGCCTGCACCTGCGAGGTGGACGTGGCGACGGGCAAGGTGACGCTGCTGCGCTACATCGTCAGCGAGGACGTCGGACCGATGATCAACCCGACCATCGTGGAGGGCCAGATCGCCGGCGGGACGGTGCAGGGCATCGGCGGCGCGCTGATGGAGGACCTCGCCTACGACGACGACGGCAACCCGCTGGCAACGACATTCGTCGACTACCTGCTGCCGACGGCCACCGAGGTCCCGCCGATCGAATTCGGCCACGTCGAGATACCCGGCCCGGGGCCCGGCGGTTACAAGGGCGCCGGTGAGGGCGGGGCAATCGGCTCGGTGCCAGCGGTGATCAACGCGATCAACGACGCGCTCGCGCCGCTGGGCGTAACGATCACCCGGCTGCCCGCCAGCCCGGCGTCGATCGCGGCGCTGCTGAGCGAGGCGACCCGGTGAAGCCCGCGTCGTTCGATTACCACCGCCCCGACACCGTCGAGGACGCCGTCGCGCTGCTGTCCGAGCTGGGCGATGACGCGAAGATCATCGCCGGCGGCCAGAGCCTGGTCCCGATGCTGGCGATGCGGCTGGCCTACTTCGACCACCTCATCGACATTTCCCGGCTGGGCGAGCTGCGGGGCATCGAGCGCCGTGGCGACGAATTGTGGATCGGCGCCGGAACCACCGAGTCCACCGTCGGCTCGGATGCCCAAGTGCGCCAAGCGGTTCCGTTGCTGACCCGGGCTACCCCGTTCGTCGGGCACTTTCAGATCCGCAACCGCGGCACCCTCGGCGGGTCGATCGCCCACGCCGACGCCGCGGGCGAATACCCGGCGGCCGCGCTGGCGCTGGACGCGGTGATGGAGGTCCTCTCCCCGCGTGGACGGCGCGAGATTGTCGCCGCGGACTTCTTCGCCGGCCTGTGGGAGACCACGATGGAACCCGACGAGGTGCTGACCGGGATCCGGTTCCCGGTGTGGAACGGCAGGTCCGGGTTTTCCGTGCACGAATTCGCGCGCCGCCACGGCGATTTCGCGATCGCGGGCGCGCTGGTGGCCGTCCAGCTCGACGACGCCGACCGGGTGTCCCGCTGCGGGATCGGGCTGCTGGGCCTGGGCCCCACGGTCGGGCGCGCGACGGCGGCCGAGGCCGCGGTCCTCGGCAAGCCGGTCGGTGAGCTGGTGCCCGAGGAGATCGGCCGGGCCGCGATGACCGGCCTCGACGAGGTGCCGACCGACCTGCAAGGGTCCGCTTCGTACCGCACCCAGGTGGGCGCCACCATGGTCGGGCGCGCCTGGACCCAAGCCATCGAGGAAGCACTGGCGGGAGCAAGCAATGCGTGAACAACCGGTTCAGTTGTCGGTCAACGAGACTCCGGTCGCGGCCAGCGTCGAACCGCGCATGACGCTGGCGGACTTCCTGCGGGAGCGGTGCGGGCTCACCGGCACCCACCTCGGCTGCGAGCACGGCGCATGCGGCGCGTGCACGGTGCTGGTGGACGGCGACGCCGTGCGCTCCTGCCTGATGTTCGCGGTCCAGGCGGACGGCACGGAGGTGACGACCGTCGAGGGCATCGCGTCGCCCGACGGCACCCTGTCGCCGGTGCAGGCCGCGCTGCGGCAGTGCCACGGGCTGCAATGTGGCTTCTGCACGCCGGGTTTCGTGACCACGCTGACCGCGTTGCTGCGCGACAACCCCGACCCCACCGACGACGAGATCCGCGAGGGCCTGTCCGGGAACTTCTGCCGCTGCACGGGCTACCAGGGCATCGTCGCCGCGGCCCGACGGGCGGCCGAGATCGAGTCGGTCACGCACAGGTAAACCCGCGCCATCGGCTCTGCATCGATAACGGCCTGGTTGCAGTAACTTTCGCCGCGTCTTGCGTACTCTAAGCGCTGAAATCGAAGACTTTCGGGGAGCGGCGGGTGCAGTTATCGCAAAAGGCGCGGCGAAGGCTGGCCGGCGGCTCACTGCTGTTATCGGCCGTCCTGGCCGCACCCGCGGTGGTGTCGGGCTGCAGCACGCTCGTTGACGGCAAGCCGGTCGCCACCCCCGGGGCCGGGCCGACCGAGCCCACATTCCCCACGCCGCGGCCGACCACGACGACGCCAGCGCCGACCAGCACCAGCCCGGCCCCGTCGACCAGCCCCACCGGGCCGTCCAGCCCGACCACGCCGCCGGCCGGGGTGATCCCGCTGCCGCCGGACCACAACGGCTACGTCTTCATCGAGACCAAGTCCGGCGTGACCCGCTGCCAGATCAACAAGGAGACCGTCGGCTGCGAGGCGCCGTTCACCAACTCCCCGCTGCAGGACGGTGAACACGCCAACGGTGTGAGCATCAGCGCCGGCGGCAACGTGCAGTGGGTGCTGGGCAACCTGGGCGCCATCCCGACCGTCACCATCGACTACAAGACCTACGCCGCGCAGGGCTGGACGATCGTCGCGACCGAGCAGGGCACCCGGTTCACCAACGATCGCACTAAGCACGGCATGTTCGTCAGCGTCGAGAAGGTCAACACGTTCTGAGCGCCTGTAAGCGCTATTCCGCGATGGTGTTCAGTTCTGCTCGGGCTTGGTCGATTTGGTCGTAGGCGTGGGCGACCATCTCGGCGGTGGTCATCGTCTCGCCCGTGCGGGCAAGCGATTCGTAGGTCGCCTCGCCGAGGACATCGCGCGAGGCGGTCGAGCAGTACCGCGAGAGTTGCCAGGGGGTGTTTCGACATCCGTTGCGGTCGACTGAGCGGGTAACGCATGCCCAGCGCCAATACATTTGGGTGAGAGCTCGGCAGCGAAGCAGAAAATCCCCGGTTTCAGAGTCTCCACGCCCGGTTATCCAGTAGTAACTCTCAGCACCGCTCGCGCCAGGCCGATGCGGTCGATGCTACTGCGGGAGCGAGACGAAGCGATGACCGCCACCCAGCCGACCGCATTTGACCCGCCTACGACGAACATCCCTCGTTACTGGCCAGAACCGCGATTGCCGACCGGGGAAAAGACGCCCCTCGTCGCCGGTGCCACGATCGCGAACGGCCGGATTCGGCTACTGGTCTTCTACGGCGAGTCGCCGCATCTCCAGTTCTGGCAAGCGGTTGACACGGCGACAGGACAACATCTGGCCGTCACGGTGGTCGACTCCGAGAACGCGCTGCCGACTGCTGCGACTGTCGACGCGATTCTTTCCGACACCCTAAGCCTGCGGGGAATCGACTCCCCGGGCTTGGCGAAAGTGATCGACGCCGGCCGCGATCATTGCGGCGGAGTAGTTGTTTGCGAGTGGATACGTGGTGCCACCTTGAAAGAAGTGGCCGATACGCACCCGTCGCCTCTCGGTGTCGCCGACGCCGTGTTATCCCTGGCCGAGACCGCCGACGTGGTGCACGGGGCCGGGTTGGTGTTGTCAATCGACCATCCCGACCGAATCCGGATCAGCGTCGACCGCCGCGTCGTGTTGGCATTTCCGGCGACGATGCCGAATACCACGCCGCGAGATGACCTTCGAGGCATCGGCGCGGTGATGTACGGGTTGCTCGTCAACCGTTGGCCTTCGCAAGGCGAGGCCGCGATCAAGGATTGGGCGTGCGTCGCGGTTGATGGGCAAGGACGAATCCAAGAACCCGCCGTATTCGACTCACGAGTTCCGTTCCTGATTTCGTCCACCGCCGCAGGGCTAGTGCGCGACGGCGACGGTATCCGGAGTGCGAAGACGATTATGACGTTGCTGCGCGAGGCTAGCGACGAAGCCGCGAGCTACGGGGCGCCCTCCGCCACTCGCGAACTGTTCGTACCTCTGGAGTCGGACCGCTATGCCAGCTTCCGAAATTTCGGGCCGCCCGAGAAAGTCGCATACGCTCGCCGTCAACTTTTGAAAACTTGTCTCGGGACGGCGGCGGCAGTCGCCCTCGTTGTGTTGATGACCTTCGCCAACACGATCAGTCGAATGGTCGACACCGTCGACACCGGCGGAACGATGAAAGTGGACAGGCTGGGGCTGCGGACGACGTCGCCGACACCATCGTCGAACCCTGCTGCGCCGGCGCCGCTGGCATCACCGCCACCTGGCGCTCAAACTCGAAAAGTAAAGCCGCTCAAAGCCTCAGTCTTTTCACCCGGCGGTTCACCAGATAGCCCAGACTCGGCCGGGCTGGCCATCGACGGTAATCCGGGCACAGCGTGGTCGACCGACGCCTACGTGGACCCCCAGCCCTTCCCCAAGTTCAAGGACGGTGTCGGGCTGTTGTTGCAGCTGCCCGAGCCAACGTCGCTTAGTGGTGTCACCATCGACCTAGACAGCACCGGCACCGTGGCACAAATACGATCATCGCCGAGCGCGACACCCGCGAAGCTGACAGACACCGCCGAACTCAGCCCACCCACCCCGTTGAGACCTGGGGACAACATCATCCGCGTAAATTCCGCGGTCCCGACAACGTTCGTGCTGGTCTGGATAAGCACTCTCGGCACCGCTGGCGGGAAGAGCCGTTCCGACATTTCCGAGGTCACGCCTTATAGGGCAGTCCAGCCCAGATGATGCGCATAACCATGGCTGAGCGGGTCGACACGTTCTGAGCGCCTGAAGGCGCCGCCAAAAATCGGTGGACTGGATTCGGTCCGCCGCGGGTACCCGTTCGCCACGCTGGGCGTTCCGGCGTGTGAGCGGATTGCAGGATGTACGTTGCTGCAGTGGGTTGATCAGTGTTGATCGAGGGGAGCAGTAATGAGCTTTACGGTGTGGCCGCCCGAGGTGAATTCGATACTGCTGCTTGACGGCCCGGGTCCGGGGCCGATGCTGGAGGCGGCGGCGGCCTGGGACGGCGTCGGCTCCGAATTGAGTTCGGCGGCCACCGCGTTCAGCTCGTTAACCGCCGACCTCGCCGGCCAGGCGTGGCAGGGCCCGGCGTCGGCGTCCATGACGAGCGCGGCCGCCCGCTACGTGAACTGGCTGGGCGGGGCGGCCGCGCAAGCCGAGCAGTCGGCGGCCCAGGCCCGGGCGGCCGCCGTCGCGTACGAGTCCGCGCTGGCGACCATCGTGGACCCCGGCGTGATAACGGCCAATCGCGGTCAGCTGGTGTCGCTGGTGCTGTCGAACCTGTTCGGTCAGAACGCCCCGGCGATCGCCGCCGCCGAGGCCGAATACGAGCGGATGTGGGCCCAGGATATCGCCGCGATGGGCGGGTATCACGCCAGCGCGTCGGCGACCGTCGCGCAATTGGGCTCGTGGGAGCAGGCGCTGGAAAGCCTGCCCGGTGAATTCGTCCAGGCAGTCGAAAGCGAATTCAACCACGTGGCCAACACGGTCTTCGGCACCATCTTCGGGGCGCCGGCGAATCCGCCGTTCTCGGCCACGCAGACGGGGACCTACACCGGCGGACCGTCGCTGGCCACCAGATTCGAAGAAGCCGCGCTGTACCCGGTGAAACCCCTCCTGGGTTTCTTCCCCGGGCTCGAAGCCCAGCTTTCGGCGCCGAATTCGCCCTTCCTGCAGCTGTTCACAGGCGACAACCCGCTACTTGGGATAGGCCTGTCCAACACGCCGCCGCGGTTGCTGCCGTTGCTGCTCGGGGAAACGGTGCAGCACACCTCCTATAACGGGATGCCCGTCGTGCAGATCACCCCGGCTCATCCGAATGGCGACTACGTAGTGGCCATTCACGGGGGCGCGTTCATCTTCGCGCCGTCGATCTTCCACTGGCTCGATTACACGGTGATGGCCTACCAGACCGGCGCGACCATCGAGGTGCCGATCTACCCGCTGCTGCAGCAGGGCGGCACCGCCGGCACGGTGGTGCCCAACATGGCCGGCTTCATCAACTCGCAGGTCGCCGCACACCCCGGGCATGTCAGTGTGACCGGCGACTCCGCCGGCGGCAACCTGGCACTTGCGGCCCTCGAATACACGTTGGCCCAGAATCCGAATGCCGCCATGCCAACCTCGATGGTCCTGCTGTCGCCGTGGCTGGATGTCACGTTCAGCAACCCGAACATCGCGTTCGTCCAGGACCCGCTGCTGCCCGTTGCGCCCGGGATCCAGATCGGCAAGGAGTGGGCGGGCGGCCTTTCCACGACCGACCCCATGGTGAGCCCGCTGTACGGGAACCTCACCGGGCTCCCGCCGACGTATGTCTACACCGGCAACCTGGATTCGCTGTCCCCCGACGTGCTTGTCCTGCAGCACAACGCCACCCTGGCGAACGCCCCATTCAACTTCGTGCTGGCCAACGGCCAGATCCACGACTGGATCATCCTCACATTGGATGGCCCGCAGTACTGGGCGCAGATCGACCAGGAACTCGGTCTGACCGCTTAGCCCGTCCTGCGGCGCTTACGCCGAGCGAGGTACTCCGACCAGGAGCCCACCTCCGGGTGCTGCCTGAGCAACGCCCGCCGCTGGCGCTCGGTCATGCCGCCCCACACGCCGAACTCCATGTGGTTATCGAGCGCGTCGGCGAGGCATTCGGCGGCAACCGGGCAGTGCCGGCAAATGGCGGCCGCTTTCCGTTGCGCCGCTCCGCGAACGAAGAGTTCGTCGGGATCGGTGGTGCGGCACAGCGCCTTCGACACCCATTCGAGCCGGGCGTCGGACACCCCTGCGACAGAGGCGATGGTTACATCCCTGATGTTGGACACGCGGATCCTTCTGTCGGTTCCACCCCCGCAATGACTATCCCGGGCCGGTTCGGCGATGTCTGTCCGCCGACGGGTCGGCGCGTGGGATGAATCGCGCGTCCCCCGATTGGGGGAAACGGCGGCGACCCGTGTGTGACACTGGGCGGCATGGTCGGCCGGGCAACGACCGGGAAAGTGCGTGTGGTCGTGGGCGACGATCACCCGCTGTTCCGCGACGGCGTGGTGCGCGCGCTGACGTCGAGCGGCGAAGTGGACGTGGTGGCCGAGGCCGACGACGGTATCGCCGCCTTGGACCTGATCAAGACGCATCTGCCGGACGTCGCGCTGCTGGACTACCGGATGCCCGGGATGGACGGTGCGAAGGTCGCGGCCGCGGTGCGGGGTGACGAGCTACCCACCCGGGTGCTGCTGTTGTCGGCGCACGACGAGTCGGCGATCGTCTTCCAGGCCCTCGCGGAGGGGGCCGCGGGATTCCTGCCCAAAGAATCGACGAAAACCGAGATCGTGAACGGCGTGCTTGACTGCGCCGACGGCCGAGATGTCGTTCCCGCGGCGCTTGCCGCCGGTCTGGCCGGGGAGATCCGCCGCCGCGGCGAAGCCCAGGCCCCGGCGCTTAGCCCACGCGAGCGCGAGGTGCTGAATTTCATCGCCCAGGGCCTCAGCATTCCCGCGATCGCCGCGGAGCTGTATCTGGCGCCGTCCACGGTCAAGACCCACGTCCAGCGCCTGTACGAGAAACTCGGCGTCAGTGATCGCGCCGCGGCCGTCGCGGCGGCGATGCGGCGCGGGTTGCTGGAATAACATGGGCCGCTCACTGGCTCATCTGGTCGACTTCGTTGCGGCCGAGCCCGTCCGCTTGTCGGCGTTTCTGCGCTTGCCGCTGATCGGTTTGATCGTCCTGTTGGTCTCGGTATGGGAGGTCGAGCACTGGTTGCCGCTGGCTTACGCGGTCATCCTCGGCGCCTACAGCGTCGCCGCGCTGGTGTGGGTAGTGGTGGTGCTGCGCGGACCGGTGCCACCGTGGGCCGGCTGGGTGTCGACGGGCATCGACGTGCTCACCGTGGTGGCGCTGTGCGTGGTGTCGGGTGGAGCCACCGTGGCGTTGCTGCCGGTGTTCTTCCTGCTGCCCATTTCGGTGGCATTCCAGGATCGGCCCGCGCTGGCGGCCACGGTTGGAATATGCACCGCCGTCGGGTATCTCGGTGTGTGGATCGTCTACTCCAAGCGTGACGACAGCGTCGAACTCCCCAGCGTGGTGTACACGCATTTCGGTTTGCTGTTGTGGTTGGCGGCCGCGATGACCGCCTTGTGTTATTTCCTGACTCGCGCCGCGGCTCGGGTGGCAGCGCTGCTCGAGATGCGCCGCACACTTGTCACCGAGTCGATGCGCGCCGACGAGCGCAACGCCCGAGCACTGGCCGAGCACCTGCACGACGGACCGCTGCAAGATCTGCTGGCGGCGCGACTCGAGCTCGAGGAAGCCCGCGAACGGTACACCGATGCGGGGCTGGAGGCCGCCTACCGGGCGGTGCAGGACACGGCGACCCAGCTGCGCGGCACCGTCACCGCACTGCATCCGCAGGTGCTCACCGAAGTGGGCCTCACCGCCGCGCTGCGTGAGCTGATTCGCTCCTACGAGCACCGCGGGAACCTCGCCATCGAAGCCGATCTCGAAGAGGTCGGGCGCCCACGGTCGCAGTCCCTGCTTTACCGGGCGGCACGCGAACTGCTCGCCAACGTCAACAAGCACGCGCAGGCGAGCACCGTCAAGGTTCGCCTCGCCCGAGCGGGCGACGCCATAACGCTGAGCGTCGTGGACGACGGAATCGGCTTCGATCCGGCCATCCTGGATCGATGCGTGGCCGACGGGCACATCGGACTCGCCTCGCTCGCGGTCCGCATCGACGCGATGGGCGGATCGATGAGGCTCACGTCGACAACGGGCGACGGGACGCGGGCTTCGGTGACCGCGCCCGCCGGAGCCGACTGAACAGCGGCAAACGCCGCCTCGCCCGCGCGCCTGATCTGGCCCGAAAGCGGTGTCAGTACCATCGGTGCCGTGGCATCCAACGGCCCACCGGACGACTTCCACAACCGGCGCACGCAGTATGCGAACTACGGCGCCCTGGGCGGGCCCCCGGCGCCGGGTGAACCACCCGCCGAACCGCCGCCCGACCAGCCGGAGCAACCCGAGGCGCTGGATCCCTTCGAACAGGAGCCCGAGCCCACCCCGTGGTACCGGAAACCCGTCGGGATCATCGCCTGGATTGTCGCGGTCCTGATCCTGCTCGCGCTGATCGGCTACGGGCTCATGGAGCTGATCCAGGGTAGCCAGGGCACCAGCCCCGGCCCGAGCACGACGGGCAGCACCACCGCGACGACGACCACCACGACGACGATGACGCCGACGACCACCGAATCGTCGGCGCCGCCGCCCAGCAGCAGCGCCGGCGAGCCGCCGGCACAACAGCCGACCCAGCAGCCCACCCACCAGCCGACCCAGCAACAGCCGACGCATCGGCACCACATGCCCCAGCTGCCGTCGGTGATCACCATTCCCGACGGGCCGGTGGTCACGCTGCCACCGGGCCTCTCGCAGTGAAGTCCGCGTCGTGAGCGAGGCGCTCGGGCTGTCGATCGGCGCGGCCAACCTGGTCGCGGTCCGTTCGGGCAGCGCCCCGGTGGTGCGCAGTTCGGTCTTGACGCTGTTCGAAAACCGGCCCACCGAAATCGGCCTGCCCGAGGAAAACCCGAACCTGTCCGAATCCGGGCTGGTGCTGCGTGGCTTCGTCGAGCGGGTCGGGGACCGGGCTCCGCTGGTGGCGGCCGACGGGACGAAGTACCTCGGCGAGGTGCTGACGGTCGAGGCGATCGAAGCCATGGCGCGCACGGTCGGCTACGGCACCCCCGTCACCGTCGCGGTGCCCGCGTACTGGTCCGAGGCGCAGACCAACGCGCTGCGCGACGAGTTCTTCGCCCAGCCGGACCTGACCCGCGGCGGTGTGGCACCGGCCTTGATCCCCGACGCCACCGCCGCGCTGGCCACCCTGCGCGCCCACCCGGGGTTCCCGGCCGGCGTCGTCGCGGTGTGCGACTTTGGCGCCAGCGGCACCAGCGTCACGTTGATCAACGCGGGGTCGACCCTTGCGCAGATCGGTGCATCGGTGCGCTACACCGACTTCTCCGGCGACGGGATCGATCAGCTCATCCTCGACTACGTGCGCTCGGGCGGCTCCGACGCCACCAGCACCGACCTGGCCAGCACCGCGCGCATCGGCGCGCAGGCGCGCCAGCTCGCCGAATGCCGCCGCGCCAAGGAGCAGCTGTCGAGCACCACCACCACCGCCGGCGACGTCCGCCTTTCCCGCGCCGAACTCGAACAGCTCATCTCGCAACCGCTGGACGGTTTCGTCAGCACCGTGGAAGACACGTTGCAGCGCAACGGGATTCAACGATCCAACCTGGCGGCCGTCGCGGCCGTCGGTGGGGGCGCCGGCATCCCGCTGATCGCCGCGCGCCTGTCGGAGCGCCTGCGGGTGCCCATCCACACCGCGCCGCAGCCCGCGTTCGCCGCCGCCGTCGGTGCGTCGGTGCTGGGCCAGCAGCAGGCCGCGGCGGGCCTCGCGACCGCCGCGAGTCCCGTCGTCGAAAACCCGACCGAACTGGTCGAGACCGCCAAGGTCGTCGACGGCGGCCCCGCCCTGGCGTGGTCGGCGGACGCCGACGACTCCGCCGAGCCGGTGCCTTACGTCGGTCCCGACATGACCGGCGAATATGGCCGGGAACCAACGGAATTGGGCGACACCGACAGCCGCCGCGCGGCCGCCGCGACCGCGACGCTGCCGTGGTACAAGCGCACCGCGCTGGTGCTGAGCGTCGTCGGAGCGGCCGCGGCCGTGCTGCTCGCGGTGGTGTTGGCGCTGACCCTGGGCCACCCGAAAACCACTCCGACCAACAACACCCCGCCCACCGAACCTGCACCGGCGCAGACGTCGCAAACGGAGACGATCACGGAGCCCAACGGCACCACCACCGTGACCGTGCTCCCGCCGCCGCCCGCGCCGTCGTCGTCGACGACGACCCAGCCGCCGACGACCACGACCACGACCACGACCAGCAGCCCGCCGCCCAGCACGACGACCACGACGGCGCCGACCACCACGAGCGCCCAGCCGACCACGACATCGCAGGCGACCACCACCGCGGCCCCGACGACCACCCGGCAACGGCTGCTGCCGCTGCCCCTGCCGCAACCGCCGTTCGGGCGTTAGCCCGGGTGGGCGTTGGACGCGTCGTAACCGCGCGCGGCGAAATCCGCCACCATCGCCTCGGCGCTGCGCATACCGGCGCGGCACGCCTGCGTGGTGAACGGGTCGTTGAGGGGGTGCTCGGCGCGGCGGCGCCAGCGTTGGGCCGCGGCGAAGGCGGCTCGCGGGCCCTCCGGACCGTGCAGGTCCTCGGGGGGTAGGCCCAACCTGCTGGCCGGGTCGGTGCCCCACCCGCCGATGATGCGGCGCAGCGAAGCGAGCTCGTCGTCGGTCAATGTCGTTGGACGTGAATGCAATTGGCTCAGCAGGCGAAGTTCCTCGAAGGCGTGGGTGTCTGCCAGCAAGGGGTCGATGTCGGCGATGACGTAGGGCGTCGCCACGATCGGGAAGGCCTGGACGAATCGGCGCAGCGACACCAGGGCGGTGTGGGCCTTGAGCATGTCGGAGCGTTGCGCGAATTGTTGGTCGATGACGCGCCGCAGCGCTACCAGCCCGCTGCGCTCCAGCAGTTCGTCGGCCAGCCCCGCCGCGTCGGTGACCCCGGCGGCCAGCACGGCGATCGAGATGCGGATGCCGAACATGCCGAACCGCTCCAACAACTGAGCGCGGGTGGCCGCATCGACGGGCAACTGGCTGTCGACCCGCACGAATCGGTCCGCGCTCAGCATTGCCTTGCCGAGCGTGGCGCTATCGACTCCCGCGAGCTTGCGCAGCGCCGCGAACTCGCTCTGGCGCAACGTGCGCGCCGTCAGCGCGAGCAGGCCGGACACTGGAACCACCGCCTGGCAGATGCCGGTCTCATTCATCTCGCGGGTGAACCGTTTGGCCACGTCGGCCGCCGACAGCATCGCGTCGATGCGACCGGCGCCGATCTCGTCGGCCCGCGACGCGACGCCGATGATCCCGAGCGCCCCGGCCGAGCCGCCGACGAGCCGACCGATCTGCTTGAGCAGCGCAACGTCCGCCGCGTTGAGGGAGCGCAACAGGAACACCACCGCGTCCACCCGTGGCACCCCCTCGGGCGGTATCAACAGCTGCAGCGTTCGCTCGGAGGCCTCACGCGTCAGCGACGACGTCCCCGGGGTGTCGACGATGGTGGTGTCGATCAACTCTTCCGCGGGCCATTCGACGTCCAGGTCGACCACGTCCGCGGGGTTGATGGCCGCGAAGTCGAAGGTCAGGCCCGCGCTGCGGTTGATCGGGACGTTGGCGCGCCGTCCGCCCCAATGGTTGGCGGTGACCTTCGGCGTCGGGCCGTGCCGGAACCACGTCACGATCCGGGTAGCCTCCGTGGCGTCCGTCGGGGCGATGTCCTCTCCCACCAAAGCGTTTACCAGAGTGGACTTTCCGGCCTTGAGCGTGCCGGCCAGCGCGATGCGGATGGGCTCGTTCAGGCGCGCGCCGATGCGCTCCAATTCGTAGAAGACGTCGGGACGCTGGCGATACTCCGGTTCGGCCCGGTAGGCCTGGATTGTTCCGCCGAGGATCGCGCGGACCTGATCGCTCGTGCTCACGAACGTCCCACGGCCATCGGCGGCGTCAGCTTGCCCACGTTGTCGATCACCTGCTCGAGGATGTTCAACTGCCGCTCCAGTTCACGAATCTGGGTGTCGCGCTCGGTTTCTTCGATGTGCGCTGCGGTGATCGTGGCTTGCAACGATTCGTTGATCGAGCGGGTGACCTCGTTGGCGATGTCGCGGTAGTGGTCGCGCAGCGTGCGCTGGATCGCCATGAGTCGATCGCGAGATTCCTTGCCCACCACGAAAGATACGTCGTCGACGAAGCGGCGCACGTTCGTCTTGGCCTCGGCGCGCGCCCGCAACAGCCGGTGTTCCTTGTCCTCCTTGTACGCCATGCGGCCAAGCAGCAGCCCTGCTCCCACGGACAGCGGGTTGAACAGGCCCAGCCCGGCAACCGACGACAGCATGCCGATCATCACCACACCGCCGTAGGAGCCCCGCAATCCGGTGACGACCTTCTGTCCCTTCCCGGCCGGCTTGGATTCCAGCTCCGCCAGCGACTTGAGCCGGCCGAAGTCGCCGCCCATCAGGCGTCCCGTCAGCTCCGGCGACATGACCGAGTCCAGGCCCGCATCGGCGAACGAGCGCGCCACGTTCTCGGCCAACGCCTCGGCCCGCCGATATGCCCACACGAAGTTGTCCCCGACGGCGGTGGCGACCGCCTCCTCCACGTCGCTGCCGATTTCGGCCCAATGCCGCGTCGGGTCGCACGAATCGATCTGGCGCTCAATGTCTTCGGTGATCGCGCGGAAGCGCGCCCGCATGTCGTGATCGGCATCGGCGAACAGGTCGGTAAATCCGTCGTTGAGCACCTGCTGCCACAGCGCCGACTGGTTGAGGGCGTTCTGGGCCTCCCACTTGCGCCGCTCGAGGTCGTCGGCGAGGCGGTCGCGCAGGTCCGGGTCGTCGATGACGGTCAGCTCCGACCCGACCGACATCGCCAGATGCTGAGCGGCCGAACGAATCTCGGACAAGATCTGATCTCGGACGCGATCGGTCTGGCGGGAGAGCACTTTTTCGCCGAGGAACTTGACGATCAACGGGAAGTTGGACTCGTCGTTGAGTTCCTTGTCGTTGAGCGTGACGGCGTGGCTGCGCAACAGCGACGAGACCGGCAGGATCGGAATCGGCACCCCCGCCCGCTGCAGGTGCGCCGCGTTGGCGTTGACGATGTCGCGCCAGTGCGGGTAGAGGTCCGTCTTGGTCGCCACCAGCACCGCGACCGGGCAGATCTGATACGCCTGGCGGACGAACCTCATTTCCGGTTCGGTCAATTCCTGACTGGTGTCGCTGACCATGAACAGGGCGTCGGCGTCCGGAAGCAACCCGAGCGTCGCCGACAGGTGCGGCTGCCCGTGGCCGCCCACGCCGGGGGTGTCGACGAAGGCAAGCCCGCCCTGCAGCAGCGGGCTGGGCGCCCCGATCTCGACGCGCAGCACTTCGCGGCCGCCGGCCTGCGGCGCGCGGCGCAGGTCGGTGTTGAGGTCGTCGACCGGAATCTCGATGCGTGCGGGCTCGCCGTTGGGACCCGCGACGACAACCAGCCGCGCCGACGGCGGCTCGCCATAGCCGACGACGGTGATCACCACGGTGGCCTCGTCGTCGCCGACGCGGGCCACCGGCAGGTTCAGCAGCGAGTTGAGCAGTTGACTCTTGCCCTGTTTGAGCTGACCCGCGATCACCACACGGATCTGCGGATCGAGGATGCGCTCGCGGGCCCGGGTCAGCCGCTGCACGAGGTCACCGCGATTGTTGAGCTCGGCGATGGCGACGGTGTGGTCGATCAATTCGACGATGACGCCGACCCGCCGAGGGTCATCCGGTTGGGTCACCCGTGCTGCCCCACTTTCTCGCTGCGATGCACTGAGATCACGGTATGCGTGAAACGGCGGCGGGGACCAAACAAGGTCCCCGCCGTCGCTCTTTGTCCCGCAGTGTTACCCGTGTGGCCCGACCGGATGCGCCAACGGCGCCGGGTGCGGGACCGGCGCCGGAGCGTGCACCGGTGCCGGGTCGTGCGGCGTGCCCTGGAACACCGACGGGCTGTGCGGCGCCGGGGCCGGCGAGTGCTCGACGGGTGCCGGCGCGTGCTGGACCGGCGCCGGTGCGTGCTGGACCGGGGCCGGTGCGTGCTGGACCGGCGCGGGCGCATGGTCGACCGCGGCCGGCGAGTGGGCCGGCTGCTGGATGACGGGCGTGTGAGCCGGCTGCTGGATAACCGGTGTGTGAGCCGGCGCCTGTGCCGGCTGCTGGATGACCGGGGAGCCGGTGCCGCCGTGGTTTACCGGATCACCGGCGCCCGGGCTCTGGATCACCGAGCCGGGGTTCGAGGGAGGCGTCGCATGGCCGCCGACGGTGCCACCGCCCTGGATGGCCGGGCCTTGCGCGGTAGGGGCGACCGGGGCGTGCTGGGCCGGGACGCCACCGGCATTGACGGGACCGCCACCGCCGAGCGTCGCACCTTCCTGGCCGAGGATCTGACCGTGGCCGGCGCCGCCGGGGCCACCGGCCAAGACGCCACCACCAGTCACCGTGCCGCCGGCAGCGGCGGCGGGCCCGTCGGCGATTCCGGGCGCCACGGCGCCGGCGCCGGCGTGTCCGCCCGAGCCCGCCCCACCGGCGATGGCGGGAGCCGCCGCCTGGGGAGTCGGGTGGCTGCCCAGAGCGGCGCTGTCGCCGCTCATGATGGCGCTGCTGCGCTCACCGCCGATGCCCAATCCAGCGCCGCCCGCCGCGTTGGCGCCGGCCTGACCGCCGACCCCGACGCCGGCCAGCGGACCCGAAACATGCGGCGTCGCAGCACCATTCAGCGCGGCACCTTCGCTGGCGATCAATCCCGCTTGACCGGTCGCGCCGCCGACGAGCGCGGCGTTGGCGCCAACGTTGCCGGCACCGGCCAGCCCCCCGCCGGCTGCAAGACCGGCCTGGCTCGCGAGACCCGCTTGCCCCGCAAGACCCGCCTGGCTCGCGAGACCGGCTTGGCTGGCGAGACCCGCCTGGCCCGCAAGACCCGCATGCCCCGCAAGACCCGCCTGGCCCGCAAGACCCGCCTGGCCGCCGAGCCCGCCCGCGGCAGCACCGCCAAAGCCGCCACCCGCCTGGCCACCCGCGCCGAACGCGCCGCCGGCACCAAGGCCACCTTGGCCGGCGAGTGCGGCCTGGCCACCGAGCCCGGCATCCGCGCCCAAACCAGCCTGGCCTCCGGCGCCCACACCGAAGCCACCGCCCGCTTGTCCGCCGAGGCCAACACCTGCTTGGCCACCGGCGCCACCGGCGAAGCCGCCACCCGCCTGGCCGCTAGCACCGAATCCTGCGGCGGCCCGGCCGCCGATCCCACCTGCTGCCTGGCCACCGACCCCCGCTTGTGCGCCGAGACCGGCGCCACCAGCCAAACCAGCGTTGCCAGCCAAACCAGCGTTCCCAGCAAGACCGGCGCCGCCAGCCAAACCAGCGTTACCAGCAAGACCGGCACCGCCAGCCAACCCAGCGTTCCCAGCCAACCCGGCACCACCACTGAGCCCGGCACCGCCAGCCAAACCAGCGTTCCCAGCAAGACCGGCACCGCCAGCCAAACCAGCGTTACCAGCAAGACCAGCACCACCACCGAAGCCGGCTTCGCTGGCGAGACCTACACCGCCACGCAGGCCAGCGGTAGCGCCTAACCCGACGCCGCCACCAACGCCGGCTTCACCACCAAGTCCAGCCTGGCCCGCAAGTCCGATACCGCCGCCGAGACCGGCGCGAGCGCCGAGTCCCGCCTCAGCCCCGAGGCCCGCGACACCGCCAAGGCCAAAACCGCCCCCGGCGCCAACACCGGCCCCAGCGCCGAGTCCCAAGCCGCCCCCGAAGCCCGCCTGGCCGCCCAAACCGATACCGGTCTGAGCACCCAGACCAGCCCCGAGCCCAAGACCCAAACCTGCACCGATCTGAGCACCCACACTCGCCTGGCCACCCAGCGCGAACCCGGTCTGACCGCCCACACCGGCCCCAAAGCCAAGGCCCAAGCCAGCACCGATCTCGGCGCCCAAGCCCGCTCCACCGCCAACACCGAAACCAAGATTCAGGCCGGCGCTGACCTCGGCGCCGATCCCCGCACAAAACCCGCCGCCGAGCTGCTCGCCGACGAGGCCACCGGGTCCGAATCCACCCCAACCCGGTTCGCCTCCGGTCCCCCAGCCCGGTCCGGGCTCACCCCAACCAGGATGGGGACCGCCCCAACCGGGCCCCGGCTCACCCCAACCGGAGTGGGGGCCGCCCCAACCGGCGTGGGGGCCGCCCCAACCGTGCCGGAACTCACCCCAACGAGGCCCGAAGTCACCCCAACCGGGTTGGAAGGCACCCCAGCCGGGTCCGAAGCCGCCACCGAGCTCACCGGTGCCGGGTCCGAATCCGCCCCAGCCGGGCTGCCAACCGAACCCGCCCCCGGAGCCGACGAACCCGGCGTCGGCGGCGTTCCACAGTCCGGCGTCGAAGGCGTTGACCAGCCCTGCGCCCAAGCCGCCCACGACGGAGCCGCCGTCGACCAGGGCGGCGTCGGCACCGTACACGGCGGGGGCAACGGCGTCGCCCACGAGTGCGGCGCCGTCGTCGGCAACCGCAGAAACCAAGCTCGGCGCATAGCCGCTGTAGGGCTCATATCCCCCGTAGGCCGGCGCGTACGCGCTCTGGTCGGTCAGGACTTGCTGCAAGCCACCGATCGGGTCGCCGCCGAGGTCCACACCGGGCATCGCGCTGGCCGCGGCCATCGCGAACTGCTGAGGTGTCGCGTTGATGCCCGCCAGGGTCATGGCCTGTTGTGGGCCGTCAAGAAAGGCTTGGGCCGCGTCGGGATTGGTGAACAGCCCCAGGATGTACCGGATCAGCGCGTCCATGTCGATTCCCCTCGATCTCGAAGACTTCGCCGGCCGACCGGCGTTTCGATATACACGCTATGGATTTCCGATCGGCGCGGAATCGGGGCCCGATCCCCCAGCCGAGCGAGCACCCATAGGGATCGAGACGGTCCCCCCATTAGGGGATTAGGGGGATCCGCGGCTCACGGGACGGCCCACGCCCAAGGCGTGTGTTGCGCCGCATTTGTGCACGTCAATGGATTGCATCGGCTGATTCTCGGCCCGCCGACAACGAGGCGTGAATCAGCCGTGGATCCCGAAGCCGTGATGGTCGGCGTCGCCGGGATGCGGGTGGGCGGCGGGGTGGTCCCAGGCGCTCACGTCGTCGGCCGGGAACAGCCCGTGATCGACAGTATTGCCAGGCGTTTCCAGGCCGGTGAGCAGCACCGATGGCTCATGCGGGTCGAGACCGACCGGACGTGGATCGGTGGGGGCCTCGGGCGCTGCGGGCGTCGCGGGTTGGCTGATCACGCCGCCCGCAGGACTTTGCGGCTGGACGACCGCGGCGGGGGCGTGCGGCGTGAACGCATCGAGCGCGGCCGCGGCGGCGCCGCTTGCCCAAACGTTGCCGTGCTCGGCGACCGGCGCTCCCGAAAGGGAACCGGCGGGCTGGGCCATCGACACCGAGTCGGACACCACCGGGATCAGATTGTTGACATCCACACTGGTCACACCGGAAAGATGCGCGTCTGCGATCGCCTGCGCGGGGTTGGCGCTGTAGCGCGCCGCGGCGTCGGGATCGCGCACGAGCGAGATCACGAAGTCGAGCAACGAGTTTGCCATGGCGCACCTCCCTGCCGCGGTGAGTCCTTTTGCCGGGCCTTCCGGCCGGATACCAAGAGCGTATCGGCTGCGCCCCATGCGGTGATCGGTGCGAAACCCGCCTCCCGTAGGGCAGTATTAGGGGGTGCGTCGTTAGGGGAAATGCGGGATTGGATGGAAGGGGGCCGGCGCGATGAGCGATTCCCCCGTGGACGTCCCGCCGGAGGTGCGCGACGCGCTTCGGGTCCTCGCCGATGCCGCGACGACGCCGGTGAAGCTCCTGATCAGCGGCGGAATCGGAGCGGGCAAGAGCACTGCTCTCGCCGCCGTCCGCCAAGAACTGCGGGGCACCGGACTCACCCTGCTGGCGCGCCCACCGCGCGCCGGCGACCCGTCGGACGCGGCGCTGGTTGTCGACGATGCCCACTTGCTGACCGACGCCGAGCGGCAGACCCTCCTGGAGCGGTTGGCCGACGACGTGACGGTTGTGGTGGCCGCCGAGCCGTGGGACCGGCTGCGGGACGTGGCGCTGGCCATCGAACGGGACGGACGACACATATCCCTCGGTCCACTGCCCGTCGCCGAGCACCTGCTGGAGTGCACCGCCGGAATCCCCTTCCTGGTGCGCGCGGTCACCGACGGGGGGCGGGCCCCGGCGCAGGCGGTCACGTATGCGCTGATCGACCGGTTGCGCCGACTCGACGAGCTCACCCTGGACACCCTCCTCGTCACGTCGCTGACCCTCGGCTTCGGGGCTGCGGATGTGGCCGCAGCACTGGGGATTTCGATGACACAGGCAAGCCAACTCGTCGATCGGGCGCGGGCGAGCGGGCTCGTCGAACCCTCGCACGACCCGGGATTCCGGCAGCTGGTTCACGGCGCGGTCGCCCAGCTCGTCGGCAACACCCACCACCGTGAGGTCGAAACCTCGCTCTTGCGTTCGCAATTGGACATGTCGACGGTGTCGGCGGCCCTCGCACTCCAACTCGCCGAACACGGCCTCACCGACGACCGGTTGGCGGCCATGCTCGTTCGGCAGGCCGAAGCCGCGCCGGCGGATCCCGTCGGCGCCGCAAGGCTGTACCGCGCGGCGGCGGCCGCCGGCGCCGACGGCGTCGCGCCGCGAATCGCGGACGCGCTGGCCCGCACCGGAGACTGCGCGTCGGCGGCGGCGCTGACCGACGGCCTGCTCGCCTCGCCGGATCCCGCCGAACGCGCGGCGGCGGTGCGCATCGCCGCCAGCATCGCCGTCGATGACGGCAAGGCGAGCCAGGCGGCCGAACTGTTCGCCTGGCTTGGCCCGCAGTCCGATGCCGTCGTCGGCGGCGCCGCGGCGCTCGTGCACATCGCGACGGGTGATCTCGCCGCGGCGCGCGCCGCCCTGCGCCCCAACGACACCGGCCCGCCGACGATGGCCGCACGCTGCGCGCGCGGTCTCGCCGAAGGGTTGCTGGCGACCGTGGATCGCCCGTATCCGGTGGCGATCGCGCAGCTCGGCCAGGCCTTTCCCGCCGGACAACCACCGACCGAGGTGATGCCCGAGAGCCCCGCCGCGCTCGTCGCGCTGGCCGCCATCCACGGCGGCGATCCGGTCCGCGCCCGCAGCGTCATCGCCCGCGCCGAGGGCGACGCGCTGTTCGGGCATCGGCACGCGTTGCTGTCGGGCTGGCTCAAGATGCAGGACGGGCAGCTGCCGGCGGCGGGCGGGGACGCGGCCGGGCTGCACCGGCGCGACGCATTGTGGGCGGCGGCATTGCAGACCGCGATCGCGCGGCGCAGCGGCGACGCGGGTGCGCTGCAAAAACATTGGTATGAGGCCACGGAGGTGCTCGCGGAGTACTCGGTCGACCTGTTCGCGCTGCTGCCGCTGGGGGAATTGTGGGTGGCAGCAGCCCGGATGCGACAGGTCGAACGGCTGCGTCATCCCCTGGATCAGGCGTTCGGGCTGCTGGACTCCCTGGGCAACCCGACGTTGTGGTCCGCGCCCCTGCATTGGGCCGGTGTGCACGCGGGAATCCTCGCCAACTCACCGGAGCTGGTCGCGCCGCACGGGCAGGCCCTCGGCGCCGCCGCCGGCGAGAGCACCATGGCGCGCGCGCTGTCCACGGCCGGCCGCACCTGGCTGCGGGTGCTCGCCGATCAGGTCGACGTCGACGAGGTCACCGCCGCGGCTCGGGCGTTGTCGAGCGTCGGGCTGACCTCCGACGCCACCCGGCTCGCCGGTCAGGCCGCCCTGCAGGCACCCGACGGGCGGGTGTCCGGGGCCATGCTGCAACTGGCCCGAGACCTCAAGGTGGGCAGCGGGATCGGGGAGGCTCCCGTCGTCGCGGAACCGGAGGACGCTGGCCGTTCGGCGGCACACCACCCGCCGTCGGGCTCGGCCCTGTCTCAGCGCGAACGCGAAGTCGCCGAACTTCTCCTGTTGGGCATGCCGTATCGCGACATCGGCGGCCGACTGTTCATCTCGGCAAAGACGGTCGAGCATCACGTGGCGCGGATCCGGCGTCGCCTCGGCGCCGACTCGCGCTCGGAGATGCTGTCCATGCTGCGAACGATGCTGGCCCCCGAGGGCTGAACCGCAGGCCACAGGCGCCGCGAAGCGCTGACTTAGGGCAGCCTATCTCGCATCGAAAGCCACCCAGATGTCACTATGGGCAAGCCTCAGTAGGCAAACAAACTAGGAATTGGGGAGACCTTCTGTGACCACGCAAACGCTCATCAGACTGATCATCGGACTGGGCATGACCGTGGTGGTGGGCGCTTTCGCCGCGCGACGGGTGCTGTGGCTGAACAAGCTGATCATGTCCGGGCAGCCGGCCAGCGGGCGCGCCGACCATGTCGGCGACCGCATCTGGACGGAACTCTCCGAGGTGTTCGGCCAGCGCAAGCTGCTGAAGTGGTCGCTGCCGGGTCTGGCGCACTTCTTCACGATGTGGGGATTCTTCATCCTGCTGACGGTCTACATCGAGGCCTACGGCGTGCTGTTCCAGCCGAACTTCCACATTCCGATCATCGGCCGCTGGGACGCACTCGGCGCCCTGCAGGACTTCTTCGCGCTGGCCGTGCTGACCGGCATCGTCACCTTCGCGATCATCCGGCTGCGCACCGAGCCGAAGGAATACGGCCGCCAGTCCCGCTTCTACGGCTCGCACACCGGCGGCGCGTGGCTGATCCTGTTCATGATCTTCAACGTCATCTGGACGTACGCCATCTTCCGCGGGGCGTCGGTGAACGCCCTCGGCGACGAATTCCCGTACGGCCGCGGCGCTTTCTTCAGCCACTTGATGGGCTCGCTGCTGCAGCCGCTGGGTCACAACACCAACGAGATCGTCGAGACCGTCGCCCTGATGCTGCACATCGGCGTCATGCTGGCCTTCCTGCTGATCGTGTTGCACTCCAAGCACTTACACATCTTCCTGGCGCCCATCAACGTCATCTTCAAGCGCCTGCCCGACGGGCTCGGCCCGCTGCTGCCGATCGAGTCCGACGGCAAGCCGATCGACTTCGAAAACCCGCCCGACGACGCCCAATTCGGCCGCGGCAAGATCGAAGACTTCACCTGGAAGGGCATGCTCGACTTCGCCACCTGCACCGAGTGTGGGCGCTGCCAGTCGCAGTGCCCGGCCTGGAACACCGCAAAGCCGCTGTCGCCCAAGCTCGTCATCATGGACCTGCGCGACCACTGGATGGCCAAGGCGCCATACATCCTGGGCGACAAGGAGACTCCGCTCGAGAACACCCCGGAAGGCGGGGTCGCCGAGAACCTGAGCGGCGAGAAGCACGCCGAGGAACACCACGTCCCCGAGTCGGGCTTCGGCCGCGTGATGGGCTCCGGCCCGGAACAGGCGACGCGCCCGCTGGTCGGCACCGCCGAGCAGGGCGGCGTCATCGACCCCGACGTGCTGTGGTCCTGCGTGACGTGCGGCGCCTGCGTCGAGCAGTGCCCGGTGGACATCGAGCACGTCGACCACATCGTCGACATGCGCCGCTACCAGGTGATGATGGAGTCGGAGTTCCCCTCCGAGCTGTCGGTGCTGTTCAAAAACCTTGAGACCAAAGCCAATCCGTGGGGCCAGAACGCCTCGGACCGGACCAACTGGATCGACGAGGTCGACTTCGACGTCCCGGTCTACGGCGAGGACGTCGACAGCTTCGACGGCTACGAGTACCTGTTCTGGGTGGGCTGCGCCGGCGCCTACGACGACAAGGCGAAGAAGACCACCAAGGCCGTCGCCGAGCTGCTGGCCGTCGCCGGCGTCAAGTACCTGGTGCTGGGGACGGGCGAAACCTGCAACGGCGACTCCGCCCGCCGCTCCGGCAACGAGTTCCTATTCCAGCAGCTGGCCGCCCAGGCAGTCGAGACCCTGGACGGGCTGTTCGAGGGCGTGGAGACCGTCGACCGCAAGATCGTCGTGACGTGCCCGCACTGCTTCAACACCCTGGGCAAGGAGTACCGGCAGCTGGGCTCCAACTACACCGTGTTGCACCATACCCAGCTGCTCAACCGGCTGATCCGCGACAAGAAGCTGGTGCCCGTTACCTCTGTCTCCCAGGAGATCACCTACCACGACCCCTGCTACCTGGGCCGGCACAACAAGGTGTACGAGGCGCCGCGCGAGCTGATCGGCGCCGCCGGGGCCACCCTTACCGAAATGCCGCGCCACGCCGAGCGCAGCTTCTGCTGCGGCGCGGGCGGTGCGCGCATGTGGATGGAAGAACACATCGGCAAGCGGATCAACCACGAACGCGTCGACGAGGCCCTGGCGACAGGCGCCGCCACCATCGCCACCGGTTGCCCGTTCTGCCGGGTGATGGTCACCGACGGCGTCAACGACCGGCAGGAAGAAGCCGGCCGCAGCGGCGTCGAGGTGCTCGACGTCGCCCAGGTGCTGCTCGGGTCGATCGAGTACGACAAGGCCACGCTGCCCGAAAAGGGCACGGCCGCCAAGGAGGCCGAGAAGCGGGCCGCCGCGGCGCCCAAGGCGTCCGCCCCGGCCGCGCCCGCCAAGGCCGAGGAGCCCGCGCCCGCCAAGGCCGCCGAGCCGGAGCCCGCCAAGGCCGCGACCCCGGCTCCCGCCGCGCCCGCCAAGGGGTTGGGCATCGCCGGCGGCGCCAAGCGGCCAGGCGCCAAGAAAGCCGCGCCCGCGGCGAAAGCAACCGAGGCGCCCGCCGAGGAGGCGGCCGCTCCGGCGGCGCCCGCCGCGCCCGCCGCGCCCGCGAAGGGGCTTGGCCTGGCCGCCGGCGCCAAGCGACCCGGCGCCAAAAAGGCCGCTCCGGCAGCGCCCGCCAAGGCGGCAGCGCCGGCGGCCGAGGCGCCCGCCGCACCGGCCGCCGAAACCGAGGCGCCCGCGGCGCCCGCCGCACCGGTGAAGGGGCTCGGCATCGCTGCCGGTGCAAAGCGACCCGGGGCCAAGAAGGCCGCGCCCGCCGCCACGGCCGCCGAAGCCCCGGCCGAGCAACCGGAGGCCAAGGCCGAGCCGGAGCAACAGCCGGAGCCCTCGGCGCAGCCCGACGGCGACGCGGCACCGCCGGCGGCACCCGTAAAGGGCCTGGGTATCGCGCGCGGCGCCCGCCCACCCGGGAAGCGCTGACCGCTCGGATCTCGCGACCGACTGCAGAGACGGTCGGTGTTCCGTCAGTGTCCGGTATTTACTTGTGCCGTTAGGGGATCAGACCGATCAACGTTCGTTAGGAGACCTGGCAGAGCGCTTTTGTACCCGGTGAATAACCGTGGTCGGCTTATGACGGCATTCGAACGCCCTGCCTCCGTGGCGGCGCCGACCTTTCCTTAATGGGCGCACGGTGCGCAACTCAGGTCTCCAGCGCTGCCGTTAAAAGTTCGCCGACCAGACCAATGTCATCGGCAGTCGTTGACCGTCCTTCCGGTATCGATCTGATACGGCCCAACGACCGCGTGGCGTTCGCGACAAACCACAACCTGACATGCATAAGCGAGTCAGCTCGGAGCTGTGAATCTGCGCTCGAAAGCTGTTGCCGCGCCGTCGTGCCCGTCGTTCGATCGAGGGTCAGCCGCACCACGTCCAACAAATCGCTAGCCTCCTTTACAGCACCTCGGTCCATGACGGACTGCAGCTTCATCGCTATAAGCGGACCTGGTTGGGCAACCTGCACGGTGACCGGGGGTAGGCCGTGTATTTGAAGCGCCATCGGGGATGCTGTGGACGCAGCCCAGTTGTGAGCGAGTACGTGCAAGCGGGCCGTTGGGTCGTCGGGAAGCCGGTCGAGCGCCCCGTCCGTGACGTCAAAGATGTCGATCTGGACGCGCCCAGCCGGCGTTTCGACAACCGCTCCAGTTGGACCACTTGGCTCCGCACCAGCGCCCAACAGCAGTTCGAGCTGCGACGATTCATCGTTACGCCTGCGGTCGACGGTATCCACGTCACTCGTGGATCGATATGGGTTGCCGAGCCGACAGATAACGGCGAGTCCTCCGATGAGAACGATCGGCCGCGACGAGTGGGCGGCCACTACAGGGATCGCATGTACGAGTCGTTCCATCGCACTACCGACAAGTTCGACTGTCGGCGCGGACGCCGGACTACCAGACACGGGCCCACGGTTCCGGCGGGTTCCACTCCTCGAGGATTTCTTGGCCACGGGCTGGGTCCTGGGCCAAGTCCAACGCCACGAACAGCGGCCGTGCAAGCGGCCATGGATTGTTAGGGATGGTGGCGTCGCGAACGCGCTCGAGGCAAGCTGCGGCGACGGGCGCTACTCGCAATGTCGCTGCGCGAGCGCTCGGATCGGCGGCTGTCCCTAGAACCTGCGTTGCACGGCGGAGCGTCGGCATGTCCGGAACGTAGAAGTCCGGGGGATGGTCCTTGCGTGCCCCGATCGGCGCACCATAAATTGCGGCCGCTGTCGTATCAGTCAAGGCCCAACCCGCGGCGGCACCGTCCTGTCTTACACGCAGCGCCTCGAGTAGGGGCCGGTCCCCCATCGAAGGCAACGAACTTGCATCAACGGATGTCGCTCGCCAGGCTGACGCAACACTCCAGAACAGGTCCGGGATCACAGGACGATGAGCCGCGTCGGTGAGATTTGCGGCGCGCAGGCGAGCGAGTACCTCGGAAACCGTGCTTGGCGCCCTGCCGATTCGAGATGCGAGTGATCGCACGCCGACGGAGTCATTGGGATTTAGCAGGAGTTCGACGGAGACTTCTAGCCCCGCTCGGCCGCCGAAGGGATCCGTAGACCCGTCACGCCCACCCAGTGGCTGAATATCTGCGTGGACGTAGACCCCGGGTGCTGCGATGTGCAGGTGGCCCCGCAGGTCCAGCCATCCCCAGTCAGCCTTCTGCAAGATTGCCCGTGCGGCTTCGGTCACCCGATCGGCGATCAGAACTCCCACCACAGGCTCGCCTTCGAGGGTTTCAAGGCGACGCAGATCGTGCGCATACCGCTCAAGTTGGCGCGGCAGCCCATCCGGCGAAGCGAGCGTCCGATACTTGGCTTCGATCAAAAACTTCCGGCCGTCGGGTGTTTTCACCTCGACGTCGGCATGACGATCGGGCGTCCCCGCGAGCCGTGCGTCGAGACCCACCGTTTGCAGCGCGTTGACCAACGCGAGCTCGGCCTCGGCCCCTGACATCCCAAATATTCTGCTTGCTGTTCGGTGTTCGGTCAATACCGAACACCGAACAGCAAGGTCATCACGGTCTTTTGTCGTCCAGCCGACCTGGGTCATCTGAGATCGCCTCGACAAAATCCATGTCGTCGCTGAGCCGGTCGGCTTCGGCCAGCGCTGTTGCCTCGCGGCGCGCCTCTGCCGCAAAGCCGGCCGAGTGGACGTCGGGCACCCACATCTGGACTGGGCGGTATCCGCGTTCACGCATGCGCCGGCCATATTCGCCGGCTCGTCGCGTCGATTCTTTGCCCATAGGAGCAATGATGCATTGGTTGCAGTTGGGTGCCCAACAGCAAATTTCGTTGGACAACGATGGCACCATAGGTACGTGAGTACTCACCAGCTGCCCGCGCACGTCACCGGCCATCATCGGCAGCGGTCCTTCGCGCAGTCGTCCAAACTGCAGGACGTCCTGTACGAGATCCGCGGCCCGGTGCATCAGCACGCCGCGCGGCTGGAGGCCGAGGGACACCGCATCCTCAAGCTCAACATCGGCAACCCGGCGCCGTTCGGCTTCGAGGCGCCCGACGTGATCATGCGCGACATGATCCAGGCCCTGCCCTACGCGCAGGGCTACTCGGACTCGCAGGGCATCCTGCCCGCCCGGCGCGCGGTGGTCACCCGCTACGAGCTGGTCGAGGGCTTTCCCCGGTTCGACGTCGACGACGTCTACCTGGGCAATGGGTGCTCCGAGCTCATCACGATGACGCTGCAGGCCCTGCTCGACAACGGCGATCAGGTGTTGATCCCGGCGCCGGACTACCCGCTGTGGACCGCGTCGACCTCGCTGGCCGGCGGCACGCCCGTGCACTACCTGTGTGACGAGACCCAGGGCTGGCAGCCGGACATCGCCGACCTGGAATCCAAGATCACCGAGCGCACCAAGGCGCTGGTCGTGATCAACCCGAACAACCCCACCGGCGCCGTCTACAGCCGCGAGATCCTCACCCAGATGGTCGACCTGGCGCGCAAGCATCAGCTGCTGCTGCTGGCCGACGAGATCTACGACAAGATCCTGTACGACGACGCCAAGCACATCAACGTCGCGTCGCTGGCGCCCGACATGCTGTGCCTGACCTTCAACGGCCTGTCGAAGGCCTACCGGGTCGCCGGCTACCGGGCCGGCTGGCTGGCGATCACCGGGCCCAAGGAGCACGCCAGCAGCTTCATCGAGGGGATCAGCCTGCTGGCCAACATGCGGCTGTGCCCCAACGTCCCGGCGCAGCACGCGATTCAGGTCGCCCTCGGCGGCCACCAGAGCATCGAGGACCTGGTGCTTCCCGGGGGTCGGCTCCTCGAGCAGCGCGACGTCGCCTGGACCAAGCTCAACGAGATTCCCGGGGTGTCCTGCGTCAAACCCGAGGGCGCCCTGTACGCGTTTCCCCGGCTGGATCCCGAGGTCTACGACATCGAGGACGACGAGCAGCTCGTCCTCGAGCTGCTGTTGTCCGAGAAGATCCTGGTCACCCAGGGCACCGGATTCAACTGGCCGGCACCGGATCACCTGCGCATCGTGACGCTGCCGTGGTCGCGCGATCTCGCCGCCGCGATCGAGCGGCTGGGCAACTTCCTGGCCGGCTACCGGCAGTAACCGGCGCCGCGAAAAAACTCGGCGAAACTCCAGCGCCGCCGCCCCACGAGCGCGACGATGAGTTCATATCGATTAGTCGGTTATGACCGACTATCCCGGGTCGACATGACGCAGTGGTCATGACGAATTGGGAGGTGTCAGATGTCGTTTGTGATCGCGGCGCCGGAGGCGCTGACAGCGGCAGCATCGGATTTGGCCAATATCGAATCGGCGCTGGCCGCGGCCCATGCGGCCGCGCGGGCTCAGACCACGGCGGTGCTGGCGGCGGGCACCGATGAGGTGTCGACGGCCATCGCGGCGCTGTTTTCCGGGCACGCCCAGGGGTATCAGGCGCTCAGCGTGCAGGCGGCGGCATTCCAGGACGAGTTCGTCCGGACCTTGGCGGCGGGCGCCGGCTCCTATGCGAGCGCCGAGGCCGCCGCCGCCACTCCCCTGCAGGAACTGCTGAACCTGATCAATACCCCCTTCCTGACGCTGGCCGGGCGCCCACTGATCGGCAACGGCGCCAGCGGGGCCCCGGGGAGCGGGGCAAACGGCGGCGCCGGCGGCATCTTGATCGGCAGCGGCGGCAATGGCGGGTCTGGCGGGGTCGGCGTGAACGGCGGCGCCGGCGGGGCCGCGGGGTTGTTCGGTATGGGCGGCGCCGGCGGAGCTGGCGGGCCCGGCACCACCACCGGTGGGGCCGGTGGGGCCGGCGGGTTGCTGTTCGGGGCCGGCGGCAGCGGCGGCGCCGGTGGATTCAACGCCGCCGGAACCGGGGGGAACGGCGGGGCCGGCGGGGCCGGCGGACTGTTCAGCGCCGGCGGCACCGGCGGCGCCGGCGGCAGCGGTAACGGCGCCGGGGGTAATGGCGGCGCCGGCGGGGCCGGCGGCACTGCGGGGCTGTTCGGCGTCGGCGGCGCCGGCGGCATCGGCGGGTTCACCGGTAACGCCGTCGCGGGTCCCGGTGGGACCGGAGGCGCCGGCGGGCTGATCGGCACCGGCGGCCCCGGTGGCTTCGGCGGCGCCGGCGGGAGTGCCGGCGCGATCAGCGGGAATGGCGGCACTGGCGGCCAGGGTGGCATCCTCGGCGGCGATGGCGGGGCTGGCGGCACCGGCGGCGGCGGCGGCGCAATCAACGGCAAGGGCGGGGCCGGCGGCGCGGCGGGCATGTTATTCGGCGGTGGCGGCGACGGGGGCGCCGGCGGTGGTGGCGGCTCGATTGCCGGGGATGGCGGAGCCGGCGGCGCGGCGAGCTTATTCGCTGGCGCCGGCGGCGCTGGCGGGGCCGGCGGCACCGCCGGCGCCATTGGCGGGAAGGGCGGCGCCGGCGGCCGGGCCGGAATGCTCTTCGGCACCGGCGGCAGCGGCGGCGGCGGCGGTGCCGCCTCGGGCGCCGCGATAGGCGGGGACGGCGGAGCCGGCGGCAATGCAGGCATGCTCTTCGGCGACGGCGGTTCCGGTGGCGCCGGCGGTATCAGCGCCATCATCGGCGGGAATGGCGGGGCCGGAGGTATGGCCGGGTTAGTCGGCAACGGCGGGCATGGTGGTGACGGCGGGATCAACACCACCAACAACGCGAGCGGCGCGGGCGGCAACGGCGGTCAAGGTGGTAACGCCGTGCTGATCGGCGACGGTGGTAACGGCGGCAACGGCGGGTTCGCCGTGACCCCGGGCAAAGGCGGAAAAGCCGGAGCTGGCGGCATAGGCGGGCTGCTGCTCGGCCTGGACGGGATACCCGGGTTGCCGTAGCAGGCGGAGGCGCTGGCCTGACCGGCACCGGGTCGGCGCCCCTCTACCCTCAACCGGGTGACCCACTCCCACTCGCACAGCCTGTCGTCAGGCGCCTCCGGGCTGGATCCGCTGCCCGCCAAGATCGTCGTCGGGCTGCTGGTCGCCATCGGGGTGGCCGTGATCGCCGGCGCGGCGCTGCTCTGGCCGAGCCGCCAGCACGTCGACATCCCGACACCGTTCCAGAACGCGGCCGGCGGCGCCGTGAGCACGCAGAAGGGCCACGTGCTGTCCAGCGCGCTGGGTGACTGCGGCAGCCCGTCGGCGGGTCAGGTGCTCACCACTACGCCGCAATCGGCGGCCCCCGGCGCCGGGCGATGCGTCCAAACGCTGGTCGCCATCGACTCGGGCCCGAACGCCGGCGCCAAGACGCTGCTGGAGTCCTCCCCCGGCCCCGGCCAGCCCCACTTCGGGGCCGGCGACCGCATCCGGCTCGTCCGGCAGGTCGACGAGCAGGGCACCACCAGCTACGCGTTTTACGACTTCGAGCGCGGCTGGCCGCTGGTCGGCCTCGCGGTCGCGTTCGCGGTGGTGATTGTCGCCGTGGCCCGCTGGCGCGGGCTGCTCGCGCTGGTCGGCATCGGCGTCGCGTTCCTGGTGCTGGTCGTGTTCCTGCTGCCGGCGCTGCGCGACGGCGCCCCTGCCGTCCCCGTCGCGCTGGTGGCGTCCGCAGTGATCCTGTATGCGGTGATCTATCTGGCCCATGGGGTGAGCCTGCGGACCAGCGCCGCCCTGCTGGGTACCCTGTCGGCGTTGCTGCTGGCCGCCGGATTATCTTGGGCGGCAGTTGATTTGGCCCACCTGACCGGCCTGTCGGACGATCAGAACGGGCAGGTCTCGGCGTATCTGGGCAACGTGTCGATCAGCGGGCTGCTGCTCGCCGGATTCATCATCGGGTCGCTGGGTGTGCTCAACGACGTGACCGTGACGCAGGCGTCGACGGTCTTCGAGCTGGCCCACCTCGGCGGCTCCAGGCGGGCCATCTTTGTGGGCGCCATCCGGGTGGGCCGCGATCACATCGCCAGCACGGTCTACACGCTGGTGCTGGCCTACGCCGGTACGTCGCTCCCGTTGCTGCTGCTGTTCAGCGTGTCCAACCGCTCGCTCGGCGACGTGCTGATCAGTGAGAGCGTGGCCATCGAACTTGCCCGCTCCGCGGTCGGTGGCATCGCGCTGGCGCTGTCGGTGCCGTTGACGACGGCGATCGCGGCCGTGCTGGCGAAACCCGAACCGGCCCCGGTCAGCGCCGTTGTTCCAGCAGCCCCAGCAGGTAGTCGCCATAACCGGACTTGACCAGGGTGCGGGCGCGCTCGGCCAGCTCCTCGTCGCTGATCCATCCCCGCAGCCACGCGATTTCCTCGGGGACGCTGACCTTCAGCCCCTGCCGCCGTTCCAGCGTGCGGACGTAGTCGCTGGCGTCCAGCAGCGAGTCGAAGGTGCCGGTGTCCAGCCATGCCGTTCCGCGGGCCATCACCTCGACCGAGAGCCGGCCGCGGTTGAGGTAGATCTGGTTGACCTCGGTGATCTCGTACTCGCCGCGCGCCGATTTCTTCAGGTTCTTGGCGATCTCGATCACGTCGTTGTCGTAGAAGTACAGGCCCGGCACCGCGTACTGGGACTTCGGGGTGGCCGGCTTCTCCTCCAGCGACAGCGCCATGCCGTCGTCGCTGAACTCGACGACACCGTAGGCCGACGGGTTGGCCACCCAGTACGCGAAAATCGCTCCGCCGCTTATGTTTTGGAAGCGGCTAAGGCTGGTGCCTAGTCCGGGGCCGTAGAAGATGTTGTCGCCCAACACCAAAGCGGCCGAGTCGTTGCCGAGGTGGTCGGCGCCGAGCACGAAAGCCTGGGCCAGGCCCTCGGGTTCGTGCTGCTGGACATAGCTGAGGTTGATGCCGAATTGCGAACCGTCACCGAGCAGCCGCTCGAAGCCGGCCGCGTCGTGCGGGGTGGTGATAACCAGGATGTCGCGGATGCCGGCCATCATCAGCGTGGACAGCGGGTAGTACACCATCGGCTTGTCATACACCGGCAACAACTGCTTGCTGATGCCGATCGTGATCGGATGAAGACGGGTGCCCGACCCGCCAGCCAGGATGATGCCGCGCATAACTGCCTCTCTGTTTGGCCCCCCTAATTTACGAAGTCGTCCTCGGTGAGCTCCGTCGCCTCCAGCGCCGCCGCCAAGTCCTCGTGCCGGAACACCGACGTGACATGGTCGCGGACCACCCGGAACGCCGACGCGGCGTTGGTGACCTCCCCGCCGGGGGCGCTGACCTTCTCTTCGACGACGACGATGCCGTCGTGCACGTACATGCGGCCGGGCTCGGCCGTGCCCTCGCGGGAACCGGCCCACCTGCGCAGCGCCGCATGACCCTGTGCGGCCCCGTGGGCGTCGCCGATTTCGATGTCGTCGCTGGACAGGGTCACCAGGGTTTCCAGGTCCGCGGCGTTGAGGGCGTCGTGCCACGCCAGGACGGTGGCGATCTCCGATGTGCTCATGGTCAGCAAGCTACCGTGTCCGCCTGAGTTATAGAGGCGTACGGTCCAGCCAGTTCTGCCACACCGTGTCGTCGCCGAACAGCTCGATACCGGTGTCGGCCAGCGCGACCCGGCGCACGATCGCCAACAACAGGTCGGTGGCACCGCCGCGCAGCGCCGCGCTGCCCTTGCCGTGTTCGTGCGACCAGGTGATCGCGCCGCCGTCGACACCGATCGTCCATTCGCCGGCCTCGCCCAGCCCGGGGTCGGTGGCGTGCAGATGCAGGGTGCTGCCGGCCTCGAGCGGCAGCTGCGCCCCGTCGCTTCCGGCCTGAATCGCCACGCGCTCAAGCCATTCCGTTATCGCGTCGGCCGCGACGTTGGCGTCGAGGGTGAATTCGGCGCCGGTGGCGAGGGCGGCGTCGGCGCGGTGCACCGCCGTCTCGTGCAGCCGGCGCCGGACCCACCAGTTCGCCGGGCGGGTCCCGAGGAACGTCCACACCGGCGTTTCCACGCCCGCCAGCTCGACGGCGTCAACCAACCGCTGCGCGCCGCCGTGCAGCCAGGAGATCGCGTCGGCCGGATCCGGTGGCGGCTTGCCGCCCTCGACGGCGCGGGGATCCAGGAATTCCTGCAGCCGGTCGCGCACGATTTGCGCCGCCCACCGATCGCCGCGCCCGACATGGCGCAACAGCTGGGTGACGTTCCAGCCCGGGCACGTCGGTACCGGCGTGGACTCGTCGACACCGCGGAAAAGCTCCGCGAAGGCTCGGTTCTCGTTGAGGAACTCAGCGGCGTAGTCCACGCGGTCAGGCTACTCGCCGGCCCCGAGACGGTTGATCCGGTGCGGCACGCGGCCGATGGCGATAACGTCCGTCGTGGCATCGACTGATGGAAGGCGGGGGCATGTCGTTTGTGATCGCGGTACCGGAGGCGCTGGGGGCGGCGGCGTCGGATCTGGCTCGCATCGGTGCGACGGTGAGTACGGCTAACGCGGTCGCGGCGGCCTCGACGACGCGGGTGGTGGCCGCGGGCGCCGACGAGGTGTCGGCGGCGATCGCGTCGCTGTTTTCGGGTCAGGCGCAGGACTTTCACGCGCTGACCACCCGGGCGGCGGCGTTGCACGACCAGTTCGTGCAGGCCCTGGGCGGGGGCGCGGCCTCCTACGCCGGCGCCGAGGCCGCCAACGTCCAGCAGACCCTGACGAACGCCATCAATGCGCCCACCGAGGCGCTGTTCGGGCGCCCGCTCGTCGGCAACGGCGCCAACGGGGCCCCGGGAACCGGGCAGAACGGCGGCGACGCCGGAATCCTGATCGGCAACGGCGGGGCGGGCGGCTCGGGTGGAGCCAGCCACCCCAACGGCGGCAACGGCGGGGCGGCCGGGCTGCTGGGAGCGGCCGGCGCGGGCGGCGCGGGCTGGTCGGGCACCCTCGGCGGAAACGGCGGCAACGGCGGGGCCGGCGCGCTCTTCGGGGCCGGCGGCGCCGGCGGTGCCGGCGGGTTCTCCACCGGTCCCGGTGTCCACGGCGGGAACGGCGGCAACGGCGGGATGGGCGGGATCTTCGGCGCCGGCGGCGCCGGTGGCGCGGGCGGGCTCTCGGCCAGCGGCGCCGGCGGAAACGGCGGCGCCGGCGGGAACGGCGGGGTGTTCAGCCTGGCCAGCAATGGCGGGATCGGCGGGCCGACCCAGCCGACCGGCGGCGCGGGAGGGGCCGGCGGCACGGGCGTAACGAGCGGGGGTAACGGCGGGGCCGGTGGGAACGGTGGCCTGCTCGGTGCCGGCGGGGTCGGCGGGGCCGGCGGGACCGGCCTCGGGGGACACGGTGGTGACGGCGGCGACGGCGGGGCCGGGGTCGTATGGGGGAACGGCGGCGCTGGGGGTGCCGGCGGCACGGGCAGCACAGGCGATGGCGGTTCCGGCGGACACGGCGGAGCCGGCGGCATGTTCGAAGGCTCGGCCGGGGCTGGCGGCGCCGGCGGAAACGGACAAACCAACGGCGGCGCCGGCGGCGACGGCGGCCACACCCGCGGCATCTCCGGAAACGGCGGCGACGGCGGCGCCGGCGGCACGGGCCTCACCGGCAACGGGGGCGCCGGCGGTAATGGCGGCAACTCCGGCCCGGTGCAGGGCACCGCCGGACGCGGCGGGAACGGCGGGGTCGGGGGCGCCGGCGCCGGCGGGGCCGGGGGCAGCGGCGGCAGCGCGGCGGGGATCTCGGGCAGCGGCGGCGCGGGCGGGGCCGGCGGTGCCGGTGCGACCACCGGCGGGAACGGCGGCCACGGCGGCAACGCGGCACTGGTCGGCTACGGGGGTGACGGCGGCCCCGGCGGCCAGGGCGTCACGGGCCGCGGCGGTGACGGCGGTAACGGCGGGGGCGCCGTGCTCGTCGGCAACGGCGGTACCGGCGGCAACGCCGGGATCGGTGTGCCGGAAGGCAACGCCGGCACCGGCGGCGCGGGCGGCGTGTTCGGCTCGGCCGGGAACAACGGCCTGACGTAGATCGCCGCTAGGTCCGCGGCGCCCCGAGCCGGAACACCCGCCATCCCGCCTGCTGCCAGCGGGCGGCGTCGAGGCAGTTGCGGCCGTCGACGACGACGCGGGCCCGCACCCGGTCGGCCAGGTCGTTCGGGTCGAGGTCGACGAACTGCCGCCACTCGGTGAGCACCAACACAGCATCCGCGCGCTCGCAGGCCTCCTCGACCGACACCGCGTAGTTCAGCGTCGGGAAGAGCCGCTGCGCGTTGTCGAGCGCCTTTGGGTCGTACACGTTGACTGCGGCGCCGTTGAGCTGCAGTTGCCCGGCCACGTTGAGCGCGGGCGAGTCGCGGACGTCGTCGGATTCGGGCTTGAACGCCGCACCCAGTACGGCGACGTTGGCGCCCAGCAGGGAGCCGCCGCACGCGGTGGTGGCCAGCTCGACCATCCGGGTGCGCCGGCGCATGTTGATGCTGTCCACCTCGCGCAGGAACGTCAGCGCCTGGTCGGCGCCCAGCTCGCCGGCGCGGGCCATGAACGCGCGGATGTCCTTGGGTAGGCACCCGCCGCCGAAACCCAAACCGGCATTGAGGAATTGGCGCCCGATCCGCGGATCGTAGCCCAGCGCGTCGGCCAGCACGCTGACGTCGGCGCCCGCCGCCTCGCACACCTCGGAAATGGCGTTGATGAACGAAATCTTGGTCGCCAGAAAGGCATTGGCGGAAACCTTGACCAGCTCGGCGGTCTGCAGATCGGTCACCAGGAAGGGCACCCCGGTGTCCAGCAGCGCACCGTACAGCTCGCGGGCCGCCACCTCAGCGCGCGTGGAGCCCTGTTGGATCCCGAGCACGATGCGATCCGGGTGCAGGGTGTCGTGCACCGCGTAGCCCTCGCGCAAAAACTCCGGGTTCCAGGCGATTTCGACGTCGGCCCCGCGCCGCGCCAGCGCGGCCGCGCGTTGGTTGAGCTCGGCCGCCGTGCCCACCGGTACCGTCGACTTGCCGATGAGCACCGACGGCCGCGTCAGCCGGGGCACCAGCGTGTCGATGACCGCGTGGACGTGGGAGAGGTCGGCGCCGTATTCGCCCTTTTTCTGCGGCGTGCCCACCCCCAGGAAATGCACGTCGGCGAACTCGGCCGCCATCTCGTAGTCGGTGGTGAACTGCAGTCGTCCGGCAGCGAGGTTGTCGGTCAACAACTTTCGCAGGCCGGGCTCGTAGAACGGGATGTCGCCGCCGGCCAGCTTGGCCACCTTGCCGGCGTCGATGTCCACGCCGACGACGTCGTGTCCCAGTTCGGCCATCCCCGCTGCGTGCGTGGCACCGAGGTAACCGGTGCCAAAGACGGTGCATCGCATACCACCGTGTGTAGGTGGCCGCGATGAGCTAACTGCATCGCGCCGCTAATCGGGAGGCAAACGGCAGATGACAGGTGGCCGTGAAACGCCTAGTGGTGACCGCCGCCGAAGCCGCCGAAGCCGCCGTGGCCGCCGCCGAAGCCGCCGTGGCCGCCGCCGCCGGGGAAGCCGGGGAATCCGCCACCGCCGCGGGGCCCGTCCTCACCGCCGCCGCGAGGCCCGAACCCGCCGCCGGGCGGGCCGAACACGCCTCCCCGCGGGCCGCCGATGCCCGGGATGGGCAGCGGGATGGGCACCGGAATGGGCGCGACCACCGGGGGCGGCGCGGGGGCGGGCGCCGGGGCCTCCGGTATCGGGACCGGGGCCGGCGCGGGCGCCTCAGGGATCGGGGCGGGCGCCGGAGCGGCCGGAACCGGGGCGGGCCCCGGAGCGGGAGCCTCGGGAACCGGCGCGGGCGCCGGAGCAGGAGCCGCCTCGGGGGCCGGCGCCGGGGCCGGGGCCGCGGGTGCCGGAGCGGGCGCGGCCGGTGCGGGCGCCGCCTGGGTGGGAGCGACGACGTTGTGGCCGGGGGCGGGCTGCACGCCGGCGGTCGGTCGGATGGCGACGGCCAGCGAGACCACGAGTGCGGTCACCCCGACGACGAAGATCGCCGCCAGCGCGCTGCCCAGCAGCCGGAACGAGCCGCGCTCGCGGCCGCCCGCACCGACCAGCTGCGTCGCGTGCTCGCCGGTGTAGGCCTCGTCGAAGTCATCGGCAACGGCGCTGTAGGCCAGCGCGTTCGCGTCGGCGGTGGCCGGTGTGTCGAAGTAGCCGGGGGCCACCGCGAACGGGTCGATCGCGCCGGTGCCCGGGTCCTGTGCGTAGGCCAGCGCCGCCGTGGACGACGCGAATAGCGGGGCATGGGCCGACGCCAGCGCCGCTCCCCGGGCCAGCGCGGTGTCCGGCTCCTCGGGCGCCGCCAGCGGCAGCGTCGTCGCGGCCTCCAGCGCCGGCTTGATCATCGGGATGTCGATGCCGGAGCCGACGACGAACACGGCGTCGGGTCGCGCCTCCAGCGCCTCGGCCCCGGCGACCATCGAGGCCAGCTGGGTCACCGCCGCGTCGTCGTCCTTGGGCAGGGCCTGCCGGTAAACGTCGGTGACCGAGCCGTCCGCGCTGTCGACGACGGCCAGGGTCGCGGTGTCGGGCTCGATGTACAGCAGCGCCGTGCGCGCATAGTTCGTCTGGTTGCCGACCGTCTGGGCCAGCGCGGCCGCGGCCAGGAAGGCCGAGACCAACATCACGTTCTCGACCTTGTGGGCGGCCAGCGCATCACGCAGCGCGGCGGCCTCGATCGGGTCGGTGAACGTGACGCCCGTCGACGCCAGTTGGTAACCGCCTTCGGCGGCGCCCTCGCGGGTTCCCAGGATCGCCGAGACTACCTGGTCGGCCGCGGTAATGGTTGCCGCATCGTCGTCGGCGGCAACATCGAAATTGTCCTCGTCGACCGTCGCACCGTCGCCGTTCTCGCCTTCGACCAGCACCATACGGACGGCCGTCGGCGCCATCGACACGCCAAGTACGGTGTCCAAAGCTCCTCCATCGTCGTTTGCTAGCCAGCGCGGGCCGAGGACATGGTCGTCGCGAGCGTCAGCAACTGCGATACGCCCAGAGTCCCCACCCTGTATTCCCCTAGTTCCCCGATTTTACGCGGTTTCGCCCCCTTGGCGACCCGGGCTAGGGGCCCAGGATTCCATTCCCCAGGTGGTGGCGGAGCCACGCCCAATGGTCGTCGTGATCGTTGTCCCTGGGCAGCGGCGGCAGCCATTGGGGAAGGGGGTTGGAGGCTGGCCCCGGGTTCGGGGCGGCCGGCGCGGGAGCGGCCGGTGCGGGAGCCGGCGGAGCCGGCGGCGGGGCCTGGGGTGGCGGGGCCGCCTGGGTCGCCGGGGCGACGACGTTCTTGCCGACATCGGGTCGCTGGTCCACGTGGGGGCGAATGCCGACGGCGAGCGCCACCGTCAGCGCCACGGCGCCGACGACGAACATCGCGGCCGCACCGAGGATCGCCAGCATCTTTCGGCTGCGGCGCTCGCCGTGTTCCCCGTCGTCGTCGGGCGCGGGCTCCGCCTCCGCGCTGTATGCCAGCTCGCGCGCGGGTTCCTGGACGTATGGCATCTCGACCGTGCTCGGCGCTCCCAATTGCTCGTTCGCCGATGCCAGTGCGGCGCCTCGCGCCAAGGCCATCTCGGGTTCCTCGGGGACCGCCACCGACAGCGACGTCGCCGCGTCCAGCGCGGGCTTGATCATCGGGATGTCGACGCCGGCGCCGACGACGAATACACCGTCGGGGCGGGCACGCATCGATTCGGCGCCCGCGACCAGCGCGGCGAGCTCTGCCCGCGCCGCACCGTCGCGGTGGGGCAGGGGCTTGCGCTGCACGTCGGCGACCGACCCGTCCGACGTGTCGACGACGGCGAGAGTCGCCGTGGCCGGCTCGACGAACAGCAGCGCGGTGCGGGCACAGTTGGTCGCGCTCCCGACCGCCTGAGCCAGCGCCGCCGCGGCCATGAACGCCGAGACCAGCACGACGTTCTCGATCTTGCGCGCCGCCAACGCGTTTCGCAGCGCGGCGGCGGCCGACTGATCGGTCCACGTCACCCCGGTGGACCTCAACCGATAGCCGCTCTCGGCCGCACTTTCGCGGGTGCTCAGGATGGCCTCGATCAGCTGATCGATTGCGGCGGCACCCGGCATTGGAAAGTCGGCCTGATCGACGGTGACGCCGCCGGCACCTTCACCTTCGACGAGCACCATGCGGACCGTCTCAGGTGCCAGAGACACCCCAAGGACGACGTCCACCAATCCCCCCATTCTCCAAACTGGTTCGCTGACAATCCGATTGCCCGCCCCTAGTCCGCCACCCTAGCCGCGGAACCCGGCAAGGGGGCGGCGCCGAACCGTTACCGGCGCCCGAAGCCACCGAAGCCGTGGCCGCCGAACGGACCATGCCCACCGAACGGACTACGCCCACCGAACGGACCGTGCCCACCGAACGGACCGTGCCCGCCGAACAGGCCATGCCCGCCGAATGGGCCGCGGCCGCCACCGAAGGGCCCGCGGGGCGCCGGCCCGCCGCCGAACGGGCCGCGGCCACCCTCCAGCCGGGGCACGGGAGGCCCGAGCACCGGCACGCGGGGCACGGGAACGAACACGGGCGGGGGCAGCGCGGGAACCGGGACCGGCGGGGCCGCGGGCACCGGGGCGGCGGCGGGCGGGGCGATGGGATGGGGCGCGGCCACCGGCGCGGGCTCCGGGATTTTCGGCCGGGCCTGGGGCACCGGCGCGGGCGCCGGCGGCCGCGTGGGGGCGACGATGTTTTCGTTCGGGCTGGGCCGCAGCGCCACCGTCGGACGGATGCTGATCGCGAGCGCAATCTCAAGCACCACAACGGCGCTGATGAAGACCACCGCCAGCATGCTGCCGACCAGCGCAATGGATTTGCGCCGCTGCGTGATCTCCTCCAGGCCGATGACAGTGCGCGCATCGGCGTCGTCGTCCGACACAGCGCTGTAGGCGACGTTGGGCTTGCCGCTGGCGTCGGGAGGCTCGGGAACGGTCCGGTATTCGGGCTGGTATCCGGGCAGCAATCCGGGAAACTGGCCGGCCAGCGCCAACGGGTCGACCTCGCCGGTGCCGGGGTCCAGCGCGTAGGCCAGCGCCGCGGTCGACGACGCGAACAACGGCGCGTGCGCCGAGGCCAGCGCCGCACCGCGCGCGAGGGCCATCTCCGGTTCGTCGGGCACCGACAGCTGAAGGGAGGTCGCGGCCTGCAACGCCGGCTTGATCAACGGGATGTCGACGCCGGACCCGACGACGACCACGCCCTCCGGGCGCGTTTCCAGCGCCTCGGCACCCGAGACCAGTTCGACGAGCTCGGCCACCGCCTCGTCTTCGTCCTCGGCCAGAACCCTGCGGTGCACGTCGCAGATCGACCCGTCCGCGCTGTCGACCACCGCCAACGTCGCGGTGTACGGCTCGACGAAGAGCAGCGCGGTGCGCGCGTAGTCGGTCGCATCGCCCACAGCCTGGGTGAGCGCGGCGGCCGCCATGAACGCCGAGACGAGCATCACGTTCTCGACCTTGTGCGCGGCCAGCGCGTCGCGTAGCCGGGTGGCCTCGACATGATCGGTCCAGGTCACTCCCGTCGAGAGCAGCCGGTAGCCGCCCTCGGCCGCGCCCTCGCGGGTTCCGAGGATGGCGGAGACCACCTGGTTGGGCGCCGTGGCCGAATCTCTTAAGCCGGGAGCATCCAGGCCCACGTCGAACTTTTCCTCGTCGACGGTGGCCCCGTCGGCGCCTTCGCCTTCGACCAGCACCATGCGGACGTTCGTCGGCGCCATCGAGACGCCAAGCACGATGCCCACCACTGTTAGAAACTCCCTAGGCTTGTTTGCTGTGCCACGACGAAAATGCACCGACGCACAATTAATGCTTAACTAGCACGGATTTACGGCCACAGCAGGGCGCGGGCTCGAACATCCGGGATTAGCTGGGCATTATGAAGTTCTGATCCAGGGGCGGCGCGGTTTTTCGGCTTGTCCCAACATCTCGACCGTACCCGCACCACCGCGGGGTGTTAAGCACAAGTCGGCTTGCGTTGACCGTTTTGCAACGCAACGTAACGCCGGCCGCCGGCTAGTGGTGCCCGCCGCCGCTGTGGCCGCCGCCACCGAAGCCGCCGCCGTGGCCTCCGCCGAAGCCGCCGCCCCCGCCGAAGCCGCCACCACCGTGGCCGCCGCCACCGAAGGGACCACCGCCGCCGCCGAACGGCCCGCCGCCGCCACCGAACGGACCACCACCGATCGGACCGCCACCGCCGTGCCCGCCGCCGAAGGGACCGCCTCCACCAAACGGCCCGCCGCCGCCGCCGAATGGACCGCCGCCACCGAAGGGACCGCCACCGCCTGGCACACCGCCACCGGCGCCTCCGCCGGGGATGTGGATGGGGCCACCGCCACCAAATGGTCCACCACCGCCGCCGAACGGCCCGGGTCCGGCGGGCTCACCGCCACCGGGGCCTCCGCCGGGGATGTGGATGGGGCCACCGCCACCGCCAAACGGTCCGCGACCGCCAAACGGTCCACCGCCCCCGAACGGCCCGCCGCCGGGGCCCGTGCCCGGCTCCGGGATGTGCCCGGTGCCGGGGCCACCCGGGATGGGTAGCGGGTTTTCCCCGGGCAGCTGGTGCGGCGGCGAGTGTGGAACCGTGCCGCTGCCCGGCACCGGCCACTGCGGCTGCGGGACGTGCACCGGCGGTTGGGGCACAACGGGCTGGAGCACGGGCAGGCGCGGCGCCTGGATCACCGGCGGACTGATAACCGGGTTGGGAATCGGCACGCGGACCGGCGGCACCGGGATCGGCGCCACGGGCGGGACCACGACCGGAACCCGTATCACCGGGTCGATCGGAGGGGCCGCGGGAAGCGGAGGAGCAACCGGCGCCGGGGCCGCGGGCAATGGCGCGGGGGCGGGCGCGTTCAACGGCCTGGGCACCGACATTGGTTGCGGCAGGTTGATCTTCGGCATCGCGGGGGCCGCCTCGACCGGCGCGGGCGCCTGTTGCGTTGGGACGATGAGGTTTTGGCCCGGGGTGGGTCGCAACGCCACGGTCCCCGTCGTGCGGATGCCGACGGCCAGCGCGATCTCCAGCGCCAGCACCGCGCTGATGCCGACCACCGCCAAGCCGCTGCCGATCAGCAGGACCGGCCTGCGGCGCGGTTGCTCTGGTTCCTGGACGAACAGCTTCTCGATGAGGACGGTCGGCGCGTCGGCGTCGTCGTCGCGCACCGCGCTGTAGGCCAGCTCGTCGCCCAGTTCGCCTCCAACGCTGAGGTATTCGGGAAGGGCGTAGTGGTCGACGGCGCCGGTGCCCGGGTCTTGGGCGTAGGCAAGCGCCACGGTCGACGACGCGAACAACGGCGCGTTCGCCGACGCCAGGGCCGCACCGCGGGCCAGCGCGGTTTCGGGCTCCTCCGGCGCGCTCACGTCAAGCGACGTCGCCGCCTCCAGCGCCGGCTTGATCGGGGCGATGTCGACGCCCGAGCCGACCACGAACAGCCCGTCCGGCGCCAGCGCCGTCTTTTCCAGCCCGGCGATCATCCCGCTGAGTTGGGTGATGGCGTCGTCGTAGGACTCGGCATAGATCGGTTGCTTGTAGACGTCGGCGATGGAACCGTCGGAGGTCTCGACGACGGCCAGAGTTGCGGTGTCGGGCTCGATGTACAGCACCGCGGTGCGCTCGTAACCGACTGCTACGCCCACACTTTGGGCCAGCGCCGCCGCGGCCAGAAACGCCGACACCAGCATGACGTTCTCGATCTTGTGGGCGACCAGCGCGTCACGCAACGCGGCCGCCTCGAGTTGGTCGGTCCACGTCACACCGATCGCCGACAGCTCCAGGCCGGCGTCGGCCGCGCCTTCGCGGGTGCCGAGGATGGCGGCGACTACCTGGTCGGACGCGCTCGTGGTGGCCGCGTCGTTGGCAGCGGTGACGTCAAACTCGTCCTCTTCGACCGTTGCGCCGTCGCCGTTTTCGCCTTCCAGGACGACCATCTGGATCGACGCCGGTGCCATTGACACGCCGAGCACGATGTCCAATACAACCCCCTCCAAAGGTATTGCTGGCGAAGCCATGGCCGAGCGGGTGGTAACCACGGACCACTACATCCTCGCGTAAATACGCTGTGGCGGAGCGCTGTCTAAGCTATGTAGACCTTATGAAGTTCTGGTACGACCGCGACGGCGTCGGTCCCCGCTGACCCTGGTACTTCGACCCTACGTGGGAGCTGCCGTAGGGATGCTCCGCCGGACTGGTCAGCCGCAGAATGCACAGCTGACCGATCTTCATGCCGGGCCACAGGGTGATGGGCAGGTTCGCGACGTTGGACAGCTCGAGCGTGATGTGCCCGCTGAAGCCCGGATCGATGAAGCCGGCGGTCGAGTGCGTCAGCAGACCCAGGCGGCCCAGCGACGACTTGCCCTCCAGGCGCCCCGCGAGGTCGTCGGGCAGGGTGAACAGCTCCAGCGTCGAGCCGAGCACGAACTCGCCGGGATGCAGCACGAATGGTTCGCCATCGACGGGTTCCACCAGGCTGGTCAGCTCGTCCTGCTGTTTCGCCGGGTCGATGTGGGTGTAGCGGGTGTTGTTGAACACCCGGAACATGCAGTCGAGGCGGACGTCGATGCTGGACGGCTGCACCAACGTGTCGTCGTACGGGTCGATGCCCAAGCGGCCCGAGGTGATTTCGGCCCGAAGATCGCGATCGGAGAGCAGCACCCGCTGAGCCTATCCGCTGCTACCGGGCCGTCGTCCCGGCTTCAGTCCGCGAGGTAGGTTTCGCCGCCCTTGGGGTAGCCGCCCCCGGTGGTCGTGACGTGGACGTGGTCGTAGTGGCCGAGCCGGCTCGCCTGCGCCCCGCCGGGCGTGTAGTAGACGCCTCGCCAGATCGCGTCCTGGATGCCGAAGCGCGACGCGTTCCTCATCACGTACGCGACGATCGCGTTGCCCAGCGCGATGCCCTCGGAGCTGCCCGGGTCGGGAATCATCACGTCGATGGCCAACCCCATGGGGTGCCAGGGCAGCGGATCCGGTCGCACGCCGCCAATCTGGTGGATCTGCGGGAACGCCACGCTGATGGCCCGTTCGACCAGGATCGTCCGGACCTGCAGGCCCTGCTCCGGCGCGATCCCGACGGGCAGGAAGCGCGACCGCGTGTGGTACCTCGACGCCGCGGCTAGCCGGGTGTCGGGGGCTTTGCCCGACGTATTCGCTGCCGCGGTGACGATTTGCAGGCAGCACAGCTCGACATCGCTGATAACGGGCTTGGCCTCTTCGCGCGTCGGTAATGGACGGACGTCACCGGCGGCGGCGAAGAAGATGGTGGCGGGGGCGAGCAGCGCAGCCAGGACTACTGGCGACTTTCGCCGCTTCTTGGCTAACCGATGCCGACCCACGCCGAGCACATTACGGGTAGATCACGGAATAATAAACATCGAATGGCTATAGAGCAGGTCAGGGCCAATTGCGGCATTCGCCACATGCTTTGTGTGGCGCATCGGGGCGGCCGACCGGTCGGGTTTGCTGCGAGTGCTCGACCCGCCCACCTGGGACAACTCCGCCGAAACGAAAGATGAACGCTTGGTTGAACTTTGGAACTGGCGAGCAGAAAGCCCCCGGCAACGGGAACTACACCACCCAGGGAAGCTCGAAGCGTCATGTGGAGCCTTGGAGGTGGTGGGGAAATGACCAAGAAGATATGCGGATGCATGCTCGGCGCCGCGATGGTCCTATTGCTGGCGCCGGCAGCCGTCGCCAACGCCGACGATAAGGACGCAGAATTTACCAACTATCTGGCGTCGAACGGCATTCACCTGGGTAACGCGTCGCAGACCGGGAGTATGGGGCGCACGATGTGCCAGGATCTGTCGGCCGGGTACAGCCAAAACGATGAGGTCGACCAGCTGAAACTGCGGATGGACCAGAATCAAGCCAGGCTGTTCGTCCTCGCTGCCACCGCGGAATACTGCCCGGAAAAGCACAAGTCCTAACTCAGCGTCCGCGCGCCGTTGAGCCCGGTGCCACAGCCGAGCCAAAGCGCGTCACGCTCGTGAGCGTCCTGCGTTCGGCTACTCCAACTGGAAGTACGTCGTGGGGTCGGCGAACCGTACTGTTCGCAGGAGCAGCAGACGCACTCAAGGCTGCTTTCGAGCCGAGTTGTGCAGCGACTTGTCACTCAGCCGCTAGACTGTCACCGCTGTAAAGCTTTGCGCAGCTCACAGCTGCCACGCCGATGTAGTTCAATGGCAGAACATCAGCTTCCCAAGCTGAATACGCGGGTTCGATTCCCGTCATCGGCTCCACGCTGACCAGGACACTCCCGCCGCTACACCGCTATGCCTAGGGGACCTATACCCCGCCCGTGCCCCGAACGACTCCCGTCGGTCGTGCTGCCGCGAGTCCGGTACGCCTCCGACTGCGCCCATCAAGGTTGTGGCAGGACCTGCCAAGAAGCGCGGCGGCGGCGCGCGCCCGGACCGGGATCATCCGTCGCCTCATCGCCGACATCCGATCGGGCCGGATCAACGCGCGCGATCGGGGGAGCCCTCTGGCCGATCGACCGGATCGAGGAGGCGATCGCGGCCCTGAAGGCGGGCGAGGTCACGCGCGCGGTTCTCGACCACGGCCGATAGATGGGGTGCGCAAAGCGTCGGGCGCTTCGATGCGAACCTATGATTGCGCAGCACGACTTGAAATGGACGAGCAGCAGGAGATCATGAGCACGACACAGCTTGCCCTGGAGGGTATCCGGGTCATCGACATGACCCGCGTCTTCGCCGGCCCGCTCAGCGCGCAGATACTGGGCGACCTGGGGGCTGACGTCATCAAGGTGGAGCGGCCGGGCAGCGGTGACGAAGGGCGCGCTTACGGTCTTGCCTCGGTCGAGGGCAAGGATGGCAAGGACCTTCGCCAGTCCGGCTTCTTTACCGCGTCGAACCGCAACAAGCGGTCGATCACGGTCGACCACTCCAAGCCGGAGGGGCAGGACATCCTGCGTGCCCTGGTCAAGACCGCGGACATCCTGATCGAGAATTACAAGGTCGGCGACCTCAAGCGGTTCGGGCTGGATTATGAGAGCCTGCAGGCGATCAATCCCCGCCTCATCTACTGCTCGATCACCGGATTTGGCCAGACGGGGCCGATGGCGGCGCGCGCGGGCTACGACGGGTTGTTCCAGGCGAGCGGCGGCATGATGGCCGTGACCGGCATCCCCGAAGGCCAGCCCGGCGCGGGGCCGGTGAAGGCTGGTCCCAGCTTGGTCGATTTCGTGACCGGCCACAACAGCGCCATCGCGATCCTCGCCGCGCTGCACCATCGCAACAGCACGGGCGAGGGTCAATATATCGACATGGCGCTACTCGACAGTTCCGTGGCGATGATCTGCCACATCATGCAGGACTATCTCATCAACGGCGTCCAGCCGGAGCGTCTGGGCAATGGCGGCAACGGCGGCGGCCCCGCCGACCTCATCCATGCGCGCGACGGCATGACGTACATTACGGCCGGCAGCGACGCCCACTGGCGGCGCATGGCGGAGTTGATGGGCCAGCCCGAGCTCTACGCCGACCCGCGCTTCGACACCAACGCGAAGCGGGCCAAGACCAATCGCGCGGAGTTGATCGACATCATCAACGAGTGGAGCCGGCAGTTCACGACGGAGGAGCTTCAGGCGAAGTTCGATAGCGTGGGGATCCCGGCCGCGCGCTATAACGATCTGGCGGAGGTCTGGGACGATCCGCAGGTGCAGCACCGGGGCTTGCGCGCGACGACGCCGCACGTGTGGGCCGCTGCCGGATCGGTCGACCTCATCGGCAGCCCGCTCGCGGGCATGGGCGCGACGCCTGCGACGATCCGCCGCGCCCCGCCGCTGATCGGCGAGCACAACGCAGAGATACTGGGCGAACTGGGCTATGACGCGGCGCGGATCGCGGGCTTGCAGGAGCAGGCGATCATCTGATCCCGGTCACAGCCCAATGTCGCAGTCGATGGTTCGATCTTTTCGGCCCATGGATGACACCATGGTCGCCAACGGCGTGGTTGGGCAGTCCGAAGCCGCCGACGCGCAGCGGGCTTTCGCTGGCCATCGCGCTGACCCCGATGAGCGCGCTGGGCGTCTTGCAGGCGCCCGCGGACGAGCCGGGATCGCTGCCCGGAATCGCCAATGCCTCCTACGGCATCGGCGGCTCGCTCGGGTTCGCCTGGGCCGGAACGGTTGTCGGGGCGGGCACCGCGGCCAGCTACCACTCCGGGTTGTGGCTCCGCGCCGCCATCGGCGCCGTCGCCGTGGTGGCGAGCCTGATCCCGAAACCGCGGCCCAGCGTTACGACGGCCGGTAGCGGCCCCGCTCGGTGACGACCGCAGTGATCAAATCGGCCGGCGTCACATCGAACGCCGGATTGAAAACGCCCGCGTCCGGTGGGGCGATCGCGGTTCCGGCGAAGGTCCTCAGTTCGTCGGGCGCGCGTTCCTCGATGGCGATCTCGGCGCCGGTGGGCAGGGAAGCGTCGATGGTGGACGACGGCGCGACGACGACGAGTGGCACGACGTGATGGTGCGCCGCGATGGCCAGGCCGTAGGTGCCGATCTTGTTGGCGACGTCGCCGTTGGCCGCGATCCGATCGGCGCCGACGAGCACGCAGTCGACGAGGCCGCGCGCCATCGCCGCCGCGGCGGCGCCGTCCGGCTGCACCCGGTAGGGCACGCCCGCCTGCGCCAGCTCCCACGCCGTGAGCCGGGCACCCTGCAGCAGCGGGCGAGTCTCGTCGACCAGCACCGACTCGACGAGCCCGCGCTCGTGCAGGTGCCAGACGACCCCGAGCGCGCTGCCCCAGGCCACGGTCGCGAGGTGCCCGGCGTTGCAGTGACTGAGCAGGCGCAACGGCCGGCGATCGCATAGTTCCAGCACGATCTCGGCGGCTTGGGCGGACGCGGCGCGGTTGAGGCGTTCGTCCTCGTCGAGGATTTCCAGCGCCTCGGCGAGCACTGCGTCGGCTCCCGCGTCGAGCTTTTCGAGAGCGCGCGCGACTCCCCAGCTAAGGTTGACGGCGGTCGGTCGCGCCTTGGCGACCCGTTCGGCAGACGCCCGAACGTCGCCTCCCTCGCGGACCGCGAGCACGACGCCGAGCGCGCCCGCCGCGCCGAGCGCCGGGGCCCCGCGGACGGCCAGGCGGCGGATCGCGTCGATCAGCTCGTCGACGGTGCGCAGGGTGAGCTCGCGATAGTCGGCCGGCAGCGCGGTCTGGTCGATGATCGTGACCGCGTCGCCGTCCCAGTCGATGGTCCTGCGCACGAGCCGACCCTAGCCCGCCCGGCCTGGGGTTCTTAAGGCCTACACAGCTTCGCCACGATCCTGATACAGCTTCCCCGGCCACGATCGGTTAGGCGGTGACCGGCCGCCAACATGCTGGGAGGCGTGCATCGTGGAAATCGTGCTCGGAGTCTCGCTGGCGCCAGACTCGGTTCAGATGGTGCTGCTGCAGGGCGAAAATGCCGATGGTGCAACGGTAGACGAGAAAGAGTTCGCGGTCACAGCCGCCGACGATTCGCCCACCGTCAGTGCGTCCGATCGGGCGATCGCCGCCATTCTGGGCACCCGCGAGGACGCGGTCGGTGCCGGCATCGGACTGTCCGCCGTCGGGGTGGCCTGTACCGACCAGCTCGAAGCGAGGGCGCTACGCGATGCGCTGGCCGCCCACAAGCTCGAGAACGTGATGCTGGTATCGACGTTTCTGGCGGCGACATCGTTGACCCAATCCGTTGGTGGCGCAATGGGTTACGAGCGCACCGCGGTGCTTTTCGTGGAGCCCGACACCGCGACGTTGGCCGTGGTCGAGACCTCCGACGGTTCCGTCGCCGATGTCCGGAAAGAATCATTGGATGACGCGTCCGGGGAGTGCGCCACCGCGAAGCTGATGGAGATGGTCGCCGGGCTCGACGAGCTGCCAGACGGCCCGGACGGCCTATTCGTGATTGGCTCCGGTGTCGATGTCGCCCCGATCAAGCCCTGGCTGGAAGAGGCGACGCCGCTCAGTGTGAGCACGCCGGAAGAGCCGGAGACGGCATTGGCCCGTGGGGCGGCCCTGGCGTCCGCGAACGCGCCGTTGTTTGCCTCCTCGACCGCCGCGCTGGCCTACGCACAGGACCCGGGCACCGGCGTGCTCGACGCGACCACCCTGCCCGACTATCTGCGCATCGCCGACGCCGGGCTTGGCGACGACGAATTCGCTTATAGCGCAGTGGAAGACGACGAAGCCAGCGCCCCGACCGTCATCATTGACGCCGGCGATCAGGATGAAAGCGAGCCCCGTTCCAGGCCGGGCCTGCTGGTCGGCAGCGCGGTGGCGGTCGCCGCCATCAGCGCGGCGATGGCGTTGGAGATCGCCCTGTCGGTTGGCGTCCACACGACCGTCGGAATGCTGCCCGCGCCGCTGCAAAATCTCCTTGCCCCGGCGGAGCACGTATTCGCGCCTGCGCCTTGGCAAGTGGCGGCCACCAAGGCGGAGGCACCCAAGCCGTTGAGTCCGCCCGCGGGTGCGCCGCCCGCGGCGCCGGTCCCGGCCGCCGCGGTTCCGGCGGCTCCTCCTCCCGCGGCCCCGGTTCCGCCGGCTCCGATTCCAGTGGCACCCGTTCCGGAGGCGGCGGTTCCCGCCGCGCCAGCCGTGCCGTTTCCCGTCGTAGTGGTCCCGCCGATAGCGCCGCGCCCGCTTCCGCCGGTTTGGTTCCCCGACCCGCCAGCGAGCCCACCCGTTATCCAGGCGCCGCCGCATCCGACGCCTCCGGCCGAGCCGCCGCCGGCCCACGTGCCGCCGCCGCACTCGCCGCCGCCCCACCAGACTCCGCCGGGGCACGGGCCGGGCAGCAATCCCGGTGGCACGGAGGGCATGCCTCCGAGCAATCCCGCCGGCGCCGGGCCTGCCAATGGCCCGGGCCCCGGCCACGGGAGCCCCGGCGGCGCACCTCCGGAAGGCGCCGGACCCGGCACCGGCGCCGGCAACCCCGGCGACACGCCTCCCGAGAGCGGCGGACCCGTCACCGGCCCCATACCAAGCCACGGGACCCCGGGCGGCACGCCCCCCGAGAGCGGCGGACCGGTCGGCGGCGCCACACCCCCTGCCGGCGGCGGACCCGTCGGCGGTGGCACGTCCCCCGCCGGCGGCGGACCGATTGGCGGCGGCGCCAGCCCGGGCAGCAGTGGGCCGGTCGGCGGTGGCGGCTCCCTTGGCGGCGGCGGCTCCCTTGGCGGCGGCGGCTCCCTCGGCGGCGGTAGCTCCATCGGTGGCGGGAGCTCAGGCGGCAGCTCGATTGGCGGCGGGAGCTCAGGCGGCAGCTCGATTGGCGGCGGCAGCTCAGGTGGCGGCGGCCACCACTAGCCGTCCTAAAGCCTGCCGGCAGCGAAGCCGGCGGCCTGATCCACCAGTCCCGAGTCGATGTACGACGGCTGCAGATGCGACGGCCAATTCAGGCCTCGCCCGCAGATGGGGTCGCCCGGTGCGGACTGGTCAATCAGCTCGCGATCAGAAATCGAACGTCATCGTCCCGACGCCGCTGGGGCTGTAACTGATGTACACCGGCCCCTGCGTGAAGGGCATGTACCCGGTATTCATTTGGCCCGACATGACCTGTGGGCTGTTGGTCGCGGTCGTCGTGTACGAGTACAGCGGCGTCAGGGCGCCGTGGGTGTAGACCGAGATGGTCGTTCCCGCCGGCAAGGGTCCGGAGGTCTGCCCGGTCTCCAGGATGGACGACGGAATGGATCCGCGATCGCCGCCGGAATCGACCAGCGCGAGAACCTGATGGAGCGGCCCGTCATTGACTCGCACGTCAAACGCGGTAACCGGGGCCCCGGTCACGGTGATGCCGGGCAGCGGATTGGCACCGAACTGCAAGTAGCCCTCGGGCTCGTCTATCAGCACACCCTGGTTGAGCGGGCCCGGCAACGCCGTGATCACCGAGCTGGCCGGGCCCACCGCATTCGATCCGATACCCAAGATGCCATCTCCCCCGGCGAAAACATTGCCGGTGAGCATGAGCCCGAGGCCATTGAGAGATATTGGGAATTCGAACATTTCGACGCTGACGGGGGTCGGCGCGGTGAGCAGTCCGTTCCCGAAACTCACCGGCGCGTTGAACGTGAGGTAGATGAAAGCGACCCCTTCGCCGTAGGTAACGACACCGATTTGCGTGGGCAGGCCGAGCTGCCGCAGTCCGACGTCCCAGAACGGGATGAGTAGGCCATTGGATCCGGTGTCGACCGTCAGGGGGACAGTCGGCCCGCCGTTGACGGAAACGCCGACCGTCGCGAAGACACCGTTCATCTGCAGCGGCACGGTCCCACTCGCCAACGAGCCGATGCCGGCGGGCCCGTCGGTGCCCCACAGCCACCCCCCGCGACCGCCGGCCCCGCCAACCGCGTTGGCCCCGCCGGCACCCCCGACGCCCCCGTTGCCGATCAACCCCGCCGCACCGCCGGCCCCGCCGGCCACCCCGGGGGCCTTCTCCGAATAGCCGGTGCCGCCGTTGCCGAACAACAGCCCACCCGGCCTGCCGTTTGGACTGGCGGCCGTCCCATCGGCTCCCTTACCAATCAGCGGGCGCCCCAATAGCAGCTCCGTGGGCGCGTTGATCGCACCCCGCACTTCCCGCTCGATGATTTGCTCGGCGGCCGCGTACGCGTCGCCGGCACCACCGAGCGCCCGCACGAACTCGGCGTGAAACGCCGCCGCCTGCGCGCTCAGCGCCTGATATGCCGACGCGTGCTGGGAAAGAATTGCCGCAACGGCCGCCGACGTCTGGTCCGCGGCGGGCGCCAGCATTCCGGTCGTGGATGCTGCCGCCGCAGCGTTGGCGGCGCTGAGAGTGGAGCCGAGGCTCGCCAAATTTCTTGCCGCGTCGGTCACCATGTCCGGCGCGGCGAGCACAAACGACATCGATGGCCTCCCACCGGTATTCGTCTATCCCCCGGTGAGAAACAGGACGAAAGTACCACAAATCTGGCCGGTTTGAAAACCAACATTTTCGTGCCCGTGGCCCTGGGCGCATCATCTTGGGGATAGGCACGACCGGAGAGGATCCGCGATGACGACCATCTACTACGAGTCCGACGCCGACCTCTCGGTGCTGGACGGGCAACGGGTCGCCGTCGTCGGGTACGGCAACCAGGGCCGGTCGTGGGCCCTTAACCTGCGTGACTCCGGCCTCGCGGTGGACGTCTTCGCCCGGGCCGACGCCTCCCGCGACCAGGCCGAGGCGGACGGCTTCAACCCCCGCGAGATCGAGGCGGCGAGCGCGTGCGACGTGATTTGCACCCTCGTCCCCGACGACGTCATCCCCGAGCTGCCCATCGCCCCCAAGCCGGATGCGCTGTGGGTGCTTGCGTCGGGCTACGTGATGGCGTTCGACCGAATCAACCCCGATTGCGACCTCGGCATGGTCGCCCCCCGGATGCTCGGTCCCGAGGTGCGCGAGTGCTACTTGGAGGGCGTCGGGTTCATCACCGCGCTCGGCATCCAGCAGGACAACTCCGGGACGGCGCTGGCCCGCACGCTGGCCATCGGCCGGGGCATCGGCGGCCTGCGCCAGGGCGCCATCGAGATGACGCCACGCCAGGAGGCCGTCCTGGATCTCGCGGTGGAGCAGGTCCTCGCCCCCGCAATGGGCCGGGTCTCCAAGAGCTTCGTCGACCTGATGTCCCGGGCCGGCATCCCGCTCGAGGCGATCATCACTGAGCTCGTGCTCTCGGGCGAGGTCGAACGCAGCTACCGGCTGCTGCGGCTCGAGGGCTACGCCGGCCAGATGCGCTACCACTCACCGACCAGCCAGTACGGCCAGATGTCACGGGCGGATCGCTACGACGGCCTCGACGTCCCGCAAGTGATGCGCGAGGTGCTCAGTGACATCGAGTCGGGCAAATTCGCCGACGAGTGGGACGCCGAGCGCGACGCCGGCTACCCGAGTCTGCAGCGGATGCGGGCAGAGCGGCTCAATCCGGCGGTCGTCTCCTTCGAGGAAGACCTGCGCGCCCGCCTGGGCGAGCGTAACCACCATTTCGGCACCGGATAGCAGATAAGAGTGAAATTCGGCGCCGGTGATTTCTCGCCGCCTGGGTAACTAAGGAAGGTGACTTGTGAAAATCGCGGCTTTCGCGCGATACTTTTGCCATCTCGAAATGGCTCGATGAGGCGCTAGGAGGACGGGCATGTCGGGTCTGGTCGCGGCGCCAGGGCTCATCAGCACGGCCGCAACGGATTTGGCGAATATCGGCTCGACGCTGAGCGCCGCGAACAGCGCCGCCGCCGGCTCGACCGCCACGGTGCCCGCCGCCGCCGCTGACCAGGTATCGGCCGCAGTGGCGCAGTTACTTTCCGCGCACGGCCAGGAATACCAGGCGCTCGCCGCGCAGGTGGAGGCCTTTCACCGGCAGTTCACGCAGAACTTGCAGGCAGGCACGGCGGCCTACACCACCGCTGAGGCCACGAACGCCGCGGTTATGTAGCCCCTGGGCGCGGTCGCCGGCGCTGCCGCCAACCCGGTGGGCAAGAGGTTCAACCAGCTCTTGGTCGATCTGCAGAACCTAATAGGCCGTTTCCTGTTCTTTTTGTTCGCACCAATTCGACCCGATCATCGACTCATTAGCCCACGCCATTGCCACGGCAATTGTCCAAGGTCTCTTCGAGTAGATCGATCGCAAATCACCCCGGTAACCCGTTCGGCCCATTGGGGCCGAACAGGTAATACCCGCCGAAGCCGCCTTGGCCGCCGACGCCGGGGACGACCCCGGCGCCGCCGTTGCCGCCGGCGCCGCCGATGCCGAACAGCAGGCCGCCGTAGCCGCCCTGGCTGCCGTTGCCCCCGAACGCCAGGCCGGCCGCGCCGTAGCCGTTGCCGCCGTGGCCGCCGATGCCGAACAGCAGGCCGCCGAGGCCGCCGAGCCCGCCGGTGCCGCCGTGGCCGCCGGCCTGGGCGGCCCCGCCGTCGCCGCCGGCGCCGCCGATGCCGAAGAAGGAACCCCCGGCGTAGATGCTGCCGGCGCCGTCGCTGAACACGTAACCGTTATCGCCGCCGTATCCGCCGGGCCCGCCGGTGCCGCCCGGCGTCAGGGCGGTGCCGCCGTGGCCGCCGTGGCCGCCCAGGCCGAAGACGAGACCGCTGCCGCTGCCGCCCTGGCCGCCCTGGCCGCCGATGTTGCCGGCGCCGACGGCCGCCCCTCCGGCGCCGCCGTCGGCCCCGGTGCCGATGAGGTTGAACAGGGCGCCGCCGCTGCCGCCGTCGCCGCCCACGCCCGCGAGGCCGTTGCTGAAGTTGAGGCTGGAACCGCCCGCGCCGCCCGCGCCGCCCAGGCCGTAGATCAAGCTGCTGCCGTTGCCGCCGGCGGCGCCCCAGCCGGCAACGAAGCCGTTGCCGCCGGTCCCGCCGATGCCGCCGTTGCCGACCAGGAATCCGCCATTCCCGCCGAAGCCGCCGTCGCCGCCGACCCCGTTGATGCTGACACCGCCGGTCCCGCCGCCGCCACCGTTGCCCAACAGCCCGACGGCATTGCCGCCGTTGCCGCCGAAGCCGGCCACCCCGGCGCCAATGGCGTTCCCGCCGTTCCCGCCGCGGCCGCCGTCGCCGAACAAGAACCCGCCGCTGCCACCGCTGCCGCCGTTCTGGCCCGGCCCGCCGGAGCCGCCGGCCCCGCCGTTGCCCCACAGCAGCCCGCCGTTCTGGCCGTTGGCGCCGGTGCCGGGGGTGCCGTCGGCGCCGTTGCCGATCAGCGGCCGGCCCAGCAGCGCCTCGAAGGGCGCGTTGATGTCGTTGAGCAGCCCCTGCAGGGGATTGGCGTTGGCGGCCTCGGTGGCGGCGTAGGAGCCCGCCCCCGCATTCAGCAGCTCGACGAACCGCTGGTGAAACGCCGCCGCCTCGGCGCTGATCGCCTGGTAGGCCTGCGCGTGCGCGCCGAACAAGGTCGCGACCGCCGCCGACACCTCGTCGGCGCCCGCGGCCACCAGCGCCGTCGTCGGGGCCGCCGCCGCGGCGTTGGCCGCGCTGATCGTCGAACCGACGTTCGCCAAATCCGACGCCGCCGTCGTCACGTACTCAGGGACCGCAAACAAATAGGACATCCCGACCTCCGACCGACGCGGCGACCGCCCGGTGGTCGCCGAATAGGCAAAATCGTTATCGCGTGCCCGGCCTACCGATCCCAAGTTTCAGTGGTCATCGCGGCAACCCTCCGAGCAAACACCCGGTCGCTGAGGCGAAGCTAAGCGGGCCCTGTGTCGGGGCTGTTAAACGGTTGCCGGCGGCCGGAACACCGGCAGGATCCGGTATTTCGCGGCGAAGCTGGCGTGGTCGTAGCGCTCGCCGACCTCGCCGTCGTGCGCGACGACCGTCGGGCCGTCGACGGCGGAGAAGCTGAACTCCGGCACCTGCAGCTCGTGGTAGAGCTTGCTGCGCGGCAGGCGTCCCAACGCCAGCGCGGCCAGGATCCGGGTCCGCGCCCACGGGCGGCCGGCCTCCAGGATGCGCACGTCGATCAGGCCGTCGTCCATGCGGGTGCGACACGCCGGCGCGAATCCGCTCGGCAGATACACCGAGTTGCCCAGAAACAACAGCGACGTCTGCAGGGTCTTGTTGTCGTAGCGGATGGTGAGCGGCCGGTCGGTGCGCAGCGTGCGCAGCAGCGCGTAGAAGCTGGCCACCGGCTTGCCGACGCGCTTCTCCAGTTTTTCGCGCCGCTGCACGAACTTCGGATAGGCGCCGATGCTCGCCGTGTTGAGCACCATCCGGGTTTCGTTGAGGCACACCAGGTCAACGCGGACCACGCTGCCGCGCCGGATCGCGGCCACCGTCTTTGCCACCGTGTCGCAGCCGATGTCCTTGGCGAAATGGTTGAACGTTCCGGCAGGAAAGACGGCCAAGGGGAGCCCGGCGTCGACGGCGACGGACGCGGCCGCCGCCACGGTGCCGTCGCCGCCGCCGACCGCCAACACCTCGGCGCGTTCGGCCGCGCGGCGCAATGCCGGCTCGGGGTCCTCACCGGGCCCCAATTCGACGATCTCCGCCTTGGGCAGCTTGGCGCGGATCTCGTCGGCGACGCGCGCGCCCGTGCCGCTTCCCGATGCCGGGTTGATGACGAGGACGACGCCGGCGCCGTCGGGCCGTCGCGGCGTGTCGACGATCAGCGGTTCGCTCCGGGGCAGCGCCGTTTCGACGATCGGCGGCACCAGCCGACCGCCGAGCACCGCAACGCCGGCACCGATGCCGAACCCGGCGAGGACGTCACCGGGGTAGTGCGCGCCCGTCGCCACCCGCGACAGCCCGACCAGGCCGGCCAGCAGCGCCAGGACGAAGCCCAGCGGGGGATTCTCCAGCCCCACCCCGACGGCGAACGCGGCGGCGCTGGCCGAGTGCCCCGACGGCAGCGAGTTGGAGGTGGGACGGCGGCGCACCCGCCTGACCAGCGGCACCGACTCGTAGACGGGCCGCGGGCGCGGGCGGATTCGCTTGGCGACCTGGTTGGTGACCAGGCTGGTGGCCCCGAGCGTGACGACGCCGCGGGTAGCGCCGCGCTGCGCCGACCGTTTACCCGACGAGAGCAGCGCCGCGGCGATGGCCAGCCACAGCTTGGAGTGATCGGCCGCCCGGGTCAGCGGCGGCATGAGCGTGTCCAGCAGCGGGGTGGGCGTCTCGGCGATCGCCTCGAACAGCTCTCGATCGAGGGTGCCCAGCCCGCGGGTGATCTGCTTGACGCCGCTCGGGCGTTGCCAGGGCCGCTTGTTCATCGACTCCACCCTAAATTGGCAAGCGTGCGCGCAACCGGCTACTCCGAGGCGTGGCGGCAAAACGCCCGCCGTCGCGGGGTGCCCGCGGACGCCCTCGCCGAGATCGCCCGGCGGCACGCCGTCACGCCGGAGAGCTTTGCGATCCTCGGGCAGGCCGAGGAGATCACTGACCCGCACGGCAAGTCCTTCTTCCTGTTGCCGCCGGGGATCGGCGGGGAAGACGCGCGCCGGGCGACGCTGATGACCTACGTCCTCAACGCGGGAACCGACTACGACAAACCGGGCCGCCGGCCGCCGGACTTTCCCGAGGCGCCCTACTGCGCCGCGGAGGTCGCACGGATCATCAAGCGGCAGAAGGCAAATCGCTGGAGTTACTCGCGCGACGTCCGGTTCGTGCACCGCAACGGGGGCCGGCTGGTGACGACGCCGAACGGCATCCTCATGGGCGTGGGCGGCAATTGGCTGCAACGGCAGTTCAGCCGCCGCGGCGGCACCACCTGGGGCGACATCTTCATGCTCAACGGCGGCGAGCTCACCGATCCGGCCGAGCGGCTGCGCCGGATCGTTCGGTTCGGGCTTGCGCCGAACGGCCCCGACTTGGACCGGGTGCTGCACCACGAGGAACGGCACTGCCGGCAATGGGCGGCGAGGGGCTACCTGGGCATGCTCGGCGGCTACGGCTGGGAACTGGTCCGCGAGTTGGCCCTCGGCAAGACGAACCGGCTCGAGCAAGACGCCGGCCTGTCCGACGGGGGCTACAGGTGATACAGGGCGCGAATGCCGTGGGAGAGCACCATCAAGCCGATCACGACCAACAGCACCGCCAGCAGGGCGGCGTTGTTCTTGTCCATCCAGTCCTTGACCCGCGACAGCGTCGGGTCGAGGCGCTGACCGGCGGCCGCGTAGGCGAGGATCGGGATCGCGACGCTGGACGCGGCGACGACGACGAAGAACGCGGCCGCCAGCCAGTCCCCGCCGACGCCCAGCCCGGCGGTGCCGATGGCCAGCCCTGCCGGCACGCAGATGAGCGACACGTCGGGCCGCACCACCGCCAGCGCCGCCCCGGTAAGCCCGGCGCGGGCCGGGGTGATGGTGTCGAACGTTCGCATCCAGGCCGGCGACTCGGTGTGGCCGTGCCGGGTGAACCATTTGAAGATGCCGTAGACGATCAGCGCCGCCCCGAGCACCACCCGCAGCCAGGACGACCACCGCGGCGGCGACTTGTCCAGGCCGCCGAGCAGGCCGGAGGCGGCGACGGACAGCGCCGTCAGCGCGGCGATGCCCAGCACCCAACCGGCGAGGAACGTGAGGCTGCTCGGGCGGGCCCGCGGTGCCTGCAGGACCAGCACCGCGGGGATCACCGTGAGCGGCGACAGCGAGATGACCAACCCGAGCGGAATCAGCCCGGTCGCCACGGTAGCCCAGCTTCCTGCCATGGGCAGCAATCTAGCGTGCCGCGCCGCTACAGCGCGTGAATTCCGTTGTAAAGCACCAACAAACCGATCAGGACCAGGATGACCGCGAGCATGGCGGCGTGGTTCTGCTCCATCCACACCTTGAGCCGTTCCAGCGCGTCATCGAGGCGGCCGCCGGAGCCGACGTAGGCCAGTATCGGCGCGGCGACCGTCGACGAGGACACGGCGACGAAGAGGGCACCGGACACCCAGCCGGCCGCGGCACCGAGCCCGCCGGTGCCGATCGCCAGGCCGGCGACCGCGCACAGGATCAGCACCTCGAGGCGCACCACCGTCAGCACCACCCCGGTCACGCCGGCGCGCAGCGGGGTCAGCTTCGAGAACGAACGCATCCAGGCCGGGGTCTTGCCCTGACGATGCCGGCCCAGCCAGCGGAACACGCCGAACGCGATGAGCGCCAGGCCCAGCACCACGCGCAGCCACGAGGCCCACTTCGGCGGCGTCTGGTGCAGGCCGCCCAACAGGTCGGAGGCGCCGACGAACGCCGCCGTGAGGGCGGCCATGCCCACCAACCACCCGCCCAGGAACGCGAGGCTGGTCGGCCGGGGCCGCGGCGCGTGTAAGACCAGCACGGCCGGGATGACCGTGATCGGTGAGACCGCGATGACCACCCCGAGCGGAATGAGCTTGGTCAGAACGGAAGCCAGGTTGTCTGCCACGGGCAGCAATCATCGCATTGCTCAGCCTTTCCGGCGCAGCGTCCAGGCGGGCACCCAGTGCGTCACGGTCTTCCGCTTGGAGCCGTAGGCGATCGGATAGGTGACCAGCCCCCACCAGTCGCCCTGCTCGCAGATGCCCCAGCAACTCAACCGGCCCTCGACGACCTTGTGCAGCTGCAGGCCGTTGGGCTGATACCGCCCCGAGCGGTGGGGCTCGCGCGGGAAGAGCACCGTCAGGTCAACCAGCACGGCGATCGGCGGGCGCACCATGCGGAACGGGTCGCGGACCGGCTGCCCGTTGTATCCGATCGACGCCAGGTCGCCCATTTGTCGATCATACGTTCGAATCCGTGATTGATGAGCAATGCCATTTCCGGATGGTGCGCGCGGGACATGTCTATAGTCGCGTCACCGATATCGAGGGGAAGATCCAGATGAGGACGTTGATCGCTGCCGGCTTCCTGGCGCTGGGCGGGCTGCTGACCACGGCGGTGGGCGTGGCCAACGCCGACGAGGTTCAGGTCGAGGGCGTCTACTCGACCGAGGCCGCCTGCCTCGTCGACGGCCCGCACGTCGAGATCGAATACGACAACGGGCGCTACACCCACTACGCGTGCCGCGAGGGCGCCGACGGGCTGTGGTACCTGTACCTGAACAACGGCTGACGGCTCGGTCGGCGCGTCTGGCAACATAGCGGGCGGTGAGCGCCTCCGATACCCGCGAGTCACGACAAGCGTTCGACCCGCTGGTGGTCGGAGTCCTCGCGGCCGCAATAAGTTTGGCCGGCGCCGCCCGCCCGTCGTTCTGGTACGACGAGGCCGCGACCATCTCGGCCTCCTACAGCCGATCCCTGGATCAGCTGTGGCAGATGCTGGGCAACGTCGACGCGGTGCACGGCCTGTACTACCTGCTCATGCACGGCTGGTTCCAGATCCTTCCGCCCACCGAGTTCTGGTCCCGCGTGCCGAGCGGTCTGGCGGTGGGCGGCGCCGCGGCCGGCGTGGTGGTCCTGGGCAGGCAGTTCTCGTCGCGCACCGTCGCGGTGGCCGCCGGGGTGCTGTGCGGGGTCCTGCCGCGGACGACGTGGGCGGGTGTCGAGGCGCGGCCCTACGCCCTTTCGATGATGGCCGCCGTGTGGATAACCGTGCTGCTGGTCGTCGCGGCGCGCCGCAACGGCCCGTTGTGGTGGCTGTCGTACGGCCTCGCCCTGGCCGTGTCGATCCTGCTCGACGCGTACCTCGTGCTGCTGGTGTTGGCGCACCTGGTGTTCATCGCCGTCTTCGTCCCGGCCCGAAAAGTACTGCTGCGCTTCGCCATTACGGCGGCGCTGCCGGTGGGCGTCCTGGCGCCGTTCTTGGCGGCGGTCGCCCGGCAGTCCCCTCAGATCAAGTGGGTGCCGACGATCGGGCACCGGACGATCGAAGACGTGGTGGTCCAGCAGTATTTCGAGCGGAGCCCGCCGTTCGCGGTGCTCTCGGCGCTGGTGGTCGCCGCGGCAATTGTCTTGTGGCTCAGCCGGTCCGCGCGCCTGGCGCCGGGGGATCGGCAACTGTTGACCATCGCCGTCGCGTGGCTGACGATACCGACGGCCCTGATCGTGCTCTTCTCGGCGCTGGCCCACCCGATCTACACCCCGCGCTATCTGGCCTTCACCGCGCCGGCGATGGCGCTGATCCTGGGAGTCTGCACCGCCGCCGCGACCGCCAGGCCATGGGCGGCGGCGGCCCTGGTCACCCTATTCGCCGTCGCCGCGGCACCGAACTATGTTCGGGCACAACGCAACCCGTACGCCAAGTACGGGATGGACTACAGCCAGGTTGCCGACCTGATCACCGCCAAGGCGGCGCCGGGCGATTGCCTGCTGGTGAACGACACGGTGACGTTCATGCCCGCCCCGATGCGCCCGCTGCTGGCCGCGCGCCCGGATGCCTACCGGAAACTGGTCGACCTCACGCTGTGGCAACGGGCGACGGACCGCCGCGACGTCTTCGACACCAACCTCATCCCGGAGGTCGTCACCGGGCCGCTGAGCAAATGCGGCGTCGTATGGATCATCACCCAGGCCGACCCCGCCGTGCCCGGCCACGAACAGGGCCCGGCGCTTCCGCCCGGCCCGGTCTACGGGCCCACCCCCGCCTTCGCGGTCACCCACGACCTGGGCCTCCGGCTGGTCGAACGCTGGCAGTTCAACCTGGTTCAGGTCATCAAGGCCGAACGCTGAGGCTCACCAGATGCGGATGTAGTCGACGAGCATGTCCGCCGGGTAGGTCGCCGCGGCAGGATCGCCGGCGCCGACGCCGCCGACCGCCAGCGTGAACATGGGCGTCATCCAGTAGCCGGGGTTGTTGAACGGCCACCGGAAGTCGTCGGGGGCGCCGCCGTGGACGTGGATGGGCTTGTTCGGAACGGTGAAGTACTGCGACCCGTCGCGCGAAAACTGGAATCCGTTTTCGCCCCAATGCATTTGCCACGTGTGCCAACCGCCGTCGACCAACCCGGGGATCGATTTCCCCTCCCAGGTCTTCCCGTTGGACGCCGCGTGGACCGTGGTTCCCGGGGGCCACGAGCCGTTGCCGTACCACTCGAAAAGGTCAACCTCGCCGTCGGGCAGCGGGTCCTCGTTGACACCCCAGAACGCGGACCACAGGCCCGGGTCCAAACAGTTCAGCTTGATCTTCGCTTCCCAGGTCTGGTTGATCATGCTGCGGAAGTTGCCGCGCAGCTTGGCGCCGTAGTAGGTGTCGCCTTCCTGGGTGGCACGCAGCACAAGGTTGGAGTTGCCGTCCTGAAAGATGTTTCGGCGGTCGTCGCGGTAGATCCCCGCGACCGGCGGGAACACGTCGTCCTGCCAGGTCTGCACCGTCCACTTGGCCGGGTCTGGAGCCGAGCCCGCCGGGCCGTCGAAATCGTCGGAGAAAATGTAGCCGCCGGGCCCGGCCGACGGCGCCTTCGGCGGCGCCGGGAGCGACGGGTCGGCCAGTGCCTCCGGGATGGGGCTCGCCGCCACCGCCGCCAGCATGCCGAGTCCCGTGGTCAGCAACATGCTGCGACGATCCATTTGCACTACCACCAATCTCTACCGCCGCGGCCTCAAGCGGGCCACGATCCCCCTGGGCAACTCTCGCAAACGGTGTTATAAAACCACGCCGCAGGGGCGGCCCGCATCTCGCGAGCCGGTGCGTCGCCATCCAATTCCGCGGACTAACCGCTGCTAGCGGGGCAGATCCGGGTCCCAATCCGCCGCCGCGCGGGTCCCCGCCGCGTAAAGCAGTTGCTTGAGCTGACGCTGCTCGTCGGCGGTGAGCCGGCCCAGGATCCGTTGATCGGCCGTGCGGACCGCGGCGTCGGCCCGTTTGAGCAGCGCCTTGCCGCGGCGGGTGAGCTGGGCCGGCATGGCCCGGCCCCACGGTGTCGACGCCGGACGGCTCAGCGCGCCGCGCTCCTCGAGCGCGTGCAGCACCTGGTTGGCCGCCTGCGCCGAGACGTGGGTGCCGCGCGCCAGCTCGGCGCTGGTGAGCCCGGGGTGGTTGGACAGGATCCGCATGCACACGAACTCGGGCAGCGACAGGCCCAGCGGTTTGAGCTCCGCGGCGACCTGGGGCCGCAGCGCCGCCGTAACCCGGTACAGCAAAAACCCCAGCGGCGCCTCGTGGGATTGACTCATGCCCCTCATGCTGGCACGTGACCCGCGGCCCAAGGACCACAACCATCAATTTCCTTGACATCCTCGACCGCGGTGGTATCAAGGAGCTTGATAGTCCAATGTGGAAAGGAACGACAGCGATGTCTGGTGGATTTTTCGGTGGTTTCGGTGGTCCCGGTTTCGGCGGGCCCGGTTTCGGCGGGCCCGGTTTCGGTGGCCCCGGTTTCGGGGGCTGGGGCGAAAAGGATTGGGGACACGGCGGGTTCAAGGGCGGCTTCGGCCACGGCGGGCCCGGCCGGCGCCCCTTCCTCAAGCGTGCGGCGTTCGTCACCGCGGCGCTGCTGCTCGACGGGCCGGCCGACGCCGCGCAGATCGTGCAGCGGGTGTCCGACGCGACCGAGGGCGCGTTCACGCCGCCGCAGGACGTGGCGGAGCTCGCCATCGGCCTGCTGGCCGGCCGGGGTGTGGTGACGGTCGACAACGGCGTCGCGACGCTGACCGAGCTGGGCCGCAACCTGCTGGCCTGGCGGGGCGTCAGCAGCGAGACCGCACACGCCTTCCTGGGGCGGGCGGCCAAGTTCGGCGACGTGTTCAAGATCCGCAGAACACTCTTTGAGATCGCGGGTCTGGCCCGCACCATCGCCTGGTCGGGCACCGACGAGCAGAAGCAGCAGCTCGCCGAGACCCGAACCAAGGTGCTGGAGGCGCTCACCGACGCCAAGAAGACGCTGCACCGCGTCCTCGGTGAGGGCTAACCGGAAGCCGGTTCGCTCAGCTTGACCAACATCTTGCCGATGTTGGCCCCGGTGAACAGGCCGTTGAGGGCGTCGACGCAGGACTCGACGCCCTCAAACACGGTCTGGCGCGCCTTGATTCGGCCCTCCTGCTCCCACTGGCGAAGCGCGGCATGCGCCTCGTCGAAGCGGCCCCAGTCGTCGAGCGCGTTGAAGCCCTGCATCAGCGCGGTCTTGGACAGCAGGTTCACGTAGTTGGCCGGCCCGGGGTGCTGGCCGGTGAGATAGCTGGAGATGACGCCGCAGAGCACCACCCGCGCCTTGGTCGCCAACCGGCCCAGCACCGCGTCGAGGATCGGCCCACCGACGTTGTCGAAGTAGACGTTGACGCGGCGCGGGCAATGCCGTTTGAGCGCCGCGGCGACGTCTTCGTTCTTGTAGTCGATGCACGCGTCGAATCCGAAGTCCTCCACCACCGCCCGGCACTTCTCCGGGCCGCCCGCGATGCCCACCACGCGGGCGCCGGCGATCTTGGCGATCTGCCCGGCTATCGACCCGGTGGCACCCGCGGCGGCCGACACCACCACCGTCTCCCCGGGCTGCGGCCGGCCGATGTCCATCATTCCGATGTAGGCGGTGGCCCCGGTCGGGCCGTACACGGACATCACCGCCAGATGATCCACCGCCCCCCTTCCCGGAACGGGCGTGCTGAACACGTCGTCGCGGATGATCACGTACTCCTGGAAGCCGCTCAGGGTGGTGACGACGTCGCCGATCTTGAAGGCGTCGCAGCGCGTCGCCACCACCTCGCCGATCCCGGCCGCCCGGATCACCTCGCCCAGCTGTACCGGCGGAAGGTAGCCCGGTTGGTCGTTCAGCCAGGTGCGCACGGCGGCGTCGAGGCCGACGTAGGTGGTTCGCAGGAGCGCCTCGCCCTCCGCGGGTTCGGGCGCCGGCGTGGTGACCAGCTCGGTGTCCTCGGGCTGGACCAGCCCGGTCGGGCGGCGACGCAACAGGATCTGGCGGTTCGGCAAGTCGGGCACGGTGCTGAAACTACCCATTGGGGGCAATCGAATGGGAGCATCTTCGCATGAAGTCGCAGGACGACCCGGAAGAGCGTATCCGCGAACTCGAGCGCCCCCTGGCCGACACGGCACGCGCGTCCGAGTCCGGACAGGCGCCGCCGCTCGGTGGCTACCCGTATCCGCCCGCTCCACCCGGCCCGCCACCCCCACCGCCGCCGCAGAGCCCGTGGACCGACGGCGGCCCGCTCTCCGGGCCCCCGCCGCGCTCGTCCTCGGGCAACCGCACCTGGTGGATCCTGGGCACGGTGATCGTGGTCGGGTTCCTGGCCCTGGCCGGCGGCATCGCCGCCTTTGCCGCGCACCAGCTTTCGGGTGTCCGGTCGATGATCAGCTCGACGCCCACCATGCCCAGCGTCACCGCGACGTTCGGTCCGCCCTCGAGCACGTCCCGGAAACCCGCCCCCTCGAAGACCCGGACGACGACGCCGTCGACGTCACCCACCGCGCCGCCGGGCGGCAGCCTCAGCATCTCCGGGATCAACGAGAACCGCACCGTCGCCTGCAACGACAACATCGTCAGCGTCAGCGGGGTTTCCAACACGGTCGTGATCACCGGTCACTGCAAGAGCCTCACGGTGTCCGGCGTCCAGAACGCCATCACCGTCGACGCCGTCGACAGCATCGACGCCTCCGGCTTCGACAACAAGATCACTTACCACTCGGGCAACCCGAAGATCAGCAACGCCGGCGGTTCCAACGTGGTGCAGCAGGGCTGAGCGCGCAGCCGGGCTAGCTGGACTCCGCCGAATCCGAATCGTCGTCGAGGACGCTGACCGCGATGCCGTAGGGCAGGAAGCGCACCTTGCGCTTGGGGTCGACATTGTTCTTGTTGGCGCGCAGCGCGTCGAGTTCGCTCGCGTAAACCTGTTCGACGTGGGCGCCGCCGTCGGCGTCCACCGTGTAGATGGCCCATACCCCGTCGCCGGCCTCGCCGGCGGTCTCCGGCCCGCGGCGGGGCCGCCGGGACAGGTCCTCGAATAACGCGGACCAACTTGTCCCCGGCACCGGCGCGGTGACAAATCTGCCGAGTTTCTCGAACACGTCCCGCAGCCCCTCGCTGCCCTCTCTGATCACGCGGTCGAAATCGTCGGGATCGAATCCGAACGCACCGTACTCGCCCACGCAGGCCTCCTTGCACTCACAGCGTTACTGCTCAGTGTGCTCTCAGTCGCCGCCTCGTGCCACGGGCGGGCCGACGGGGCCGGGCGGCGGCGGGGCCGGCGGGGGTGGCGGGTTGATCGGAACTGGCACCGTGAAGAACGGGAAGTGCAGGTACAGGGTCAGAGGCGGCCGCTGGTACGGCGGCGGGGCGGGGGCCGCGACCGGCTCGGGCGGCGCGGCGGCCGGCGGCGGGGCCGGTGCCTGCTGCGCGGGGGGCGGCGCCGCTTCCGGCGCCCGCCGCACGGGTACGCGCCGCGGCGGCGGCGCGGGTGCCTGCTGGACCACCGGCGCCGGCTGCCTTGGAGGCGCCGGCGCGGCCGGGGCCGGCGGGGCGACCTCGGACGCCGCAGCGGGCGGGGCCGGTGCGGCGACCTCGGGGGCCGGCGCGGGCGGCGCCGCCACCGCGGGCGCCGCGGGGCCGGGCGGGCTGGGGACGGGCAGCTGCGCCTCCGGCGGCGGTACCCGATTCGCCGGCGCCACGGCCTGCGGGGTGGGCTGCGGGGCCGGGGCCGGATGCGTGTCCGACGCCAGCGAAACCACCATGACGCCCGCCGCGGCGGCCGAGATCGCGGCCAGCGCGCTGCCGGCGAGCACGAACGGCCCGCGCCCACGCGAGCTCACGCCGTCCTCCGCCTCGAATTCCAGGGCGCTGTAAGCCAGTGCGCCATCGCCCGGGTCGGCGTTGCCACAGACGTCCAGGTAGGTCGACGTGACCGCTTGGGAATCGATCTCACCGGTGCCCGGATCCAGGGAGTAGGCCAGCGCGGCCGTCGACGACGCGAACAGCGGCGCGTTCGCCGACGCCAGTGCGGCCCCGCGGGCCAGCGCCATGTCCGGCTCCTCGGGCACCGTCACGTCGAGCGCCGTCGCGGCATCGAGCGCGGCCTTGATCGCGAACACGTCGCCGCCCCACCCCGACCCGGAGCCGACGACAAACACGCCCTCCGCACGCCGGTCGAGCCCGACCACCATCGCGGGGAGTTCGTCGCCAATGTCGCCCAGAAGCTGTTGCCGGTGCAGATCGGCGATCGAACCGTCGGCCACCTCGACGACCGCCGACGTCGCGCTGTCGTGCTCGACGAACAACATCGCTATGTGCTCGTAACCGAGCGCTTCACCCACGGTCTGCGCCAACGCCGCCGCGGCGAGCAACGGGGAGACCAGCATGACCGCGCCGACGGCGTGCGAGGCGATCGCATCCCGCAGCGCACCGACGTCGTCGGGGTCGGTCCACGTCACCCCGGTCGAGGTCAGCCGGCAGTGACTCGCCGTCGCGCCTTCCCGGGTCCCGACAATTGCGGCGATCACTTGATCGGCCGCCGAGGAGCTTCCCGAGTCCTCACCGGCGGCAACTGCGAAGCGGTCCTCTTCGACCGTGACACCGTCGGCGTTCTGGCCCTCGATGAGGACCAACCGCACCATCGTGGGTGCCATCGACACCCCGAGCACAATTTCCACTTGCGCCTCCAAGGTCCTCGGAGACCCTCAACAGAGGGCACCACAAAACAGACCCCGCCCGACTGGGTGACACCACGCTACTCGCGTGCGGCCGGATGCGCTCGTTCGATTCAGCTGTGATTGACGCAGGTCACAGGGCTCGATCAATACCCCGGACTCAGGAACGGATTTTGCGAATTCCCCGGATACTGCGGGGCCGGAGGCGCCTGGGGAGCCTGGCTGGCCGGCACCGGAACCGGTATCGGCACCGGTAGCAGCGGCACGTGGATCCACTGCGTCGTCATCGGCACCGTCGTCGTGGGCGTCGTCGTCTGGGCCGCGGGGGGCGTCGTCGTCGGCGGCGGGGGCGGCGGAGGCGTCGTCATGGCCGTCGTGACCGGGGGCTGGGTGGTGACCGGCGGCTGGGTGGTGACCGGCGGCGCGGGATGCCGCGTGGGGACGACCGGCGGCGCCGTGGTGACGATCACCGGCGCCGGCGGGGCGGGCGGCGGCGACGGCGGGGGCGGCGGTGGCGGTGCCGGGCTGGGCACCGGTGCGGCGCTGGGCGGCGGCGGAACGGGCGTCGGCGGCGCGGGCACGGGCCGTTGCGGCAGCGAACTCACGGGCGGCGCGGGCAGGGGCGCGACGGTGGGCGCCGGCGGCGCCTGGTGGTTTTCGATGCCCGACAGGGTGTAGGCCACGCCGCCGATCGAGGTCATGGCGACGACGGCGCACATCCCGACGACCAACTGCGAGAACCGGAGCCGCCGCCACGAGCTCTCCTTCGGCGGCTCGATGACGTTGAGGCGCATCGACCAGCCGGACCCGCCTTCTTCGTCGAAGGCACTGGGGCTGTACGGCACCCGGATGTCGGGGCCGTATTCGGTTTGCGACCAGGCCAATTCGCGGTCCGTGAGCGCCTCGTCGTCGATCACCAACACGTCGCCGGCCGGCAGTTCCACGATCTCCCCGGCGGCCGCCGTGAGCAACCCGATGGAGGTGTGCGTGCGGAGATCCAGCCGCTCCCCGCGGGCGGCGATCTGCAGCGCGCCCACGGCCGCGGCGTGCGCCGGCTCCAACGGGCTGACGACGGGCCGGCGACCGTGCACCGAAAGGCGTTCCTTGACAAGGGGAATGCTGGCCCCACCGCCGACCATGACCACCGCCGACAGGTCGGACCAGCTCCTCTTGTGCCGGACCAGCATCTCGTCGAACGCGTAGATGAAGCCGGACAGCCGGTCCTGGATCAGGTCGCCCAGCTCGTCGCGGGTCAGCTTCATGGTGCACCGGCGACCACCGAGCTCGGCCGAGAATTCGACCACCGTTTGAGTGGACAGCTGCTCCTTGGCCACGCGGCAGTGCTCCCGGAGCAGGCCGAGCTGACCGACCGCCGCGGTGCTGGCCGGGTCCATCCCGCTGCCGTGCCCGAGTTCCTCGAAGACCTTGAGCAACAAGGCCTGGTCGATCTCGTCGCCGGAGAAGGCGGCGTAACGCATTGTGGGTGTGACGAGTTCGAAGTCGCCGGCCAGGTTGATCAAGGTGGCCGAGGTGCCGCCGCCACCGAAATCGAGCAGGCCGACCACGCCGGTGGCCGCGAGGCACAGCTCCGCGTTCGCCGCCGTCAGCGCCGCGATCGCGTCGGAAACCAGGCGGGGCGCCATGCCGCTTCGGACGAAGCCCAAATGCGTTCGTAGACCGTTGCGCAGCGCCTGCACCGTGCCGGGTTTCCAATACGCCGGGACGGCGATGGAGATCTCCGACGCGCCGGAGTCGGCCCCGGCGGCCGCCACCATCGCGTCCAGCGCCTCCACCATAAGGAGGTCCGGATCGTGGGCGGACCCGTCGGGTGACACCAGCGCAACCGAGTCACCGACACGCTCCACGAAGCCCCGCATGAGCACGCCGGGCTCGGACAGCGCCGGGTTCTCTTTGGGCAAGCCGATTTTCGGCGCGCAGTGCGGATAAAGCGTCAGCACCGCACGGCGTGCAACCGGCGAACTTCCGTCGCGCGCAGCGACGAGGTTCGCGGTCCCGATCGACAACCCCACTGGGTCGTACATAGAGCGAGAACTTTCGTCTATAGGGTCGGTGGCCAGCGTTAACCATAGCCGCGCGCCGGCTGTATTCAGCCCGGCCGCAAGCTCATTGGTATACGGTCGATGCCGTGTCGTCACCGAAACGGTATCGACGCCTCCCTTGACAGAACGCGGGTGCTCAGATCACAGTGAGCGGCAGCGAGCGCCTCGGCTCGAATTGGAACGTCGATCCGCGGCTGACCTTCGCGACCTGCACCTCTGGCAGTTCCTTTGCCGCGGTGTCGGTTTCAAACAGCTCGGCGGTCCAGTCGGTCTTGGTGCCGCTGACCCGCACCTCGACGCGCGGGTCGACCGCGGTGGCGATCGCCTGCAGCGGCTGCACGGATTCCGGCGAGCACAGCGATATCCACGCGGCGTCGTCGTGGGCGGGCGAACGGTGCACCATCAGCCGGTTCTGCGCCGTTTCCGCGATGACGTAGCCCGCGGGGTTGAGCAGCGGGTGCAGCTCGAGCACCTTGCGGGTTCCCTCGATCCCGCCGGGCAATTGCAGTGCGCGGTGGATCCGCTCGGCCCCAAGCCCGGCCAGGCCGGTCAGACCGCGGGTGCACACGTCGACGGCCTGGGCGTCGCTGGCCGCGCGCGCCCGGACCGCGACGGCGAACGACAGATACAGCAGGTGCATCTGCAGGCACACCTCGTCGGCCATGCGCACCAGCGCCGAGTGCGAGAACGCCTCGAAGTCGAAATCGGACAGCAACGGTCCGGAGTAATCGGCCTGGCCCTCGTCGGAGCGGTCGATCGGATCCAATTCCCAAGTGGCGGCGCGTTTTTGGCGAACGATGTCCAGCGCCGGGATGCTCTGCGCTTCGGGGTAGGACTCGTCGATGACGACGGTCCAGGCGCAGTGCGGCTGCCGGTCCGCCGGCACCCGTGGCGGCCGGTGGATAGGACGCATCTGCGCGCGCGGGTTGGTCGCCACCGCGGTGGCGTCGAACGTCGGATCCTCGATGGTGTGGCACATCCCGAAGACGTACTCGTCGCCCATCGGCTCCACGTCGAGCAGCGCGCCGCAGTGGTCGAGCTGGAACTCCCCGTGCCAACGGTCGTGAATGGTGTAGCGGAAGTCCATGAATTGCGGCGGCGCGCCGATGTCGAGCTGCAGGCCCTTGAAGATGGTGGGCACGTCGTCGCCCTCGTAGTTCAGCGCCCGCTGCATGCGCCTGGTGTAGATCGGGCTCGCGCCGGCCCACTCCTCGATGGCGATCTGCACCATCTCCTCGCGGCCGAACTCCGTGATGCACCACGCCATCCCGGAGCGGTCGATCATGTGCCCGATCAGCAGCAGTTCGGGAACCAGGACGGACAGCTCCGGGCGGGACAGCCGCGCGTATCGGGATCCGGTCACCGCCCAAAAATAGTCAGCTTTATGTTATAAAGTCAACAATGCCTCCGTCCAGGCCCATCGCGCCCACCCGCCGCACCAGCGCGCCGCGCAAGCGCGGCGATGACACGCGCGCGCGGATCATCGAGGAGACCGTGCGCTGCATCATGGAGGAAGGCTTCGCCGCCGCGACCGCCAAGCACGTGGCCGAGCGCGCCGGCGTGACGTGGGGGGTCATCCAGTATCACTTCGGGGACCGCAACGGCCTACTGATGGCCGTCGTCGACGACGGTGTGGCCAGGCTGGTCGACAGCCTGTCGTCGGCCGACGTCAGCGAGCTTCCGTTGCGCGAGCGCATCGAGGTCGTCGTCGACACCGCGTGGAGCTGTTACAGCAGCCCGACGTCGATGGCCGCCCTCGAGATCCTGCGCGCCACCCGGGGCGGGGCGGGCGCGTCGTCGCGGCGCCACCTTCTTGAAATGAACGCCGCGATCGGACAGCTCGGCCGGCTGATCACCGATGACCCCGCCAATGCCGGGGTGGCCGAGGTGATTTGGGCCGCGCTGCGTGGTGTGGTGCTGGCGCAGATGATCACCGGGAGCGCCATCGACTGGAGCCTGGAGCGACGCGCCTTGATCGAGATGGCCACCCGCGCGCTCCAATGACGACCGCGGGTACCGCTTGCCCGCGACACTTACACCACGCACACGACACGCCGCGGCGGACCGCGCACGTTTAAATCTCGGCGAAAGCCAACCGGGCCGTCCGACCGCGGCCGGCCGATCACCGTGTGCTGCAATGTCGGGATGACCCCTCAAGAGTTCGCCGACATCGAAGCCATCAAGCAGGTGAAATACCGCTACCTGCGCGCGCTGGACACCAAGCATTGGGACGACTTCGCCGAAACCCTGGCCGAGGACATCACCGCCGACTACGGCCCGTCGATCGGCAACGAGCTGCACTTCACCAACCGCGCCGACCTGGTCGAGTACATGCGTACATCACTCCCCGGCAACGTCATCACCGAGCACCGGGTGACCCACCCCGACATCACCGTGGACGGCGACACCGCAACGGGCAGCTGGTATCTGCAGGACCGGGTCATCGTCGCCGACCTCAACTTCATGCTGATCGGCGCGGCCTTCTACCGCGACACCTACCGGCGCACCGACGGCGGCTGGAAGATCAGCGGAACGGGTTACGACAGAACCTACGACGCGACAATGTCGTTGGAAGGCATGGACTTCAAGATCAAGCCCGGACGCGCGCTGGCTACTTCGTAATCGCGATCACCGCGCCGGGCTTCAGCCAGCGGATGATCTGCACCAGCGTGGCGTCGTCGATCGCCACGCACCCTTCGGTGGGCGCGCCGTCGGTGGTGTGAAAGAAGAACGCGGCGCCGCCGCCCGGCGTCTTGTTCTTGTTGACGCCCATCACGACGGCGTGCTTGTACTGCGGGATCTGCAGGTTCTCGCTGTCAGCCGTATTGAACGGGCACTGCGCCTTCTGGCAGACCTGCATGCTGTTGAAGGTGGGGCTGTGGTCGTCGCCGCTCCACCAATGGTTCGGCCCGACTTGCGTATATGGAAGTCCCCCACCGGGATTGGGCGCCGTGCCGAAGGCGGAGTCGAGGGTGTACACGCCCATCGGGGTGGCCGGGACCCCGCTGCGGGCCTGCGGCGCCATGCCCGCGGACCCGACGTGGGTGGGGATGCCGGTCACCAGCGCCTGCCAGCCGCCGGTGGTGCGTTGGTAGATATCCATTTTCGCGTTCGACCCGCCGGTGCTGACGACCGAAACCACCTGTGTGGCATTGCCGACGGAGTTCGCGAACCAGGGAGTGGCCGCACCGCTCACCGGTGCCACCACCAGCGCGGCGACCATCAGGCACGCCGCAGCGCACAGCGAAGCGAGCAGTCGGCGCATGGATTCAATCGTCCGGCCACGCGAACGCCGGGGTCAAGTAAAGGTTTAGACCCGGTTGAGTCACCGCGGCGTTATCGATAGCGCCGAAAAGTCATACTGGCGTCATGGCGGTCTTCGTCCGCAGGTTGTTCGGCATCGGCAAGCTACCCGCCGATCTGCACGCTCAGGTCGAGGCGGAGGGCCTCCTCTACCTCGCCGACTACGTCGCGGTGACCCGCCGGTTCAGCGGCATCATCCCCGGCGTGCGGCTGCCGCACAGCGTCGCCAGCTACGTCGGCTCGCTGGCCTTCACCTCGGAGCGGGTGCTGGCGACGGTGTCCATGCTGCCCAAGCTGGCCGGGCCGACCGTCGACGCGCGCTGGGACGCGCCGCAGACCGGCGCGGCCAGGGTCGAGATCTCGTCGACCGGGGTGCAGGTCGACGTCGACGTCAGCGAGGTCGACAAGAAGTTCAGCGGCCAGCTGTCGCTGCACTACAAGGCGGCCCTCACCCCCGACGTGCTCGCCGCCCTGCCGCGACGGTCGCTGGCCTTCGACATGCCGCCCGAGTACGTCTTCCGGGCGGTCGGCGTCACTTATAGTCCGTGAACGTCATCTTCGGCCAGGGCGGCTGCCGCAGCACCGCCAGGCTGGTGATCACCGCCGCCAGCAGGCCGGTGATCACGCCGATCAGCGCGATCCGGTTGCCGTCGACGGCGGGCACCCAGGACGCCTTGCCCCGGTGCACGACGAACACGCCGAGCGGTCTGGCCACGGGAATCACGGTGGCCCCGTCGGCGGTCTCGTAGGGCTCGCCATAGACGCGCGCGTCGGCGCCGTCGGCGGGCAACTGGTCCAGCAGGTCGGAAAACTTCATGGAGCACTACGCTAACGCGGATTTCCCTACGATGGCTGGCGTGACCGATCAGGCGTTCAGCCCGGAGGAGCGGCGCGCCGTGTATCGCGTGATCAGCGAGCGGCGCGACATGCGCCGGTTCTCCCCGGGCGGCGTGGTGAGCGAGGAGGTGCTGGGGCGATTGCTGCAGGCCGCGCACGCCGCGCCCAGCGTCGGGCTGATGCAGCCGTGGCGGTTCATCCGGATCACCGACGACGCGCTGCGGCGACGCATCCACGCACTCGTCGACGAGGAGCGGCCGCGCACCGCCGCGGCCCTCGGGGAGCGCGCCGAGGAGTTCCTGGCGCTGAAGGTCGAGGGCATCCTCGAGTGCGCCGAACTGTTCGTGGTGGCGCTGGGCGACGACCGCGACAAGCACGTGTTCGGCCGGCGGACACTGCCGCAGATGGACCTCGCGTCGGTGTCCTGCGCGATCCAGAACCTGTGGTTGGCCGCCCGCGCCGAAGGTCTCGGCGTGGGTTGGGTTTCCCTGTTCGATCCGCGGCGGCTGGCGGAGCTGCTGGCGATGCCCGACGACGCCGAACCGGTGGCCATCCTGTGTCTGGGCCCGGTGCCCGAGTTTCCGGACCGGCCGGCGCTGGAGCTCGACGGCTGGGCCTACGGGCGGCCGCTGCCGGAGTTCGTCTCCGAGAACGGGTGGGAATCGCGCCGAGCGTAACGCCAGGTGAACGCGAGCGCCCTGCGGTATCGTCGCCGGTCGAGGTGAGGCAATGACGGCTAAAGAGAACGTGCTGATCGTGCACTGGCACGACCTGGGGCGATATCTCGGCGTCTACGGTCACCCGGATGTGTCCAGCCCGCGCCTGGACCGGCTCGCCGCTGAGGGCATCCTGTTCACCCGGGCCCACGCCACGGCGCCGCTGTGCTCGCCGTCGCGCGGGTCGCTGTTCACCGGGCGCTACCCGCAAAGCAACGGCCTGGTCGGCCTGGCCCACCACGGCTGGGAATACCGCAGCGGCGTCCGGACCCTCCCGCAGATATTGTCCGAGTCCGGTTGGTACTCGGCACTTTTCGGCATGCAACACGAGACGTCCTACCCGAAGCGCCTCGGCTTCGACGAATTCGACGTGTCCAACTCCTACTGCGACTACGTGGCCGACCGGGCTCAGGAGTGGCTGCAAGACAGCGCCGAAAACCTCGGGGGCCAACCGTTCCTGCTGACGGCCGGGTTCTTCGAAACCCACCGGCCCTATCCGCGGGATCGCTACGAGCCGGCCGACGCCGCGGGCGTCGACACCCCCGACTACCTGCCCGACACCCCCGAGGTCCGCGGGGACCTCGCCGAGTTCTACGGCGCGATCGCCGCCGCCGACGCCGCCGTCGGCCGGCTGCTGGACACGCTGGCCGAAACGGGCCTGGACGCCAACACCTGGGTGGTGTTCTTCACCGATCACGGCGCCGCGTTCCCGCGCGCCAAGTCCACGCTCTACGACGCGGGAACCGGCATCGGAATGATCGTCCGTCCCCCCACCGGCCGGGCGGTGGCGCCGCGCGTTTACGACGAGCTGTTCAGCGGCGTCGATTTGGTGCCGACGCTGCTGGACCTGCTGGGCCTGCGCGTGCCGGCCGACGTCGAGGGCGTGTCACACGCCGGCGCGCTGCTCGCGCCGGAGCCGTCGGCCGAACCGGTCCGCGAGCACGTGTACTCCATGAAGACCTATCACGACTCGTTCGACCCCATCCGCGCGATCCGCACCAACGAATACCTCTACATAGAGAACTACGCCGCCCGTCCGCTGCTCGACCTCCCGTTGGACATCAAGGACAGCCCGTCCGGACACGCCGTCGAGCCGTTCATCGCCGGCCCGCGTCCGGAGCGCGAACTCTACGACCTGCGAACCGATCCCGCGGAAACGAACAACCTGCTGACCGGTGGCGACCCAGATGTCGACGCGGTCGCCGCGAATCTGGCTGTGCGCCTGGATGATTGGCGCCAGCGCACCGGCGACGTCATACCGTCGGAGTTCGCCGGCATGCGCATCGCGTTGCGCTACACCGAAACCTACCTGCAGATCCACCACATGAAGCCGAGCAGCCGATCGGCGATCGCCGTCGACCGCGGCATCGAGGAGTAGTTCGGGACTATGCGCCGCCGACCTCGGCGACGATGAACACCCGGCGGAACGGGAAGATCGTCGTGCCGTCGGCCCGGGGCGGGTACGCGTCGTCCAGCAGCGGGATGAGCTCCTGGCGGAACTGCTCCCAGGCCTCGTCGTCGAGCCGCTCGCGCACCGGGACCAGCGCTGTTCCGGTGATCCATTCCAGCACCGGATGCTCGCCGGTCAGCTGGTGCAGGTAGGTGCTCTCCCAGACGTCGACGCGGCATCCCGCGTCCAGCAGCAGGTTGGTGTAGGTCATCGGCGGCTGAACCACCGCCCCGACGCGAAACGGTATGTCGCGCATCAGTTTTGCGTAGGGCTCGCGGCGGGCCAGTGCCCGCACCGTCGCGTGGGAGGGGGTTTCGAAGTTGCCCGGGATCTGCACGCCGATCCACGAGCCGGGCGCCAGCTCGCCGGCCCACCGCACCAGCAGATCGGTGTGCTCGGGCACCCAATGCAACGCCGCGTTGCACACCACCACGTCGGTGTCGGGCTTGGGCTTCCAGTCCCGCAGGTCGCCGACGACGGCGTCGATCCCGCGTTCCTTGGCCGCGGCGACCATCTCCGGCGAGCTGTCCATCGCCTCGATCGCCGCTTCGGGCCAGCGCCGCGATAGGTACTTCGTCAGGTGACCGGGGCCGCAGCCCAGGTCGACCACCCGGCGCGCCTGCTTGGCGCCCACCCGCGACAGCAGGTCGTAGAACGGGCGGCTGCGATGGTCAGCAAAGGCCAGGTAGACGTCGGGATCCCACATGTCGGTCCTCCTGATCAACACCATCACGGCTCGAGCTGACAGATAAACCGTATTACCGCATGCCGGCCCGGCGCCGACCGAGTGGGCGATAGCATCGCGGTTGTGACACCGACCGAACCGGATCCCGTCACTCCACCGGTTCCCGTACCGGACGTTCCCGGCGCCGACGTGCCGGCCGGCGCCGCGGGGTTGCCGCCGCGCTCAGCGTTGTCGCCCCGCCAGCGAATGGTCGTCGAGGGGGCCGCGATCTCCGATCTGGCGCTGCGCACTGCGGTCGCGTCGGTGCTGACCACCACCGTCACCCCGGCGGTGCTCGCCAGCTCCGTGCGTTCCGGCAGCGAACGTGACAGCCTGCGCTTCTACGCCGAGCTCGGCGCTGAGCGTGACCCGGGGAAGTCGTTTCCGGCGCCCACCGAGCTGCCCCGGGTGTCGTCGCGACCGGCCAACCGGCTCGCGGAGTGGACCGCGCACGGGACGGTCGACAACATCTCGTTCCCCAGCAGCTTCCGGGCGATCAACCCGGATATGCGCACGCGGTGGAGCGCGTTAGCGTCGAACAACATCGTGCACGCGCAGCACTGGCGCCACGGCGACGGGCCGCACCCCACGCTGTGCGTCATACACGGCTTCATGGGGTCGTCGTACCTGGCCAACGGGCGGTTCTTCACGCTGCCGTGGTATTTCCGCTCGGGCTACGACGTCCTGATGTACACCCTGCCGTTCCACGGCCCGCGCGCCGAAAGGTGTTCGCCGTTCAGTGGTTTCGGCTATTTCGCCGGCGGGCTGTGCGGTTTCGCCGAGGCAATGGCCCAGGCCGTGCACGACTTTCGGTCCATCATCGACTACCTTCGCCATACCGGCGTCGAGCGGATCGCGCTGACCGGCATCTCGCTCGGCGGCTACACCTCCGCGCTGGTGGCTTCGGTGGACGATCGGCTCGAGGCGGTGATCCCCAACTGCCCGGTCGTGACGCCGGCGACGATGTTCGACGAATGGTTCCCGGCCAACAAGCTCATGGGCCTGGGGCTGCGGATGTCGAAGATCAGCCGCGACGAGCTGATCGCCGGGCTGTCATACCACTCGCCGCTGAACTACCGGCCGCTGATCGCCAAGGAGCGCCGGATGATCATCACCGGCCTCGGCGATCGGATGGCACCGCCGGATCAGTCGGTCAAGCTCTGGGAGCACTGGAATCACTGTGCGCTGCACTGGTTTCCCGGCAGCCACGTCCTGCACGTCAGTCAGCTGGACTACCTGCGCCGGATGACCCAATTCCTGCGCGGGGTCATGTTCTGACGGGTTCCGTCGCCGGCGCCCGGTGCGCGCCGGCCTCCGGGGTGGGGCAGACCAGTTCGTCCAGTAGTCCGGCCGGTTCCTCGGTGTGCCCGTCGAGTCGTCGCGTCGACAGCAGTTCCAACGCCGCCAGCGCCGGGAGATGGTCACCGCGTTGCGGGATCAGCCCGGCCAGCGGGGCCGCGGCCGCCGGGGGCGTATCGGTCACGAACGCACACGCGGCAGCGACGGTGTGGTGCGTCCCATCACCGGCGATCTCCAGCGCGGTCCAGGTCTCGCGCACCGGGTGCGTCCGGATCGCCTCCAGCGTTTCGGGCAATGCGCCATCGACGCGGACCTGGTATGCCGCAACGTAATCCGAGGCGCCGCGCTGGACACCCCGCCAGCTTTCGCGCGCGTTCGGTGCCAGCAGCCGCGGCGCGTCGTCGGGCGCGACGACGCCGGCTTCCCAGCCGATCTCGCGGAGGTGGTCGGCCAGGCGCCGGGCGGCCACCTCGGCCGTTTCGTGCAGCGGGATCCGCGGCGATCGCGCCTGCAGGGCCGCCAGGTTGTCGGCCGCCGAGATCGTGATCGCGATCCAGGCCTCGAGAGTGTCGGATGCGTTGCCGCGGTTGGTGATCCGGATCGTGTCGGCGCGGATGCCGTAGCGGTACAGGTACCGGGCGAGCAGCGGCAGCGGCAAGACGTCCGAGTCGCCGGCGGGCGGCCCGAGCCGAAGCAGCGCGGTCGCCTTTGTGGCAGAACCGGATTCGGATTGGGCGCCGCCGCCGCGGCGCATGATTGCCACGCGGCGGCGCAGGATCGTGGTGAAGTGCAACCCGCGCCACCAGCCGAACAGCAGGATCACCACGGCAGCGGCGATGCCGAGCACCCAGTAGTCGCGCGGCGAGCGCCACGGGTACGCCAGCACCGCGGGCACCACGGCCAGCAGCGCCAGCGTGAACCGGCCGGCGCCGGGGGTCGGTATCGAACGGCTCACGGGGTGCTCTCCTTCTTACGGACGATCGCGGCGATCGCGGCGACGGCCGCGACCACCAAAGCCAGCGCCGCGGTTCCGACGAACGCGACGGTCCGCGGGGTGGTGTCCTCGGGCGCGGGCGCCCGGGGCGCGGGGACCGGCCTCGCCGCTGCCACACCGGGTTGGCTGGCGGCGGGCAGTTCCCACGTCAGCGCGGCCACCGGGTCCACGCTGCCGGCGCCGACGACGTTGGAGGGCGCCCGGGCGCCGTTGTGCGCGGTCGCGGTGATGCGCCGCACCACCTGCGTGGCGTTGAGTTGGGGATACTTGCTGCGCACCAGCGCCGCGACGCCGGACACATAGCCCGCCGCGTAGCTGGTGCCGCTCAGCGGCACCAGCTGCTGATGGTCGTCGGGCAGGCCGTTGGCAAGACCGCCGCCGTCGCGGTTGCTCACCGACACGATGTTTTCGCCGGGCCCGGCGATGCCCACCCACGGGCCGGCCATGGTGAATTTCGACGGCTGCCCGTCCGGCGTCAGCGACGCGGCGGAAAGCACGTAGGGCTGCCACCACGACGGGATGGAAACCGACTTGACGCCCGCCCAGTTGCGGGGGTCGTCCGGGCGGCCGAGGTCGGTGAGCGGGTTGGATTCACAAGACATCCCGCCGGCGACCGATCCGGTCCCCCCGGTGTTGCCCGCGGCGGCCACGATCACCGCGTCCTTGTCCACCGCCGCGTACCGGATCGCCGCGCCCAACGCGGCCTGATCGACGGGGCGGTCGGCGGGAAGGCAGGTGATCGCGGAGATGTTGATCACCCGGGCGCCGAGGTCGGCCGCGTGCACGATGGCCCGCGCCAGGGTCGCCACGTCTAGCGACGCCCGCGCCAGCAGCGGATCGCCGCCCGGCGTGCGCGGCGAGAACTTCGCCGACGTCATCCTGATCGAAAGCACCCGGGCCGCGGGGGCCACCCCGGAGAAGCCGTCGTCACCGGGCTGGCCGGCGATGACCCCGGCGACCAGCGTGCCGTGCCCGTCGCAGTCGGTCAGGCCGTCGGTCGTCTCGACGAAGTCGCCGCCCGGATCGACGTTGGGCAGGCGCGGGCCCGGCCGCACCCCGGTGTCGATGACCGCCACCAGCTGGCCGTCGCCGCGCGAAAACCGCCATGCCGCGGGCAGGTTCAGCATCGCCTGGCTGGGCGTCGTCACCGCCGGGTCGCTGCCGGGAATCACACCGGAGGCGCTGCACGGGCCGCGTTGTTCCATCGGCTGCCCGGGCCCCGGGCTTCCGTTGGGCGGCGGCACGCCCGGGTCGACCGTCGGCTGATCGATCGCGAACGCCGGCGGGCAGGCCCACATCACGGCCGCCAAAGCGGCCGTGACGCAGGATAATCCAGAACGGATCATCGATTGAGGACCCACGCGAACAGTCCGACCAGATAGGCCAGGACGGGAATCAGCGACGCGTCGAGCCCGGCCGCGACGAAACCCAGCAGCCGGCGCAGCGGCAGCGAATAGCTCTCCGGCGAGGCGATCCGCGGGTTCAACGCCACCACCACCCAGGCCAGCGCCAGCGCGATCAGCACCACCGACGCACCCAGCGCGGCGGCGTAACGCCCCGTCGCGGCGTAGAGCACAAGCAACACGCCGGCCGCCAGGAAAGGCTGGGCGAGCAGCCAGGCCTTGCAGGCGGCCGAATCCCAGACCCGGGCGCGCAGCACCGACGTGGCCGCCGTCGCACCCACCGCATACCAACCGAAGCCCCCCAACGACTCAGGGCGCAGCGCGATGCCCACCGAACCCAGGACGCTGAGCAACACCGCGGCGGCGATGAATCCGCTTTGATGCGCGTCACCGATCCGCACCCGCCGCGGCAGGTCCTCGAGCACGCGCAACGACGGCGCCGACGGGGTGGGATCGCCGGGCGCCGGAATCACCGGCAGCGGGAAGCGCGCCCACAGGGCGGACAACTGGGCGGCCTCGATGGTGACCAGCAGCGCAGCCACGATCAGCCCGCAGCCGATGGCCAATATCGTTAGATGCCAGAGCGTTTCGGCCCCGGCGGCCAGCAGCACCGCGGCCCCCACCACCGCGGTCGCGGTGAAGAAACCGACGATCCGTTCGCGCTCCGGGCCGGGGACCACCAGGGCGATCAGCGACCACGCGGTGACGCCGGCCGCGGCCAGCATGAGTTGCGACGGCCCGAACCGGCCGGGCACCGCCAACGCCAGCGCGGCGCCGATGGGCGCCAGGGCGGCGATCGACAGCGCCATTCCGGTGCGCGCGGAACGCGCGGAAATCAGCAGGGCCGCCACCGCGGTGAGCGCCGCGACCACGCTGACCGCGACCAGCCCGGACAGCGCGCCGGTGGCCACGCGGTAGGTGACGCCCAGGCCGGCTGCCAGCAAGGCCACGGCGATCAGCGCGGCCAGTGCGCCACGCTGGATATGCGCTGCGCCCCAGGGCTTCAGCCGGGACGTCGAGAAGATCATCGCGGCGTCGGCGATGTCCTCGACGATGCCCGGCGCAGCGGGACCGGCCGGCACCGGCTGCAGCGCCAACAGATCACCGTCCACCACTCCGACGGTGTCCAGGCTGGCGTCGAGGCTGAACGGCGCCCCGCCGATCGGCGCCAGGCTCAGGTGGGCCGCCGCGCGGGCGTCCAGGCCGTCGTCCGCGTCGCCGTTCGACGCCGCCGGAACCGCCAAACGCTGGACCGCGGGCAGGATTTCGCGCAGCGGCAACTCGGTGGGCAGCGCCATCTCCGTCAGCCTGCTCTCCGCGAGGATGGCGACCCGGACGATCGGCATGACGGCGCCGGACGTCACTTGGCGGCCCTCGATGGGCGCTGCGGCCATTGGCACATGGTTCTCTCTTCTCTATCTCGTTGCTGTTTGGTGATGCTCGGAAAAATCTCGGGACAGCCGCCGGCCGGGGAACCACTGGCCCTCCGGCAACAGGGCGGTCAGGTGTTCGATCGCGACGGCGATCGCGAAGGGGGTGCCCGGGGCGAACGTCGAGACCCACTCGCCGTCGAAGGCTCGCGAGGGGCTCACCAGAACGCGGCCCGCGGCGGTGTCGACAATGCTCATGCCGACCTCGGTGGTGGCTTGTTGCCCGTCCCGGCGGCAGCCGGCGACGACCTCGACGTAGCTGCGCGGTCCGGAGAAGACCGCCTCCACCACCGGCCGCGCTGACGCCGGGATCCCCAGGTATTCAACGACTTCCGACAGCGATGCGCCGGACCGCAGCCGCTCGTCGGCCCGGGCGCCGACGCGCATCGGCATGCTGAACTCGTCGAATCGCGCCGGCGGCCGCTGGGCCAGCCCGACGCCGAGGACCGGGACCAGCCCCCGCGCGTCGTCGATGTCCATCGCGGTGAACGTGACCAGCTGCGCGCTGCGCAGCGCGACGACCGTCTTGGCCGTCGCACCGGGTCGCTGCGCCACGGCACCGCGCAGCAACTCACCGGTGCCGGCGGCGGTGGCGGGTCCCACGTAGCGCAGGTCGAACCACCGGTCCGGGAAGCAGACGGCCTTGATCCAGCCGGCGACCGCCGGGTTGACGAGTCCGTCTTGCGTCACCAGACCCATCCGGGTCAGCTCGGCACGCTGCCGCTCGAAGAACTCGGCGCGTTGCGCGGCGTCGCGATAGGGCGTGGTGATCGCGAGAACCCACGGGAAGGTGCCCGCCCCAATGGTTTCCGCGATGAACCACGCGTGGTCGACCGTCAGCTCGACGGCGTTCGGTGCTGTGTTCATCGAGCGCGAGTTAACCGCCCCATTTGGCGGCTTCGGCCTGGTCGCGCGCGAGCATGGCGGTGGTGTTGGCCTCGTGGGTGCTGGCCATCGCCTGGTAGGCGCGCACCAACGACTCCATGGCCTGGTTCCACTGGGCCTGCCACACCTGGTAGGTCATGCCGGTGTCGCCCTGCCAGGCGTTGGACAGCGTCGCCTGCTCGCTGGCGATGTCGGCGCCGAGGCCCTGCAGGGTGCCGGCGTAGCCGGACATGTCCGCGGCGTGGCTCAGCATCGCGGGGTAGTTGTACATGATCTGTGACATCACAAGTCCTTTCGCGGTTATGGCTTTGATCAGATCGAGGTGTAGCCGGAAGCGGCGGCTGCGTCGGCGGCCACGTAGGTGCCCGCGGCGTCACCGAGATTGGCCTGGGCGATGTCCAGCAGGGTGTTGACCCGCGCGGCGGCCTCCACGAAGCGGGCGTGCGCGGCCTGGAACGCCGCCGAGGACTCGCCCTGGTGGAACGCCTGCGCCGACATCGCCTCCTGCTCGGCCTGGCTGATCGTGCTGCGCATCAGCGCCGCCTTGGCGGAGAACGCCGACTGCGCCGCCACCAACTGCGGGATGTGAGCGTCCAACATGCTCATGGTGATTGGTTTCCTTTCGCTCTCTTCGGATTTCGGTTGCTCACTGCCACGTTACGAACCGTCGTCTCCCCCTCTCACCGACTCACCCGGGCCCTCGTGATCCCAGGTGCCGGGCACCATTGGCACCCGCGGCCCGCCGCCGAACTCGTCGCCGGCCAGCTTGGTCAACCCGGCCGCCCCCACGGCGGCGTCGCTGGGTGCGGTCCCCGCGAATCCCAGCCGCCCGGCGCCGCTCCCGGACGCCACGGCCGACGCGAGCTCGTACTCCGGCGGGACGCCGATGTCGGCATCCATGTCGAGGAACTCGTCGCCGTATTCGCGCATTGCCGCCCGCCGGCGCCGCCGTGCCCGCGCCTCCGCCCGGACGGGCGCCGCCGCGCCGGCTGCCGGGATGGTGGCCGCCGGCGCCTTGACCTGTCCGCGGGGGCCGAGCGTCGGCCCGGCCTCCGGGCCCGCACCGGCGCCGAAAGCCACCAGGTAGGGGAAGGTTCCGGTGGCTGCCGCCGGGGCGGGCGCGGCCGGCGCGCCCGATGCGGCAGGCGCGGACGCGGGGGCGCCCGCGGGAGTGGCGATCGCCGAGGGGGCCACGCCGGCGACCGGCCACACCGAGGAAGCCGTCACGGCCGTCACGGCGACACCGCCCGCCACAGGCGCCGCCAGCGCGGGAGCCGCCGCGGCCGCGAGCGCCAGGGCCGGCTGCAGTGCCACCGGGAGCACAATGGCGAGGAACGGACTGAGCAGCAGCGACGGGTACGTGATCCCCGCGCCGACCCAGGAGAAAGCCTGATAGGCGATCGCGAACAACAGCGGGCCGTAAAGTACCAGTGCCTCAGACGGATTCGTCATGAAGGCCTGGATGATCTTCACCGAGTTCCCGATCGGATCCTGGAAGAACGTGGCCAGCTCCTGGAACATGTTTCCGTAGAAGTTGGTGTACTGCGACAGCAGCTGGGACAGCAGGTCGGCCGGGTTGAGCGACGCCGCGCCGTTCTGATTCACGATGCTGGGCGCCGAGGCCGTGCGCGGCGCCGAGGCCAGCGCGCCGCCCGAGGCGGCCTGATAGGCGCCCATCGTGGTGGCGGCCTGCACCCACATCCGCACGTAGTCCGCTTCGTTCAGCGCGATCGGAATCGTGTTGATCCCAAAGAAGTTCGTCGCCACCAGGACCCCGTGGATGACGTGGTTGGCGGCCAGCTCGACCAGGGTCGGCATCGCCGCCAGGGCGCTGGTGTAGGCCGCCGCGGCGACCTCGTGCTGGGCCGCCACGCCCGCGCTGTCGGCGCTGGCCTGCTGCAGCCACGCCAGGTACGGGGCGTGCGCCGCCACGTACTGCTCGGCGCTCGGTCCCTGCCACGCGCCCGCCTGCACCGCCCCCAGAAGCCCGCTGAGTTCGGCCGCCGCCGAAGCGTATTCGGCGCTGAGCGCCGACCAGGCCCCGGCGGCCGCCAGCAGCGACCCCGGTCCCGGACCGGTGCTCAGCGACGCCGAATGCACTTCCGGCGGCAAAGCCATCCAAACGGGCGCCGTCATGCTCTAGCCGCCCGCCACCCCATAGGTCGCGGCCGCCGCGGCGTCACCGGCGAGATAGCTTGCGCCGGACTCACCCACGCCCACGCCGGCGCGGCCGAGCTCTTCGACTCCCTGGGCGGCGATGGCGGCATGCTCCTGGCCCTGCGCGCTGAATCCCGCCGCTGTCTGCAGCGACACGGGGTCCGCCGCCGGCGGCACCACCGCGGTAATCGCGGGGGCGGCCGCCGCGTGCGCGGCCGCCAGTCGCGCCGTCAGCGCCTCCACGGCCGCGCTGGCCGCGGCCAGGCCCTCGGGAACCAATCGCAACGTCATGACTAACTCCCCTTCTGTTGCGTTTCACCAAACATGGCGGCCTCGCCGATCAACGGGTTGACCAATTGCACGTACGTCGGTATGTCGCTGTCGCCCAGCAGAACCCCGCGGCCGGCCGGCATCCGGCCGAACCGCTGGCCCCGGATCTTGCCGCTGTCTTGCGGGTTGCCGGACAGCATCAGCGTGGTCGCCTGCAGGTCGTTGAAGCGGCGCAGCAATGGGCTGGTCATCAGTCCGTGGGCCGAGCCGGTGGCGCGCGCCGTGACGATCACCCGCAGGCCCAGATCGCCGGCCTGCGAAAGCTGCGCGATCAGTGGGGTCCACGGCCGCTGCCCGATGTAGGGACCGCTCATCGCCGGCGAGTCCGGTATCTGGTCTACGTCGTCGATGATCAGGTAATGGGTGTGGCCCTGGTAGGTCCAGCGGGACAGCTCCTCGGGTGACAGGCCGGCCGGCGGCCGCCGCGACTCGATGATGTTGGCCAGACCCAGCATCGCGGGGGCGACCCGGTCGATGTTGGCCGTGTATTCGTTGTCGGGGAACAACGGCTCGTCGACCAGGTGCAGCCGCCGATCCAGCACCGTGAAGGCCACCTGGTCGGCGGTGGAGTGCTCGCGGATGGTGCGGATGACGTGGCGCAGCAGCGTGGTCTTACCGGACTTGCTGTCGCCGAAGACCATCAGCAGCGGGTGCTCGGCGAAGTCGAGGACCACCGGTGCGAGGTCCTCTTCGCGCTGGCCGATGACCACCTTCTCCGCGCCGCGATAGAGCGGCCCCAGCGCGTCGGGCGCGAGATTGGTGGGCAGCAACCGAACCGGGGGCGCGGAGACCCCGGGGTAGCGCGCGTTGATGGCGGCGATCTGGTTCAGCTCGGGAGCCGCGAACAGGAAATGCTCGGCGGCCATGGTCAATCCGCGGCCCGGCTGGTCGTGTGGCACGGCCTCGGCCGGGCGGCGCAGCGCGCCGACCAGCCGCACGTTGCTGTCCCGCGCGTCGTGCAGCTTGAGCTCGAGCCGCAGGCCGAGCCCGTCGCGCATCGCCAGCGGCACCTCCAGCCAGCTCGGCGTGGTGATCACGACGTGGATGCCGTAGGCGAGGCCGACGTTCACCAATTCGGTCACCTTGGCCAGCAGGGGATTACGGGTGTTGAACTGGTCGGTGTTGTCCCGGCCGAACGCGTAGAGGTTGTCGATGACCAGGAACACCTCGCCGTAACCGTCGTCGGGCGCGGACCCGTGCTTCTCCCGGAACGCCTCGCGCTGCTGGCGGGCCAGCAGCAGCTGCTCCAGCTCGCCGAAGGTGCGGCGGATGCGTTCGGGTTCCAGCGCCGACGCGACGCTGCCGACGTGCGCCAGCCCGTCCAGCGCCCGCAGTTGCCCACCGCCGTAGTCCAGGCAGTAGAACGTGACCTCGCGCGGCGAGTGCAGGTTTGCCGCCGACAGGATAAACGTCTGCAGCGCGGTCGATTTCCCGGACTTCGGGCCGCCGTGGATCACCATGTTCCCCGCCGAGGACGCGGCGTCGAAAACCAGCGGGTCGCGGCGCATTTCGAACGGCTTGTCGATCTCGCCGAGCGGCCAGCGCCATTGCCCGTGCGGCACCCCGGCGCGGGCCAGCACCGCGGTCAGCGGTATCGGTTCGTCCAGCGGCGGCAGCCACAGCTGCGGCGCCCGCGGCCCGTAGCCGGCCAGCTGTTCGCCGATCGTCGCGATCAGCTTGCGCGGCGGCCCGGCTACTTCCTCGTCCTCGCCGGTGGATATCACGGTGCCGTGGTCGGGCTCCACCATCCCGGCCGGGAACAGCTTTGGCGCCGGGTTCGATTGCACCACCAGGGTTTTCGCCTTCTGCGGCGGCTCGTAGATGCCGTCGACGTACGTGCTGCGGAACTTGATCGGCGTGGCGCCGGGGGCCGGCACCAGGAAGCCGACGCCCTTGTGCTCCTTGCCGGACTCGATGTGGTAGGCGTCCTCCACCCCGATGATCTGGCGGGACACGCTGGGGCTGGCCACCTTCAACCCGATGCGGTAGGAGGTGTTCTTGTCGATGTCCTTGATCTTGCCCACGTCCAGCGTCTGGGACGCGAACAGAATGTGGATGCGGAACGAGCGGCCCTTGCGGGCCACGTAGTCGAACAGCTCCGCGTACTCCGGATGGTCGGCCAGCATCAGGGTGAACTCGTCCGCGACCACGAACAGCGTCGGGAGCGGCGGCAAGTCATGCCCGGCCGCGATCGCGTTCTCGTACTCGGTCACCGAGTTGAACGCGCTGCCCTGCACGCGGCGCCCCGCCTCGCGCAGCAGCGTCTCGCGCCGCGCCACCTCGCCGCGCAGCGTGTCGGCGAACCGGTCGGCGAGCGACTTCTTCTCGGCCATGTTCGAGATCACCGCGACAACCTGCGGGAAGTTCCGGAAGCTGTCGGCGCCGGCCTCGCCCTTGAAGTCGGCGTAGATGACGATCAGCCGGTCGGCCGAGTGGGTTGTCAACAGCGACAACAGGATCGACATCAGGGTCTGCGACTTCCCGGAGCCGGTCATACCGATCATCAGGCCGTGCGGGCCCATGCCGCCCTCGGCCTCGTCCTTGAGGTCGAACATCAGCGGCTCGCCGGTCGCGGTGACCCCGATCGGAACGCGCAACTCGTCGTCGCGGTGGCGCGGCGCCCACATCGTCGGCACGTCGAGCTGCGACGCGTCGCCGATGCCCAGCAGCGTGGTGAAAGTCGCGCCGCGGGTGGCGGCGGAGCGCAGCCCGGCGTGGGTCGGGTTGGAGTCCCACCGCGACAGCCGACGGGCCAGGTGCGCGGCCTCGGCGGCGCCGAGTTGATCCGCGCTGTCGATGTACGGTTGCCAGCCGCCCGTCTGCCAGCGCTCGATAGCGCCGCGCGCGACCCGCAGGATCGGCCTTTCGGGATCCGAATACTGCTCCCGGTGCGGGGGCGTCGCGGAGCAGTGCACGACGGTGACGCCCGCCCGGCCCAGCGCCAACGCCGAGCCGTTCAGGTCGTAGTCGGGGTCGTCGACGACGATCAGCAAGTGCCGCAAGGCATCCGCGGGCCCACCCGTGAACGCGGGCCGGTCGACGAGCGCCGGTCCCAGCGCCGCGACGAGTTCGTCGGCGTCGGTCGACAGGAAGCGGGCCGGGCCGACGCCGTCGAGCTCGCCGGGAATGTCGACGTGCGGCAACCACTTCAGCCACGACCAGTCCGGGCCCTCCAGGTCGCGCGCGGCCAGCGCGACGCCGAGCACGGTCGGGTCGTGCCACGTCACCGCCTGAGCGATCCAGGCGCGCAACGCCGCCCGCACGTCCGTCACCTCGCCGACGACGGTGATCCGCGAGACCTTGGTCAGGTCGATCCCGGTCGGCACGTCGCGCACGGTGCGCTGGGTGTCGAGCAGGCTGCGCAATGCGCTGTGCGACACGGGTTCCAGGTCGATCTCGTCGGCGGTGTCGCTGACCCGCAGCGCGGCGTCCAGGGGCACGTGGTGGCGGCCGGCCCGCAGCACCAGAAAGTCTGGGTCGTGCGGGTCACGCTCCCACTGGCGGCGTGATCCGGGCACCGCCACGAGGCCGGCCGGGTCCGGGTGAGACCACTCGGCGGCCGCCCGCTGCTGGGCGGCCTGTGTTCGGATGTTGTCCCGGACCACCGACAGGTAACGCAGGTAGTCGGCGCGTTCGGCGTCGACCTCCTCGGTGCGCGCCTTGTTGTCGTTGCCCCGATAGAGCGCGGTCGCCGCGAGCAGCAACACGAACGGGAAGAACAGGGTCTGCGGAGAGATCACCCGCATCCCGGTGGCAACCAGGGCCACCACCATGCCCACGATCAGGATCACCAGCACATAGGGCATCGCCCGGCGCAGGAACGACGGCGGAATCACCCGGGGCAGCTCCGGCGGCGCCTCGATGGTGATGGTGCCCTTGCGGGTGGCCGGCGGTGCCAACCGACGGCGCGCCTCGAAGATCAGTCGGCTCATCGGCCCTCCCCCTCCGCCGAAACCGGGCGCCCGGGCTTGGCGTCGGGCGCCAGGCCGTCATGGGCCAGCAGCGCGTCGCCGCGCGACAGCGTCGGACCCGGCGCGAACAGCGACAACACCGACCACGGCGCCGGAACCGCGGGCGGGTTCAAGCCAAGGGCCTCAACGGTTTTCGAGCGGCCCGCGCCGTCGCCGGTCTCGGTGTCGATGCCGTAGCGCACCCCGGTGTCGGAGACCCAGAACAACGACCCGGCGGGCGGCGCCGCCGATCCGCCGCCCACCGTCTGGGCGAAGTAGCCGGTGCCCGGGGCCAGGGCGACGCGGGCCGCGGCGCCCTGGGCGCCGCCACCGACCAGGTCGACCGTGCGTATCCCCTCGGGCACGGGCAACACCGAGCCGGAAAGCAGGCCGAGCGTGCTGGTCGCGGCCCCGGCCGGCTTGCTCCAGTGGGCACAGGTGACGGGATCCTTGGCCGCGTCGACGAGCACGACCTGCTGGTCCGGATAGCGGGTCGTGTCGAGCATCCGCGACACCGGCAGCTTGGACACCTCGTCGGCGCCGAGCCGCGGCGGTTGTTCCAGGCCATAGGAATTGGAGTTGCGCAGGATCGCGGCCAGCACCGGCGAAATCGGCTGCAGGCCGTCGGGCAGCACCGCGTAGTAGTGCAAGTTCTGCTCGAGGCCGTAGGAGACGACCACGCCACCGACCGGGGCCGGCACCGAAAAGCCCGCGGGGCCACCGGCATTCGGGATCGACGGCGCCGTCAGCGCGGGCGATTCGGGTATCGCGTTGAACAGCCCCTGCGCGATCGGCCGCGCCGCGGGCACCTCGGTACCCAGGCCCAGCGCGTTGGTCACCGCGTGGTTGGCCAGGTCGATCTGGCTGCGCTTGCCGTCCCAGAGCAGCCAGGTGCCGGTGCCGTTGTCGACCAGGATTCCCTGATCGGCGCGGATCGCGCCCGCCCGCGCGCCGCCACCGTCGGGACGACCCACAACCACCGTGACACCCGTGCTGTGGGCGCCATGTGAAGTTCCGCTGACGGCGTCGCACACCGTCCAGTCGGCGTCGTGCGAGGCGTTCTGCACCATGCGCTCCGGGGCGCCCGGAATGCCGATCAGGTTGCCGCGCGGAAAGCGGTCCAGTTCAGAGCTTTTCACCGTGGTCGGGTTGACCGGCTTGCCGACGATCAGCCGGGCCGAGGTCAGGTTGAGCACCGGGTGCAGGTCCTCGCCCACCCGCACGTACAGCGCGGCGGTCGACCGGTCGGCGAGCACCGCGTTGCTACCCGCGGAGCCGCTGGGCCGGATCAGCGAGAACACGAAGCAGCCCGCCAGCCCGGTGATCAGGATGAGCGCGCCCATCAGCACCGCCCGCGACTGGGTGCGCAGCGGGTCGACCAGCATCCTGGTGTCGTGCAGGGCGATACCGGACGCGATACGGCGCATCACGAAGCGCCAGCCCGTCACCTGGTGGCGCGTGACGAAGCCGCGGCGGTATTCGACCCGCTCGGGGTTGTCGTTGACCGGGGTTCGGGACGCGAACGAGCGCCGATCCCCTTCGGGCTCATGGTTATTGGCCGTCATGCCGGCACCGACAGCCCGAGACCGCGCAGCAGCGGCTCCACCGACTTCTCGACGTCTTGGTCGGTGATCGTCATCAGCTCCTCGTCACTGAATTCCCCGGTCCCGGCGTGCTCCGAGTGGTCCAGCCGGAATTCTCGCTCCTCCTCGGAGCGTTCGACGATGTTGCGGACGAACCGGCCGTTGCCGGCGATATCGAGGCTGCGCCGCGAGATTCCGTTCGCGTCGGGCGTCGACTGGCTGGCCAGCTTGGAGAACAAGGCCTCCATGTGCTCGAGCGCGGCGGGCTCGAAGACGCTGTCGCGTTGCTCGGCCATCTTGTGCGCGATCTCCACCAGCTCACCAGGCGCGTAGGAGGGAAAGTCGATGTTGCGGGTGAACCGGGACCGCAGGCCCTCGTTGGTGTCGAGGAACTTGTCCAGGTCGGCCCGGTAGCCGGCGATGATGACCACCAGCCGGTCGCGGTCGTTTTCCATCCGCGCCAGCAGGGTGTCGATGGCCACCAGTCCGAAGTCGTTCTTGGCGCCGGTGGCCACCAGGGCGTAGGCCTCGTCGAGGAACAGCACGCCGTCCAGCGCGCTGTCGATGATCGCGTTCGTCTTGGCCTCGGTCTCACCGATGTGCTGACCGATGAGGTCGGCGCGGTGCACCTCCCTGATGTTCTCCCGCTTCAAAAGCCCCAGGCCGCAATAGATCTTGGCGACGACGCGGGCGATGGTGGTCTTACCGGTCCCGGGCGGTCCGGCGAAGACCAGGTGGTGGGCGCGCTGCGCGACCGCGAGCCCGCGCTGCTTGCGCACCAGCTCCATGGCCACCGAGCTCTTCAGCCGCGACACCTGGTTCTTGACCTCGTCGAGCCCGATGAATTCGGCAAGCTGGCGCTCGGCCTCGTGCAGCAGCACGGCCTTGCGCTCGTGGGCCGCCGGGTCGACGAAGTCGTCGGCGCTGGGCTCGGTGGCGGGGTCCCAGGGGTCGGTGCGGGCGTCGATGCGGGCCGCGGTGGTGGTCACGATCCCAAAGCTGGTGTCGGACAGGGCCTGTTCGATCTGTTCGTTGGCGGGGTGGGCCGCGTACAGGTCGTGCAGCACGTCGCTCGCCGACTCCTCGTCGACGTGCGCCCGCAGCACCAGCGCCTTGGCCAGCGCGCCGTCGACCGCCGCGACCGCGACGGGGCCCTCGGGTTCCTCGAGGTACGACAGCGCGGGCGCGAACATGCCCAGGCGCGCCAGCGCGGTGCCCAGCGTGACTTTCGCCGCGTGCGAGAAGGTTTCGTCGAGATCGGTGTCGTTGACGATCGGGGTGAGCAGCTTGACGACATCCGACCAGCGCTCGGCCCGGTAGTTGATGACGACGGCCACCCAGCGGGCCTCACGCCAGCTCGGGCGGCGTTCGATGAGGCCGGCGACGATCCGGGCGGCGTCGGCAAACCGCCCGTCGGTTGCCAGCGCCGCCGCGTGGGCGAGGTGGAAATCGTCGGGCGTAGCGGCGCGGAACTGTAGGTACAGGCCGGTGTCGTAGCGGAAGCCCAGGGCGCCTGGCGCCAACTCAACGTGGCGCTGCAACGCGCCGGCCGTGGTCGCGGTGGCCGAAACGGCCTCCAACACGCGCAGGGAGACGTCGCCAGCGGCGGCCAGCCCGGTCCAGGCGTCGCATTGGTCGTGCGCGATGCGCGTCAGCGCCGTGAACCCGGTACGCGCGGCCGCCAGGTCGGCGGGCCGCCGGCGCTCGTAGACCGCGATGCCGAGCGCGCGACAACACGTCGCGAACCGGCTCACGATGTCGCCGTCTATCCGGCCGTCCGGCCGAGAATTTGCAGGCCGAGCTGCGAGCACGCCGGCGTCACCGCGTTCCACGGCTGTTGCTTCCCATCTATGTAGCTTCCCCTAACCTAACCCGCCTGAAGTTAGCATTGCCTAAGCTGGATGTCGAGGCAGCCCCCGTTCATCCGACCCCGCCGCCGCCTCCCTTTTCGCCACCGCTGACCAGGACATTCCGACCGAGCACCCCGGACCAGCCGAGCTTACTGAAAATCGTTTTCATTATCAAAACCGTCGGGCGCCCAGGTTTGCGGCATCATCGGCACCGACGGGCCGCCGCCGAACTGGTCGCCGGCCAGCGTGGCCAGGCCCGCCGCCCGGGCCGCCTCCGCGCGGGCGGTCCCGGCGAAGCCCACGGACCCCGCGCCGAGGTCGGACGCGGCGGTCGCGGCCCTGTCCAGGCCGGGCTCTTCGTCCGTTTCCCACTCCGGGTCGACGTACTCGTACCGGAAGCCGCGGTGGTGGTCGTTCATCGCCGCCCGGCGCCGACGGCGCGCCCGGTCCCGTTGTCGCGCCGCCGCCCCGGCGGCCGCCGCGGCCGCGGCGCTATCGGGTTCCGGGGCCTTTCGTCGAGCGGCGGTGCCCATCCCGGTGTCCGCCCCGATCGTCGGGCCGCCCACCAGGTACGGAAAGGCTCCTCCGGCGACACCGGCGGGCGGCGGGGTTGGGGGCCCGGCCGCCACCGACGCCGTGGCCGGCGCGGGAGCCGCAGCCGTGGCCGGGGTCGGGGCCGGGGCGCTGGAGGCAACGGTTACCGCCGGGGCGCCGGCGAGTGCCGGCATGGGGGGCGCGTCGGGCACGGGTGCGGCCACCACGGCGGGGGCCGGGCCCGGCTGGATCCCCGACAGCCCGCTCAGGCCCGCGAACCCGGCCAGCGAACTGGCGCCGAGCGGCGTGATGAGCGCGAGCGGGATGACGGCCTGCAGCTGCGGGAACGTGTCGATGACTTCCCCGACGTGGGTGAACTCGTCCGCAACCAACAGCGGGATGTCGTTCTCGACCTGCGCTATGGACTCGGCGGGGTTTTCAGGAAATTCCTCCAGGTCGCGGCCCAGTGTCTGAGTAACTTCGGTGAGCCGGTTGACCCACCAACTCCATTGCGTCGGGTCGCCGCCGTCGTTGTCGATGATGTCCCCGCTGTCGCCGGTGTCGCTGCCGTCGCTGTTGTCGTCGGCGGCGTGCAGGATCTGTGGCGCCGCATCGGTCTGCGGCGCCGCGGCGACCGCGGTGCCGGCGACGGTCTGATAGGTGGCCATCGTCGTGGCCGCCTGGATCCACATCCGCACGTAGTCGGCCTCGTTCAGCGCGATGGGGATCGTGTTGATGCCGAAGAAGTTCGTCGCCAGCAGCACCGCGTGAATCGCGTGATTGGCGGCCAGCTCCAGCAGGGTGGGCATCGCGGCCAGCGCCGTGGTGTAGGCGGCGGCCGCGGTCTCGTGCCGGGCGGAGGCCGCCGCGCTGTTGGCGCTGGCTCGCGTCAGCCACGCCAGGTAGGGCGCGTGCGCGGCCGCGTACCGCGCGGCGGTGGGCCCCTCCCACGCCCCGGCCTGGACCGCGGCCAGGACGGAGGTGAGCTCGTCGGCGACCGACGCGTACGTCGCGCTCAGCGAGCCCCATGCCGCGGCGGCGGCGAGCAGCCCGCCGGATCCCGGACCGCTGCTCAGCTGCGCCGAATGGATCTCGGGGGGCGACGCCATCCACACGGGCGCGGTCATAGCGGCGACGACTCCTTAACGATCCGGGCTGGACTTGACGGCCGCCTGGGCCGTTGGGCAGCGTCACGAGCCCGTAGGAGTAGTCGCTCACTGGCGCGGGAAAGTTCCCGGCCGGTTTCGGTCAGTCCTTGACGGCGCTGACCAGCGTGTTGCGGGCGATCATCGGGCCGGCCTCGGTATCCGGGCCGGGCACCGGCCGCCCGACCTGTCGCAGGTAATCCGCGAGCGGAGTGCCGACGGCCGTCCATCCGCGCCGGCCGAACCACTCGGTGGCCGGGGCGCACTGCTCGTTGTAGACCAATCGGAAGAACAGGCGCTGGTCACCCTCCGCGGCGGCCGCGCGTTCTTCCTCCACCGCGGCCTCGAATTCGTCCGGCTCGAGGGGGGCGCCGTCTTCGATCGCGACGTGGCTGCCGTGGCCGGCCAGGCCGTCGATGCCGGTGAACAGCTGCTCCTGCGCGCTGGCGGGCAGATAGATCAGCAGGCCCTCCGCGATCCAGGCGGACGGCTTGACCGCGTCAAAACCGCTGTCCCGCAGGGCCTGCGGCCAGTCGTCGCGGAGGTCGACGGCGACTTCGCGACGCTCGGCGCGCGGTTGGGCGCGGTGCTCCGTGAGTACCTCGCGCTTGAAGTCCAGGACCTGCGGGCGGTCCAGCTCGAAGAGCGTCGTCGCGCCCGGCCAGTCCAGCCGGTAGGCGCGGGAGTCGAGCCCGGCCGCCAGGATGACCACCTGCCGCACGCCCACGTCGGCGGCCCGCCGGAAGTATTCGTCGAAGTACCTGGTGCGGGCGCCCTGGAAGTTGACGAAATGCACGCCGAAATCCTCGGACTTCAGCGGGTGGTCGGGGTCCTTGCCGTCGAGGACGTCGGCCGACGGACCGCCGACGGCGCGGCAAAACAGCTCCGCGTACGGGTCGACGGCCAGCGGGTCGGGCTTCTGCGCCTCGAGCGCTCGGGCGGTCGCGACGAACAGCGCCGTCGAACCGACACTCGTTGTGATGTCCCAGGTATCACCTTCGCTACGCACTCAACCGACACTACCGCGAGCCGCTGAGACGTCTCGGCTGCCGTATCGCCGTCGGAATTTCTCCACTTGCCCCGCGCTGTCGACGATGCGTCGACCCCCAGTCCAGAAGGGGTGCGAATCGGAGGTGACTTCGACGACAAGGAGCGGGTACGTCCGCACTCCGAGCGGCGTATGCCACTCGATGGTGCGCGAGCTGGTGAGCGTCGACCGGGTCAAAAACATCGCACCGGTGGTGGCGTCCTGGAACACGACGGGATGGTAATCGGGGTGGATGCCGCGCTTCATCGGCCGCCTCCGTCCTCCGTGTAGCGCGCGGGCGTGTTCTCGACGTCCTGCGTCAGGGCCGGACAGGGGTCTTCGTGCCAGTGGCCGAACGGGTCCTCGTAGTGAGCCCAGTCCAGCGGGGAGCGGTACTCCTCGTCGGTGAGCAACGCGCCGTGCAGGCCGTCGAGAATCTCGGAAAGCTCGGCCCCGCAGATCAGTACGGTCATCGCCGTATGCCGGTCACCATGCCGCTCGTCCCAGCGCAGCTCGGCGAAGGCGCGTCGCTCGGCATCGACGCCGGCCAGCTCAGCGGGGGTCATGGCGGCAAGCCATTTGCCGGCCGAGCTCACCCGCAGTCCGCCGCCGGCCGATTCCAACCACATCGCGTGCTCCGGCTGGCTGGCCAGCCAGAGCCGTCCCCGGGTTCGGATCACGCCGTCGAGCAGTAGGTCCACACAAGCGTGCAGGCGCTGCGGATGAAAGGGGCGCCGGGAATTGAACTCCACCAACGTAATCCGTCCGCGGGAATCCAAGGGCGGCTCTCCGGCCAAAAGCGGACCGTGTGGATCATCGCTTCGCCCCCGCCTCGCGTCGGACGGCAGATTATTCACAGCGCGGTCGATGTGGTCCGGGCCCACCTGAATGCGCGCACGCGGCGACAGACGGCGCAGCGCGCCACCCACCTGCGGGTCGGGCCGGTTGAGCACGACCACGTCGGCGAATTCGGCCTGACCGACGACTACCTGGGCGCGGGTGCGGCCGTCGTCGAGTTCGGCGTCGCCGAGCGCGTCGCCCAGCCACACCGACGAATCGACACAGGCCACCACAGCGGCGATCGACACCTCCAGCGCCGCCGGCCCATCGACGTACTCGGGCGCGACACGGATCGGGACAGTGTTGATGGCGAAGCAGATTGGTTCAGGTTCCAGCCACGGCGCCAGGTGCACGACGATGCGCTCGACGTCGTCGCGGCGGTGTAGCTGACGCAACAGCACCAGCAGGTCGTTGCGGATGGTGCACGACACGCACCCGTGCGCGAGCTCCACGCCGGCCTCCGCGGTCGTCAACACCCGGTGCTGCAGCATCGTCGTCGTCCGGCGCACCACGTGACCGTCGAAACGATGCTCTACGACCAGAGTCCCGGGAGTCCGCAGCAGCGCCCCCACAACCGGGTCGGTGCCGGCCTGGCCGGCCACGAGGATGACGGGCGTTCGCATCGCTCCCCTTCATGACAATCATTTTCAATAAGCCCTCCCGTACGGTACCGTGTTCGGCGGAGCTTGTCGAAAATGATTTTCAATAAGACGTTTAGGTCTGGGGAGGAATGGGTGTCCGCTCGTTGTCAAATAACCGGCCGCGCACCGGGTTTCGGTAATGCGGTATCGCATTCGCACCGCCGCACCCGCCGGCGCTGGTCACCCAACATCCAGCTCAAGACGTACTACCTGCCGTCGGAGGACCGCCGCATTCGCCTGCGGGTCAGCGCCAAGGGCATCAAGGTCATCGACCGTGACGGCATCGAGGCCGTGGTGACCAGGCTGCGCCGGAAAGGGCAGCGAATCTGATGGCGCGCAACGAGATACGCCCCGTCGTCAAGCTGCGCTCCACTGCGGGCACCGGCTACACCTACATCACACGCAAAAACCGGCGCAACGACCCCGACCGGCTGGTACTGCGCAAGTACGACCCGGTGATCCGCCGCCATATCGACTTCCGCGAGGAGCGCTGACGATGGCCAAGAAATCCAAGGTGGTCAAGAACGACAAGCGGCGAGCCATCGTGGCGCGTTATGCGGAACGGCGCGCCGAACTCAAACAGATCATCCGTTCCCCGTCGAGCGCGGCCGAGCAACGGGACGCCGCGCGACGGGAGCTGTCACGACAGCCGCGCGACGCCAGCGCCGTGCGGCTGCGCAACCGCGACGCCGTCGACGGGCGCCCCCGCGGGCACCTGCGCAAGTTTGGCCTGTCGCGGGTACGGGTCCGCCAGTTGGCCCACAACGGACAGTTGCCCGGCGTGCGGAAGGCGAGTTGGTGATGGCGCGGAATGGCTAAGAAACCTCGGCGCGATCGTCGGACCGCGGAACTGCTCGTCAAGCCCAAGAGGAACCTCCTGGCCAGCCTGGGGCTCAGCGCGGTCGACTATAAAGACGCCGCGTCGCTGCGCGTATTCATTTCGGAGCGAGGCAAGATCCGCTCTCGGCGCGTGACCGGCCTAAGCGTCCAACAACAACGGCAGGTCGCCACCGCGATCAAGAACGCGCGCGAAATGGCGCTGCTGCCCTATCCCGGCCCGACCGCGGGCCATTGAGACAAGTGGGCTGCTAGGAGATGACTTCGTCACGCCGCGGTACCGACCGCCCGTTCACCGTCGTCGTATGCACCGCGTGTGCGCCAGACGATGTTCTCCCCGTCATCGAAGAGCTTCGTCCCACCATCCGACGCTGTCCCCACGCCATGCTGGTCTCCGCAGCTTGCATGCTCGGACCACTCACCTGCGCGTCCCGCCCAACCGGATGCGGTGTCATGGCGGTCGTCCAACCCTGCACGGGCGACCGGAAGCCCTGCGGGCCACCCCATTGGATCGGCCCCATCAGTGACAACGACGAGACCGCTACGCTGTGCCGTTGGCTGGAGCGCGGACAATGGGAAAACAGTCCTGCGCCAAGGCATCTCGGCAGGCATCAGTTTTGGACCCGCAATGCCGGTCGAAGCAATTGAGGGTACGAGAAGTCATCAGCGGGCCTTCACCTCTAAAAGTGCGCAACCCTAACTGTCGCGCCGTTCGCCGTCGCGTACACCTTCACCACCCTCACTAGCACCGCCCGTGCCCCACGTGCCCGGCACCATCGGCATCCGAGGGCCACCGCCGAACTCGTCATCGGCCAGCGTGGTTAAGCCGGCCGCCTCGGCGACGGCCTGCCGAGGCTCGGTGCCGGCAAACCCCAATCTGCCGCCGCCCCGCTCCGAGGCCGCGGTCGACGGGGGCTCGTCCCAGTCCGGGTCGACGTCGACGTTCATATCCAGGAATTCGTCGGCGTGGTCGCGGCCCTTGGCACGCCGGCGCCGCCGCGCGCGCGCCTCCTCCCGCGCAGCCGCCGCTGCCGCCGCCGCGGCCGTATCGGGTTCCGGCGCTTTCCTTTTGGCGCTCGAGCTGGCGCCGGCACCCATTCCCGAGCCGGATCCCATGCCGGGGGGCCCGACCGCGTAGGGAGCGAGGAAGCCCACCGGGCCCGCGGTCGCGGGCGGCGCCGTGGGAGCGGGGCCCGCGGGAGCCGGCGGGGCGGAGGGCGCGGGCGCGGGCGCCGGCGCCGAGGCCGGGACCGCGGCCGGCGCGGCGAAGGTCGGGCCCATCGCGACCGGCACCATCGGCGGCGCGGCGGGCACGGGTGCCGGTGCCGGTGCGGCACCGGCTGGGGGTACGGCGGCCAGGCCGGCAAGCCCCCCCAAACCGCCTAGTGCTCCGGGAGCAATGGCGGGGGTGGCCGCAAGCGCCAGCGCCGGGTTGGAGACCGCATAGGAAGCGACTTCGAGTATGTGGGTGGGGAAATCGAACAGTTGCCAGCTAATCAGCCATTGAAAAGCCTGCACCGGGTTTTGCGTCAGGTCGACCCCAAAGTTTTGAAAATCCTCAAAAAGTTCGAGGCTTCGAGCGATCCAAAACGAGGCCTGTCCGGGGTTCGTGAATGTGTCGTAGGTGGCTCCGTTGATGGTGCCACCCGCCGGATCCCAATTAATGCCGAAGTGCTGCAGGATGTTCGCAAGGAAGTCATCGATCGGCAGATCGATCGTCGGGTCGTGCGCAAGCTGACTATTTCCGATACCCAGGTTGTTTTGCAGAAAATTCACCAGCCCCTGCGGAAGCCCCAACGGGTTGTCGCTGTTCATTTGGCCTTGCAGGATCTGCAGGATCTGCTGCTGCAAACCCAGGGGGTTTTGCAGAAACTCCTCGACCTGCTGCGTGATCGCTTGCTCGAACCCCCGGAGCAGGCTAGACGCGTCCTGCGCATAGTTGGACACCGCCGACGCCGGGGCATTGCCCTCGGTTTGCGCGTCGGATTTGAGGATTTGCGGCGCAGGGGTGGCCGGCGGGGTGGACGCCACCGCCGCGCTGGACACCGCTTGGTAGACGCCCATGGTGGTGGCCGCCTGAACCCACATCCGCACATAGTCGGCCTCGTTGAGTGCGATCGGGATCGTGTTGATGCCAAAGAAGTTGGTCGCCACCAAGGCCCCGTGGACGACGTGGTTGGCGGCCAGTTCGGGCAGCGTCGGCATGGCCGCCAGCGCGGCGGTGTAGGCCGCGGCCATCGTCTCGTGCTCGGCGGCCTTTGCCGAGCTGTTCACACCGGCCTGCGTCAACCACGCCAGGTAGGGCGCGTGGGCAGCCACATACGATTCGGCGCTCGGGCCCTCCCAGGCACCCGCTTGGACGGACGCGAGCACCGCGGTGAGTTCATCGGCCGCCGAGGCGTATTCGGCGCTCAGCGCGTTCCACGTCCCGGCCGCGGCCAGCAGCGACCCCGGCCCCGGGCCGCTGCTCAGCAACGCCGAGTGCACCTCCGGTGGCGACGCCATCCAGACAGGCGCGGTCATGGGCACTCCTCGGGCTGTGAGGTGGGACCCGAGCGAGCCTAATGAAAATGATTGTCGTTATCAACCCGGCCGCGCCGGCCTTAGACCAGCGGCCGCCCCGTCCTGATCCGGCGGTCCAGATCCCAGAGCATCCAGTTGAACGGGAACTCTCGGACTCGTCGCGGAAGCAGGTTGTTCACCGCCCCCACGATCTTCATCAGGCGATCGAAGCGGCGTTGTTTGGCGGCATCCCACGGCAACCGCATCTCGTCGCGAAACCGTTGCGGCAAGAACCCGGTGGTGATCAGCAGGTTGAGATCCTCCGACCGCCGTTGCAGCCAACGGGGCAACGAAACTCCGCTAATCCGGGACGCGGCGATCGGGTAGAGGAATTCACGGACGGTGTCGTCGATGTGGATCTTCTCCAGCGATTCCTGCCAGTACCGATCGAAGGCGGCCCGATCCGGTGGCCACATCTCCGGCGGTACCTGCAATGTGGTGCCCAGCGTCATGCCGTCGCGGTAAAAACGCTCCGCTTCCTCGTCGTTCATCTCACCGACGAAGGTGCGATAGATGTCGATGCCGCCCTTGAAAATGCACGCCGCCACCCACAACTGCAGCTCGGGGTCGAACGCGTTGTACGACACCGGGCTATCCGAAGTTGAGTAGACCTGCGCGTGCGAGCCGTTGACGGCGCGGCGAAACGCCGCCTTCTGGGCCTCGGTTCCGGCGTTCGCCACCGCGATATAGGTGAAAGTGGTGCGCGCGCGCTTGATTGGGTGGCGGTCGATTCGGCCACTTTCGACGCGGCTTTCCACGACGCCGTGGCCGACGCCGGGCCGCGACAACTCCATGATCACGTTGGCGGGACCCGCCAGCAACGCCACGCCCATCATGCCGTAGTCGGCCGCGGCTCGCCGGCGCCGAATGGAATGCGGACGCGGCGGATCGGAGACCGGGCGCTCCACATGAGGGATGGGCCCATGGACCGTCTGCTGGATCGCCATGCGGAATCCCCTCTGCGCAAAATGTGCGAACGTATGTTTCCTGATGTTGTCCCGTATCACGGTCGGTGTCAAGATGGTTGTCATGGCGCAGGCATCCGGAGCGCGGCCCTACCGGGGCGTCGACGCCGCCGAGCGGGTGGCCGTCCGCCGCCGCCAATTCCTGACCGCCGGGCTGGACCTGCTGGGGGCCGACCAGCAGGACATCTCCGCGCTGACCGTCCGCGGCATCTGCGACCGGGCGGGCCTGGCGGCCCGTTATTTCTACGAGAGCTTCAGCGACAAGGACCAGTTCGTCAGTCGGGTGTTCGATTGGGTGGTCGCCGAGCTGGCCGCCACCACCCAGGCGGCCGTGGCGGCGGTGCCGGCGTCCGAGCAGACCCGCGCGGGCGTGGCAAACATCGTGCGGACCATCGCCGGCGACGCCCGCATCGGGCGCCTGCTCTTCAACACACAGCTGGGCGACCCGGTGATCGTGCGCAAGCGCGCCGAGTCCAGCGCGCTTTTCGCCATGCTGTCCGGCCAGCATGCCGTCGATACGTTGCGCGCGCCGGCGAACGACCGCGTCAAGGCCGCCGCGCACTTCGCGGTGGGCGGCGTCGGGCAGACCATCAGCGCCTGGCTGGCCGGCGACGTCCGACTGGAGCCCGACCAGCTCGTCGATCACCTGGCGTCGCTGCTCGACGAGCTCACCAATCCAAACCTGTACCGGCTCAAGGAAACAGCGGCAGGTGCCACAGCCGCATCCGGGGATCCAGGAGCCACAAGCGCATCATCGTGAGCCGCATGATGCGAATCGCGCCGCGGATCAGCAAGATCGCCAGCGGCACCTCGATGCCCAGCGCGGTCGCCACCGATATGCGCACGTCCGCGGGTCCGGCGGTCATCAGGTCGAACCACGCGTCGCAGATCAGCAGCACGCCCGCGGTGAACGCGGCGAGCACCACCAGCTGGCGACGCAGGTAACCGAGGAGCGCCGTCGCCACCATGAACACGACCAAAAGGATGTCGAAACCCACCCACGTGGCGGTCCAGTTGTGGGCGACGTAGTTCGACGGCAGCGTGATGGACAGATACCCCAGCCAGGGAACCATCGCGATCGAGCCACCGATCATCAGGCTCATGCGGGTGCGCCGTATCCGGCTCAGGAGCACCGGGTCGATCACGTCGCTCAGCGGCCGCTCCAGCCGGTTGATCAGGTCACGCCGCTGCTCGGGCGTCAGCGCGGCGATCTGAGCGTCGGACAAAATGCCGTTCGTCGTCATGGACATCCCCCGGCTCAGGCACGGTGTTGCCCTTTCAGCGTACGGCCTCCACCGGGGGTCGCCGGTCGGCCGCCGTCTTGGGGACGGCCTTGTTGTCGCTGGCGCTGAATTCCTTGACCCAGCAGGCGAATTCCAGCGTAATGCCGTCGGGATCCTGGAAGTAGAACGAGCGCACGTACACCCCGGGATGCACCGTCGCCGAGACTTGGCGCTCACTCTCGTCGTGGTTCAGCACCGGCCCGACCCGCACGCCCTTGTCCTTGAGCCGCTGCCGGTAGGCGTCGAACTGCTCGGCCGGCACGTGGAATGCCAGGTGGTTCATGGTGCTCACCGCGCTGGTGATGTCGCCGATGCCCGGGATGGCGCCCGGCGACGAGATGCCCGGCACCCGGTCGGCGGCGTCGGCGAACCAGAAGAACGCGACGCAGTCGCCGTTGCCGGCGTCGAAGAAGAAGTGCTGGCCCGCCCCATCGGGCAGATCGAGCGATTTGATCAGGGGCATGCCAAGGATGTTGGAGTAAAAGTCCACGGTCCGCGCCATGTCGGAACACACCAGTGCGACGTGATTGATCCCGCCCAGCTCGAATTCCGCGTTGGCGTTGCGCGGCTTGATCATCGTGCGGCTCCTATCGATCCGCGTAAACCTGGTCAAGAACCGAATCTGAATCTAACATCAGGTCCAGTTCTGCTCCAGGAGGTTTGCGCAATTGTCCACTGCGGCCGAACCTGATGAGCGACCCGGCCCCGTCCCGGCGTTTCCGACGCACCGCGGGCGGCGAACGCAGGCCGCGATCGACATGGCCGCCCGGACGGTGATCGCGCGCAAAGGCGTTCTGGCGACCACGATTGCCGACATCGCCGCAGAAGCGGGCCGCTCGGCCGCGTCGTTCTACAACTACTACGACTCCAAAGAGGCGATGGTCCGCCAGTGGGCCCTGCGGTTCCGCGACGAGATCACCGGGCGTGCGCGTTCGGTGACCGAACATGGCCTGTCCGATCGCGAGCGCGCGTACGAGGCCGCCGCCGCGCAGTGGTGGACCTATCGCAACCGGCTCGCCGAGGTCATCAGCATTTATCAGCTGGCCATGATCAACGACGACTTCGCGCGGTATTGGACCGAAATCTGCGCTACTCCAATAGCTTTCATCAGCGAGTCGGTCCGGCGCGCCCAGGCCGAGGGCCACTGCCCCGACGACGATCCGCGGCTGATCGCCGAGGCCATTTTGGCCATGTTCTACCAGTTCTGCTACATGCAGCTCGCCGGGACCGGTGAACCCGACGACGCCGCGTGCATCCGCACGCTGGCCAACATCTACTACCGAGCCGTCTATGCCGGCGGAGGGGAGCCGAATTGAGCCGTCAAAACGGCGCCCGGGGCGTGATGCAGGAATTCGTCGGGCTGCCATCTCCCACCGCGGGCCGGGCCGGCGCCGGCGGCCACCCCTGCCAGGGGCTCTACCACCGAGCGGTGGGACGCAAACCGAAGGTGGCGATGATCGCCGCGCACTACCAGATCGACTTCGCCGAGCACTATCTCGCCGACTACATCGCCACCCGCGGCATCGGATTTCTGGGCTGGAACACCAGGTTCCGCGGCTTCGAGAGCAGCTTCCTGCTGGACCATGCCCTGGTCGACATCGGCGTCGGCGTGCGTTGGCTGCGCGAGGTGCAGGGCGTGGACTACGTTGTGCTGCTTGGTAATTCGGGCGGCGGTTCGTTGATGGCCGCCTATCAGTCACAGGCGCTCGAACCGAACGTGACGCCCTTGGAAGGCATGCGCCCGGCGGCCGGGCTCACCGAGTTGATCCCCGCCGACGGCTACGTCGCCACTGCCGCCCACCCCGGCCGCCCCGACGTGCTGACAGCGTGGATGGACGCCGCCGTCGTCGACGAGAACGACCCGGTCGCCACGGACCCCGACCTCGACCTGTTCGACGAGCGCAACGGCCCGCCGTACTCGCCCGAGTTCATCGCCCGCTACCGTGACGCCCAGATCGCGCGCAACCACGCCATCACAGACTGGGCCGAGCGCGAGCTCAAACGCATTCGCGCCGTGGGCTTTTCGGACCGGCCGTTCAGCGTGATGCGCACCTGGGCCGATCCCCGCATGGTCGATCCGAGCATCGAGCCGACCAAGCGCCAGCCGAACCTGTGTTATGCCGGCGTCCCCGCCAAGGCGAACCGCTCCGCGCACGGCATCGCCGCCGCCTGCACCCTGCGCAACTGGCTCGGCATGTGGAGCCTGCGGGTGGCCCAAACCCGCGCCGAACCGCACCTGACGCGCATCACCTCCCCGGCACTGGTGATCAACGCCGCGGCGGACACCGGTGTCTTCCCGTCGGACGCCAAGCGCATATTCGACGCGCTCGCCGGCACCGACAAGACCCGGGCGTCGATCGACACCGACCACTACTTCACCACCCCGGGCGCGCGCAGCGAGCAGGCCGATACCATCGCCAGGTGGATCACCAAGAGGTGGCGCTGAGAGTTCTCGCCCATTTCGTCCCCGGCGACAGGGTGCTCGACTTCGTTGCGCCAGAATCGGATTGGCTCGACATCCGGTGGTGCGCCGAGGACGACGATGCGGGCTTCTATCGGGAGCTGCCGCAGGCGGACGTCATCTGGCATGTGCTCCGGCCGCTGTCGGGCGCCGACCTGGGGCGGGGGGCCAAGCTGCGGCTGGTGCACAAGCTCGGGGCCGGGGTGAACACGATCGACGTGCAGACGGCGACGGAACGCGGCATCGCGGTCGCGAACATGCCGGGCGCCAACGCGCCGTCGGTGGCCGAGGGCGCGGTGCTGCTGATGCTGGCCGCGTTGCGCCGGCTGCCGGGTCTGGACCGCGCGGTCCGCGACGGCCGGGGCTGGCCGTCGGACCCGGCACTGGGCGAGACGGTGCGCGACGTCGGCGGCTGCACCGTCGGGCTGGTCGGCTACGGCAACATCGCCAAGCGGGTGGGGGAGATCGTCACCGCGATGGGGGCGACCGTCGTGCACACCAGCACCCGCGACGACGGCCGGCCCGGCTGGCGGCCGCTGCCCGACCTGCTGGCCGCCAGCGACATCGTCTCGCTGCACCTGCCCCTGACGCCGCAGACCCATCACCTGCTGGACCGCGACGCGCTGGCCCGGATGAAGCCGAATGCGGTGCTGGTCAACACGTCCCGCGGCGCGGTGGTCGACGAAGGCGCCCTGGTCGACGCGCTGCGGGGCGGGCGGCTGGCCGCGGCGGGGCTCGACGTTTTCGAGGTGGAGCCGGTGGCGCCCGGCAACCCGCTACTGGGCCTGGACAACGTGGTGCTGACGCCGCACGTCACCTGGTACACCGCCGACACCATGCGGCGATACCTGACGGAGGCGGTCGCGAACTGCCGCCGGCTGCGCGACGGGCAACCGCTGGCCCATGTAGTCAACCAACCGACTGGTTGTTAGCTTGGAAGGCGCTGGCACGAAACGTGAGCCAGCAAAGGGACGAGGAAGGCGACCAATGCCGATCGCGATATCTCCTGAGCATCAAGACCTGGCCGACTCGGTGCGATCCCTGGTGGCGCGGGTCGCGCCGTCCGAGGTGCTGCACGCCGCGCTGGAATCCCCGATCGACAACCCCCCGCCGTACTGGCAGGCCGCGGCCGAGCAGGGCCTGCAGGGCGTGCATCTCGCGGAGGCGGTCGGGGGCCAGGGTTTCGGCATCCTCGAATTGGCCATCGTGCTGGCCGAGTTCGGCTACGGGGCGGTACCCGGGCCGTTCGTGCCGTCGGCGATCGCCAGTGCGCTGATCTCCGCGCACGACCCCGAGGCCAAGGTGCTCGCCGAGCTGGCGTCCGGCGCGGCCATCGCCGCCTACGCGATGGAGTGCTGCGCGCTGACCGCCACCCGCCAGGGACCCAACGAGGAGGTGCTGGTGATCCGCGGCGAGGTCCGCGCGGTTCCCGGCGCCGCGCAGGCCTCCTTGCTGGTGCTCCCGGTCGCGATCGACAGCGGCGAGGAATGGGTGGTGCTGCGCGCCGAGCAGCTCGAGATCGAGCCGGTGAAAAGCCTTGACCCGCTGCGCCCCATCGCGCACGTGCGGGCCAACGCCGTCGAGGTCGGCGACGACGTCGTGTTGAGCAATCTGACGATGGCCACCGCGCACGCGCTGATGGTCACGCTGCTGTCGGCCGAGGCCATCGGCGTGGCGCGGTGGGCGACCGACACCGCGTCGCACTACGCGAAGATCCGCGAGCAGTTCGGCAGACCGATCGGCCAGTTCCAGGCCATCAAGCACAAGTGCGCGGAGATGATCGCCGACACCGAGCGGGCCACCGCGGCGGTGTGGGATGCCGCCCGCGCGCTGGACGAGTCCCACGAGAACGGTTGGGACATGGCGGCTTGCAACGCCGAGTTCGCCGCGGCCGTGGCGGCGACGCTGGCGCCGGCCGCAGCCCAGCGCTGCGCGCAGGACTGCATCCAGGTGCACGGCGGGATCGGGTTCACCTGGGAGCACGACACCAACGTCTACTACCGACGGGCGCTGATGCTGGCCGCCTCCTTCGGGCGCAGCTCGGAATACCCGCAACGAGTCGTGGACACCGCGACCACGACCGGAATGCGCGCGGTGGACATCGACCTGGATCCCGACACCGAAAAGCTGAGGGCCGAGATTCGCGCGGAGGTCACCGCGCTCAAGCAGATGGACCGCGAGCCGCGCACGGTGGCGATCGCGGAGGGCGGCTGGGTGCTGCCCTACCTGCCCAGGCCGTGGGGCCGGGCGTCCAGCCCGGTGGAGCAGATCATCATCGCCCAGGAGTTCGCCGCCGGGCGGGTCAAGCGGCCGCAGGTCGGCATCGCGGCGTGGATCATTCCATCGATCGTCGCGTTCGGCACCGAGGAGCAGAAAGGGCGGTTCCTGCCGCCGACCATGCGCGGCGAAATAATCTGGTGCCAGCTGTTTTCCGAGCCGGGCGCCGGATCGGATCTCGCCGGGCTGACCACCAAAGCGACCCGGGCCGACGGCGGTTGGCGCATCACCGGCCAGAAGATCTGGACCACCGCCGCGCAGTACTCGCAGTGGGGGGCGCTCCTGGCGAGAACTGACGCCTCCGCACCCAAACACAATGGCATCACGTACTTCCTGCTGGACATGCGCAGCGAAGGCGTCACGGTCAAGCCGCTGCGTGAGCTGACGGGCCAGGAGTTTTTCAACACCGTCTACATCGACGACGTGTTCGTGCCCGACGAATGCGTGCTCGGCGACGTCAACCGGGGCTGGGAGGTCAGCCGCAACACGCTGACGGCCGAACGGGTCTCGATTGGCAGCAGCGACGCGAATTTCCTTGCGACGCTTCCCGAGTTCGTCGAGTTCGTGCGCGACGGGCAGTTCGACCAGGTGGCGCAGCACCGGGCCGGGCAGCTGATCGCCGAGGGCCACGCCGCCAAGGTGCTGAACCTGCGTTCGACGTTGTTGACGCTGGCCGGCGGGGACGCCATGCCGTCCGCCGCGATCTCCAAGCTGTTGTCGATGCGCACCGGCCAGGGGTACGCCGAGTTCGCGGTGTCGTCGTTCGGCACCGACGCCGCGATCGGCGACACCAGCCAGCTACCGGGCAAGTGGGGCGAGTACCTGCTGGCCAGCCGCGCCACCACCATCTATGGGGGCACCTCGGAGGTGCAGCTCAACATCATCGCCGAGCGGCTACTGGGCCTGCCCCGCGACCCATAATCGCCTGAAACGGGTCATGCCGACCTGACGCACGTCTGCCAGGCCGGCATGGCCCGGGTCCTTTCGGGCTGGGTCACCACCACCAGTTCCACAGTGGCCACCATGGCCGGTAGCCCAAGCCAGGGGGACCCCAGCCACCATTGCCCCAACCGGGGTGGCCCCAAACGCCGCGGTCCCAGCCGCCGCGCGGACCCCACCAGCCGCCGCGGCCCCAATCGCCGCCGCGGCCCCAGTGACCATTCCAGCCGCCCGGGCCGCCCCAGCCACCGTGGCCGGCCCAGCCGCCGTGACCGCCGCCGCCCGGGCCGCCGTGGCCGCCCCAGCCGCCATGGCCGCCGCCGCCCCAGCCGCCACCGCCGTGGCCGCCACCACCGTGGCCGCCGCCGCCCCCGCCGGGCTTGAGCGGCAGGTCCGGCCCACCGTGCGGGCCGACCGTGTCGAAGCTGATGCCGGGCGGCGGCGCGGCGTGAGCGACGGGAGCGCTACCGCCGAACAGGATCGCTCCGGTCGTCAACCCGGCGGCCGCGACGCCGACCGCGCCGCGGCGGATCGAAAGCACTGAATTCAACATTTGCGAGCTCCTTCCACGATGTTGAACAAGAAGCTTTTGGTCTGAATAACCATATTCTGCTCGTTATACACCCGATTGGCTACGCAATGTGATCCACATCTAGTCGCACCGACAAAGAGATCGGATAACATCGTCGGGTAAATTCGTTTTCGCGTAACCCCTCCGCACCGGTCCGGCTCGCCGCGCCTTTATGCTGCTCAGCAGCCATCTACTGAGATCATGATGTAAGTGAAGACGGAGATTTACATTTACGGAAATTGCACTTTGATGAATTGCCCGGAATTCAACGCCCGGGCATAAAACCAGCGCAGCAAACCCATTTCGGCGCGCGCCCGGAATATCGCTCTCGCGGATCGGTGGGCACGTCAACCCGGGGCGATCCTCCGGGCGCGCACCCGGCACGCCGGGCGCGCGCGACGGTGATATCAATGGGAGGTGCTCGACGACGCGCATACTGACAAGCGGATCTACTGATTTGCACCCCAGAGAGGGTCGCCGCGATGAGTATCAACCCCAACCGCCACGAGTCCAGCCCCAACCGGTTCGCCCGCTACACCGCGAAGCCCCCGCTGCCCGGACAGACCGGACCGACCCAGCGCCTCAACATGTTCGGGGAAGCCCCCGCCCAGCCGTCGGGCGGCCGGCGAACGCGACGAACCGTCGATCTACCGCTGGCCACGCACCGCGCGCTCGACGTCTGGCAGCGTGAGGCCGCCGACCGCATCGGCGTCGCCCGCGTGACCGGGCAAGAGGTCCTCACGGCGCTCATCGATCAGCTGCTGATCGACCCCAAACTCTCCGCCCAGATCATCCGCGCCATTCAGGCCCGCCGATAGTCAATCGATCTCCATCTCGCGCAGTTCGCGCTTGAGGATCTTGCCGGTGGGGTTGCGCGGCAACTCCTCGAGGAACACGACCTCCCGGGGCACCTTGTAGCGCGCCAGGTGATCGCGCACGTAGTGCTTGACGGTGTCCTCGTCGAGGTCGGCGTCTTCCTTCTTGACCACGAACGCGCGCAGCCGATGGCCCCATTCCTTGTCCTCGACGCCAATGGCGGTGGCCTCCACGACATCCGGGTGTCCGGTGATGAGGTCCTCGACCTCGGCCGGGAACACGTTCTCGCCGCCGGAGACGATCATCTCGTCGTCGCGCCCGCTGATGTAGAGCAGGTCGTGCTCGTCGAAGTAGCCGACGTCGCCCGAGGACAGCAACCCGTCGATGATCTGCTTCTTGCCGCCGCCGGTGTATCCCTCGAACGGGAAGGCGTTGCCGACGAAGATCCGCCCGACCTCGCCCTGCGGCAACTCCTTGCCGTTGTCGTCGAAGATCTTGACCTTGACGCCCTTGACGACCGGCCCGACGGTCGACGAATTGAATTCCAGGTGCTTGGGCTCGGCGATGGTGGCAAAGGCGATCTCGGTCGAGCCGTACATGTTGTAAATCACCGGACCCAGGTCCTTGAGCGCCCGCTCGGCCAGGTCGGCCCCCAGCGCCGATCCGGATACGAACACGATTTTCAGGCTGGACAGGTCGGGCTTGGAGTCCATCTTCTCGATCGCGTCGAGGATGCGGGACAGCATCACCGGGACCACGACCATGGCGGTGACCTTGTGCTTCTCGATGTCCTCCAGCACCAGCGGCGGCTTGAACTTGCGCCGCAGCACCAGCGTCGAGCCCAGGAACATCGCAATGGTGCCGTGCAGGAAACCCAGCGCGTGGAACATCGGCGCCGGCAACGACGTCACCTCACCGGCCTTGAACGGCACGTGCGACAGGATGCCGCCGATCGGCGCCAGCGTCGGCGGGGTGCTGCGGTTCGCGCCCTTGGGGGTGCCGGTGGTGCCGCTGGTCAGGATGATGATCGACGCGTGCCTGCTCGCCTTCGGGGCGGGAGACTTGTCGCTGCGCTCGATGAGGTCGGCCAGCGTCTCGTCCTCGCTGCCCGACGGCTCGTCCGCATCGGGGTTGGACCCCAGCGCCCGCAGCTTGCCCAGCTCCGGCTCGGCCTTGCTGACGGCCTTGGTGTACTCGTCGTCGTAGATGATCACCTTGGCGCCCTCGCGCTCCGACACCTCACAGATCTGGGGTCCGGAGAACTCGCTGTTGAGCAGGATGATGCGGGCGCCGACCCGGGCGGCGCCGAAGTAGGCGATCAGGAACCAGCGGGTGTTGCGGGCCAGGATGGCGACCCCGTCGCCGCCCTTGACGCCCTTGTCGATCAGCCCGTTCGCGACCGCGTGCACGGCCTCGTCGAGCTCGCGGTAGGTGAATTCGCCCTCCTCGTCGATGCAGGCCGCGCGGTCGGGGTGGCGTCGCGCGTTGAGCGAGGGCAGCATGCCGAACTCGCCCCACTTGTAGATGTCCGCGGCCATCGCGGCGTAGTTCTGCGGCGGTTCGATCCGGAACGCGCCCGATTCGAAGATCTTGCGCACGTAGTGCAGTTCGGCCGAGCCACGCTCGAGGTACTGCTGAATCTTGGAGACCGCCTGGCCGGGCAGGCCGATGAGGTTAGGCATGAATTCCACCCTATGTGACGTAGGTCGCAGCGCCACTAGTTAATACCCATCGACCTACGATGATGAACATGACCGGCCCGGCGTCAGTGGAGGTGGCCGGGCACGAGGTCACCATCACCCACCCCGACAGAGTGGTCTTCGAAGGCCTCGGCGGCTCGGGGCCGCATACCAAGCTCGACCTGGTCCGCTACTACCTGTCCGTCGCCGACGGGGCGCTGCGCGGGGTGGCCGGCCGGCCGATGATTCTCAAGCGCTTCGTGAAGGGCATCGCGCAGGAGGCCGTGTTCCAGAAGCGGGCGCCGGCAAACCGGCCGGACTACGTCGACGTCGCCGAATTGCACTACGCGCGGGGCACCTCCGCCGCGGAGGCCGTCGTACACGACGCCGCCGGGCTGGCGTGGGTGATCAACCTGGGCTGCGTGGACCTCAACCCGCACCCGGTGCTCGCCGGCGACCTCGACCACCCCGACGAATTGCGCGTCGACCTGGACCCGATGCCGGGCGTGACGTGGCGGCGGATCGTCGACGTCGCGTTGGTGGCCCGCGAGGTGCTGGAGGACTACGGCCTGGTGGCGTGGCCGAAGACGTCCGGGTCCCGCGGCTTCCACATCTACGCCCGGATCGCGCCGCGCTGGGAATTCCGCCAGGTTCGGCTGGCCGCGCAGACCGTCGCGCGCGAGGTCGAGCGGCGGGTGCCCGACGCGGCGACCAGCCGCTGGTGGAAGGAAGAGCGCGAGGGCGTGTTCGTCGACTTCAACCAGAACGCCAAGGACCGCACCGTCGCGTCCGCCTATTCCGTGCGGGCCACCCCGGATGCTCGGGTATCGACGCCGCTGCACTGGGACGAGGTAGCCGGCTGCGATCCCGCGGCCTTCACCATCGATACGGTGCCAGCCCGGTTCGCCGAGATGGGCGACCCCTGGACGGGGATGGACGACGCCGTCGGCGAACTGGATCGGCTGCTGATCCTGGCCGAGGAGATGGGCCCGCCGGAGCGGGCGCCCAAGGGTTCCGGCACCCGCACCGAGCGAGGGCGGGTCTCGTCCAAGCCGCTCATCGAGATCGCCCGCACCAAAACCAAAGACGAGGCGATGGCGGCGCTGGACACCTGGCGCGAGCGCCACCCGGACGCCGCCGCGCTGCTGCAGCCGGCGGACGTCCTGGTCGACGGCATGCGCGGGCCGAGTTCCATCTGGTACCGGATCCGGATCAACCTGCAGCACGTGGCGGCCGACCGGCGCCCGCCGCAGGAGGAGCTGATCGCCGACTACAGCCCCTGGACGGGCTACGAAGGGCCGCGAAGGGGATGAGCCGCGCGGCACAGCGGGTGCGAACGAAGTAAGCGATAATCTCACGCGATGCGACAGGGATGGAATCGCCGGGGATTCCTGCAGCTCGCGGGGGCTGCGGGGGCGGCCGCGATCGCCGGATGGTCGGCGGCGTGCTCGCCGCGCAAATCCTCGCCCGGCGCCGCTCCCGGCGGATCGGTCACCGTCACCCACCTGTTCGGTCAGACCGTCATCAAGGAGCCGCCCAAGCGGGTGGTGAGCGCCGGCTACACCGAGCAGGACGACCTGCTGGCGCTGGGCGTGGTGCCCATCGCGGTGACCAACTGGTTCGGCGATCAGCCCTTCGCGGTGTGGCCCTGGGCCCAGCCCAAGCTCGGCGGCGCCCAGCCCGTGGTGTTGAACCTGGACAACGGCATTCAGGTCGACCAGATCGCGGGCCTCAAGCCGGACCTGATCGTGGCCATCAACGCGGGCCTGGACGCCGACACCTACCAGAAGCTGTCGGCGATCGCGCCGACCCTCGCGCAATCGGACGGCGACGCGTTCTTCGAGCCGTGGAAGGACCAGGCCACCGCCGTCGGCCAGGCGGTGTTCCAGGCCGACCAGATGAGGTCCCTGATCGACGGCGTCGACAAGCAATTCGCCGCCGTCGCCCAAAAGAATCCGCAGTGGACCGGCAAGAAGGCGTTGCTGATGCAGGGCACGCTCTGGCAGGGCACCGTGGTGGCGACCCTGGCGGGCTGGCGGACCGACTTCCTGAACCAGATGGGCCTCGTCATCGCCGACAGCATCAAGCCCTTCGGCAGCGATCACCGCGCCGTCATCCCCCGTGATCAGATCAAGGCGGTGCTCGATTCCGCCGACGTGGTGGTCTGGACGACCGAGAGCCCCGACGACCAGAAGGCGCTGCTCGCCGACCCCGAAGTGGCGGCCTCGCTGGCGACCGCCCAGAACCGGCACGTCTTCACCACCAAGGATCAGGCGGGCGCGATCGCGTTCGCGTCGCCCCTGAGCTACCCGCTGATCGCCGACCAACTGCCGCCGCTGATCGGCAAGATCCTGGGCTGAATCCCGCCTGTTTGAGCGTTCGGTAAGGCAGCTCTGGCATTGCTCGAAAATCCGTCCGCATTCGCTCCCGCCTGCACGGATGCCGGGGTTACCGTTCAGTAATGAGCGTGACGGATATGGGCAGTGGCCTCTCCCAGGAGCTGTCGACCGACCTGGTCGGCAACACCGTGTTCGACTACGGCGACCACGCGCTGATGCTTCAATGCGGCAGCACGGCCGAGGTATTGGCGTGGGTGGACGCGCTGGGCACGGCGGCGCTGCCCGGCGTCGTCGACATCGTCCCCGCCGCCCGCACCGTGCTGGTCAAGCTCGACAGCCCCCGCCGGCAGGGGGTCACCCGGCAACGGCTGCGCCGGATGCGGGTCACCGTCGATGCGGCGGCCCCGGTCGACCGCCGCATCGACGTGGTGATCGACGTCGTGTACGACGGCCCGGACCTCGCCGAGGTCGCCGGCCACACCGGGCTGTCCACGGCGCAGGTGATCGACGCCCACACGTCCACCCCGTGGCGGGTCGGATTCAGCGGCTTCGCACCGGGTTTCGCGTACCTGGTCGACGGCGACGCGCGCTTGCGGGTGCCGCGCCGGTCGGAGCCACGGACGTCGGTGCCGGCCGGCTCCGTCGCCCTGGCCGGTGAGTTCAGCGCGGTATATCCCCGGCAATCGCCCGGCGGCTGGCAGCTCATCGGCCACACCGACGCCGTCCTGTGGGATCTCGACCGGCCCAACCCGGCGCTGCTGACGCGGGGCATGTGGGTCCAGTTCCGCGCCGTGTGAGCAAGGAGATAGCCATGCCGACCTTGGAGATTCTGCGCACCGGGCCGTTCGCCGTCGTCCAGGACCTCGGCCGCCCGGGGCTGGCCCACCTCGGCGTCAGCCGGTCCGGCGCCGCGGACCGCCGCGCGCACAAACTGGCCAACCGGTTGGTCGCCAACCCCGACGACCGCGCCACCGTCGAAGTGACCTTCGGCGGCTTTTCCGCTCGCGTCCGCGGCGGCGATGTCGACATCGCGGTGACGGGCGCCGACACCGACCCCACCGTGAACGGAATCAAGTTCGGCACCAACAGCATTCACCACGTCCGCGATGGGCAGGTGATCTCGTTGGGCGCCCCGCTGGCCGGGCTGCGGACCTACTTGGCGGTGCGCGGCGGGATCTGCGTGGACCCCGTCCTGGGTTCGCGCAGCTACGACGTGATGTCGGCGATCGGCCCGGCGCCGCTGCACAGCGGCGACCGGCTGCCGGTCGGCGAGCACACCGACGACTACCCCGAACTCGACCAGGCGCCGGTGGCGGCGATCAGCGAGCACCTGGTCGAGGTGCAGGTGGTGCCGGGCCCACGCGACGACTGGTTCACCGATCCCGACGCCCTGGTGCACACGATCTGGATGGCCTCCAACCGCAGCGACCGGGTCGGGATGCGGCTGGAGGGCCGCCCGCTGCAGCATCGCTGGCCGGACCGGCAGCTGCCCAGCGAAGGCGCCACCCGCGGCGCAATCCAGGTGCCGCCCAACGGATTACCGGTTATTCTGGGCCCCGATCACCCGGTCACCGGCGGGTACCCGGTGATCGGCGTGGTCACCGACGAGGACATCGACAAGGTCGCGCAGGTGCGGCCGGGCCAGTACGTGCGCCTGCACTGGACGCGGCCCCGCGGCGGGCGGTCATACTCGTAGGGTGCAAGCCCAGGTCCACACCGCCCGCCTGGTCCACACCGCAGATCTCGACGTCGAGACCCGGCAGCGCGTCCACCAGATGGTCGCCGCCGCCTTCGCCGGGGATTTCACCGACGAGGACTGGGAGCACTCGCTGGGCGGCATGCACGCCCTGATCTGGCAGCACGGTGCGATCATCGCGCACGCCGCCGTGGTCCAGCGGCGATTGCTATACGGCGGCGACGCGCTGCGTTGCGGGTACGTAGAAGGGGTCGCGGTGCGGGAGGAGTTCCGCGGCCGGGGCCTGGTGCACGCGCTGCTGGACGGCGTCGAGCAGGTGATCCGCGGCGCCTACCAGGTGGGTGCCGTCAGTTCGACCGACCTCGCCCGCGGCATATACGCGGCGCGCGGCTGGCTGCCGTGGCGCGGCCCGACGTCGGTGCTGGCCCCGACCGGCCCGACGCGCACGCCCGACGACGACGGCGCCGTGTTCGTCCTGCCGGTCGACATCGACCTGGATACCGCCGCGGAGCTGATGTGCGACTGGCGGGCGGGCGACGTCTGGTAGTGCCGGCGTTCGTGTGATCGCGTCGCGAGATGTATTGCACCTCACACTGAATCCGGCGGCCGGACGAAATCACAAACGCCGATTTGCCCTCAGCTATTTACCAGACAACTGGGATTCAACTTACAGGCGATAACCGTCCGAATGAGTTGACTGAATTCAGTACGAAATGTGAGCATCGAAATACACGGCGGGCCAAGCTTGTTCACCCACGAAGCTTGTGCCCGCCCGTCGGCCTAAGAGGCTCAGGCGATTTCGCCCGTGTGAGCGTTCGCAATATCCCCCGTTGGACGAGTTGGACGAAAGGTGCAGACCGCATGGGCCGCAACCACCGCATCACGGACTGGAATCCGGAGGACGTGGCTGCCTGGGAGGCCGGCAACAAGAACATCGCCCGCCGCAACCTGCTGTGCACGGTCGCGGGCGACCACGTCGCCTTCTCGATCTGGACCCTCTGGCCCGTGATGACACTGTTCATGCCCGCATCCGTCTACGGCTTCTCGGCCGGCGACAAACTGCTGCTCGGCGCCGTCGCCACCCTGGCCGGCGGCTGCGCGCGCATCCCCTACACGCTGGGCATCGCCACCTTCGGGGGCCGCAACTGGACGGCCTTCTCGGCGTTCGTGCTATTGATCCCGACCGCCGGCACCATCGTGCTGATGGCCAATCCCGGCCTGCCGCTGTGGCCATACGTGGTGTGCGCGGCGGTGACCGGCCTGGGCGGCGGCAACTACGCGGCATCGCTGGCCAACGTCAACGCCTTTTACCCGCAGCGCCTCAAGGGCGCGGCGCTGGCGATCAACGCCGGCGTCGGCAACCTCGGGGTCGCCGTCATCCAGCTGATCGGCCTGCTGGCGCTCGCGACCGCCGGACACCAGGCGCCGTACTGGGTGTGCGCGGTGTACCTCGCCCTGCTGGCGATCGTCGGCGTCGCGGCGGCGCTGTTCATGGACAACCTCGACCACGGCGTCGAGGTCAACACCATCCGCTCGGTGCTGTTCGAGCGCGACACCTACGTGATCTCGCTGCTCTACATCTGCACCTTCGGCTCCTGGATCGGGTTCGCGTTCGCGTTCGGCCAGGTGCTGCAGGTCAACTTCATGGCGAGCGGCGAAACCGCTAAGCACGCGTCGCTGCACGCCGCGCAGATCGCTTTCGTGGGGCCGCTATTGGGCTCGCTGGCGCGCATCTACGGCGGCCGGCTGGCCGACCGCCTGGGCGGCAGCCGCGTCACCCTGGGCGTGCTTGGGGGCATGATCGTGGGCGCCGGGTCGCTGGTCGTCATCAGCACCGTCGACGGCGGTGGCTCGGCGACCATGGTCGGCTACGTGATCGGCTTCATCGCCCTGTTCGTCCTGTCGGGGATGGGCAACGGCTCGGTGTTCAAGATGATCCCGTCGATCTTCGAGGCGCGCAGCCGGGGGCTGGACCTCCCCGATGCCGGGCGCCGTCACTGGTCGCGGGCGATGGCGGGATCGCTGATCGGCTTTTGCTCGGCGGTCGGCGCGCTGGGCGGCGTGGGAATCAACCTGGCGCTGCGCGAGTCTTACCTCAGCAGCGGCACCGAAACGTCGGCCTACTGGACGTTTTTGGCGTCCTACGTGCTCGCCGCGGCCCTCACCTGGATGCTGTACGTGCGCCGCCCCAGCGTGCCGGAAACGGTCCCCGTAGCAGATCACGCGGGGGTGTGATGGCTGGCGCAACAAGGGCAATGCTGCAGCAATTGCGTGGTAACGCGGCGGAAACGTCCCAGGCATACACAGGTCTTATGGCTCAGCCGAGGTCCACGCCGCTGGCCGGCTACCGGGTCGCGGTGACTTCATCCCGGCGCGCGGAGGAACTCTGCGCGCTGCTGAGTCGGCAGGGCGCAGAGGTTTGTAGCGCGCCCGCGATCAACATGATCGCGCTGCCCGAGGACGACGAATTGCAAAGCCACACTGAGGCTTTGATCGCGCAACCGCCCGACATCCTGGTCGTGCACACCGGCATCGGCTTCCGCGGCTGGCTGGCCGCCGCCGAGGGATGGGGGCTGGCCAACCACCTGATCGCGTCGTTGTCGAAGACCCGGATCGTGTCGCGGGGACCCAAGGGCACCGGCGCGGTGCGCGCCGCCGGGCTGCACGAGGAGTGGTCTCCTGAGTCCGAATCCTCACAGGAAGTGCTCGAGTATCTGCTCGAGTCGGGCGTGTCCGGGCTGCGCATCGCCATCCAGCTGCACGGCGCCGCCGACGCGTGGGACCCGTTCCCGGAATTCATCGGCGGCCTGCGTTTCGCGGGCGCCGAGGTGGTGCCCATCCGGGTGTACCGGTGGAAATCGACCCCGCTGGGCGGCGATTTCGATTTGCTGGTGACCGGCATCGCGCGACGGCAGTTCGACGCGGTCACCTTCACGTCGGCGCCCGCGGCGGCGGCGGTGCTGGAACGCAGCCGCGACCTGGCCGTCGAGGACCAGGTGCTCGACGCCCTGCGCACCGACGTGCACGCGATGTGCGTCGGCCCGGTGACGTCCAAGCCGCTGATCCGCAAAGGCGTCCCGACGTCATCGCCGGCACGAATGCGGTTGGGCGCCTTGGCCCGCCACATCGCCGAGGAGCTGCCGCTGCTGGGATCGTCCACGGTCCAGGTGGCCGGTCACACGATCGACATACGCGGAACGTGCGTGCTGGTGGACGGTGACATCAAGCTGCTGTCGCCGTCGGGAATGTCGGTGCTGCGCGCGCTGGCGCAGCGGCCCGGCGACGTCGTCGCCCGCAACGAATTGTTGCGGGTGCTGCCCGGCAGCAGCAACGATCCGCACGCCGTCGACACGGCCGTCTTGCGGCTGCGAACGGCCTTGGGCGACAAGAACATCATCGCAACCGTGGTCAAGCGGGGTTACCGGCTGGCCATCGACCCGCCGGGCGGTGCCCGGTGGACCTGATCCTGGCGGCACACGGCACCCGCAGGCCCGGCGGTGTCGCGATGATCGGAGACCTCGCCGCGCAGGTGAGCTCGCTGCTCGAGCGCCGGGTGCAGGTGGCGTTCGTCGACGTGTTGGGCCCGACGCCCGGTGAGGTGCTGTCGCGGGCCGCGGCCACCGGCCGCCCCGCCGTCGTGGTCCCGGCCTTCCTGTCGCGCGGCTATCACGTGCGCACCGACGTGCCCGCGCACGTGGCGGCCAGCGGGCACCCGAACGCCACCGTCGCCCCCGCGCTGGGACCGAGCGGACAGATCGCGCGGATAGTCGCCGACCGGCTGGTGGAATCCGGTTGGCGGCCAGGCGATTCGGTGATCCTCGCGGCGGCCGGCACCACGGATGCCAGGGCGCGCGCCGACCTGCACGTGACCGCGACCACGTTGTCCGCGCTGGTGGGATCGCGGGTGCGGCTGGGATTCGCGGCCACCGGCGAACCGTCGGTGGCCGGCGCGGTCGCCGCGGCCCGCCGCGGCGGCGCGCGGCGCGTCGTCGTCGCCTCCTACCTACTGGCCGACGGCCTGTTCCAGCAGCGCCTGCGGGCCAGCGGCGCCGACGTGGTCACCCAACCGCTGGGCACCCATCCCGGGCTGGCGCGGCTGATCGCGAACCGCTTCCGCCGGGCCGCACCCGGGCTCCCGGTGCGGCGAACCCAAGCCCCCCATGTGCTTTCGAATTCGGTGGAGCACAGCAACCGGCCGACCAGGCACGCCGACGCCCGCGACGCTTGATCTTTGATCGCATTCCGACGATCCTGGCACCATGCCGCGTCGCGAAGAGCCATCGCGTGGGCTGCTCGACCCGGTGGCGAAGATGCTGCGGTTGCCCTTCGGCACACCGGAGTTCATCGACCGGATCGTCACCGGCGGGGTCAACCAGGTGGGCCGCCGGACGCTGTACATGCTGATCACCACCTGGGACGCGGCCGGCGGCGGACCCTTCGCCGCCAGCGCGGTCGCGTCCACCGGGCTGGCCAAGACCGCCGAGATCGTGCAGGGCATGTTCATCGGCCCGATCTTCGGCCCACTGCTGAAAATCCTCGGGGCCGACAAGGCCGCCGTGCGGGCGTCGTTGTGCGCCTCCCAGCTCGTGGGTCTCGGCATCATGCGCTACGGCGTGCGCTCCGAACCGCTGCACTCGATGTCGGTCGAGGCGATCGTCGACGCGATCGGCCCGACGATGCAGCGCTACCTCGTCGGGGACATCGCCTAGCTAGGCGGCGAACCGCGCGATCTGGATGTGGCCGTCGGGCGTGACGCGCGCCGGGTAGACCGGCACCGACACCCGCGGATCGTCGAGGCAGGAGCCGTCCTCGAGCGCGAAAGCCTGCTTGAGGATGGGTGATTGGACGGTGACCCGGCCGCCGCGGTCCCCGACGATCCCCCGGGACAGTACGGCCGCTCCAGAGAACGGGTCGACGTTGCCGACCGCGTGCACCGACCCGTCGTCCAGCCGGAACAGCGCCGCCTGCGAACCGTCGTCGAGCAGAACCCCGACGCCGCGCCCGGGAATCAGGCGGTCGTAGTGGCAGGCGGTCGTCCACACCTGAATGTCTTGAGCGTCGTTGAGAAGTGTCATCGTGTCTCCTTGATTACGACCGGACCCGCGGCATGCCAATGGGCACAGGCACTTTGCGCCCAGCGCGTTCGGTGAACGTCACCGTCGAATCGACGGCGTCGGGGGCGTTGACGAAGGAAACGAACCGCGACAGCTTGTCCGGGTCCTCCAACACGCCCTTCCATTCGCACTTGTAGTTCTGCACATGCCGCTCCATCGCGGCCTCGAATTCGTCGGCCAGGCCCAGGGAGTCGTCGCACACGACCTCGCGGACGTGATCCAGGCCGCCGTCGAGCGATTCGACCCACGGCGCGGTGCGCTGCAGCCGGTCGGCCGTCCGGATGTAGTACATGAGGAACCGGTCGACGTAGCGGACCAGGGTCTCGGTGTCCAAATCGCCGGCCAGCAGCTGGGCGTGCTTGGGCGTCATGCCGCCGTTGCCGCCGACGTAGAGATTCCAACCCTTTTCGGTGGCGATGACGCCCACGTCCTTGCTGCGCGCCTCGGCGCACTCGCGGGCGCAACCGGAGACGCCGAGCTTGATCTTGTGCGGCGCGCGCAGCCCGCGGTACCGCAGCTCCAGATCGATGGCCAGCTGCACCGAATCCTGCTGGCCATAGCGGCACCAGTCGCTGCCCACGCAGCTCTTCACGGTGCGCAGGGCCTTGCCGTAGGCGTGCCCGGATTCCATGCCGCCGTCGACGAGCCGCTTCCAGATCTGCGGCAGCTGGTCCACGCGGGCGCCGAACAGGTCGATCCGCTGACCACCGGTGATCTTGGTGTACAGCCCGAAGTCCTGGGCGATCTGGCCGATCAGGATTAGGTGCTCCGGCTTGATGTCACCGCCGGGAACCCGCGGGACCACCGAGTAGCTGCCGTTCTTTTGGATGTTGGCCAGGAAGTGGTCGTTGGAGTCCTGCAGCGAGGCCTGCTCGCCCTCGAGGATGTGGTCCGAGCCGGTGGACGCCAGGATCGACGCGACCACCGGTTTGCAGATGTCGCAACCCTTTCCGCGGCCGAAGCGCTCCAGCAGTCCCGAGAACGTCCGGATCTCGGTGGCGGTGATGATCTCGAAAAGCTCCGCCCGCGACTGGCTGAAGTGCTCGCACAGCGCCTTGGACTGTTCCACGCCCTCGGCTTCCAGCAGCTGCTTGAGCAGCGGCACGCACGACCCGCACGAGGTGCCCGCGGCCGTGCACGACTTCAGCCCCGGCACGTCGGCGCAACCGCCGGCGATCGCGCCCTTCAGGTCACCCTTGGTGACGTTGTTGCACGAGCAGATCTGCGCCGAATCGGGCAGCGCCCCCACGCCCAGGCCCGGCGCGCCGTCGGCCTGGGCCGGCGTGATCAGCGCCAGCGGATCGCCCGGCAGCTCGCTGCCCACCATCGGCCGCAGCACCCCGTACGACGAGGCGTCGCCCACCAGCACCCCGCCGAGCAGGGTCTTGGCGTCGTCGGACAGCACCAGCTTGGCGTAGGTCCGGTTGACCGCGTCGTTGATGGCGACCTCGAGGCAGTTCTCGGTCACCCCCATCGCGTCGCCGAAGCTGGCGACGTCGACGCCGAGCAGCTTGAGCTTGGTCGACAGGTCGGCTTCGCCGAATTCCGCGGCGCCGCCCAGCAGCCGGTCCGCCACCACCTCGGCCGAGGTGTAGCCGGGGCCGACCAGGCCGTAGCACCGCCCGCCGATCGCCGCGACCTCACCGATCGCGTAGATGTCGGGATCGCTTGTCCGGCAGGACAAATCGGTGAGCACGCCGCCCCGCTCGGCGCGCTCCAGCCCGGCCGCCGCCGCCAGCTCGTCGCGCGGCCGGATGCCGGCCGCGAAGATCACCACGCCGGCATCGATCAGCTCGCCGTCGGTCAGGCGCACCCGCGCCGACGTCGAGCCGTCCGGATGCGCGACGGCCTCGATCGATTCGGTGCCCGTCCCCACATGCACGGCGATGTCGAGTTCGGTGACCATCCTGGCGAGCAGCGCGCCTCCGGCCTCGTCGATCTGCTGGGCCATCAGCCGCGGCATCATCTCGACGACGTGCGTCTGCAAGCCGAACTGGCGCAGCGCATTAGCGGCCTCCAGCCCCAGCAGGCCACCGCCGATGACCACCCCCGCGGTGGCGTGGCCGGCCTGAACCGTGCGCTGGGCGTCGGCGCGGATCGCGTCGAGGTCGTCGAGCGTGCGGTAGACGTGGCATTGCGGCAACTCGTGGCCGGGCACGGGCGGGACGAACGCATAGGACCCGGTGGCCAGCACCAGTGCGTCGTAGCCGTGCTGTTGACCGTCGGCGGTGACCACGGTCTTTGTGTCGCGGTCGATTTCGGTGACGCGGGCGTTCAGCAGCAGCCGGACCCGGTCGTCGCCGGCGTAGTCGTTACCGGGCAGCGCCAGCAGTTGCCGGTCCCAGCTTTCGGTGTAGGAGGTCAAACCGACACGGTCGTAGGCGGCGTCGGCTTCCTCCGCCAAAACCGTGATGCTCCAACGCCCTTCGGTGTCGCGGGCGCGCAGCGCCTCGACCAGCCGGTGGCCGACCATGCCGTGCCCGACCACAATGACGTGACGCGCAACACTATCCGCGCACCAGGTTTCGGATTGGGCCATGCCCTGAGGGTAGGGGCGGGAAATTAACTCGGAATCGCGGAATGTGACACCCACATGACGGCGTGCTCACACCTCACAACGACGGCTGTGAAACTGTTCGCCGCGGGCGAACGTCCGAGAGGAACTTTAGCGTGCTCGACTCATGTTTGTAGAAATAGCCGGCCGGCAAGGCGCCGGTCACAGCAAACTCACAATGAAGCATAAGGAGATCCCCATGAGCAACCTCGCATTGTGGTCGCGACCGGCCTGGGACACTGACCGCTGGGTGCGCGACTTCTTCGGACCCGCCGCCGCGTCCGACTGGGTCAAGCCGGTGAACAGCGGTTTCACCCCCGCCGCCGAGATCGTCAAGGACGGCGACGACGCGGTGGTCCGCCTGGAACTGCCGGGCGTCGACGTAGAAAAGGATGTCAACGTCGAGGTCGACAAGGGCCGGCTGATCATCCATGGCGAACACCGCGACGAGCACGCGGAGGAATCAAACGGCCGCACCCTGCGGGAGATTCGGTACGGATCCTTCCGCCGGTCGTTCCAGTTGCCGACGCACGTCACCGGCGAGGCCATCAGCGCCTCCTACGACGACGGTGTGCTGACCGTTCGGGTCGCCGGCGCCTACGCCGGAACCCAGCCGCAGCGCATCGCGATCACCAAGTAATTCCGCGACAGATCAATCCGGCGGGGCCGCGCCAATTCTGGACGGCCTCGCCGGATTCGCGTGTGAAGCCAGGGCTTTGGGTGTGAAGCCACGGCGCTGGGTGTGAAGGGTGGGCGGGAAAGCGCCGAATCCCCGCCATGGCTTCACCCCGAAAACCCTGGATTCACACTAAAGCCCAGGATTCACTCTCAAGCGGCCCGCCGTGCCGAGAGCTTCAGGCCCAGCGGGCCAGCAGCTCCTTGGCCCGGGCCGCCAGCGCGGCCTGCAGGAACGGCCCGAAGCTGACCCGGGCGACGCCGAGCGGGCCGAACGACGCCGGGTCGTCCTGGTCGGGCAGCGCGAACGCGTTGATCGGCAGCGGCAGCTCGGCGGCCAAGCGCCGCAACGTTTCCGGATCGTGGTAGCCCACCGGGTAGAGGACGTCGGCGCCCGCGGCGGCGGCCTCGGTCAGCCGCGCCACCGCCCGCTCGACGCGGTCGGCGTCGTCACCGTCGCGCCGCAGGAACAGATCGGTGCGCGCGTTGATCACGACGTGCACGCCGGCCGCGTCGGCGGCCGAGCGCAGCGCCGCCACCAGCTCGGCGTGCTCGGTCGCGGAGCGCAGGCGCCTGCCCTCCGAGTGCACGGTGTCCTCGATGTTCAGCCCGACCGCGCCGACGCCCAGCAGGCCGTCGATCAGGCGGGTCGGCGGCTGCCCGTAGCCCGATTCGATGTCCACCGACACCGGGACGTCGACCGCGGCGGTGATCTGGGCGACCCGGGTCAGCACGTCGTCGAACGACATGCCCTCGCCGTCCGGCTTGCCGATCGAGTCGGCCAGCGGATGGCTGCCCACGGTCAGCGCAGCGAATCCCGCGTCGGCGGCCAGGCGGGCCGACCACGCGTCCCACACCGTCGGCAGGATCACCGGGTCGCCCGGCCGGTGCAGTTCGAGCAGCGCCGTGGCGCGCTCGGCGGTGGTTTGGCCCGTCATGGTGTCCGACATTAGGCCGCGACGATCGCTACTATCGAGGGCGTACTGTGATCCGCAACACCGTCTGCGCCCGAAGAATTAGTAGGAGATCCGTTGAGCACCACGACTGAACTCGCCGAACTGCACGACCTCATCGGTGGCCTGCGGCGGTGCGTGAGCTCATTGCGGGCGCGGTATGGCGACAGCCCGGCGATGCGCCGCATCGTCATCGACGCCGACCGGATCCTGTCCGACGTCGAACTGCTCGACACCGACGTCTCCGAGTTGGACCTGGACCGCGCCACGGTTCAGCAGTCCGGCGAGAAGATCGTCATTCCCGACACCCAGTACGACACCGATTTCTGGCGCGATGTCGATGACGAGGGTGTCGGGGGTCACAACAGGTCCTGACGACCTCGGACAACCCAAGCCCCCCGCGAAACAGGGGGTTTGCTCTGTGTACCCTTCGACAGACAGCCCGTTCGAAGAGGAACACTAGATGAGCGCACCCACGGCGAACCGTCCTGCGTCCGGTGTCTTTTCACCCACACGCGCCCGCATCCCGCAGCGGACCCTACGCACCGACCGGTGGTGGATGTCGCCGTTGCGCATCGACCTGGGTTTCGCGGCTTTCGTCATCTACGCGACGGCGCGGGCGTTCCAGCAGGATTACTTCTTCGTCCCGAAGTACCACTACCTGACGCCGTTCTACTCGCCGTGCGTCAGCAAGGCCTGCGGTGAGGCCGGCGACATCTGGCCGCAGTTCCTGCCCGACGTCTGGTGGCTGCCCTACGCGGCGCTGTCGCTGCCGTTCCTGCTGCTGTTCCGGCTGACCTGCTACTACTACCGGGGCGCCTACTATCGCACGGTGTGGCAGTCGCCCAGCGCCTGCGCGGTGGCCGAGCCCCGCGTGCACTACACCGGCGAGACCAAGTTCCCGCTGATCGTCCAAAACACCCACCGCTACTTCTTCTATATCGCCGGCATCATCTCGGTGATCAACACCTATGACGCGATCGTCGCGTTCCATTCCGACAGCGGGCCCGGTGGATTCGGCTTCGGCCTGGGCAACCTGATCCTGCTCGGCAACGTCATCATGCTGTGGATCTACACGCTGTCCTGCCATTCGTGCCGGCACGTGACCGGCGGGCGGCTCAAGCACTTCTCCAAGAACCCTGTGCGGTATTGGATCTGGACCAAGGTCAGCGCCATCAACACCCGGCACAAGCTGTTCGCGTGGATCACGCTGGGCACCCTGATGCTCACCGACTTCTACATCGCGCTGGTGGCCAGCGGCACCATTGGCGACCTGAGATTTGTTGGCTGACAAGCCATTTCGCTGATATTAGAGAGAGCTGAGCGAGGTTTCATGGTTGAGGTCGAGCGGCACGCCTACGACGTAGTCGTCATCGGCGCCGGCGGCGCGGGATTGCGGGCGGTGATCGAGGCGCGTGAGCGGGGCCTGAAGGTCGCGGTGGTGTCCAAGTCGCTGTTCGGCAAGGCCCACACGGTGATGGCCGAGGGCGGCTGCGCCGCGTCGATGGGAAACACCAACCCGAAAGACAACTGGCAGACCCACTTCGGCGACACCATGCGCGGCGGGAAATTCCTCAACAACTGGCGGATGGCCGAGCTGCACGCCAAGGAGGCCCCGGACCGCGTCTGGGAGCTGGAAACCTACGGCGCGCTGTTCGATCGCCTGAAGGACGGCAAGATCAGCCAGCGCAACTTCGGCGGGCACACCTACCCGAGGCTGGCGCACGTCGGTGACCGCACCGGCCTGGAGCTGATCCGCACCATGCAGCAGAAGATCGTTTCGCTGCAGCAGGAGGACTACGCCGAAGTCGGCGACTACGAGGCGCGCATCCGGGTGTTCGCCGAGTGCACCATCACCGAACTGATCAAGGACGGCGACAGGATCGCCGGGGCGTTCGGCTACTGGCGCGAGAGCGGCAACTTCGTCCTGTTCGAGGCGCCGGCCGTGGTGCTGGCCACCGGCGGCATCGGCAAGTCGTTCAAGGTCACCTCGAACTCCTGGGAGTACACCGGTGACGGGCACGCGCTGGCCCTGCGGGCGGGCGCGTCGCTGATCAACATGGAGTTCGTCCAGTTCCACCCGACCGGCATGGTGTGGCCGCCGAGCGTCAAGGGGATCCTGGTCACCGAGGGTGTGCGCGGCGACGGCGGGGTGCTGAAGGACTCCGACGGCAAGCGCTTCATGTTCGAATACATCCCGCCGGTGTTCAAGGGCCAGTACGCCGAAACGGAGCAAGAGGCCGACCAGTGGCTCAAGGACAACGACTCGGCCCGCCGCACCCCGGACCTGCTGCCGCGCGACGAGGTCGCGCGCGCGATCAACTCGGAGGTCAAGGCCGGCCGGGGCAGCCCACACGGCGGCGTGTACCTCGACATCGCGTCCCGGCTGACGCCCGACGAGATCAAGCGGCGGCTGCCGTCGATGTACCACCAGTTCAAGGAGCTGGCCGGGGTCGACATCACCAAGGAGCCAATGGAAGTCGGGCCCACCTGCCACTACGTGATGGGCGGCGTGGAGGTCGACGCCGACACCGGCGCGGCTACCGTCCCCGGCCTGTTCGCGGCCGGCGAGTGCTCGGGCGGCATGCACGGCTCCAACCGGCTGGGCGGCAACTCGCTGTCGGACCTGCTGGTGTTCGGCCGGCGCGCCGGCCTGGGGGCGGCCGACTACGTGCGGGCGCTGAGCAGCCGCCCGACGGTCGCGGAGGACGCCGTCGAGACGGCGGCCCAGCGCGCGCTCGCGCCCTTCGAGGGACCGACGAACGGCGCCGCGGCCGAGAACCCTTACACCCTGCAGCTGGAACTGCAGCAGTCGATGAACGATCTGGTCGGCATCATCCGCAAGGCGGAGGAGATCTCCGAGGCCCTCGGCCGGCTCGACAAACTGCGCGAGCGGTTCAAGAACATCCACGTCGAGGGGCAGCGGCGGTACAACCCCGGCTGGAACCTGGCCATCGACCTGCGCAACATGCTGCTGGTCAGCGAGTGCGTGGCCAAGGCCGCGCTGGAGCGCACCGAGAGCCGCGGCGGGCACACCCGCGACGATCACCCGTCGATGGACTCGTCCTGGCGCAAGGTGTTGCTGGTCTGCCGGGCGTCCGGCGGCGACGAGGTGCTGCCCGACATCAGCATCACGCGCGAGGACCAGGTGCCGATGCGGCCCGATCTGCTGGAGCTCTTCGAGATCTCCGAGCTGGAGAAGTACTACACCGACGGAGAACTGGCCGACCACCCAGGACGGAGAGGCTGATGACCTACAACGCGACCATGCGGGTGTGGCGCGGCGACGAGGCCGGCGGCGCGCTGGAGGACTTCACCGTCGAGGTCAACGAGGGCGAGGTGGTGCTCGACATCATCCATCGCCTGCAGCAGACCCAGACGCCCGACCTCGCGGTGCGGTGGAACTGCAAGGCCGGCAAGTGCGGCTCGTGCTCGGCGGAGATCAACGGCTACCCCCGCTTGATGTGCATGACCCGGATGTCCACGTTCGCCGAGGACGAGGTCGTGACCGTCACGCCGCTGCGGACGTTCCCGGTGATCCGCGACCTGGTGACCGACGTCTCGTTCAACTACGAAAAGGCCCGCGAGATACCGTCTTTCGCGCCGCCCAAGGACCTGCAGCCCGGCGAGTACCGGATGGCGCAGGTCGACGTGCAGCGCTCGCAGGAGTTCCGCAAGTGCATCGAGTGCTTCCTGTGCCAGAACGTCTGCCACGTGGTCCGCGACCACGAGGAGAACAAGAAGGCGTTCGCCGGGCCGCGCTACCTGATGCGCATCGCCGAGCTGGAGATGCACCCGCTGGACACGCTGGACCGGCGCAACCAGGCGCAGGAAGAGCACGGCCTGGGCTACTGCAACATCACCAAGTGCTGCACCGAGGTGTGCCCCGAGAACATCAAGATCACCGACAACGCGCTGATCCCGATGAAAGAGCGGGTCGCCGACCGCAAGTACGACCCCGTGGTTTGGCTGGGCAACAAGCTCTTCCGCCGCGGCTAGGTACTCGTCGCTAAAACCCCGGTAGGCCGAACAGCAGTCCGGCCGCGCCGCCGGTACCGGGTAGGCCCATGAGTGCGCCGGCCCCCCGCCCGGGGTTGCCGCCGTTGCCACCGTCGCCGACCAGCACCGCATCCCCGCCGTTGCCGCCGTTGCCACCTCTGGTGCTGAGGGTGGCGCCGCTCCCGCCTTCACCGCCGTTGCCACCGTGGCCGATCAGCCCGGCGCGACCCCCGGCCCCGCCAGAGGCGGCGTTAAAGGAGTTGCTCGAGCCGCCGGTGCCGCCGGCCCCGCCGGAGCCGACCAGCCCGCGGCCGTCGCCGCCGGCCCCGCCGACCCCGCCCGCGGTGCCCAGGCCGCCGGACCCGGCCCCGCCCGTGCCGCCGGCGCCGCCGGAACCGATCAACATGGCGGAGTTGCCGCCCGCCCCACCGGCACCGCCGCTGGACCCAACCCCGCCGGTGCCACCGGCGCCGCCGCCGCCGAACAACCCGGCCGCGTCGCCCCCAGCCCCACCGGCACCGCCAATGGTGACGCCGCTCCCGCCGGTGCCACCGGCGCCGCCGGCGCCGAACAGCAGGCCACTCGTCCCGCCGGCCCCACCGGCACCGCCGGCGAGCGCGGCGCCCGCGCCGCCGGCCCCACCGGCACCGCCGACGCCGAACAGCATCCCGGCGTGACCGCCCGTTCCGCCAGCCCCACCGGCACCGGTCCCGCTCCCGAACCCGCTGCCGAACCCACCGGCCCCACCGGCACCGCCCGCGCCGAACAGCAGTCCGCCGGCCCCACCGGCACCGCCCGTGCCGCCGTTGCCGGCGCCCGACCCGCCGACCCCGCCGACCCCACCCGGGCCGAACAACCCGCCGGCCCCACCGACCCCGCCGGTGCCGCCGGTCCCGGTGATGACGGCGGTGGCCCCGCCGGCGCCGCCGCTGCCGGGGTGGCCCCACAACAGCCCGGCCGCCCCGCCGTTGCCGCCGGTCCCGCCGTTGATGACGAGGCCCGATGCCGACGTCCCGGACCCGCCGGCCCCGCCGTTCCCGAAGAGCCACCCACCGGCCCCGCCGTTTTGGCCGGTCCCCGGCGCACCATTGGCGCCGTTGCCGATCAGCGGGCGGCCCGTGAGCGCCAGAAACGGCGTATTGATCGCACCCAGCGCGTCCTGCTCGAGGATCTGCAGGGGCGAGGCGTTGGCGGCCTCGGTGGCGCCGTAAGCGGCCGCTCCCGCGGTCAGGGATCGCACAAATTGGTCGTGAAACGCGGCGGCCGCGGCGCCCTGCAGCTGATAGGCCTGGGCTTGGTCGCCGAACAACGCCGCGATGGCCGCCGACACCTCATCGGCACCGGCGACGGCTATGGCGGTGGTCAGTGACGCCGCCGACCGATTCGCGACGCTGATCGACGACCCGATCGCGGCCAAATCCGTGGCCGCCGCGGTTAATTCGCTCGGAACAGCGAGTAGATACGACATCGGGCACCTCCGCTTCTCGTGGCCCCCCGCTAGCCCCGGCCCAGCAGCAAACAGCCGCGATACAGCGAAAGCTAACACTTCCCCGAGCCGCCGTCGGCGGATTCGCCACAAGCCACCGCCCCCCCTAGGCACCTAGGCCGCGGCGGCGCCGCGACCGCCTAGACGCCGAGCCGGCGGAAGGTGCTGCGGTGGAACACGATGGGCGCCACCTCGGCGTCGACCGTCACCTCGCTGACCCGCAGCACCACGATGGTGTGGTCCCCCGCCGGGATCAGTTGTTCGATCGCGCTCTCCAGCCACAGGCCGGTGCCCTTGATGAACACCGCGCCGCTGTCGTAGGACACCGTCTCCAGCCCGGCGAAGCGGTCGCCGGTCTTGGCCGCCAACGTGCGCGCGGCCTCGTCATGGACCTCGCCGAGCACGCTGATGCCCAGCATCGGCACGGCCTTGAGTTTGGGCCAGGTCGTCGAGGTGTTCTGCACGCAGAACGACACCAGCGGCGGCTCGAGTGAAACGGGGACGAAGGTGCTGGCGGCCAAGCCTTCTCGGATCCCCTCGACCTCGGCGGCGATGGCCACCACGCCGGACGGAAAGTGGCCGAACGCCTCACGAAGCGTGGACGGCGTCAGATTCTTGTTCGGGTTCACCGCGGTCATTCGCCCCTTGCGCCGAGGACGGAATTCTCGTCCCCGACCCTACCTGCCGAATATCCGTGGGCTGAAGCCACATCCGGATGCGCCCGCAGCCTGCTCTTCCAGGCGTTGCGGCCGTAGACCGAGAAGATCGGATCCGACGGGTCGTCCCTTTTCGCGGCCCGCGCCGCCAATTCCTTGGGCAACGCCAGCACCGGGATCTGCGCGTCCAGCCGCGGGTTGAAGAAGTACGGCACCGAAATGCGCTCCCCGGCCGGGCCGGCCAGGTTCACCCGGTGCTCGGTGGCCCGCAGGTAGCCGCCCGTGGCCACCTCGAGCAGCTCGCCGATGTTGACGATGAACGCGCCCTCCACCGGCGGCACGTCGATCCAGCCCGCGTGGCCGCCCCGTCGCACCTGCAGGCCACGGCTGCCCGGCTCGGCGAGCAGCAGCGTGAGCACGCCGGCGTCGCGGTGCGCGCCCACGCCCTGGGGGCTGGCCGCGCGGGCGGGGTAGCGGATGATCTTGATCAGGGTGGCCGGCGCGTCGGCGAACGCGGCGTCGAACGCGTCCGGCGGGCTGCCCAGCGACGCCGCCCAATGCCGGAGCAGGGTGCGGGCCACCGCGGAAAGGGCGGCGTCCCACTCGTCGATGATCGCGGGCAATTCAGGCAGGGCCGGCGGCCACTGATTCGGGCCCTGCAGCCACAGGTAGTCCGGCCTGCCGGGTCCGCGGATCGGGGGGCGTTCGGGGCCGAGGTCGATCTGCTCGCGCCAGTCCACCCGGCCCCGCGTCAGCTCGCCGCCCAGGCGGGTGTAGCCGCGGAAATGCGGGCTGCGCACCATAGCGATCGCGTCCTTGTCGGCCTCCGGCAGCGCGAACAAGCGGCGCGCCGCGCCGAGCACCCGGGCGGCTAGTTCGCCGGGCACGTCGTGGCCGATCAGGTAGAAGAAACCGACGTCGTGGGCGGCCTCGCGAAGGCCCTCCCGCAGGGCTTCCGGGGCGGCTCGAAGGTCCACCACGGGCAGCGCTGTGACGCGCCTCACGTCCGTCATGGCCACATCATCTCCGCAGGTCAGGCGCGAAAGAAGGGACTGCCCAACCGGTTGGTTAGTTAGACGGTGGAATCTAGCTCACACTCGCTTGCTTCGGCGACAATAACGGTTATATTTTAGGGCAGTTACTGGTGGGTAACTTAGACCTAGTACCCAACCACAAGTGGCATTCTCAACGAGGAGGAACGTAGTGAGCCACTACAAGAGCAACGTCCGTGACCAGGTATTCAACCTGTTCGAAGTCTTCGGCGTTGACAAGGCATTAGGCCAAGGCGAGTACAGCGACCTCGACGTCGACACCGCCCAGGAAATGCTGTCCGAGATCAGCCGGCTGGCCGAGGGCCCGGTCGCGGAATCGTTCGTCGAGGGCGACCGCAACCCGCCGGTCTTCGACCCGGAGACCCACTCGGTGGCGCTGCCGGAGGCCTTCAAAGAGTCGGTCCGCGCCGTCCAGGAGGCCGGTTGGGACAAAGCCGGCGTCGACGAAGCACTCGGCGGCATGCCGATGCCAAAGGCACTGGTATGGGCGCTGCACGAGCACATCCTGGGCGCCAACCCGGCGGTATGGATGTACGCCGGCGGCGCCGGATTCGCCAACGTCATCTACCACCTCGGCACCGAGGAGCAGAAGAAGTGGGCCACGCTGATCGCGGAGCGCGGCTGGGGTGCGACCATGGTGCTCACCGAGCCGGACGCCGGCTCGGACGTCGGCGCCGGGCGCACCAAGGCGGTGCAGCAGGAGGACGGCTCCTGGCACATCGAGGGCGTCAAGCGGTTCATCACCTCGGGTGACTCCGGTGACCTGTTCGAGAACATCGTCCACCTGGTACTGGCCCGTCCCGAGGGCGCCGGCCCCGGTACCAAGGGTCTGTCGCTGTTCATCGTGCCCAAGTTCCTGTTCGACTTCGAGACCGGCGAACCGGGCGAGCGCAACGGCGCCTTCGTCACCAACGTCGAGCACAAAATGGGCCTGAAGGTCTCGGCGACCTGTGAGCTGTCGCTCGGCCAGCACGGCGTGCCCGCCAAGGGCTGGCTGGTCGGCGAGGTGCACAACGGCATCGCGCAGATGTTCGACGTCATCGAGATGGCGCGGATGATGGTCGGCACCAAGGCGATCGCCACCCTGTCCACCGGCTACCTGAACGCGTTGGAGTACGCCAAGTCCCGGGTGCAGGGCGCCGACATGACCCAGATGACCGACAAGACCGCGCCGCGGGTGACCATCACGCACCACCCCGACGTGCGCCGGTCGCTGATGACCCAGAAGGCCTACGCCGAGGGTCTGCGCGCGCTGTACCTGTTCACCGCGACCTACCAGGACGCGGCGGTCGCCGAGGCGCTGCACGGTGTGGACGCCGAGCTGGCCGTCAAGGTCAACGACCTGATGCTGCCGGTGGTCAAGGGTGCGGGCTCCGAGCAGGCCTACGCCAAGCTGACCGAGAGCCTGCAGACGTTCGGTGGGTCCGGCTTCCTGCAGGACTACCCGATCGAGCAGTACATCCGTGACGCCAAGATCGACTCGCTCTACGAGGGCACCACGGCCATCCAGGCGCAGGACTTCTTCTTCCGCAAGATCGTCCGCGACAAGGGTGTGGCGCTGGCCCACGTGTCCGGGGAGATCCAGAAGTTCGTCGACAGCGAGTCCGGCAACGGCCGGCTCAAGACCGAGCGCGAGCTGCTCGGGAAGGCGCTGACCGACGTGCAGGCCATGGCGGCCACCCTGACCGGCTACTTGATGGCCGCGCAGGAGGACGTCACCAGCCTGTACAAGGTGGGCCTGGGCTCGGTGCGCTTCCTGATGAGCGTCGGCGACCTGGTCATCGGCTGGTTGCTGCAGCGTCAGGCCGCGGTTGCGGTGGCGGCGCTGGACGCCGGCGCCAGCGGCGCCGAGCGGTCCTTCTACGAGGGCAAGATCGCGGTGGCATCGTTCTTCGCGAAGAACTTCCTGCCGCTGCTGGCCAGCACCCGCGAGGTCATCGAGACGCTGGACAACGACATCATGGAGCTCGACGAGGCGGCGTTCTAGGCCCTGCCTCAGCAAAACCCCCGCTTCCGGCTGGAAGCGGGGGTTTTTGTATGCCAACAAAAAAGACCGCCGCTGGATCCCCTCAGTCCAGCGGCGGCCCTTTTCGCCCCCCGCGCACGATCGGCGGTCGATTCAGGGATGCCCCGTATTGCCGTCGGGGTCGGGGGGTCAGACCACAACACGGGGCTATCCGGACGGTCGGATACCCAAGAGCCCCGGTTCGTAACCGACTGTGACCGAATTCATTCGCGCCGATGTTTGAGGCGGTCAGGCCTCCAGGATCGCGGCCACGCCCTGGCCGCCGGCGGCGCAGATGGAGATCAGCGCCCGTACGGTGCCGCCGCCCTTCTGCTCGGCCTTCTTCTCGGCCAGCTGCTTGGCGGCCTGCGCCAGGATCCGCCCGCCGGTGGCCGCGAAGGGATGCCCGGCGGCCAGCGACGACCCGTTGACGTTCAGCTTGGCCCGATCGATGGACCCGAGCGCGGCGTCGAGCCCCAGCCGCTCCTTGCAGTACTCCTCGGATTCCCAGGCCTGTAGGTGGGCCAGCACCACCGACGCGAACGCCTCGTGGATCTCGTAGAAATCGAAGTCCTGCAGGCTCAGTCCGTTCCGGGCCAGCAGCCGGGGCACCGCGTACGTCGGCGCCATCAGCAACCCGTCGCGCCCGTTGACGTAGTCCACCGCGGCGGTCTCCGCGTCCATCAGGTAGGCCAGCGGAGTCAGGGAGTGGGCGGCCGCCCACTCCTCGCTGGCCAGCAGCGCGACCGACGCGCCGTCCGTCAGCGGGGTGGAGTTGCCGGCCGTCATCGTCGCGTCGCCATTCTTCACCCCGAACACGGGACGCAGCGTCGCCAGCTTTTCGGTGCTGGCGTTGGCGCGCAAGTTGTCGTCCCGGTAGAGCCCGAGGAAGGGCGCGACGAGGTCGTCGAAAAAGCCCCGGTCGTAGGCGGCGGCCATGTTGCGATGGCTGGCGACGGCCAGCTCGTCCTGGTCGACGCGCTTGATGCCCATCTGCTTGGCGGTGATGGCGGCGTGCTCGCCCATCGACAACCCGGTGCGCGGCTCGCTGTTGGCGGGGATCTCGATCCCCAGCGTGGCGGGCAGCGTGCCGACCAGCTTGAGACGTTCCAGGTTCGACTTGGACCGGCGCAGCTTGAGCAGCTGGCGGCGCAGGTTGTCGCCCAGGCCGATCGGCGGGTCGGAGGTGGTGTCCACCCCGCCGGCGGCGGCCACCTCGTAGCGGCCGGCTGCGACGCCGTCGGCCGCGGCGATCGCCGCCTGCAGCCCCGTCCCGCACGCCTGCTGAACGTCGAACGCGGGCGTGTACGACGACAGCTCGGAGCCCAGCACGCATTCGCGGGTCAGGTTGAAGTCGCGGCTGTGCTTGAGCACCGCGCCGCCGACCACCACGCCCAGCCGCTCGCCGGCCAGCCCGAACCTGTCCACCAACCCGTCCAGGGCCGCGGTGAACATGTCCTGATTGGACGCCTCGGCGTACGCGCCGTCCGACCGCGCGAACGGGATGCGATTGCCACCCAGCACCGCGACTGGTCGCCTGGTCTTAGAACTCGCAGGGGCCACTTTTCTCTCCGTGCATCTCCGGGTACATCACTTTTCGAACCGGCCGTCGTTGGCCATAGTACTCACTGTTCTTACTCTGAAGTAAGTTCGTCCCGATACGGTTGGCCGATAACGGGCACTCCCCAACCGAACGACATGGAAGGCAGCTCAGTGGCTCCCAAAGGCTCGTCCGATCTGTTCTCGCAGGTGGTCAACTCCGGCCCCGGATCGTTTCTGGCAAAGCAACTCGGCATCCCGCAGCCCGAGACGCTTCGCCGGTACCGGCCCGGCGAGCCGCCGCTGGCGGGCTCCCTGCTGATCGGCGGTGAGGGCAGGGTGGCCGAGCCGCTGCGCGCGGCCCTGCATGCCGACTACGACGTGGTGGGCGCCAACCTGGGCGGCCGCTGGGCCGACAAGTTCGCCGGGCTGGTGTTCGACGCCACCGGCATCACGGCGCCGGCCGGGCTCAAGGGCCTCTACGAGTTCTTCACCCCGGTGCTGCGCAACCTGGGCCACAACGCGCGCGTCGTGGTCGTCGGCACCACGCCCGACGCCGCCGCCAGCATCGACGAGCGCATCGCGCAGCGCGCGCTGGAGGGCTTCACCCGCTCGCTGGGCAAGGAGCTGCGCAACGGGTCCACCGCGCAGCTGGTGTACCTGTCGCCGCACGCCAAGCCCGCCGCCACCGGCCTGGAATCCACGATGCGGTTCATCCTCTCGGGCAAGTCCGCCTACGTCGACGGGCAGGTCTTCTACGTCGGCGAGGCCGACTCCACCCCGCCGGCCGACTGGGAGCGGCCGCTGGACTCCCAAGTGGCCATCGTGACCGGCGCCGCCCGCGGCATCGGCGCCTGCATCGCCGAGGTGTTCGCCCGCGACGGCGCCCGCGTCGTCGCCATCGACGTGGAGTCGGCCGCCGAGGCTCTCGCCGAGACCGCCAGCCGGGTCGGGGGCACCCCGTTGTGGCTGGACGTCACCGCCGACGACGCGGTCGACAAGATCACCGAGCACCTGCGCGACCACTACGCCGGGCACGCCGACGTCCTGGTCAACAACGCCGGCATCACCCGCGACAAGCTGCTGGCCAACATGGACGACGCGCGCTGGGACGCCGTGCTGGCCGTCAATCTGCTTGCCCCGCAACGGCTTACCGAGGGCCTGATCGGCAACGGCAGCATCGGTGAAGGGGGCCGGGTGATCGGCCTGTCGTCGATGGCCGGCATCGCGGGCAACCGGGGTCAGACCAATTACGCCACCACCAAGGCCGGCATGATCGGCCTGACCCAGGCGCTGGCACCGGGGCTCTACGCAAAGGGCATCACGATCAACGCGGTCGCGCCGGGCTTCATCGAAACCCAGATGACCGCGGCCATCCCGCTGGCCACCCGCGAGGTCGGCCGCCGGATGAACTCGCTGCTGCAGGGCGGGCAGCCCGTCGACGTCGCCGAGGCAATCGCGTATTTCGCCAGTCCCGCGTCAAACGCGGTGACCGGCAACGTCATTCGCGTCTGCGGCCAGGCGATGTTGGGGGCATGATGAACCAGCCAAGCGGTTTGCGAAACATGCTGCGCGCGGCGGCCGGGGCGCTGCCCCTGCTGCCCCGCTCGGACCAGCTGCCCGGCCGCACGGTGACCGTCGAGGAACTGCCCATCGACCAGACGAACGTGGCCGAGTACGCGGGCGTCACCGGCCTGCGCTACGGCAACCACGTGCCGCTGACCTACCCGTTCGCGTTGACCTTTCCCGCGATGATGTCGCTGGTGACCGGCTTCGACTTTCCTTTCGCCGCAATGGGATCGGTGCACACCGAAAACCGCATCACGCAGTACCGCCCGATCGCGGTGACCGACACGGTCGGCGTGCGCGTGCACGCGGAGAACCTGCGCGAACACCGCAAGGGCCTGCTGGTGGATCTGGTGACCGACGTCAGCGTCGGGAATGACGTCGCGTGGCACCAGGTGACCACCTTCCTGCACCAACAACGCACCAGCCTGTCCGACGAGCCCAAACCGCCGCCGCAGAAGCAGCCGAAGCTGCCCCCGCCGAGCACCGTGCTGCGGATCAGCCCCGGCCAGATCCGCCGCTACGCCGCGGTCGGCGGCGACCACAACCCGATCCACACGAACCCGATCGCCGCCAAGCTGTTCGGCTTCCCGACCGTAATCGCGCACGGGATGTTCAGCGCCGCGGCGGTGTTGGCGAACATCGAGGCCCGGATTCCCGACGCGGCGCAGTACTCGGTGCGGTTCGGCAAGCCGCTGGTACTGCCCGGCACCGCGGGGCTGTACATCGACGAGGGCGACGACGGCGGCTGGGATCTGTCGCTGCGCAACGTCGCGAAGGGCTATCCCTATCTGACCGGCAGCGTCCGGGGCCTCTAGCCCGCGGGCCGGCGGCCGAGCGCGAGCACCTTCAATCCGTAAGCGCCGCAGGCGGTCAGCAGGAAGACGCCGAACAGCCACAGCGGCGGGTGGGCCAGCTCCCAGACGAAGATCGCCGCCCAGATCGGTGAACCCTGGGTCACCGCGAGCACGCCGGCGGCCCCGGCCAACGAGACCGCCGGCGTGTGCAGATGCGTCCCGGCCGCCCAATTGACGGCCAGCACCAGGGCCGATCCCGCCGCCGCGCCGGTCGCCAGCGAGGGCGTGAGCATTCCGCCCGCGCCGCCGGCGCGCAGGAACAGCGCCGTCAGCAGCGGTTTCAACACCAGGATGACCAGGGCCGCCGACAGGGTCATGCGGCTGGCGAGGCTGACGGTCAGGATGCTGCGGCCGTTGCCGGGCAACTCCGGGAACCAATGCGAGCAGATACCCATCACCACACCCGCGGCGGCCAGCGCCGGGACCAGCACCCACGAACGCATTACCCGGGCCGGCCGCGCCGCCGCCATCAGCCGGTTGAACGCCAATCCCACCGCGAGGGTCACCGGCGCCAGGATCAGCCCGTGCGCGGTCAGCAGGTACGACGATTCCGCGCTGGGCCAGGCCAGGCTCGGCTGGTCGTGCGTTTCGGCCGAGCAGATCGCGACGGCCAGGCTCGACGTGAGCAGGGCCGCGCCCACCGCCCGGGGATGCCAGGTGTTGAGCATGATCCGCACGGCGAACAGCGCGCCGGCCAGCGGGACGGCGTAGACGGCGCCAAGGCCCGCCCCCGCCGCACACGCCAGCAAGACCTGGCGGTCGTGGCCGGACAGCCGCTTCAGCCATGCGGTGGCGAAATCGCCCAGGGCCGCAGCGAATTGGCGCGGGGCGCCCTCGCGGCCCAGGGATGCGCCGGAGCCGACCAGCAGCACCTGCAACACCGCGTCGACGCTCCACGCCAGCCGCGGGATCGGCTCGCGGCGGGCGATGGTCCCCGCCAGCGGCGGCACCGGGGTTCGGCTGCGCAGGAGCCACCAGCCCAAACCCGCCAGCGCGCCGCCGACCACCGGCCCCAGGGCGCGGCGGACCGGGCCGCTGCCGGTGATCCCGGTCAGCAGCGGGCCGAAACTGTAGTGATAGGTGACGTGCTCGACGAACCGCAGCACCTCCGTCGTCGCCAACCCGGCGACCCCGGCCAGCAACCCGACGATGACTACGGCGCAAAAGAAGTCGAGGTTGCAGCGAGCAGGCGATCGAGGCGGAGGGGCCACCCCACGAATGTAGGGGTTAGCCGGCTTATCCGGCTTGTGAGGCGGCTTCGCGATCCTCCGGCGTGCCGCGCAGACCGTGCCAGAACAGGTCGATCATCAGCTCGGCCGCCTCGTCGACGCCGAGCTCGCCGCTGGACAGCCGGTTGGCCATCGCCTCCCCCGCGCCCACCAGCGCCACGGCCATCATCTGGTACTCGGCGTCCGACCGCGGGGTGCGGCTGCCGGCCCGCATCAGCTCGGCCACCAGTTCGATGATCTGCTCGCGTCCCTCGCGCACGGTGTGCGCGAACGCCTGCGAGCTGATGGCCTGCGTGTACATCACGATCCAGGACGCGCGGTTGGCGTCGATGTAACGCATGAACGACCTGATTGCGTTGCCCAGCAGGTCCTTTGGGCTCTGGTCGAAGTTGATGTCGGCGCGCACCCCTTCGATGAACCGCCCCAGCTCGCGGTCCAGGCAGGCGCCGAACAGGTCCTCCTTGGAGCCGTAGTACAGATACAGCATCGGCTTGGAGATCTGCGCCTCGGCGGCGATGGTGTCCATCGAGGTCTCGTGGTAACCGTTGACCGAGAACATCTGCACGGCGGCGTCGAGCATCTGCTGCTCGCGGACAGCACGCGGCAGCCGCTTGGTGCCACCCGCCATCGCCGTGCCTCTCTAGCCCGCCAAAATCTGACTACAGGGTAACGATGATGCGGCCTATTGGTGGCCACATGTTCGATTGGCGCCCTTCATCGTCGCCACCCGAACCACCGACTGGTCAACCGCCGCCATCGGCAGGTCTCCGGCGGCCACCGCCTTTTCCAGCCGGTCCAGGACCGCGGGCACCTCTTCGATGCTGACCCACAGCGCGACGTCGGTACCGGCCTGCAGCGCGCGCAGCACCGCCTCCGCCACGCCGTACCGATCGGAGATCGCGGCCATGCTGGACAGGTCGTCGCTGAACACCGGACCGTTGAAGGGCGGGGCGCCGTAGCCGATGCCGTCGCGCAGCAACTGCACCGCGGCCCGGCTCAGGCTGGCAGGGTCGTCGCCGGTCAGCCCGGGGACTTGCAGGTGACCGATCATGACCGCGACCGGGAGCTGGGTCAGTAGCGTCCGATAAGGCACGAGGTCGCTGGTCTGCAGGTCGCTCAGCGGCGGCGTCACGACGCCGCCCTTGTGTGAATCGCCCGAGCCGTGCCCATGGCCGGGGAAGTGCTTGAGCACCGGCAGCAGCCCGGCGTCGCGCAGGCCCTGCGCGTAGGCCCCGGCGTAGGCGGTGACGGTGTTCGGGTCCGCGCCGAACGAGCGGTCACCGATCACGCCGTCCGGGGCATCGGTCACGTCGACCACCGGGGCGAAGTCGACGGTGATGCCCAGGTCGCGCATCTTCTTGCCGCGCTCCACTTCGAGGTCGTGGACTTGCTGGGGCGTCTGGGTCTGCGCCAGCTGCCGGGCCGACGGGGCCGCCCCGATCAGCGACTTCAACCGCGACACCCGGCCACCCTCTTCATCGACGCCCACCGCCAGCGGGAGGGGCCCGGCGCTGTGGGCGACCTCGGCCAGCCCGCCCTTGAAAATCGAGAGGTCCGTCCAGCCACCGATGATGATCCCGCCGACGTGGCTGTCATTGACGACGGTTCGGGCTTCGTCGGCGTTGCGCACGCCCACCATCAGCAGTTGTGCCAGCTTGTCGCGGGTCGACAGCGCGGCCGGGACGGCCGTCGGGTCGGCGCACACCGGCGGCGCGGGGGCGGCGGCCGGCTTGCTCGACGAGGCCGCCGGTGGGTGGGCGGCATGGTGGCCGCAGCCGGCTACCAGCGCTGTTGCGGCGACGAGCACGGCCAGGGTGCGGGGGAAGGGCATCGGGCCATGTTGTCACGGCGGGCGTTTCGTCCCGTGCTCCAGGGGGCACCGCCGGTAGGTTGGCAATCAGCCCATTTGCCTGGCAGGGAGGAGCCGGCGATGGCCGGGTTTTCGTTGGTCGCGGCGGCAAGCATCGCGGCGGGGCTGATGATCGGCGCCGCGGCGACCGTCGGCGTCACACTCGAGGTCGAAGACCACAAGGCGGAGCCGGCGCAGACCGCACCGCAGCAACCCGCCGGGCCGTACCTGGTGAGTTACGGCTCTCGCTGTTGGCATGGCCATTGCATTCCGTGGCCGTGACTCGCCGGCCCGGCCGGCGACGGCGGTTCTGCTAGGTTGGCGCTAGGTCCCCCCGCGAAACTTCAGGAGCCTTTTCATGAACCGGATCATCGCGCCCGCCGCCGCGAGCGTTGTGGTTGGTCTGTTGCTGGGCGCGGCCGCGATCTTCGGGATCACCCTGATGGTGCAGCAGGACACGAAGCCGCCACTCCCCGGGGGCGATCCGCAGTCGTCAGTGCTCAACCGGGTCGAGTACGGCAACCGTAGCTAGCCGCGCGGCAGGGCCGACGCTGGGCGAGCCGGCGGCGCCGGCGCCAGCCGCGCCGCTCTCCCGCCGGTGGTTGTTGTTGGTCGGCGCCGTCGCGCTGGCGCTCACGTTCGCGCAGTCGCCCGGGCAGGTCTCCCCCGACACCAAGCTCGACCTCACCGCCAACCCGCTGCGGTTCCTGGCCCGCGCGACCAACCTGTGGAACAGCGAGCTGCCGTTCGGTCAGGCCCAGAACCAGGCCTACGGCTACCTGTTTCCGCACGGCACCTTCTTTCTGGTCGGCCACGCGCTGGGCGTCCCGGGCTGGATCACCCAGCGGGTGTGGTGGGCGCTGCTGCTGAGCGTCGGTTTTTGGGGGCTGCTGCGGGTGGCCGAGACGCTGGGCATCGGCAGCCCGACGTCTCGGGTGATCGGCGCTCTGGCGTTCGCGCTGTCGCCGCGGGTGCTGACCACGCTCGGATCGATCTCGTCGGAGACGTTGCCGATGATGCTGGCGCCGTGGGTGCTGTTGCCGACGATCCTGGCGCTAAGGGCCGCCGGCGACAGGTCGGTTCGGGTGCTGGCCGCGCAGGCCGGGCTGGCCGTGGCTTTCATGGGCGCGGTCAACGCCATCGCGACGCTGGCCGGATGCCTGCCCGCGGTGATCTGGTGGGCGTGCCACCGGCCGAACCGGTTGTGGTGGCGCTACACGGCGTGGTGGGCGCTGGCGCTGGGCCTGGCCACGCTGTGGTGGGTGGTTGCGCTGGTTTGCCTGCGCCACGTCAGCCCGCCGTTCCTGGACTTCATCGAATCCTCCGGGGTGACGACGCAGTGGTCGTCGCTGACCGAGATCCTGCGCGGCACCGACGCCTGGACCCCGTTCGTGGCGCCGACCGCCACCGCCGGCGCGCCCCTGGTGACCGGGTCGGCGGCCGTCCTGGCCACCTGCCTGGTCGCCGCGGCGGGGCTGGCCGGGCTGGCCAGCCCGGGGATGCCGGCGCGGGGGCGGCTGGTGACGATGCTGCTGGTCGGCGTGGTGTTGATGGCCGTCGGCTACAGCGGGGGGCTGGGGTCGCCGTTCGCCCACGAGGTGCAGGCGTTCATGGACGCCGCCGGCGCGCCGCTGCGCAACGTGCACAAACTGGGACCGGTGATCCGGATCCCGGTGGCACTGGGCGTCGCGCAGCTGCTGGGCCGGGTCGCGCTCCCGGGCAGCGCGCCGCGCTCGGCGTGGCTGCGCGCGCTCGCCCACCCCGAGCGCGACAAGCGGGCCGCCGTGGCGATCGTGGTCCTGACCGCGCTGATGGTCAGCACCTCGCTGGCGTGGACCGGCCGGCTCGCCCCGCCGGGTACGTTCGGCGCGATCCCGGCGTACTGGCACCAGGCCGCCGACTGGCTCGACGAACACAACACGGGCACACCGGTTCCCGGGCGGGTGCTGGTGGTCCCCGGCGCGCCGTTCGCCACCCAGGCGTGGGGCACCACCCACGACGAGCCGCTGCAGGTGCTCGGCGGCAGCCCGTGGGGGGTGCGCGACTCGATCCCGCTGACCCCGCCGCAGACCATCCGTGCGCTGGACTCGGTGCAACGCCTGTTCGCCGCCGGGCAACCCTCGGCGGGCCTGGCCGACACCCTTGCCCGCCAAGGCATTTCGTACGTCGTGCTGCGCAACGACCTGGATCCGGAGACGTCTCGCTCCGCGCGCCCCATCCTGGTGCACCGCGCGATCGCGGGCTCGCCGGGATTGCAGAAGGTCGCACAGTTCGGCGCGCCCGTGGGGCCCGGCACACTGGCGGGCTTCGTCGCCGACGGCGGGCTGCGGCCCCGCTACCCGGCCGTGGAGATCTACCGGGTGGCCTCCTCAAACGGCGGCGACGACCCCGGCGCGCCCTACTTCGTCGACGCCGACCGGTTGGCCCGGGTCGACGGCGGGCCGGAAGTATTGCTGCGCCTGGACGAGCGACGACGACTGCTGGGCCAGCAGCCGCTGGGCCCGGTGCTGCTGACGCCCGACGCCCGGGGTGCCGGTCTCCCGGCCTCGCTCGTGACGGTCACCGACACCCCGGTGGCCCGCGAGACCGACTACGGCCGCGTCGACCAGCATTCGTCGGCCGTCCGGGCGACCGGTGACGCCCGGCGCACCTACAACCGCGTGCCCGACTATCCGGTGCCGGGCGCAGACACCGTCTTCGGCGCCTGGAACGGCGGGCACATCACCGTGTCGAGCTCGTCGTCGGACTCCACCGCCATGCCCGACGTCGCGCCCGCGACGTCGGCCGCCGCGGCCGTCGACGGCGACTCGGGGACGGCGTGGGTGTCCAACGCGCTGCAGGCCGCCGTCGGGCAGTGGCTGCGGGTGGACTTCGACCACCCGGTGACCAACGGCTCGATCGCCATCACGCCGAGCGCGACCGCCGTCGGTGCCCAGGTCCGCCGCATCCTCATCGAGACCGCCAACGGCAGCACCACTTTGCGGTTCGACGAGCCCGGCAAGCCGCTCGCGACGGCGCTGCCGTACGGCGAAACCCCATGGGTGCGGATCACCGCCGCCGGCACCGACAACGGCTCCCCCGGCGTGCAGTTCGGCATCACCGACCTGTCGATCACCCAGTACGATGCGTCCGGCTTCGCGCACCCGGTCAGCCTGCGGCACACCGTTTCAGTGCCCGGGCCGCCGCCGGGCGCGGCGGTCGCCGCGTGGGACCTGGGTTCGGAATTGCTCGGCAGGCCCGGCTGCGCGGCGGCGTCCGGCGGCGTGCGCTGCGCGGCGTCGATGGCGCTGGCGCCGGAAGAGCCGGTCAACTTCAGCCGCACCCTGACCGTCGCGGCCCCGGTGTCGGTGACGCCGACGGTGTGGGTGCGGCCGCGGCAGGGGCCCAAACTGGCCGACCTGGTCGCCGAGCCGAATGCCACTCGCGCCCAAGGCGATTCCGACGCCGTGGACATTCTCGGGTCCGCGTTCGCCGCCACCGACGGCGACCCGGCCACCGCGTGGACCGCGCCCCAGCGGGTGGTGCAGCACAAGTCCCCGCCGACGCTGACCGTCACCCTGCCGCGGGCCACCGAGGTCGCGGGGCTGCGGGTGGCGCCCAGCGCGTCGACGCTGCCGGCGCACCCGACGGTGGTGGCCGTCAACCTGGGCGACGGCCCGCAGGTGCGCCAGCTGAAACCGGGTGAGCCCCAAACGCTTTCGCTCAATCCGCGGGTGACCGACACCGTCAGCATCAGCCTGCTCGACTGGGAAGACGTGATCGACCGCAACGCCCTGGGCTTCGATCAGCTCAAGCCGCCGGGCCTGGCCGAGGTCGCCGTGCTGGGCGCCGACGGCAACCCGATCGCGCCCGCCGACGCCGCCCGCAACCGTTCGCGCGAGATCACCGTCGGCTGCGACCGCGGGCCGGTCATCGCCGTCACGGGCCGGTTCGTGCACACCTCGATCCGCACCACCGCGGGCGCGCTGCTGGACGGCGAACCCGTCGAGGCCCAGCCCTGCGAACGCGAGCCGATCGCGCTGCCGGCCGGTCAGCAGGAGCTGTTGATCGGTCCCGGCGCGCAGTTCGTCGTGGACGGGGCCCGGCTGTCGACCCCGGCCGCCGCCGAGATACCCAGCGCCGCTCCGGTTCGCGCCCACACCGGGGCCTGGGGCCCGAGCCGCCGCGAGGTGCGCGCCCCCGCGTCGCCCGCCGCGCGGCTGCTGGTCATCCCGGAGAGCATCAACCCCGGCTGGGTGGCGCGCACCGCCGCCGGGACCCGATTGACGCCGGTCGCGGTCAACGGGTGGCAGCAGGGCTGGGTGGTGCCGGCCGGGGAGCCGGGCACCATCACGCTGAGCTTCGCGTCCAATTCGCTGTACCGGGCGGGCCTGGCGGTGGGGCTGGCGCTGCTGCCGCTGCTGGCCGCGCTCGCCTGGTGGCGCCCCCGGCGTCGGCGCACCGACGACCCGCCCGCCCGGCCGTGGGCGCCGGGGCCGTGGGCGGCGGTCGCCGTGCTGGCGGCCGGGGTTCTCATCGCGGGCGCCGCGGGGTTGGTCGTGGCCGGCGCCGCCCTGGGCCTGCGGTACGCGCTGCGGCGGCGGCGTTGGGGCGACGCCGCGACGGCGGCGCTGAGCGCGGCCGGGCTGATCCTGGCCGGGGCGGCGCTGTCGCGACTTCCCTGGCGCTCGGTCGACGGCTACGCGGGACACGCGGCGAATGTGCAACTGCTGGCACTGATTTCGCTCGCGATGCTCGCCGCGTCGGCGGTGGCGGTTCCGCGCCGCGAGCCGCGGTCGCGCGAGGAATGACTTTTGGCCGTTGGCTAGCGGTTTCCCTGCTGCTTGACTGGTAATACGTGACGACCATGGATTGGTTCTCGGCACCCGAATACTGGCTGGGCCGGATGGTCCTGCAGCGGGGCGTCGCGGCCATCTACCTGATCGCGTTCGTCGCGGCCGCGCTGCAATTCCGGGCGCTCATCGGCGAGCACGGAATGCTGCCGGTGCCGCGGTTTTTGGCCAGGCAGACGTTTTGGCGCGCGCCGAGCCTCTTTCATCTGCGCTACTCCGACCGGCTGTTCGCGGGGGTGGCCTGGCTGGGCGCGGCGCTGGCGGCCGCGGTCGTCGCCGGCGCGGCCGACCTGGCGCCGGTGTGGGCCGCGATGCTGGCGTGGCTGGCCCTGTGGGCGCTTTACCTGTCGATCGTCAACGTCGGCCAGACCTGGTACGGGTTCGGCTGGGAGTCGCTGCTGCTAGAGGCCGGCTTCCTGATGATCTTCCTCGGCAGCGACCGGGTGGCGCCGCCGGTGCTGACGCTGTGGATGACGCGGCTGCTGCTGTTCCGGGTCGAGTTCGGCGCCGGGCTGATCAAGATGCGCGGCGACCCGTGCTGGCGCGACCTGACGTGCCTGTACTACCACCACGAGACCCAGCCGATGCCGGGCCCGTTGAGCTGGTTCTTCCACCACCTCCCCCGACCGCTGCACCGAATCGAGGTGGCGGGCAACCATTTCGCCCAGCTGATCGTGCCGTTCGGGTTGTTCGCGCCGCAGCCGGTGGCCAGCGCGGCCGGGGCGATCGTCGTCGTCACCCAGCTGTGGCTGGTGGCGTCGGGCAACTTCGCCTGGCTCAACTGGGTGACGATCATGCTGGCGTTCAGCACCATCGACGACGCGTCGCTGGCCCTGCTGTTTCCGCTGCCCGCGCATTCATGGCCGTCGGGGCCGCCGCTGTGGTTCGCCGGCGTGGTGATGGTGTTCAGTGCCGCCGTGCTGTTCCTGAGCTACTGGCCGCTGCGCAACATGCTCTCGCCGCGTCAGCGAATGAACATGTCCTTCAACCCATTTCACCTGGTGAACACTTACGGGGCGTTCGGCAGCATCGGACGGGTGCGACGCGAGGTGGTGATCGAGGGTACCGAAGAATCGCGAGTCACCGACGAAACGGTATGGAAGGAATACGAATTCAAGGGTAAACCCGGCGACGTGCGCCGGCTGCCGCGGCAGTGGGCGCCCTACCATCTGCGCCTGGACTGGCTGATGTGGTTCGCCGCCATCTCGCCCGGTTACGCCCAGCCGTGGCTGAGGCCGTTCATGCAGCGGCTGCTGCGCAACGACCGCCCGACGCTGCGCCTGTTGCGGCGCAATCCGTTTCCGGACTCGCCGCCGCGGTACGTGCGCGCGCAGCTCTATGAGTACCGATTTACGACGTGGCGAGAGCTGCGGCGCGAGCGGGCGTGGTGGCATCGCACGCTGGTGGGCACCTATGTCCGGCCCATGACGCTGGGAAAAGAGCAGTCTCCGCGGGGAGCTTAGCCAGGCGTCAAAACGGCGGTGGATCGTCGTCGTCTTGGGGTGGGGCGGGTCCAAAGTAGCTGGGCCACTCAGCTTTACGGGCCAGGCGGGCGTCGCGGTTGTGGCGGCGTTCGGTGGCCACCCGGTAGGCGCGGTCTTGGGCGCGGGTGCGGCGGCGTCGGGGCATCATCGCGGTGCGCTCGGCGCAGTAGTCGGCCGGCGGGTCGGCCTCCGGTGTGGGCATGCCGCCCACCGAATAACACAGGCTGGGGAACAGCAGCGCGCTGCCCGGGGTGGTGACATACGTCTGTCCGGACGGGGAGGTCAGAATCAGCGTCCCGTCGGGCAGTTGCTGTTCGGCCCAACCCAGAAACGTCTTGATCAAATGATGAGTTCTGCAGTAGCACTTCAGGTTTGACGCGTGCGTGGGCCCACCCTGGGCATAGGGGATCGTATGATCCAGGTCGCAGCCGATGGCCGGGGCGTCGCAGCCCGGCCAGCGGCACGTCAGATCCCGGCAGCGCACGAAATCGGCCAACGCCTGCGAGGGCACATAGCCGTTCTCGGGTGGCGCGTCGCCGGGGTGAACCAGCGGCATGAGCTTGGCCGACTTAGCGATTTCGGCCAGCAGTTCGGGTGGGATGAGGCCGTCGGCGCCTACTTCGGAGCCCGGAGCCGTGCTGGTGCCGTTCAGGCTGGCCCGTTCGGCGATCACATGAATCACCACCGGCGACGCAGCGGGCCGTGTCCCTGCGGCGCAGTCGGGCCGCAAGCAGCGACAGCCCAACCGATCCGCCCCGACCGCCAGCGCGCCGAGCGCATCGGCGCGGCGCTGCTCACGGGTACGCGGATCGTGGACACACACCGTGGCCGCCAACGCATTCAGCCGCTTCTCCAGGGCGTGGGCATCCGGGGTCAGCAGGCTGCCGTGGATCTCCGAGAGCCCGTCTTGAACCCGATCCCCAATCCAGATCTCCCGATCGACCTGACGCTCTTTTCGACGGCGCACCGCATCCACATCGGCTTTGGCCACGATCTTGTCCACCTGACCGGCCAACCGGCCCCGACTCATCGACGGCCAGCGCGCCACATTGGCCGCCAACGTCGCATCCACGCCCGCCAACACCTCGGGGTCCTCGATCAAATCGGTGCGAAACACGACCGTCTGAAACATCCGAAAATCGATGTCCCCCGCCGCGAACACCCCGCCCACCTGCGGCAGGCGCTCACACATCGCCCGGGCATAGTGCAGCCGGCTCGCCGCCAGACCCTGGCTGATCCGCAACGCGGCCGCGACCTCCGCGGCAACCGCCTCCATGGTGTCGATCGCCCAGTCCTCGCTCTCCGAACACCGCGACAACCGATACCGAAACAACTCATGGATCGCGACCAGCTGCGCGGCGGCCTCCCGGTTCTCCGCCCGCGCCGCCGCGCAGATCCGATCCACCATCACCGCCGACTCCGCCGTCGTCGACGGATAGCACCGCTCGATCATCTCGTCGAACCGGGCGATCACCTCAGCACGGGCCGTCTCATCGAACATGTGTTCGAGTATAGCGCGGGCCACTGACTCGTGCTTTTTGGCAGGCCATCCCTGTGGATAACGGGCGGTGTCTCGACTAAAGCGTCTCGTCCAGCTCACCCAGCCGGTCGGTCAACCGCAGGTTCTCGGAATAGTCGACCGGGCGCGCCGTCGCCCGCGACGGCGAGCGCCTTGGAGTCGGGCCGCGCCAGCTTGACGCCGAGGGCCCCGGGCAACGCAACAACGGGTGAATCGGCTCAGCAGGGGGGCGACGCCGGTCTCGGCCCGGGGTGCGTCGGCGTTAAGGTCCGCCGTCGCCGCCGGTGCCGCCGTGCGCGACGGCGCCGGTCCCGCTGGCGAAGGCGGCGCCGCCCCCGCCGCCGCCACCGATGTTGGCGTTGCCGCCGGCGCCGCCCGTGGCGGTGGCGCCGCCTGTGCCGAAGAGGTTGCCGGCCGCACCGTTCGCGCCGGCGCCGCCGAGGGGCTGGCCGGTGCCGCCGACCCCGCCGGCGCCGGGGGCCACACCGTTGGCACTACCCCCTTGGCCGCCGTCGCCGCCGGGGCCGCCGGTGATAGCGCCGCCACCGCCGCCGCCACCACCTGCGGCGACTTCGGTACCGCTTGCGGCGGCGGGTTGGCCGCCGCCCCCACCGGCCCCGCCGCCGGAACCTTGGCCGGTGCTGCCGCTAAAGCCGCCGCCGCTGGTGGCGGTGGTGCTGGTGACATCGGCGCCAGCCCCACCGCCGCCCCCACCACCGGGGCCACCCGCGATCCCGGCGGCCCCACCGCCACCACCGCCGGCGCCGCCGCCGGCGGCGACGGAGCTGAGGCCGACCGTTGCGGCGACGCCGCCGCCGTTGCCGCCTTGGCCGCCGTGGCCGCCGGCGCCGCCGCCCGTGCCGTTGCCCCCGGCGCCGCCGCCACCACCACCGCCGCCGATCGCGATGGCGTCGGTGGTGCCGGTGGCGAGGGCGCTGCCACCGCCGCCCCCGTTTCCGCCGTCCCCGCCGGTGACACCGTTGCCGCCGTTGCCGCCGTTGCCGCCGCGGATGGTTTCCGCGGCCACCAGGCCCGAGCTGTTCACGGTGGCGTTGCCGCTGTTGCCGCCGTCCCCGCCGTTGCCGCCGGTCCCGCCGACGCTGTTGCCGCCGTTGCCGCCGTTGCCGCCGACGCCGGCCGTGCCGCCAGTGCTGCTGCCCCCGTCGCCGCCGTCGCCGCCGGTGCCGCCGGTGCCGGCAAGGCCCGCGCTGGCGCCGGCGCCGCCCGCGCTGCCACCCAGGCCGGCGGTCCCACCGTTGCCGCCCTTGCCGCCGTTGCCGGCGGTGCCGGCGGTGTCGCCCCCTTGGCCCCCCTGGCCGCCGTGGCCCCCCAGGCCGCCCGTGCCGCCGTCACCGTCGTGACCGCCGAAGAATCCCGACACTCCCTCGGCGTGCCCGCCGCTCCCGCCCGTCCCGCCGTTCCCGCCCAGGCCGCCGCCGGTCGCGTTGAGAAAGCCCGTGACGCCGTCTCCGCCGCTCCCGCCGGTCCCGCCGGTCCCGCCGACGCCGCCCGCACCGCCACTGCCGAAAATCAGCCCGCCGTTGCCGCCCACCCCACCGGACCCACCGTTGCCGCCGAGGCCGCCGTTGGTAGGGCTGGCCCCCGCGGCGCCCGCGGCGCCGGTGGTGCCAATGCCGCCGGCCCCGCCCCTGCCGCCGTTGCCGAAGAAGAAAGCGTTACCACCGTTGCCGCCGGGGTGGCCCTGCGCCCCGGACCCCCCGTCGCCGCCGTCGCCGAACAAGATCCCGCCCGGTCCCCCGTTTTGCCCGGTCCCCGGCGCCCCATTGGCGCCCTTGCCGATCAACGGGATCCCGAACAACGCATTGGTGGGCGCATTGACTACGGCCCGTACGTCTTGCCACAGGGGCGTGAGGGTCTGCAATGGCGAGGAGTTTGCCGCCTCGGCGGTCGCATAGGCGCCCCCGGCGGCGTTCAACGTCGACACGAACAGGGCATGAAACTCCGCCGCCTCGGCGCTGAGCGCCTGGAACACCTGCCCGTGACTGGAGAGCACTGACGCTATCGCCGCGGACACCTCGTCCGCACCGGCCGCCAGCAATCCCGTCGTCGGGCCCGCGGCGGCGGCATTGGCGGCGGTCACCGCCGAGCCGATCTTGGACACATCCAATGCAGCCGAGGCCACAAATTCCGGGACCGCTATCAAATACGACATCGCTGCCCCTCCCCACGGGTCGAGGAGTACAGATGAAGAGCACTGAAAGCGTACGCCAATTCCGCGCCGATGTTTCAGCCTTGAGCAAACGGGAGCTTAGAAGCCCGCTCGCCCGCAATCCCGAGCCCGGGCGACTAAAGCGTCTCGTCCAGCTCGCCGAGCCGGTCGGTCAACCGCAGGTTCTCCGAGTAGTCCACCGGGCAAGCGATCAGCGACACCCCGTCGTCGGCCAGCGCGGCCTTGAGCGTCGGCAACAGCTCGGCGGCGCTGGTGATCCGATATCCCTTGGCGCCGAAGCTTTCCGCGTATTTCACGACGTCGGGGTTGCCGAACTTAACGTAGTAGTGCTCGCCGAGTTCGAGGTCCATCTTCCACTCGATCAGGCCGTAGCCGCCGTCCTCCCAGATCAGCACCACGAGCGGGATCCGCTCGCGCACGGCGGTCTCGATCTCCTGGGAGTTCATCAGGAACGCGCCGTCACCCGCGACGGCGAGCACCTTGGAGTCGGGGCGGGCCAGCTTGACGCCGAGGGCCCCGGGCAGCGCAAAGCTCATGGTGGACAGGCCGTTTGAGATCAGGCAGGTGTTCCGCTCGTACGTCGGGTAGAGCCGCGCCATCCACATCTTGGTAGCGCCCGTGTCGACGAGCACCACGTCGCTGCGGCCCAGCGCCTCGCGGGTGTCGGCGACCACCCGCGCCGGCGCCAACGGGTAACGCGAATCCTGTTGCCCGCGAGCGAATTCCTCGGCCAGCAGCCCCGACCCCGGCACGTCGGCGGCGTGCTCGAAGCGGTGGCCGGCCAGCGCGTCCGTGAGCGCGTTCAGCGAATCGCTGATGTCGCCGATGATCCCGACGTCGACCGAGTAGTGCGCGTCGACCTCGGCCGGGAAGCGGTGCACGTGGATGATCTTCTTGTCGGCCTGCGGGTTGATCCGCACGGGATCGAACTCCTGCAGCTCGTAGCCGACGGCGATGACGGCGTCGGCGTTGTCGAACCCGAAGTTGACGTAGTCGTGCCGCATGAACCCGAGGGTCCCGATGCTGTTGGGGTGGTCATCGGGCATCACGCCCTTCCCGTGGAACGTGTTGGCCACCTGGATGCCGAACTCCTCGGAGAACCGGACCAGGGCCTTGGTCGCGTCGGCGCGCGCGGCGCCGTGCCCGGCCAGCACCACCGGCCGCTTCGCCTGGCGCAGGATTTCGACGGCGCGCGCGACCTGCCGGGGCGCCGGCGCGTCGGGGCGAACAACGTTGCGGGGCAATGGCTTCAAGTCGTAGTCGGCTTCGTCGGCGTCGATGTGCTCGGGGACCGCGAGGTAGACCGCGGCCGGGCGTTCGGTTTCGGCGACCTTGAACGCCTTGCGGACCATCTCGGGGATGGCGCGTGGGGTCGGGATGCCCGCGGCCCACCGGGTGATCGGGGCGAACATCGACACCAGGTCGACGTACTGGTGCGATTCCTTGTATTCGCGGTCTTGGCCCACCTGGGCGGAGATCGCCACCATCGGGGTGCTGTTGGTGGTGGCGTCCGCGACGCCGAGTTGCATGTTGATGGCGCCGGGGCCCAGGGTCGCCGACACCACCGCCGCCCGGCCGGTGACGCGCCCGTACATCTCCGCCATGAACGACGCCGCCTGCTCATGGCGGGTGAGCACGTAGCGGATGTGTGATGCGGCCAGCGCCTGCACGAACCGGATGTTCTCCTCGCCGGGCACCCCGAAAACGACGGAAACACCCTCGTTCTCCAGGCACTTCACGATCAGCTGAGCGGCTTTACTCATCCGGCACCTCCATGGGGGGAACGATAGTGGCAGGCTGGGTGTTGGACCTTTTACCAACCTCGAAGCGAAGGATCTCAGCGTGCCCATCGCCACGATCAACCCGGCTACCGGCGAGACAGTAAAAACCTTCACCCCCGCGACCGACGAGGAAGTCGAGGCCGCCATCGCGCGCGCCCACGCCCGGTTCCAGGACTACCGCCATAACACCACCTTTGCCCAGCGCGCCGAATGGGCAAACGCCACCGCCGACCTTCTCGAGAAGGAAGCCGACGAGGTCGGCGCCATGATGACCCTCGAGATGGGTAAGACCCTGAAGTCGGCTAAGGCCGAAGCGCTCAAGTGCGCCAAAGGTTTTCGCTACTACGCCGAGAACGCCGAGCAGCTGCTGGCCGACGAGCCGGCCGACGCGGCGAAGGTCGGTGCGAAGCGGGCCTACACCCGTTGGCAGCCGCTTGGGGTGGTGCTGGCCGTGATGCCGTGGAACTTCCCGCTGTGGCAGGCCGTCCGCTTCGCCGCTCCCGCACTGATGGCGGGCAACGTCGGACTGCTCAAGCACGCCTCGAACGTGCCGCAATCGGCGCTGTATCTGTCGGACGTCATCGCCCGCGGCGGCTTCCCGGGGGGCTGCTTCCAGACGCTGCTCGTTTCGTCCAGCGCCGTCGAGGCCATCCTGCGCGATCCGAGGGTCAAGGCGGCCACGCTGACCGGCAGCGAACCGGCCGGCCAATCCGTCGCGGCCATCTGCGGGGACGAGATCAAACCCACCGTGATGGAGCTCGGCGGCAGCGACCCGTTCATCGTGATGCCGTCGGTCGATCTCGACGAGGCGGTCAAGACCGCGGTTACCGCCCGGACCCAGAACAACGGCCAATCCTGCATCGCCGCCAAGCGATTCATCGTCCACACCGACATCTACGACGCGTTCGTGGACAAGTTCGTCGAGCGGATGGAAGCCCTGAAGGTCGGCGACCCGACCGACCCGGACACCGACGTGGGCCCGCTGGCCACCGAGTCAGGCCGCGACGAGATCGCCAAGCAGGTCGACGACGCCGTCGCCGCGGGTGCCACCGTCCGACTCGGCGGCAAGACCCCCGCCCAGCCGGGCTGGTTCTACCCGCCGACGGTGGTCACCGACATCACCAAGGACATGGCCCTTTACACCGAAGAGGTTTTCGGGCCGGTCGCTTCGATGTACCGGGCCAAGGACATCGACGAAGCCATCGAGATCGCCAACGCCACCACCTTCGGGCTTGGGTCCAACGCCTGGACCAACGACGAGGCGGAGCAACAACGCTTCATCGACGACATCGAGGCCGGACAGGTCTTCATCAACGGGATGACGGTGTCGTACCCCGAACTCGGGTTCGGCGGCGTCAAGCGATCCGGCTACGGTCGCGAACTCGCGGGCCTGGGCATCCGAGCGTTCTGCAACGCCAAGACCGTCTGGGTGGGGTAGCTCCCCGAGGCCCTCAGGCCGACGCGCCCGCCAGCGCCCTCTCGTCCTCGTCCGCGAAGGTGTCCTCCAGCTGCACCGGCGAGTAGTCGAGGTCGATCTCGGCGACGGGGCGGCCCCGCGCGCTGTTGATCGTGCCGAACCGCCGCATGCCCTTGTCGGCGGCATAGGCCATGAACTCGTCCGTCGAAATGCCGAAGGGCATCGGGTCGTACAGGGCGAAGCCCTCTTCGATGAGGCGCAGCCCGAGCGGCATGAGCTCGTTCATGCGCGTTTCGAAGACGCCCCAATTGGCGTCGTCGGCGGCGACGTGGCGCCGGCAGGTGAAGGTGCCCCACGCCATGTGGCGTCGCTCGTCGTCGCCGATGCGCCGCACCAGCTCCTGCATGCCGGGCAGGATGCCGCGCTCCACGCAGATCTTGTGCCAGGCGAAATAGCCCGTCAGCGCCAACATGCCTTCGACCATGTGGTTGTAGGTCACCGACGCCCGGACCTGCGCGGCCGGTGACGGGTCGGTGGACAAGGCGTCGAGGCAGGCCGGCAACTCCTCGTAGAAAATCGTGCGGTAGGTGGGGATGTCGTCGAGATACTCGTGCAGGTCGCCGGTGACGCCGACGGCGTCGAGCCACATGCGGAACACCTGCACGTGCTTGGCTTCCTCGAACGCGAACTGCGTCAGGTACATCTCGTCGCCGAGCCGGCCTTCCGCGCGCATCGCGGCCATGAACGGCTGGATGTCCTCGGTCACCGCTTCCTCGCCGGCGATGAACTCGGCGCACAGCCGGGTGGCGTAGTGGCGTTCGTCGTCCGTCAGCCGCTCCCAGTCCGCGCGGTCACGCGAGAAGTCGATGTCGGCGGGATTCCAGAACTTCGCGTTGCCGCCGGCGAAGAGCCGCAGCGGCAGGCTGTCCCAGTTGAGTCCGCCCGCAACCATCGAGCCCGAATGTGTGCGTGTCATGTGACCTCCTCAGATCGGTGTAAGGCTGGGTGGACGGGCGTCGGGTGCGGTTGCGTCGAGAACGCGGCCGCCAGCACCGCGACGAGCCGGCGCACGGCCAGCGCCGGTTGCTCCGGGGTGGGTTCGTCGAGCCCGAGAACCGGGTCCAGGCCGCGCATGTAGGGGGCCAGCGCCAGGTGCGGAAAGATCAAGAGCATCAATGACAACAGCGCGTCGGTGTCCGCGTCGGGACGCAGGTCACCGCGCAGCTGCGCGTCGCGGACCAATGGGCGCATCACCTGCAGGTAGTGACGGTGAATGACGTTCTGCACACTGACGCGGGCCTCGGTGTCGACTTCGAGAGTGGCCGCGGCGTGCAGCGCGCGTTCATGCGGGTGGTCGGCGAAGTAGGCGACCCACGCGTCGAGCCAGTCGGTCAAAAAATCGAAGAACGGCCGGCTCGGGTTCAGCTCGCGGATGCGTTCCTCCATGTAGGCGCGCACCCGTTGGCTGGCGACGTCGGCGACGTACGCGTAGAGGTCGCGCTTGTCGGCGAAGTACTGGAACAGGCTGCCCTTGGCGACGCCGGCGCGCCGGGCGATGACGTTGAGGCTGCCGCGGGAGAAGCCGTGCGCCCCGAACTCGCCTTCCGCGGCTTCGATCACCGCCGCGCGCCGGGCGGGATCCACGCGCGCCCAAGTCACCGTTGGCATTTGGAGCCTCCTCGCGTTCGATGACCACTGGTCATTCTACGGTGAGCCACGTCACAGTCAAGGCTCGTCTTGTCCAGTGTGCACTCAGCCGCACGCTCGGCGGGGCCGGGGGACTTACGGCCGCATCTGGTAGGCGCCGCTGAGCGGCAGGACGTGTTCCTTCCAGATCTGGTCGTAGCGCGCGGGGTCGTGCGCCGGACGACGGATCATGCGCATCGCGAAGCGGGCCTGTTCGTCCGTCGTCGCCGGCTTGTCGCCGAGTTCCACGGCGTAGCCGTTGAAGTCGCGCACCAGCACGGCAAAGATCTCGTCGATCACGGCGTCGTCCATCCCGGACAGCGGGGCCTCCTCCAGGATGAGCTGGGCGTAGGGCACCGTCGCGAACAGTTGGCCCACCCCGAAGGCGAAGTCAATGTCCTTCTGCTGCACGGCATCCGGTGTGGCGCTGGCCAGCATCTCGGCGAGCACGTCGACCTGCTCGCGCAGCAGCGCGACGTTGGGCAGGTGCCGGAAGGCGTCGAAGGGTGTGCGCCAGTCTCCGAACCGCACCTTGCCCAGGCCTCCGGTCGGCCCCTGGGCGAACAGGAACGTGTCGTCGGCGGCGTCGTCGCGCCGCGATATCACGGGCAATTCGGCGTTCGGCGCGAACAGGAAGTTGGGCATGAACTTGGCGAGCAGCCCGATGTTGATGTGGACGGTGCCCTCCAGGCGGGGCAGCAGGCCGATCTCGCGGGTGACGGCCTCGAAAAAGGTATCCTTCTCAACGCCTTTGGCGGCGATGACGTCCCACATGGCGGTGATGACGCGCTCGCCTTCGCTGGTGATCTTGGCCTTGGTGAGCGGGCTGTAGAGCAGGTAGCGGCGGTCGGCCGCCGACGCGCTGCGCATGTAGTCGCAGGCACGGGTGGCGACCAGCTTCATCGCGACCAGCCGCAGGTACGCGTCGGTGAGCAGGCGCCGCACGTGGGTGAAGTCGGTGACGACGGTCCCGTACAGGACCCGGTTGGACGCGTGGGTGACCGCCTCGTACATGGCGTGGGTGCACATGCCGATGGCGCCCCAGCCCAGGTTGTACTTGCAGACGTTGACGGTGTTCAGGGCGGCGTGAAACGCGTCGGGGCCGCGATGCAGCATGTCGGCCTCGGTGACGGGGTAGTCGCGCAGCGCGTAGTTCGCGACGAAGTTCTGCGAGTTCACCACGTTCTTGATGAGCTCGTACCGGTCGTGCTGGGAGTCGGCGGCGAAGAACACGTACTCGTCGGTCCCGGCGATCTTGCCGAAGGTGGAGACCATGCGCGCGACGTTGGCGTTGCCGATGTAGTACTTCTCGCCGCTGGCGGTCCAGCCGTGTTCCGAGGGCGTCAGGATCATGTCGGTCTGGTAGACGTCGGCGCCGTGCGTCCGCTCGGACAGCCCGAAGGCGAACACCTCGCCGGTCTCCAGCTGGGCGGCGGCCTTGCGCTTGGCGTCCTCGTTGTCGCTCATCCAGATCGGGCCCAGGCCCAGGGCGGTGACCTGGAACGGATACCAGTAGCTCAGCCCGTAAAAACCGACGATCTCGGCGAATTCGCTGATCCGGTAGGTGTCCCAGCGGCAGTCGTCCGCCCCGTACTCGGACGGCGTCAGCAGCGAGGCGAAGATGCGTTCCCGACCGACGTGATCCAGAAAGTCGGAGTACCAGACGCGGTTGTGGTCGTCGGACTTCAGCCGCGCCTTGCCGCGGGACTCGAAGAAGTCCACGGTCGCGGCCATGATCTCCCCCGAGCGGGCGTCCGGGTAGCGGCGTTGCAGGCGGTTGGGATTGAGCAACATGGGGGCAACGTACTCCCACACAGCCCTGTTGGTGAACCGCCCATCCGCCTTAGAGTCAGTCCCGTGCCAGAACTCAATACCGCCCGCGGCGCCATCGATACCGCCGATCTCGGCGTGACGCTCATGCACGAGCACGTGTTCATCATGACCACCGAGATCGCCCTGAACTACCCCGAAGCGTGGGGCGACGAGGATCAACGGGTGGCCGATGCCGTCGACCGGCTGGGCGAGCTGAAGTCCCGCGGGGTGGACACCATCGTCGATCTCACGGTGATCGGGCTGGGCCGCTACATCCCGCGCATCGCGCGCGTCGCCGCCGCCACCGAGCTGAATATCGTTGTGGCGACCGGTCTTTACACCTACAACGACGTCCCGTTCCGGTTCCACTACCAGGGCCCGGGCGCGCCGCTGGACGGCCCGGAGATCATGACCGACATGTTCGTCCGCGACATCGAGGAAGGCATCGCGGACACCGGCATCAAGGCGGGCATCCTCAAATGCGCCACCGACGAGCCGGGCGTGACCCCCGGCGTCGAGCGGGTGCTGCGCGCCGTCGCCCAGGCGCACAAGCGCACGGGAGTGCCGATCTCCACCCACACGCACGCGGGCTTGCGGCGCGGGCTGGAGCAGCAGCGCATCTTCGAAGAGGAGGGCGTCGACCTGAGCCGGGTGGTGATCGGTCACTCCGGCGACAGCACCGACGTCGGCTACCTCGAGGAACTGATCGCCGCCGGCTCTTACTTGGGCATGGACCGGTTCGGCATCGACCTGATCTCGCCGTTCGAGGACCGGGTGAACATCGTGGCCACGATGTGCGAGCGCGGCCACGCCGACAAGATGGTGCTCTCGCACGACGCCAACTGCTACTTCGACGCGCTGCCCGAGGAGCTGCTGCCGGTGGCCGCGCCCAATTGGCATTACCTGCACATCCACAACGACGTGATCCCCGCCCTCAAGGAACGCGGCGTCACCGACGAGCAGCTGCACACCATGCTGGTGGACAATCCGCGCCGCATCTTCGAGCGGCAGGGCGCCTACTCGTGACCCAGCCGGTCCCGCCGATCGGCACCCAGATTTCGCAGCTCGCCGGGTTGGCTCCCGACGAGCCCGCGGTCACCTGCGACGGCCGGACGATTACCCGCGGCGAGCTCGACCGGTCGACGAACCGGTTGGCCCGGGCGTACGCCGAGCGCGGCGTCGGCGTCGGTGACTACGTGACCATGGTGCTGCCCAACTCGATCGAGTGGATCCAGGCCGCGGTGGCGTGCTGGAAGTTGGGCGCGGTGCCGCAACCGCTCTCGGCGCGGTTGCCCGACGCGGAGCTGGCCGGCCTGCTCGAGTTGCGGCCGCCCGCCCTGCTGGTGGGCCGCGATAGCACCGAAATACCCAGCGTGCCAGCCGGTTTCGTCCCCGACCCGGCGCTGTCCGACGCCGCGCTGCCGGAGGCCGTCTCACCGGTGTGGAAGGCGATGGGGTCGGGCGGCAGCACCGGGCGGCCCAAGCTCATCGAGTCCGGCGGCGACAGCCGGATCCCGGCCGCGGTGGGCTATCCGCTCGGCGCGCAGGAGGGCGACACCACGCTGGTGCCGATCCCGTTGTCCCACAACACGGGCTTCACGACCGCGACGATCGCGTTGCTGATGCGCCATCACCTGGTGCTGATGAGCCGGTTCGAACCGCAGGGGTTCCTGCGGCTGATCACCGACCATCGGGTCACGTTCCTGACCACGGTGCCGACGATCATGCAGCGGGCGCTGCCGGTCTACCACGCCGACCCGGGCGCCTACGACCTGTCGTCGCTGCGGCGGTTCTGGCACATGGGGGCGCCCTGCCCGCCCGCCATCAAGCAGGCCTGGATCGACCTGCTGGGCCCCGACGCCGTCTGGGAACTCTACGGCGGCACCGAATTACAGGCGCTCACCTTCATCAGCGGCGACCAGTGGCTGACCCACCGCGGCTCCGTCGGCATCGTGGTCGCCGGGGAGATGAAGGTCCTCGACGACGACGGCAACCCCTGCCCGCCCGGCGTCGTCGGCGAGATCTACATGCGCCCCGCGCCCGGCAGCGCGCCGACCTACCGCTACGTCGGCGTCACGCCTAAGACCCGGGACGGCTGGGACTCGCTGGGCGACCTGGGCTACTTCGACGCCGACGGGTTTCTGTACCTGTCCGACCGCCGGGTCGACATGTTCACCGTCGGCGGCCGCAACGTCTACCCCGCCGAGATCGAGAACGCGCTGTCGGCCCACCCGGAGGTGCTGTCCTGCCTCGTCGTCGGCGTGCCGCACGACGATTTGGGCCAGGTGCCCTACGCCCTGGTGCACGCGGCCGACGGGTCATTGCTTGACGACGACGCCGTGAAAGGCTTTCTGCGCGAACGTATCTCGTCGTACAAGGTGCCGCATACGGTCGAGTTCGTCGGCGTTCCCCTGCGCGACGACGCCGGCAAGGCGCGGCGGTCGGCGGTGCGCGCCGAGTTGATCGCGCGCCTGCAGGCCGCCGAGCCCGCCTGACGACTCCAAGAATCTAGCCTCCCAAATAGGCGGCATCTTTTGCGAGGACTCATCGCGGCGTACGATTCGCTGCTAACTCACTGATGCGGTGGCGATCGGGCCGTCGCTGTATTGGTTGGAGGTCGGGATGTCGTATGTGATCGCCACGTCGGAGATGATGACCTCGGCGGCAAGGGACTTGGCCGCTATGGGCGCGAATGTCAGCGCGGCCCACCTGGTCGCGGCGGCCCCGACCGTCGCGGTGATACCCTCGGCCGCCGATGAGGTATCGGCGGGTATCGCCCATCTGTTCTCCGCGCACGCCAGGCATTATCAGGCCCTGGCCGGGCAGGCCGCGGCGTTTCATCAGCAGTTTGTGCAGAATATGACCGGCGCCGCGGCCTCGTATTCCAGCGCCGAGTCCGGGATCGCCGCGACGCTGACGCCTACATTCCCCAGCCTCGCCGATTTCTTCCAGTTCCTCGGGAGCGATTTCGTCACCGCGAGCGGCAATTTCGTGAACTCGTTTGGCTCCTTCCCCAACGTCAGGTTTGATCAGTTAGGCAGAGCCGCAAGTGATGTGCTGGCCTTCCTGTTATTTCCGATCACCTACCCGGTCTTCGCCCTCACCACGTTCATCGCCGAGGCCGTGATCTACGCCATCATCAATGCCTTTATCCCTTAATCGACACATTTTTTTTCGGAATCCGAGCCCGCTGCCGAATGACTTCAGTTCGACCAGGGGTACGCAAACAACGGTCCGGTGAGTGCGGACGCGAGGAACGACAACACCGCGGCGAAGATCAGCAGCCAGATGGCGTGGGCGAGGAACCTAAGCGCGGCCTTCAGATCATCATTCCGGCCACCTACTTCGCACCGGATGACGGTGCTCAGCCGATCCAGATCGCCGGGAGTCAGGAACACCCTCTCCTGACCGATTGCCATCAGATACCTGCGGGAGCCATTGGCCCGATCGAGGCGAACGAGGTGTAGCTGATCACCGTCACTGTCGCGCAGGCCGACGAGGCTGGTTAGTTCCGGTTGTCTCACGGTGTACCCCCTAGGTCGTCGGAGTTCCGTGGTTGGGTTGGGACGGTCCTGTGGTTGGAACTTCTGACCATATCCGCCGCCGGCAACCGCGCGCAATCCCCTGCGCTGCAGGGGATCTGCATCGTTCCGATACACCGATGTCATCGCCTCCGGTCCGCAGACGCGCCCGGCGCGGTCGAGTTCGTCGGCACTCCCCTGCGCGACGACGCCGGCAAGGCGCGACGACCCCAAGAATCTTCCAAGCGCTGCGCCCCACCATGGGTCCGTCGATGACCGTCGTCCGGGAGAGGGGCCATGCAGATCGAGCCGTTGAGCACGGAGCTGATCGAACGTTATCTGCGATCGCGTCAGCTGCGGTTTTTCCGCAGCAGTGACGGCGAGGAATTCATGATGCTGCTGTCGAGCCATGAGCGCGGCAAGCTGCACGTGAACGTGCGGATCAACGGTTTGCGGCGCGATGTTTTGGAGATCTCGATCAGCCCGGCCGTGTATTACCTGGCGACCGAACGGCCGCGCCTGATGGAACTGGTGAACGACTGGAATCGGGACACCCACTGGCCCAAGGCGTTTGTGCGCGAGACCGCCCGGCCGACCCGCCTGAGCGTGGTCGCCGAGAATGCTTACTTGCTGACCGACGGCATCCACATGGAGGCGCTGGGTAACTTCGTCAGATCGACCGTCGAGTACGGCACCGACCTGTTCGAGAAGATCGAGCGGGCCATCGCCCTGCCGTCCGCGGACGCGTTGGAACAGTGGATGGATCGCTGAGTCAGGGCGCGATCGCGTCCGCCTCGGCGTCCGTGACCTGAGGGGCCGGCTCGTGGCGTTTCTCCCAGCGGCGCAGCGCTTCCCGGCACGGGGATTCGACCAGCGCGTAGCTGACCGCGGCGATCGCCCAACCGAAGATCAGCGTCAGCGCCAGCACCGAGGGCATCCGGCCCGTGAACGGGAACGTGCCGAGCACCGGGAACACCATCGCCAGCGCGGCCAGGTGCCACACGAACAGGCCGTAAGACCAGCGGCCCAAGGTCACCATCGCGGTGCTACCCAGCAGCCGGTGCGGCGTGTCGGCCCGGTCCAGCACCAACGGGGCCACCAACGCGAACGCCACCAGCGAGCCCGCCGCCGTCTTCACCGCGAACTGGGCGGCGGTGCCGGGCACCAGGCCCTCGGGGCCGGCCAGTGGCGAGGCAGCCAGCAGATACGCCAGCACCGCGACGACGGCCATCACCACCCGGCGCCGCGCGAACCGGTGCGGCACCCCGACTCCGCAGTGCACCCACTCGGCCAGCAGCATGCCGGCGGCGAACCAGGAGAAGAAGGCCGGCGGCCAGTTCAGCGGGTTGATCCCAGGAGGGCCGTGCCCCGAAAAGACGGGCACCCAGCCCCACGCCCAGCTCAGCGCCGCCAGCGCGGCGATCGCAGGCACCCGCGCGCCGACCGGCAAGCGGCGGGCCAGCAACGCCAGCAGGGGCAGCGCCAGATAGAAGCTGACCTCGACCGAAAGGCTCCACATCTGCGTCAGGCCACCGGTCAGGGTGAGCGGCACATAGATCTGGGTGAGCGTCAGGTTGGCCAGCCACACGGTCGGGCTGGCGTGGTCCGCGTCGGGCAGCAGGGTCAGGATCACCACGACCGCCACCAGGTAGGCCGGCATGATGCGCACGACCCGCGAGCGCAGGTAATGGCCGGTGCGCGGCCGCGGCCCCAACCCCCGCGCCGCCGCCGCGTGCCCGCGCCACAGGAGGAATCCCGACAGTGCGAAGAACACCGCCACCGCGAGGTCGAAGCGGCCGAACAGCCGGCCGGCGGCGCCGCTGGAGTGGCCCGTCTGGAAGGCGACGTGCGTGACGACCACGCCCATGGCCGCGCACGCGCGCATCCCCTCCACGGCGGGCAGGAAGCTGCGGATTCCGCCCACCTGTTGGCCATCGGTCACGCCACAAGTGTGCCCGTCGGTTGTCCGCCGACGAATGGGGTACGTAAGCCGAGGCCTTAAATTCTGCTGTTAGGGTCGAACGGGTTTGCCACGCTGCTTGGTCGGGTCGGATCGGGTCGCGGCCGACAAGACCGGGGACCATCACGGACCACGAGGGATCGACTAGGAGGGCACGGCAACGTGAACCGAGCAGTCATGTTGCGTTACGCCGCATGCGCGATCATCGGACTCGGGGCTGCCCTGCTGATCGCCGCGCTGTTGCTGTCGACGTACACCAGCAGCAGGATCGCCAAGATCCCGCTGAACATCGACGCCACGTTGATCAGCGACGGCAACGGAACCGCGCTCGACTCCGCGTCGCTGTCCGGTGACCACCTCGTCGTCAATCAGAACGTGCCGCTGGTGTCCCAGCAACAGGTCAGCGTCGAATCCCCGGCCAACGCCGACGTCGTCACGCTGCAGGTGGGCACCTCGGTCCGGCGCACCGACAAGCAAAAGGACAGCGGCCTGCTGCTGGCGATCGTCGACACCGTCACCCTCAACCGCAAGACCGCGATGGCCGTCTCCGACGACACCCACCCCGGCGGCTCCGTGCAGAAGCCGCGCACCGTCAACGACGAGAGCCCGCCCACCGCGATGCCGCTCCGCCACGAGGGGTTGTCCTACCGGTTCCCGTTCCACACCGAAAAGAAGACGTATCCCTATTTCGATCCGATCGCGCAGAAGCCGTTCGACGTCAACTACGACAGCCAGGAAGACGTCAACGGCCTGACCACCTACAAGTTCACACAGAACGTCGGCTACAACGCCGAGGGCAAGCTGGTGGCCCCGGTGGCGTACCCGACGCTGTACGCCGACCAGACGACTGATTCCAAGTTCACCGCATCGGCGGCGATGTGGGGCGTCCAGGGCGGCGATCCCAACGAACAGATCACCATGACCCGCTTCTACGCGGCGCAGCGGACCTTCTGGGTGGACCCGGTGTCGGGGACCATCGTCAAGCAGAAGGAGCACGCCAACCACTACTTCGCCCGTGACCCCCTCAAGCCGGAGATGACGCTGGCCGATTACACGGTGACCTCGAACGAGGACACGATCGAAGCCCAGGTCAACACGGCGCGCGACGAGCGGGACCGGCTGGCGCTGTGGTCGCGGGTGCTGCCCATCACGTTCACCGCGGTCGGCCTGATCGCGCTGATCGGCGGCGGCGTGCTCGCCTCCTTCAGCCTGCGGACCGAGAGCGCGCTGACCGACCCGGGACTGGACCGGACCGACCAGGAACTCTTCGGCCGCGGCCCGGAGGAACGGGTGCCCGGCGCCGAAGCCGAGACCGAGAAGCTGCCCACCCAGCGCCCCGCCGGCGGCGAGGATCCCGACGCAGCGCCCGTCGGTTCGGACGAGCCACCCGAGCCGGGGCCGCCCGACGCGGGACCGCCGGAGTCACCCGGTCCCCCCGAACGGGCCTAGCTTCCCTGGAGGCGCTCACCGTGCGCTGGACCCGGCCGGGGTACGCGCTGCTGCTGGCGCTCCTGGTGGCCGGACCGCTCCTGGCGCCCGGGTACCTGCTGTTGCGCGACGCGGTGTCCACGCCCCGGTCGTATGTGTCTGACACCGCGCTGGGGTTGACGGCGGCGCCGCGGGCGACGCCCCAAGATTTCGCGGTGGCGCTGGCGTCGCATCTGATCGACGGCGGCGTCGTGGTCAAGGCGCTGCTGGTGGCCGGCCTGTGGCTGGCGGGGTGGGGCGCGGCGCGGCTGGTGGCGACCGCGCTGCCCGATGCCGGGGCGCCGGGCGAGTTCGTCGCCGGCACGCTGGCGATCTGGAATCCCTATGTCGCCGAACGCCTTTTGCAGGGCCACTGGAGCCTGCTGGTCGCGTACGGCTGCCTGCCCTGGGTGGCGACGGCGATGCTGCGGCTGCGGACGGCGGCGGATGCGGGGTGGCCCGCCTGGTTCGGCCTGATGTTCTGGGTGGCGCTGGCCGGGCTGACCCCGACGGGCCTGCTGCTCGCCGCGGCGGTGGCGCTGGTCTGCGTGGCCTGCCCCGGCGCGGCTAGACCGCGCTGGGTGTGCGCCGCGGCGGCGTCCGGGGTCGCTCTGGTGGCGGCGGCGCCCTGGCTGACCGCGGCGGCGCTGGGCTCGTCGCTGAAGGCGCACACCGCGGCGAACGCGCTCGGGGTGAACGCGTTCGCGCCGCGGGCCGAGCCCGGCCTGGGCACGCTGGCCAGCCTGGCCAGCCTCGGCGGCATCTGGAATGGCGAGGCCGTACCGGCGTCGCGCACAACGCTTTTCGCGCTGTCCTCCGCCGCAGTGTTGCTGGCGGTGGTGGCGGCCGGGTTGCCGGTGGTGGCCCGTCGGCGCTCGGTGGTTCCGTTGCTGGCGCTGGCGGCGGCGGCCGTCGTGATGCCGGCCGCCCTGGCCACCGGCCCCGGCCTGCATGCGCTGCGCGCGCTGGTCGACGCCGCGCCCGCCTTCGGTGTGCTGCGCGACGGGCAGAAGTGGGTGGCCCTGGCGGTGCCGGGATACGCGCTGGCGGGCGCGGGCGCCGTCGTGACGCTGCGGCGCTGGTTGCGGCCGCCGGTGGCGGCGCTGCTCTGCTGCCTCGCGCTGATCTTGGCGCTGCCGGACCTGGCGTGGGGCGCGTGGGGCGCGGTCTCGCCGGTGCGCTACCCGCGGGGGTGGGCCGCGGTGGCGGCGGCGATCAATGGGGATCCCCGATCCGTGGCGGTGTTGCCCGCCGGGACCATGCGGCGCTTCTCGTGGTCCGGGCCGGCTCCGGTGCTGGATCCGCTGCCCCGCTGGCTGCGCGCCGACGTGCTGTCCACCGGCGACCTCGCCATCTCGGGCGTCGTCATTCACGGCGAGGGCGATCGCGCCCGGGCCGTGCAGGACCTGCTGCTTTCGGGGCCCGACCCGGGCGCGTTGGCGCCGGCCGGCGTCGGGTGGCTCGTCGTCGAATCGGACAGCGCCGGCGACATGGGCGCCGCGTCGCACACCCTCGACGCGCTGACGCCGGTCTACCGCGACGACGAGTTCGCCCTCTACCGGGTCGGCGGCGAGGGCGCCGGTTTGCCCGCCGCGCGGCGCACCGCGACGCTGGTCGCACACGTGGCGTGGCTGGCGATGCTGATCGCGGGCGCCGCCGGCGCCGCGTTCAGCCTCAGACGACGCCGCTGACGAACTCGCCCACCTGGACGGCTTGGAGGACGCCGGCCATCGCGTCGGCGCTTTGCGCCCAGGAGAACTCGCCGCTGCGCGCCTGCGCCTTGGCGCCGAGTTGGTCGCGCAGCACGGGGTCGCACAGCAGCCGTTCGAGGCGGTCCACCAGCTCGTCGCGGCCGTCCACCAAGAGCCCGGTCACCCCGTCGACGATGGAGTCGGACAGCCCGCCCGAGGAGCGGTAGCCGACGGTGGGCACCGCGTGCTGCGCCGCCTCGACGACGGCCAGGCCCCATCCCTCCTTGCGGGACGGCAGCACGTGCACCCAAGAGCTCTGCAGGACATGGTGTTTGGTCACGTCGTCGACGTGGCCGTGGAAGGTCACCGCGTCGGCCATGCCCAGGCGCCGGACGTGGTCGACGAGCCGCTGGCGCCACCACCCGTCGCCGACGATGTCGAGGTGCAGCCCCGGTATTCGGGGCCGCAACGCCGCGACCGCTTCGAGGGCGTCCTCGATCCGCTTGTGCGGCACCAGCCGCGACAGCACGACCACCCTCGGCGCCGCCGAGCGCGGGCCGGTCAACGATCGCGCCGGGGCCTCGTCAAGGCCGTTGCGCACCACCGCGATCTGCTCGTTGCGCACCCCGAGCGCGACCAGGTCGCGGGCCGACGGCAGCGACACCGTCACGTACTGATTGCGCCGGTTCACCCGGGGCGACAACCTCGACTCGACGAACCAGCCGATCCGGCCGAGCACCGGCCCGGCCACCGGCCACTGCTCGCGGTGGCAGTGGTGCACCAGCACCACCACCCGCCGGCCGTACACCAGGCGGGCGAGGAACGGCAGGCCGTTCTGGGTGTCGACGACCGCGTCGGGCCGCACGCGCCGCAGCGGCCCGAGACCGATGCGCGCCGCGGCCATCGCCAGCAACGCCCACACATACACCGAGTACCGGCCGCCGGCGCGGTCGATGCGCACCCCGTCGACCACTTCGCGGCGCGGCGCGCCCGGGTAGCGGGCGGTGCGCAGCGTGACGGCCATCCCGGACGCGGCCAGCTGCGCGCCGACGCGCTGCAGGTAGGCTTCGCTGCCGCCGCCCTGCGGGTGCCCGGTGTCGCGCCAGCACAGCAGCAGGACGGAACGGAGAGCGGACATTACTGGTCAGCGTAGCGGGGTATTAGGTCGAGGCGCGCCGGGCCTTTGCCTCATCCGTCACAGTCGCCTCTGGCTGGAAGGATGTTTTCTGTGTCCACCTCTCAGCGACAACTGGCGAGCGCGGCCCAGTGTCGCTATGAGGTGGACGAACGGCGTGCCTCCCGGCGCGGTGACTCGTGTGGCCAATGTGATCGACGCGGCTGGCGTTGCCTGGGGGGCGACACGTGGGCGTGACCGACGTGTTTGCGCGGCGGGCGAAGCTGCGCCGGTCGCTGCGCCTGCTGTCGGAGTTCCGCCACGAGCGGTCCGACCCGGCCCGCTTCTATCGCGCGCTGGCGGCCGATACCGCGGCGATGGTCGCCGACCTGTGGCGCGGCGCCCATGGCGAGGATCCGGTCGGCCGCACGCTGCTCGACGTCGGCGGCGGCCCGGGATATTTCGCGGCGGCATTCGCCGACGCCGGTCTCCGTTACATCGGCGTGGAACCCGATCCGGGCGAGATGCACGCGGCCGGGCCGACTTTGGCCGCTGCGGGCGGCTCGTTCGTCCGGGCGTCGGGAATGGCGCTGCCCTTCGCCGACGACTCCGTCGACATCTGCCTTTCCTCCAATGTCGCCGAACACGTTCCGCGGCCGTGGCAGCTGGGCGCCGAGATGCTGCGGGTGACCCGGCCCGGCGGGCTGGCCGTGCTCTCCTACACCGTGTGGCTGGGCCCGTTCGGCGGCCACGAGACGGGCCTGTGGCACTACCTCGGCGGCGCCCGGGCCGCCGCGCGGTACGCCCGCAAACACGGCCATCGGGCCAAAAACAACTACGGGTCGTCGTTGTTCGCGGTGTCCGCCGCCGACGGCCTGAGCTGGGCGGCCGGCACCGGCGCCGCGGTGGCCGCATTTCCGCGCTACCACCCGCGATGGGCATGGCGGCTGACGTCGGTCCCGGTGCTGCGCGAGTTCCTCGTCAGCAATCTCGTGCTGGTGCTGAGGCCCCAGTAATGAAACATGTTCTCGTTTTGCGTCGGCTTGGGTAGGGTGGCGGCCATGAGCGACGACGCTAAGACCGAATACGACAAACTTTTCATCGGCGGCAAGTGGACGGAGCCGTCGACCTCCGAAGTCATCGAGGTGCACTGTCCGGCAACCGGCGAGTACGTCGGGAAGGTGCCTCTTGCCACGGCGGCCGACGTCGACGCGGCGGTCGCCGCGGCGCGCGCCGCCTTCGACAGCGGCCCCTGGCCGACGACGCCGCCGAAGGAGCGCGCGGCCGTCATCGCCAAGGCGCTGCAGCTGCTCGAAGAGCGCAAGGACCAGTTCGCCAAGCTGCTGGCCGAAGAGACGGGTCAGCCGCCGATGACCATCGAGACGATGCACTGGATGGGGTCGATGGGGGCGATGCAATTCTTCGCCGGTCCGGCCGTCGACCAGGTCAAGTGGCGGGAGATCCGCAACGGCTCGTACGGGCAGACGATCGTGCACCGCGAGCCGATCGGCGTGGTGGGCGCGATCGTGGCGTGGAACGTGCCGCTGTTCCTGGCGGTCAACAAGCTTGGCCCGGCGCTGCTGGCCGGGTGCACGGTGGTGCTCAAGCCGGCCGCCGAAACGCCTTTGACCGCAAACGCTTTGGCGGAGGTGTTCGCCGACGCCGGCCTGCCCGCGGGCGTGCTGTCGGTGGTGCCCGGCGGGATCGAGACCGGGCAGGCGCTGACCTCCAACCGGGACGTCGACCTGTTCACCTTCACCGGCAGTTCGGGCGTCGGCAAGGAGATCGGCCGGCGCGCCGCCGAAATGCTCAAGCCGTGCACGCTGGAGCTCGGCGGCAAGTCGGCGGCCATCGTCCTCGAGGACGTCGACCTGGCGTCCGCGGTCCCGATGATGGTGTTCTCCGGGATCATGAACACCGGGCAGGCCTGCGTGGGCCAGACCCGCATCCTGGCGCCGCGCTCGCGTTACGACGAAATCGTGGACGCGGTAAGCGCTTTCGTGCAGGCGCTGCCGGTGGGCCCGCCGTCGGAAGCGGGCGCCCAGATCGGCTCGCTGATCTCGGAGAAGCAGCGCGCGCGGGTCGAGGGCTACATCGCCAAGGGCATCGAGGAGGGCGCCCGGCTGGTGTGCGGCGGCGGCCGTCCCGAGGGCCTGGACAACGGATTCTTCGTGCAGCCAACGGTTTTCGCGGACGTCGACAACAAGATGACGATCGCCCAGGAGGAGATCTTCGGGCCGGTGCTTTCCATCATCCCCTACGACACCGAGGAGGACGCGATCAAGATCGCCAACGACTCGGAGTACGGCCTGGCCGGCAGCGTGTGGACCACCAACGTGCCGCGGGGCATCGAGATCTCGGAGAAGATCCGCACCGGCACCTACGCGATCAACTGGTATGCCTTCGATCCGTGCTGCCCGTTCGGCGGCTACAAGAACTCCGGCATCGGCCGCGAGAACGGACCGGAGGGCGTCGAGCACTTCACCCAGCAGAAGAGCGTGCTGATGCCGATGGGCTACACGGTAGACGCGTAGCCGCCTATTCGGCTGGGGGCCTTCGCAGTTGGCCGTCGGCGATGATTTGCTCGGTGGCGTTTCGCCATCGCTCGATCTGGGCACGGTTGGCGAGGGGTTCGGGCAGGTGCCGGTTTAGCTGGGTGCGCAACAGGAACATGCCCAGCACCAGAACCAGCGGGTTGAGCGTCATCCAGACCGGGTCGAGGCCGGGCTTGGCGAGGCCTTGTTCCTTGAGCTGCTCCCAGTGCCCGCCGGCGACCGCGACCAGGGTGTCGAAGACGCGGGTCCCCGTCGGGGTGGCGTCGACGAGCGCTCGACAGAGGTAGTCGACGACGTCGGCGTGGTCGGTGAGCAGCGCGGTCACCCGGTCCGCGATATCGGCGACGGGGTTGTCCGCGGGCGCCTCCGGCGAGGTGGCCAGGGCGGCCGTCAGCACCGTCGTCACATGGTCGTCGACGGCCTGGATGAGGTTGGCTTTGGTGACGAAGTGATGCTGGACCAGGCCGAGCGAAACGCCCGCGGCCGCGGCGATCGTGCGCAGCGAGGTGGCTTCGGTGCCGTGGGCGGCGAACGTCGTCAGCGCCGCGTCGCGAATCCGCTCCACGCGGGACGGCTCGCCCGCGTGGTCGGGGTCGTCAAACGCGTGCTCGCCGGGCATCACCCCAGGGTAGACACGCCCGCCCCGGCGTTGTCGCGACGCGCGCAGCACCGAGGCCGGTGTCCCCGGAACCGGGACCCGAAGTGCTGCGCAGGTTTAGGTGTTATGCAATAAAGCATAATGAGACCGGGATCACGTTCCCGCCAGCCACGGCGCCCAGCGATGCCCGAACACCATTTATCCAGTTGCCCGGGTTACTTAGGGAATAAAAGTTGCTTACTTGACCGATGTCTTATATGCTTCTAAGCATAATCTATGGCCGCACTCAGGCCGGGAGAAAACAATGTGGATCATCGAACTCAACGTCGCCGGCTACCAGTACACGCGCGAGATGCCCGACCTCAAGCGGCGGCCGTTCCGGTTCAGCCCGCGTAATATGCACTGGCCGGTACCGCGGCACTCGCACGCTGCATGACGCTCGCCATGGGAGGTACGACAGTGCCGACTACCACCGACGCCAAGGCGGAACCCGCGCCGACCAAACGCTGCGATACCCGCAAGAAGATGCTGCTCAGCGCCGCCGAGGTGATGCGCGAGCGGGGCGCCGCCGGGGTGACCATCGATGAGGTGCTGGCCCGCAGCGGCGCGCCGCGCGGCTCGGTGTACTACCACTTTCCCGACGGGCGCAATCAGATCCTGACCGAGGCGCTGCGGTACTCGGGCGAGTCCATCACCGCGATGATCGACGACGCGGCCGGGTGGGGCGCCAAGGCGCTGTTGCGCGAGTTCGCCGAGTTCTGGGAGCGACTGCTCGCCGAGGGCGACTTCACCGCCGGCTGCCCGGTGGTGGCCGCCGCGATCGGCTCCGACGACGACCCCAAACTGTCCGGGGAGGCGGCCACGATCCTGGGGCACTGGTGCAGCGCGCTGACGCGGGCGTTCGTCAACGACGGCTTTGACGACGACGAAGCCGCTTCGCTGGCGGTGACGTCGATTGCCGCCTTCGAGGGCGCCATTGTGCTGTCCCGCTCCACCCGCAGCATCGACCCGCTGCGCCGGGTCGGTGAGCAGATCGAATTCCTCATCAAGGCGAAGGAATTCGTGGTCCGCAACAACATCGCGGAGTAGCTTCGGCTCAACCGGCGATAATCCGGCATTTGCTGTCGGCATTAAGTACCATCTGACTCCTGACGACCCGGCTCGGCATGTCGGCTGGTCGGAAGACGCCCTGACATAGCGCCCGCCCGGAGGTATTCGATGTCATTCGTGTTCGCCACGCCGGACGTAGTGTCAGCCGCCGCAACGGATTTGGCGAGCATCGGCTCGACGCTCCGCCAGGCCAACTCCGCCGCCGCGGCACAGACCACCGAGATGGTCGCGGCGGGCGCCGACGAGGTGTCCGCCGCGGTCGCCGAGTTCTTTGCTGCTCACGGCCAGGGCTATCAGGCGCTCAGCGCCCAGGTGGCGGCATTTCACGACCAATTCGTCAAGGCGCTGAACGCGGGCGCGGGCGCCTATGGCAGCACGGAGGCGGCCAACGCCGCGGCCGCGGCGAACCCCTGGCAGGTCGTGCAGCAGGACCTGCTGGGCGCGATCAACACGCCCACCGAGCTGCTGTTGGGCCGGCCGCTGATCGGCAACGGCGCCAACGGGGCAGCGGGGACCGGGCAGAACGGCGGCGCGGGCGGGCTGCTGTGGGGTAACGGCGGTAACGGCGGGTCCGGCACACCCGCGACAGGCTTCGGTCCGGGCGGGCCCGGCGGCAACGGCGGTCCCGCCGGGCTGTTCGGCAATGGCGGCGCCGGCGGCGCCGGCGGGCCCGCCGTCGGCTTCCAGTCCGCCGGGCCAGGCGGCGCCGGCGGCAGCGGGGGCCTGCTGATGGGCAACGGCGGCACGGGCGGCACGGGCGGATTCGCCCTAGCCTCGACCCACGGCGGCGCCGGCGGTACAGGTGGAGACGCCGTCGGATTGTTCGGCAGCGGAGGCGCCGGCGGCGCGGGTGGTTCCGGTCAGGTCAACGACGCGGCGAACTGCATAGCCGGAGCCGGCGGCCAGGGTGGCCATGGCGGGCTGCTGAACGGCAACGGCGGCCGTGGCGGCGACGCCGGAGTCGCCACCCGCGGCAACAGCGGTGGCAATGGTGGGGCGGGCGGGATGTTCAGCGGCAACGGTGGCGCCGGCGGCAACGGGACCGAAGGCAATCCCTCGTTGGGCGGCGGCTCCTACGCCGGCGGCAACGGCGGCTCCGCCGGGATGATCGGCAATGGCGGCGCCGGCGGCGCCGGCGGTTCCGCCACCATGACAACCGCGTTTGCCGATGGTGGTATCGGCGGTAACGGCGGCACCGGCGGCAGTCTGTTCGGCCACGGCGGTCACGGCGGCGCGGGCGGACAATCGGCGTACGGCAATGGAGGCGTCGGCGGTTCGGGCGGCAATGCGATCGGGCTTTACGGCAATGGTGGGGACGGCGGGGACGGCGGCCAAGGGCTCGGCAGAGGCGGTTTCGGCGGCCGCGGCGGCAACGCCGGCATAACCGGAGGCGGCGGTCGGGGTGGCGACGCCGGGTTCGGGACCACCTTCCCCGGAGCCGTCGGCGGCAACGGCGGCGACGCCCGGCTGATCGGCAACGGCGGCGCTGGCGGAACTGGGCAGCTTGCCGTCAACGGCGGGATCGGCGGTGCCGGAGGCCTGCTGCTGGGCGTGCCCGGAGCCGACGGATGACAGGCGCCGTAGCCCGGCGAAATCACGGTCTGCGTTCGCCAATCGCGCTACGATTTTTCCCACGCCGGGGGGCATTGCCGGAGGTGCGGAATGTCTTTCCTGTTCGCGGTTCCCGACGTGGTTTCAGCCGCCGCCACCGACTTGGCGGGCCTGGGATCCACGCTTAGCCAAGCCAACTCCGCCGCCGCGGCCCAGACGACCGACGTCCTGGCGGCCGGAGGCGACGAGGTGTCGGCGGCGGTGGCCGCCTTTTTCGGCGCCCACGCCCAGGACTACCAGGCCGTCAGCGCCCAGGCGGCAACCTTCCATCGGCAATTCGTCCAGTCCCTGAACGCCGGCGCGGCGGCCTATGCCGGCGCCGAGGCGGCCAACGCCGCGGCCACGGCCAACCCGTGGCAGGTCCTGCAGCAGGACATCCTCAACGCGATCAACACGCCCACCGAGCTGCTATTGCAGCGCCCGCTGATCGGCAACGGCACCAATGGTTTGCCGGGGACCGGCCAGAACGGTGGGGCCGGCGGTCTCCTGTGGGGCAACGGCGGCGACGGCGGATCGGGCGCGGCGAACCAAGCCGGCGGAAACGGCGGGCCCGCCGGCCTGATCGGCAACGGCGGGGCCGGCGGCGCCGGCGGCCTGAGCAACACGGCCGGGTCCCCCGCAGCAAAAGGCGGCGCGGGTGGCACCGGCGGGCTGTTGTGGGGCAACGGCGGCCCCGGCGGCACGGGTGGCGCCTACAACGGCACCGCCCTCCTCGGTGGAGCGGGCAACGGCGGCGCGGGCGGCGACGCAATCGGCTTGTTCGGCAACGGCGGCGCCGGCGGCACCGGCGGCACAGCATCTGCCGTCAACCTCACGTCCGGGAACGGTGGTCATGGTGGCCACGGCGGCCTGTTGCACGGCAACGGCGGCGCCGGCGGAAACGGTGGCAGCGGCGCCGGTGCGGCGGGATCCCTCATCGGCGCCGGCGGGGACGGTGGCGCCGGCGGTCTGCTCAGCGGCAGTGGCGGGGCAGGCGGCGTCGGCTATGGCCTGAACGCCGGCAATGGCGGCAACGCCGGGGTGATCGGCCACGGCGGTGCGGGCGGGTCCGCCCAATTCGGCGGACCCGGGGGCAACGGAGGGCTCGGCGGCTCGCTGTGGGGCGACGGCGGTCGCGGCGGCGACGGGGGTCAGACCACCGGCGTGGGTTTCGGCGGCAAGGGCGGTGCCGGCGGCAACGCCATCGGGCTGTTCGGCAACGGAGGGGACGGTGGCAACGGGGGCCAGAGCGTCACCACCGCCTTCATCGGCGGTCAGGGTGGGCGCGGCGGCAACGGCGCCGTCTTCGGCAATGGCGGCGACGGCGGCAGCGGCGGCGCCGGCAGCTCCGTCTTTAACAAGGCCGACGGCGGGGACGGTGGCAACGCCCAACTCGTCGGCAACGGCGGCACGGGCGGCAATAGCGCCGGTGTCGGCGCCACCCCGGGAGTGGGCGGTGGCGGCGGACTTCTGCTGGGACTCCCCGGCCCCAACGGGCATGCGGGCCCGTAGACCGTCAGTCGCTGGCGGGCAGCGGCTTGACCTCTTTGAGCTGCAGGGCGGTCGCGCCGATGCTCAGGCTGCCGGCGCCGGGCTTGGTCACCAGCACCTCGGCGCCGGTCTCGTCGACGTAGCGCTTGCCCATCACGGTGCCCTCGGAGAACGCCGGGTCCAGCTCGCCGGAGCGCTCGCCGCCGATCGGCACCATCGGCGCGCCACCGCAGCGCAGGTCGTCGAGGCTGTCGGCGCTGCGGACCACGATGACCTGGGTGTCGCACACCTGGCTGGCGAGACGGGTTCCGTTCTTGATCATTTCGGCGTTCCTAATGTTCGGAGATTTTCGACGATCTCGCGGCGCAGGACCTTGCCCGTGGGTGTGGTCGGCAACTCGTCGCGAAAGACTACCCGGTCGGGGGTGCGCGACCCGCGCAAACTCTTGCGCACGTGCTCGCGCAATTCCTCGGGATCGGGATCGATGCCTGCCACCGGCACCACCACGGCGACGATCGCCTGGCCCCACTGCGGGTCCTCGACGCCGACCACGGCGACGTCGCGCACGTGGGCGTGCTCGATGAGCACCTCCTCCAGCTCGGCGGGCGCGATGTTCTCACCCCCGCGGATGATGGTGTCGTCGCTGCGCCCACTGATATAGAGGTAGCCGTCCTCGTCGAGCAGGGCCACGTCGCGGGTCGGGAACCAGCCCTCGTCGTCGAGCACCGAGCCGATCCCGGTGTAGCGCCCCGACACCTGCTCGCCGCGCACGAACAGCTCACCGCTTTCGCCGGGCGGCAAAACCGCGCCGTCCTCGCCGCGGATCTGCAGCTCGATGCCGGGCACCGGCCGCCCGACCGATCCCAGCCGCTTGGCCACGTGCGGTGCGGGCGCCGCGTGCGCTTCGCGATGGTCGTCGGGGCCCAGCACCGCGATCGTCGAGCTCGTCTCGGTCAGCCCGTAGGCGTTCACGAAGCCCACGTGCGGCAACAGCTCCAGCGCCCGGCGGACCAGTGGCAGGCCCACCTTGGATCCGCCGTAGGCCAGGCTGCGCAGCGACGCCAGCTCATGGCCGCCGCGTTCGAGGACGGTGACGATGCGGTCCAGCATGGTGGGCACCACCGTGGCCGTGGTCACCTTTTCGGCGTCGATCAGCCGCACCCACTCGTCGGCGTCAAAGTTGGGCAGGTACACCATCTTTCGGCCGGCGTAGAGGTTCGACAGCGCCGCGCTGACCCCGGCGATGTGATAGGGCGGCACACAGATCAGCGCCGCGTCGGCGGGTTCGGCCGATTCGAATTCGACGGTCCCGGTGACGTAACTGGTCAGGTTGTTGTGCGAGAGCTCGACGGCCTTGGGCGCCGATGTGGTGCCCGACGTGAACAGCACGATGGCCACGGATTCCGGGTCGGCGAACTCGGCGGCGGGCTCGGCCTCGCGGGCGGCGGCCAGGAACTCGTCGGACGACATCACCCGCTGCGACGACTCCCCGATCATGTCGCGGTAGCGGTCGTCGACGATCACCAGCGGTTCGGGCAGCCGCTCGATCAGCGCCTGGATCCCCTCCGCGGAGAGCCGGTAGTTCAGCGGCGTGAAGGCGAGCCCGGCGCGCGCAGTCGCGAAGATCAGCATCGGCAGCATCGCGCCGCCGGTGCCCACATAGGCCACATGCCTGGCGCCCGATCCCGCGACGACACCGGCGCCGCCGTCGGCCAGATCGCTCAGCTGCTGCGTCGTCAGCCGCAGCTCCCCGGAGACGACGGCAGTGCGCTCGGGGTTGCTCGACGCGGCCATCTCCAGCAGCAACGAAATGCTCATCCTCGATCCTTCGTGGATCCCCGCCCTTTACAGATCTAGCGCACAGTGTAAGCCATCTAACTAGTGCTACCGGTCGGGGTGCCAAGCCGTGGTAGGCGACGTACTCGTCGTCGTAGCGCGACTAGGTGCCTGCGCCGGTTGTGCGAATAGCACCAACACCGAGCGTGAAGCCATGGCGAAAACCAGCGTGGAATCTCGCAGCAGCCTCACGCTGGGCGTGTCGGGGTTTTCGCGTCTGCTCGCCGGATCAGGTGCCGGTCCAGCGCGCCGGGCGCTTCTCCGCGAACGCGATCGCGCCCTCCTTGGCGTCGTTGGACACGAACACCGGGCCCAGGATCTTGCTCTGCTCCTCCCACCGGGACTCCGGGGTCCAGCCGCGGGACTCGACGATGATGCGCTTGGTGGCGGCCACCGCGAGCGGGCCGTTGGCGGCGATCTTCTCGGCCAGCTCGATGGCGGCGTCCAGCGCCTTGCCCGGTTCGGCCAGCACGTTGACCATGCCCAGCGCGTGGGCGCGCTCGGCGGACAGGTTGTCGCCGGTCAGCGCCAGCTCCATCGCGATGGCCGGCGGGATGCGTTCGGGCAGCCGCAGCAGCCCACCGCCGCCGGCGACCAACCCTCGCTTGACCTCCGGGATGCCGAACGCCGCGTCGCGCGAGGCCACGATCAGGTCGGTGGCCAGGGCCAGCTCGGTGCCGCCGGCCAGCGCGTAGCCCTCCACCGCGGCGATGAGCGGCTTGACCGGAGGCCGCTCGGTGAAGCCCATGCCGCGGCCCTCGACGATGGGCACTTCGCCACGCGCGAAGGCCTTGAGGTCCATGCCTGCGCAGAACGAGCCGCCCGCGCCGGTCACGATTCCCACCGACAGGCCGGTGTCGCCGTCGAGCCGGTCCACGGCGTCGGCCAGGCCCCTGGCGACCGCGGCGTTGACCGCGTTCTTGGCCTTGGGCCGGTTGATGGTGATGATCAGGATCCGGTCCCGTTGTTCGACCAGGACTTCGGGTTCGGGGTTGGCGGCCTCTTCGCTCACAGTCACGGTGCTGATGTTAGCGGCCGACCGGAGCGTCACTAGCGGCAGTCGAGAGTCCCGTTACCGAGACCGCGCCTTAGGCCGGCGCCATCGCCGCCTCGACGACCGTCAGCTCCTCGGGAAGGCCTGCGGCCCTTCGTATTTCGATAAAATCGGCGACCATTGCCTCCGTCACCTCATGCGGGTCCTTTAGGGTGGCCCCGTCGGAGAGCACGGAGATGTTGAGCTGGTCGACGTAGCTCCACACGGTGATATTGAGGCCGCTGCCCGCGGTCAGCGGGCCCACCGAATAGATCTCGGTGACCAGCGCGCCGCCGACCCGGCCGCGCTCCCGCGGCCCGGGCACGTTGGAGATGTTCAGGTTGAGGATCTTGTTGTGCCCGTCGCGGCCGGACGCCCACCGGAAGAAGGCCTGGGTGGGTGCGGGCGGCATGTAGGCCGCCCACCGGCTGACCAGCTCGGGCCCCATCAGCTGGTTGCTTTCCTTGGCCGCGATGGCGTTCTCGTGGCTGCAAGCCACCCGCTCCAGCGGGTCGTCGGAGTCGGTCGGCAGGCCGACCAGCACGCCGGTGAACCGGTTGCCGGAGATGCGCTCCGGCGAGAAGTCGAAACTCATCGGTACCGACGCCAGCAGCGGCTCGGCCTGGCCGTCGTAGCGCAGTTGCAGGGTGCGCAGCGCGCCGGTCGCCATGGCGAGAACCATGTCGTTGATCGTCGCCCCGAGCCGCTTGCCGGTCTCCTTGACGTCGGCCAGCGCAAGCGTGGCGGTGGCGAACCTGCGCTCCGCGGTGATCTTGTGGTTCATGAAGGTCGGCGGCGGCTCGAACGGCCGGGTCAGTTCCGGGGACAGCTTGCGTGAGCTGCGGCGCACCCGGCCCAGCCCCTGCGCGGTGTAGCGAATTGTCGCGGGGATGCGCCCGACGTGGCGCAGGTGATCGGCGAACGCCGAACCCATCAGCTGCCGCGGGGTGGGGGCGGGGTCGGAGTGGTACGGGCGGCCCTCCGGCGCCGGCAGGATGTCCATGCCTCGAGCCAGCAGGTTCGCCGAGGCGACGCCGTCGGCGAGCGCGTGGTGGACCTTGCCGACCACCGCGATCCGGTTGTTGGCCAGGCCCTCGACGAAGTACATCTCCCACAGCGGGCGGGAGCGGTCCAGCGGGGTGCTGGCGATCCGCCCGATCGCCTCGTCCAATTCGCGGCGGCCGCCGGGGGCGGGCAGCCGCCACGGCCGGACGTGGTAGTCGAGGTCGACCTCACAGTTCTCCCGCCACATCGGATGGTGGAACTTGAACGGGATTTCGACCAGCTGATAACAGAACGGCTCGAGCTTGTTCAGTCGGCCGGCGAGCACCTGGCGGAAGCCCTCGATGTCGAAGTCACGCCGATCCGGAGCCAGCTCGATGACCGCGGCTTTGATGGTGTGCATGTGCACGTTCGGCGTCTCGCTGTAGAGCAGTACCGCGTCCCAGCCGCTGAGCCTTTTCACAGCCACCCCTTACCCATACGGGGACCTTACTCAGCGGCGGGTCTTTAGATAACCTCTTTCGCGCCGATCTTTTTGGTGCGGTAGATCTGGTTGAGGAACAGCGACGCGGCGTGCGCGGCCGCGCCGGCCCGCTCCCCGTCGATGAGGTCGTATCCGTGGCCCGCGCCGGGCAGTTCCAGGTAGCCGACCATCGAATGCGAGACGGCGCGCAGCCGTTCGACGAAGCCGCGCGCCTGCTCGACGGGGATGACGCTGTCCTTGCTGCCGTGAATCACGAGGAACGGCGGGGCATTTCGATGCACCCGCGCCATCGGCGACGCGTCGCGGAACACCTCGGGGTGCCGCGCGATCGACTTCTTGACGACCACCCGCTCCAGGAAGTCGACGAACCGCACCCGCTCGGGGGTGGAACGGTCCTCCCAGTCGTAGCGGCCGTAGATGCCGACCACCGCGTCCACCGAACTGTCGGCGCCCTCGGGCAGTTCGGTCCGGTGCGCCGGGTCGTCGTGGGTCAGTCCGGCCAGCGCGGACAGGTGCCCACCGGCCGAACAGCCTGCCACCGCAACGAAATTGCGGTCGCCGCCGAACTTGTCGACGTTGGCGCGCGCCCACGCGATGGCCGTCTTGACGTCGGTGATGTGGCGCGGCCAGCGGTGGTGCGGCGCGACGCGGTAGTCGATCGCCAGGCACACCCAGCCCTGCTCGGCCAGCCGGGACATCAGCGCGGAGCCCTGGCCCATGGACCGGCCGTGCACCCACGCGCCGCCGGGCACGAAGATCAGGACCGGCGCGGGTTGCGCGGGCAGGTCCTTGCGCCGCCAGACCTCGAGCACCTGCGCCGGGTGGTCGCCGTAGTGGACGCCGCGGCGGTAGAGGTAGCGGCGCCGGCGCATCGCGTCCCAGATCGGCGGGGTCCGCTCCGCGGTGGGCCACTCGACGTCGAGGTCCGCGGCCGACACGACGCCCCGTAGCGCGGCGATGGAGACCTCCCGGACGCTCTGCGGGTCCGCGACCGGCACCTCGTCGGCGTGGGGCGTCAGCAAGTCCTTGGTCAGCGCGGACAGCGCTTGGGGTGCGTGGCGGGCGCCCCAGACGCTCATCGCGGTCAGCGCGCCCAGCGGTTCCAGGCGCTTTCCGACGACCGGCAGCGAAGCGCTGGCCACGCTCAGGGCCAGCATGTAGTCGGCGGGGCCGGCCCGCAGCAACCACTTAACGCAGGGTGTCATGCGGGGTGCCCTCGCAGTCATGTACGGACTGTACCCCCGGGCGGGCGCCTGAAACTGACGTTTGCGTTAGAGAACGGGCGCCGGTTTGCCGGTGGCACGCCGGCGTGTCACGGCGAGGCGGGCGGCGTACCAGATGGCGCTCACGGCGAACATCGCCGCGGTGAGCAGCAGCCACCTGCCCAGGAACGGCTGCTGGGTTTGCCCGGTGGCCGCCAGATAGGTCGGGGCGCCCTGTTCGATGATGCCCGGCAGGAAGATCAGCAGCGTCAGCCCGGCGCCCAGGGCGGGCACCCGAATGTGGTTGCGGGCGCTGACGTTTGGACGACAGCGTGCCCGCGCGAACAGCACCCGGTCGGCCAGCGCGTAGAGCGGGAAGAGCAACAGGTCGTGGGCGATCACCGCGGCGGCCAGCCAGACGGCGATCGACTGCCACCAGGTGCCGGAATTCCACAGGGTCGCCGGCTTGAAGGTGGCCAGGACGTAGCCCAGCAGCGCGAACCCGGACACCATCGTCAGCAGGTGCAGCGGGCCGGACCCGTAGACCGCCGCGAAACGCCGTGCGAATGACACCATCTCAGATCGGCTCGAACTCGATGGCCGCCACCCACTTGGTGTTGTGCACTCCCGGTAGCGCCGGCACGATGATCCGGGCCGGGTAGCCGTGATCCAGCGACAGGTCGGCGCCGTTGACCCGTAGCGCCAGCAGGGCGTCGGGGTCACGAACCTGGTTGGGCTGCAACGTCGCCTCGCCGAACGCGCCGCCCCGCTGCAGCGACGTCACCCGCGCCGTGCGTGGGACGGGCACGCCGGCGATTCGGGCAAGGTCGGCCAGCCGGACCCCGCTCCAGGTCTGCACGGTCGACCATCCCTCGACGCACGCGATCGGCAGCCGCGCGGTGTGCTGCGCCAGCCCGGCCAGCGCGTCGCGGTCCAGCACCACCACCGTCGCCCCGCTGCGCAGGACCAACCGCCAACTCGCGCCGACGAGTTCCGGCGCGATGCCCGCGGCGACGGCGGTCTTGTTGACCGGGAAGTCGTGGCCCCGGCCGCGCGGCAGCAGCAGGGCGGCGCCGCGGGACGCCCCGCCGAGGGTCTGGCCGGCCGTCAGCACGCCGACCAGCGCCACGCCGGAGCCGACCAGCGCCAGGGCGCCGCGGCGGCTCATCGTCGGCTCGGCCGGGTCGGCCGCCACCAGGCCGTCGGGATCGGGCGCTTCCGGGCGGGTGTCGCTTCGGTTGGTGCGCAACACTTCACGCAGCGACAGCGACCGCAGCCCGGTTATCATGCGCGGGATCTTCAGCGTGATGTGCATCAGAAAACCGGCGATGAAAACCCACGCCCCGAAATAGTGGGCGTCGTAGAAGCTGAAGCCGAAGATGTAGTCGTACTGGATGTTGAGCACCCCGGTGACGATCTCGAACAACACGCCGCCGACCAGCATCAGCAACGACAACCGTTCCAGCGCTTGGGCGATCGAGCGGGCCGGTGGCCACACGAACAGCCGCGGGATCACCGACCACAGCTTGGCCAGCACCACCGGGATGATCACCAGGCCCAGCCCCACGTGCAGGCCCTGAGTCAGCCGGTACAACCACGACGGGCGCGTCGGCCAGTCGAAGATGGGCAGGCGCAGCCAGCCGACGTCGGCGGGGATCGCCTGGCCGAGCCGCGGCCCGTAGGCGATATAGGACAGCAGCCCGGTGAGGATGACGATCGGCAGGACGATCAGCAGCACCAGCCCGAAAACCGACGTCAACCACGGGCCGCGCAGCGGGCTCCGAAATGCTCCCAGCCGCCGCGCGCCCGGCGGCGGGTGCTGGTCGAGCGCGCGCCACAGCCGGGTGGGAAAACCGTACTCGCTCATAGGGCCGCCAGATTCGCGATAACCCGGCCGCCGATCAGCCGGACGCCGGTCAGAGTCAGGCCGACCTGCGCCGCCAGCGTGGCGGCGCTGTCGACACCGACCGTCGCCCAGCGAAACCAGGGCCCCACGTCGCGGTCGGTCTCCAGGCGCACCCAGCGCGGGCGGACGCCGACGGCGTCGGTCTCGAACTCCGCGACGCAGCGCCCGCCGCGACCGAGCAGCTCGGCGGCACGGGCCAGGATCCGCCGCGGGTCGCCGCCGAGGCCGACGTTGCCGTCGACGAGCAATACCGTCTGCCAAGACCCCGTTCCGGGCAGCGGTTCGAACACGTCGCCCAGCAGCGCGGGGGCGCCGCCACGCCCCGCCAAGCGGATGGCCGTCGCCGACCGATCGATGCCGAGCGCGGGGATCCCCCGCTGGATGAGCTTGGCGACCAAGCGCCCCGGCCCGCACCCCAACTCGATCGTCGGTCCGGTACACATCTGCGTCACCGCCTCGTCGAAGACGTCGTCGAAGGCGTCGCGCGACGCGCTGTCGGGACATCGCTCGCCCAGCCACCGATGCGCCGGCAGCGGCCGAACCTCGCCGTCCTCGTGCCGGACCCAACATCTCTCGCCACCGAGCGCCCGATCGTAGAGATGCCCCAGCATGCCACGCCTCTCGCATCGTGCGCGACCGGGCGGCCCGGACGCGCCTCGGCCCCGGTGGGGGATGTGCTCATGAAACCGCATCGCGGGCACGCCGATGTCCACGGGATACGCCAGCGTTTGGATCAACCGGATCGGTACCCCGATCCGCGATCGGCTAACCGCGCGGTTCACACGGGTTATTCGGCGCCGAAACCGGCCCGGATGGGTTTGGGCTAAGACGAACCGGCGTCGAACAGGAACTCGTCCAGCAGCCGGTTCACCCGGGCCGGGTCCTCCAGCGCGGCCAGGTGCGCGACTCCGTCCAGCACGGTGAACGACGCGTCGGGGATCGAGTCCGCCATGGCCCGGGTTTCGGCCACCGGGAAGGTGGCGTCCTCGGCGCCGGCCACGACGAGCACCGGGGCGGTCACGCCGGCCAGCAGGGCGTGCTGGTCCGGCCGGTCGGGGACCACGCTGCGGACCGCCCAGCGCGCCGAATCGATGTCGACGGCGCGCAAGTTCGCGAGGACGGTCTGGACCACCTCCGGGCGGTCGCGCAGGGTCGTCGGACCGAGGAAGCTGCGCACCGCCGCCCGCGTCAGCGGCGGCCGGATGCCGCCCAGCGTGGCCGCCATCCGCAACATGGCCGCATACCGAACCCGTTGGACGACACCGGCTTTCGACGCAGTGCAGTTCATCAAGACGGCGCGGTCGAGGCGGTCGGGATGGCGGGCGGCGAACGTGGCGCCGATCATTCCGCCCCAGGAATTGCCGACGAAGTGAGCCTTGCCGATGCCGAGCCCGTCCAGCAGGTCGACGACGCAGCGCGCGCAGTCGGCGAAGCTGAACGCCGCGCGCAGGGGCGCGCTGCCGCCGTGGCCGGGCGGGTCTACGAGCACCAGGCGGTGGGCCTCACCGAAGGGGGCGGCCTGGCCGGCCCAGAGGTCTCCCGTCATCAGCAGGCTGGGCCACATCAGCACGGCGGGCCCGGTGCCGGGGCTGACCTGGACGCGGATGCTTCCCAGCGCGGTATCGACCAACCGCGACGCCAGCGTGCTCACGCCGCCACGATAGCTACGCCGGGTATGGCACCGCCCCGATTCGCTGCGGTTGATCGCCCGGGCGAACGCAGATCGTGCCGGCGTCGTCGGCGCGCACCTGGTAGGCGGTGACCGGCGCGCCGGCGCTGCCCACCTCTTCGCCCGTCTCCAAGTCGTAGGCGAAGCCGTGCAACGGGCAGACGACGATCCGGCTGTCGGCCAGTCCGTCCGCCAACGGACCACCCCGGTGCGGGCATACGGCGTCCAGGGCCCGCAGCGAGCCGTCCCTGAGGCGGAAGACCGCGATCTGCCGGTCTCCGACCGCGTAGGCGCGGCTTTCGCCGACGGGGATGTCGCCGACCGGGCCCAACCGGATCTCGGTCATCGCACCGGCACCTGCGGCAGCGGGATCAGCGGCAGCGAAGAGCGGAACTGATTGGGCGGGGCCGCTTTTCGGCTCTCGGCCCACGGATCGCGGTAGGAATCCACCGACTTCTGCATGCGCGCGTCGAGCTCGCCCGCGATGCCCTCACCGTCCTCGACCACGATCGAGCGGATCCGCTCGATGCCCACCCTCGGCACGAAGTCGTAGGTTCGTTCCAACCAGTTGGCATTCTCCCGGTAGTACTGCAGGAACCGACCCGTCAACGCGATGACCTCGTCGCAGGTATCCACCGTCGCCAGCAGATCGCCCTTGCGGACGTGTGAGCCGGCCGCGCCGCCCACGTAGATCTGCCATTGCCCACCCTCGATCGCGACGACGCCGACGTCCTTGCACAGGGCCTCTGCGCAGTTGCGAGGACACCCGGTCACCGCCAGCTTCATCTTCGCGGGGCTGGGCAGGCCCTGGAACCTCTCTTCGATCGCGATGCCAAGTGCCGTGGAATCGCCCAGCCCGTAACGGCAGAAGTCACTTCCCACACACGTTTTGACGGTTCGGAAGCTCTTGCCGTACGCGTAGCCGGACGGCATCCCGAGGTCGGCCCACACCGCCGGAAGGTCCTCCTTGCGCACACCGAGCAAATCGATTCGCTGGCCGCCGGTGAGTTTGATCATCGGAATCTGGTATTTGTCCGCCACGTCGGCGATCTTGCGCAGCTGCTCGGAGTTGGTCACCCCACCCTTGAGTTGCGGGACCACCGAGAACGTGCCGTCCCGCTGGATGTTGGCGTGGACCCGGTCGTTGATGTAGCGACTGTCGCGCTCATCGACGAACTCGTCGCCCCACATCATGTCCAGCAACGAGGCGAGCGCCATTTTCGAGCCGGCGTCCTCGCGGCCTTCCGGCGCCAGCGCGGCGAACACCGACGACACCGAGTGCAGCTCGAGCTCGCGGATCAGCCGCATCAACTCCGGTTTCTCATAGGGGATCCCCGGCACGTACCAATTGGCCCGCTCGTCTTCGGAAATCGCGGCGCCGGTTTCGGAGGCGGCCCACTCGACGATCTGCGCGACCAGGCCCTTGCACGAACCGCAACCCTTGCCGGCACGCGTCGCCGCCATCACGCCGGCGAGCGACGTCTGGCCATCATTGACGCAGCGGACGATCGCGGCCTTGCTCACGCCGTTGCAGTTGCACACCTGGGCGTCGTCGGCCAGTTCGGCCGCGCCGGTCGCCGCGTCGGGGGTGCCGATGTCGAACATCAGCGAGATCCGTTCGGGTGGAAGCGGAAGCCCACGGTCGAAGGCCTGCATCAGGAAGGCCACCTTGCTGACGTCGCCCACCAGGGTGGCACCGACCAGTTTGTCGTCGCGAACCACCACGGTCTTGTACACGCCGTGCTTGGGTTCGGAATACTGCACGAATTCGTCGTCGTCGCGCTCGGGTCCCTTCAGACCCATCGCCGCCACGTCGACCCCCGCCACCTTCAGCTTGGTGGCCGTGCGTGAACCATGATATGCGGCACGGGGATTGGCACTCGTCAGGTGATCGGCGAGCACACCGGCCTGCTCCCACAACGGGGCCACGAGCCCGTAAACCTGCCCGCGGTGCTGCGCGCACTCTCCCACCACGTATATGTCGTCGTCGTCGATCGAACGCATCTGGTCGTCGACGACGATAGCGCGTTCGACGGTCAGCCCGGCGCGCTGCGCCAGCCCGACGTTGGGACGGATGCCGGCTGCCATCACCACCATGTCGCACGGCAGCTGGGTGCCGTCGTCGAATTCGATCGCCGACGGCAAGCCGTCCAGGGTGAGCATCCTGACGGTTTTCTTGCCGGTGTGCACCTCGATGCCCAGCGCCTCCACCAGGCGGCGCAGGATGGCGCTGCCCTGGTCGTCGAGTTGGGCGTTCATCAAGGTGGGGCCGCCCTGCACGACGCCGACGTGCAGTCCCCGATTCTGCAGGCCCCGTGCCGCTTCCAATCCCAGCAGCCCGCCGCCGACAACGACCGCCTTGCTTCGGCCCTTGGCGAATTCGATCATCGCCCCGCAGTCGTCGAGGCTGCGGAAGCCGAAAACGCCGCGCGCCAAGGTCTTGTCGTCCTGCCAGATGCCCTCAACGGGCGGGAAGAACGACCTGCTGCCGGTGGCAAGAATCAGCTTGTCGTAGCGGACGGTGGTGCCGTCGTCGGCGTACACCAGGTGCGCGAAGGGGTCGATGCGCACGACGCGCACCCCCGCCCGCAGCTCAATGTTGTTCTGCGCGTACCAGTCCAGCGGATTGAGGTAGATCTCGCCGGCATCGTCGGACCCGGCCAACACGTTGGACAGCAGGATCCGGTTGTAATTCCCGTACGGTTCGTCGCCGAAGACGGTGGTGGCAAACAGTTCATTGCCACCGCGGGCGAGGATCTCCTCCACCGCGCGCGCCCCCGCCATGCCGTTGCCGACGACCACCAGCTTGGCCAGGCCGACCCTATGGCCGTTGGTTTCGGGTTGCACCAATGTAGCCATGGCGACTCAGATCTCCACCAGGCCGATGTCGACGAACACAGTGCCGCTCAGGCCGTCGGGGGCGGCGACGAACACCTCGAGCACGGTGTCGGCGATCAGGTCTTCGACGACCCGGAGCGGCACGTGCACCGCGTCCTTGGCTCCGACGGGGAAGTACCGCATCGGGGCGCCGTCGCGCATCAGGACGATGGTGACCAGCTCGTCGGTGCTGTTCCCGCCGCGGAAATAGACGGGCTGGGTGATGGCCCCGGCCGGCACGGCATAGCGCAGCGACGCGTCCAGCAGGGACGGCGACTCATACCCCTTGCCGTCGAAGGTGAACGCTCCCTGCAGGAATCGAGGGGTGCTGCCATCACTCATGTCTCATCTCCCTTCGGTGAATCGGCTGCGTCTGCACGCGCCACGGCGACCGCGCAGGCTTTGAAGGAGGGCATCCGGGAATGTGGGTCAAGCACCGGATTCGTGAGCCGGTTGATGCTCGCCGCCCCGCCCCAGTGGAAGGGCGCGAAGACGGTGTCCGGGCGGATCCCGGGGTTGGTCCGCGCCGTCATCGCTAACTCGCCCCGGCGGGTCCTCAACCGAACCTTGTCGCCGCTGTTGATACGAAGGCGTCGCGCCAGCGTCGGGTGCAGCTCGGCCATCGGCTCCGGCTCGGCCTCGGCAAGCGCTACAACCCTGCGGGTTTGGGTCCCGGATTGATACTGCCGCAACACGCGGCCCGTCGTTAGGTAGTACGGGAATTCGTCGTCCGGGGATTCGGGCGCCTCCCGTTGCTCGACGGGATGGAAGTGGGCCCGGCGATCCGGCGTCGGGAAGTCCGCGGTGAACAGTCGAGGGGTGTCGGGGTACAGGGGCGACGGGCAGGGCCAGAACACGCCGTCGCCGGTCGCGATCCTTTCGTAGCTGATCCCGCGGTAGTCGGCCTTGCCGCCCTGGCTCGCGCGGGTGAGCTCCTCGAAAACCTCTTGCGGGCCGGCCGAAAAGCCGTGTGCCCCTATTCGCTTCGCGAGGTCGGCCATGACGTCGAGGTCGCCGCGCACCTGTCCGGGCGGCGCGACCGCAGCCCGCCGCAGGATCACGCGGCCTTCCAGGTTGGTCATGGTTCCCGACTCTTCGGCCCACTGCGTCGTCGGAAGCACCACGTCGGCCAGCTCGGCGGTCTCGGACAGGAAGATATCGGACACTACCAGGAAGTCCAGTTCCTTCATCTTGTCCGCGATTTCTAGCGAATTGGGCGCCGAGACAACGATGTTGGAGGCCATGACCCATAGCGCGCGCACGCCGCCGGGCGTGCCGATGCCGTCGAGCAGTTCGTAGGCCGACCGTCCGGACCACGGCAGGTCCGCCGGGTCGATTCCCCACACCCCCGCGACATTGGCGCGCGCGACCGGGTCCTCGAGCTTGCGGTAGCCGGGCAGCTGGTCGCACTTCTGCCCGTGTTCGCGCCCGCCCTGGCCGTTGCCCTGGCCCGTGATCGTCGCGAACCCGCTATGGGGGCGGCCCGGCAGTCCCAGTGCCAGGGCCAGGTTGATGAAGGCCTGCACGGTATCCGTGCCCGAGCTGTGCTGCTCGGCGCCGCGGGCGGTCAGGATCATCGCGCGGTCGGCCGCGGCCAGCATGCGCGCCGCGGCCACGATGTCGCCCTCGGGCACGCCGGTGATCCGTTCGACCCGGTCCGGCCAGTACAGCCGCACCGCGCGGCGCACCGCCTCGAATCCGGTGGTCCGTTCGGCGATGTAGTCGCGATCGATGAGCCCCTCGCGGGCACAGACGTTCAGCATGCCGTTCGCCAGGGCCAGGTCCGTTCCGGGGACGGGCTGCAGATGAAGGTCGGCCCGCGCTGCCGTGGCGGTGCGCCGCGGATCCACCACGATGTGCCTGGCGCCCTTGGCCCGGCCGTCGTCGAAATGCTGCATCGCGGGCGGCATGGTTTCGGCGGGGTTGCCGCCGACGAGCAGGATGGCGTCGGCGTGCGCGATGTCGGCGAGCGGAAACGGCAGCCCGCGGTCGATGCCGAACGAGCGGTTCGACGCCGCTGCCGCCGAGGACATGCAAAACCGGCCGTTGTAGTCGATGGCCGAGGTGCGCAGCGCCACGCGCGCGAACTTGCCGAGCTGGTAGGCCTTTTCGTTGGTCAGGCCGCCGCCGCCGAAACATCCGACCGCGTCGCGGCCGTAATCCCGCTGCGTCGTGTGGAAGGCGGCGACGATCCGTTCCAGCGCCTCATTCCAAGTGGCCGGACGCAGCGCGGCACCACGCTCGTCGCGAACCAATGGGGTGGTCAGCCGGTCCGGGTGCGCCAGCAGCTCGGCCGCGGTCCAGCCTTTCGCGCACAGCCCACCGCGATTGGTCGGGAAGTCCTCCTGCGGCGCGAGCACGACCTGCCCACGCGACGCGTCGAGGGTGATCCCGCACTGCAAAGAGCAGTACGGGCAATGAGTCTTCGTCGGCGCCAACGCCATTGGCGATCACCGCTTAGCTGGTGAGCCGGCACGCATTTGGCCGGCTCGGCTGGATGTACCTCCCATGCCGCCTCCCGATCGGCCGCTTACCGCCGAAGGTACGTCGTCCGTGTTTCCAAGGCATTTCCGCCGATTGTCCGCACGACTACCGCGGGATCACGGGCCCCTGCGCGGCGTGTGCTTTCGGCCCGGCGATACTTGACCGATGCCGAACGACGACGTTCACCCCGACCTGCGCCGCATCGCGCGCCTCGCCCCGCGGCACCTGATCGGCCCCCGCAGCCTGCCGGTGATGCGGGCCATGGGCGGCCTGACGGGGCGCCGCAAAGCCGACGCGGCCGCGGGTGTCGAGGTGATCACGTTGGGATCCGGGGCCGGCGTGCGGCTGTTCCGGCCCGCCGGCGCGACCGAGCCCTCCCCCGCAAGCGGGAGGTGCCCCCACCCCGCGCTGCTGTGGATCCACGGCGGGGGGTACGTGATCGGCACGGCGCAGCAGGACGACTGGGTGTGCCGCCGGTTCAGCTCGAGGCTGGGCATGACCGTCGCGTCGGTGGAGTACCGCCTGGCGCCCGAACATCCGTATCCCGCGGCGCTGGAGGACTGCTATTCGGCGCTAACCTGGCTGGCGGGGCTGCCCGCCGTGGACCGCGACCGGGTGGCGATCGCCGGCGCCAGCGCGGGCGGCGGCCTGGCGGCGGCGCTGGCGCTGCTGGCCCGCGACCGCGGCGAGGTGAGCCCCGCATTCCAGGTGTTGGCGTATCCGATGCTGGACGACCGGAGTTCGGCCACCGGTGCAAGCCCGAACCATCGCCTGTGGAGCACCCGCAGCAACCGGTTCGGCTGGGACGCCTACCTCGGCGGCGCCGACCCGGCGATCGCCGTCCCGGGCCGCCGCGAGGACCTGAACGGGTTGCCGCCGGCGTGGATCGGGGTCGGCACGCACGACCTGTTCCACGACGAGGACCTGGCCTACGCCCGGCGCCTGACCGAAGCGGGGGTGCCGTGCCACGTCGAGGTGGTGCCGGGCGCCTTCCACGGCTTCGACGCGGTGGCACGCAAAGCCCAAGTGTCGCGGCGGTTTTTCGACAGCCAGTGCGAGAGCTTGCGCGCCGCGCTCGTCCCGGCAGCCTGAGCGCGGGTCAAATCGCGAAGTAGACGAGCTCGCCGCCGATCACGGTGGCGGCGACCATGCCGGCGTCCAGCTCGGCCAGCGCGGTGGCCGGCGGCTCGGTCAGCACGCAGAGGTCGCCCGGCTGGCCGGCTTCGACTGACCGCGGCCGGCCCGGGCAGTCGGGGCGGCCCAGGAACATAGTCAAAGCCGTTAGCGCCGAGACACATTCGTTCGCGTTGAGCACAGCACCGCTCGGCGTGGTTCGGTGCACCGCGGCCCGCATCGCGGTCCACGGGTCCCCGTGGCCGAACGGCATGTCGGTGGACAGCGCCACCGGCACGGATGCGTCCAGCAGCGACGCCACCCGCCACAGCTGAGCGTGCTCGGCGGCGGGGACGTCGGCGAGGTATTGGTCGCCGCGCTCGGCGACCAAGTTGGGCTGCGTCACCACGGTGACCCCGAGCTCCGCCAGGTCCGCCAGGTTGTCGTCGGGCACCACGGCGGCGTGCTCGATGCGATCCAGCGGGTGGCTACCGGCGGCGCGCAGGGCCGCGATGGTGACCACCAGTTGGGCCGCCGTGACGCAGTGCACCGCGACGGGGCGGCCGTCGCCGTGCTGGTCGGCGATCCACGCCGTCAGGGCGTCCAGGTCGAGGCGATCGTCCTGCAGGATCTTCTTGCCGGGCGCCAGAAAGCTTGGCCGCGGCCGAAATTCGCCGCGTCGGTGCGCGACCAGCAGCGCGACCATGTCGTCGGCGCCCAGGTCGGGGGTGGCGTCGGTGACACCCGTGACGCCGGTCGCGGTGATGCGGCGGCTGAGCTCGGCCAGGTCGGTTTCGCGCTGCGCCAGCGCGTCCGACCACCCGCGGTCCGCGCTGCGCAGGCGGCCGTCGGGGTGCTCGGGCAGGCCGACCCGGCCCAGCGCCTCGGAATTGAGGATCCACAGCGCGCCGCTGCGGTGCTGGATGCGCACCGGAACGTCGCGCACGACGGCGTCGAGGGCCGCCCGGTCCAGCTCGCCGGCGACGGACTCGTGATACCCAACGGCGCGAATCCACCCGTCCGGGCCCGGGGTCGCATTCGAAAGAAGTTGCGTCAGTTGTTCTTTGGTGCTGACCCCGGGCGGCCCGACGAAGAACGAATCCAGCGCCGACGCGGCCGAGCGCAGGTGCACATGGTGATCGTGCAGTCCCGGCAGCACGGTTCCGCCCCCGGCGTAGAGCACGCCCTCCCCTTCACTGGCGACCAGCCCGTCGCCCACCTCGTCGATCTGCGCGCCGACGCGGATGTCGACCGTCCGGCCATCGAGCAGGGTGGCGCGGTGAATCAGCATGGCAGGCACTGCCTTTCGGAGACCATCCGGCGCACGGCATCGTTGTCGGCGCCGAGGGCGGGCGCCGCGCCGAGGACCGTCGGCGCGCGCGGCGGCGGCGCCGGGTACGGCGCGGTCGACGCTTCGGTCGGTAAGGCCGCGTGCGTCGCGGCGACCGCGGCCATGGACACGTGGATCAACTCGCCGCCGCCTCGGCGCAGCGATTCGAGCACCGCGAGGGCCGCCTCCAGACCGGTCAGCGGGTCGGCGATCGCATCGCCGCAGAACACCGGGCCGTCGGCGGCGGTACCGACCAGGCCGCCGGCCACCGCGGCGTCGTCGCCGAACGCCGGCCTGAGGTCGTCGTATCCGCTGATGCGCAACCAGATTCGGCCCGTTCGCGGCGCGACGTGATCCGGCCCGAGCCCCCGCCGCTGCAGCGCCGCGGGACGCGAGCCCTCGATCACGATGTCGGCGACGCCGAGCAGCTCGCGCAGCTCGCCGGCCTGCCGGTCGAAATCCACACAGTAGGAAAGCTTCTCACCGTTCATCCAGTCGTAGAAGGCGCGGTTGCCCTCCCGGGTGCCGTCCGGGCGGCGCGGGCTCTCCACCTTGACGACGGTCGCCCCGCCGCGCGCCAGGAGCTGCCCGCACAGCGGTCCGGCCCACATCGAGGACAGGTCGGCCACCAGCAGGCCGGCCAACTCGCGCGGGTGCGCCCGGAAGCCCAGGTGCCGCACCTGTGGGGACGCGGCGGCGACCTCACCCAGCGCGGCGGCCGGGATGTCGAGCAACCCCGCCCGCTCCGTAACAGCGGACACCGGACGCGTTGCGGCCCAGCGCTGCAGCGCCGGCCACGGATCGGTGCCCCCCGCTTCGATCTCCAGCAGCGCGGGGACGGCGGCGACGTCGTCGGGGCGCGACAGCGTGATCGCGCACCAGCCATCGCGGGCCGGCAACAGCCGGGTGGCGCCGCCCACCGACACCCGGCCGCGGCGCGTCAACCCGAGCAGTCCGGCCCGCCCGGCCAGCAGGCCGGCCGGGTCGATAGGGACGCCCGTTCGGCGGCGGACGGCCGTGGCCACCTCCTCGGCGCGGGCCAGCACGTTGGCGCGGGAGAAGTCGGGCGGCCCGTCGGGCAGGCCCGTCAGACAGGCCAGCCCGCTGCTACCCCAGCTCGACGAGGGCGAACTCACGCCCCCTATTGTGCGCTCGGCTTGCCGGCGCGACTCAGAAATGCAGCGCGTCGAACCGCCAGTCCAGCACCGGCCGGTCGGGCGCGCCCGGCGCATCGCCGGCCGCGTAGACCAACGACCGCAGCCCCAGCACCCCACCTTGGCCGGTCGGCCGGGCGGTCTCGACGTGCAGCTCGCTGTACAGGGTGTCACCCTCGTGCACCGGGCCGGTGTGATCGCAGGACTGCCAGCCAAGGACCGTCGCCAGGTTGGGCAACAGCCTGCTGGCCTGCGCGAGCGCCAGCCCGATGGTGTGTCCGCCGTACACCAGCCGGCGCCCGCCGACCCGCGAATCGTGATGGGTGGCAGCGATGTTCAGGGTGAGCCGGGCGAGTTCGGGCGCACCGCTGACCACGTCGCCCGTGCTGCGCAGCACCGCGCCCGCAAGGCCGGGGTCGAAATGTGGGCCCGGCACCTTGTCTCGGAACACGTCGGCGTCCCACTGCGCGGTCGGATCGTGGGCCGGCCCGGATATGTCGACGCCGACGGCCGACAGATCGTCGGCGGGCGCGTTCTCGGGATTCCAGCCCGGGCTGGCCGGCAGCATGCCGCACCGGTAGAAGTCGAGGACCAGCCGGTCGGCCTGGTCGATCGTGATCATCCGCAGCGCCGCCATTCCGGTCGGCTCCCGGCCCGGCTTCGGTGAATTGGCCCGCAGCCCAACCACTTCGGTGCGGGTGTAGATGGTGTCGCCGACGACGGGAAACCGGTGGAACACCAGCCCGCGGTAGAACAGGTTGGCCTTGACCCGCTGGGTGGCCAGCGTCGACTGGCCGATCGCGACGTCGCACACCAGCGCCGGGTGGGCCAGCGGCCCCGGCACGCCCGTCACGGCGGTGCTCAGCACCGCATCGCAGGCCAGCCGCAGCCGGTCCCCCACGATCGCCTGGTGCGCGGCCGCCATCCCCGCCGAGAGCGTCATCGCCGGAGCCCAGTCGAAGACCTCGCCGACCGACAGATCGTCGAAGTACGGGCCGCCCTCCCTTACATGCGCAAAAGTCACGGGGCCAATATGGCACACGTGCGCAGTGAGCTGAACGACGACGAGGACATGCTGGTCGCGACGGTGCGCGCGTTCGTCGACCGCGACGTCAAGCCCGGCGTCCGCGAGGTCGAGCACGCCAACACCTACCCCGAAGCGTGGATCGACCAGATGAAGCGGATCGGCATCTACGGCCTGGCCGTCCCCGAAGAGTACGGCGGATCACCGGTGTCGACGCCCTGCTACGTGCGGGTCACCGAGGAGCTGGCCCGCGGCTGGATGAGCCTGGCCGGCGCGATGGGCGGGCACACCGTGGTGGCCAAGCTGCTGACGCTCTTCGGCACCGAGGACCAGAGGCGGGCCTACCTGCCGCCGATGGCCACCGGCGAGCTGCGGGCCACCATGGCGTTGACCGAGCCCGGCGGCGGCTCGGACCTGCAGAACATGACGACGACCGCCGTCGCGGACGGCTCCGGCAATCTGGTCATCAACGGTTCCAAGACCTGGATTTCCAACGCGCGCCGGTCCGGGTTGATCGCGCTGCTGTGCAAGACCGACCCGAACGCCACACCGCGCCACACGGGCATCTCGATCGTGCTCGTCGAGCACGGGCCGGGCCTGACGGTCTCGCGGGACCTGCCCAAGCTGGGCTACAAGGGCGTGGAGTCCTGCGAGCTGTCGTTCGACGACTTCCGCGTACCGGCGTCGGCGGTGCTGGGCGGCCGGGTGGGCGAGGGCTTCGCGCAAATGATGAAGGGGCTCGAGACGGGCCGCATCCAGGTGGCCGCACGCGCCCTGGGCGTGGCGACGGCGGCGCTCGAGGACGCGCTGGCCTACGCGCAGCAGCGGGAAAGCTTCGGGCACCCGATCTGGAAGCATCAGTCGATTGGCAATTACCTGGCGGACATGGCGACCAGGCTCACCGCCGCCCGACAGCTCACCCGCTACGCCGCCGAGCGCTACGACAGCGGCGAACGCGCCGACATGGAGGCCGGAATGGCCAAGCTGTTCGCCTCCGAGACCGCGATGGAGATCGCGCTGAACGCCGTGCGCATCCACGGCGGCTACGGCTACTCGACCGAGTACGACGTCGAACGCTACTTCCGCGACGCCCCGCTGATGATCGTCGGCGAGGGAACCAACGAGATCCAGCGCAACGTGATCGCCGCGCAGCTCGTTGCCCGGGGCGGGATCTGACGCGTACCTCCCGGATTGACGCTCGGGTTTGCTGTATATTTGCCTGACTTCGGCGCCAGCAAAGAGAGGCAGCTGCCATGAGTTATCCCCCAGGGCCCTATGAGGGTTCCCCAGAATGGCAGGGCCAGCAGCCGCCGGCGTGGCAGGGCCAGCCGCCACCGCCGCCGCCCGGATACCCGGTGCCGCAGCCGGGTTGGCCGGCCCAGCGCGAGCCGGACAACTATCTCGTCTGGGCGATCCTGGTGACGGTGCTGTGCTGCCTGCCGTTCGGGATCGTCTCGATCGTGTACTCCACCAAGGTGTCCGGGCTGTGGACCCAGGGTCGGTACGCCGAGGCGCAGTCCGCGGCCGACAGCGCGAAGAAGTGGGCCATCATCGGCGCGATCGCGGGCGTGGCCGCCTTCGTCATCATCGGCATCCTGTACGCCTTCGTCTTCGCGGTGGCCGTCTCGAACCTCCCGTCCACGACCACCACCACCTATTCGGGCTTCTGAGCTTTGACGCCTTGGGCGCCAACGTAAGTCGCGTCAACCAGCCCCCACTCCCGGGCTGTCTCGGCGCCGATCGTCCGGCCGGACAGCACCAGGTACGCCGTGCGCCAGCGCCCGATCCGCCGGGCGATGCTGACGGTCCCGCCGGCACCGGGGATCAGGCCCAGGCCCAATTCGGGTAGCCCGAACACCGAATCGTCGCGCGCCTCAATCCATCCGCAGAACGCCGCCATCTCCAGCCCGCTGCCCATCACCCGGCCGTGCACCCGGGCGCGGCAGGACGGCCCGAGCCGCGCGGTCAGCGCGTCGAGGGCCAGCGCGGGGCTGTGTCGGGTGCGGGCCAGGTGCGCGCTCGCCGGGTCGGCGAAGGTGCCGAATTCCGCGAGGTCTCCACCGCTGCCGAACGATGGGCCGTTGCCGCTCAACACGATCCCGGTCACCGACGGGTCCAGCAGCGCGACGGTCAGCGCCTCGAGCAGCGCGGCCCGCGCATCGGTGGAGAACGCGTTGTGGCGCTGCGGCCGGTTCAAGGTGATCCGCAGGGTGTCGCCGTCGCGCCGCGCGAGCACCGGCTCGGCGATCTCGGGCACGCGGGCCGGGCCGCGTTCGGCCAGCCACCGCGCGAACTCCGGGCCGGCCTGCAGGGTGGAGTAGGCCAGCGATTCGGTCACCACCCCGGCCAGCGTCGGGCCGCCGGGGTCGATCGCGCGCAGCACGTCGTCGCACACCGCGCTGGCGTGCGGCCAGCGCTCACAGCGCTCGGTGAGCTCGGCCAGGGCATCGGGCACCGAGTCGACGACGACGACCCTGCGATCGTCACACGATTCTTCGGTCAGCGTGAACGTGGCGCGATCGAGCCAATATTCGTCGGCGTCCGCGATCGGCCCAACGGCGACCTGCACACCGGGCAGCGCATCGCCATCGGGCTGCGGCGGCCCGCTCAGACCAACGACGCGCAGGGTCACACCGAGTACTTCTCGATCAGCCCATTCTTGTAGAGCTTGCCGGTGTCGGTGCGCGGCAGCTGCGCCTCGAAGGCGATCGAGCGCGGACATTTGTAGTGCGCCAGGCGGTCCCGCAGCCATCCGGTCAGTTCGTCGGCGAACTGGTCGGTGGCGTCGGCCGGGTCGACGGTCTGCACGGCCGCCATGACGCGCTGGCCCATCTCGTCGTCGGGAACGCCGAACACCGCGGCGTCCAACACCTTCGGGTGGGTGACCAGAAGGTTCTCCGTCTCCTGCGGGTAGATGTTCACCCCGCCGGAGATGATCATGTGGTGGCGCCGGTCCGTGAGGTAGAGGTAGCCCTCCTCGTCGAGGTAGCCGACATCGCCGACCGTCATCCAGCCGTGCGTGTCGCGCGAGGCGGCGGTTTTCGTCGGATCGTTGAGGTATTCGAACGAGTGCCCGCCCTCGAAGTAGATCTCTCCGGGCTGGCCCGGCGGCAGCTCGGTGCCGTCCTCGCCGAGGATGTGAGCCGCGCCCAGGTACGGCTTGCCGACCGAACCCGGATGCGCCAGCCACTCCTCGGCGCTGATCAACGTCGCCCCGATCGCCTCGGAGGAGGCGTAATACTCGTCGATGATCGGCCCCCACCAGTCGATCATCTGCTTCTTGATCTCCACCGGGCACGGGGCCGCGGCGTGCATCGCGCGCTTGAGGCTGGACAGGTCGTACGAATCACGAACGGCCGCAGGTAGTTTCAGCATGCGGGTGAACATCGCCGGCACGAACTGGCCGTGGGTGATGCGGTGGCGCTGGATGGCGTCCAGTGTGCCCTCGGCGTCGAACTTCTCCAGCACGACGGTGGTGATGCCGCCGGCCTGCGCGCTCATCGACCACACCGACGGCGCGGTGTGATAGAGCGGGGCGGGGCTCAGATAGATCGAGTCGGGGGACATCCAGATCTCGACCAGCGCCGACATCATCCCCGGCGCCTCGGCCGGCGGGAGATGCGGCAGGTCGCGTCGGATCCCCTTGGGCCGCCCGGTGGTGCCCGACGAGTACTGCAGCAGGTCGCCCTCGATCTCGTCGTCGATCGGGGTATCCGGTTGGTGCGCAACGCATTCCGGGTAGCGCTCCCAGCCCGGCAGGTCGCCGTCGGCGATCATCAGCAGCTCCGGCAGCCCGGGCAGATGGTCACCCAACTGCACCAGCGTGTCGCGCAAGGCCGCCGAACCGATGATCGCCTTGGCGTTGCTGTTGTCAACGATGTAAGCGGCCTCGGCCGCGGTCAGGTGGGTGTTGATCGGCACGTAGTACAAACCGCTGCGGCGGGCCCCCCACATCACCGCGTGGATGTGCTCGTTGTTCTCCATCAAGATCGCGACGGTGTCCCCCTCGCGCAGGCCGGCCTGGCGGAACCGGTGCGCCAGTCGGTTGGCGCGGGCTTCCAGGTCATCGAAGGTGACGACGGTGCCGGACGGGTACAGGATCACGGCAGGCTTGTCGGCGCCGACATGGGGGCGAATCTGCATGCGCAGACTGTACGACGCCCGGTTTGACACGTGTCATGCGGGCAGCAGCAGCGCGCTGTCCCCGAATTCGTGCCACAGATAACCGCGCGCGACGGCCTCTCGGTAGGCCGCCGCGACCAGGTCGGGGCCCGCGACGGCCTCGAGCAGCAACAGATGCGAGGCGCCGGCGTCGTGCCACCCGGTGATCAGGCCGTCGACCACCCGGCATGGGCGGTGCGGGCCGAGCACCAGGTCGGTCCAGCCGACCGCCGGGCGGACCACGCCGGCGGCGTTCGCGGCCGACTCCAGCGCGCGCGTCACCGTGGTGCCGACGGCGATCACCCGGTTACCGGCCGCGCGCGCCGAATTCACCAGCCGCGCGGTGGGCGCCGGCACCTCGAACAGCTCAGGTGTCGGCGGCTCGCCGGCTTCCACCGAGGACACCCCGGCGTGCAACGTGATCGGCGCGATCACTATCCCAGCGGAGACCAGGGCAGTCACCAGCTCGGTGCTGAAAGGACGTGCGGCGCTCGGCATTTCGGCGCTTCCGGCGGACCGGGCGAACACGGTCTGGTAGTCGCGCAGCGGCCACTCCCGCGGCACGTACGCATACCGGATCGGCCGCCCGTGCCGCGCCAGGTAGGCCCCCAGGTCGCCCTCCAGGATGACGCGCGCGGTCCACAGCCGCGCGCCCTCGGCCCCCGGTTCCGGATACGACGACCCGATGGCCAGGCCCGCGCCGCCGGGCAACTCGACGCGTTCGCCGGGCCGCACGTCGGTGAGGTGGCCGGTGGCGTCCGCCGGGGGCCGCAGTTCCACCACCCACTCCGTGTCGCCGCGCGCCGTCGAGAAGTGCACCGCGACGGCCCGCCCGCCGCGGCGGCCGTCGACCGCGGCGGGCATCGTGGCGGAGTTGTTCACCACCAGCAGATCGCCCGGTCGCAGGTAGTCTCCGAGGTCGGCGAAGCGGGCGTGGCTGACCCCGTCCGGGCGGGCGACCAGCAGCCGGACCGCGTCGCGGGCGAGGCCGCGGGCTTCGGGCGGCTCGCCGGCGTCGGAGCCCGGGGGGCGCTGGAAGTGGATCATGACAGCGCACCCGACAACAGCTCCGCGGCCCGGTAACGACCCGCGGGCGGCCGCCTTTCCAGCAGGCGCAGCAGGGCCGGGACGACCGACTCGGGCTCGGCGCGATCGGAGATGTCCGCACCGGGAAACGCGGCCTGGTGCATCTCGGTGCGCATGTCACCCGGGTCGAAGGCGTAGACGGCAATGGCCGAAGCCTCGGCCGCCAGGACGGCCGACAGCTGATCCAGCGCGGCTTTGGACGACCCGTAGCCGCCCCACCCGGCGTACGGCTCGACGGCGGCGTCGGACGACAGGTTGACGATCGCCCCCGCGTTGTCGGCGAGCGCCGGCAGGGCCGCCCGGATCAGCGCCAGCGGGGCGAACACGTTGGTTTCGTATACGTCGCGCAACTCGCCGACTGGGTAGTCCGCGAGCGCCGGCTGCGGGCTGGGCCCAAGCCGGCTGGCGTTGTTAACCAGCAGGCCAAGGGGGCCGGCCCCGAGCGCGGCGGTCAGCAGCGCGTCACGGTGCGACGCGTCGGTCACGTCGCCCGGTAATCCGATCAGTCGATCCGAATTCAGCTCTGCAACAGTTGCTTTGAGTTCATGGGCGCGGCGGGCGTCGGCGACGACGGTCCACCCGCGGTCGAGCAGGGCGGCGGTCACCGCCCGGCCGAAACCGCGGGACGCGCCGGTGACGATGGCGACGGGGCTTGGTTGCGATTGAGTCATAGCGCCCATACTGATAGTTAAAGTAAACTTTAAGTCAAGTCCCCAATTCGAGAAGGCCGACAATGGACAAGCGGGATCTGTTCACCGTCAGCGAGATCGCGCGCCGCAGCGGCTTCGCCGCCTCGGCGATCCGCTTCTACGAGAGCCAGGGGCTCATCACGGCGACCCGGACGTCGGGCAATCAGCGCCGGTTCGAACGGCAGATGCTGCGGCGGCTGGCGTTCATCAAGGCCGCCCGCAACGTCGGGCTGAGCCTCGACGAGGTGGCCGACGCGCTGGCGACCCTGCCCGACGGCCGCACCCCCACCCGCGCCGACTGGGCCCGGTTGTCCAAGACCTGGCGCGCACGGCTGGACGACCAGATCGCCGGGTTGATCGCGTTGCGCGACAACCTCGACTCGTGCATCGGTTGCGGCTGCCTATCACTGAAGCGCTGCGCGATCTCCAATCCGGGCGACCTGGCGGCCGGCGCCGGAGCGGGCGCGGTGTACCTGCCGAGATCGCTGCGACGCCCGGCTACGGGTGCAAAACTTTAGGACTCGGCGAGCCGCTGCTTGAGCGCCTCGAACTCGTCCTTGACGCCGGTCGGCAGTTTGTCGCCGACGAACTCGAACCACTCCTCGATCAGGGGCAGTTCCTCGCGCCACTCGTCGGCGCGGACGGCCAGCGCCTGCGCGACCTCGTTGGCGTCCGCGTCGAGGCCGTCCAGGTCCAGGTCCTCGGGGGTCGGCACGATGCCGATCGGGGTGTCCTGGCCGCCCGCCCGGTGCTCGATGCGGTCGACGATCCACTTCAGCACACGGCTGTTCTCGCCGAAGCCGGGCCACAGGAACTCGCCCTTCTCGCCGCGGCGGAACCAGTTGACGAAGAACACCTTCGGCAGCTTGGACTCGTCGGAGTTCTTGCCCAGGTCCAGCCAGTGCTGGAAGTAGTCGCCGACGTGGTAGCCCAGGAACGGCAGCATGGCCATCGGGTCGCGGCGCACGGTGCCGACCTTGCCCTCGGCGGCGGCGGTCTGCTCGCTGCCCATGGTCGCCCCCATGAACACGCCGTGCTGCCAGTCGCGGGCCTCGGTCACCAGCGGCACCGTGGTCTTGCGGCGGGCGCCGAACAGGATGCCCGAAATCGGCACGCCCTGCGGGTCGTCCCACTCCGGCGCCAGGATGGGGCACTGCGACATCGGCGTGCAGTACCGTGAATTCGGGTGGGCCGCATTGGTTTCCGTCTCGCGGAAGTACCAGTCGTTGCCCTTCCAGTCGGTGAGGTGCTGCGGGTCGCCCTCGAGGCCTTCCCACCACACCTCGTCGTCGTCGGTGAGCGCGACGTTGGTGAAGACGGTGTTGCCCGCGGCGATGGTGCGCATCGCGTTGGGGTTGGACTTCCAGTTGGTGCCCGGCGCCACCCCGAAGAAGCCGAACTCGGGGTTGACCGCGTACAGGCGGCCATCCTTGCCGAACCGCATCCAGGCGATGTCGTCACCGAGCGTCTCGGCGCGCCAGCCCGGGATGGTCGGCTGCAACATGGCCAGGTTGGTCTTGCCACACGCGGACGGGAACGCCGCGGCGAAGTAGTACGCCTTGTTCTCCGGGGAGATCAGCTTGAGGATCAGCATGTGCTCGGCCAGCCAGCCCTCGTCGTGCGCCATCGCCGAGGCGATGCGCAGCGAGTAGCACTTCTTGCCCAGCAGCGCGTTGCCGCCGTAGCCGGAGCCGTAGCTCATGATCTCGCGGGTCTCGGGGAAGTGGGTGATGTACTTGGTCTCGTTGCACGGCCACGCCACGTCCTTCTGGCCCGGCTCCAGCGGGGCCCCGACGGAGTGCAGCGCCTTGACGAAGAAGCCGTCGTCGCCCATCTTCTCCAGGGCCGCCTTGCCCATCCGGGTCATCACCTTCATCGAGACGACGACGTATTCGGAGTCGGTGATCTCCACGCCCAGCTTGGGGTCGTCGGCGCCCAGCGGGCCCATGCAGAACGGCACCACATACATGGTGCGGCCGCGCATGCAGCCGCGGTACAGCTCCGTCATGGTGGACCGCATCTCGGCCGGGTCCATCCAGTTGTTGGTCGGGCCGGCGTCGATCTGCCGCTCGGAGCAGATGAAGGTCCGCGACTCCACACGCGCCACGTCGGAGGGGTCGGACAGCGCCAGGAAGGAGTTGGGGTACTCCTTGGGGTTCAGCCGCTTGAACGTGCCCGCCGCGACGAGCTGCTCGGTGAGCCGCTGCCACTCCTCGTCGGACCCGTCGGCGAAGACCACCCGGTCGGGCTGGGTCAGCTCGGCAACCTCCGCCACCCAGGACAGCAGCCCCTGGTGATTGGTGGGCGCGGTGTCCAAACCGGGGATGGTCGCTGAAGTCATCGAAGTCTCCTGGATTCTTCTGCCTGCTTACTCGGCTCGTGTTTGAGTTGCCTTGCTATGCCCTCGCCCACACAACTGTTTACATGGTGGCGTTAACTACAGGTTATCGTGAGCTACTTGTCGGAGAGGTCTCGGGCGGGTATAAGCCTTCTCACAACAACGATTCAGAAACAGGGCCGAACGTCACGCGTCGTCGCCATTCTCGCTCCCCGAAACCGGTTCATCGTTTTCGCCCTCGCGGTGGGGTATACCCGGTTGTCCCAGTTCTGCACGCACGGCGTCCAGGGCGGCCTGCACGGTCGGCATTTCCCGGTCGCGCACCGCGGCCGCCCGCGCCGCCGCGATCGCGTGCTCGCGCAGTTCGCTGTCGATCGCGCTGACCTGGTCGGCCACCTGCGCGTTCTCCGCCTCATCGCGGGCGACCAGCGCGGTGCTCAGCACCGACTCGGCGACCAGCACCCGGGTCGCCACCAACTCCTCCACCGTGGACTGCAGCGACGACGTCACATCGGCGGCCCAGCGGTCCAGCAGCGACCGGTCGCGCAGCAGTCCGCGGATGTGGACGACCACAAACGTGACCGCCACCCCGACGGCAACGCAGCCGACCGCGCCCGCCGCGGCCAGGGCGGGGCTGAGCCGGGAGGCCAGCCCGCCGACCAGCCGGCTGAGGGTCAACGCCACACCGAGCCCGAAGCCGGCGCCCAGGAGCATCATCAGCCAGGTTTCGTGCCGCCGGGATTTCAGAGGCGCGGGCGGGACCTCGACGGTCGGCAGCTGATCGACGCCGGGCAGGGCGACCGGCACACCCAGCACCTGCGCGACCTCGGCGAGGTGGGTGCCGGTTCCCTCGCTCACCTCGGCCACCACCTCGTCGACGCGGCCGCGCGCGTACTCACCGAAGCCGGCCATCTTCCGCCGGGACAGGCCGGCGGCGTCCTCTTGCAGCTCGGTGCGCACCGACGAGCACCGGTTGCGGGCGAAGTAGGACAACTGGACGCGGGCCTGCTGAATCTGGCCGCGCAGCGTGATGGTGCGCTCGGTTTTCGCCTGCCGCCGCTGCCGCAGGGCCCCGCTGCGCTCCTCCCGCAGCGCGTCGACCCGTGCCCGGCGCCCGGCGCCCTCGGCATCGCGGTCAATGCGCTTGGCGACCGTCTGCAGCCGGGATTCCCAGGCGCGCAACCTGTTTCGCCGCGGGATGTCGGGGGCGGCGAGTTGCTCGTCGACGGTGCGCACCAAATCGTCGACGCTCGGGTCGCCCACGTCGGGCAGGGCGGCGGCGCCGACCCAGGGCACGTGGGCGTACCGCGGCGCATGCGCGGCCAGGGTGTCACGGTTGGCGGCGAGGACGTCGCGCCAGTTGCGGTGCACGTCCACCTTGGACACCACGCCGACGACGACGTCGGTGTGCTCGGCGGCGGCGTCCAGCAGCGCGCAGTCGGATCCGGTCAACTGCGCCGCCGCGGAGACGACGAAGACCACCGCGACCGGCGCGTCGCCGGGTCCAAGATCCGCCGACTCGACGAACTTGTGCTGCGACAGCCGTTCCCGCAGCGCCGACACCACGGCGCTGACGCCGGCCATCCACGGGCCGGTCACCAACACCACGTCGCGACGGTTGATGCCGGGCGAATCCAGCCGGGGCCCGATCGCCGCCACCAGCGCGTCGACCTCGGCGGCCGGATCGTCGCCGCTCACCGTGGCTCCCCGAGCGGCGACCCGCACGCCTGCGACCACAACCGCAGCGATCCCCGGGCGATGTCCGCGCCGCAGGCGCGCTGCAGACCACTCACCGGTCCCAGCCTGCCAAGGCTGTAGCGCTGCCAGCGCACCGCCCGGGGCAGGGGGCCCGCGGGCTCGTCGCCGCCGGGGTCGAGCCCGGCGGCCTCGGCCAGGTCGACCGCGGCCGCCATCCGGGCGACCACCGTGTCGTCGCGGGACACAAAGCCGCTGATCACCTCGCCGGCCTCGCCCCACGTGACGGCCAGGGCCTCCAGCTCCGCGACGGCCCGCAGCACCCGCCGGTAGCGCACCTCCGCGCCGATCGCCGCGATGTTGTCCACGACCGCGTCGACGCCGCTCAGCTTGCGCAGCAGGGCTCGGGCCTGCGGCGGGGTCCTGCCCTGCCGGGCCGCCGCGATGCCCAGCGCGGTGCCGAACAGGTCGAGCGTCTCCAGCAGGCGCAGGCGCACGTCGGTCGGCACTGGAAGGTCCGCCGCGAGGAAGCCGGTGTAGGAGCCGTCCAGACAGCGCGCGCCCGCCGGGTCGGCGGCCAGCGCCCGCAGCGCCGCCCACAGCGCCGCGTCCAGACCGTCCAGCCCGGCGAGCGCGAGCAGACCGCTCATCGGCGCGATCGGCGCCCCGACGAGCGCCGCGAACCGCGCGGTGCGGGCGCTGGCGGACAGCCGGGCCAGGTCGGCCTTGTTCAGCACGGCCAGCACCGGGCGTCCGGCGGCGGCGACAGCGTCGGCGTCCTCGGGCTTGATCACCTCGGCGGTGACATAGACGACCACGTCGGCACCCGCCGCCGGCGCCGCCGTCGCCGTGATCCCGCGCCCGGCCCCGGCGCGGTCCAGGGCGCGGGCCACCGTGCGGCGACCCACCCCGCGGCGGCCGCGGACGGCCACGCGCAGCGGCGCGCCGGCCCGCTCGGCGATCGCCGCCAGGCGCGGGTCGGCGCGGCCGGCGGCAAAGCGCGCCAGCTCGTCGACGAAAATCCTGTGCCCTTGTCCCGTCATGTCCTACCCGTTCGATCCGACGGGCGTCCGTTTGCCGGGCGGCCAGTCGGGCCTCACCGAATGGTGGCATCTGCGTCATCGAGATGCGAGCCACCGCTACCAGCCGAAGGCAACTGTTGGGTATCAATCTGGACCAGGGGCGGCTACATCGAGGGTTCATGGGCCACCATGGACAAATGCATGCGCAACCCGGGGTCGGGACGTGTCCCGGCGCGCCGGTGGGAGTGGAGGCTGGCCTGCAGACCGGAGAACCGCCTGGTCCCGAACATCGCCGCCTGCCGGCCACGAGTTTCCGGTCGCGGCGTTCCGCGCTTTCGGAGGCCCAGCGCCAGACCTGGGAGCGGCTGTGGCCGAAACTGGGCATCTCGGTCGGCCCTCCCCCGGCCGGAGCTCCGCCGCGCCCGGAACCGCTGGACACCCGCGCATGGTTCGGCCGCCACGCCCCGGTGGTGCTCGAAATCGGTTGCGGCAGCGGCACATCCACCCTCGCGATGGCAAAGGACGAGCCCGACGTCGACGTGATCGCGGTGGAGGTCTACCGGCGGGGCCTGGCGCAGCTGCTGTCCGCGATCGACCGCGAGCAGGTCGGCAACATCCGGCTGATCCGCGGGAACGGCATCGACGTGCTGGACCGCCTGATCGCGCCGGGTTCGCTGACCGGGGTGCGCGTCTTCTTTCCCGATCCCTGGCCCAAGGCCCGTCACCACAAGCGCCGGTTCCTGCAGCCGAGCACGATTGGCCTGATCGCCGACCGGTTACTCCCTGGTGGTGTCCTGCACGCCGCGACCGACCATCCCGGCTACGCCGAGCACATCGCCGAGGCCGGCGATGCGGAACCCCGGCTTCGTCGCGTCCAGCCGGGAAGCCGGCTGCCGATCTCGGTCGTGCGCCCCACCACCAAGTACGAGACCAAGGCCCAAGAAGCGGGCAGCGCCGTGAACGAGTTCATCTGGAGTAGGCGATAGATATGAGCCTGACCGAAGAGGCGACAGCAGCGGAAGCGGCACTGGAACCGCTGGAAGCACCGGCGGTTCTGTCGGCCGAGGGCCTGAGCAGCTTCCAACCCCCAGCCGGGCGCGTGCTGCTCGTCTGGGACGCTCCCAACCTCGACATGGGCCTGGGCTCCATCTTGGGGCGGCGCCCCACGGCCCTGGAGCGACCCCGCTTCGACGCCCTGGGTCGCTGGCTGTTGGCGCGAACCGCGGAGGTCAGCTCGGGCCGCCCCGGCGTCGTCATCGAGCCCGAGGCCACCGTTTTCACCAACATCGCCCCGGGCAGCGCCGACGTCGTGCGGCCGTGGGTGGACGCGTTGCGAAACGTGGGTTTCGCGGTCTTCGCCAAGCCGAAGATCGACGAGGACAGCGACGTGGACCACGACATGCTGGCCCACATCGCGCAGCGGCATTCGGAAGGGCTCGCGGCGCTGGTGGTGGCGTCCGCCGACGGTCAGGCCTTCCGTCAACCGCTGGAAGAAATCGCGCGGACCGGGGTTCCCGTCCAGGTGATCGGATTTCGCGAACACGCCAGTTGGGCGTTAGCGTCGGATACCTTGGACTTCGTCGACCTGGAAGACATCGCGGGTGTGTTCCGGGAGCCGTTGCCGCGGATCGGCCTGGATTCGCTGCCTGACCATGGAGCATGGCTGCAGCCGTTCCGGCCGCTGTCCGCCCTGTTGACCACGCGTGTGTGAGACTGGGAACCCAATGCGTGGGTCGCTAGAGATCCAGTAAGGAGCTTACGTGTTCGCCTGGTGGGGACGAACTGTGTACCGATACCGGTACATCGTCATCGGGGTCATGGTGGCTCTGTGCCTCGGCGGCGGCATTTTCGGCATGAGCCTGGGCAAACACGTTACACAGAGCGGCTTTTACGACGACGGCAGCCAGTCCGTCAAGGCGTCGGTCCTGGGTGACCAGACCTACGGCCGCGACCGCACCAGCCACGTCGTCGCCACCTTCACCGCTCCCGACGGCAGGACCGTCGAGGATCCGGCGTGGCGGCAGAAGATCGTCGACGAGCTGAACAAGTTCAAGAACGACCACCCCGACCAGGTCGTCGGGTGGGCGGGCTGGCTGGCGGTGGCCAATCCCGCCGACGCGCCCCCGCTGATCAAGGGGATGGCGACCGAGGACAAGAAGCACACGTTCGTGTCGATCCCGCTGAAGGGCGACGACGACGACTCCATCCTCAACAACTACAAGACCATCGCGCCGGACCTGCAGAAGCTCGACGGCGGGACCGTCCAACTCGCGGGCCTGGAGCCGATTGCCAACGCCCTGACCGGCACCATCGCCACCGACCAGCGCCGCATGGAGGTGCTCGCGCTGCCGTTGGTGACGGTGGTGCTGTTCCTGGTGTTCGGCGGCGCGATCGCCGCCGGCCTGCCGGTCATCGTGGGCGGGCTGAGCATCGCGGGCGCCCTGGGCATCCTGCGGTTCGTCGCCATGTTCGGGCCGGTGCACTATTTCGCGCAGCCGGTGGTCTCGCTGATCGGCCTCGGCATCGCCATCGACTATGGGCTTTTCGTGGTGAGCCGGTTCCGGGAAGAGATCGCCGAGGGCTACGACACCGAGGCCGCCGTGCGACGCACCGTCATGACGGCAGGTCGCACCGTCACCTTCTCCGCGGTGCTGATCATCGCCTCGAGCGCCAGCCTGCTCGTGTTGCCGCAGGGCTTCGTGCATTCGCTGGTCTACGCGATCTTCGCCGCCGTCGGGCTCGCGGCGCTGCTGTCGATCACGCTGCTGCCGGCCTGCCTGGGCATCCTGGGCCGCCACGTCGACGCGCTGGGCGTGCGGACCGCGTTCCGCGTTCCCTTCCTGCGGAACTGGAAGGTGTCGCGCGCCTACCTCAACTGGCTGGCCGACCGGCTGCAGAAGACCAAGACCCGCGAAGAGGTCGAGGCCGGCTTCTGGGGCAAGCTGGTCAACTTCGTGATGAAGCGGCCGCTGGCGTTCGCCATCCCGATCGCCGTCGGCATGATCCTGCTGGTCATCCCGCTCGGCAACCTGTCGTTCGGGGGCATGAGCGAGAAGTACCTGCCGCCCAACAACTCCGTGCGCCTGGCGCAGGAGCACTTCGACAAGCTCTTCCCCGGCTACCGCACCGAGCAACTGACCGTGGTGATCAAGAGCAACAACGGCAGCAAGGTCACCGACCAGCAGGTGGCCGACATCCGCAACAGGATCGCGCCGATCACCGGGTTCACGGACAAATCCTGGGAGGAGCGACCGTGCCCGGCCATCGCGGGCAACCCCTGCGTCAACGGCCCGAACGGCGCGACGCAGCCCAAGAACGACTCGGTGCGCGTCATTCAGAACGGCCTGGTCAACAAGAATGACGCCGCCAAGAAGATCGACGAGCTGCGGGCCATAAATCCGCCGAAGGGCCTCACCCTGCTGGTCGGCGGCACGCCCGCGCTGGAGCAGGACAGCATCCACAGCCTGTTCGACAAGGCGCCGCTGATGCTGGTCCTGTTGCTCGGCGCCACCACCTTGCTGATGTTCCTGGCGTTCGGATCGGTGGTGTTGCCGATCAAGGCGGTGGTGATGAGCGCGCTGACGCTCGGGTCCACGCTGGGCATCCTGACCTGGATCTTCGTCGACGGGCACTTCTCGACGTTGCTGAACTTCACGCCGACACCGCTGATGGTGGTGCTGATCGCGCTCGTGGTCGCGGTGGGCTTCGGCCTGGCCACCGACTACGAGGTGTTCCTGGTGTCCCGAATGGTCGAGGCGCGCGAACGCGGCATGTCCACCGCGGAGGCGATCCGGATCGGCACCGCGACCACCGGACGCCTGATCACGGCCGCCGCCCTGGTCCTCGCCGTCGTCGCCGCGTCGTTCGTCTTCTCCGACCTGGTGCTGATGAAGTACCTGGCGTTCGGCCTGATGGCGGCGCTGTTGCTGGACGCCACCGTGGTCCGCATGTTCCTGGTGCCGTCGGTGATGAAGTTGCTCGGCGACGACTGCTGGTGGGCCCCGCGCTGGGCCCGGCGCCTGCAGAACAAGATGGGACTGGGCGAGATCGACCTGCCCGACGAGCGCAAGCGCCCCACCCTCAACGGCCGGCCCGCCCGGCCCCCCGTCGCGGCGGCCAGCCTGGCCGCCGGGGCACCGCGCGCACCGCACGACCCCACCCACCCCGGCTCGCTGGAGCCGTCGCGGGCGGGCCACCCGGACCAGCTCGAACCCCGGCCCGCCCGGGAACTGGCGGCGGGCGCGAGCACACCGTCCGCCGCGAGCACCACGCGCCTGCAGGCCCAGCCGACGGAAGCGAAGACCGCGCGCCTCACGGTGCCTCCGAACGCGGCCCCCAAGCCGCCGGTGTCGCCGCGGCCGCCGGTGCCCCCGACACCCTCGAGCGGTCAGACCCGGGCAATTCCGGTGCCGCCCAACAGCTCCGGTGACCACGACCCGGCCGACCCCACCGCCGCCCTGCCGGTCATGGGTTCGGACGCCAACGACTCCGACGCGGCCACCGAGAAACTCAACGCCCGCGGGCAAGGCGAGAACGGCGACCGGCGTCGCCGCGGCGCCGGCGGGGGCGTCAGCGCGCAGGATCTGCTGCGCCGCGAGGGACGGTTGTAGCGCCCGACGGCTCAGTCCGGCTCGTCCGGCTCCGCCTGGACGACGACCCCGGCCTCGTCGGTCTCCTCGGTCTGCTTTTCCGCCTTCGCGGACGGGTCCCGCGCGAGCAGCACCTGGATCGCGTTGTTGAGGAACGCGACCGTCGGCACGGCGAGCAGGGCCCCGACGATCCCGGCAAGCACGCCGCCGGTGGAGATGGCCAGCACCACCGCCAGCGGGTGAATGGAGACCGCACGCCCCATCACCAGCGGCTGCAGCAAATGCGCCTCGAGCTGGTTCACCGCGATCAGCAAACCGAAGGTGATCAGCGCGTAGACGAGCCCCTTGGCCAGCAGCGCGACCACCACCGCCAGCAGTCCCGAGACCAGCGCACCGATCAGCGGAATGAACGCGCCGAGAAACACGATTGAGGACAGCGGCAGCGCCAGCGGGATGCCCATGATCGCCAACCCGGTGCCGACTCCCGCGGCGTCGGTCAGGGCGACCAGGAAGGTGGCGCGCACGTAGCCGATCAACGACACGTATCCGGCGAAGCCCGCGGCCCGCACCCGCTCTCGGGCGCCCTCCGGGAAGATCTTCGTGACGTACTGCCAGATGTTGCGGCCGCCGTAGAGGAAGAAGATCAGCGTGAACAGCGTCAGCACGGCGGCCGTCACCAGCTCGGTGATGGTGGCCGCGGTGGAGAGCGCGCCGCTGGTCAGCTTGGACTGGTTGTTGTGCAGCGCCTGGATCGCGGCGTTGCCCGCGTTGGAGATCTGTTCGCCGCGCAGGTGCAGCGGGCCCTCCATCAGCCAGCGGCGGCTGGAGTCGATGCTGCGGCTGATCTGCTCGGTCAGGTCGGGCAGACCGTAGACGAACTGGACGATGACGAACGTCAGGATGCCGCCGAAAACCGCGAACCCGCCCAGCATGACCAACGCCACGGCCGCCCCGCGCGGCAGGCCACGCCGGTCGATCCAGTCGACGGCCGGCACCAGCAAAGCGCTGACCATCAGCGCCAGCAACACGGGAACGACGACGACTTCCAGCTTCTGCACGACCCAGAGCAGGGCGACCGCCGCGGCCAGGATGACCAGCAAACGCCACGCCCAGGCCGCGGCCTTTCGGACCAGAGGTTCGACGGACCCAGCCTCCAAGGCGTCGTCGGTGTTTGCCGGCATCAGGCCAGCCTATCTGGCGGCGGCGCGCCGCGACCGGCCGTCGGGCGTCCCGCGCGTGGCCCCGCCCGGCACGATCCGGTTACGACCCCGACACAGTCGGAGCTTCGCCTCGCTGGCCGCGCCACCTGCGCGGTTACCCTAAAGCACGTGTCGCACGACGCACCCGCTCGCAAGCTGGACCTGACGCGCGAAGAGACCCCGCGCGGCAGGTACTGGTGGGTGCGCTGGGTGGTCCTCGGGATCGTCGCGATCGTGCTTGCTGTCGAGATCGCGCTCGGCTGGCGCCAGTTGGCGAAGGCCTGGATGAGCCTCTACGAGGCCAACTGGTGGTGGCTGATCGCGTCGGTGGTGGCGGCGGCCGCGTCGATGCACAGCTTCGCCCAGATCCAGCGCACCCTGCTGAAATCGGCGGGCGTGCACGTCAAGCAGTTGCGGTCGGAGGCCGCGTTCTACGCCGCCAACTCGCTGAGCACGACCCTGCCCGGCGGGCCGGTGCTGTCGGCGACGTTCCTGTTCCGCCAGCAGCGGCTCTGGGGCGCGTCGACGGTGGTGGCCTCGTGGCAGTTGGTGATGTCGGGCGTGCTGCAGGCGGTGGGGCTGGCGCTGCTCGGCCTGGGCGGCGCCTTCTTCCTGGGGGCCAAGAACAACCCGTTCTCGCTGCTGTTCACGCTCGGCGGCTTCGTCGCGTTGCTGCTGTTGGCCCAGGCGGTGGCGTCGCGCCCGGACCTGATCGAGGGCATCGGCAGCCGGGTGCTGTCGTGGGTCAATTCGCTTCGCGGCAGGCCTGCCGACACCGGCCTGGACAAGTGGCGCGAGACCCTGATGCAGCTCGAGTCGGTGAGCCTGGGCCGCCGCGACCTGGGGGTGGCGTTCAGCTGGTCGATGTTCAACTGGATCGCCGACGTCGCCTGCCTGGGCTTCGCGGCGTACGCCGCCGGCGATCACGCGTCGGTCGCCGGGCTGACGGTCGCGTACGCCGCCGCCCGCGCGGTCGGCACGATTCCGCTGATGCCGGGCGGCCTGCTGGTGGTCGAGGCGGTGCTGGTGCCCGGCCTGGTCTCCAGCGGGATGTCATTGCCGAGCGCGATCTCGGCGATGTTGCTCTACCGGCTGATCAGCTGGTTGCTGATCGCCGCCATCGGCTGGGTGGTGTTCTTCTTCGTCTTTCGCACCGAAAACGTCGCCGACTCCGACGATGACGACCCGATCACCGGCCCGCTGGCCGTCGTGCGCGACGGCGACCCGACCACCGACCCGACCGAAACCGCCCTGCAGGGTCCGCTGCCGCCGCCCGAGCCCACCCAGGAAATCGACGGTTAGCGCGCGCCACCGATCGTCACGCCGGGCAGCGTCGGGGCCGGCACACCGCCGGCCGGGGAGGCGGCCGGCGTGCCACCGCCTGGCAGCGCGGGCAGCCCGCCCGCCGCGCCCTGCGCCTGCTGCATCATCCCCATCGCCTGCGGGATGCTGATCGGCAACTTGCACTGCGTCGACAGGCTGGTCAACGGCGACGCGATCGACGTCATGTCGCCGGCGACCTTCGGGTTGGCCTCGAAGTAGGACTTCAGCCCCGTCAACGACTGCGGGCCGGCCTGCTGCTGCAGCATCGAGGTCATCGTCTGGTTGGTCTCGGGATGCGAGTCCAGGTAGTCGCCCATCGACTTGGAGACCGAGCCGATGGTCCGGGCGATCTCGCTGGCCGCGCAGGGGTCGTTGGCGCCCGTCGCCGGCGGACCGGCGAGGACCGCGACGGCGGCGCCGGGCACCGTGATGGCCAGCAGCCCGGCGAAGATTCTGCGGCGCCCGGTCGCGGTGGCTGTCGTCATGGGTCACTCCTTGAAAGTTTGCGAGGCTGCGCGGCGTCGTGGGCACATCGCAAAACGGTTGGCGTGAACGGCTCTTCGTGACGGGGTTCCCCGCTCCCCCGCGCGGCCACCGGACATCCTGCCATCCCCACACGGCCGCTGCCAGTTCGTGTGATCCACATCCCGCTTGGTCACCGGTGCACAACGACTGGGCGGCGTCTTGGCAACATCCGTGTCGTTGCAGCTCAGGATGCAGATAAGCCGACATAATCCACAGGCTGCTGCGGTATTCTCGCCTGCACGCATTGCGCGAGAACCCGGGGAGTGAAGAAATCCAGCAGTTCATGATGCGCCTCAGTCGCAGCCTGCGTAAGTACCGCTGGTTGGTCTTCACAGGCTGGTTGCTGGCATTGGTGCCGGCGGTGTACATGGCGATGACGCAGTCGGGAAACCTCACCGGCGGCGGTTTCGAGGTGACCGGCTCGCAGTCGCTGGCGGTGCACGACCAGCTCGAGGATCTTTATCACGACCAGGGGGCGTCCTCGCTGGCGCTGGTGGCGGCCCCCCGCCCCGACGCCAGCTACGCCGACATCAACGACGCGGTCGCGCAGCTGAGGCAGATCGCCGGCGAGTTCCCCGGCGTCACCGAGGTCCCCAACCCCACCCAGCGGCCGCCGCAGCCGGACCGGCCGTACGTGATCTCGCTGCGGATGGACGCCCGCAACGCCGGCACCAGCGACCTGGCCAAGCAGTTGCGCCAGAAGGTCGGCATCAAGGGCGACCAGTCCGGCCAGACGGCGGACGGCCGGGTGCGGCTTTACGTGATCGGGCAGGGCGCCCTGTCCGCCGCCGCCGCGGCGAACACCAAGCACGACATCGCGGCCGCCGAAAAGTGGAACCTGCCGATCATTCTCGTCGTCTTGCTGGCGGTGTTCGGTTCGCTGGCCGCCGCGACGATCCCGCTCGCCCTCGGCATCTGCACGGTCGTCGTCACCATGGGCCTGGTCTACTTCCTGTCGGCCTACACCACCATGTCGGTGTTCGTGACCTCGACGGTGTCGATGTTCGGGATCGCGCTCGCCGTGGACTATTCGCTGTTCATCCTCATGCGTTTCCGCGAGGAACTGCGCGCCGGGCGCCAGCCGGACGAGGCCGTCGACGCCGCGATGGCCACGTCGGGGCTGGCGGTGGTGTTGTCCGGGATGACCGTCGTCGCCTCGCTGACCGGCATCTACATCATCAACACCCCGGCGCTGAAGTCGATGGCGACCGGCGCGATCCTGGCCGTGGCGGTGGCGATGCTGACCTCGGCCACCTTGACGCCGGCGGCGCTGGCCACGTTCGGGCGGGCGGCCGCCAAGAGGTCGCGCCTGCTGCACTGGTCGCGCCGGCCGGAGGGCAGCCAGTCCCGGTTCTGGATCCGGTGGATTTCAGCGGTGATGCGCCGGCCGTGGGCGTCGGCGGTGGCCGCGGCGGTGGTGCTCCTCGTCATGGCCGTGCCGACCGCGTCGATGGTGCTGGGCAACAGCCTGCTGCGCCAGTTCGACTCCGCCCATGAGATCCGCGCCGGCGTCGGAGCGGCGGCCCAGGCCCTCGGGCCCGGCGCGCTCGGCCCGATCCGGGTGCTCGTCACGTTTCCCGACGGCGGCGCGGCGTCGCCCGAGCACAGCCAGACGGTCACCGCGATCCGTCAGCGAATGACGCAGGCCCCCAACATCGTTTCGGTGTCGCCGCCGCAGTTCGCCGAGGACAACGGCAGCGCGCTGCTGTCGGCGGTGTTGTCGGTCGATCCCGAGGACATGAAGGCCCGCGAGACCGTCGGCTGGATGCGCGCGCAGCTACCCAAGATCCCCGACGCGGGGACGGCGCGCGTGGACGTGGGCGGCCCGACCGCGCTGATCAAGGACTTCGACGACCGGGTGTCGCAGACCGAGCCGCTGGTGCTGGCATTCGTCGCGTTGATCGCGTTCGTGATGCTGCTGATCTCGATCCACTCGATCTTCCTTGCGCTCAAGGGCGTGCTGATGACACTGCTGTCGGTCGCCGCCGCCTACGGCAGCCTCGTCGTGGTCTTCCAGTGGGGCTGGTTGAGCGACCTCGGTTTCACCCAGATCAGCTCGATCGACAGCACGGTGCCCCCGCTCGTGCTGGCGATGACCTTCGGGCTGTCGATGGACTACGAAATCTTCCTGCTCACCCGGATCCGGGAACGCTTCCTGCACTCCGGGAACACCCGCGACGCGGTCGCGTACGGCGTGAGCACCAGCGCCCGCACGATCACCAGCGCCGCCCTGATCATGATCGCCGTGTTCATCGGGTTCGCGTTCGCCGGCATGCCGCTGGTCGCCGAGATCGGGGTGGCGTGCGCCGTCGCGATCGCGGTCGACGCCACGGTGGTGCGCCTGGTCCTCGTCCCGGCGCTGATGGCGATGTTCGCGCAGTGGAACTGGTGGATGCCCCGGCTCCTGCGCCGCGTGCTGCCGTCGGTCGACTTCGACCGGCCGCTGCCCCAGGTCGACCTCGGTGACGTGGTCGTCATCCCCGACGACATCTCCGCGCTGGCCGCGCCCAGCGCCGACCTGCGGATGGTGCTCAAGTCGGCGGCCAAGCTCAAGCACCTGGCGCCCGACGCCATCTGCGTGGCCGACCCCCTCGCGTTCACCGGTTGCGGGCGCAACGGCGAGGCGACGCCGTCGGCCGCCGCCGATAGCCGCGGCCTCGGCCCCGGACAGATCCCCCACCAGGTCGACATCGACGACGGCGGCGCGGGGGTCGCGGCGAGCCCGGCCAAGAACGGCAGCAACGGCCATTCGCCCACCAAGAAGCTGGTCGGCGGCCTGGCGTCGCGCAACGGCATCGCCCGCGCGATCGCCGGGGACCGGCCCGTTCATCCGGTCACGCTGTGGCGGGGCCGGCTGTCCGTCGCGATCGACGCGCTGGAGACCGACGCCTCGAGCGCCGCCGCCTACGAGCGGCGTAGCCCGGTGGAGACCACCCACGTGCAGCTGCCAACGGGCGATCGGCTGCTCGTCCCGACCGGCGCGGAGGCGCTGCGCCTCAAGGGCTATCTGATCATGTGCCGTAACAGCAGCCGCGATTACGCCGACTTTGCAGACATGGTTGACAACGTGGAACCGGAGACCGCCGCGGTGGTGCTGGCCGGGATGGACAGGTATTACTGTTGTCAAACACCCAGGCGGGAATGGATGGCCACCCAGTTGGTCCGCCGGCTAGCGGACCCACATCCCTCCGATATCAGCGACGAATGGTCGGATTCCGACGCGAAAGCGGACTGGGACGACGTCAGGCAGCGCTGCCTGTCGGTGGCCGTGGCGATGTTGGAGGAGGCGAGGTGACTTTGGCATCCGAACGGCGCCCGGCACCGCCGCCCGAGCGGCCCGCCGGCGAACAACGCATGGCCAATGGCCCTTTTGACTCCGACCAGCCCGTCGAGTTCTGGTCGACGTCCGCCATCCGTTCGGCGCTGCAGGGCGGCGACATCACCACCTGGAAGCGCATCGCCGCGGCACTGAAACGCGACCCGTACGGTCGGACCGCGCGCCAGGTCGAAGAGGTGCTCGAGGGCACGCGGCCGTACGGCATCGCCAAAGCCCTCTGGGAGGTGCTGGAGCGCGCCCGCACCCACCTGGAGGCCAACGAGCGCGCGGAGGTGGCCCGGCACATCCGGTTGCTGATCGACCGGTCGGGCCTGGGCGAACAGGAATTCGCGTCGCGCATCGGGGTGTCGCCCGAGGACCTGGGCAGTTACCTCGACGGCAGCGTCAGCCCCACGTCCGCGCTGATGATCCGGATGCGCCGGCTCTCCGATCGGTTCGTCAAGGTGAAATCCGGGCGGTCCGCCGAATCCAACTGACGCGTCGGCGCTTGGTCGGTTTTAGAGGACCTGGGCGCTCACCACAGTGGCTAGGGCCCTCGCTGCCCGTCGGGCCCCGGCACGCCGAGCAATATCCCGCCGCTACCGCCTTGTCCGACGGTGCTACCGGTGCCGAAGCTGTTGCCGCCGTAGCCGCCGTTGCCGATCAGGATGGCACTGCCACCATCACCGCCGTTACCTTTGGCGACGCCGGTCCCGGCGCTGCCGCCGTTACCGCCGTTACCGATTAGGGCGCCATTGCCACCGTGACCACCGCTACCGGCGGTTGCGCCACCCTGGCCTCCGTCGCCGGCGTTCCCGCCGTTGCCGAACAGCCCAATCGCGTTGCCACCGGCACCGCCCGTGCCGCCAGTTGCGCTGGATTCCCCGCCGGGGCCGCCGTCGCCACCGTTGCCGATCAGCGCCCCGCCGAGACCACCGGCACCGCCGGCACCACTGGCCCCAGCGCCGACAGCGTCTGCGCCAGCCCCGCCGTGGCCACCGTGGCCGATCAGCCCGGCATTCCCGCCGTTGCCGGCGGGCTGGCTGCCGGCGATGGTGCCGTCTGTGGCGTTGCCGCCGCCGCCGCCGTTGCCGTATATCAGGCCGCCGTGGCCGCCGTGCCCCCCTGCGCCGCCTTCGGTGACGCCGGTAGCGGTGCCGCCGGCCCCTCCGGTGCCGCCGCTGCCGAATAACCCGATTGCGTTGCCGCCGGCCCCGCCTGCGCCGCCGCCGACGCCGCTGGAGGGAAAGATGGTGGAGTCATAGACGCCGCCGACGCCTCCTGGCCCGCCGTTGCCAAACAGCAACCCGCCGGTGCCGCCGGCGCCACCAGCGCCAGCGGGGGAGCCGGTGGTGCTTAGGCCGCCGGCCCCGCCGCGGCCGCCGTTGCCCCACAGCCCAGCGGGGCCGCCGTTACCGCCGGGTGAGTTTGGCGCGCCGGAGCCGCCGTTGCCGCCGTTGCCCCAGAGAATTCCGCCGGCGCCGCCATTCTGGCCGGTTCCCGGCAACCCGTTGGTGCCGTTGCCAATCAACGGGCGCTGTAAAAGCAGTTCGCTGGGCGCATTGATGACGCCGAGGACGTCTTGCTCGAGCGTCTGTAGGGGGTTGGCATTGGCTGCCTCGGCAAGCGCGTATTGCGACGCACCACCGTTGAGGAGTTGGACGAACTGTTGATGGAATTGCTCGGCTTGGGAGCTGAGGGCTTGATAGGCCTGCCCGTGGGCGCCGAAGAGGGCCGCGATGGCCGCTGAGACCTCGTCACCGGCCGCGGCGGTGATGGTTGACGTCGCGTGTGAGGCCGCGGTGTTGGCGGAGCTGATCGTCGAACCGATGTCGGCCAGATCTGTTGCCGCGGCCGCCACGTATTCCGGTGCGGTTAAAACGAACGACATCTTGGGTTCCTCCTTGAGCTTGCCTTTTGGGTGTGGTCGGGTTATCGGCTGTCAGACGTGTTGTTGGACAGTGGTATTCGTGTCGGTGGTTCACCAGGGTCCGACGGAGAAGTCGAGCAGGTCGGGTGAGTTGTCGCGGGCCGGGCTGGTCGGCTGCGGGCGCCGATTGGCTCGCGCAACCCGCAGCGCAAAGCGGGGTCCTAACAGCCGCCGTAGGGGGTCGATCATGGCGATCACGCGCACGAATTGTTGGGCGACGTCGATGTCGGTCTCGGCGGCGGTGAAGACCCGCTGTAGGTAGGCGTTACTCAGGCGCATGGAGACCGGGCGCGGCCCGACGACTTCGGGCAGGGCCAGATCGGAGCCCACGGCGGTGTACCACGCCACCCGCAGGTGTTTGGCGCTCGCACGAAAGAAGCGCCGGTGCAGGTAATGAGCGCCGCGGTGCAGGCAGTCCCGCAAGACGGTCGCTTCGATCGCGGCGACGGTCATGCCTTGGCCGTAGATCGGGTTGAAGCTGCAGATGGCGTCGCCGAACACCAGTAGCCCTTTGGGGAAGCGGCGCATCTTGTCGTAGCGTCGCCACCGATTCGAGGGCACCCGGTGGTGGGCGATCGTGCCGAGGGGTTCACCGGCTTGCAGTGCCTCAAGCGCATGCGCGGGCGCGAACTCGCGTGCCATGGCGATCATCTCGTCGCGCCCGCTCGGTGGCTGCCGTCCGGCCATGGCGCCCACGGCGAACATCCAGGTGTCGTTTTCGTAGCCGATGCCAGCGAACATGGTGGGCCGGCCCGGTTCGGGGTTGATGATGATCATGTGTTCGGCGATGCTGCCGGGTGGGATGCGCATCGTTTGGCAGGCGTAGGCCAGCTGGACCATCAGCTCGTCTTCGGGCGGCCTGCGGTAGCCGAGCTGCTCGAGGAAGGTCGGTGTGCGCGATCCCCGGCCGGTGGCGTCGACGACCAGATCAGCCCCCAGCGACGTCTCGGTGGCGGTGGCGCGGTTGACCATCCGGACGCCGGTGATGCGGTCGTGATCGGGCGAGGCGGTCAGCCGCACCACGTCATGGCCTTCGATGAGCCGTACGTTGGCGAGCGCGCGGACTCGCCGGCGCAGGTTCCATTCCAGCAGCGGCCGACTGGGAAACGTGATGGACATCGACCGTCCGCCGCGCGCAACGCCTTTCGCGACAAATTGATGCCCGCCCACCGAGACGCATACCTTGGAGAAGTCGCGGCCATCCCAGGTGGCCACGCCTGCGGCGGCGAGCTCATCGACAAACCCGGGAAACAGCTCGTCCATAATCTGTGTGCCGCGCGCCTGAACCGCGTGGATCATCCGGCCCTGGGGAACACCGCGCCGGTTGACCGGGTCAGTGGGCAACAAATCGCGCTCGACCACGCTGACCCTGGTATAAAAGTCGGCCAGCACCCGCGCGGCCAGCAAACCACCCATGCTTGCTCCCAAAACGACAGCATGCTCACCAAGCCATTCGTCGCGGGCCCCGATCATTTGCGTTGTCCGCGAAGGGGTTTCCTCAATCTTCGGTGTTGCTGAGGCTTTCATCGCGGCGGTCTCCTTTAAGGTGATGGTTGGGCTTGCGGGATGCGGTACGTCCAGAGTCGGACGCCCAGGCGCCGGGATCATCGGCCAGAACGCGTAACTCGCTGAACCGGCGGCGAAGGTCACTGCGCGGTTACGCGTAAAAGCGGCGCGGGCGTGGCGCGCAGCCAGGGACCGTGGGTGAGGTAGAACAAATTCGGACCGAGCAAGTGGCGCGTTAGGGCGACATCATCAACGGTCTCGACCATGGGGTTTCCTCACTTGGCGTCGACTGAACATCGGTACCTGGGGCTGATCGGTACGCTATGACGGGCGGCGACCGCACGGTTGAGTAGTCGGCTACCCCATTTGGACGAGTCAGTCATCCAACAGTCGGCATCAGAGATCTTCGAAGCCGTCAGCGGTCTTGCGGGCGGGGTCGAATGCGATGGGCAGGGTGGTGGGCCCGCCCAGCCCTGACCCTGGTTTCATGGGCGCCTGTGACGCCGGCGAGTTCGACATCCTCGACGGCGGGCGCAACGTGACGAACGTCGGCGTGGCCCAGCTCGTCAGCGAAGGACTGGGAAACAAGGGGACCGGCGCGCGCCTGTTCATCTCGGCGCACCGTCCAAGCCCACCTCACCCACGTCTAGAACCAACTCGGCCTGACCTCACGCGTACAACTGGCGCAGCAAGCAACCCGCGGTTGAAGCACCGGCAACCTGGTCGACAACGCTAGCCGGGAGCGCACAGGTGAGAAATGTCGAATTCCGTTACAACAGGCACGGTTTCACCTGACTCGCATCGTGTCAACCGCCTCGCCGTTCAGCATCGTAGGAGCCACCGCTCATGCGGATGCGGTCATGCCATACCTAAATCTAACTTAGGCATGTCGAGCGGCTTCTTGGACGAGCTGCACCCGCGAGGACACTCCGAGCTTGGCGTAGATGTGCGTGAGATGGGACTGCACGGTACGTGGGGAGATGAACAGGCGCGCGCCGGTCTCCTTGTTTCCCAGTCCTTCGCTGACGAGTCGAACGACGTCGAGTTCGGTGGGTGACAGCGACTCCCAACCGCTGGCCGGGCGCCCGCGTGCGCCGCGACGGCGCTGCGCATAGCTGATGGCCTCGGCGGTGGACAGCGCGTTGCCTTTCGACCATGCAGTCTCAAAGGCATGCTGCCCCAACGTTTCCCGTGCGATCTCCACCGCCGTGTCATAGCCGTCTTGGTAGGTCTTGAAACGCACCTCACCGTGCCGCTGCCGCATGGCGTCGGCCGCGCCGAAAAGTCGGGCGGCATGTTCGGGATTGGTGTCGGCGGCCAGTGATGCGAGACATTCGAGGGCATCCGGGAGGAACAGGTGCCCGCCGGTGCGCTCGGCGACTGCGACGGCATCGTGCAGGTCGGCTTCGGCCTGCTGCGGCTCGCCCTGGGCAATGGTGACCCGGGCGCGCGCGGTCAGCGCCAACATCTGATGGCACCCCGGAGCGGCCGCAACCGTGTCGTCCGCCCAGTGGCGGGCGGCGGCGAGATCCCCACAGCCCAGGTCCGCGTTGGCCATCGGCACGATGCTCCTGGTGAACAGCTCCTTCAACGGATAGGTGTGCCGCCATGCCGCGTCGCAGGCTTCTTTCGCCATAGCGGGGTCACCCCCCGCCAGCGCGGCAGTGGCCAAGGCCACGTAGGTGCTGTCCTCGTGGAATCCGCCCAAGGTGGCCCCGATTTCCAGGGCGGCTTCGGCCGACTCGCGCGCCGTCGCGGCATCGCCGGTGAACGCGAGCGTTTGCGCCAGCGCTATCAGGCCGAATGCCTCCATCGGGCGGTCCCCGGCCGCCCGTGCCTCCTCGACCAGCGAACGGGACACCAGCAGGCCCTCGGCCAGCTTGCCCTGCAGCGACAGCGCAATGCTGAGAAACATCCGGCTGTACCGGGACATGAAATTCTCGCCGAGAGCGTCCCCGAGGTCTCGCCCCTCCTCGCCGGCCGCCTGGGCAACGATTGGATCTCCGACAACAACGCCCGCGAAGCATTGGTAGGCGCGCAGGTGACAAAGCGCCGCAACATCACCCGATGCACGAGCCAGATCCGCCGCCTCGGCGAGATACGAGCGTGCCAATTCGGGGTTGTAGATCGCCAGCATGCCGCATGTCATCAAGACACGTGCGACGAGTGCCTGGTCGCCGAATTGGCGCACGGCGGCCAGGGCTTCTTCCGCGCGCCGCAGGCTAGCCGGGACAGAGAACCAGACCGCTAGCAACCCGGCGTCGGCTACCGCCCGCTCCCAGACCCCAGGCGCGACATCGACGTCGCGGTAACGCTCGTCGCCGAAGACTGCGTCGAACCCGGCCACGCCCTCCCGGAAGCGCCCCCGCGTCAGCCAGATCCGCTGCAACGCCGAGACGAGCCGCAACGCCGGCCCGAACTCCGCGGCATCGCAACTCCACGCATAGGCGGCTCGCAGGTTGTCCATCTCGAGTTCGGCCCACGGGATTAGCGGTGCACCGTCGCCGCCTGATTGCGATTCCAACGTCACCGCAGCTTCGGTGTAGTGGTCGCGGTGTCGGGTCCGCACGGTCTCGGCTTCGCCGGATTCCGTGAGCTTTTCCAGCCCGTACTGTCGGACGGTCTCCAGCAGGCGGTAGCGCATGGTGGCGTCGGTTTCTTCGGCGATGACCAGCGATTTGTCCACGAGCAGGCCGAGCAGGTCGATCAGCTGAAAATGCTCGACGTCCGCGTCGGCGCCCACAGCCTGGGCAGCGTCGAGGTCGAAGCCACCCATGAGCACCGCCAGGCGGCGAAACAGAACGCGTTCGGGTTCGGTGAGCATGGCGTGCGACCAGTCGATGGACGCGCGCAATGTCTGCTGGCGGCGAACCGCCGTACGCCCGCCGCCGGCGAGCAGGCGGAAGTTGTGGTGCAGGCCCTCGACGATCTGGGTCAGCGACAGCGTGCGAATCCTTGCGGCCGCCAGCTCGATCGCCAACGGCATGCCATCGAGGCGCCGGCAGATCTTGGCGATCGCGGACGAATTGTCTTCGGTCAGGCGGAAATCCGGCCTGGTCCGGCGGGCACGGTCGACGAACAACTCGACCGCTTCGCCGTCCACCGACAGCGACGGAGCCCGCCAAGTCAGCTCCCCTGCGATACCGATCGGCTCCCGGCTGGTCGCCAGGATCGTCACGTCCGGGCCTGCGTCGAGCAGAGCCATCATCAGGTCCGCGCTGGCGTCCAGGAGGTGCTCGCAATTGTCCAATACCAGCAGCATGGTGCGGTTGCAGACGAACTTCGCCACCGTCTCCATCGTTGAGCGGCCTGGCTGGTCGACAAGTCCCAAGGTGCGCGCCAGCACGACAGGCACGACAAGAGGGTTGGTGACCGGCGCAAGGTCGACAAACCAGACCCCGCCGGCGAATTCGGTTGCCACTTCGCCCGCGACCTGCACCGCCAACCGGGTCTTTCCGACGCCGCCCGCCCCGGTCAGGGTCACCAGCCTGTTCTCTTTGACGAGCTGCAAGATGTCGCTGATCTGCGGGCCGCGGCCCACGAAGCTCGTCAACGGGACCGGAAGATGCGACCCGCCAGTGTCATTGGTGCTGCGCAGCGGCGGGAAGTCGTTGCGCAGCTCGGGGTGATTGAGTTGTATGACCCGTTCCGGCCGTGGTAAGTCGCGCAGGGCGTACACGCCCAGGTCAGTCAGCCAGACGCCGACGGGGAGCCGGTCGATGACCAGCTGTTCGGTGGCGCCGGAAAGAACCGTCTGCCCGCCGTGGGCCAAATCGCGTAGTCGCGCGGTCCGGTTGATGGTGGGTCCGGCATAGGTGCCGGCGTCACGCAACTGCACTTCCCCGGTGTGCAGGCCGATGCGGATGCGGATCGGGGGCGGGACGGCGAGCTGCAGCTGCAGTGCGCAGGCGACGGCATCGCTGGCGCGGGCGAACGCGGCGACGAAGCTGTCGCCCTCGCCCTGCTCGACGGGCCGCACCCCGCCGTGGACGGCGACCAATTCGTCGACGCTGTCATTGAGCTGCTCCAGTGCGGTGGTCATGGATTCCGCTTGGGTTTCCCACAGCCGTGTGGAGCCTTCGACGTCGGCAAGGAGCAACGTCACGGTTCCGGTTGGCAGCTCGCCCACGCTCTGCTCGTTCCAGGTCGGCAGCGGCGTTTCCGCCGGCAAATCAATTGCGCTCATGCTAGCCAGCATCCAGGCACGGCGACTGGGAAAACATCAGCACAAACGCGTAAAGCCCGGCACACAGCACGCGGATTTACGCCCCCGGCCGGCGTTTTGTGAGGCACCCCGGATCATCGTCGGCCCCACCCGCCGCCAAGCGCGCATCGCCGTCGGGCTCGCCGAAGTTCTCCGCTACGAAGCGGGTCTTACCAGTCCACCAGCACACTGCCACCGCCACCGCTACTCCGCAGCCATTGGCCCTGGCAGCCGCTGACACAACGACGCCAGGAAATGGCGGCGGAATGGCCGCGCGTTTGGGTCCCGCCTCCGGAACCGGAGCCCCCGTTGGGCGATTCGGACTGGCTCACTACTGACGCGTCAGCGGGCGTTGATCGGCGTCACGTTGGACACCAGCCAGGTGTCGCCCTTCTTGGCCAGCGTCACCCGCAGCGCGGGCGCGGCCTGACTGGGCGGCTGGCCCGGGGCGTTCTGGGTGACCCGCAGGATCACGGCCACGCTGGCCGCCGACGGCCCCAGCGCCTCGACCCCCGCCGACAGCGTCGCGGCCTGCGCCGTCACGTTGTGCTGGGCCAGTTCCGCGCTCGACTTCCGGTACTGCTCCCGAAACGCGTCCGCCTGGTCCGGCACCATCATTGCCGCGGCCCGGTCGATGGAGCTGGTCGGGGTGTTCGGGGTGAACGAGGCCATCGCCTCGGCCATGCCCGTGGCGACCTGAACCACCTCGCGGGTGTCCTTCTTGAAGTTGCGGTCCGTCTTGGTCCAGTGCGTGTACCCGGTAAGCACGGCCGCGCACAGGGCGGCCGCGCACAGGAAGACGACGGCCAGCCGCAGCCCCGGGGCGTCGTCGTCGGTGCCGACGCTGACCGAATCGCGGCGCAGCAGCCAGAAGTTGACCCCCACCCCCTCGACGATCAGCAGCACCAAGACCGAGCACGCCGACACCCACCACAGCGGCCAGCCGAGGACGAACCCGATCGCCAACAGCGCGGCGATCGCGGCCAGCGGGGCCGCGATGTCGAAGGCCAGCAGGCGCCAGATGTTTCTCATCGGATGGAACTCAGCCCGGAGATCATCAGCTTGCCGTCGACGTCGGCCACCTCGAGCCGCAGGTTCCAGTGCACGACCTGCGGCTTGGCGCCGACGTTCTCGCTGACCGACGTCGCGACCAGCATCACCGAGTCCATCCGGCTGGCGAACGGCGGCAGCTTGGTCGTTACCACCGGTCGGGAGGCGCCGGGCTGGGTGTCCAGGTCGCGGTGCACCGTCTCGATCGCCACCGCCTCGATCCGCCCGGCGCTCTGCGACTGCAGCTTCTGCACCACCTGCCGATAGGGGTCCACGGCCGCGTCGAAGTCGGTGTTGAGTTCCCCGACCGTCCCGTCGTGCAGCTTTTGCAGGCTGGCGTCGATGTTTCCGCTGTTCATGTTGATCAGCACGCCCGTCCACTCGGCGGCGGTCTGCATGACGCGGGTCAGATAGACGCGCTCGGCCAGCTCGTCGCGGTGCGCGGACCAGATGACGTAGCCGAGCACGACGGCGGCGACCGCCAGCACACCGAGGACCGTCGACGCGATGCCGTAGGTGGAGAAGATCCGCCCGCCCGCGGGTTCGGATTCGTCTTCGGTTTCGACGTCGTCTTCGGTTTCGACAGCCTCGGCGTCGTCTGACATGGGCCGATCGTCGCATCCAAAAGAAGATGGAAGGATGGCGGGGTGACAGTAGAGGCCATTCGATCGGGCGTCGACCTGAGCTTTGTCGACGCGAACGCCCGCCCCCAAGACGACCTTTTCGGCCACGTCAACGGCCGCTGGCTGGATGACTACGACATTCCGCCGGACCGGGCGACCGACGGCGCGTTCCGCGCGCTGTACGACCGCGCCGAAGAGCAGGTGCGCGACCTGATCACCGAGGCGGCCGAGCGGGGCGCCGCGGCGGGGACCGACCCGCAACGCATCGGTGACCTCTACGCCAGCTTCCTCGACGAGGACGCCGTCGAGCGCCGGGGCGTGCAGCCGCTGCTCGACGAGCTGGCCGTCATCGACGACTGCGCCGACACCGCTGCGCTGGCCGCCGCGGTCGGCGCCCTGCAGCGCACCGGGGTCGGCGGGGGCATGGCGATGTACGTCGACACCGACGCCAAGAATTCGGCCCGCTATCTGGTGCACTTCTCCCAGTCCGGCATCGGCCTGCCCGACGAGTCCTATTTCCGCGAGGAGCGGCACGCCGAGGTGCTGGCCGCCTACCCGGGACACATCGCGCGGATGTTCGGCCTCGTCTACGGCGGGGACCCCGGAACCCACGCGGACACCGCGGCCCGGATCGTGGCGCTGGAGGCCAAGCTCGCCGCCGCCCACTGGGACGTGGTCAAGCGCCGCGACGCAGACCTCACGTACAACCTGCGCACGTTCGCCGAGCTGCGGACCGACGCGGCCGGCTTCGACTGGGACGGCTGGGTGAGCGCGCTGGGCGGCACGCCCGATGCGCTCGCGGAAGTGGTTGTGCGGCAACCGGATTACCTGGCCGCATTCGCCGCGTTATGGGACAGCGAAGATTTCGAGGACTGGAAGCGCTGGGCCCGTTGGCGTTTGATCCGCGCCCGTGCCGCCTGGCTGACCGACGACCTGGTCGCCGCGGACTTCGACTTCTACGGCCGGCTGCTGACCGGCGCCGAGCAGATCCGGGAACGCTGGAAGCGCGCGGTGGCCCTGGTGGAGAATCTGATGGGCGACGCCGTCGGAAAGCTTTACGTGCAGCGGCATTTCCCGCCGGACGCCAAGGCCCGGATCGACACCCTGGTGGACAACCTGAAGGCGGCGTACCGCCAGTCCATCGGCGACCTGGACTGGATGACGCCGCAGACCCGCGAGCGCGCGCTGGCCAAGCTGCAGAAGTTCACCGCCAAGGTGGGCTACCCCGAAAAGTGGCGCGACTACTCGAAGCTGGTCATCGACCGCGACGATCTGTACGGCAACTACCGGCGCGGGTACGCGGTCAACCACGACCGCGAGCTGGCCAAGCTCGGCGGCCCGGTGGACCGCGACGAGTGGTTCATGACGCCGCAGACCGTCAACGCCTATTACAACCCGGGGATGAACGAAATCGTCTTCCCCGCAGCCATTTTGCAGCCACCGTTCTTCGACGCCGAGGCCGACGACGCCGCCAACTACGGCGGGATCGGCGCGGTGATCGGCCACGAGATCGGGCACGGCTTCGACGACCAGGGCGCCAAGTACGACGGCGACGGCAACCTGGTCGACTGGTGGACCGACGACGACCGCACCGAGTTCGGCGCCCGCACCAACGCGCTGATCGAACAGTACGAGGCGTACGTGCCGCGGGCGCTCGGCGACGGCCACCACGTCAACGGCGCCTTCACGGTCGGCGAGAACATCGGCGACCTGGGCGGGTTGTCCATCGCGCTGCTGGCCTACCAGCTGTCGCTGAACGGCCAGGCCGCCCCGGTCATCAACGGCCTGAGCGGCGTGCAGCGCGTGTTCTACGGCTGGGCGCAGGTGTGGCGAACCAAATCGCGTGACGCCGAAGCGATCCGGCGCCTCGCGGTGGACCCGCATTCCCCGCCGGAGTTCCGTTGCAACGGCGTAGTCCGCAACATGGACGCGTTTTACGAGGCCTTCGGCGTGGCCGAGGGGGACGCGCTGTACCTGGCCCCGGCGAGCCGGGTCCGGATCTGGAACTAGGCAACCGCCTCGATGCGCGCCGGCACGTGCTTGTGCCACGGTGTGCCCGCGTAGGGGTCGCGCCATTCGGTGGAGGTGAGCGCGTTCGGGGCGACGCCCGGAACGACGGTGCACCCGTCCTCGTCGAGGTAGTCGAGACCGAAACCGTTGGGCAGGGCGGCATGCCCGGCGAGCATGGTCTCGGTGACTTCGACGGTCGCCTCGGCGCTGCCGGCCGCGGTGCTGACGCGCGCCCGGCCCCCGTCGACGAGCCCGAGCACCTGGGCGTCCTCGACGCTGACGCGCAGCGCCCCGTCGGCGTCGCGTTTGCGCCAGGACGGGTCGCGGAAGATGTCGTTGGCGGTGTAGGCGCGCCGCTCGCCCACCGACAGCACGATCGGGAACTCCGACGTGGTCAGCTCGGGCGGCGCCGCGGCCAAAGCCCTTAGGTCGTCCAGCATTTCGGGGATTTCCAGCGCGATCTTGTGATCGGAGTGGCCGATCAGCGCGAAGTCATCCTCGTAGTTGTGCGCGGTGAACGTGACCCCGGACGGGTTGTCCAGGATCGCGTCGAACAGCGCGTTGCCGTCGGCGTGGCCGGCCCGCCGGACCGCGTCCGGATAGGTCATGGCGGTCTTCTGGGCCAGCCCCCACAGGGCAGCCGCCCCGGCCATGCCCGCCGGCAGCGTGGGCCCCAGCGTCTCGTACAGGACGTAGGGCAGCAGCTTCGCCATGGCCGGGTTGCCGCCCACCGCGGTGAGGAATGCCTCGGTGTAGGCCTGGCGGCCCCGCTGCGCTGCCTCGCGCAGGGGTCGCAGGTCGGCGTCGCCGACCACCCCGAGAGCGCGTACCAGCCGGGCCCAGATCTCCGGTTCGGGCAGGGTGCCCGGCAGCGGCTCCAGAAGCGGGCGGCGCAGCTGAAAACCGTTGTGCGGGAATTCGAAGTTGAAGAACGTGGCTTCCGGCTTCTCGAACTGCGACGCCGCGGGGAGCACGTAGTGGGCCAGCCTGGCCGTCTCGGTCATCGCGACGTCGACGACCACCATCAGCTCCAGCGATCCGAACGCCTCCCGGCACGCCGCCGAATTGGCCAGCGAGTGGGCGGGATTCGCGCTTTCGACGACCATCGCCCGGAAGCGGTCCGGGTGATCAGTCAGGATCTCCTCGGGCACGGCGTTGCTGGGGATCAGCCCTGCGATGATCGGCGCGCCGGTGACGGGCGTGCGGCCCGTGACCGTGCTGAACAGCGGTGCGAGTGACGAATGCAGATGCTGGCCACCCTTTTTCGCGAAGTTGCCGGTGAGGATCCACAGCAACTTGTTCAGGTAGGAGCACAGCGTGCTGTTCGGTGCCTGCTGGATGCCGAGGTCTTCGAACACGGCGACGCTGGCGGCGCTGCCGATGCGCCGCGCGGCCGCGCGCAGCAATTCCTCGTCGACGCCGCAGCGCTGCGCGTAGTCGCCGACCGGGACCTCGCGCAGCTCCGCGCGGACGGCGTCGGCGCCGTGCACGTGCTCGGCGAGAAACGCTTCGTTGCAGAGGTTTTCCTGAACCAGGACGGCGGCCAGCGCCGCCAGGCACCAGGCGTCGGTCCCGGGCCGGACCCGCAGATGGAAGTCGGACATCTTGGCGGTGTCGGTGAGGACGGGATCGATCACGATCATCGACCGGGCCGGATTCTTGGCGATCTCGTTGAGCACCACCCGGGCCCGGGGGAAGCTCTGCGACATCCACGGGTTCTTGCCGACGAACACCGACACCTCGGCGTGCTCGAACTCGCCGCGCGTGTGTCCGCCGTACAGGTGCGCATCCACCCACGCTTCGCCGGTCTTCTCCTGTGCCAACGCATTTGACCGGTAGCGCGCGCCCAGCGCCTTCAGGAACGCCCCGCTGTAGGCCCCGCCCAGGTGATTGCCCTGCCCGCCGCCGCCGTAGTAGAAGATCTTGTCGCCGCCGTAGGTGTCGCGGATGTGTTTGAAGCCCTCGGCGATCTCGACAACGGCGGTGTCCCAGTCGATCTCCTCGAAGGTTCCGTCGGCGCGGCGGCGCATCGGCGACGTCAGGCGGGCGCGGTTGTTCTGGTAGTGGTCCAGCCGCAGCGCCTTGTTGCAGGTGTAGCCCTGCGTCCCCGGATGCTCCTTGTCACCCCGGATGCGGGCCAGTTTGCGATCCTCGACCTGCACCACGATGCCGCAGTTGCATTCGCACAGGATGCAGGCGGTGGGCTGCCAATCGGTGGTCGTCATTGCGAATTCCTCTCGGAGAGCTCGGCCGCCAGCAGCCGGTGCAGCTGCCGGTGCACGACATCAAGGGGTGTCAGGTCGCGCCGCACCCGGGCCAGCACGATCGCGCCCTCGAGCGCGCTCGTCGCCAGCACCGCGAATTCGTCGGCACGGTCCGGGGCCACGCCGTCGGCGACGACGCGATGCCCGATCAGGTCTGACCAGCGGTCGAACACCGCCGCCGCGCGCTCGACCACCGGCGCCATCCGCTCGCGGTCGGATTGCTCGCCGGCCTCGACGGCGACCGCGACGACGGGGCAGCCCGCGCGGAAGTCGCTGTCCAGCAGCTGGCGGCGGTACTTCTCGAACAGCGTGTCCAGCAGCTCGAGGCTGCCGCCGGCCTCGGCGATGACGGCGGCCACGTGCTCGCCGGCGTAGTCGACGGCCTCGCAGAGCAGCTGGGTCCGCCCTCCCGGGAAGTAGTGATAGGCCGACCCGCGCGGCGCCCCGCTGTGCTCGAGAACGTCCGAGATGGCGGTGGCGTGCGCCCCGCGCTCCCGGATCAGCAGGGCGGCGGAAACCACCATCCGCTCGCGGGGGCTACGCATATGTATGATGCTATACATAATCCGATGCCGCGCGAAAGTGCTCGCGCGAGAAGACACAAAATCGCCCTATTCCGAGCAAGAATGGGCGCTTTGCGTCTGGTGGTGGGGTTTAGTTCATCCAGTCGGCGGAGCCGTCGTTCTTCTTGTAGTCGCCGCCGGTCGAGTTCTTCACGATGATCGGGTCGCCGGGCCCGAAGTTGTCGAAGAACCACCGCGCGTTGCTCGGGCTGATGTTGATGCAGCCGTGGCTGACGTCGCGCTTGCCCTGGTCGTCCACCGACCACGGCGCGCTGTGCACGAAATCGCCGACGTTGTCGAAGCGGACGGCCAGCTCGACCGTCACCTTGTAGCCGTACGTCGAGTTCACCGGGACCCCGTAGGTCGAGGAATCCATCACCACCGAGGGCATCTTCTCCTGCACGTAGTAGGTGCCGTTGGGGGTCTGGTGGTTGCCGGACGTCATGCCCATCGACATCGGGATGGTCTTCTCTACGGTGCCGTTGCGGGTGACGGTCAGTTGGTGCGTGGAGTCGTCCGCCGTGGCCACCAGGGTGTCCCCGGTGTGGAAGCTCATCACGGTGCCGCCGGCGTCGACGGTCACGTCGGTGTGGGCGGGCCAGAAGCTCAGCGGGCGCCAGCGCAGCTGCGTCGGGGTCATCCAGTAGAACTTGCCCGGCACCGGCGGGGTCGACATCACGTGGACCGCGTCGATGGCCGCGCCCGCATCATCGACCCGGCCGGGGAAGTTGATGATGATCGGCTGGGCCACGCCCACCGTCGAGCCGTTCTTCGGGACGAACGAGGGCGGCCCGAACGGCGCCGTGCCGGTGAAGGGCGTCGGGTTCTGCCCGGCGGCGGGACCCGCGGCCGCGGGCAGTGCGCCGGGGAATTGGAACGGCGGCGGCGCGAGCGGTTCGGCGGGCGGCGGCGCCGCAACGGGCGGTGGCGCGGGAGCGGCGGGCGGGTCCGCGGGCGCCGCCACGGTCCCCGGATCGCCCGGGGCCGGGTCGGGATCGGCGAGCGCGGGCACCGCGCTCAGCACCAGGACCCCGCTCAACACGGAAGCCAATCCGGCCGCCTTCAGAGCCGCGAACATATGCATCCCTCCAGTCGACTACTCCGAAATAGTGTGGCATAGCGCTCGCCCCGGCTACCCATTCCGCGGCGGGCGGCGCCCCGGTGCGCGGCCCGGTCGGCGCCGCTGACCTGCGCAGCTATGAATTGCGTGAGCTTGCCGGGGCGGGCGCTGGAGCGGGGTCGAGCATCTGCCGATTGGCCGCCATCCCGGCCAGCGCGGCGCCCATCAGGCCGGCCGAGGCGGTCAGCATCAGCGCGACGCTGCGCTCGTAGAGCAGTCCCCCCGCCAGCGAGCCGGCCATGATGCCCACCTGGAACGCCGTCACGTACAACCCCGAGGCCCCGTCGGGGTCGTCGGCCCCGTTGCGCATCGCGGCGGACTGCAGCATCGGCGAGACGGCGGTGGCCATGGCGCCCCACAACACGATGGCCCCGATCCCGACCAGCGCGACCGAATAGGGGGCCGCGGCGCGTCCGCCGCCGAACGCGAGCGCGGTCAACACCACGAACGCGGCGGTCAACCCCGCCATGCAGACGAGCACGGCGCCCCGAGGCCGGCGGTCCAGGGGCCGCGCCACCAGACCCACGGCGATCACCCCGGCCGCGCCGTAGGCGGCCAGCACCCAGGCGAGGTTCGGTCCGCGCACGCCGACGACCTCCCGGATGATCACGACGATGTAGGTGTACGACACGAAATGGCCGGTGACGCCGACCATGGTGATGAGGCTGACGACGATCAGGGCGCGGTTGCGGTGGTGGCGCGCCCGCGGCCCCACACACTTGAGCTGGTCGGCGGACAACACCAGCTCGGGCAGCAACAGCCAGGCCGCCAGGGTCACGACGGCCGCCGCGACGGTGACGCATACCGCGGCCAGCCGCCAGCCCCACATCAGGCTCAGGGCGGCCGTGAGCGGGCTGCCGATCACCAGCGCCAGGCTGGTGCCGATGTAGATCGACATCGTGGCGCGTCCCGCGTGGCTCGGCGGCACCAGCCGGGTGGCGAGCGGGGCGATGATCGACCACAGCAGCCCGTGGGTGAGCGCGCAGAGCACCCGCCCGACGGCGAGCACGGCGAAGTTGGGCGCCAGCGCCGAGATGAGCTGCGAGACGGTCAGGCAGACGAGGCTGGCGACCAGCGCCCGGCGGCGCGGCCAATGCGCCGTCCAGCGCACCAGCGGAAACGTCGACAGGGCCGCCACCAGCGCGTACCAGGTCAGCAGGGTTCCCACCAGGACGACGCTGACCTGCAGGTTCCGCGCGATCGCCGACAGAGCGCCCACCGGCAGGATTTCCGCCGTGACGTACGTGAAGGCCGCGGCGGCCAGCACCGACAGCTGCGCCGCGACCCGTGGCGTCCACGTTCGCGCGGCAGTGGTGGCGGCTTCGACAGTCATAGGATCGGGTACGCAATCGGCCGGGCAAGGCTGGTTGGCGAGATCACGCTGCACCTACCGTACGCACCGCAACAATAGGTTCCCCGGAGTTAGCGGTTCAACACGCCTACCGAGACGCGATCAGGAACGGACCAGGCGCGCGATGGCGGCCGAGGCTTCGGCCAGCTTGTCGTCGGCCTCGTCGCCGCCCTCAGCGACCGCCCGGGTCACACAGTGGTTCAGGTGCTCGTCGAGCAGGTTCAGCGCCACCGACCGCAAGGCGCTGTTGACCGCGCTGATCTGGGTGAGGACGTCGATGCAGTACTTGTCTTCCTCGATCATGCGCGCGATGCCCCGCACCTGGCCCTCGATGCGCCGCAGCCGCTTGGCGTAGTTGTCCTTCTGCTGCGAGTATCCGTGCTCGGTCGTCATGTATCCATGCTACTTGGTACCCCGACGGGGTATGCCCGCAAATATTGGGTTGGTCGCGCCGCGCATACTTGCACGATGGCCCCTGACATCAAACCCCGCAGTCGCGAAGTCACCGACGGTCTGGAGAAGGCCGCCTCTCGTGGCATGCTGCGCGCGGTAGGCATGGGAGACGAGGATTTCGCCAAGCCGCAGATCGGGGTGGCCTCGTCGTGGAACGAGATCACACCGTGCAACCTGTCCCTGGACCGGCTCGCCAAGGCGGTCAAGGAGGGGGTGTTCTCGGCCGGCGGCTACCCGCTCGAATTCGGCACGATCTCGGTGTCCGACGGCATCTCGATGGGCCACGAGGGCATGCACTTCTCGCTGGTGTCGCGCGAGGTGATCGCCGACAGCGTCGAGACCGTGATGCAGGCCGAGCGCTTGGATGGGTCCGTGCTATTGGCCGGCTGCGACAAGTCGCTGCCCGGCATGCTGATGGCCGCCGCCCGCCTGGACCTGGCCGCGGTGTTTCTCTACGCGGGCTCAATCTTGCCGGGGGTGGCCAAGCTCTCCGACGGCAGCGAGCGCGAGGTCACCATCATTGACGCGTTCGAGGCCGTCGGGGCGTGCGCGCGCGGGTTGATGCCGCGCGAGGACGTCGACGCGATCGAGCGCGCGATCTGTCCGGGCGAGGGCGCCTGCGGTGGCATGTTCACCGCCAACACCATGGCCAGCGCCGCCGAGGCGCTGGGTATGTCGCTGCCGGGCAGCGCGGCGCCCCCGGCCACCGACCGGCGCCGCGACGGGTTCGCCCGGCGCAGCGGCCAGGCCGTCATCGAGCTGCTGCGCCGCGGCATCACCGCGCGCGACATCCTCACCAAGGAGGCGTTCGAGAACGCTATCGCGGTGGTGATGGCGTTCGGCGGCTCCACCAACGCGGTGCTGCACCTGCTGGCCATCGCGCACGAGGCCGACGTGGAGCTGTCGCTCGAGGACTTCAGCCGGATCGGGTCGAAGGTGCCGCACCTGGCCGACGTCAAACCTTTTGGTCGCCATGTGATGTTCGACGTCGACCACATCGGCGGGGTTCCCGTGATCATGAAGGCGCTACTGGACGCGGGCCTGCTACACGGCGACTGCCTGACCGTCACCGGCCAGACCATGGCCGAAAACCTCTCGGCCATCGCCCCGCCTGATCCGGACGGCAAGGTGCTGCGGGCGCTCGACAACCCGATCCACCCGACCGGGGGCATCACGATCCTGCGCGGTTCCTTGGCGCCCGACGGCGCGGTGGTCAAGTCCGCGGGCTTCGACTCCAACGTGTTCGAAGGCACCGCAAGGGTTTTCGACGGCGAGCGCGCCGCGCTGGACGCCCTCGAGGACGGCACCATCACCAACGGTGACGCCGTGGTGATCCGCTACGAGGGCCCGAAGGGCGGGCCCGGGATGCGCGAAATGCTCGCCATCACCGGTGCGATCAAAGGCGCCGGGCTGGGCAAGGACGTGCTGCTGCTGACCGACGGCCGATTCTCCGGCGGCACCACCGGCCTGTGCGTCGGGCACATCGCCCCGGAGGCGGTCGACGGCGGACCGATCGCCTTCCTGCGCGACGGCGACCGAATCCGCCTCGACGTCGCCAACGCCACACTCGACGTCGTGGGCGATGAATCCGAATTCGCTTCTCGTCGTGAGGGTTTCACCCCCCCGCCGCCGCGCTACAAGACCGGCGTGCTGGCCAAGTACGTCAAGCTGGTCGGCTCTGCGTCGGGTGGCGCAATCTGCGGCTAGGCTCGCGTGGCCGCCTGGCGCGTGCGCATGCCGAAGTAGGTGGCGTTCAGGCCCAGGAGGGTCAGCAACCCGCCCGCAACGACATTCGACCAGATCATGCCGCCGGTTGCGGTGAAGCCGGGCAGCACCCACGGCGCGACGACGAGCCACGCGCCCAGCACCGGCAGCGTCCACGTCATGCCGTGGGCGCGATCCAGGGCCGTCGCGAAGCCGTAGGCCAGGAACGCCACCGCGATCCCGACGATCAGGTCGGACGTGGCGAGCGATGCCGTTCCGCTGAATCCCACCAGCCACGGTGAGGCGGCCACATACAGGCCGGTCAGCAGGGCCAGTCCGAAGGTGACATGCGCGCTCGTCGACTCGGCGACGCGCTCGTAATTCGCGCGCAGGGCCAACAAATCGGGGTGGTGATCGATTGATGAATGGACTGTACTCATTTTGTGACCTTTCTGTTATGCAGCAAGCCTTTTGGGCTTGGCTGCACCCATCCATCCGCTGTCAAGATTACGCGCGGATGTCGCGCGCCAGCAACGAAAATCCGGGCCCTCGGCGACACCGAGTGTGTGCCCTATGTACAAGATCTGCCTTGAATTCGTCCCTAGGCCCCACACGCGAAACTGGATTGGCCGCGTAGCGTCGTGGACATGGACATCGCGGACCGGCTGCGGCTCGATGTTCCGGTGGGACAGGCCGGAATGGGCGGCGGCATAGCGCGGGCGGAGCTGGCCGCCGCGGTCGCCAACGCCGGTGGCCTCGGCACCCTGGGCATCGCCACCGCTCGCCAGCTGCGGTCGTCGATCGATGAGGTGCGCGAGCGGGCACCCGGGCGCGCGGTAGCGGTAAACCTGTTGATGCCCTTCGTCCATCGCAAGCACGTCGCGGTCTGCGTCGACGCCCGCGTGGGCGCCGTCGTGCTGGCGTTCGGCGAAAAGCGGGGGCTCGTCGGGCACCTGCGCGAGGCCGGGATCTTCGTGTTCGTGATGGTCGGCACCGAGGCGCAGGCGCGCGCCGCGATCGCCTGCGGCGCCGACGGTTTGATCGCCCAGGGACGCGAGGCCGGCGGCCACCTCGTCGGAACCATGCCCGCGCTGGATTTTCTGCCCCGGGCCCTGAGGGCGGCCGGGACGCGTCCGGTGTTCCTGGCCGGCGGCATCGCCACCGCCGCCGACACGCGCGCCGCGCTGGACGCCGGGGCCGGCGGGGTCGTCGCCGGCACCCGGTTCCTGTTGACGCACGAGGCCAACGCGAGCCGCGCATACCAGCGGCGACTCATCAACGCGGACACGACCATTGAAACCAACCTGTTCGGCCTGAGCTGGCCGCTGCGCCACCGTGTCGTGCCCAACGCGGCGACCCGCCGCTGGTGCGGGGAGGACGGGAAGGCCAAGGCCCTGCCCGCCGCTCTCAACGCGGCCAGCCGCCCGCTGTCGGTGCTCGGCTATTTCGACGCGGGCGCGCTGATGCGGCTGCAGTCGCCGGGCCGCCCGTTCTTCACCCCGCTGGTGCCGGTGGCCGGCGTGCCCGATGCCTGGCTGGACGGCGCCGCCCTGTACGCCGGCGAAACCGCCTTGCGCATCGGCGAACTCACCTGCGCCGCACAGGCCGTCGCCGACCTCACCCCGCGGTGACGGGCTGCCGCACCAACGCCAGCGCGAAACCGTCCCAGTGCTTGGCCCCGACCGTCTGGATCACCGCGGTGTCCAACTGAGGGTGCTCGCCCATCAGCTGCAGCGTCCGCCGCGTCGCCCGCACCCGCTCGTCGTCGCAGTCGGGATCGAGGATCCGGCCCTCGCGAATAACGTTGTCCAGCACGATGACCGAACCGGGGCGGGCCAGCCGCACCGCCCACTCGAGGTACGCGGCGTAGTTCTCCTTGTCGGCGTCGATGAAGACCAGGTCGAAGGGCCCACCGGTCAGCGTCGGCAACGTGTCGAGCGCGGCGCCCACGATCACCTCCACGCGGTCGGCCACCCCGGCGCGCTGCAGGTTGGCCCGCGCGACCTGGGCGTGCTTGGGCTCGTATTCCAGCGTCACCACCCGCCCCTGCGGGCCCGCACCGCGCGCCAGCCAGATGGTGCTGAAGCCGCCCAGCGTGCCGATCTCGAGGACGCGGCGCGCCTGGGTGGCACCGGCCAGCAGGCACAGGAACTTGCCCTGCTGAGCCGACACGGCGATCTGGGGTAACCCGGCCACGTCGCTGGCCTCGAGGGCCGCGGCCAGGGCCGGGTCCTCGCCGACCACGGTGTTGTCCAAGAATGCGTCGACGTCTTGCGGGGTCGGCTTTTCGGTCATGACGCCACGCTAGGCGTGGGTATTTACCGGATACCCATAGGGGGTATAGAGTGGCGGCGTCCACGAAACACAGGAGGGCGATCGAAAATGGCCGAGTACGAGGCGGGAACGCTGCTGAGCTGTGGCCACGAGGGCTGCGGATGTCGCGTTCGCATCGAGGTTCCCTGCCACTGCTCCGGCGCGGGCGAGCCGTACCGCTGCACCTGCGGCGACGAGCTGAGGCCGGTGGAGTAGCCCCGCAGCGCCCGCGATCAGCGCCCGAACGCGCGACCGGCCAGCTCGACCCCGGCCTGCAGCCGAAGGGCGGTGGCCGACGCGCCGACGGCAACCGCGTGGCCGCCGGGCTCGATGCGCCAGGTTTGGGCGCCGCCGTCGTAACGGGCGAGCAGGCGGGGATCGGCTTCGATGGTCACCCGGCGGGTTTCGCCCGGCTCGAGCTCCAGGCGCTGGAATCCCAGCAGGCGCAGGCATCGCTTGCCGGGGGCCGCGGTCAGGTACAGCTGCGGGACGTCGGCCCCGGCGCGGTCACCGACGTTGGCCACGGTGAAACTCGCGGTGATGCTTTCGCCGCCGGCCACCACCAGGTCCCGGTATTCGAAGCTGGTGTAGGACAGGCCATGACCGAACGCGAACGTCGGTGTCAGGCCGTTCCCAGCGAACCAGCGGTAGCCGACGTCGGCCCCTTCGAAGTAGTCGATCGTCGTCGGCGTCCCCCACGGGGCATCCGGGTGGGGCAGCTCCGGCCGCGGCGTCTGGCCCAGGTCCACCGGGAAGGTGATCGGCAACCGGCCCGACGGATTCATCCGCCCGGCAAGGACTTCCGCGATCGCCCGGCCGCCGGCCTGGCCCGGATACCAGGCCTGCACGATGGCGTTCACCGAATCTAGCCACGGCATGGCCACCGGGTTGCCGGTCTGAAGCACCACGACGGTATTCGGGTTGGCGGCCGACACCGCGGCGATCATCGCGTCCTGGCCCCAGGGCAGCGAGAGGTCGGAGCCGTCGAAGCCCTCGCCTTCGGCGCGGACGGCGAAGACGATCGCGATGTCGGCCCGCCGCGCGGCCCGCGCGGCCTCCGCGGGGCTGACGCCGGGATCGAAATCGATCTGCGCGCGCGGAAGTTGGCTGCGCAGCTCGTTCAGCGGGCTCGACGGCAGCAGGTAGAGGTTGCGTAACCCGGCTTCCAGGCCCGGGCCCCCGATCGGGATCACGCCGGCGTAGCCGCCCGGCGGCACGACGGCGCTCGAACCGTAGCCGGCCGCGACGCCCAGCTGCGCGTATCCGCCGATGACGGCGATGCGCGCCGTCGAGGAGGGCGCGATGGGCAGCACGCCGCCGTTGGCCAGCAGTACGATCCCCTGCCGCGCGATCCGCAACGCGATGTCGTTGTGCGCGTTCATATCCGGCTCCGGCGCGGACCCGCGCCGCTCGATTCCGACCGCGAACATCGACCGCAGGATCCGCCGGACCATGTCCGACAGGCGCTCGGCAGGCAGCCTCCCGTCGGCGTGGGCGGCCCGCAGCCCCTCCCCGAACGCCTCCGATTGCCACAGCAGCGCGTCGATCTGCGCGCCGCACTCCTGGTCGAGGCCGGCCAGCGCGCATTCCCAGGTGGGCGTGCCGCCCCAGTCGGACATGACCCAACCGCGGTATCCCCAGGCGCCTTTCAGCACCTGGTTGATCAACACGTCGTTGGCGGCGGCGTAGTCGCCGTTGACCTTGTTGTAGGCCGCCATCACGGCCCCGGGCGAGGAGCGCTCGACGGCGATCTCGAAGGCCAGCAGGTCGGATTCGCGGTGCGCGGCGGGATCGATGACCGCGTTCAGCCAGTGCCGGTTGGTCTCGTTGCAGTTCAGCGAGAAGTGCTTGACCGTCGAAATGACGCCCTGTTGCTGGATCCCGTTGACCGACTCGGCCGCGAGTGTCCCGGTCAAAAGCGGGTCCTCGGAAAGGTATTCGAAGTTGCGGCCGTTGCGCGGGTCGCGCGCCAGGTTCATCGCGCCGGCGAGCTGCACGTTGAACCCGCGGCTGCGCGCCTCCCGGCCGATCACGGCGCCGGCGGCGCGGGCCAGCGCCGGGTCGAAGCCCGCGGCCAGCGCCAGGCCGGCCGGCAACGCGGTGGCGGTGTCGCCGGGGCGGTAGCCGGGGTTGGTGACGCCGAGGCCGGCGTCGCTCATCAGCAACGCCGGGACGCCGAGCCGCGGAACCCCGGGCGCGTACCCGGCGCTCATCGGGACGCCCGGCGGGATGCGTTCGTCGCGCAGCGGCCACAGCTCGCCCGCGCCCATCACTCCCACGATCAGCGAGAACCGCTCGTCGTCGGTCATCTGGGCCTCGACGTCGCGCGCGCGAACGTCGGGATCGCTCACCGCACACCTTCTTTCGCGTACACGACCCGCAGCACGTGACCCAGCTCGGGTCCCATCACCAGCTCCGCCAAACCGCAGAAGGTCGCGACGAATTCCGGGCCGTGCGCCGGCTCGGCCCGGCACAGGTGATGCGCGACCTCGTGCAGCACCACCAGCTCGCGCAGCGCCCAGTCGGCGGTGTCGCGGTCGGGAACCGCGATAGTGCCCGCGCCGTCCCGGTTTTCGTAGTGCGCCGCGGTGGCGGCCCGCCGCGAGCGCACCCGCAGCGGCGCCACGTCGGGCCAGCGCCGCCGCACCGACGGCAGCGCGAGCACCTCGTCGACGTAGCGCTGGACGGAGGCGACCGACCCGAACCTCCCCTCGGGCGGCAGCGTCAGCCGGGTTCCGAAGAACTCGACGGAGGGCGACCCGTGCTCGGCGGCGCGGTCGAACAGCGTGCGGACGAAGTCCTCGGCCGCATAAACCCTGGCGCGCTGCGAATCGCGGGCCCCACCGGCCCGAGTCACTGGCGCAATGCGCTCCGGGCGCCGGGCAGTTCGGGGCTGTTCCCGAGCCGCGCCCGCCGGCCGGCCCGGTCCCCCGCCCGGCGCGCCGCCGACGAGTACCCCGCCGTCGCGCGGCTGACCTGATAGGTGCCGCGCGCCTTCGACGCGCCGCGGTAGAAGTCGCGCAGCTCGAGTTCCTTGTCGCGCAAGGCGATCGCGGTGCCGGGCGGGCGGCGGCGGTCCCTGGTGGCCTCGCGCGTGGCCTCCTCGCGGGCCTCGGCCAGGCGCTGGCCGACGCGCGCGCCGAACGCGAGCTGAAAGTTGAGGCGGGCCGTGATCGTCGGCGTGGGGCGGTGCGCGCCGGACGCCAGGTAGGCGTCCGACGCCCGCACCATCTGGACGACCAGGCCGGCGTAGAGGGCGTGGGTCGCGTCGATGTCCTCGGCGAACCCGTACGCGTAAACGAACGTCGAGTTCGACGCCACGTCGCAGCGCACGTCGTTGGCCAGGGCGATCACCACGAAAAGCTGGACATAAGTCCGCAGCCCCCGGGTGCCGGCCGCGCCGATGGTGATGGTCCGCTGCGTCGGGGCCTGCACCGGCGAGCGCTTGGCGGCGTGCGAGCGCGCCACCGCCAGGTCGATGGAGGCCGCCGTCGCCAGCCGTTGCGCGGCGGTCATGAAGGCGTCCGCCTCGTGCGAGTTGTCGGTGCCCTCGGCCTGACGCAGCAGCGCCGCGATGCGGGCCAGCATCTTGTCGTCGGTCATATGCGCCAAACTAGCGCAGCCAGACGACACGTCGCCTACAGCCGTTTGGTGATCCAGGAGACCACGTCGCCGAGCACCTGGTCACGCTCCGGCTCGTTGAAGACCTCGTGGTACAGGCCGGGGTAGACCTTCAACTCGACGTCGGTGGAGCCCACGCATTCGACCAGGCGGCGGCTGCCGTCGACGGGGATCAGCCGGTCGTCGGAGCCGTGCACCACCAGCAGCGGCGCCGTCAGCGCCGGTGCGCGCTGCGGCATGGTCTGGCCGACCTCCAGCAGCGCGCGCCCGACGCCGGCCGGGACCTTGCCGTGGTACACCAGCGGGTCGGAGTTGTAGGCCGCCACCACCGCGGGATCCCGCGAAATCGCGTCGACGTCGAGCTCCTGCACCGGCAGGCCGGGCACGACCACGCCGAGCACCTTCGCCGCCAGGATCATCAACGGGGACACCAGCTCCTGGGCGGCAACCGCCGGGGCCGACAGCACCATCATGTCGTAGTTGTCCGGGCGTTCGACGCCGTAGGCGAACACGATTCCGCCGCCCATGCTGTGACCGAGCACGATGCACTTGAGGCCCGGATGCTCCCGCGTGGCGATGCCGACCAGGGTGTCGAAATCGGTCGTGTACTCGGAAATGTCCCGCACCAGCATCCGCTTGCCGCCGGAGCGGCCGTGGCCGCGGTGGTCCAGGGCGTAGGTGACCAGCCCGGCGGCGCCGAAGCACTGCGCGACGTGGTCGTAGCGGCGGGCGTACTCGCCGAGGCCGTGGGACAGCACCACCACCGCCCGGGGCGCGGCCTGCGGCGTCCAGACGTCGTAGACGATGCGCACGCCGCCGAGGCCGTCGAAGGTCCGTTCAGCGCGAGTTGTCATTACCGGGCAGCGTAGTGGCTCGGGGTCGAGCCGGTGTCGGAGACACTGCGTAGGCTCGTTCAGTGTGAAGCTGCTCACCGAAAATTCTCAGGGCGGCCCCGGGGTCGGCGGGGACTTCTCGACCGACGCCGAGCCGTACCGTCGCGAACTGCTCGCACACTGCTACCGGATGACCGGGTCGCTGCACGACGCCGAGGATCTGGTGCAGGAGACCCTGCTGCGGGCCTGGAAGGCCTACGACCGTTTCGAGGGCAAGTCGTCGATGCGGACCTGGCTGCATCGCATCGCCACCAACACCTGCCTGACCGCGCTGGAGGGCCGGCAGCGCCGGCCGTTGCCGACGGGGCTGGGGGCGCCCAGCTCGGACCCGACCGCGGAGCTGGTGGAACGCCAGGAGGTGCCGTGGCTGGAGCCGCTGCCGGAGCTGACGGAGGACCCGGCGGACCCGTCGGTCATCGTCGGGTCACGCGAGTCGGTGCGATTGGCGTTCGTCGCTGCGCTGCAACACCTTTCACCCCGGCAGCGCGCGGTGCTGCTGCTGCGCGACGTGCTGCAGTGGAAGGCCGCCGAGGTGGCCGAGGCGATCGGCACCACCACGACCGCCGTCAACAGCCTGCTGCAGCGGGCCCGCACCCAGCTCGAGGCCGTCGCGCCCAGCTCCACCGACCGGTTGACGCCGCCCGATTCGGCCGAGGCCCAGGACCTGCTGGACCGCTACATCGCGGCGTTCGAGGCCTACGACATCGACCGGCTGGTCGAGCTGTTCACCGCCGAGGCGATCTGGGAGATGCCGCCGTACGTCGGCTGGTACCGCGGCCCCCGGGACATCATCACGCTCATCCACCAGCAGTGCCCGGCCGAACGTCCCGGCGACATGCGCCTGCTCCCCGTTGTCGCCAACGGCCAACCCGGCGCCGCCATGTACATGCGCGCGGGTGACGTGCACGTGCCGTTTCAACTGCATGTCCTCGACATCAGCGACGGCCGGGTGTCGCGGGTGGTGGCGTTCCTCGACGGCACCCTCTTCGAGAAATTCGGGTTGCCCGCTACCGTGTGACGATGCCGAATCCCCCGCTCGTCACACCCGCGCCCGGGCGGCCGCTGCTGTTGCTGGGCGGTTTCGACATCGCCGCCCTGGGCTACGCCGCCGAGGAGTTCTTCGTCTCCGGAACGGCCACCTCCTACGCGCCCACCACCGCGCTGGGCCCTGACGGCGGGTGGAGCGTAACGCCCAGGGACACCGCGGAATACACCACGCGCATCGTGGCGCTCACCCCAACCGACCCGACCCGGTTCAACGGGACGGTCCTGGTGGAATGGCTCAACGTGAGCGGCGGCATCGACGCCCCGGCGGTGTGGATGATGGCGCATCGCGAGATCCTTCGCGCGGGCTACGCCTACGTCGCGGTCTCGGCCCAAAAGGTGGGGGTGGACGGCGGCGGCGCCAACCTGCTCGGCTTCGACATGTCGCTGAAGAGCCAGGACCCGGCGCGCTACGCCGCGCTGGGCCACCCGGGCGACGAGTACTCCTACGACATCTTTTCCCAGACGGGGGCACTCGTCCGTGACGGCATACTCGGCGATCTGCCGGTGCGCCACGTGGTCGCCGTGGGCGAGTCGCAGTCGGCCATGTTCCTGACCACCTACGTCAACGCCGTCGATCCGCTCGCCCAAAGCTACGACGGCTTTCTGGTGCATTCCCGCTTCGGGTCGTCCGCGCCGCTGGACGGCGCTTCCATCTTCGACGAATCACAACTCGACGTGCCCGACGCGGTCACGTTCCGCGCCGACCTGCGCGTCCCGCTCCTCACGATCATCACCGAGACCGACCTGTTCGGCGGCCCGCGGGAAGGCTACTACTTCGCCAGGCAGCCCGACGGCCACCGGCTGCGCGTCTGGGAGATCGCCGGCGCCGCTCATGCCGACAACTACACGATCCAGGTGGCGCCGATCGACGACGGCTCCGCGCCGCTCGATGCCATCGTGGCCGCCTACGCGCCGACGAACACGCTGATGGGCCAGCAGCTGGAGCACTTCATCAACTTCGCCCCGCAGCACCACTACGTCGTGCAGGCGGCGCTCGCCGCGCTGCATACCTGGGTCAGCACCGGCGAACCGGCGCCCACCGCCCCACCCATCGAGGTCCACCACGGCGAGCTGCCCCGGCCCGTTCTCGATCACCACGGCCTGGCCCGGGGCGGCGTCCGGACCCCGTGGGTCGACGTGCCGATCGCCCGGACGTCCGGCCTGATCGGCTCGGGAGCCGAAGCCGAAAGCATCATGGCGGCGATCTTCGGCGCCGGCGAACCGTTCGACGCGGCGACGGTGGACCGGCTCTACCCTGGCGGCACCGAGCAATACCTCGACGGCTTCACCGCGGCGCTCGACGCGGCGATCGCCTCGGGGTTCATCCTGCCCGCCGACCGCGCCGAGATTCTTGAGCTCGCCGCCGCGGTGTACCCCCAAAGCTAAAGGGCGCGTTCAGTTTTCGGCGGCCAGCACGTCGCGCACCGCGGCATCGGCGGCGCTGAGCAGGTCCGGGTCTATGCCGGCGCGGCCACGCACCAGAACCGTGGCGCAGTTGGCCGGCGGCAGCCCCTCGGCCGGGCATAGGCCGTCGGGGAGCTTGCCGATCATCGGGAGCAACGCCAACCCGAGACCCGAGCGCACCGCCGCGTAAAGTCCCGACAGGTCACCGCATTCGGCGGCGATCTCGTAAGGGACGCCGTGTTTTTCGAGGATCGAGAAGGCCGGCTCGCGCAACGTGCACGGCTCGGCGAAGATCACCAACGGCAGCGGGTCGCCCCGGCGCGCGACGAACGTCCGCGCCGAAACCCACCTCAGCGCTACGACTCCCGACGCGTTGGCGCGATCCAGGCCCGACCCGTCGAGCATGATCGCCAGGTCCAGAAGCCCCCGGTCGAGGGCGTCCGCCAGGGAGACGTTGCGGTCGAGCCGGAACCGCGGCCGCCGGTCGGGAAGCCGCTCGCGCAGGACGCCGGTGAGGGCGGGCAGCATGACGTCCGCGCCATGCTCGGTGGCCCCGACCGTCAGCAGCCGGTGTTCGGTGGCGCCGAGGTCGTCCAGCGCCGCGTCGTGCGCGGCCAGGATCGCGCGGGCGTGCCCCAGCACCTTGTGTCCGACTTCGGTGAACAAGACACCCCGGCCGGAGCGTTCGACCACCGGCCCGCCCACCACGCCCTCCACCTTGCGCAGATGCTGGCTGACGGCGGACTGACTCAGGTGCAGCGCGGCGGCGGCCCGGTGAAATCCGCCACAGTCGGCGACCGCGACGAGGCTGCGCAGCGGCGCGATATCGAGGACCTGAGCCATGCGGCGAATGCTAGTCCGATCAGTAAGGATGATCAATTAGTCGCGGCGATCCGCTGGAAATCGGTATTTCCGAACGACATCCGATAAGTGTTTGCGATCGATTCCGATCGCTAATAATCGTTGGACGGCATGGGTCGGCGTCGACGACCATGGAGGCATGGACCTGTCGCGCATGCCGTTGACCACCGCCTCGGCGGTCACCTTCACCTACGCGATCGGTTATCCCATCGGAGCGCTCGCGGTGGGAGCGATGACCCCGATGGCCGTCCTGGTGCTGCGATTCGGTTCGGCCGCAATCATTCTGGCGTCCTGGGCCGCGCTGGCCAGGACGGCATGGCCGCGGGGAGCACAGTTCGGGCACGTCGTCGTCGCGGGTCTGCTGATCCAGGCCGTGCAGTTCTGCTGCCTCTACGAGGCGCTCCTGCTCGGCGCGCCGGCGGTGCTGTGCGCGGTGGTCGTCGCGATGAATCCGGTCACGACGACGATCCTGGCCGCGCTGTTCCTGCGCGAACCGCTCGGCTCGCGGCGGGTGTTCGCCCTGGCCCTGGGGGTGGTCGCGGTGCTGGCCGCATGCGCCAAGAGGTTGCTGAGCACGCACGGCGTCGACCCCGTCATCGCGCTGCTGGTGGTTGCGCTGCTCGGCCTTTCGGCCGGCGGCGTGTACCAGCAACGGTATTGCGCCGGCGTCGACTTCCGCGCGATGAGCGCGGTGCAGAACGCCGTGGCGCTGATTCCCGCGACGGCGCTGGCGCTCCTCACGCCCTTCGCGGTGCACGACGCGGTCCACGCCGCCGTCGCGGTCACCGGCATGGTGCTGCTCAACGCCACGCTGGCGGTCAGCATCTACCTGCGGGCGATCAGCCTGCACGGGGCCGCGGCGGTGGCGATGCTGTTCGCCGTCATTCCCGCGGTCGCCGCGGTGCTGTCCTGGCTGATGCTCGGCCAGCGCCCGGACGTCGGTGTCGCGATCGGACTGCTCGCCGGGGGCCTCGCGTGCTGGCTGAACAGCGGGACAGCCCGCCGACGCGACGCGGCGCCCGCGGTGTGCGCGCGGCCACGCCTAGAAGAGGCGGCTGTCGGGTGACGGGCCCGGCACCGGGCGGACCAGGCCGGCGCCGGTGACCAGCGGCAGATCCAGCGCGGACAGCAGGCCCGGCCGCGCCGCACACACCGCCGGGATGGCGTTGACCATCCGCGACGCGCCGGCGACGCGCGCGCCGAGGTCGTGGTCGCGGTCCTCGGCCATCTCGAATTCGCAGCGCATCGCCGGGGAGCCCTCGATCTCGACGCGGTAGAGGCCACGGCCGGACGCCGGCCCGTAGCCGAGATCCTTCGGCGGGATGCGGATGTGCGGCTGCGGCCAGTCCGGGGCGACGTCGTCGCGCATCCGCGTCACGTGATCGACGACGAACGTCGCCGTCTCGCCGACGTATCCGGTCAGCGTCGAGCGCATCGCCGCGATGGTTCCCGCCGCGATGTGGCCGGTGGGCGTGTCGAACGACTCGGTCGCGGCGACGCGTTCGTTGTTCTCCTCGACGCGGTCGATCTTGACGCCGAGCCCCGCGGCCAGCTGGTGCAGCACCGGACCCCAGCCGAAGGTGAAGACCCCCGGCGTCGCCGCGAGGGCCTGATACTCCGGCGGCTTGCCGAACCCGAGGATCTCGTAGACCGCGGCCCGGTCCGGGTAGGTCGCGTAGTTGAACATCTCCGTCACCCGCACCGACTCGATCACCCGCGATACCCCCGAAAGCGCCAGCGGTAGAACGTCGTTGGCGAACCCGGTGTCGATCCCGGTGGTAAAAAACGACACACCGCCATCGAGCGCGGCCCGGCGCAACGGATCGGTGAACGCACGGTCCACGCCGTCGGGATACACCAGCGGCACCACCGAACACGACACCACGTTCTTCCCGGCCCGCAGGATCGACGCCATGTCCTCGACAGCCTCCAACGGCCGCAGGTTGGCGCCGGCGGCATACACCACCGCGTCCGCATCGCCGGCCAGCATCGGGGCCGGGTCCCGGGTTGCGACCACCCCCACCGGCGCGGCGCCGCACAGCTCGCCGGCGTCGCGGCCCGCCTTGGCTTCGCTGTGCACGACGACGTCGACCAGCTCCAGCTCCGGGTGGTCGATCACCCCGCGCAGGGCGACGACGCCCATCGAACCCGGCCCCCAGACCCCCACCTTCAACACCACATATTCTCCTATTATTAGGACGCTTATTCTTAGATTTTGGACGGATCGTAAGGAGGCGCGCGTGGGTGAGTCAACCGCCAAATCGCCACCCACCGCCCGCGTGATGGATGTGCTTGGCGCCCTGGCGGATTCCCCGAACGGGCGCACGTCGGCCGAGCTGGCAAAGGCGTGCCGGATCAGCACCTCGACCTGCGCCCTGGTGCTCGCCGAGCTGGAACGGCGCGCCTGGGTGGCGCGGCACCAGGACCGCCGCTACGTGCTGGGCAGCGGCATGTTCGGCCTGGTGCACGGGCTGCGGACGCAATTCCCCCTGCTGGACCGCGGGCGGGACGCGCTGCGCTTCCTGCACGACGCGCTCGGGGCGGGCTGCTCGCTGTCGAGGATCGGTGAGCGCCACCTCACCACCGTCGACACGGTCGGCCACGGCACCGACGGCGAGCACGCCGTCGGGCAGCGCTTCCCCATCGACCCGCCCTTCGGGCTGGTCGCCATGGCCTGGCGCGACGACGATTTCGTCGACGCGTGGCTGCACCGAGTCACGCCCCGACTCACGCGCACCGAGGTGGCCCAGCATCGCCGGGTGCTCGCCGACATCCGCGCCCGCGGCTACGGCGCGTGGCGGTTCGACGACACCCACCGGGCGCTGCACCACCGGCTGGCCGACGTGCTGGCCTCGCTGGAACCGACCGCGCAGGTGACGCGCCAGCTGACCACGCTGATGACCATGGTGACGCTGCGATCCGTCACCGACACGCTCGAAACCGGCTTGGAGTCAACCGAATTCGTCGTACTGCCGATCTTCGGCCGGGACGCCCAGCCGGAGTACCAGATCGAGATCCACCTGGGCCGCCCGGCCGGGCTGACGCTGGAGGCGCTGGAGGCCGCGCTGCGGCGCGCGCAGGAAATCTTGGCCTAGGCTGGAGCCCATGCCCGCAACCGTCGACATCCGGCGCGCGGCCGACCGGGCCGTCACCGCGACACCCTGGCTGAAATCGCGGCATTCGTTCTCGTTCGGCGACCACTACGATCCCGACAACACGCACCACGGCCTGCTGCTGGTCAACAACGACGACATCGTCGAGCCGGGAACGGGATTCGACACCCACCCGCACCGGGACATGGAGATCGTGACGTGGGTGCTGAGCGGCGAGCTGACCCATCGGGATTCCGCAGGCAACCAGGGCATCATCTATCCCGGTCTGGCCCAACGCATGTCGGCGGGCCGCGGCATCCTGCACTCGGAGAAGAACGATTCCCGCACCGACCCAGTACATTTCGTGCAGATGTGGGTGGTTCCCGACGAGCCCGGCATCGACCCGAGCTACCAACAGCACGAGATCGATTCGGAGCTGTTGGGCACCGGACTTGTGACCATCGCCTCAGGCATGCCGGGCAATGAGGCGGCCATCACGTTGCACAACCGCAACGCCGCGCTGTACGGCGCGCGGCTGGAACCGGGAACGTCGGCGCACCTGCCGCAGGCTCCCTACCTGCATCTATTCGTCGCGCGCGGCCGGGTCACCACCGCCGAAATCGGCGACCTCGAACACGGCGACGCGGTCCGGTTCACCCACGCCGACGGCCCGCGGGTGACGGCGAGCGAGCCGTCGGAACTGCTGATCTGGGAGATGCATGCACAGTTGGGCGGCTGAGAAGACATAGAGTGGGCACGACAGACAGGAGCCCGCATGTCTCAATCGCAGCCGCGGCACGCGGCGCCCAACCCCAAGCGGAACATCAAGGCAGTTCGGACCGTGCGGTTCTGGGCGCTACCCGTCGTCGTCACGCTGGCGCTGATGTCGGCGCTGTGTGCGCTGTACCTCGGGGGCATCCTGAACCCGATGACGAACCTGCGTCATTTCCCGATCGCCGTGGTGAACGAGGACGCCGGGCCCCTCGGCGCGCAGATCACCGACGGGCTGGTTGCGGGGTTGGACAAGAACAAGTTCGACGTCCGGGTGGTTTCCCACGACGAGGCGCAGCGACTGCTGGACACCGCCCACGTCTACGGGGAGCTGGTCATTCCGCCGACCTTCTCGTCCAATCTTCATGAGTTCGGGGCCGGTGCGGTCGCGCCGGGCCGTGTGACGCGGCCCTCGGTCACCATCTCCACCAACCCGCGCGCGGGCACCCTGGGCGCCAGCATCGCCGGGCAGACGCTGACGCAGGCGATGGCTGTCGCCAACGGCAAAGTGGGCCAACGACTTACGGCCGACGTCACGGCCGAGACCGGGGGTGCGCCGCTGACCGGCGCGTCGGCGCTGGGCCTCGCCAGCCCGATCGACGTCAAGACCGGCGTCTACAGCGCGCTGCCGAACGGCACCGGCAACGGGCTGTCGGCGTTCTATTTCGCGCTGTTGCTGCTGCTGGCGGGCTTTACCGGCAGCGTCGTGGTGAGCACGCTGGTGGACGCGCTGCTCGGGTACGTGCCGGCGGAATGGGGCCCGGTGTATCGCTTCGCCGAGCAGGTCAAGATTTCGCGATTGGCGACGCTGCAGCTCAAGTGGGCCATCATGGCCCTGCTGGCGCTGCTCACGTCGGCGGCATACCTGGCCATCGCGCACGGGCTGGGCATGCCCATCCCGCTCGGCTGGGAACTGTGGGCTTACGGCGTGTTCGCGATCGTCGCGGTGGGCGTCACGTCGAGTTCCATACTGTCGGTGCTGGGTTCGATGGGCCTGCTGGTCAGCATGCTGATCTTCGTGATCCTGGGACTGCCTTCGGCGGGCGCCACCGTCCCGCTGGAGGCCACGCCGCCGTTCTTCCGCTGGCTGGCCGAGTTCGAGCCGATGCACCAGGTGTTCCTCGGCGTCCGGTCGCTGGTCTATCTCAACGGGCGCGCGGATGCCGGTCTGTCCCAGGCGTTGTGGTTGACGGGCATCGGCCTGGTGATCGGCCTGCTGCTGGGCGGGATCGTCACGCACCTCTACGACCGCAAGGGCTTTCACCGGATCCAGGGGGCGGTCGAGATGGCCATCGCGGCCGAGCACCAGGCGCAGTACCAGGCGCGCGTGAACAAGCGCGAGAGCCCCGACGAGACCCCGGCCGAGGAACCGGCCGCCGAGATCGAAAGCCCAAGCGAGTAAGCGTAATTCGAGTGCGCCCCAAGCGTCACGCGTTCGTTATCGAAATTGACAGTGTGACTGGTGTGACTGATGCTATTTATGTTGCATAGCCATCAGTGCCGAAAGGTCCATCGTGCTGACGCCCCTTGCCAGCTTGCGCCGGCTGGCGTTCTGCTGCACCGCCGTGGTGGCGTGCGCGGTGCTGGCCAGCACCACGGGACAGCCCGTCGCCCGCGCCGCGGACGGCCGCGACCTGCTCGCCGGCGCCATCGAGACCACCAAGGGCTCGTACCTGGTCTACAACTTCGGCCCCGGCCACCCCACGCCGATGCTCAACGCCGGCGGCAGCTGGTACGAGATGAACAACGGTGGGCACCTGATGGTCATCAAGAACGCCTCGGGGCGGCTCGCGCCACACCTGCTGGTGGACAGCCACCAGGGTGATCAGGCCCGCTGCGAGAACAACCCCGGGGCGCGCACGGGCGAGGGATTGTGGCAGGCCTCGGAGGTGTACGCGCCGCTGCAGGCGTGGCAGCGGATGGGGCAGCCGACGATCGCGATCAACGCCAACTTCTTTGACATCCGACCGCAGAAGGCTGGCTCCTGGCGCCAGACCGGCTGCAGCTCACCGCTGGGCGCGTTCGTCGACAACACGCACGGCCAGGGCCGGGCGAACCAGGCGGTCACCGGCACCGTCGCGTACCCCGGCAAGCAGGGCCTCTCCGGGGGCGGCGAGAGCTGGAGCGCCCTGTCGACGATGATCCTGCCGTCGGGTGGCGCGCCGTATGTGTTGCGCGCCAGGAACCCCCAGGACTACGACGTCGCCACCCCGGTGGTCGCCGACCTGCTGAACCGCAACGAGCGGTTCGTCGCGGTGTCGGGGATCGGCCTGCTGTCCCCCGGCAAGACCGGGCAGCTGAACGACGGTGGGCCCAGCGCGGCGCGAACGGCCCTCGCCTACGTGAAGCAGCGGGACGAGATGTACATCTTCGAGGGCGGCAGCTACACGCCGGACAACATCCAGGACCTGTTCCGCGGTTTGGGCAGCGACACCGCGGTCCTGCTGGACGGCGGCGGCTCGTCGGCAATCGTGCTGCGCCGTGACACCGGCGGCATGTGGGCCGGCGCCGGGTCTCCGAGGGGATCGTGCGACACCCGAGAGGTGCTCTGCGACTCCCACGAGCGCGCGCTGCCCAGCTGGCTGGCCTTCAACTAACGGTCACTGGGCTTCGGGCCGAAGCGGAAGATCAGCAGGCTGGTCGCCACCACCGCGGCGGTGACCGCGAACACCGGGGCGACGACGAATCGCGACATCGTCGCGCCCAGCAGGGCGCCTGCGCACATCGTGAAAACGACACTGAGGCGCAGCTTTTCGCGCTCACCCGTCCCGCCGGCCAGATGGCTGTCCAGGCCGAGGCTGACGATGGTGGACGTCAGCACCGTGGTGGAGAGTTCCTGGATCCCGAACTGGCGCGCGCTCGAGTGCTGCAGACCGAAGGTGACCGCGAGCAGGCCGATCATGATCAGCTTGGTGTTGTCGTGGTAGTGCAGCACGCCGGCGCCGGCCAGAATCGACAAGGCCACCAACAACACGATTTCGATTGCCAGCACCGTGCTGATCCACGACCGCGTCCGCCGATCGAAATGCCTTGCCAGCCGGCCGCTGACGATCGTGGTGCAGACGAAGGTGGGCAACGCCACCACGACCGCCGTCAGGTCGATGCTGGTTCTCGGGGCCAGCCAGAAGCCGAGGAAGATCACGTTGCCGGTCATGTTCGCCACGAAGACGTGACCGAGTACCAGGATGCTGATCGCGTCCGCGAGGCCGGTGGCGAACGTCAGCAACAACAGCGCCGCGACGGTCGAGCGCTCGGAGACCGGCGAAGCAACGGCCATGGGGCGATTTGGGATCCGCGCTATACGTGCGGCGTCAGGTCCAGCGAGGTGATCGTCGTCATCCTCGTCACCAGCCAGCGGCCGTTGGTGCGTTTCATGAACAACCGGTAGGAGAGGTATTTCAGCGACGGGATGTTCTTGGTCAGCGGGCTGGTGGACGTGGTGTTGGTGTACACGATGACCACGGCATTCGGGTCGTCCAGCGACTCGACCGCGGCGCCGGTCACTTCGGTGTTGTTGGTCACCTTGGCCTGCTTGTTCGGCCCCACGATCGCGTCGACGAACTTGCGGTACTGGGCCTCGAAGTCGCCGCTGAGGTAGGCCGCGGCGCGATCGGCGAGGCCGTCCATGTTCTCCGGGGTATAAGTCCACAGCGCCGTGATCGCGTTAGCCGCGGTGCGGGCCACCTTCAACTTCGTTGCGGCAGTGGCGCGATCGGTCAGGTACGGCTGCACCGCCGCACCCGCGAACGCGGCGGAGCCGACGAACAGCACCGCGGCCACCGCGATGGCGATGGCGAGCCGCTTGCCGGCCAAAATCTTGCGCCGTGGGCGCTTTGCCTTGGCGCCCGTCGCGCCGTCGCCGGCCCCGTCGGCCTCTTCGGCAGCCGCGGTCTCAGCGGATTCGGTTGTCGCATCGGCGGTTTCGTCGGCCTCGCCCGTGGCGTCTTCCGTCGTTGCCGCGTCGGCGGTCAGATCACCTGTATCAGGCTGCTGATCTTCCACTGATTCCCTTCCTGCGTGACGGTTGCCATCCAACGATTGGTGTTGTCGAATACCTGCTTTTCATCCGGCGACTTGGAGGTCACGTCGGTGGCCACCATCACGGTGGCGGTGCCGTCGTCGTTCCACCGCTCCAGGCCCGCACCGAGGACGGTCCCGGTTGCGGGCTCGGCCCGGGCCACCTGGAGCAGGATTTCGTTCGCCTTCTCGTGGTACTGCTTGGCGAAATCACCGGTGGCTTGGGCCATCACCCGTGTCACGTAATCGTTGGCGTGATACGGGTCGATGGAGGTGAACTGCGCCATGAACCCCGACACGTAGCTGAGCACCTGGCGCTCCTTGGCGGCCGCGCGCACGCGCGACTGATGCGCGATCAGCATCAGGCTGCATGCGGCGATCGCCGCGACCACCAGCACCGCGGCGACCGCGCCCGCAGCCGGCTGCCACCAGGGCCGCCCCGGCGGCACCGGGCGCGCGATCAGCAGCGATTCCTCGCCGGGCTCAAACTTGCGGCGGGGGCTCATTTTCCGTTCCCTGGCGGTTTCGGCCTGGTCAGTACGGTGAGATCGTCGACGAGCCAATGTTGGTCCGCGCCTTTGGCGAATTCCACCCGAACGGTTGCGCTGATCGGGCGTTCCTCGGGTCCCACTCCCCGCCTGCCCTGCAGGAACAACAGCATCGTCGCCCGGTCCGGCGTGGCGGATTGCACCGACCCGTCCGTGGACCAGTACTCGTTGATGACGGGATTGCCCTTCTGGACCACGTCCTGCTGCGCCGCCAGCTGACTCCGGTATTTGTCGGTCGCCAGCGACCTGGCCCGAGCGAAGTCGTCGCGCAACGACTTTGGGTCGTACGTCAACATCTGCGCCACGATCTTGGGCCCTTGCGTTGCGATCTCGGCCCTGGTTTGATCGCTCGCCCGGTCGCGGGAGTACACCACCAGGTAGCTCACGGCGGTGCCGCCGACACACACCAGCACCGCGGTCAGCACCGCCGCCGCGGTCCAGCGCCGCAACTTGGGCCGAACCTCGTCGTATTCGACCCGGCGCACTTCGGTGCCCAGCAGCATGTCGGCGAACGTACGGCGCCGCGAATCCCACAGCGGCCAAAGCCATCCCACCACCGACACCGTGTCAAGCAGGTGGGCCAGCTCGCGCAGCAGCAGTCCCCATGGCCCGATGGCGGCGCCGTCGCGGCGCACCACCCCGACGCCGAACAGGCCGCGTCCCAGGCTCCAGCCCGTGATGGTCGGCAGCAGCAACCGGTTGACCAACATCGCCAGGATGGCGAGCCCGGCGACCGAGACGCAGACCCACCACCAAACCGCATGCTGATCCACGGTCCAGGCGACCAATGCCATGGTCACCGCCACGGCGACGCACGGAACGACGTCCACGGCGAACGCGCCCGCACGAAGCTGCCAGGGGGCCAAGGCATCCCGCGGTGACTCCGGTAGCGCCGCAGTGGTCGGGTTCTTTTCGACCACCACCGTCACTTCGTCACCTGGTCGAGCTTGGAAATCCGGTACTGCCCTTCGGCGAATGCCATCTTCACCCTCAGCCGATACCCGGTTTCCTTTTGCGACTGATCGCTGGCCACCTTGACGCGCATCGCGACGAGCACGTCGACCGAACCGTCGTCGTTGTTGCGCTCCACCGCCGCCCGCACGTCGGCCACCTGAACGTGGACATTCGCGGCCTGATAGGCCTGCACGATCATGTTCGTGTACAGCAGCGCCTGGGAGCGGAACGCGTCCGTGCCGCACTCGATGATCTTCTGTTCGCTCTGGGCCATGGCGTTGGTGTCGGGCGCCTGGGTCGCCGACACACAATCCACCGCCGCCTTGAGCGCGGCCGCGTCGTTGCGCGCGATGACCTGGCTCTCGTGGTGATAACGCAACGCGAAGTAGCCACCGGCCCCCAGACCGGCGGCCAGCAGCACGAGCGCGGCGGCGATGCCGGAGAGCCACCCGCGCCCCAGGCGCGACGGACGGCGTTCGACGTCCGCGGCTTCGGTTTCGGCGACAGCGACGGCGTCATCCTCGGCCTCGGGTTCGGCATCGGTTTCGGCGTCGGGCGACTCGAGGCTGGTCGCCTCGGCTTCGGTTTCGGGCGATTCATCGTCCGTCACCTGGGTGGTCGTCTCGTCGTCAGCAGCCGCCGGCTCCTGATGACTCTTCGGACTCGATCTCTGGGAGGGCTTGCGCAGTCGACGAAACCTCGGCATGGGTGGGGGGTTCAGCCGGCCGGCGCCAGCATCTCCTTCCATCCGTCGTCTCCTGTTTTGCTCGAGTTCTCGACGGAGTATTTCACTCCATCGGGCCCGACCAGCTCACCGCTCTGCGGACTGTAGATGGCGACGGGGGGCCCGCTCGGAGTGTAGACACACGGGTTGGGCTGCTGGCCGTTGCACTGCACCGTGCCGGTTCCCGGCCGCGACAAGGGGTCGCTGGTCGGCGGCGGCGTGCCCGGGACGCGGTCCGACGGAGCCGGGTTGAGGCCGTTGTTGACCGAAGGCGCCGGGATCACCATGCCGGGGCGCACCGACTGATCACAGCGCGCCGCGGGGGCGGGGCAGGTCAGGATCTGGTTCGGGTCGCCGTACCAGGGGTTCGTGCCCGCCGGAACGTATGGCCTGGGATCGCGGCATTCCCGCGGGGTGGCCGCCCGCTTGCCGGGCACGTCGGTACACGGGATGTTGCGCGAACCGCGCACGCTGTTGGCCGGCGTCTCCATCGGAATCTTGCAGTAGGTGCCCGACGGCAGCGGCGCCAGGTTGGTGTCCGCCGGGGACCGCCACTCCTCCGCCGGAATGAAGCCGGTCAGGCAGGGCGGCGGCTGGTTGATCGACAACGCCAGGTCGAGCGCGGCCTGGTTCGGGAACGGCGCGGCCACCGTCTGCGCGATCGATGCACCCTGCGGCAGGAAGACGAACACCTGCTCCACGCCGGTGTGGTAGCGCTTGAGCAGGTCGAACACGACCTCGAGGTTCGCCAGCGTCTGTGGCAGCGAGTCGCGGACGTCGTTGAATACCTCGTTGACCTGGTCGGCGGTCGGCGCCGCCTGGCGCAGCACGCTGCGCACATGACTGTCCTCCCGCGCGGCCTGCGCGGACAGGTTGTTCAGGTTGCGTGCCCACCGCTCGATCGCGGCGTTGGAATTGACCTGGCTGTCCAGGACCGGCCCGGAGTTCTGGATGATGTCGTTGACGTTGGTGATGTTCGTCTTGAAGTCACCGACGATCGCCTGGGTGGAGTCGACCAGCCGCTGCAGGGCGGGCCCCAGCCCGCCGACGGCCTGCGCCGTCTCGTCGAGCAGCTGGCCGATCTTCTCCTTGGGCAGCACGGCAAGACCCCGGTTGGCGGTGTCCAGCGCCGGCCCGATCTCGCTGGGCACCGTGCCGTGGGTGATGGTCTGGCCGTCGGCCAGGTCCTTGCCCGGGTTGCCGGTCGACACCAGATCCAGATACTGCTCACCGACCGCCGACACCGAGTGCACGTTGGCGACGGCGTCGACCGGGATCTTGTAGCGGCTGTCGATGCTCATCGTGGCCTTGGCGCCGTTCTCGGTGGGCTCGACGTCGGTGACCTTGCCGATGGTGATGCCGCGATACGTCACGTTGGCGGTCGGGTACAGGCCACCCGACGCGGGCAGGTCGGCCTTGAGCGTGTACCGGCCGATGCCGACCAGGCTCGGAAGCTGCAGATAGTAGATACCGAGCACCAGGATCGAGATCACCGTCAGGATCCCGAAGGCGATCAGTTGGCGTCGGACGAAGGGAGTCAGCAATTCCTGTCCGCCCTTTCCACCAAGGGTCCGCCCGGCGCGTCGCTCGGGTTGGGCGTGTAGCGGACGTCGGGAATCATCGACTCCGGGTCGCGCCCGTACGACTGCTCGAGCGCGCGCAGCGCCCCCGACATCCCGGTTCCCGTCAGGAACGCGTTGTCGATCGAGCTCCAGGTGACGTCCAGCGTGATCGAAATGTTCTGGTAGTCGCCGCGCATGAGCTTCGGGATGGTGTCGATGTCGTAGGGCTGCGTCAGGATCAGCTTCAGCGCCCCGATCAGGTACGGCGAGGCACGGCCGAGCTCTCTGAGCGGGCACTGCAGCGACTGCAGGTCCTGGTGCAGGGGGCCCCTCGCCTCGGACAGGTACTGGTCGGCGGCCTGGCTGAGCCGTCCCACCGAATCAACGGCGTTGATCAGCAGCTGCTTGGTGTCGGCGAAATGCTTGATCAGCGGCGGGACGTCGGTCAGCACCCGGTCCAGCACGTCGGCCCGGCCACCCACGTACGTCAGCAGCCGGTTGGTGGAGTCGATGGCGTGGGTGATGTCGTCGCGCTGCTGGTTGAGCTGGGTGGTGAACGTGTCCAGCTTGCCCAGGAACGCCCGAATCTGGTTGCCCCGCCCGTTGAAGATGTTGAAGACCTCGTTCTGCAGCACCTCGAGGTTGGGGATGCCGCCGCCGCGCAGGATCAGCGACAGGCTGGCCAGGGTCTGCTCGGTGGTGGGGAACGCCGTCGAGTTCTTCAGCGGGATGGTGTCGCCGTCCTTGAGCAACTCCGGCGACGGGTTGGGGGGCGCGGCCAGTTCGACGTGCTGCGAACCCAGCAGCGAGGTCTGGCCGATCTTGGCGGTGGCGTTCTTCGGCAGCTTGACGCTCTTGTCGACGCCCAGCGTCAGCGTCGCCACCCAGTTCTTCAGGTTGATGGCCCTGATCGAGCCGACGAAGACGTCGGCGACCATCACCTTGCTGTTGCCGTTGATCGCGAGCGTGTCCGGCATCTGGACGTAGAGGGTGTAAGACCCGCTGCCGCTCCCCGGGCCGCCCGGGATCGCCACGTTGGAGATCCCCTTCCAGCCGCACGAGCTCAGCACCAGCGCGGCCACCAGGAGTACCAGCGCCTGCCAGCCCCGGTGACGTATCCGACGCGCAATCGCGGTCACTGCCCACCTCCGAGACCGGCGGCCGCCGGCGGCCCGCCGGCGTTGGGGGCCGGCGCAGCGACGGGCGCGGGCGTCGGAGCGACCGGGCCGGGGGCTACCTCCGGCCCCGGCGGCGGCGGGGGTATCGGCACCTGCGGCGGGTTCTGACCGATCACCGGCGAGGGGCCCTCGTCGTAGGCATTCGGCGGCCCGGGCGGGGTTTGCAGGGTCGACTGCACGGGCGGGATGTTGGGCCCACCCATGAGTTCGGCCAGCGACTCCGGCGTCATCAGGCCTTGCGTGATCGGGCCCACCTGCTGCCCCTGCATGCCGGGGGCGACGATCCACCCGTGTTCGGTGTTGCGGTGCGACGTCGGCGTATCCGGCGACCAGATGCCCGGGACGGTGGTGTCCTTATATCCGTCCGGTGGATGCAGGCGCGGCTCGGAGTAGGCGACATCCTTGGGCAGCGTCTCGGCCGTGCTCGCCACGTTCAGGCCGAACGGCAGGTAGTTGAACTTGATCGCGTCGAGGATCGGCGCCAGGTATTGCGCACACAGCTCGGCGGAATCCTGGTAACCCAGGCGGCTGCCGGCCTGGATCGAGCTGCAGATGAACTGCATCGGGTTGGCGAAGTTGGTGATCGCCGGAACGGCCACCACCGAACCGTGCGTCGGGTGGTAGATCTGGTTGATGTTCGCCGCGGCCGTCGGCAGGATGTGCAGCGCCGTCTCCAGCCCGTTCAGCGGATCCGGTTGCAACAGCGCGTTCGTCGCCGTCGACAGGTTGTTGATGTCGTGGGTCAGCACCTCGCGGTTCTGGTCGAGCCAGGGCCGCACGGTCTTGAGCAGGCCGTCGAACTGCTGTACCGCGTCGGCCAGGGCCCCGTCGGAGCTGGCGAGCCGGCTGGTGAACTCCGCCAGGTTCTGGTTGAGCGCCACGAACTGCTGATCGTCCTGGTGCAGCGCGTTGACGAACAGCGCCAGGCTGCGCACCACCGCGAAGAAGTCGCCGCGACCCTCATTCAAGGCGGTCAGCGCCTGCGACAGGCTGTTCAGCGTCGTGTTGAACTCCTTGCCCTTGCCGGCCAGCCCGTTCGCGTACGACTCGATGACCTCACCGAACGGGCCCTTGGGCTGCTCCGGCGTCGGGCCCAGCTTGGAGATGATGTTGGTGACGCTGTTGCGCAGCTGGTCCCACTCCACCGGCACCTGGGTGCGGTCCTCCGGGATCACCGCGTTGTCGGCAAGCACCGGCCCGCCCTTGTAGGCCGGCTCCAGCTGGATCGCGCGCGACGCCACCAGCGTCGGGTTCAGGATCACCGCCGACGCGCTGGCCGGCACCTTGTACTTGTTCTCGTAGTGGAAGGTGACCTTCATCTTGTCGCCGGCCGGCTCGATCTTGTCGATCGCACCCACCCGCAGCCCCATGATCTGCACCTTGTCGCCCGGGTAGAGCGCGTTCGCCGCCGGGAAGTAGGCCACGACGGTGTTGTTCGTCAGCTTCTGGTAAAGCCGCCAGCCGACGTACCCCAGAATCAGGGCCAGCACGATCACCAGCGACCCGATGATCACCGATGTCCGGGACAGCTTCGGCAGCCGGATGTTGCGAACATCAAAGATGGTGCTCAATTCTGGCTACCTCCCGTGATGCCGCTGCCTCCCGTGCCGCCGGGGTTGATGAACGGCGCCGGTAGCTGGATCCCCGGCCCGGGCGGTGCCGGCGGCCCGGGCGGCAAGGCCGGCGCGAACGTCGACGGGGGCGGCGTCGGGCCGGCCGGGCCAAGGTTCTCGGTGCGCGCGCCCGGCGGCGCCTGCGTCGGCAGCGGCACCGGAGTGCCCGGGACGTCGGGCGGCGGGTCACCCGGGCGCCCCGCGATGTTGATGCCCGGGGTGGGCGGCAGCCCATCGGGATTGGGCGGCGACGTCAAGACGTCGACGGGCGCCGGGAAGCCGACCCCGCCGAACGGGCCGATGCCCGCCCCCGCGCACGGCAACGGGTTCCACGGCCGCGGCAGACCCTCGTCGCCGACGGTGACGTTGCCGCCGGGGTTTGCCGGCGTGTACGAGCACGGCGACCCGGGCGGGACGGCGGGACCGGGGTGATCGGGCGTGCCCTCCAGCACCGGCGGCGCCGGCGGTGGCGCGCCGTTGGGTTGCCGGGTGCCGTTGGGGTCGGGCCACCGGAATTCCGGCAGGCCGGCGCTGCGCCAGAAGTTCTCCGGGTCGATGCCGCGCTTCTTGAACGCGGCGTCGATGAACGGTTGCACGATCTGACCGGGGAACAGGTTGTGCAGCACCACCTTGAAGAACGGCCCCGACGCGATGGCCTCGTTGAGCGACGGGAGGAACCGGCCGACCTCGGTGAAACCGGCGGCGAGGTCGTCCTTGCGCTGGACCAGGATGTCGCTGACCGTGCGCAACTGCTCGAGCACGTGGTTCAGGTTGGGGTTGTCGTTGATGAAGCCCTTCACCTGTTCGGAGAAGGCCGCGACGTTCGCCAGCAACGCGTTGATGGCCTGGCCGCGCTCGTTGAAGGCGGCCAGCAGGACCTTCGTGTTCACCAGTAACCGGTCGATCTGGTCGGCGCGGTCACCCAGGATGCTTGCCACCTGGTTGGACTGGGCGAGCAGGTGCTTGATCTGCTCGTCGCGCTTGCCGATCGTGTCGGAGAACTTGGCCACCCCGTCGAGCGCGGCGCTCAGGTGCGGATAGGTCTGGTCGATGGTCTCCGACAGCACATGCAACGACTGCTTGACCGTGTCGATGTCCCACCCGCTGGCGGCCTTCGTCACGTCGAAGAACGCGTCATAGATCTGATAGGGGGTGGTGCTCTGCCCGATCGGCAGCGAGTCGCCGGGCCGCAGCCGGCTGTTGCCCCGGTTCTCGATCTCGAGGACCTTCTTGCCCAGGATGGTGTCCGTCTTGATCGCCAGCCGGCTCTCGGTGCCGATGCTTTCGGTGCCGATGTTGAACTTGATCAGCACGTGGTCGCCGTCGATGTCGAGGCTCTCTATCTTGCCGACGTCCAAGCCGGCGATGCGCACTTTGTCGCCCGTGCTGAGGCCGCCGGTGTCGGTGAACTGCCCGTAGTAGTGCGGCTTGGCCATCAGCATGGGCACACTCGTGAAGCTTTGACCGACGCCGATGACGAGCAGCGTCACGAGGATGCCCATCAGGCCGATGCGCATCCGGTTGGGGGGTTCCAGCGTCCTCATTGCGGCGTGCACCTGCCCGTCGGCTGGTTGAAGAGCTTGACCGTCCGGATCGGACCGCCGGCCTGCAACCCGTTGATCTTGAGTGTGATGTCGCAGGCATAGAAGTTGACGAAGTCACCGTACGAGCCGATGGTGCGCCCGATCATGTTCAGCGCCGTCGGCACCTTGTGGATGAAGTCGTTGAGCTGCTCGCGCTGATCGATGAGCGGCTGCTGAACGGCGTCGAGGTAGTTGAGGCTGCTGTGCAGGAGCCCCCGGTCCTCGGCGAGCAGGTCGGCCACCGTCCCGGCGGCGTTGCTGATGTGCGCGGTCCCGCCCGCCAGCTGCTCGCTGTGGCCCTTCAGCCCCGTGATCAGGACCTCCAGGTTGTTGACGGTCTGATCGAATTGCTGGCGATGCCGAACCGTGGTGTCCAGCACGATGTTCAGGTTCTTGACCACCTCGCCGATCGCCTGGTCGCGCTCGCCGAGCTGGTTGGTCAGCTGCGCCGTCTGGTCGAGGATGTCGTTGATGGTGCCGCCCTGACCCTGGAACACGGTGACAAGTGCCGTCGCGATGGTGTTGACCTTCTGCGGGTCCAGCGCCCGAAACAGCGGCTTGAACCCACCGATCAGCGCGTCGAGGTCAAGCGCCGGCGACGTCCGCGACGCGGGGATGAATCCGCCCGGGGGCAGCACCTTTTCGGAGCCCTCGCCCTCGCCGCGCTTGAGCTCCAGATACCGGTTTCCGATCAGGTCGAGGTAGCGGATCTGGGCGGTCGTCGACTGATACAGCGGGATCGACCGGTCGACGTTGAACTCCACCCGCGCCCGCCGGCCACCGTCGACCAGCTTCACCGAACTGACCTTGCCGATCTCCACCCCGGAGGCGCGGACGAACTGGCCCTGCCGCAGCCCGCTGACGTTGGTGAACTCGGCCGAGTATCCGTTGGTGCGGTCAAACCGCATCTGGCCGAACACCACGACGATCATCACAGTGAAGACCAACAGCACCAGTGAGAAGATGCTGAGTCGGACGATGGTACCGGTGATTTTCATGGGTTGATCGTGTTATCCCCTACCTGACGACCCCAGACGTACTCGATCGCATACGGCGAACCGGTGTCGAGGTGGTTGTACGGCGCGATGCTGTTGCCGGAGTCCATCACCAATTCGGGTGCGGGCCAAAGGTCATGGGTGATGTGCTGCCAGCAGCCCGGTGCGCCGCCCGGCCCGCCGCGCGCGTTCACCCGCGGCAGGTTCTCCGGCCACACATAGGGGTTCGGCGCCCCACCGATCAGGGTGGCGATGTTGCCCAGGCCCGCCAGCCCTTGGGTGGGCAGCGCGAAGATCCCGATCAGGCCGACCAGCGTGATCGCCGACACCGGGTTGAGCAGCAAGCCCAGCCCGGACAGCAGCTTCGTGTCGGCGTTGAGCGAATAGCCGTTGCCGCCGAGGAACGACCGGGCCGTGGGCTCGATGTCGTGGTAGTTGCGGACGGTGCAGAACAGCTCGGGGCTGTAGGTGTCCAGCAGCTCGGCCGTCGGCACCAGGTCCTTGGCCCCGCGCGCCAGGTACGGCCCGCCCTTCTCGAAGAGGTCGGCGCCGGTGTTGCCGAAGCCGGCCGCCGACAACAGCGCCTGATCGAGGTCCTTCTGCTGCGCGTTGATCGAGCGCGCGGTGACCACCGAGTTGTTGAGGAAGTCGATCAGGTCCGGCGCTGCATTGGCGTAGGTGTCGCCCAGATTGGCCAGCTGCGCGATGTCGCGCCGCGCCTGCGGCATCTGCGGGTTGACGTCGTCGAGGATCGCGTTGGCGTTGACGATCGACTGCCCGACCCGGTCACCCAGCCCGGCCAGCGATTGCGCGGCGGCGCTCAGCGTCAGGTTCAGCTTCACCGGATCCACCTGCTGCGCGATCTCGGTGATGGTCTGAAACAGCGTGTTGATCTCCGTCGTCACCGAGCGGGCGTCGATCACGGTCTGCGGTGTGATCCGTTGCGGCGACGGGTTTTTCGGCGTCGTCAGCGACACGTACTTGCCGCCGAACACCGTGGTCGCCTTGATGTCGGCGGTCACGTTCGACGGGATCAGCTTGAGGTAACGCGGATACACGTCGAGGCTGAACTTGGCCGCCGGCTTGCCGTCCTTGACGATCTCCGAGATCTTGGCCACCCGGCCGATCTCCACCCCGTTGTAGGTGACCTTCGAGCCGGGATCCATCACCAGGCCGGCCCGGTTGGCCACCATGGTCAGGTGTTCCTTCTTGGTGAAGTCGCCCCGGAACTGCCCGTACACCAGGACGAGTGCCACGGCCGCGGCGACGAGCAGCGCGACCCCGGCCAACTTGTACGGCGGGTTGCGGGGCGCGTTGATCTTTCCGGCGGGTGACGTCATGGCTACACCGTTAACGCGAAGTTGGGGTTGACGCCGTAGAGCGCCAACGCGGCGGCCAAAACCACAACCTGTACCGACACCAGCGAGAAGCGCATCGACCGGCCGACGGCCTCACCGACGCCGACGGGCCCGCCACCGGCGTTGTAGCCGTAGAAGCAGTGGGTGATCATCACGACGGCCGTGATGATGATGGCCTCCACGAACGACCAGAACACGTCGTCGGGGCGCAGGAACGTCCGGAAGTAGTGCTCGTAGGTGCCCTGCGACTGCCCGTACAGCACCGTCGTGGTGATCTGCGGGGACAGGAACGACATGATCATCGCCAGCGCGTAGAGCGGAATGATCACCACCAGCCCGGCCATGATCCGCGTCGTCGCCAGGAACGAGATCGACTTGATGCCCATCACCTCGAGGGCGTCGATCTCCTCGCTGATCCGCATGGCGCCCAGCTCCGCGGTGGCGCCGGCCCCGACGGTGGCGGCCATCGAGATGCCGGTGACGACGGGCGCGGCGATGCGCACGTTGATCAGCGCGGCGAAGAAGCCGGTGAAGGCCTCGACGCCGATGTTGCCCAGGGAGGCGAAGCCCTGGATAGCGACGAGCGAGCTACCGGACAGGGTCACGAAGCCGACGATCGCGACGGTGCCGCCGACGACGGCCATCGCGCCGGTGCCCATCCCGATCTGCGCGATCAGCCGCAGCGTTTCCTTGCGGTAGTTGCGCAGCGCGTGCGGGATGTGGCCGAGGGCCACCGCGCCGAACCAGGCCATCTGCCCGGCGTCGTCGAGGCCGCGGCCGAGGGCGCCGCCGTAGCGGCTGAGGTTCTCGACGAACCGGGGATGAACGCCCCGCGTGACGGTGCCGATCGACATGTCAGCGCCCCGTTCCGAATCGCACACCGATCGTGGTCAGCACCACGTTGACCGCGTACAGCGCGACCACGCAGAGCACCACGGTTTCGTTGACGGCGGTGCCCAGGCCCTTGGAGCCGCCGCGCACGGTCAGCCCGCGGAAGCAGCCGACCAGTCCGGCGATGAGCCCGAACATCGCGGCCTTGACCGTCGCGATGACCACCTCCGGCAGGCCGGTGATGGTGGTCAATGTGGCGAGGTAGGCCCCGCCCGACACGTTCTGCAAGTACACCCCGAACAGGTAGCCGCCCACCAGGCCGACGGTGATCACCAGGCCGTTGAGCAGCGTGGCGACCAGGGTCGCGGCGATCACCCGGGGCACCACCAGCCGGTGGATCGGGTCGATGCCGAGCACCTCCATCGCGTCGATCTCCTCGCGGATGGTGCGGGCACCGAGGTCCGCGCAGATCGCCGTGGACCCGGCGCCGGCCACCACCAGCACCGTGGTCAGCGGGCCGAGCTGGGTGACCGCACCGATGGCCGCCCCGGCTCCGGACAGGTCCGCGGCGCCGAACTGGGCGAGCAGCACGTTGAGGGTGAAGATCAGCAGCACGGTCAGCGGGATCGAGACCATGATGGTCGGCAGGAATGCCACCCGCATGATGAACCAGCACTGCAGGACGAATTCGCGCCATTGGAAGGGCCAGCGGAACAGCGCCCGGCCGGCCAGCACACACATCCGGAAGAACCCACCGATGAGCGTCAGCGGCGTCTCCAACTGGTCGCGCAGGTAGCCGACCAGGTGTGGACGATCCGTCGTCGAAGTCACCGGTTCCCCCTCACCTCGACATCGTGTGCCCCGGGGGTCCGCAGCGAAACGAGTCGCACGCGTCGCCCCCTCTCCGTCCCGCGGTCGGGGGAACCCGCACCCCTCCCCGACCATGTGTCTGTGACCATCGGCTCCCTACCCGCAAGTAGTAACGGAGACCACAGGAATGTACCCGATGGTCGTGAGCGTGTGAACTGCATCCGCACAATTAACCCTTCGTCAACAGCGGGCAAACGTTACAGCTTCCGTCAGCCCTCCCCTTGTGTGGTCAAATCCCTTGCCGCGGAACCGCTTTCAGTTATATTGACGGCTGCGTAGCGAACCCGTAACTCGGTCTTGAGCACCTTTCCGGCCGGATTGCGGGGCAGTGCGTCGACGATTTCGAGCGCCTTCGGATGCTTGTACCGCGCGAGCCGCTCGGCGAGGAACTCGAGCAGGTCGTCCAGCCGCAACTCCTCGCCGGCGACCGCGGCGACCGCGATCGGCACCTCGCCCCACTTCTCGTGGGCCCGGCCGATGACGGCGACTTCGACGATCTGGGGATGGCCGGCGAGAACGTTCTCCACCTCGGCGCAGTAGATGTTCTCTCCGCCGGAGATGATCATGTCCTTCTTGCGGTCGACCACCCAGACGTAGCCGTCCTCGTCCATCCGGACCAGGTCCCCGGAATGGAACCAGCCACCGGCGAAGGCCTCCGCGGTGGCCTGCGGGTTGTTCCAGTAGCCGCTCATCAATGTCGGTGCGCGGTAGACGATCTCGCCCACCTCGCCGACGGGGACGTCGTTCATGTTTTCGTCGACCACGCGGGCAGTGACCGTGGGGATCACCTTGCCCACCGAGCCGCGCTTCCGGATCGCGTCGTCGCCGAGCAGCATGCAGGTGACCGGCGACATCTCGGTCTGGCCGAACGCGGCGAGGATCTGGGTCCCGGGGAACGTCGCCGACATCTCCCGCAGCAACGCGTCCGTCGCCGGGGCGGCCCCCCAAGACATCACCCGCAACCTCAGATCGCGGGGCCGCGCCTGCTGTTCGGCGCACACCGCCTGCCACTGCGCCGGAACCAGAAAGAGCCCGGTGACCTTCTCCGCCTCCAACACGTCGAGCAGCTGGCCGGGGTCGAAGGCGCCCAGCGGGTAGATCACCGTGGGGATGCCGAGCAGCATCGACGTCAGCATGTTGCCGATGCCGGCGATGTGGAAGAACGGGACGCCGACGAAACCGACGTCGTTATTTATGTCGGCGCCCATCGTGTACAGCCCGGTCATCGTCTGGCCGGTCAGGTTGGCGTGGGTCAGCACCGCGCCCTTGGGCCGGCCGGTGGTGCCCGAGGTGTACATGATCAGCGCCGGCGAATCGTTCGGGATGTCCGGGATGTCTCTGGACCCTCGCCCATCGCCGGGCTCCTCGATGAGGTCGTCGTAGCCGAACACCCCTTCGTCCGACGAAGCGCCGGCGACGACGATGGTGTCCGGCATCGGCTGGATGTCGCGCACGCCGGTGGCCACCGGGGCGAGCACCGATTCGGTGATCAGCACCCGCGCCTCGCAGTCCTCGACCAGGAAGACGATCTCGGCCGAGGTGAGCCGGAAGTTGAGCGGGACCGCGATGGCGCCCAGCGCGTTGACGGCCAGCACCGCCTCGACGAACTCGGTGCGGTTGAGCATCAGGATCATTACCCGGTCGCCGAAGCCGACGCCCCGGCGACTCAACGCATCGGCCAGGGCCATGACCCGGCGGTGCAGGCCCTGCCAGGTGACCGTGTTGCCCAGGAACCGCAGCGCCGTCGCGCCGGGTTGCATCAGCGCGTGCCGCTCGAGTTGGTTGACCCAGTTCTGCCGCCGGGCCAGGTACGGCTGCTCGGTGGCCTGGGCCAGCTGGCTGGCCAATTGCGCGGTCAACTGCTGTCTCCCCTTCACCTCGAGCACCGCTTGCGACAGGTTGATATTTGATAAAACATGGTGTTACGTGGGTCACATTATGGCTTTAGTGCCGCTGTGACAAGACCCCGACGAGACCCGCCCAGCCCGCGAAACCCCTGGCAGCCCGCGTGAACGCACCGATGTCGACCAAGCCGAGAACCCGCCGGCCACTGCGCCGGGCGCAGTTGTCCGACGAGGTCGCGGGTCACCTGCGGGCGGCCATCATGTCGGGGGCGCTGCGGCCCGGAACGTTCATCCGCCTCGACGAGACGGCCGCCGAACTCGGGGTCAGCGTCACGCCGGTGCGCGAGGCCCTGCTGAAGCTGCGCGGTGAGGGCATGGTGCAGCTGGAGCCGCACCGCGGCCACGTCGTGCTGCCGCTGAGCCGGCAAGACATCCAGGACATTTTCTGGCTGCAGGCGACGATCGCCAAGGAGCTGGCCGCCGCCGCCACCGACCACGTCACCGACGACGAGATCGACGAGCTGGACCGCATCAACAACGCGCTGGAGGCGGCCGTCGGCTCCAGCGAGCCGTCGACCATCGCCGGCATCGAGCACGCGTTTCACCGCGTCTTCAACCAGGCCGCCGGCCGGATCAAGTTGGCATGGTTCCTGCTGAACGCCGCGCGCTACATGCCGGCGGAGGTGTACGCGGCCGACCCCGAATGGGGCGCGGCCACCGTCGCCCACCACCGGGAGTTGATCGCGGCGCTGCGCCGGCGCGACGCGCACGCGGTGGTCGAGCACACCGTCTGGCAGTTCACCGACGCGGCGGCCCGGCTGACCGTGATGCTGAACCGGGCCGGCGTCTTCGACTGAGCCGCGCCCGCTCAGCCGGCCAGCTGCTCGGCGCGCTGCTTGAGGTTCTCGGCGAGATGGTCGAGCACGTTGCCGGCGAGCGACTTCACCATCGGCGCGGGAATCGGCATCGACGTCTCGACGTCCATGTCCACCGTCAGCAGGCTCGACATGCCGGTGTCCACCGCACTGAACAGCTGCTCCTGCTTGGTGAACAGGTCGCCCTGCTGCAGGACGGTCTGGATCTGGTTTTCCCCCGGGTAGTAGATCGCCTGGATGAAGGTGGCCTGCATGCCTTGGTAATCGGCGTCGAGCCGCACCTGGCTGGGGCGCCCGTCGTCGTAGCGGGCGAGCACCCAAAGGCCCTTGATCTCCTCGTTCCACTCCGGGTAGCGCTCGAAATCGGCGACGATGCCCATGATCGACGCGGCGTTGGCGCTGACCTCGACGGTCTTGCTCAAAACTGGCATGGCGCAAGCATATCGGGCGATCGGCCGCGCTATTGATCCACGCGGGCCGTCGCCAGCAGCGCGCGAATGGCGTCGGGAATCGGCACCGGTTTGCGGCTGGCCCGGTCGACGTAGACGTGCACCCAGTGTCCCAGCGCGGTGATCGGTTGCGGTCCATCGCCCGAGCGGAACACGCCCAGCCGGTAGGTGACGCTGCTGCGGCCCAGGCGGGTCACCGCGAGGCCCACCGTGAGGCCCTCCGGGAAATGCAGTTCGGAGAAGTAGCGGCAGCCCGACTCGGCGACGATGCCCAGCGCGGGCGTGGCGAGGGGGTCGATCCCGACGCTGGTGTTGATCCAGGCGTTGATCGCGGTGTCGAACAGTTGGTAGTAGACCGCGTTGTTGAGGTGGCCGAACATGTCGTTGTCGGCCCACCGGGTTCCCACCGGCCACAGCACGGGGAAATCGGCGCTGGTCAGGTTGTCCGACGGGGGTGAACTCATGGTCTACCAGTACCGCATGGCCTGCCGAAACAGGTCCCCCAGCACCGGTTTGGTCATCTCTCGCGGGGCGTTCTGCAACAGGCGCTGCTGGGGGTAGGCGCCCTCGGTCAGGGCCGCCGCGTCGTCGTCGGTGTAGCCCACCCCGCCCAGCCCGTTCGGCATGCCCACCGCCCGCATGATCCGGATGAGCTCGCCGGCGAGCACCTCGCCCGCGTCCCGCGCGCCGGCGCCCGCGGTGTTGGCGCCGAGCAGCCGCGCCCCCTGAAGGTGCCGTTCCGGATTCGCCGACGCGGTGAAGCGAAACGACGCCGGCGCGTTGAGGATGACGGCCATGCCGTGCGGCACGAGCGGCTCGTCGGGCGGGTAACCCCCGGGCCGGAAGTCGCGCACCAGCCCCGCGACCGCGTAGGCCATGCCGTGCGGCACGTGCACGCCCGCGTTGCCGAAGGCGATGCCCGCAAGCGTTGCGGCCCACATCATTTGCTCGCGGGCCTCGCCGTCGGTGGCGTCCTTCGTCGCGCGCTCCAAGAACTGCCCCAGCAGGCGCAGCGCCTCGCGGCAGCCCAGATCGCTCCACGGATTGGCGCCCTGGCTCATCGGCCGCTGGCTGGGTCGCTCGGGCGCGCGCCGCCGCAGGTAGGGCCGCGCGGTGTAGGACTCCAGCGCGTGGGACAGCACGTCGAGGCCCGCCGAGGCGACCACCTCGGGCGGCAGGCTCGCGGTGCAGTCGGGGTCGACGAGGGCCTCGGTGGGGCGCAGCGCGTGAGAAGCGATGCCCGTCTTGGCCTTCAGCGACACCAGGTCGAAGATCGCGATGCCGGTCACCTCGCTGCCGGTGCCGGCCGTGGTGGGGCAGGCGATGTGCGGCCTGAGAGGGCCGGGCACGGGTTTGCCCTCACCGATCGGCGCGTTGACGTAGGCGAGGAAGTCGGCGGGATGGGTGGCGTACAGGTTCGCGGCCTTGCAGGTGTCGATCACGGAGCCCCCGCCCAGCGACACGTAGCCGTCGGGCTGGCACTCCTGCGCGAAGCGCGCCGCGTCCCGAAACGACGCGTCGGTGGGCTCGACGTGGACCTCGGTGTAGACGACGACGTCCAGGCCGGCCGCGACGAGCGAGTCGCGGGTTTTGGCGAAGACGGGGAGCGCGGCGACGACGGCGTCGGTGAACAACGCCACCCGCCGCAGCCCGAGGGCGCGCGCTCGATCACCGACCTCCGCGAGGCAGCCGCGCCCGAAGGTCACCCGTGACGCGTCGACGGTGAAGGCCCCGTCGCAGTCCTCGGCGGGAATCGGGACATCGCAGCACGCCATCCCGTCATTATCTCGGATGCAGCGGCGCGATCGGTTCCGCCGTCGTGTCGGGAAGCCGGTGGCTTTCGATGTAGTCCCACCGGATTTGGTAGCCGAGCCCGGGTCCCGACGGCAGGTCGACGAATCCGTCCGGGCCGAGCGGATCGCAGGACGCCTCGAGGTAGGGCGGGGCGGCGTCGTAGCGGGCGCCGGGCCCGAGCAGGCCGCGCTCGTAGTATTCGCAGACGTCTTCGCTCGTGGCGCCGAGGACCGCCAGATTGCCGAAGCCGCTCATGTGCAGCTCGCAGCGCATGCCGACGGCCTCGCACATCCCGGCCAGCTTCATGACGCCGGTGATGCCGCCGCGCAGCACGTCGATGCGGCTGATGTCGGACGCGTTGCGCAGGATCCAGTCCGCCCGGGTGTAGATGCCGCCCTCCGCGATCTCGGGTGAGCAGATGGGGATGTCGAGCGCACCGGCCAGCTTCGCGTAGGACTCGACCCGGTACTCCGGCATCGGATGCTCGTACCAGTAGAAGCCCAGCCGTTCGAGCTCCCGGCCGACGCGCAGAGCGTCCTCGTAGGTGTGATAGGTCCCCCACGGGTCGAACATCAACACCATCTCGTCGCCGACGGCCGCCCGTACCTCCCGGCACACCCGGATGTCCCAGTCCACGTACGACGGCCGGGGCAGCGCGAACTCCCCCGTCGCCGGGTTCCAGTAGTGGTACGGATGGATCTTGTAGGCGCGATAGCCCTGGCGGCGGCAATCCGCGGCGTGGGCGGCGTACTGCTCGGGCGAACCCAGGTTGTTGAAGCTGCTGGCATAGGCCTTCACCCGGTCGCGGGCGCCGCCCAGCAGCTTGCGCACCGGCAGCCCCGCCACCCGGCCCGCCAGATCCCACAGCGCCAGATCGATGACGCTGCAGACGTTTTCGGGAAGCTTGGCCGCCCACAGCTGACGCCATATTTCCGCCCGGTCGAGCGGGTCCTGGCCGGCGAGCAGCGGGCTCAGGAACTGGGCGATCAGCGCCTGGTCGCCGGGCAGCAGGCCATCCTGGTCGCCGTGGAAATGACCGCCGAAGTAATAGCCCTCCGCCCCCTCGTCGGTGCGCACCTTGGTCACCGTCTGGACCACCCGGTAGTCGGTGACCAACTGGCCGAAGGAGATTCGGTCGACGACCGTCTCGAACGGGATGACCTGAAGGCCGACGATCTTCATGGCAGCCGATTGTTCCGGCCGATCGGGCGTTCAAGTAGAGCCGAAGGTCCTCGCCAGGGCCTGGCCCTGCAGGGCGAACAACCGCTCGGAGTCCGACCAGTCCGGCAGCAGCGAATCGAACCCGTGACAGGCCCGCGGAAACACGTGCAGCTCGGCGGAGACCCCGGCGCGGAGCAGCGCCAGCGCGTAGTCGACCGCCTCGTCGCGAAACGGGTCGATCTCGGCGCAGGTGATCAAAGCCGGTGGCAGACCACCCAATTGGACTCGTCGGGCGGGCACAGAGCCCGGCAGTCTCGCGTGGGGACCCAGGTAGTGGCGCCACATCAGCTCGGCCGCCTCGCCGTCGAAGGCCGGGCTGGTGCCGAACTCGGCTTTGGACGCGGTTTCCCGATCGTCCAGCACCGGCTGGTGCAGCAGCTGGAACACGACCGCGGGCAGCGAGGCATCGGCCGCGCCGTGCGCCAGGCACGCCGCCAGGGTGGCGCCGGCGCTGCTGCCCCCGACCGCCAGGCGCGCCGGGTCGACGCCGAGTTCCGTCGCGGTGGCCGCCACCCAGCGCAGCACCGCGATAGCGTCGTCGAGCGCGGCCGGGTAGGGGTGCTCCGGCGCCAGCCGGTAGTCGACCGACACCACCGTGCACTGGCCCCGGCTTGCCAGCTCGACGCACTGCCGGTGATCGGTGTCGAGGTTGCCCAGCGCGAAACCGCCGGCGTGGCAGTAGATCATCGCCGGCACCGGGTTCCCCTCGCCGCCGCGGTAGATGCGCACCGGCACGCCGCCGGATTCGGTCGCCACCGTGTCGTCGACAATCCGCACGCCCCGCGCGTCGGTGCGTTCGGCCGCCTCCCGGCGGCGCTGGTTGAACGGCTCGCGAATGAGCCCGATCGACTCGGCGGAAAAGTCGGTCCGCGTCGTCGCGACGGCTTGCAGGGCGGGATCCAGCCGCCCGAAGCCGTCCAAGCCGTCGGGTTCGGTCATCCGGCCGGGGCCTGGAAAGCGAAGTCGGCGGGCTTGAATCGGCGCGTCATTCCCCAGAAGGTACGCGCGCTGCGCGGCCACTGCGTCACCACCCGCCCGTTGGGGGCGCGGAAGTAGTTGCTGCACTGGGTGGTCCACACCGTGCCGACCATCCAGCGGTCGACCTTGGCGACGAACTCCGCCAGCGCGGCGGGCCGCACGACCACGTACGTCTTGCCCCGGCGCCGCATGTGTTTCAGCGCCCGCACGATGTAGCGGGCCTGGGCCTCGAGCATGAAGATCACGCTGTTCGAACCGACATTGGTGTTCGGCCCGTACAGCATGAAGAAGTTCGGGAATCCCGGAACGGCCATGCCGAAATACGCGTGGGCCCCGTCGCGCCACACCTCCCGCAGCGTCGTCCCGCCCTCGCCGGACACGTCCAGCCCGGCCAGGTAATCGGCCGCGGCGTAGCCCGTCGCGCACACCACGACGTCGACATCGCGTTCGGTGCCGTCCTCGGTGACCAGGCTGCGCGCGCGCAGGCAGCGCGCCGGGCTGTCCAGCACCTCGACGTTGGGGCGGACCAATGCGGGCAGGTAGTCCGAGGAGAACACCAGCCGCTTGCAGCCCATCGGATGGTCCGGGGTCAGCTTGCGGCGCAATTCCTCGTCGGCGACCGTGTTTTCGAGCATGCCCAGCGCGACCGTCTTGAACTCCTCGGTCTTCTCGCTGCCGTGCTCGATCACCGAGATGTTGGATTCGCTGCGCAGCCACAGCCGCGTGCGATACAGCTTCTTGGCGAACGGTATGTGCGCGAAGATCCAGCGCTCCCGTTCGGTGTAGGGCCGGTCGGGCTTGGGCAGGATCCAGGTCGGTGACCGCTGCACCGAATACACCTTGTCGGCCACCTTCGCCAACTCCGGCACCAGTTGCGAGGCCGTCGATCCGGTGCCCAACACGGCGACCCGCGCCCCCTCGAGCGAGACCGAATGGTCCCAACGCGCGGTGTGCATCAGCGTGCCGGTGAACGGCTCCTCTTCCACCAGGCCCGGGAGCAGGGGGCGGCTGAACAGGCCCACCGCGGACACCACGACGTCGAAGTGGTGCGTCTCGCCGCTCGCCGCGGTCAGACACCAACGCTGGGCGTCTTCCTCCCAACGCGCGGCGACGATTTCGGTGCGCAATCTCAGGTGTGGGCGCAGGCCGTACTTGTCGGCGCAGCGCTGGAAGTACGCCAGGATCTCGGGCTGCGCGGGCCACAGCCGCGACCAGTCCGAGTTCAGGTCGAACGAGTACGAGTACAGGTGCGACTTGACGTCACAGGCCAGCCCCGGATAGGTGTTGATCAGCCAGGTGCCCCCGACGTCGTCCTCACGGTCGAAGATGGTGAAGTCACCGAAGCCGGCCCGAGCCAACAGGATTCCCAGGGCCATGCCTCCGGGCCCGGCACCGATAATGCCGACCGACAGGTTCCCGCTCACCTTATTTGCAGGCATTGCCCACCGTCGACGACCAGTTCCGCGCCGGTGATGAACGACGCCTCGTCGGAGACCAGAAAGGCCACCGCGTCGGCGATCTCGGCCGGTTGGCCGATCCGCCCGAACGCCGACGACGCGGCCAGCCGCAGCTGGGTGGCGTCATCGAGCATCGGGGTCGCGACGGGTCCGGGAAACACCGCGTTGACGCGGATGCCGAAGGGGGCCAGCTCGGCGGCCGCGTTCTGGGTCAGCCCGCGCAGCGCCCACTTCGACGAACCGTAGGCGCTGTGGCGCGGAAAGGGCCGGATCGCCCCGGTGCTGCAGATGTTGACAATGGCCGCGTTCATGGCCGCGTTCATGGCCGCGTTGCCGGCCGCGCGCAGGTGCGGCAGCGTCGCCTGGATACCCAGGAAGGCGCCTAAACAGTTGACCCGCCAGGCATTTTCGAAGCCCTCGGCGGTCTCGTCGGCCAGCGAGGCGCGGTGCAGCGCGCCGGCGTTGTTGACGAGCGCGCTCAGCGAGCCGAAGCGCCGCACGACCGTGTGCACGGCCGCCTCCCACTGCGCCTGCGAGGTGACGTCGAGCGGGATCCCGATCACCCCGTCGTCACCCAATTCGTCGACCGCGGCGGCCAGTTCGTCGGCCCGCCGATCGCACGCGGCCACCGAATGGCCGGCCGAGCGCAGCCGTTGGGCCATGGCCCAGCCCTGTCCGCCTGCGGCGCCGGTCACCAGTGCGACGCGTTGATTCACGAGGACGGCACCTCGGGGCTGTCGGACAGGCCGCGGCTGGTGACGAACTGGCACCGCCGGCGCGCAAAGCGCCAGCCGCCGTCGGCGCGGACCAGCTGGTCGTCGTACAGGGCGGGCCGCAGGTGCAGGTCACCGGCCCTGACGAACAGCACCTGCGACCGGGCCGTCGCGGTGTCGCCGTGCACGTCGATTCGCGAGACCCCGGTCAGGTGCAGGCCGCGCGGCGCGTTGCGGAACATCGTGTCGATGCCGTCGTGGCCGACGAACGCCCGCCCATAGACGTCGAATTCGCCATCGGGTGCGAACAGCGCCACGCAGGCGTCGATGTCGCCGGCGTCGAGGGCGAGGGCGTAGGCGGCGATCAGCTCGCGGATCGCGACGCGGTCGTCCGTCATCCCCCGGTCGCCTCGCGTAGGTGTTCGGCCGCTCCGCGCCGCAGGGCCTGGGATTCTGCGGCCAGGGTGATCATCCGGAAGCCCAGCCCTGCCATGGCGCGGCCCGTCTTGCCGTCTCCCGCGTGGATGCCGGTGATCAGGCCCGCCTCGGTGGCGGCGCGCTGGATCCGGGCGATCGCGTCCAGCACCGCCGGATGGTTGGTCGCGCCAACGACTTCCACGCCCAGCGAAAGGGCCAGGTCGGCGGGCCCGACGTACAACCCGGCCAGCCCCTCGACTGCGCAGATCTCGTCGAGGCCCGATAGCGCCGCCGCGGTCTCGATCATCGCGAACACGCTCACCCGGGACTCCAGCGCGGCCGTGTCGTGGCCCAGGCTGGCGCGCAGCGGGCCGAAGCTCCGGACGCCCACCGGCGGGTAGCGGGTCGCGGCCACCGCGGCGGCGGCCTGGTCCGCCGACTCGATCATCGCGATGATCACGGCGTCGGCGCCGGCGTCGGCCACCCGCCCGATCGGCGCGGCGTCGGCGTTCGGCAGCCGCACCGCCGTGCCGATCGGCACGTGCTCGATGCGCCGCAGCATGCCGGCGATGTCCGCGTCGTCGATGTAGCCGTGCTGGGCGTCGAAACCGACGTAATCGTAACCGGCCCGGGCGAATTCCTCGGGACCCAGCAGCGTGGGTCCCGTGATCCAGCCGCCCCAGGTGGGGGTGCGGTCGCCGCCGAAGACGCTCATCCGGCGATCGCGATCTTGATGCGCTCGGGCGCCGGCCGGCAGGCCAGCTCGAATGCGCCCTGCACGTCGTCCACGCCGAAGGTGTGGGTGAGATAGGTGCCGAGCAGCTCGGGATGCTCGTCGGCGAACTTGGCGGCGGCGTCCAGGACCCGCCGCCGGTCAAGCGTCACACCGGATTTCAAGGTCAGGTTGTTGCGCAGCATGAGGCGCATGCTGATCGGGTAGGCCTCGTCGTCGGCCACGCCGAAATAGAAGACCGTGCCGCCGGGCGCGGCGGCCTCGACGGCGTGCCCCAGGGTGGCCACCTGGTGCCCGACGGCTTCGATGACGACGTCGGCGCGGTCGTCGGGAGCCAGTTGGCTCACCCAGCGGTCGCTGGTGGCGCGCACCGGGTCATCGACCCCGAATGCCGTTGCGTGGCTGGCGCGGTCGACGGGGTCGACCCCGGTGACCCGCCGCGCGCCGGCGGCCTTGGCGACGTAGGAGAACAGCAGGCCGATCGAGCCCTGGCCGATGATCGCGACGTGCCGGCCGGCGAGGTCCGGCAGCTGTTCGCAGGCGTAGAGGACGCACGCCAGCGGTTGCAGGCCGATCGCCTCCGCCGGGCTCAGCGCCGGGTCGTAGGGCGCGAGCATGCCGCCGTCGCTGATTACCCGTTCCATCAGGCCGTCGAACCCGGATGCCCAGCCCACCACGCGGTCGCCGGCGCGGTGATCCGGGTGGCGGCTGGCGATCACCTCGCCGGCGACCTCGTGGATCGGGAACCCGTCCTTTTCGGCGGCGCTGCGCCCGTCGTCGCCCGGTAGCCGGCCCCTGTTGCCGCGAAAGGCCGGCAGATCGCTGCCGCAGACGCCGGCGGCCGAAAACCGCAGCAGGACTTGGCCGTCGGTCAGCTGCTCGGGCGTCTTGTCGGGGATCGACGTCCGCTCGAACTGGTATGGGGCGGTGATCCGGTAGGACCACACGTCAGACCTCCACCGGGATCTTGTTCCATCCCCACTGGAAGCTGGACGGCAGCCGGGTGGCGGCGTCGCCGTGGATCGCGAAGTCCGGCACGCGGCGCAGCCATTCGCCCAGCAGCACATCGATTTCCAGCCGGGCCAGGTGGTAGCCGATGCAGAAGTGCTGGCCGCGGCCGAAGGCCAGCGAGCGGCGGATCGGGCGGTTCCAGACGAATTCGTCGGGGCTTTCGTACTCGCGTTCGTCGCGGTTGGCCGACGCGAGCAGCGTGATGATGCGCTGGCCCGGCTCGATGGTCTGGTCGTGAATTGTGTACGGCCTGCGCGCCGTTCGGGCGAACCACTGCGCCGGGGCGCAATAGCGGATCATCTCCTCGCGCGCGACCGGCACGTTGGCGGCGAGGTCGGCGCGAACCCCGGCCATCTGGTCGGGCCGCTGGCCGAGTTCCCACAGGCCGTGCGCGACGATCTTGGGCACCGTTTCGGTCCCACCGATGAAGATGCAGAGCATCTGGGTGGCGGCTTCGACGTCGGACAGGGCGCTGCCGTCGGGCAGGCGGTAGCCGAGCAGGCCGTCGACCACCGGCAGCGCGTCGCCCGACGAGTCCGCTCGGCGGCGCTGCACCGACGGGATCAGGTATTCGAGGTAGTTCGGCCTGGCTTCGGCGACCTCGACGCCCACGCCGGGTTCGGCGAGGCTGCCGGCGTTGACCGCGGCCAGCACCTGCGAAGCGAGATCCGTTGGGATGCCGAGCAAATCGCACACGACGGACGCCACCACGATGCCGCCGTAGTCCTGCGTCAGGTCGAACGAGCCTTGCGGCAGCAGCGCGTCGAGGCGCTCGTTGGCCAGCGTGCGGATCCGGGCTTCCAGCCCGGCGACCGCCCGCGGCCGCAGCGGGGCCGAATGCGCGCGACGGATCTCGCCGTAGAGGTCGGTGTCGAACACCGCGTGGAAGGGCAGCGGATGCAGGGGCGGGTCGTCAACCGGCCCGGTGTTGTGGGTGGCCAACACCGATGCCGCGGGCAGGGTTCCCTCCGACGCCACGAACGTGCCGTCGTTGACCTCCAGCACCCGCCAGATGTCGTCGAAGCGGGAGAGCGCGTAGGTGTCCCACTGCGGCATGTAGTACACCGGGTGCTCATCGCGCAGAATCCGGTAGTACGGCAACGGGTTTGCCATGACTTCCGCGTCGAACGGATCGTAGGAAAAGCTCACTGCAGTGGCGACGGGGATAGGGCTTGCAGAATCGAGTCCTCCCAGCCGTCACGCAGGGCCGGCGCCACGCTCATCCAGGTGACGATCTCGGCGGGTGGGCTGTCCTTCCAGGACGGGTAGTGATTGGCGAAACACTCCCAGCCGCCGTCCAGCGCCCAATAGTGGATGACCTCGTTGTAGCGGAAGGTCGTGGTGAACGAACCCAACCAACGCTTGCCGGTGCGCTCCGACCAGGGGACGTAGAGCCGCTCCAGCTCGCGGATGTAGTCGTCCTGGCGCCCGGGTTTGGTCTGCATGGTCTCCTGAATTACCAGCGAGGCAACGAAATTCGCCTCGCGCAGCTGTGCCAGCGTTTTGTTGCTGGGTCCCGGGTACATGATTCGCCCCTCACCCGAGGCGCCGATACCGGCCAGGAACTCCGACCATTTGCCGGCCGCGACCTCATGGCTGCCGCCGCGCGCCTGGGCGGCCCCGATCCGGGCGTAGTCGGTGAACCCGTCGATCTCCCAGATGATCGTCACCTCTGGCCAGTGGCCGTTGTACGGGGTGGTCTCCCAGATGGCGAACAGCCGGGCGCCGAGCTCGTCCATCATCGGCTGGTAAGTGCCGGTGAACATTTCGGTGAAGGCGTCGCTTCGCCCTGATCCCAGAGCGATCGTCTCGTGCAGGTAAAGCAGTGTGTGGCCGTAGTACTTCTTCATCAGTCGAGCCGGGCGGCCATGTCGCACAGCAGCGTCTCGGTGGGATCGACTGACTCGCAAGGCAATCCCGCCGCCGCAAGCGCGTAGCCCTTGAACCTGCGGGCCGCCGCGCTGAGGACGTGCTGCGTCCGGGTCATCGCGCGGTTGACGCCCAGCGGCCACCCGTCGCCCCACAGCGCGACCTCGGTCAACCGGTCACCCAGCGACTCGAGCACCTTTTCCCGCACGAGCGGGTCGGCGGCGAACGCCTCGGCGCTGACCGCCAGGCTCTGGCTCCACGACGCCGTCGGGTCCGGCCGCGCCGCGGCGTCGAACGCCTGCACGCCAAGGATCCGCAGCGACCGGGATTCGCGGCCGTGCGGCAGGAGCGCGGTCACCTCCCAGCCGGCCATGACCCGGTCGTAGAGCCAACCCCCTGCCGATTGCACGACGTCGGCGGCGCTGGCCGCCACGACGTCCAGCCGATATCGCAGGCATTCGCCGTCCGCGCGGGCCGATCGTGCGGCGCCGACCCGGGGGCTGTGGCCGACGTCGAAGGTTGGAGTGACCATCAATCCGTTCCTCACCGATGGGCTGACTGTCACCGGACAGCGTGACACTTCGACGGAATTTTGTAAAGGTTCCTAGCCTCGCCGCGCCTCGAGTTCGGCGAGAATCTCGTCGGTGTGCTGGCCCAATTCGGGGGCCACGGAGCGCGGCGCCCACGGCGTGCCGTGGAAGTCCGCCGGCGTGGCCACCATCGCGACGCCGGCCTCCCCGTCCGGGACTTCCACCAGGCCGCCGGCGGCGTGGAACTGCTCATCGGCCACGACGTCCTCGAGCGCGTTGATCGGCGCCCAGAAGAGTTCCGGTTCGCCGGCGAAAGTCCGCGCCCATTCGTCGAGCGAGCGGGTCGCGAAGATCTTGTCCAGCTCGGCGATGAGCGCCACCGCATTGGCAGCGCGGGATCGGGCGTCGGCGAAGCGGGGGTCGTCGCACCATTCGGGGCGGCCGACGGCGCGGCACAGCGGGGGCCAGTGGCGCTCGGCCTCCAGCCCGACGATCCAGAACCGCCGCCCGTCGGCGGCGGCGTAGTTGTTCATGCACGGGTTGCCCATCGACTCGCGCTGGCCGACGGCGATCGGCTGCCCGGTCAGCAGGTAGGTGTTGAGGTCGAAGCTCACGGTGTAGGCGCCCTGGCGGTACAGCGAGGTGCTGACCAGCTGGCCCGCGCCGGTGCGTTCGCGGGCGAGCAGCGCCGCGCACACGGCGGCGGCCAGCGTCATCCCGGCCGAGTGGTCGCCCATGCCGCCGCGCTGGAACGGGGGCGTATCCCCGGGCCGGGTGAGCAGGTGGGCCAGACCGGCGCGGGACCAGAACGCGGCGACGTCGTAGGCGGCGCGGTCGGCGTCGGGCCCGGTCTCGCCGTAGCCGGTGATCAGGCCGTAGACCAGGCGCGGGCTGCGGGCCGACAGCGTCGCGTAATCCAGGCCGAGGCGCTGCAACGCCGCCGGACGCACGTTGGTGATGAAAACGTCTGCGCCGGAAAGCAATTCGAACGCGGTGTCGCGGTCCGCCTCGGCGTTGAGGTCCAAGACGATGCTGCGCTTGGACCGGTTGTCCATTTCGAACGGCGGGTTGACTCCGAGATCGCAACCCAGCATCCGGCCGAACAGGCGGCCCGGGTCGCCGGTCGGCGGCTCGATCTTGATCACGTCGGCGCCCCAGTCGGCCAGGATCCCGCCGGCGGCCGGTCCGGCCACCCAGACCCCGAGTTCGACGACCCTGATGCCTTCTACCGGTCCGGCCATGGCTTGCACCCTAATCGCGTCGAACCGGGCGCCGGCCCTACAGGTAACCGTTGGGCCCGGGGAGGCCGGCCCGGCCGGTCGCCCCGCCGACAGCCGGCGATTGGGGTTGGAAGAACTGCAGGACGCCGCTGTTGCCGCTTAGGAGCGTGACGGTCACTTGGGAAGTGCCGCCGCCAGTCATGAACGACGAACTCGCTGGACTGATGCTGTTGATGTTGCCGCCGGGAGCGGGAAGGTAGGCGACGATAGCTCCTCCGGGCGTGTTGTTCACCATCGTGAAGCTGCCCGCACCGACGGTGAGGTTCACCGCGCCTACGCTGCTGCTGCTGCCGGTCGCCCCTTGCCCACCGGCTCCGCCCAGGCCGTGAATCCACCCGCCACGCCCGCCGTCGCCGCCATTGCCGCCGTTCAGCACGATCGGAGTGCTCTGGCCGAGGGACACCGTCGCGCTGTTGGGACCGACGCCACCGCCCTGCCCGCCGCTCCCGCCGGCGCCCCACAAGCCCGCAGCCCCACCGACTCCGCCCGTCCCGCCGGTAAAGGCGTTCAGGCCGCCGTCCCGCAACGCGATCCCGCCGGTACCGCCGCCGCCGCCGTTCCCATACAACAACCCGCCGGTGCCGCCCGCCCCGCCCGCCGCGCCGGCCCCGCCGACACCGCCGAGGCCGCCGTTGCCGACCAATCCGGCCGGCCCGCCGGCACCGCCGGCGACCCCGGGGTTGCCCGTTTGCGAAAAGCCGTCGCCGCCGTTGCCGATCAAAAACCCGCCGGCCCCACCGTTGGGGTTGGCCGCCGTCCCGTTGGCGCCGTCGCCGATCAGCGGGCGCCCGAACAACAAATTGGTGGGTGCGTTGATCGCCGCCAAAACGTCTTGCTCCAGGGTCTGCAACGACGGCACGTTGGCCGCCTCGGCGGCCGCATACGCCGCGGCCGCGCCGTTCAACGCCTGCACGAACTCGGCGTGAAACGCCGCCGCCTGGGCGGTCAGGCCTTGAAAGGCGCGCGCGTGGCCGGAGAACACCGACGTGATGGCCGCGGATATCTCGTCACCCGCAGCGGGCACGATCGACGTAATGGGGGCCGTCGCGGACGCGTCCGCCGCGATCAGCCCCGCGCCAATATCCGACAGATCCGATGCCGCCAAGGCCACGAAGTCGGGAACCACCGCGAGATACGCCATCGCTTCCTCCTACCGACGCGTCGGCCCAGCGTACGCAGATTCCAAGCTGATATTTAGGCTTTCCGACAACGCGGACGCCTACGCTTATGTCACGGCCGTGGCCGCCCTACGGAAAGGGTTGGGACGCAATGAGTCTGGTTGCGGGACGCGGACCGCTGAGCACGCATCCAGCCGGGAGGTTCTCGGCCTCGATGGTGCACCGGCTGGCGCCAGCATCAGACGGTGCCGCCCGGGGAGAGCAGTTCCCAGTCCTTGATGTCGGCGACGGGACCAAACAGATCGGCGGGAATGTCGCCAGCGAGTAGTTGACCCGCGCGAACCAGGTGCGGCCAATTGCGGTTGGCCAACGCTGGTTTAGCCAGAGTGATCACGTCGCCGATCCCGGATTCGAGAACGGCGGCCGCATCGCGGGGATCGTCAAGGTGTCCGTTGACGAGGACGGGCAGGCCGCTGTGCTGTTTGGCCAGTTCGGCCAACGTCTTCGGGCCCGCATCGAAAGCCGGTGCCAGCGCGCGGTACTCGGTCGTGTGGATGTAGTCGATGCCCGTGTCGGCCAACGCCCCGAAAATGACCGCGGCGTCCTGTTCGCCACCGGCCCACCGGTGCTGATGGTCGGACACTTTCCCTTGGGAGATGCGGATTCCGGTGGTGATCTCCGATCCCACCGCAGCCGCGACGTCGCTGCTGATCTCTGCGGCCAGGCGAACGCGATTGGCGACACTTCCCCCGTACTCGTCGCTGCGAGTGTTCAAGTAGTCGGTGAGGAACTCGTCGAGCAGATACCCGTTCGCCCCGTGGAGTTCGACACCGTCGAAGCCGGCATCGCGGGCCAGGCGCGCAGCCCCCACAAAGGCCCGGCGCACCTCGCGAACCTGCTCGGCGGACATCGCTTCGGGCATCGTGTACGGGCCCGATCCGCGATACATGGCGGCTTGTGCGCCCTTCGGACGCACCGCGGACGGACCTACGGTCGAGGATGTGTAAACGTTGCCCTGAGATTGGCTGCCGGCGTGCATCAACTGGGCAAAGATTTTCGCGCCGGCCGCGTGTACCCGCTCGACCACGGGCTGCCAGGCCTTGGCCTGAGCCGGAGTGGCGATGCCGGGCTGGAACAAATAACCCTGGCTGGCCTGCTCGTCCATGTAGATGCCTTCGGTGATGAGCAGGCCGAATCCCCCGTCGGCGTACACGCCGTAGTACGAAACCATCCGCTCGGTCGCCAGTCCCTCAGCGGTAGCGCTCACGCGGGTCATCGGCGCCAGGGCGACGCGGTTTTTCAGGTCCGCGCGCCCGATCGTTGCCGGAAGGAACAGGGACTCATGTGGTGGCCGGCTCGCCGCAGTCACCGGCCCGTCTACTTCCTGGTTCGTCACGGGCGACACAACAGTGCGCCCTCCGGAAATGTTCCGAACGGCCTGACCGGCCCTGCAGATAAGCTTTGGCCAATGAGTTTGGTAGCAGGACGGGGACCGCTGTCCGCCGATCCGGCCGGGCGGTTCGCTCCCCAGATACCCGCCGGCGCGGTCTACGTAGAGCCGCATCCGCGGCGGGTTCAGGCGCTACTGGGCGGCCGCCTGGTGATCGACACCGAGCAGGCGCTGCTGGTGCACCGGCAGGGCCGACCGCTCAGCTATGTGTTTCCTGCCGACGGGGTCGGCGACCTACCGAACGAGCCAGAACCCGAGGCGCCGGGTTTCGTCCACGTGCCCTGGGACGCCGTCGACACCTGGCTGGAGGAGGGCCGCGAGCTCGTGCACTACCCGCCGAATCCGTATCACCGGGTCGACTGTCGGCCGACCAAGCGGCGCCTGCGCGTCAGCGTCGCGGGCACCACGCTGGTGGACACCGACGACACGGTGATCCTGTTCGAGACCGCGCTGGAGCCCCGCCTCTACGTCGCTCCCGCTCACGTGCGCACCGAGTTGCTGCGTCGATCCGAGACGTCGAGCTACTGCAACTACAAGGGTTTCGCGACGTACTGGTCCGCGGGTGAGGTCGACGACGTCGCCTGGAGCTACCCGGATCCGCCGCCGGAAAGCCTTCCCATCAAAGGGTTTTTGAGCTTCGACGCCGCGCGCGCCGAAGTGGTCGCGGAGCTGCCGGTCAGCCTCCGTAGCTAGGGCGGCCAGCGCCGATTGGGCTGTCAACGCTTAGGCGTGCGTCGACTGTTCCGATGTGTTCGAGAGGCATCTGCGCGGCTCTGGATGCCGGCCAGCAGCATGTCGAGGGCGCGGTCGAAGTCAGCGGACATCGATGATTGTTGACTGGTCGATGCCAGCGCTGCCAGGTAGGGGTGGTCATCGCCCGCCAGGCGTCCGATGCGGCGGGCGGCGGCGACGTTCAGCTGCTCTGGGGCGCCCACCGCCGCAGGGCCGGCCAGCTCGACTTGAGCGGCACCCATGACGAGGCTGAGCACCCCGCGGAAGGCGGCCAAGAGATCGTGGTCGGCAAGTCCGCCACGGACCAGTGCCGCGACGAGCTGCTCTGCGGGCGCGAAGCTCTCGCTCGAGACGGTGCGGCGGGTCAAGACCAGCGGAACAGCGTTACGGTGACGGCGCATCGATTCCCATACGGCGATCGCAATGGATTTCACGTCGGCGAGCCAATCGTCCGACGGGAGAGGCAGTTTCACGTCGGTCAGCACCGCTTCTGCGACTAACGCTTCGAGTTCCTCCCGGTCTTTGACGTAGTTGTAGAGCGTCATCGGTCCGGTGCCCAAGGCGCTGGCAAGCGAGCGCATGTTCAGCGCGCCGAGCCCGTCGCGATCGACGATCCCCATTGCGTGTGCGCGCACTTCCGAGACGGTGAATCGGGCCCGCACAGCTCACCTCCTCGTCATCACCGCTTGACACGTACAGCGTACCTAACGTAGATCTATACGTACAACGTACGTATAGAGAAGGAGGTTGCCGTGAGAACTCACATCACCACCACCCCGGTGTCGTTCACCTCGCACGGCGCTCGGTGCGCGGGCTGGTTGACCCTGCCCCGCGGCGCTGGTCCGCATCCGGGGGTGGTGCTCTGCCACGGCCTCGGCGCAACGCACGACATGGTGATGTCGCAATACGAGCAACACTTCGCGGATGCCGGCGTGGCGACACTAGCCTTCGATTATCGGCACACCGGCGCTTCGGACGGCTCGCCACGGCAGCGCTTCAGCATGCGCCGACACCAACAGGATGTCGGAGCTGCGCTGGACTGTCTGCGTCACCACGACCGCATCGACTCGCAACGAGTCGGCTTGTGGGGCACCAGCCTTGGCGCGATGCACGTGCTGAGGGAAGCCGGAGCCCGTAGTGATCTGGCCGCGGTGGTGGTGCAGTGCCCGATCGTTTATGGACCGGCAACGCTGACCCGCGGCGGGTGGCGGCACGCTCTGCGCACGACGCCGGCGATCCTCGACGACGTGCTTCGCCGGATCCGCGGCGCCGCACCAAGATATGTTTCGATCGTCGGCGAGCCGGGCAGCCTGGCCGCGGTCACCACCCCCGGTGCTCTCGACGGGTGGTACTCGACGGTCCCCGCCGGCGCGACCTTCGACAACCGCATTGCCGCCGCCGACGTAGTCGGCATCGCCGTGACCAGCGCCAAACACGCCGCCGCGAAGATTGTGGCTCCACTGCTGGTATGTGTCTCGGCACGAGAGACCCTGATGGACCCGCGTCACGCCGCCGACGTCGGGCACCGCGCGCCGCATGGCGTCGTCCGTCACTACGACGGCGACCACTTCCAGATCTATCACCCGCCCCTACTAGGCGAACTGCTCGCCGACCAAACCCAATTTCTTCTGGAGAATTTGAATGTCCACGGCAGTTAACATTTTGCGAGACAACGATGCTCGGCTGATCGCATTCCTGCGCACTCTCACCAATGACCAGTGGGCGCAGCCCAGCCTGTGCACAGACTGGAGCAACCACGACGTCCTGGCCCACCTCGTCGTCGGCTACTCGGCCACGCTGGCGTCGATCGTCGCCGGCACGCTGCGACACCGCGGTTCGTTCGACCGCACCAACTCCTCGATGGCCCGCACCCTGGCAGCACAACGGGGCCCGCACATCCTCATCGATGACCTCGCGGCATTGACGCAGCGGCCCCGAGGCGTCGGCCGCCTGTTCCCCCGGCGACTGCTCCTCGGCGATCACGTCATCCACCAACTGGACATCACCTACGCGCTCGGCGCAGACTCCGCGATTCCCCCGGCAATACTCGCCGCAGTTCTCGACACCGAAATAAAAGTCCCGAACCCCTTCGTCCCTGCCGCCGCACGCGCACGAGGCCTGACCCTCATCGCCACCGACACGCCGTGGTCACGCCTCGGTGACGGACCCTCGGTCACCGGCGAAGCCGGCCACCTTGCCTCAGTGCTGGCCGGCCGCCCCTGGGCGCTACGGCATCTGACCGGCAATGGAGTCTCGATACTCGCCGCCCGTCTCCGGCCGTCGCCAAAGTCCTTGCGGCGACGCGCCGTCCAGCACCACCACTGACGGCGCGCCTCACGAACGTTCGGTCCTCCTACGACTAGCCGCGTCGGCGGCGGCCCAAGTCGATGATTGATTTATCGTCCCGACGGCGAGTTGGCGCCGCGCGGTCACGTCCAGTTTGATGAAGACTTTGCGCAAGTGGTACGCGACGGTGTTGGGACTGATGAACAACTGGGCGCCGATCTCCGAGTTGGTGGCCCCGCGCGCGGCCAGCGCGGCGATCTGTGCCTCACGCGGTGTAAGGCCCGAATCGCCGCGGCCGGCAGGCTTTTCGCGAATGCGCTCGCCGGTGGCTTCAAGTTCAAGCCGCGCACGCCCAGCAAAGGCTTCCATTCCATTGCTCGTGAACACTTCATAAGCCGGCCGTAGCTGGACGCGAGCGTCGAGCGGCCTGCGTTCCCGACGCAGCCACTCTCCGTAGACAAGCCGTGCACGCGCGGCGGCCGGACGCAGGTTTGTGCGGTCCAGCCGCTCGATCGCCTCACGGTAGAACCGTTCCGCCGGCCCGCCCCTGCTTACGAGTGCCCGCGAGCATGCGTAAGTTCCTAGCGCCCAATCTGTTCCAGCAGCCTGCGCGCTCTCTTCAAGGCAGGCAAGAGCATCACGCGCGTCGCTGGTTTGCGCACAACGAGTTGCCGCCTCTATCAACTCGGGTAGCAAGAACGTCGTCCACAGCTCTTCTGCGTGCTCGCACCCTCGTCGGGCTGCCGCCAGGGCCTGCTCATAAACCCCCAGCCCGTTATACAGCAGCGAAGTCGCCAATTCGATTGACGCCAAGCCCATTCCCTCACCTCGGGCTAACGCGTAGTGGGTCCCCGCCTGCACCAATCGTGCAGTTTCGGTTTGGTCACCCTGCCAGGCCGCAAGCGGGAGAGCCGCGTAGGGAAACACCGTCAAAGCCGTCGACGCCGCGATAGAGTCGGCCTCGGTGATCAGCTGCCGGGCCGCTGTGAAATTCCCATTCCAAGTCAGCGCCGCCGCTAGCGAATGCAACGCCACGGGCAACACCCGTTGATCTTCCGCCGCACGGGCGAGCTCGACTTGTCGGGCCGGCAGGTGCAACCACGCGCGATCGTCCCAAGCGATGATGGCGCCGTGGCAGGCAAGCCATAGCCAGCGCGTCCCGTCCTCGACACTTGGCCGGCCGGCGGCACAGAAGCCGTCCAACGCGCTTTGAACCAGCGGGATACCAGCTCGGGGCCCAGTGACGACCAGCGCCGTCAACCCATCCAGCAAAAGATCTGGCGGGCTTTCTGGTCGCCGGGCCGCGGGGGCGCCCGCAGCGGCCCTCGCCACTTCCAACACGCCGCCGGCGCCGGCGAAACGGCCCGCGAACAGGACCGCCGATAGCGCCTCCAGGTACAGTTCGCGCGCCGCCACCGCATCGTGCGGCGCACATTCCTGGGCCAGGGTGATCAACGCGGCAGCGGCGTCACTGCCGCACTTGGACGTGAACAGCATCTCGCCGCGCAGCGCGGACGGCAGGGGACGGCTTCGACCCAGCAACGAGACCCGGTCCGCCGGGCGCATCAGTGCACTCGCCGACGAAGCGGCGGCCGCAGGTCAGCGCCGCCGGTCAGCGGGACGACAAGGCGAAACTTGATGACTTCGCGCCCGCCCCGGCTCCGGGCGTAAATCATGTGCGAATTGTATCGGCTTCAGGGACGCAATGCCGTGGGTCGAATTGCCGAACCGGTGCCCCGAACCCGAAGGTGGCTCGGCCGTCGATCGCACGTCGACTACCAGGTCCTGAGGATTCTCCTTTGGGTCGCGGCGGACCATCATCGAGGTAAGCCGGGCGTACCAGCCCACCCGCTCATCTGTGGAGCTTTGGAGGCAGCAACATGACCACCGTTCGTGAGGCGATCCTCGACTTGCTGCGCGCACATGAATTGACGACCTTTTTTGGCAATCCGGGCTCGTCGGAATTGGCTTTGCTGCAAGACTTCCCAGACGACTTCCGCTATGTGCTGGGGCTCCAGGAAATGGTCCCGGTCGGGATGGCCGACGCATATGCCCAAATCACCGGGCGACCCGCTCTTGTCAACCTGCACACCGCTCCCGGAATGGGTAACGCGCAGGGCCAGCTCTACAACGCATTCATCAACAAGACCCCGCTGATCGTGACCGCCGGAAATCAGCGCCGCACGATGCAGAACCAGTACTGCCTGCTGACGAACAGCGAACCCGCTTTGGTGCCAAAGCCATTCGTGAAATGGGCGGCCGAACCGGCGATCGCCAGCGAGGCTCCTGCCGTGCTGGCCCGCGCCATCCACCTGGCGACCACGCCGCCGATGGGTCCGGTATTCGTCTCTCTGCCGATGGATGACATGCCGGTCCAATTCGACGACGCGCAGGCCACCGATGTCATCGCCGTGCGAAACCGCTTGGTGACCCGCACCGCGGGCTTTTCCCCCGAACTCGCCGAGCAGATCAGCGGCCGGCTGGAGTCCGCGAAATCGCCGGCGCTGATTGTGGGCGGCGACGTCGAACGCTATGGCGCGTGGGAGGCGGTGATCGCGTTGGCGGAGCGCACCCGATCGGCCGTCTGGACGGCACCACTTACGGGGTGGAGCGGATTTCCCGAGAACCACCCGCTGTATCAAGGAATCCTGCCGCCCGGAGCGGGCTGGATCTCCGAGATGCTGGCCGGACACGACCTACTCGTGGTGATCGGGGCACCCGTCTTCCGGTATTACCCGTTGGTACCGGGACCGTATCTCCCCGAGGGTGCGAGCCTGATTCAGATCACCAATGATCCGGACGAGGCTGCGCGCGCCCCCGTCGGGGACGCGATCATTGCCGACATTGCCAGCGCGGCCGAAGCACTCCTCGCGGCGACCAAGCCCACCCAGCGGCAGACCCCAGCAGCCCGTGCGCCGATCCCGGACCTGGCAAATTCGCAGACGCCGCTGCGCCCCGAAGCACTATGGACGGCTGTCGGCCGGGCCGCGCCGCCGGACACGTTGTGGGTCAGCGAGGCGGGCAGCAATGAAGTCGCCATTACGAACAGCATTCGACCCGCTAATCCGTTCTCGCATCTATCGTCGGCCGGCGGCGGATTAGGATTCGGGCTGCCCGCATCCGTCGGTGCTCAACTTGCGGCCCCAGACCGTCCTGTCGTCGCGTTAATGGGTGACGGTTCGATGCAATACGCGATTACCGCGCTGTGGTCTGCGGCGCAGTACCAGATCCCGGTGACAATCGTGGTGGCCTCCAACACCGAATACGGTGTGGTCAAAGAATTCGGTGGATGGGAAAAAACACCGGGCGTACCCGGGCTCGACATACCCGGGCTCGATGTCGTGGCAACGGCGGCCAGCTACGGCGTCGACGCCTATGAGGCCCACACCACGGATGAGGTCACCGAATTGGTCAAAAGCGGCATCGCCGACCGGCAGCGACCCACCCTGATCAACGCCCGCACTACGCCGGTGGCCGCCTGGTGATCGCTGAGCATCCGGTCAGCCACCGTAGCTAGGACGCCCCAGCTTCAGCGTGTGCTGGGCGATCATGTTGCGGAACACCTCGAGGGTGCCGCCGTAGATTCCGAGCGGTAACGCGAGCCGGTAAAGGTGTTCCGCCGCACCGTCACTCGCGGAGCCCTGCGTCGCGGCGGGCAGCGCGGCGGCCGCCCCCAGGATGTCCATCAGGTCCGGGGAGATGTCGCGCATCGTCTGCGCGATCGCGACGCGCCCGAACATGCCGGGCGTGGACAGCGCCGCCTCCATCCGCGCGACTGCCCGCCCGAGCCGATACTTCACCGACCCGTCGTCCACCTGCGCGACGAGCGCCGCGACCGTGTCGACCACTTCGGCCATGATGTCGCCGTGCGCCGACATCGCCGCGACGTATTGCAGGCCATGGTCTTCCCGATCCACGATGCCGTGCTCGGAGTCCAGCGCCGAGCGCATCACCGTCCAGCCGCCGTTGATCTCGCCGATGCGGTAGAGGTCGTCGACGCGCACGTCGCTGTAGTAGACGATGTTGGTGCGGTCGCCGTCCAGGGTGCGGATGGGTTGGATCTCGATGCCCGGCGTATCGAGCGGCACCAGGAACATGGTCAGGTTCTTGTGTTTCGGGCCCTGCGGGTCGGTGTTGGTGAGCAGGAAGACGTACCGGGCGTTCTGCGCGTTCGAGGTGAACATCTTGGAGCCGTTGATAACCCATGCGTCCCCGTCGCTCACCGCGCGGGTCTTGCAGGTGGCGACGTCCGAGCCGCCCTCGGGCTCGGTGTAGCCCAGGCACAGCCGGATCTCTCCGGACAGCACGCCGGGCAGCACCTTGTCGGTGAGCTCCGGCGCGCCGAACCGCTGCACCAGCCGCGCGACGACGGACGTGGTTCCCCAGTGGTACCAGGGCGTGTGGGCCCGGGCGATCTCGAGATGAAAGATGCGCCGCCGGACCGGGCTGAATCCACCCTCGGACTCGAGCCGCCAATCCGACGCCAGGTAGCCGGCCTCGCCCAGCGCCAGATGCACCTGCTCGTCGAAGTTTTCCCCGAACTCACGCTGGCGGCGCAGCACGTCGTCGGTGACGTGCTTGGCGATGAAGGCCCGGGTCTCCTCGAGAAATTCCTGGTCCTCGGCGCTGAGCTCGACGGCTGAGAAGTCCATCTACATCGCGTCGCTCACGAGCGTGCGGAACCGATCGAGGGTCTCGAGCGCATGCGCCATGCTGTCACCCGGCAGGTGGACGCCGACCCACGTCACACCCACTGCCGCAAGCTTTTCCAGGCCGCCCAGGTAGGCGTCGGCGTTGAAGTCGTCGGTCGCGGGGCTGCCGCCCTCGAAGTTGGTGAAGGTGATGTCGATCGCCGACCAGTCCCTGCCCACCGCGTCGCAGCGGCGCCGCAGGTCGTCGACGCCCTCGGTGAGACGCTCGACGGAGTCGATGACCGCGGTGCCGGAAGTCTTCGCCAGCTGCGGCGGGGCGGGAAACGGGCACCAGCCGTCGCCGTACTGCGCCACGCGCTGGCGAGCGGCCGTGGTGTTGCCACCGATCCAGATCGGCGGATGCGGCTGACTGAGCGGCCTGGGGTGCGCGGTGATGCCGCGCGCGCTGAAATGCTTGCCCTCGAACGAAATGTCGTCGCTGGTCCACACCGCGCGGATCACCTGAAGGGCTTCCTCGAACAGTTCTAGCCGCTCGTCATAAGTCACGCCCAGCGCCGCGAACTCCCGCTTGAGATAACCCACTCCGACCGCGAGCGTGAACCGGCCACCCGAGAGCAGATCCAGCGTGGCGCCGGACTTGGCCACCACGAACGGGTTTCGGTACGGCAGCACCACGATGTTGGGAATCAGGCGCAGCGTTGTCGTCCTGGCCGCGGCGAAACCCAAAGCGACAAACGGATCTACGGCGTCATGCCCCCCGGCCTCCAGCCAGCGCTGCGACGGCGCGGGGTGGTCGGTGAAACCGAACCCATGGATGCCGGCGGCCTCGGTGGCCTCGGCCACCTTTCCGATGCCTTCGCCGCTGACCAGCTCCGGGTTGTACGGATGGCTGTGCATCGGGTGGGTGATGGTGAAGCGCATGGCGGTCAGAATCGTGCGCGGGAATCGATCGCCGTGTCGCTGGTGCGCAGCGGACGGATCAGCGCCTCCTGGGCGAAGGAGGCCAGCAGCTCCCCCTCCTCGGAGTGCACGGTGCCGCGCACGTACGACATCCCCGCGCCGACCTGGGTGCTCTCGTGGGTGTAGAGCAGCCAGCCGTCCCAGAGCACGGGTTCGTGGAACGCGACCGAGATGCTCATCGGTGCGGTGGACACCGTCAGGTGCGCCTGGCTGGTGCCGATGCCCGGGTGCGCCCGCATGGTTGTGGAGATCCCCAGATGCCCGGTGAAGTACGCGACGAGCGCCTTGGCAAGGTCGTCGCGGGTCGGGATCGGGTCATAGTGCAGCCACGCGTACAACTCGGGCGGCCCGACCTCGTCGGGGCTGTTGACGTCGATGACGTCGACGAGGCGCAGTTCGCGTCCGACCATCGGCATCGGCGAATGGTTGGCGTCGGCGGGGGCCGCCACGTCGGGACGCGGCAGGTGATGGCGGATGACGTCGCCCGTCGGGACGTCTGCCAGCACGGTGATGCTCAGGCAGCGCCGGCCGTTTTGGTGCACGGCCACGACCGCGGTGGCGGTAGACCGGCCCTCGGCCACGACGTCGAGAACGAGTTCGATCGGCGGGCCGACGGTCACCGCGCGGGAGAACACGGCGTGGGCCGAGCGCACCGACTTGTCCGGGAATCGCTTGGCCACCGCGACAATCGCCTGAGCGAGCACCTGGGTGCCCTCCACCACCTGCCGTTCGTCGCCGACGGCGATCCCGGTGTCGCCGGTGAACCGGTCCTGCCCGTCGGCCCGCACGTCGAACAGGTCCAGCAGACCCTGCACCGTCCACTCGATCTGCTCGGATTCCTCCGAAGCCTTCGTCAAATCCGCTCCACCTCCGCGCCAGCAGCTCAGGGCTCAGCGTGACACTTTGAGTAAGATTTGTAAAGCTTGGCTAACAGATACACGGAGGCAACGCAATTGGGCATCGTGACGAGCACCTCGGAGACCGCGTTCACCCATTCCGCCGAGGCCGTGTACGACTTCGTCACCAACCCGGCGAACTGGACCAAGACCTATCCCGGCAGCGCGCACATCGGCAACTTGCCCGAGCTCCCGCTGAAGGTCGGTGACACCTGGGAGGAAGCCGGGCCCGACGGGGAGCGCATCTTCAGCTGGCAGCTCGCCATCGCCGACCGGCCGACGCTGTTCATGTTCAATTCGGTGGGTCGCCTCGGCCACGACCGCAACGGGAACGGCGGGATGGAGGGCCGGATCACCGTCACCTACCGGTTCACCCGGCCCGGCCGGGACGTCACCCTGTTCGCCAGGACGATGACGATCGAGGCGTTCAAGCACGCGCCGCTGCCCGATGCGCTGTTCCAGCAGGCCAATCCGGCCCGGATCGACGCCTACCACGCGGCCGTCGCGCGCGAGCTGGGCGAGATTGACACCGATGCGCGCAGTGCGTGACACTTTGGCGGTGTTTTGTAAAGGCCTGAGCCGATGATCCCCGAGCCCCTGGCCAAGGGGTTCTGCTTCGGCGAGGGCCCGCGCTGGTTCGAAGGCCTGCTGTGGTTCTCCGACATGCTGGGCGAAGCCGTGCACACCGTCGACCTGCGGGGTTCGCTCACCACGCTGGCGCTGCCCGGGCGCTCCCCGTCCGGCCTCGGGTTTCGCCCCGACGGATCCCTGCTGATCGCCTCGACCGAGGACCGGCAGGTGCTGCGCTACGACGGCGAAACGGTCGAGGTCGTCGCCGACCTGGCCGACCTGACGCCGGTCAACCTGGGCGACATGGTCGTCGACGACGCCGGTCGCGCCTACATCGGCTGCCAGGCGTTCTCCGGTGGCGCGATCATCCGCCTCGACGCCGACGACACCGCCACCATCGCCGCCGAGGACCTCGACTTTCCCAACGGCATGGTGATCACGCCGGGCCGAAAGACGTTGATCGTCGCCGAATCGACGGGCCGCCGCCTGACCGCGTTCGCCATCGGCGACGACGGCGGGCTCGGCGGCCGCCGGGTCTTCGCCGACGGCCTGGACGGGCCGCCGGACGGCATCGCGCTCGACGCCGAGGGCGCCGTGTGGGCCGCCATGACGCTGGCGCACCAGTTCGAGCGGATCAGCGAGGGCGGCGCCGTGACCGACCGCATCGACATGGGCGAGCGGGCGGCGATCGCGTGCGCGTTCGGCGGTCCCGCGCGCCGTACGCTGTTTCTGCTGTCGAGCACCGACGCTTATCCCCAGCGACTGATCGGCACCCGGCTCTCGCAGCTGGACGCGGTGACCGTTGACACCGCCGGCGCGGGCCTACCCTGACACCCGGAAGGCAAAGGATGACCGACTCCTACTACGAGCTGATCGACGACGCCGACCCGCGGGGCGAGAAGTTTGCGGCGACCGATCTGGCGCGCGGCACCTGGTCGGCCGCCATCCAGCACGGCGGCCCGGTGTCGGCGCTGTTGGTCCGGGCGCTGGAACGGTGTGGGCGGCGCGACGACACCCGGCTCGGCCGGGTCGTCATCGACCTGCTGGGTGGGGTGCCGGCCGAGGGTGACCTTTGGGTCAGCTCGCAAGTGCAGCGGGGCGGCAAACAGATCGAGCTCGTCACGGCCGAGATGCTGGCGCCGGGGCCCGATGGCGAACCCCGGCCGGTGGCCCGCGCCAGCGGGTGGCGGTTGCAGCACCAAGACACGCACGCGGTGGCTCACGGCGCAGCTCCCCTGCCCCGGCCGCGGGCCGAGGCCCGCGACCGCAACCTCCGGGCCAGGGATTGGGACCGCAACTACGTGCACAGCCTGGACTGGCTGTGGCTGACCGAACCGCTGAGCGAGGGCCCGGGCGAATCCTGGATCAAGCCGACCGTCGACCTCGTCAAGGACGAGGCCATGACCCCGCTGGAGCGGCTGTTCGCGGTGGCCGACTGCGCCAACGGCATCGGCAGCAAGCTGGACATCACCAAGTGGACGTTCCTCAACACCGACCTCGCGGTGCACGTGTTCCGGATCCCCGACGGCGACTGGATCGGCATTCGCGCGGAGACCAGCTACGGCCCGGACGGCATCGGCACGACGGTCGGCACACTTTTCGACGAGGGGGGCGCGGTCGGCGCCATTCAACAATGCGTGCTGGTGCGCGGGCGCCCCGGCCGGGAAGCGAAAAAACAGTGACACGCTCGCCATACTTCGTAAAGTTTCAGTTATGAGCCAGCCGGCCCCAGCCGCGGACATCGACACCTCGACACGTCAGCGCATCCTCGACGCCACGGCCGAGGTGCTCGGCCGCAACGGCAAGACCAAGCTCAGCCTGTCCGAGGTGGCCGCCCAGGCGGGCGTCTCGCGTCCCACGCTGTACCGCTGGTTCGCCTCGAAAGAGGAGTTGCTGTCGGCGTTTTCACACTACGAGCGGCAGGAATTCGAGAGCGGTCTGGTCAAGGCCACCGCCGGACTCAAGGGCGCCGACAAGCTCGACGCCGTGCTGCGATTCATCGTCGAATACCAGCATTCGTACTCCGGGGTGCGCATGGTCGACGTCGAGCCCGAGCACACCATCGCGCAGTTCGGCCGCGTCATCCCGCAGATGCGCGACGGCCTGCAACGGCACCTCTCCGGCCCCAACGCCGCGGTGCGGGCCGCGACGGTCATCCGGATCGCGATCTCGCACTACATCGTCCGAAGCGACGATGCCGACCAGTTCCTGGAGCAATTGCGCCACGCGGTCGGGATCAAGGGCGGCCCCTGATCAGTCGAGCCGCACCGCGACCTTGACGCGGCCCTTCTCGTCGCGGCTGGCGCGCGCGTGCCCGGTGCGGTCGGCGCCGCCGAAGTTGAGCAGTGTGATCGGCCCGCCCTCGCCGAGGAAGTTTCGCCACCACGTCTTGCTGTCGGGCGACATGACGTTGATGACGATGCCGTCGCCGGAGCGGCGGTACCCGACCGGGGTCTGGATCGTCTTGCCCGAACGCCTGCCGACATAGCGAATCTTGATCAACCCGCGCCGTACCAGTGGCCCCACGACGGGGGCGTCGATCAAGCCGTCAAAGACGTTATTGATGATTCCGGCGATGGGCGTGTCGAAGATTCCGGATGCCATGAATGCCAGCGTATGTCAGACGGCGCGATAAGGATCAGTCGAACAGCACGGCCGCGTTCAGGTAGCCGGTCGGGTCCAGGGCGGCTTTGACCGCCCGCATTGCGGCGATGTCGGCGGGCTCCCGCGACATGCCCAGGTACTGGCGCTTGCGGCTGCCGACACCATGCTCGGAGCTGACGTTGCCGCCACACCGCGCGATGAGGTCCATCATCGGCGCATACAGCGCCTGCTCGCGCTCGGGCGGGCAACGCAGCACGTTGAGGTGCAGGTTGCCCTCGCCGACGTGGCCGAACAGAAGGGGCAGCGCCTCGGGCGCATGAACGCAGGCCAAATCGACTGCCTGCCTTGCGAATTCGCCGACGGCCGACAGCGGCAGAGACACGTCGAACTTCAGCGGTGGCCCGTAAATGCCGAGCACGTCAGCCAGCGATTCCCGCACGCGCCACAACCGTTGCTGCGCAGCGGCATCCACGCCGACCGCGGGTTCCCCACACAGATGGACGCCGTCCAGCAGGTCGGCGAGCCGATCCGTCTGGTCGTGGTCGGCGGCCAGCTCCACCAGCAGCAGCCAGTCTCCCCGCACGGGCGCGCCGACCCCGAGGTGTTCGGCGGTCAGCGCGGCGGCCCGGCCGTCGATCAGCTCCAAAGCCGCGATCCCATCCACGTCGCGAAACGCGCGGCCGGCGTCGACCAGCGCCTCGAGTTCGGAGAACCCGCAGACCGCCGTCACCCGGTGCGACGGCGTGGGATGCAACCGCAGGTCCAGCGCGGTGATCACGCCGAGGGTGCCCTCGGCGCCGACGAACAGCGCCGGCAGGTCGTAGCCCGTGTTGTCGCTGCGCACCTCGCTGTGGCGGCGCATCAGCGAACCGTCGGGCAGCGCCACCTGCAGGCCGACGACCTGCTCGCCCATGTTGCCGTAGCGCACGGTGCGCAGCCCCCCGGCGTTCGTCGACGCCATGCCGCCGACGGTGGCGGTGTCGCGGGCGGCGAGATCCACGCCGAACACCAAACCCGCTGCGGCAGCGGCGTTTTGCACGGCGGCCAGAGCGGCTCCGGCGCCGGCCGAGACGCGGCGCTCGACGGTGTCCACGTCGCCGAGCCCGCAGAGGCGTTCGGTCGACAGCAACACGTCGTCATGCTCGGGGACGGTCCCGGCCACCAGCGAGGTCCGTCCGCCCTGCACGGTCACGTGCGCGCCCGCGTCGCGGCACACCCGCAGCGCCTCGGCGACCTCCTCGGCCGACCCCGGCCGCACCAGCGCGCTCGCGCGCCCCCGATAGCGCCCGGTGTGATCGACGCTGCGGCCGGCCAGGACGTCGGCGTCGGTGACGACGTGGTTGGAACCGACAATCTTTTTCAGATCCGCAAGGCCGCCGGGCATGCTCGCGGTTATAGCACCGCCGCCCCGTGCCCGGCCAAGGCCCCCGACTGGGCGCCAGTCAGCCGATGCGGCGTTTGGTCCGCTCGCTCAGGAAGTTCGACCAGGAAGCCACCTCGGGGTGCTGATGGAGCAAGGCTCGGCGCTGTCGCTCCGTCATGCCGCCCCAGACACCGAATTCCACTTTGTTGTCCAACGCCTCGGCGGCACACTCGCGCATGACCGGGCAGTGGCGGCACAACACCGCCGCCTTGCGCTGGGCGGCACCCGTCACAAAGAGCCCGTCGGGATCGGTGTCGATGCACAGGGCTCTCGCCGTCCACCGATCCGGTTCCTCCGCGTCCGCGCCGCGGCCCACGCCTCGCAACCTCGTCCCCTTCTTCCGGTCCGATATCCCCACTGACGTGCGTCTTAGATGATTCCCCCGCGCCGCGCCGCTTAAACGACACGAGTCGATAGTGGGCGAGCGCCGGACTAGACGGGCCGAAGGTCAGAACTCTTTGTGGTTCACGTCGGTGATCAGCCCGCCGTCCATGACGAATTCGCTTCCCGTCGAGTAAGACGACTCGTCGCTGGCCAGGAACAGCACGAAAGTCGCGACCTCGCGGACCTCACCGGGACGGCCGAGCGGGATGGTGACCATGTCTTCGGGTAGGTGCGCGGTCATCGGGGTGCGGATGAAACCGGGGTGGATCGAATTCACCCGGATGTTCAACGGCGCCAACTCCAGCGCCGCCGACTTGGCCAGCCCGCGCACGCCCCACTTGGACGCGACGTACGGGTGCACCATCGGCGCGCCACGCAGCCCCTCGATCGACGAGACGTTGATGATGGAGCCACCCCCGGCCGCGGTCATCGGCTCGACAACCGCCCGCATGCCCAGGAAGGTGCCGGTCAGGTTGACGTCGATCACCTTCTGCCACTTGTCCAGCTTGAAGTCCTTCAACGGCCCCAGCGCAACCGTTCCCGCGTTGTTGACCAGCACGTTGAGCTTGCCGAATTCACCGACGGCGGTCGCGACTGCGGCGTCCCACTGGTCGGGCTGGGTGACGTCGAGGTGGACGTAGCGCGCGGCGTCGCCGATCTCTTCGGCGAGCGCCTTGCCCTGGTCGTCGAGGATGTCGCCGATAACGACCTTGGCGCCTTCCTCGACCAGCAGCCGCGCATCTTCGGCGCCCATGCCGCCGGCGGCGCCACTGATCAGCGCTACCTTGCCGTCAACCCGTCCCATTAATCAGTCCTTTCGAATTTACTGAGCTACCAAGTCTTTTGGCGCATAAAGTCCCTTACCGGTGACCAGCGGCAGGTCCAAGGTGGTCGTGATCCCCGGCGGCGCGGCGATCACCGCCGGGATCGCGTTGACGATCCGACCGGCGGCTCCGGCGATCGCGGCGTGGTTGTGGTCGCCCTTGCGGCTGCTCGGAACGATGTCCACCGCGTAGGACGGCTCGCCGGTGATCTCGACGCGATACGAGCCGTCGCCCGAAGCGGGCTGCGGCAGGTCGGGGCGCAGGTCGGGCCGCAGCCGGGTGACGTGTTCGATGACGATCGCGGGGTGGCCCTTGACCATGCCGCGGATCTCGAACTGCAGCACGGCCAGCGTGCCCTTGGCCACGTGTCCGATCGCGATGTCGAAGTCCTCGGGCGCCGGCTCGCGCTGGTAGGACTCGGTGATCTCGTCGACCTCGATACCCAGCCCGGCCGCCAGCTGACGGATCGCCGTCCCCCACGCGATGCTCAGCACGCCCGGCTGCAGCAGCATCGGGACGTAATCCAGCGGCTGGGCGAACCCCATATAGCTCATCACCTCGACGCCGTCGTAGCTCGCGTAGTCGTGAATCTCCATGCAGCGCACCTGCTCGATGCGCTGACAGGTTCCGGCGAGCGCGAACGGGATCAGGTCGTTGGCGAATCCGGGATCCACGCCGCTGATGAAGATGCTCGAATTGCCTTGCCGGGCAGCATCTTCCACGCGGGCGATGTACTTGTCGGGCATGACGCCCCACGGGTACTGCAGCAATCCGGGTGACGACCCGACGACGTTGATGCCGGCGCCCAGGATGCGCATCACGTCCGCCATCGCGTCGGGCAGCCGCGTATCGCCCATGGCGCAGTAGACGACGCACTCGGGCTTGGCGGCCAGGATGGCGTCGAGGTCCGAAACGGCGCCGACGCCGGTCACAGTGTCGGCGTCGAGGCCCACGCCGCACAGTTGTCCGGCGTCCTTGCCCACCTTCTCCGGCGTGGAAACGCACACGCCCGTCAGTTCGAATCGGGGGTCGGTGATCAGGTGGGCCAGGGCCAGCCCTCCGACATTTCCGGTGCCGACGTGTGCGACGCGGATGGCCATGAGAGTCTCCGTCCCTCGAACGCTCGAAACGTTTCTAGACAGTAGTCCACAACTTCTGCGACGCCTACCGGCCGGGCAGAATGGAAACGCTGATGACGCAACGCGAGGACGTCCGATTCAGATCCGGTGCCGACCGGATCAGCGCGTGGCTGTACCGACCGGAGCGCGGTGGCCCCGCGCCGCTGCTGGTGATGGCGCACGGGCTGGGTGCGGTGCGCACCATGCGACTGGACGCCTATGCCGAACGATTCAGCGCCGCCGGCTACGCCTGCCTGGTGTTCGACTACCGCAACTTCGGCGACAGCGAAGGCCAGCCGCGGCAGCTGCTCGACATCGGCATGCAGCTCGCGGACTGGGCGGCCGCGGTCGCCCACGCCCACACCCTGGGTGGCGTCGATCACGATCGAATCGGCGTGTGGGGCACCTCTTTTGGCGGCGGGCACGTGATCGCGACGGCGGCCCGGGTGCCGGGCATCGAGGCCGCCGTGGCCCAATGCCCCTTCACCGACGGCGTCGCATCCGCGCGCACGCTCAGCCCGGCGATCTTCGGCCGTGTCGGCCTGCTGGCCGCGCGCGACCTCTTCGCGGCCCGGCTGGGCAGGTCGCCGGTCACGATTCCCGCGGCCGGCAAGCCGGGTGAGGTCGCCCTGATGAACGCGCCCGATGTGTACCCCGGCTACATGAGGCTGGTCCCCGAGGGCCAGACGGTGCCCAACGAGGTCGCCGCCCGGCTCGCCTTGAAGGTCATCACCTACCGGCCGGGCCGGCTGGCCGCGAAGGTGGCCTGCCCGATCCTGTTCTGCGTCTGCGAGGCCGACTCGGTGGCTCCCCCGGTGCCGACGCTGCGCTACGCGGCGAAGGCCCCGCGCGGCGAGGTCCGCATGTATCCCGAGGGGCATTTCGATATCTACGTCGGCGACGCGTTCGAGCGCGTCGTCGCGGACCAACTCGCCTTTCTCGACCGACACCTCTAGCGTGTGACTGCTTAGAACTTGCGCAAAACGCCGGACTTCCCGGCGGGACGGATTTACCCTCGGTCAATACCTAATACCCACGGTTCCGGATAACTCCCATTGGGCCGGGATGGGGTCCGTGGGGAAAGGACGGGGAGATGTCCGACTTAATTGCTGCCCCTGAGACCTTGGCGTCAACGGCCGCCGATGTGCAAAGCATCGGTTCGGCGATCGACGCGGCCGGCGCGAATGCCGCGGGACAAACGACCGGTTTGCTCGCGGCGGCCGAGGACGAGGTGTCGGCGGCCATCGCGAACCTGTTCGGCGCGTACGGCCGGGAATATCAAGCGCTTCTCGGGCAGGCCGAAAGTTTTCATAGCCAGTTCACCCGGGCCTTGGGGGCCGCGGCGGCCGCCTACGCGCAAGCCGAGGCGACAGGCGCGGCCCTTCTCGGGGTGGCACCGGTCACCGGCGGCGCGTCCACCGGCGGCGTCCCGCTCTCGGCGGTGCAGTTGGCCCCCGGAGACCCGCTGTTCGCGTTGATCATGGGCGGCACGAACAACCCGCAACCGGACCCCAAATATCTGACGAGCGTCTTTAACTCGTACATCAAGCCCCTGTACCCGTCGGTCTCGTCGCCGCCGTTGCCGGTCTTCACGCCCGAGCAGTTCTGGCCGGTGACGCCGAACCTCGGCAGCATGACGTTCGGCCAGTCCGTGGCCAAGGGCGTCACGTTGCTGAACAACGCGATCACTTCGACACTGAGCGACCCGAACAATAGCGCCGTGGTTTTCGGCTACTCGCAGAGCGCCGCGATCGCCACTAACGAGATAAACGCCCTCATGGCGGCGGGATCCCCGTATCAGGGCCACTTGAACTTCGTGCTGATCGGCAATCCCAACAACCCCGTCGGCGGCATCCTCGAGCGCTTCCCCGGCTTCTACATCCCATTCCTGGACGTGGCGTTCAACGGCGCGACCCCGCCGAATTCGCCGTACCCGACCTCGATTTACACATACCAATACGACGGCATCGCCGACCTACCCCAGTACCCGCTCAATCTCGTCTCCGACCTCAACGCGTTCATGGGCTATTTCTTCGTCCACAGCTCCTATCCCGACCTGACGGCTACCCAGGTGGGCACCGCCGTGCAGCTGCCCACGTCGCCCGACTACACCGGCAACACGAAGTACTACATGTTCATGACCCAGAACCTGCCGCTGCTGGAGCCGATCCGCGCCATCCCCTACGCCGGTCCGCCGATCGCCGACATCTTCCAGCCGGATCTGCGCGTGCTCGTCGACCTGGGCTACGGCGACTACGGGCCGGGCGCCAACTACGCGAACATTCCCACCCCGGCCGGACTGTTCGACCTGCCGAACCCGTTCACGGTCATTCCCGACCTCGCCCTGGGCGCCGTGCAGGGTCCCTATGGCGCCGCGGTCGAGATCGGGGTGGAAGCCGGCCTGCTGTCGCCCTCGTACTTCCCGGACACCTACCCGTGGGTTCCGTCCATCAACCCGGGCCTGAACGTGTCGTTCGGCCAGTCCAGCACGACGCTGCTGTCCCTGCTGAGCGGGGCGGCCGGGAACGTGCTGCACCTGATCCCGCCGCCCAATTTCGGCTGACGGCTACGGGCCGAGCGGGGAATGCTGCCGGATCGACTCGTCGCGAATCAAACCCCGCAGCAGCGCGGTGCTGAACTCGGCGGCGATCTCCTTGGCGGTGCGCCGCCCGCTCGGCCGCAGCCACCGGTAGCTGCCCAGCGTCATCCCGATGTAGCCCAGCGCCACCACGTGGGAGTCGCACTTGTAGAACTCGCCGCTGGCGATCCCGCGGTCGATGAGCCCGTGCACGTGCTCGTAGACCTGGGCCTCCTTCTCGCGGACCTCGGCGACCTGCTCGGAGGTGAACCACTCGGTGATGTACGGCTGCTCCTGGAAGTACACGGCGGCCCGCTCCGGATTGGCCGCGATCCCGGTCAGCAGGCGGACGGTGTACTGGTAGAGCGCCTCGCGGGCCGTCCACGACGGATCGTCGTGCACGGCGGCCAGCGTGCCCTCGGCGGCCTGGCGGTAGATGTCGAAGAGGATCAGCGACTTGCTGGCGTAGTAGTGGTAGACGGTCGCCTTGTTCAGCCCGATCACGTCGGCGACGTCGTCCATCCGGGTGCCGTGATAGCCGCGCGCGGCGAACAGCTTGGTGGCGACGGCCAGCAACTCCTCGCGGCGGGTCAGCCCGTTCTCGGATGGCATTTGTCTCTGGGTGCTCTCTATCGTTCACCGCCGGCGGGCCACGCTGGGGCCCGGATAAGGCAAAGTATCAATCAACTGGTTGGACAGTTTAAGCGCACCGCCGCCTGTCGCAGCGGCGCGTCTGGGACTAGCATGGTGTGTCGAACCGGTCGCGAGTCGAGAGGTGGGGACATGGATCCGAGTCCGGACTATGACATGAGCGACGAGATCGAGTTCTTCTTCAAGTACGTCCCGTGGGGTCTGCGCGGCGTCGTCGACGGCAACGGATACCCGCCTCCGGCGTACCCGCCCGTCTAGAGCGCCTTTAGCTCCTCGGCGACCTCCGTCACCGACTTCTTCGCGTCCCCGAACAGCATCGTGGTCCCGTCGGCGTAGAACAGCGGGTTGTCGATGCCCGCGAATCCCGAGTTCATCGACCGCTTCAGCACGATCACCGATTTCGCCTTGTCCACGTTGAGGATCGGCATGCCATAGATCGGGCTGGACGCCTCGTTGCGGGCCGCCGGGTTGGTGACGTCGTTGGCGCCGATGACGATCGCGACGTCGGTGCGCGCGAACTCGTCGTTGATGTCGTCCATGTCCTTCATCGCGTCGTAGTCCACCTCGGCCTCGGCCAGCAGCACGTTCATGTGCCCGGGCATGCGGCCGGCGACCGGGTGGATCGCGTACTTCACCGCGACACCCTTGTCCTCGAGCAGCGAGGCCATGTCCTTGACGGCGTGCTGGGCCTGCGCGACGGCCAGGCCGTAGCCCGGCACCACGATCACCTGGTTGGCGTAGGCCATCTGGATGGCCGCGTCGGCGGCCGACGTCGCCTTGACGTGCTTGTCGCCGCCGCCGTCGGCGCTGGGCGCCACCCCGCCGCCGCCGAAACCGCCCGCGACGATCGCGGGAATGGAGCGGTTCATGGCCTTGGCCATCAGGTTGGTCAGGATCGAGCCGGACGCGCCGACGATCATGCCGGCCACGATCATCGCGGTGTTGTTCAGCGCCAAACCGGCCGCGGCGGCCGACAGCCCCGTCATCGCGTTCAGCAGGGAGATGACCACCGGCATGTCGGCGCCGCCGATGGGCAGCACCACCATCAGGCCGAGCACGCCGGCGGCGGCCAGCAGGCCGATCATCCACCACAGGGCCACCCCACCGGTGCCCGGATGCGCGCCCAGGCCGATGACGACCGCGGCGGCCACCGCGCCGGCCAGCAGCAGCAGGTTGATCGGTTGCTGGGCCCTCCCGAAGCCGATCGGCGATCCGGAGATGATCTCCTGCAGCTTGCCGAAGGCGATGATCGAACCCCAGAACGAGATCGACCCGATGATCGCGGCGAACAACGACGCGACCACGATGTGCACGGTAGGCGACTCGCCGTGCTGGAAGGCCGAAAAGCCTTGGGTTTCAATGAATTCCGACAGCGCGATGAGGGCGACGGTGCCACCGCCGACGCCGTTGAAGAACGCCACCAGCTGCGGCATAGCGGTCATCTTTGTGTAGCGGGCCGGCGGGACGCCGAGCGCGACGCCCACGACCAGCCCGAGGATGATCAGCACCCACTGGTCGGTGTGCCGGATCTTGATGAGCGTCGCCGTCACGGCCAGGGCCATGCCCACCGCGGCGATCAGGTTGCCGCGCACGGCGGTCTTGGGCCCGGTCAGGCCCATCAGCCCATAGATGAACAGCGAGAACGAGATGATGTAGAGGACGGTGACCAGGTAGTTCATTTGGCGACCTCGTCAACTTTGGCGGGCACCGGCTTCTTCTTGCCCTTGAACATCCCGAGCATCCGGTCGGTGACGATGAAACCGCCGATGACGTTGAGCGTGCCGAACACCACCGCGACGAACAGGATGATCTGCACCGCGAGCGACGGGTGCTCGACCTCCCCGAACACCACCAGCGCGCCGAGCACCACGATCCCGTGGATGGCGTTGGTGCCCGACATCAGCGGCGTGTGCAGCGTGTTGGGCACCTTCGAGATCACCGCGAACCCGACGAACCCGGACAGCACCAGGATCGCCAGGTTGGCCAACAGCTCGTCGTACATCTAAGAGTCCTTTCGATCGCGGGTCACACACGACTCCGCGATGACTTCGTCGTCGAAGTCCGGCGCCAGCTTCCCGTCCTTGATCAGCAGGTCCAGCAGCGCCGTGATGTTCTTGCTGTACAGCTCGCTGGCGTGCTCGGGCATGGTCGCGGGCAGGTTCAGCGGCGAGGCGATGGTGACGTCGTGCTTGACGACGGTGCGGCCCGGCTCGGTCAGTTCGCAGTTGCCGCCGGTCTCACCGGCGAGGTCGACGATCACGCTGCCGGGTTTCATCGCCTCCACCGCCGCTGCGGTCACCAGCCGCGGCGCCGGGCGGCCGGGCACGAGCGCGGTGGTGATCACCACGTCGAATCCGGCGATCGCGTCTTCCAGCGCCTTCTGCTGTTGGGCGCGCTCCTCGTCGGTCAGCTCGCGGGCGTAGCCGCCCTCACCGGCCGCGTCGATGCCGACGTCGAGCCACTGCGCACCCACCGAGCGGACCTGGTCGGCCACCTCCGGACGCACGTCGTAGCCGGTGGTGCGGGCGCCCAGCCGCTTGGCCGTCGCCAGCGCCTGCAGCCCGGCCACCCCGACGCCGAGCACCAGCACGGTGGCGGGCTTCACGGTTCCCGCCGCGGTGGTGAGCATCGGGAAGAACCGGGTCGATTCGGAGGCCGCCAGCAGGACGGCCTTGTACCCGGCCACGTTGGCCTGTGATGACAGGGCATCCATCACCTGGGCGCGCGAGATGCGGGGAATCGCCTCCAGCGCGAACGCCTGAACCCCGGCCTGCTTCAGCGCACCGATCGCGTTGTCGGCGTTGCGCGGCGCCAGAAAACCGATCAGCGTCTGGCCGCGGTGCAACCGGGCGACCTCGTCGGCGGTCGGCGGCGCGACCTTGACGACCACGTCGGCCGCCCAGGCGTCCCCGATGCTCGCCCCCACCTCGGTGTACAGCCCGTCGGGCAGCAGCGCGCCCTCGCCCGCACCGGACTCGACCACCACCGCCAAACCGCTGTTGACCAGCGACGCGACCGCCTTCGGCACCAGCGCGACGCGCCGCTCGTCGGCCCCGGACTCGGCGACCACCCCCACCGTCGTCTGCGCATCTGTCATGGCGCGTACATCTACTTTCCTTATGTCTTTGGCTTGCCGCAGACACCCTAACCTGTCACCAGAGCGGGATATCTTGCCCGTGTTCCGATGCGGGCCGGGGCCCGAAGTAGCGGCGCTCCGACTCCTCGATCGGCACGTCGTTGATACTGGCCTCGCGGCGCGCCATCAGCCCCGACTCGCTGAACTCCCACAACTCGTTTCCGTAGCTGCGGTACCACTGGCCTTCGTGGTCGCGGCACTCGTACTGGAACCGCACCGCGATGCGGTTGTCGTGGAAGTCCCACAGGCTCTTGCGCAGCGAGTAGTCGAGTTCGCGCTCCCACTTGCGGGTCAGGAACGCGACGATCTCGTCGCGGCCCACGATGTGTTCGCCGCGATTGCGCCAGTGCGAGTCGGGCGTGTACGCGAGGCTGACGCGCTCGGGGTCGCGGGTGTTCCAGGCGTCCTCGGCGGCCTGTACCTTCTGCAACGCAGTTTCGAAGGTGAACGGCGGGAACGGGGGGCGGGATTCGGTCATGGCGCCATGTCTACCGCGAGCAGACAGTGAATCGCACGAATTGTCACTGCGGCATGCGATTCTGCGTCTGCTCGCGCTGAAAGATATCGTGACGGTCATGGACTTCGCGATGTCGGCCAAAGCCAGCGACTACCACAAGCGATTGTCCGACTTCATGATCGAGAACGTCTTCCCGGCCGAGGCCGCATACGACAAATACCGTCACGAGGCCGGCCCCGATGACCACACCGTTCCGCCGATCATCGAAGAACTGAAAAACAAGGCCAAACAGCAGGGCCTGTGGAACCTGTTCCTGCCGGCCGAGTCGGGCCTCACCAACCTGGAATACGCCCCGCTGGCCGAGCTGACCGGCTGGAGCCTGGAGATCGCGCCCGAGGCGCTCAATTGCGCGGCGCCCGATACCGGCAACATGGAGACCCTGCACCTGTTCGCCACCGAGGAGCAGCGCAAGCAGTGGCTGGAGCCCTTGCTGGCCGGGGAGATCCGCAGCGCCTTCTCGATGACCGAGCCCGCCGTCGCCAGCAGCGACGCCCGCAACATCGAAACGTCCATCGAGCGCGACGGCGCCGACTACGTCATCAACGGCCGCAAGTGGTGGACGTCCGGGGCGGCCGACCCGCGCTGCAAGATCCTCATCGTGATGGGCCGCACCAACCCCGACGCCGCCAGCCACCAACAGCAGTCGATGGTGCTGGTGCCGATCGACACCCCGGGCGTGACCGTCGTCCGCTCGACGACGGTCTTCGGTTACCAGGACCAGCCCGGGCACTGCGAGATCATCTACGACAACGTCCGGGTGCCGGTCACCAACCTGCTCGGCGAGGAGGGTGCCGGCTTCGCGATCGCCCAGGCCCGGCTGGGACCGGGCCGCATCCACCACTGCATGCGGGCGCTGGGCGGCGCCGAACGCGCGCTGGCCCTGATGGCCGACCGCGCCCGCAACCGGGTGGCGTTCGGCCGTCCGCTGGCCGAGCAGGGCGTGGTGCGGGAGGCAATTGCCAAGTCCCGCAACGAAATCGACCAGGCCCGGCTGCTGTGCGAGAAGGCGGCGTGGACCATCGACCAGCACGGCAACAAGGCCGCCCATCTGCTGGTCTCGCAGATCAAGGCGGTCGCCCCGCAGGTGGCGTGCAACGTGATCGACCGCGCGATCCAGGTGCACGGCGCCGCCGGCGTCAGCGAGGACACCGTGCTGGCCCGGTCGTACGGCTGGCATCGCGCCATGCGCCTTTTCGACGGACCCGACGAGGTGCACATGCGGACCATCGCGCGCTACGAGCTCGGCGGGGAGCAATCCGCGCTCGCCGCGGCGGTAACCCGGCATGGCTGAGGCCGTGCGAGAACTGTCCGGCGCGTGGAACTTTCGTGATGTCGCTGACGGTGTCGACGCGCTGCGGCCCGGGCGGGTGTTCCGGTCCGGCGAGCTGAGCCGCCTCGACGACGACGGCCGCGCGACGCTGCGCCGGCTGGGCATCACGGACGTGGCCGACCTGCGCGCGGCGCGCGAGGTAGCCCGGCGCGGCCCGGGGCTGGTGCCCGACGCCATCGAGATCCACCTGCTGCCGGTTCCCGACCTCTCCGACCAACCCGACGACGACGGCGAGGCCGCCGCGCCGCACGAGGAGGCGTTCCAGCGGCTGCTGCGGGGTGAGTCCGACGGCTCCGAGGAATCGGTGAACGAGACCGCCGTCCGCTTCATGACCGACGAGTACCGCCAATTCCCAACGCGCAACGGGGCGCAGCGCGCGCTGCGCCGCGTCGTCACCCTGCTGGCCGCCGGGCGCCCGGTGCTCACCCACTGTTTCGCGGGCAAGGACCGCACCGGCTTCGTCATCGCGACCGTGCTCGAGGCGGTCGGCGTCGACCGCGACGCCATCGTCGCCGACTTCTTGCGCAGCAACGACGCCGTACCCGAGCTCCGGACGCACATCTACGAAATGATCCAGCAGCGCGGGGACACTGAACTGACGCCGGAGGTGGTGACCTTCACCGAAGCCCGGCTGTCCGACGGCGTCCTCGGTGTGCGTCCCGAATACCTGGCCGCCGCCCGCCAAACGATCGACACCGAATTCGGTTCGCTCGGCGCGTATCTGAGCGACGCGGGCATCACCCAGGCCGACCTGGATCGGCTGCGCACCCAACTGCTCGGCTGAGCCGCGTGCCGTCGGCGCAAACGCCGGACAGGATCGGCAGATCGCCCTAGGCTGACGGGGTCCGCCTGCAGCGGTCGAGTCACGCCTTTGCCGGGAAAGGATCAGGCCGATGACGTATGTGATCGCCGAGCCGCAGATGATGGCGTCGGTCGCGGCGGAAATCGAGGGAATCGGTTCGGCGTTCAGCGCCGCGACGGCCGCGGCGGCGGCCCCGACGTCGGGTCTGGCGGCGGCGGCCGGCGACGAGGTGTCGGCGGCCATCGCCGATGTGTTCGGCACGTTCGGCCAGGAGTATCAGGCCCTCGTCGCGCGGTTGGGGGCGTACCAGAGCCAGTTCCAGCAGACGCTCGCGTCTGCGGGAATCGCGTATGCGGAAACGGAGGCCGCCATCGCCGGCACCCTGGGGCTGGGAGCGGCCGCACCCGCGGCGCCGGTGCCCGCGGCCACCATTCCCCCGTTCCCGGCAAACCTGGTGTCGATTTTCATCGGCGGCACCGGGGTCCCCATCCCGTCACCGTCATTCGTCACCCGGGCCAACAACCTCTACGTCCGTTCGCTGACCACCTTGGAAGCGCTGTACACGCCCGAGCAGCTGTACCCGCTCACCGGTGTCAAGAGCCTGCCGCTGAATCAGTCGGTCGCCGAGGGCGTGACGATTCTCGACAACACGCTGTACAACACCATCCACAATCAGGGGCAATCGGTAACGGTTTTCGGCATTTCGCAGAGCGCCATCATCTCCTCGCTGGAGATGCAGAACCTCGCCAACGGCACCTCTTTGTTCGGTGCGAACCCGCCCCCTGTCAACATGCTCAACTTCGTGCTGACCGGCAACGAGGTCAACCCCAACGGCGGCATGCTGTCGCGGTTCCCGAATCTCTCCCTGCCCGCCCTGGGTCTGGACTTCTATCCGGCGATGAATGCCAACACGCCCTACCACGTGGCCAACTACACGCTGGAATACGACGGGTTCGCCGACTTCCCGCGGTATCCGATCAACATCGTTTCCGACCTGAACGCGGTCGCGGGAATCGTGTTCGTGCACACCACATATCTGGATCTGTCGACGACCCAGGTCAACAACGCGATTCAATTGCCGACGTCCCCGGGCTACACCGGAAACACCACGTATTACATGATTCCCACGGCGGACCTGCCGCTGCTGAAGCCGCTGGATGCCATCCCGGTCATCGGAAAGCCGCTGGTCGATCTGATCCAGCCGGACATAAAGGTACTGGTCAATCTGGGTTACGGTCCCGACCCCACCCTCGGCTACTCGACGAGCTACGCCGATGTGCCGACGCCGTTCGGCCTGTTCCCGGATGCCAACCCCACCACCGTGTTCAACGCGCTGGCGACCGGAACCCAGCAGGGAATCCACGACTTCTCCCTCGACCTGCAGCAGATCGCGTCGCAACCCCCCACCACCGTCGTGCCGCAGTTCGCCCTGCCGACTTCGCCGCCGGACCCGACGACGACGCTAGCCAATTTCCCGTCACCGCAACGGGTCTTCGACACCGTCAACAAGATCGTGTCGACCGACTACGCGGTCGCGCTTCCGACGGCCGACATCGGCTACTCGCTGGCCACCGAGCTGCCCTTCTACGACACCGAGCTTTTCCTGAGCCAGCTCGGGCAGGGCAACCTGGTCAACGCGATCGGCTATCCGATCGCGGCAGACGTGGGACTGGGAACGATCGCGGGAGGGGTCGAATTCCTCACCATCGCATCGGCACTCGCGAGCAACATCAAGGACATCCAGAGTCTCATTCCCTAACGCGCACAATGGATCCGGTACAAACACGCCACTCCCAGGCGGCGCCAGCGCTCCTACGCCCAAAAACGCCGTCGCAAAATGCCAACAAGGAGACGCTCGCGCTCCTAAGCTAGCTGGGTGCCGGTTCCGGCGATGCGCCTGGTCATCGGGTTAGCCGCGTCGTCGGGACTCCCGTGTCCGGAAGGGAAGAGCCGATGACGAGCTTGATCACGCAGCCCCAGATCTTGACGACGGCCGCAGCGGATGCTTCTGCGATTGGTTCGGCGATCGACGAGGCCAAGGCGGCCGCCGCGGGTCCAACCACGAGTCTGGCCGCCGCGGCCCAAGACGAGGTGTCGGCCATCACCGCGCAGTTCTTCGGCTCGTTCGGGCAGGAATACCAGGCGCTGCTGCAGCAGGCGTCCGCGTTCCACGGGCAGTTCGTTGCGGCGTTGGCCGGCGCCGGAAACGCTTACGCCCAGGCCGAAGCCCAGATCGCCGGCACGCTCGGGCTGAACGGCGCGGCGGGCGGCGTGCCGTTCACGGCGGTGACCCAGGCGGGCGACCCGGCCGTCAAAGCCATCCTGGTCATGACCGGCACCGGTACCGCCAACCCGCCACAGAGCTATGTGACCAACGTCAGCACCCGCTACCTGACCGCGTTCACCAGTGCTCTCACGCTCCCGGTGACGACGGCCGAGGGGTTGTATCCGTTCAGCGGCGTCAAAGACCTGACGCTGGACATCTCCTTGGCCCGCGGCGTCACCGCGCTGGACAACATCATCAACCAGCAGATCACGCCCGGCTTGGGTGGGCCGACGAATAGCGTTTCCATACTCGGCTATTCGCAGAGTGCGATCATCTCCTCGCTGGAGATGCCGAAACTCCTCGCCGAGGGCTTTGTGGGTTCACTCAACCCGGCGACGAACCAGGTGTACTTCACGTTGCTCGGTGACCCGGCCAATCCCAACGGCGGCCTGATTGCCCGCTTCCCGGGCCTGAGCTTCCCGAGCCTGGGCGTCACCTTCGGCACGTCCACGCCGAGCAATGACTTCCCGACCACCATTTGGTCGCTCGAATACGACGGCTTCGCCGACTTTCCGCGCTATCCGATCGATATCTTCTCCGACCTCAACGCCCTGGCCGGCATCGTGTTCATCCACGGAAGTTATCCGCATCTGACGCAGGCGACGCTGAATACGGCCGTGACGCTGGGGCAGTCCGGGAATCCGTCCATGACGACCTACAACATGATCCCCACCGAGAATCTGCCGCTGCTGACACCGCTGCGGCTGCTCCCGGTCATCGGCAACCCGCTCGCGGACCTGATCCAGCCGGACCTGAAGCTCCTCGTCAACTGGGGCTACGGCGACCCGAACTTCGGCTGGTCGACCAGCCCGGCCGATATCCAGACGCCGTTCGGCTTCCTGCCGCCGCTCAGCGCAACGACCGAACTGGGCGCCCTCTTGCCCGGCGCCACCGCACAGGGGGTCAGCGCCTTCGCCCACGACATGTCGAACCTTGCGAGTGCCCTTCCGGGAGCCGCGTCAACGGGCTTCGCCCAACTGACGTCGCCACCGTCCGCGTCGCTTCCGACCACGCCCACCGGCATCATCCAGGCCATCGAGTCCGCGAACACCAACATCGTCGGGACGCTGACGGCCGATGTCTCGACCGCCTACGGGACGCTGCTCCCGACCGCGGACATCGCGACCGCCGTCGTGGTGACCCTCCCGTCGTACGACCTCAACCTGTTCCTCGACGGCGTCACGCAAGCGCTTAACGGCGATCCGGTTGGGGGGCTCATGAACGCATTCGGCCGTCCGATCGCCGCCGACGTCGGATTGGTCACGCTCGCAGGCGGTTTCGAACTTATCAACTTCGTGAACGCGGGCGAGACGATCTTTACCGGCGTACCGAACCCAGGTCCCCAGTAATCGACGGGCGCTAGGCTAACGGAAACGGATAACGCTGCGGCGGAGGCGCTTTCCATCAGGGTTCGCTCTACAATCATGCGGAAGTCCGGTCGAGCCACAACCGTGAAGGCCGATAATCGATGACCAGTTTGGTTACGGAGCCGCAAGCCTTGGCGGCGGCCGCAGCAGACTTGGCGAAACTAGATTCCGCGATCAGCGCCGCCCGAGGCGCCGCCGCGGGGCCAACGACCAGTCTGGTTGCCGCGGCGGAAGATGAGGTGTCGGCGCTCACCGCGGCATTCTTTGGCGGATACGGCCAAGAGTTCCATGCGCTCCTGTGGCGGGCGGCGGCATTCCATGATCGGTTCACGACCGCATTAACCGTTGCCGGGAACGCGTATTCGGGAGCTGAGGCCGCGGCGTCGAACGCGCTGGGCACGCTCGAGGCCGACATCGAGGCGCTGCTGGGCGGCAGCGCCGCTCCCGTCTCGAGTACGGTCACGGGCGCATTGACGACCGCGGTGCCCGCGGTGCCGCCCGGTGACCCCGTCACGACATTGCTCATGGGCCCCAGCGGAATCCCGAACCCCACGCCGCAGCAGATCGCCCTCATCGTCCCGAAGTACATCGACCCGTTCTGGCCCAACACCGGCAACAATGTGGGAGTCTTCACGCCCGAGGGTCTATATCCGATCACCGGCATCAAAGACTTGACCTTCAACATCTCGGTGGCGCGTGGTGTGACCGCCCTGAACAACGCGATCCAGCCCCTCGCCGTCCCCGGAAACACCATCAACGTTTTCGGTTATTCACAGAGCACCGTTGTCGCCTCATTGGAAATGCAGGCGCTCGACCCCACCAATACGCCGGGCGGCAGCTTGCTACCGCCGGGCGTAACCCTGAACTTCACCCTTGTCGGCGACCCGAGCAACCCCAACGGTGGTCTGCTCACGCGCTTTCCAGGGCTGACCATGCCGAGCCTGGGCCTGACGTTCGGCACCGCGACGCCCGACAACTCCTTCCCGACCCGCATCTATACGATCGAGTACGACGGCTTCGCGGACTTCCCGAGGTATCCCATCAATCTCCTGTCCGATCTCAATGCCTTCATGGGCATCGCGACCGTGCACGGCACGTATCAGGATTTCACCCTCAGCCAGATACAAACGGCCACCCAGTTAACGAACACGTCCGGCCCCACCCAGACCCAATATTTCATCCTGCAAACACCCAACCTGCCGCTGCTGGAACCGGTGCGCGCGATCCCGATCCTCGGCAACCCCATCGCGGACCTGGTCCAGCCGGATCTGCGCGTCCTGGTCGACGTGGGCTACGGCAGCACCACCCAGGGCTGGTCACCGGACCCACCGAACGTGCCCACCCCGTTCGGGGTGATCCCGCCGGTCAGCCCGGGAGCGGTGCTGAGCGCTCTGTCCACGGCGACACCGCAGGGCATCGCCGCCTTCACTGCGGACGTCAATGCCGGAATCGCCGGCGTTCCGTCGCTCCCGCACGTCGCATTTTCCAACCTGACGTCGACAATCGAGCAGGTCGGTTCCGGCGGCATGACCTTCGGGCCGACTCCGTCACCGACGCCGCCCTCGCCCGACGCCCTCATCGCAAACCTGCAATGGGCGAACACGAGAATCACGAACACAATTGCGCGCTCGGCGTCGGCGGCCTACGCCACGCTGCTTCCGACAGCCGACATCGCGACCGCGGTCGCGGTCACCCTGCCGTCGTATGACATCAACCTCTTTCTCGACGGCATCACGCAGGTGGTCAACGGCGACCCCGTGGACGGGCTGATCTACGCGTTCGGCGCTCCGGTGGCCGCTGACATGGCGTTGGGCACGCTCGCCGGCGGTTTCGAAGCCCGAGTCATCTCGGGTGCCGCCAAGGAGATTTACTACGCCTTCCTGGACCAGCCCGTGCCGGAGCCCGGCTAAGGCTCGAGCACCAGCTTGCCCAGCACACCGCCGTCGGCCAGGCTCTGCAGCGCGGCCTGCCCCTCCGACAGCGGATAACGCTGCGGCGGAGGGGGTTTCAGCCCGAGAAAGACCAACTGGTTCAGCCCCCAGGCGAACAGGGCCGCCGAACCGGGAACCCTGTTGAGGTACTCGCCCCACGCGACGCCCACCACGCTGACGTTGCGCAGCAGCAGCCGGTTGACCTTCACGGTCGGAATGCCGCCGGCGGCGAAACCGATCACCAGCAGCTTGCCGTCGATCGCCAGGACCCGGATCGCGTCGTCGAACGCCGGGCCGCCGATGGGATCGACGACGATGTCGACCCCGCGGCCCTGGGTGTAGTCACGCACCTGGTCGGCCCAGCCTTCGGCCAGGGGCACGACGAGGTCGGCGCCCAGCGACGCGACGTAGTCGGCCGCGGCCTCGCGATGCACAACGGCCAGCACCTTTTTCGCGCCCATCGCCCGCGCCACCTGGATGGCCGCGGTGCCCACTCCGCCGGCGGAACCCAGCACCAGGACCGTGTCGCCCGGCCGCATCGCGGCGCGGCGCGACAGCGCGAAGTACATGGTGTTGTAGTTCACGAGCAGCGAAACCGCCTCGGCGTCATCGAGTTCCGCGGGGCTGCGCATCACGTTGGGTACGGGAACGGCCACCTGCTCCGCGTAGGAACCCAGGATCCCGAACGCCGAGACCCGCTCGCCCACCCGGAACCCCGAGCCCTCCGGCGCCGAGCTGACCACACCGGCGGCTTCCATGCCCGGGACGAACGGCGGGGGCAGCTTCAGCTGGTACTCGCCCTTGGTCAGCAGCAGGTCGGGAAAGCACACCCCGGCGGCCCGGACGTCGATGACGACGTGGTTGGCGTCGGCGCTGACGTCATCGATATCGGTGAAGACCATGCCGTCCGGACCGGACAGCTCTTGCACCACACAGGCTTTCATGACCTTAGAGCTTGAATCCGGCCTTTTGCGCTGCGGAGAGGTCCGTGATCTCCGTCCAGTGCGCGGCGACGTCCTGCACTGACGGCGGCTGGTCGAAGGTGACGCCGTCGTTCTGAAACAGCGCGGCACGCTGCACCTTGCCGCCACCGACGATGAAAACCGATCCGTTGTCGGCGCATTCCTCGGTGCACAGATAGGCCATAACCGGCGCGACGAAATCCGGCGTGAGCTTCTCGAACACCTCGGGCGGCAGGATGTCCTGGGTCATCCTGGTGGCCGCGATCGGGGCGAGCGCGTTGGCGTGGATGTTGTACTTGGCCCCCTCCTGGGCCAGCGTGTTGATCATGCCGACCAGGCCGAGCTTGGCCGCCCCGTAGTTGGTCTGGCCGAAGTTGCCGAACAGCCCGCTGGTGGAGGTGGCGACGACGACGCGCCCGTAGCTCTGCTCGCGGAAATGCGGCCAGGCGGCGCGAATGACGTTGTAGCCGCCGTACAGATGCACCTTGAGCACGGCGTCCCAGTTCTCGAATGTCATCTTGTGGAACGTGCCGTCGCGCAGGATCCCGGCGTTGCTCACCACACCGTGGACGGCGCCGAATTCGTCGAGCGCGGTCTTGATGATGTTCTCGGCGCCCTCGGGCTCGGCGACGCTGTCGTAGTTGGCCGCCGCCCGGCCGCCCGCATCCTTGATCTCCTTGACCACCTCGTCGGCCATGTTGTGGCCGGCGCCGGTGCCGTCGCGGGCTCCACCGAGGTCATTGACGATGACGCTGGCGCCCTCCTTGGCCAGGGTGAGGGCGTATTCGCGGCCCAGTCCTCCACCGGCTCCCGTGACGACGATGACGCGATCCTGCACTCCGGGCATAAGGTTCCTCTCTGATGTGAAAACTGAATCTGGCAAGCGATTTGGGGCGGTCGACCCGTCAGAACATCCTGCGGGCCATCTTGAAGGCACGCTCCGTGTACGGCGGGTAGATGAAGCTGGAAAGGTCGGGCCGGGTCGGCTTGGTCAGCACCGACTTGCGGTGGCTGAACTCCTCGAAGCCGTACCGGCCGTGGTAGGCGCCCATCCCGGAGGCGCCGACGCCGCCGAACGGCAGCTTGGCCGTCGACACCTGGAAGGCCAGGTGGTTGACCAGCATGCCGCCGGCGGGGACCTCCTTGATCACTCGCTCGCGGACCTCGCGCGCCTTGGTGAACAGGTACGCGGACAACGGCTTTGGCCGCGAGTTGACGAAACGTATTGCCTCGTCGAGAGACTGGACCGTGATCACCGGCAGGATCGGCCCGAAGATCTCGTTCTGCATCAGCGGGCCGTCCGGGTCGGGATCCACGACGACCGTCGGCTGGATGCGCAGGGTCGACGCGTCGCAGCCGCCGCCGACGGTGACCTTGCCGGTCCCGTCCGAGAGGTAACCGCTGATCCGGTCGAACTGGCGCTGGTTGACGATGCGAATTCCCTGCTGCTCCTTGGAGCGCATCTTCGTGATGGCCGCGCCGATCTTGTCGACGAGTTCGTCGCGGATCTTCGCGTCGGCCAACACGTAGTCGGGAGCGACGCAGGTCTGCCCGCCGTTGAGCAGCTTGATCCAGGCGATGCGCTTGGCCGCGACGTCCACGTCGGCGTCGGCGGCCACGATCACCGGGCTCTTGCCGCCGAGCTCGAGCGTGCAGGGGGTCAGGTGCGGTGCCGCGCCTTCGTAGACCTTGCGGCCGATCTCGGTGCCGCCGGTGAACATCAGGCGGTCCAGGCCCTGCGCGATCAGTTCCTGGCTCACCGCGCCGTCGCCCTCCACGACCGCGATCGCGTCGTTGTCGAGATAGCGCGGCACCAGCTCGGCCATCAATTTCGATGACGCGGGCGCGATTTCCGACGGCTTGAGGATGACGGCGTTCCCGGCGGCGATCGCCCCGACCGCCGGACCCAGCGTCAGGTAGAAGGGGTAATTCCAGGCGCCGATGATCAGCACGGTGCCGTAGGGCTCGTACTCGATCCAGCCGCGCCCGGGCCGCTGCGGCAGCTCCAGCCGTTGATAGCGGCGCCGCGTCCACTTCCGCAAGTGTTTGGCCGCGTATTTCGCTTCACCGGCGGTCGTGGCGATGTCCGCGATGAAGGACTCGAACTTGTTGCGGTCCAGATCCGCGGCGAGGGCGGCGCCGATCGCCTCCTCGTTCTCCTCCATCAGCTTTTGCAGTTGCAGCAACTGCTGCCTGCGCCACTCGATGTCACGGGTGCGGCCGGAGGCAAACGTCTTGCGGAGCCGGGCCACCGTGGCGGGGATGTCGACCGTCTGAGCCGGCGCGCCGTTCGTGGATTCCGGGGCCTTGTGTGCGACCGATTCGGTGGTCATCATTGTCCTTCCCGAGCAGAGTCGCCCGCAGCAGTGCGGGTAGCCGCTCATCGGTGATAACCGCGATCCTAACCATCCGGTTGGGGGAGCAGTAGGAAGGATCCGCCCTAGCTCAGGGTTTGGTTGCCGTCACGAAGCTGTTCACAAACGGCCGTGCGTCGGACTCCGGCGGGCGCCCCAACCGGCCCGCTTCCTCGCGCGCGCTCACCGACTCCGTCTCCCAGCCCTGCGCGGCGAACCAATCGGCCGGCTCCGAGCGGCCGCCGTGGTCAAACCAGAGATCAAAGGGGTTGAACGAGGTGTCCTCGCCGCGCGCTTCGCGTTTGGCCCGCAGCTCGGCCCACTTTTGTTCGGCCTCTTTGCGCTTTTCTTCGTCGGCACCGAAGATTTCCACGGCCACCCGGCTGCCCGATCCGCTCAGCTCGTCGATCGAGGCAAACATGGCTTCCTGCGCGGCCGCCGGCAGAAACGGCAACAACCCCTCTGCGAGCCAGGCGGTCGGACAGGTCGCATCGAAGCCGGCGTCGCGTAGCGCGCGGGGCCAGTCGTGGCGCAGGTCCACCGGCACCGGGCGCCGGTCGACGATCGGGGCGGCCCCGTGCGCGGCGAGCGTCTCGGCCTTGTACTCCAGCACCTTGGGCAGATCGATCTCGTAGACGACGGTGCCGTCCGGCCAGTCGAGGCGGTAGGCACGCGAATCCAGCCCGGCCGCGAGGATCACCACCTGCCGAATACCGGCCCCTGCAGCCGCGGCGAAGTAGCGATCGAAGAAGTGGGTGCGGACCGCCTGATAGTTGATCATCTGCTGAGCGCCGACCGCGTGGTCCACCTCATCGTCGGGATCCCCAGCCCACCAGGCGGCGACCTGCTCGCGAACCCCCTCGAGTTCGGGAGTAGACACCAGCACCTCGGCGAATCGGTCGGAGATCAGCGGCTCGGGGCTGGCTGTCTCGGCGGCGCGGGCCAGCGCCACCATCACCGCGGTCGCCCCGACGCTGGTGGCGATGTCCCAGGAGTCGTCCGCGGTGCGCGGCATCTACAGCCGCTCGGCGATCACGAAGTCGGAGAACGCGTCCTTGTCGTCGGCCATCGGGACGTTCTCGACAAGGCGGCCCAGCCGGCGCATCGCGTCGATCGAGTGCTCCGCCGTCGCGCGCCAGCCGTGTTCGTTGAGCCACTCCGCGACGTCCGCGCGGTGGTCGTCGCGGTACATCAGCTCCCCGACGTCGACGGTCTCCTCCAAGCCGATCTCGTCGGCCACCTTCCTGAAGCGTTCCCGCATCAGCTGGCGCCGCTCTTCGGCGTGGTTGGGCGCGGTTTCGGCCGACACCCGGCTGCCGGCAGCGCTCAGCTCGCCGATCAGGGTGAAGAGCCGGTCCTGGGCCTCGGCGGGCAGGTACATCAGCAGCCCCTCGGCAAGCCATGCGGTGCGCTGCGTCGGATCGAAGCCCGCGGCACGCAGCGCCGCCGGCCAGTCCTGACGCAGGTCGATGGCCACCTCGCGGCGATCCGCGGAGGGCTTCACGCCGTTCTCGGCCAGCGTAGTGGATTTGTAGGCCAGCACCTCGGGCTGGTCGAGCTCGTACACCGTGGTGCCGGCCGGCCAGTCCAGCCGGTAGGCGCGCGAGTCCAGCCCCGACGCCAGGATGACGATCTGGCGGATCCCGGCGGCGACGGCATCGGTGAAGAAGGTGTCGAAGAAGTGCGTCCGCACCGCCTGGTAGCCGCGCATGTGGTGCAGGTGGGCCGCGGAATCCTCGTCGAGGGCCTCGACCTTGGCCGCAATCTCCGGGTCGAGCATGGCCTCCCACAAGACGCCGGCGCCGGCGTTGCTGACCAGCAGCCGGGCGTACGGGTCACGGATCAGCGGGTCGGGCCGTTCGGTTTCGACGGCGCGGGCGGCGGCAACCATGACCGCGGTGCTGCCGACGCTGGTCTTGATGTCCCAGGTGTCGTCGTGGGTGCGCAGTGAGCTCATAGCGTTGCTTGCTCCTTAATCAGCTGTTCAACCCGCCGAGACGCGCGCGCAGCAGCATGCTGCGGACGGCCTCGTCGTCCAGGTCGTCGGGAACGGGGCGGCCCAAGCGGGCCATCTCGTCGCGGTTGTTCACGGCGTCCACCCGCCAACCGTGGTCGGTCAGCCAGGCAACGGCGTCGGTCCGATCGGGCTCGTGGTAGGTCAGCGCCTGCACGTTGACGTCCAGGCCGAGTCGCTCCCGCATCCGCAGCCAGCGCTGCGAATTGCTTCGTTTGTTCATGCCGAACGCCTCGATGGCGACCTGGCTGCCCGGCGCGCTGAGCGATGTGAACGTTTCGAACAGCCGGTCCTGGGCGTCGCTGGGCAAATACGGCAGCAACCCCTCGGCGAGCCACGCGGTCGGTTGGGTGCGATCGAAGCCGGCGGCGGTCAGGGCCGCGGGCCAGTCGTCACGCAGATCCACCGGAACGGGCCGCCGGCCTGCGGCGGGAGCCGCGCCGTGTTCCTCCAGCGTCCGGGTCTTGTACTCGAGCACCTTGGGCTGGTCGATCTCGTAGACCACGGTGCCGGCCGGCCAGTTCAACCGGTAGGCCCGCGAGTCCAGCCCGGCGGCCAGGATCACGACCTGCCGAATCCCGGCGCTGACGGCAGTGGCGAAGTATTCGTCGAAGAAGTGGGTGCGCACCGCCTGGTAGTCGATGCCGAGCCGATGCGCGCGTTGCCCCTGTGGATCCCCGTCGAGCCAGGCCAGCTCGGCGTCGGCCAGCCGCGCCCACGCGGTACCGGCCGACGACACCAAGAGGCGGGCGAACTCGTCACGGATCAGCGGGTCAGGTCCGGCCGTTTCCGCGGCGCGCGCCGCGGCAACACCCAGCGCGGTGGCGCCGACGAGTTCGGTGATGGCCCAGCTGTCGCCGTCGGTCCGAAGGGAAGGCGGTAGGGAGGCGTCCACATCAGTCATGACGGCACCATGCTACCGAATAAGTTAGTTAGCCTATGCGCTTTGTGCGCAACTTCACTGCGCCCGGCCGGTCAGGTCTCCGGACTCCAGAGCGCGCCTTCCAGCAGCCGGCGCAGCACGTCGCTGATCGCCAGGATCTCCTCATAGCTGCGGATGTAGCCGGCGTAAAACCCGACCCCGCAGAGCACGACTATTAGCGTCTCGACCAATGCGGACGCGTCGATATCGGGGGCGACCTCCCGGCGCTCGATTGCATCGTTGACCGCCGACGTCAGAAATTCGCGGCTGATTTTGACCGAATCAATTTCGGCTCCGCTTAATTCTGGATGCCGTTGCGACTCGAGCACCGCGGCAATCATAAACGCCGAGACGGCGGGATTGTCGGAGTTTGCCCGCACCGCCGCGGTGATGAACGCCGTGAGCCGCCCCGTGAGCGTGGTCTCGCTCTCCGCCTGTCGGATGCCGGCCCCGATGACGAGGCCGTTCGTCTGTTTCAACACCTCCCGGTACAGGAGCCGCTTGGTGGAAAAGTAGTGGTTGATCGCCGGTCGGGTCAGGTCGGCGCGCGCGGCGATCGCCTGGAACGTCGCGCCGTCGTAACCCCGCTCGCTGAACACCAGGCGAGCCGCCTGCATGATCCGCTGGCGCGTCTCGTCCGCCTTTGCGGCGGGCGGACGTCCCGGCCGGCGACTCGCCGTTTGCGACATTTCTAGAGTGTGCCACCGCCTCGGTGTGGCATTAAAGCATTTGGCGGAACGCTGCCGAATTTTCCGGCCTGGTAGTCCTGCAGCGCCTGGACCAATTCGGCACGGCTGTTCATCACGAAAGGCCCATAGTGGAATACCGGCTCGCGAATCGGCTGACCGCCCAGCAACAACACGTCGATCGATTGCCGGTCGGCCCCCACGGTGATCCGGTCACCCTGCCCTAGCACGGCCAATTGCCCCGAGCGGATCGGGTGGCGCACCGGACCGACGTATCCGCTGCCGGACAGCACGTACACCAGCGCATTGAAATCGCGCCGCCACGGAATGTTGAGCCGGGCGCCGCCTTCGATCGTCGCGTGGGCCAGCGTGATCGGCGTGTGGGTGATCCCGGGGCCGTGGTGACCGTCGATCTCGCCGGCGATGATGCGCACCAGGGCTCCGGCGTCGTCCGACGCGACCAAGCCGGCGTCGCCGCCCTCGATGGCCTGATACCGCGGCGCCGCGAATTTGTCCCTCTTGGGCAAATTCACCCACAGCTGGACGCCGTGGAAGACGCCGCCGCTTTCGACCAGCTCCGCGGGCGGGGTCTCGATGTGCAGGATGCCCGAACCCGCCGTCATCCATTGTGTCGCGCCGTCGGTGATCAGGCCGCCGCCGCCGTGCGAATCCTGGTGCGCGAACTTCCCGTCGATCATGTAGGTGACGGTTTCGAACCCTCGATGCGGATGCCAGTCGGTGCCCCTGGGTTCACCCGGCTGGTAATCCACCTCGCCCATCTGGTCCATGTGCACGAAGGGATCCAGGGCGGCGGCGTCGATCCCGGCGAACGCCCGGACCACCGGGAAACCCTCGCCCTCGTAGCCGCGCGGTCCGGTGGTGATCGACCGGACCGGCCGTTCGGTCTCGGCGGGGCCGGCGGCGCCGACGCGCGGCAGCGTCAACGTATTTGTGGTTATAGCGGGCACTTTTACCTCCTCGGTAACGGATACCCATATAACCGGACTTTGGTCCGCTTATTCCCCGGCGTGCGGCCGGTCGCGCTGCATAAGATGACGTGATGCTTGGGGTCAGGCGCGCGGCGTGAGCGACCCGGCGGAGGCCCCGGCCCGCGCCGCGGGCGGGCGCTTCGGGGCCTCGATCCGCAAGTCGGGCTACCTGCAAAAGTGGCTGCTGCTGGGCGTCATCATCGGCGTCATCGCGGGCCTGGGAGCCGTCGTCTTCTACTTCGCGCTGAAGTACACCGCCGAGTTTCTGCTCGGCTACCTGGCCGGATATCACATCCCGACGCCCGTCGGGGAGGGTGGCGGCCACGGGTCGGCGGGCTTCAGCCGGCCGTGGGCGATCCCGTTGGTGACGACGGGCGGCGCGTTGCTGTCCGCGTTGATCGTGACGAAGCTGGCCCCGGAGGCGACCGGTCACGGCACCGACGAAGCCATCCAGGCCGTCCACGGTGATCCCCGCGCCATCCGCTTCCGTGCGGTGCTGGTGAAGATGGCGGCGAGCGCGCTGACCATCGGCTCGGGCGGTTCGGCCGGCCGCGAGGGCCCGACCGCGCAAATCTCGGCCGGCTTTTCCTCGCTGCTCGCCCGGCGGCTGAACCTCTCCGACGAGGACGGCCGGACGGCGGTGGCGCTGGGCATCGGCGCGGGCATCGGCGCGATCTTCGCCGCGCCGTTGGGTGGGGCGGTGCTGGCCGCGTCGATCCCCTACCGTGACGACTTCGAGTACCGCTACCTGCTGCCCGGCTTTATCACGTCGGGCACGGCCTACGCGGTGCTCGGGGCCTTCCTCGGCTTCGATCCGCTGTTCGGCTACATCGACGCCGAGTATCGCTTCGAGAAGGCATGGCCGCTGCTGTGGTTCGTGGTGATCGGTCTGGTCGCGGCGGCGGTCGGCTATTTGTATGCCCGCACCTTCCACACCACCGTGCGGCTCACCGACCGGCTGCCCGGCGGGCCCGTGCTCAAGCCGGCGCTCGGCGGCCTGCTCGTCGGGCTGCTGGGACTGTTGCTCCCGCAGGTCCTCAGCAGCGGCTACGGCTGGGCCCAGCTGGCGGCCGATCGCACGTCGCTGATGGCGATCCCGTTGTGGATCGTCGTCGTCCTGCCGATCGCCAAGATCGTCGCCACATCGCTATCGATCGGCACCGGCGGATCCGGCGGGCTATTCGGGCCAGGGATCGTGATCGGCGCCTTCGTAGGGGCCGCGGTCTGGCGCCTGGGCGAGCTGTCCGGACTGCCCGGGGTGCCGCACCAGCCGGGCATCTTCGTCGTGGTCGGCATGATGGCGTGCTTCGGCAGCGTGGCGCGCGCGCCGCTGGCCATCATGATCATGGTCGCCGAGATGACCGGCTCATTTTCGGTGGTGCCCGGCGCGATCCTCGCCGTCGGGATAGCGGCGTTGGTGCTGTCGCGCAGCAACGTCACGATTTACGAGGCGCAGCGGCTGAACCGGGAAACCGCCGAAGCCGAGCGCGCGCGCCAAGCTTCGCCGGTCGCCGACGGCGAATCGCCCACCCAAAGCTAGGACTCGCGTCGCGCGCTGCTCGCTGCGTCCTTTTCGGTGCTGGTTCCCTCGTGGGCCAGCGCGCCCCCGGCACTTTCCAGATGTGCCCGGACAAACCATTGGAACTTCTCGAGTTGCCCCGCCTGCCCGATCAACAGGTCCTGGGTCACCGGGTCGAGTTCGTCCGTCTCGTCGATGGCTTGGCGGATGTCCTCGATCACGCCGTTGTAGACCAGGTCCAGCGCCGCCAGATGCGCCTGGACGGTGTCGCGGCCGACGGAGTAGTCGTCCCACGAGCGGTCCTTGATGATCGCGCCCGGCGTGCCCTGCGGCGAAGCCCCAAGCGCCGCAATGCGTTCGGCGACATCGTCGGCGAAGTTCCGCACCGCGTCCACCTGGGGGTCGATCATCTCGTGCACGCCAATGAAATTCGGGCCCACCACGTTCCAGTGAATGTGCTTCAACGTGAGGTGCAGATCGTTGTAGGTGCTCAGTTGCCTTTGCAGCAGTTCGGTGAGTCGCGCCGCCTGCTTGTCGGTCAATCCCGGAATAGTGAACTGGGTCATTGCTTTTCCTAGCTTCCTTCCCTGCGGTTCGCGTGCTTGCCCTGCTGGGTACCCGATGGCCCAGCTGGAAAACACCGCGGGTCAGAGCGTGCGGATTTGCTGCACCGGCAGCCGCGCGCCGCGCCGCGGCTCGTACGCCAGGCCGCTGGCCTCCAGCAGCCGCACCACCCGGTGGCGATGCGGGCGCATCGGTTCTAGCAGCTCGAGCATCACCGCGTCGTCGACGGGGCGGCCCAGCAGCGTCCAGCCGATCATCTTCGGGATGTGATAGTCGCCCACCGACACGGCGTCGGCGTCACCGAATGCCCGCTGCGCGGTTTCGGCCGCGGTCCACTCGCCGACTCCTGGCAGGGACATCAACGCCCGGCGGGCCTGCTCCGCCGGGCGTGACACCAGCCGCTCCAGCGAGGCCGCCCGTCGCGCACAACTCACCACGGTCTGCGCCCGCCTCGGGTCGACGTTGGCGCGATGAAACTCCCACGACGGGATGTGCCGCCACGCCTCGGCCGACGGCGGCACCCGCATCCCGGCCGGCGCCGGTCCGGGCGCGGGCGTCCCGTGCTTGGACACCAGGACGCGCCAGGACCGAAACGCGTCGGCGCCGGGCACCCGCTGCTCGATGATCGCCGGGATCAGGGCCTCCAGCACCCGCCCGGTGCGGCCCAGTCGCAGGTGTGGCACGCGTTGGTGCGCGGCGGCGACGATGGGGTCGCGCGGTTCGAAGTCCGAGGCGTCGTCGTCGGCGCCCAGCATCGCGGGCAGCGTCTCGAGGAATTCCTGCGCCCCGCCACCCCAGGCCTCGCAATGGGCCGCGTTGGCGGCGGCGCGGCTGATCCGCGCCGTGACGGGCCCACTGGGCAGCAGGCCGGTTCGCCAGATGGTGCCGTCGCCCGGCAGCCGGAAACAAGGGTCGCCTGAACCGCGGCGCAGCGGTGCCAGGGTGTGCCCGAAGCTGGCCGCCCCGGGGAACGTGACCGTGCGCGCGCTCTTCACCCGATATCTCTGCAGTCTGGGGTCACAGCCGACTCCGGGGATCGAGCTGATTGACCGCTAACGATGTCCCACGACAATATTGCGATGTGATGACGCCTTTCGATGCCCCGCAGACCGAACTCGCCTGGATGTTCCTGCAGAGCTTGAGCGAGGGCGGCGACTTGGACGAGGGCTTCATGCTGCTCAGCGACGACTTCACCTACTGGAGCCTGTACACCCGGATCTCCTTCGACAAGGCGACCCTGCGGCAATCGGTCGACTGGCGCAAGCGGACCCTCGAGATCACCGTCGACCTGCGCCGCTGCATCACCGAGGGCGACACAGTGGTGATCGAGGCCAATGCGTCCGGCACCACCACCGACGGCGCCGAATACGACAGCCCCTTCGTCTGCATCTTCGAAACGCGCGACGGGCTCATCGTGTCGATGCGCGAATACAGCGACACCCGCGCACAGGAGCGGGCGCTGCCCCCGTCACCCAGCGGCGGCTACTGAGATCTCCGCCTTGTTCGGGTAGAAGGCGACGTGCCCCGCGATCGCCGCGACGGCGGGGTAGGGCTGCTCGTATGTCCAGATCACATCGTCGACCGTTTCGCCGGCCGCCGTGGTCACGCTGTAGTAGCTGGCGTCACCCTTGAACGGACAGTGGGTGCTGGTGTCGGTGCGAGTGAGTCGATCGGAGACCACGTCACCCATCGGGATGTATTGCACCGCAGGCAAAGTCGCCTCACGCAGCTCCAACGCCGCCGTGGTGTCGGCGACGAGTTCGCCCTTGACGCGGACCTGCACCCGGCCCCTCGTCGGCTCGATGGTGATCGGATGCCCGGCGCTCGGTTCTTTGATTTCCGGGTGGCTCATGGGTTCCTCCTCAGACGCGGATGCAGCTTGCAACACCAACCAGGGTCCAAGACTTCCCGGGGAGCTTGCTTAGGGCGAACATCCGGGGGTATGCGCGCGCATGAAACTCGGAGTGCGCGGCGTGGGCTCCAATTCGGCGCAGCTGCAGGCGGTCGACGCGGTGGCCTAGCTGCAAATTCCGACCGTGCAGGTGAGCCCGTGGGCGCTGCGCCCACGGGCGAACTGCCGCTGCATCCGCCGCAACTCGCCTCGTCCGCGACGGCCGATGACGCGATCGTCACGACGTTGCCGTCGAGGCCGGCCAACTGAAACCGGGACAAGCGACCGCGCGCTCAACCCTCCCCGATCAGGCCGGCCCGAATGCGTAGCGGTGGTATTGCGCCATGTTGGCGACGGCCTCAACCAGCGACATGACCTTCCCCAGCGCCCGCGTGGAGGGCGGGAGTTGCGCGAAGGTGTACGACTCGAACCACCGCTCCCAGGCCATGAGCCGCACACCCGGCACGGCGTCGACGATGTCGTCAGGCCCGTTGATCGCCCAGGACAGCGTGGATCCCGAACGGCGCACGACGGTGTTGAGCCACTGCGACTTGATCCCGAGCGAGTTGAAGGCGTCGAACTGCAGCTCGCCCGAGCCGAAGTGATCGACCACGCGGCGCAGTAGTGCGGTGCCGTCCTGCTCGTTGAGGTACATGGTCAGCCCCTCGCCGATCATCAGCGCGGGACGGTCCGCGGGAATGTCCCCGAGCCAGGCCGGGTCGGTGACGGAGGCGGCGATGATCCGATAGTGGTCGCGCGCGGGGTAGAGCTGGGCGCGCAGCGCGGCGACTTCGGGGTAGTCGACGTCGTACCAGTCGACGCCCGGGCCCGGCTGCACCCGCAGACACCGGCTGTCCAGTCCGCAGCCCAGGTGCAGCACGACGGCCCGCGGGTGCGCCGCAAGAAATTGGCGGACCCAGGCGTCGAAGTGCGCGGACCGGGTGGTGACCGACGGCGCCCTGCGCGCGGTGATGGTGGTCTTTTTCCAGTCGTAGTCGATGCGTTGGACGATCTCCTTCGCATACCGGTCGCCCAGGATCGGTGTCTTGAAGTCGGCGTCCAGCGCCTTGGCGTACAGCGTTGCCAGCATCGTCTGGGGCGCCCCGCTGAGGTCAACGCTTACCTTTTCGGCAGTCACGCCGCCCGAGGCTAGTCGCGGGGCGGCCACGCCAGCAGCGTTGAACGCCCGGCGGCGCGGCGTTCAGCTCGGCGTCGCGCTTTTGCCGCTGGCGACCTTCAGCTCCGCCCAGAACCGGGCCGCCTCACGGATGGATTCCTCCACCGGGCGTGGCTGCCAACCCAATTCGCGCTTTGCCTTACTGCTGTCGACGTCCGCTTCGGCGCGCATCATCCGCACCGACTTGAGGCTGAGTTCGGAGTCCTTGCCGGTGAGTCGCGCCCGCAGCGTGCCGAACGCGGCCAGGGCATAGAGCACCGGCACCGAGATCGCGCGCCGCGGTGGCGGTACGCCGGCCTCGTCGGCCGCGATTCGCACCACATCGTTCAGCGCGAACATCCGCTCGGAGACCAGGTATCGCTCCCCGACGCGGCCGCGGTCCGCGGCCAGGATCATGGCCCGGGCGGCGTCGTCCACGCCGACGACCTCGAGCTGGATGCCGTTCATCAGGAAGGGCAGCTTGCCGAAGACCGCGCCGGCGATGAAGGCACCGTGCGGGGTGCCTCCCCAGTCCCCGCTGCCGTACGTCGTCGAGACGCACATCGCGACGGCCGGCAGCCCGGCGTCGGCGACGTAGCGCATCACCAAATCTTCGGCCTGGACCCGGGATTGGACGTACGGGGTCAGGCCGCGGGGATCGATGACGTCCTCTTCGGTCGCCACGTGCCCGTGTCGCCGGCCCACCGTCGCGTAGGTGCTGGTGAAGACGAACCGGCGCAGGCCGGGTTCTTTGACGGCGACGTCGAGGACGTTGCGCAGGCCGTCCACGTTGGTGCGAAACAACGGCGACGGGTCACGCAACCAGGCGCGGGTGTCGACGACGCAGTAGTAGACGTCGTCGACGGCGTCCATCGCCGCGCGCACCGTGTCGGTGTCGAAGACGTCGCCCAGGAATCGGGTGACCTCGAGGTCGTCGATGCTGCGGGTGTTTGCGTTCGGGCGCACCATGACCCGCACTTCGGCGCCGTCGGCGACGAGCTGGCGGGTCACATGCGAACCCAGAAAGCCGTTGGCCCCGATGACCAGCTTGGGTTTCGCGCTCACTGTTGACCGCCGTTCTGTTGCATCCAGCGCGCCGCGTCGTCGTCGAGGGTGCCCAGCGCCTGCGCCTTGCGACACCACTTCATCCCCGCCCGCAGGAAACGCAGCGGGTTGTAGATGTCTTCCTCGCGGCTCCACAAGCCGTCGCCGGCGTACGTGATGATGGTGATGTTGGTGGCGCTGATGACGCTGCCGTCGCCGGGGTCGCGCATCGGGTTGTCCAGCTCGAGGATGACCCGCCCGGTGGGCTCGTCGATGACCGACCACAGCGTCGGGAACGCGACCATGTGGCTGCCGGGGAAGGTCGTCATCGTCTGCTTGATCCACTCGCGCACCTCGTCGCGGCCGCGCATGGTGCCCGCCGCGTGCTCGATGTACTCGACATCCGGCGTGTACTGCTCGACCCAGGCGTCCCAGTCCCGGGTTTCGGCCGCCCGGGCGACGGTTTCCTCGAATTTCTCGAAGGCGGCGGCGAGTTCGCCGCGCGAGAAAGTGCCGGTAGTCATGCCAAAACTAGAACACGTTCTATTGACGTTTGTCGAGCATTGCGCGCCGGCGGCCGCCAGGGGCGGCTATGCGGAATAATCGGAAGATCGCCTCGGGTTGCACGCGACTACGGGTAGCGAGACGGCAAGGAGGGGCAAGTAATGACAGATCCTCAAAAGGCGGTTCTCGCCGGCGGCTGCTTCTGGGGCATGCAGGACCTGATCCGCAAGCAACCTGGCGTCATCTCGACCCGGGTCGGCTACACGGGTGGCGACGTCCCCAACGCGACCTACCGCAATCACGGCACGCACGCCGAGGCCATCGAAATCGTCTATGACCCGGCGGTCACCGATTACCGCGCGCTGCTGGAGTTCTTCTTCCAGATCCACGATCCGACGACGAAGAACCGCCAGGGCAACGACATGGGGACCAGCTATCGCTCGGCCATCTTCTACCTCGACGACGAGCAGAAGCGGATCGCGCTCGACACCATCGCCGACGTCGACGCGTCGGGCCTGTGGCCGGGCAAGGTCGTGACCGAGGTCAGCCCCGCCCGGGATTTCTGGGAGGCCGAGCCCGAGCATCAGGACTACCTGCAGCACTACCCCAACGGGTACACCTGCCACTTCGTTCGTCCCGGCTGGAAGCTGCCGCGCCGCGCCGCCGCCGGCGGCTGATTTAGTCCCCGGCGCTCCGCCGCCGGTGCACCACGATGCGCCCGCCGTTCTTGGGGGTGTAGGCGACGCCGCGGGAGTGCCAGCGCTCGCCTGGTGCCGTCGTGGTCTCAATCGTGAAGTCGCGCAGCACCGTTCGCAGCACCACGTCCATCTCCATGTTGGCGAACGCGGCCCCCACGCAGCGGCGGGTACCGCCGCCGAACGGGATCCATGCGAACGTGGACGGCTTGCCCCCGATGTAGCGCTGCGGATCGAAGCGCTCCGGGTCGGGATAAATGTCGGGGTTGTCGTGGATCTTCGCGATGCTGATGATGATCGAATCCCCTTGGGAGAGGACCCATTCGCCGAGCTGGAAGGTTGGCGGATAGACGCGGCGCGCCGCGAAATCGATGACGGTTCTGGCCCGCTGCACCTCCAGGATCGCCGCCTGGCGCAGCTCACTGCCGCCGTTGTCGGCCTCCTCGACCAGGTCGGCCAGCACCTCGGGGTGCCTCGTCAGCCGCTCGAACGCCCAGCCCAGGGTGGAGGCGGTAGTCTCGTGGCCGGCGGCCAGCAAGGTGAGCAGCTCGTCACCGATGTCCTTGCGCGACATGGCCGAGCCGTCCTCGTAGGTGCTGCGCAGCATCAGCGCGAGCACGTCGGTGCGGTCGGCGAAGTTCGGATCCGCCAGCTCGGCGTCGATCAGCTTGTCGATGACGACGTCGTACTGGCGCCGCCATTCGGCCAGCCGGCCCCACGGGCTGAACCGGCCGTATGTCCGTTCGGGTTTCGGCAGTGCGGCCAGCCGCGAGCCGAGCGTGACCCACGGCGGAATGAGCCGGCGTAGCTCGTCGAGCTCGGCGCCGTCGGCGCCGAACACGGCGCGCAGGATCGCGTTGAGCGTGATGTGCATCATCGACGGCAGCGTCGGGAACGGCCGGCCCTCCGGCCAATTGGCCGTCTCGCGCAGCGTCTCCTCTTCGATGATCGCCTCGTAGTTCTTCATGCTCTTGCCGTGGAAGGGCGGCGCCAACAGGCGCCGCCGCCGGCGGTGATCGTCCCCGTCGAGCGCGAACACGGAGCCGGTGCCGAACAGGCGGCTGAGGTTGGGCTGGATGTTGCCGAGCTCCTCGGGGCCGGTCGTAAAGATCTGCTTGGCCAGCTGCGGGTCGCCGACCATCACGACGCGACCGTAGATCGGGATGTTGAGCGTGAACACGTCGCCGTGGCGGCGCGCCAGGCGGCTGACCATCCCGCGGCGCGAAGTCGCGAAGGCGATGCCACACAACAGCTTCGGAATCCGTGCCGCGGGCGGCAGCTTGACTGCCGGGGCCCCCGGCGGGGCGGTGACGACGTCGCTCATGGCGTTGCTGCTCCCCATATTCTGCCCCGGATCTGGGACGGTACCGCGGTGTACCAAAACCTTTCCCGATACGGTACTCTGTGGTACCAAGCCTGACAAGGTCCCGTACTCACCGAAGGGAGCGTCCGCCGTGACAGCAGCGGTGTCACCAACGGCTGACGACGCGGCGCTCGACGACCCGCCGGCCAAGCCCGACGCGTTTCGCGTCCGGCTGCTCGACGGACTCGCCACCGCGATCGGAGAGCGCGGCTACCGGACCAGCACGGTCGCCGACATCGTCCGCCACGCCCGCACGTCCAAGCGGACGTTCTATGACCAGTTCGCGAGCAAAGAGGACTGCTTCCTGGAACTGCTGCGGGCCGACATCGAGAAGCTCGGCGAGAACATTGCCGTGGCCGTGGACCCCGAGGCCGACTGGCACCACCAAATTCGGCAGGCCGTCGAGGCCTACGTCGGACATATGGAGTCCCGCCCCGCCATCACCTTGAGCTTGATCCGCGAGCTGCCGTCGCTGGGTGCGGTTGCCCGCCCGGTGCAGCGCCGCGGCGTGCACTTGTTGTCCAACCTGCTGATCGACCTCAGCGCCAGCCCGGGATTCCGGCGCGCGGAGCTGCCGCCGTTGACCGCGCCCTTGGCCGTGATCCTGTTGGGCGGCCTGCGCGAGCTGACCGCGCTGGCCGTCGAGGATGGCAAACCGGTGCGCGGGATCGTCGAACCGGCCGTGGACGCCTCCATAGCCCTGCTCGGGCCGCGACACTAGGCTCGATCGCAGACCCACAGACGGAGGACTGCGATGCGGCTATCGACCCGCAACCAACTCAAGGGAACGATCACCGAGGTCGATCTCGGCGCCGTGATGGCGATCGTGAAGGTCAAGCTCGACGGCGGCGATCAGATCGTCACGTCGTCGGTCACCAAGGACGCGGCGGTCGACCTGGGCCTGGCGGTCGGCCAGCCCGCGACCGTGTTCATCAAGTCCACGGAAGTCACCATCGGCGTCGAGTAGCGCCGCAACACTGCAACGACGCACGCGACACGCCGAAAAGTGTCGCAGCAGTTTATATTTCGCCGCGCAGGAAGGCGCGCAGCCGGTCGAGCACCAGCTCGGGTCGCTGCTCGACGATCCAGTGGCCGACGCCGTCGACCAACTCGACCTTGAAATCGGTTATGTGATCGGCGTATCCGTCGAGCAGATCCGGCGTCAGCACCGGATCCTTGGTCCCGCTGAGCCAGCGCACCGGCACCTCGACGCGGGCGTCGTCGTACTCGCCGCGCATCCAGCGCCACACCTCGGTGCTCTGGAAGGTGCGGTACCACCGCGAGCCGGCCACCGCGTGCCCGGGCTGGCGCATGCACTCGATGTAGAAGCGCACGTCGTCCTCGTTGACCAAGTAGCCGCCGCCGACCCACGACGCCAGGAACCGGTAGAACCGGGCCTTGGGATCGGCGATCACGCGCGGGCCGATCACCGGCAGCATGATCGGGATCTGGTACCAGAACCGCCACACATTGCGAACGAGCTTGAGATCCTTTTTGAACCACGGCGCGGCGGTGTTCATGCCGAAATACCCGGTGACCTTCTCCGGGTGGCGCAGCATCATGATGAACGAGATCGGCCCACCCCAGTCGTGGCCGACGAGCGTCACGGTGGCGACCCCCAACCGGTCCAGCACCGCGGCCAGGTCGTCGGCCATGTCGTTCTTGCGGTAGTCGGAGCGCGGCGCCGAACTCCAGCCGGCGCCCCGCAGGTCGGGACACAACACCCGGTAGCCGTCAGCGGCCAGTGGGCCGATCAATTCGTGCCATTCCCACCAGTTTTGGGGGAACCCGTGCACCAGCATCACCGCCGGACCGTTCGCCGGGCCCGCGTCGGCGACGTGGATCGTCACGCCATCCCCGAGTTCGACGTACCTGTGTTCGACACCGTCCAGCGCGGGCATAGCGACCATGAATTCTGAACGTAGTCGACCGCCACCTCAGGTCAGGAACCGGTCGACGTATGGCGCGAAGCGCTCCCGCAGGGCGTCCTCCGTCAACCCGAACATCTCGTACGACGTCTCGACGTTCCCCAGCCGTCCGCGCTGGTGACCCGCCAGGTAACCGGCGACCGCCGCGCGCGCCTCGTCGGTGAGCGGCTCGCCGGCCAGCGCGTACACCCGCTCGGCGACACCGAGCTCGTCGGCCATGAAATCGTCGAAGCGGATGTCGACCGAGCGGTCGGGACCGATGGCGTCGCGGTCGCGGACCAGCGCGCTAAGCATGTGATCCAGCCGGTCGACCCACTGCTCCGCGATCTCTCGCACCGGCACGGGCGAGCGGTGCATCCGCGCGGAATAGGTGATCATCGCGATCATCGACAGCGCCACCGGGACCGGATCGCGATGGGTGAACACCACAACGCTGCCCGGAAAGACCCGGTCCAACACCGGCACCTGCTCGAGGTGCTGCGGCGACTTGAGCAGCCAGCGCCGGCCGCCGCGCAGGAACTGCATGGCCTTGAGCTGCCGGGCCAGGTACCGGTAGTGCGGCGTCTGATCGTGCGCCTGGTAGTAGCGCCGCCAGCGGGGGGCCTCGGCGAGGGTCTCGAAGAGCATCGTCGAGAAGTCGTTGGCGAGCAATTGGATTTCCTCGTGCACGTGGTCCGTCGTCATCTCGTGCATCAGCGGGAAATACGGCATCACGGTGTTGATGACCGCGACCCCGACGTCCATCCGGGTACGCCGTGGATCCGGCTCCATCCCCGCCTCGGCCGGCAGCGGGAACGGTTCGACGCTTTCCCAGTACGGCATGGTGCGGAAGGTGGGCGCCGCCGCCAGCAGGTTGTGCAGGTGGGTGGTGCCGGTGCGGGGCAGGCCCGCGATCACGATCGGCGGCTGCAGCTCGATGTCGTCGATCTCGGGATGCCGGCGTAGTAGGTCGGTGAGCAGCAGCCGGTTCTTCAGCAGCTGTACCAGCTGCGCGAAGAAGTTGACCGCTCCTGCGCCGTGCAGCCCGTCGATGTCGCGCAGGTCGGCGATGTAGACGTCGAGTCGTTCTCGGTAGTCGTCCGCGCCGAAATCGTCCAGGCCGGTGTCGGCGCTGGCGCGCAAGTGCAGGGCGTCGGCGTCGAGCGGACAGTCCGGGGCCATCGTGGCCATCATGTCGAGGATTTGCTGGGCCTCGGCGCCGAACCGGGGCAGCGCCAGGTCGTCGAGGGGAACGGAGCGAACGGCATCGGTCACGGCGACTTATGTTACTCTGAGTTTCGTAATGGTTGTAGATTTCGGCCGGCCCCGTGACCCGCGTATCGACGCCGCCGTGCTGCGCGCGACGGTCGAACTTCTCGCGGAAACCGGCTATCCCGGCCTGCTGGTCTCCGCCATCGCGGAGCGGGCCGGCACCAGCAAGCCCGCGATCTACCGGCGCTGGCCGAGCAAGGCGCACCTCGTGCACGAGGCGGTGTTCCCGATCGGCGCCGCTACGGCGATTCCCGACACCGGATCGCCGTCCGACGACTTGCGCGAAATGGTCCGCCGCACAATGGCTTTCCTGACGACGCCGGCCGCGCGGGCGGCGCTGCCGGGCCTGGTCGGCGAGATGGCTGCGGACCCGACCCTGCATTCGGCGCTGCTGGAGCGGTTCGCCGGCGTCATCGCCGGCGGCCTCGCCGAGTGGCTGCAGGCCGCGACCGCCCGGGGCGAGGTGCGTGCCGACGTCACCGCCGCCGATCTGGCCGAGGCGGTCGCGGGCCTCACGCTGGTCGCGCTGCTCACCCGCGCCAAGGAGTTGGACGACGAGTGGGTCGATCGCACCACCACGTTGCTACTGAAGGGAATCAGCGCATGACGCACGACTCGACGGCGGCGTGGCAGGACCTGCTCGCCACCCTCGGTGAGCTCGACCGCGGCTTCCTCGAGGGCGAGCGCGCCGTCACCGACGACCGCCACATCGCCGACGGTTACCGCATGCTCGCCGCCACGCTGGGCGTGGCCCTCGACGCCTACCTGTTCCCCGAGCCCGGCCGCCCGCAATTCGTCGCGGTGAACACGCCGTTCCGGCGCGACCGCCGCTGGGGCGGCGACAACACGGACGCCTACTACTTCCTGTGCCCGGTGGACCCGAAGCGGCGCTACCGCGTCAGCGGCAATCGCGGTGACAGCGTGTACTTTTCGGTCACGGCCTACAACGAACCCTCACCCGGCGCCTGGTCGGACCGGGTCGTCGCGATCGTCCGCGACAGCGACCTCGACGTGGACGCGGACGGCAACTTCAGCTTCGAATTCCCGCCGACACCGGACGCGGCCGTGCTGATGACCCGCGACTATCAGGCCGACCCGATGACTGGGCGCCCGGTCGTCTGGCACATCGAGGCGCTCGACGAGCCGGACCCGATCCGGCACGGCGATGCCGAGACCGCCGCGAGCCTGCGGGCGGTGGCGACTTGGCTGCGTACGATGTTTGCAATCGTGCCGCTGGCCGTCGGCACCAGAGCGGACGACGAGCATGCGCTCGGGCACGAGACGGCCCATGCGGCAAACGAATTCGCCGACCCCTACCAGGTTCCCGACGCCAACTTCGGCTGGTCGGCGCGCGATGCGTGCTATTCCTACGGCAGCTTCGTTCTCGACGACGACGAGGCGCTGGTCATCACGCACCGGCCGCCGTCCTGCCGGTTCTGGAACATGGTGGTGTGGAACCAGTTCATGGCCACCTATGGCGCGGCCGATGCCAGGTGCTCCGTCAACGGCAGCAGCGCCGTGCCCAACGGTGACGGCTCGGTGACGATCGTGCTGTCCCGCGGCACGACGAGCCATCCGAATTCACTGACCACGCTGGACTATCCGCGAGGCAACCTCGCCTTCCGGTGGTTCCTGGCGGACGGCGTGCCTGCGCGTCCCGAGGTGCAGCTGGTCAAGGCCGCCGACGCGCCGACGCGGGTGCACTAGGTCTCGCCAACCAGCTCGATGGCCCGCCCCAGGGTCGCCAGCCTGTCGTTCATCGTGTCCCCCGCGGGATACAGCCGAACCGTGTCGACCCCGGCGTCGCGCCAGACCGCGAGCCGTGCCCGGATCATCTCCTCGGTTCCGATCAGCGTGGTGGCCAGTACCATCTCGTCGGTCACCACCCCGGCGGCGCCGTCGCGGTCGCCCCGCTGCCAGCGCTCCCGGACCTCGGCCGCGGCCTCGGCCCAGCCTTGCCGGCTGTACGCCTGGTTGTAGAAGTTCGTGCTCGATGACCCCATGCCGCCGAGGCTGAACGCGAGCTCCTTCTTGCGGCCCGCGACCATGCCGCGCAGCTCGTCCTCGTCGACGGCGAAGGCGACCTCGGCGCCCTGGCAGATGTCGATGTCGGAGCGGGCGCGACCGGCGGCCGCCAGCCCCTCGTCGAGGTGGGAGAAGAACGCGTCGCCCGCGCCCTCCGGAACGAAGCTGGTGCCCAGCCAGCCGTCGGCGAGGCGCCCGGTCAACCGCAGCATGGCCGGTGACAGCGCCGCGAGGTAGATCGGAATGGTGTGTTCGGCCCGGGTCGACAATCGCATGGGCACGGCCTCACCGCCGGCTCGGGGAATCTGAAATTCCTTGCCGGAGTGCGAGATTTTGCCACCCGCGAACACCTGCCGCACAATGTCGACCGTCTCGGCCATCCGGGCCAGCGGCCGGCCGAACGAGACGCCGTGCAAGCCCTCGATCACTTGCGGGCCCGACGCCCCCAGCCCGAGCAGGAATCGCCCGCCCGACAGGTTCGACAACGTGATCGCGGTCTGGGCGACCAGGACGGGCGACCGGGTGCCGATCTGCAGGACGCCGGAACCGAGCAGCATCCGATCGGTCCGCGCCGCGATGAAGCCGAGCGCCGAGGGCGCGTCGGCGCCCCACGCCTCGGCGACCCAGCACACGTCGAGCCCCAGCCTTTCCGCCTCGACGACAAACTCGACGACTCCGCTTGCGGCGCTGGATAATTCGACCGTCGTCGCGGTGCGCATCAACGCACTCCGCGTTCGGCCAGCCTCTTGATCGCGGCGAGCGTCTTGCCGATCGCGGCCTCGAACTCCCGCATCCGCACGAATACGATCTTTTCTTCTTTGTCCGGCATCGAGTCGATGGCCACCGACAGCCCCGAGCGTCCCGGTCCCATCTGCATCCAGAAGCTCAGCAGCGTGCCGCCGTCGCGGGGCGTCAGGCGGAACCGCCAGGTCGCCGAGGGGTGGTCGGGTTCGCCGACCGCCCAGGCGAATTCGCGCGGCGCATCGCAGGCGACGATCTGCGAGGTGCTGGTCCACTGGCCGAACGCGTCGTGCTCGTTGTGTCCGACGAAGCGGGCACCGACGCGGGGCCGGTCCGAGCCGTCGGCCCATTCCACCGCCTTCAGCTCGTTGCTGAATCTCGGCATCAGCTCGATGTCGGAGACCAGATCCCAGACCCGCTCGGGGCGGGCGTCGATCCACGCCGACGCCTCCACCGTCGGGGTATCCGCGTAGCGCGCGCCGGTCCATTCCACGCACCTCATTGTCCCCCCGAACGGTCCCGAGGCAATGCCTCGGGACCGAAGCGGGACTCATACGTTATGCGGCGACCGGAACCCGATCGGCGGGCCGGTTGCCACCGGGTTTCGGCAGCAAGGAGTCCGGGAAGGTCAGCTTGACGATCTTGCGCACGACGGTGCCGAACTGGCGCATCAGCGGCCCGCGGTTGTAGGGGATGCCGTAGCGCTGGCAGATCTCCTGCACCTCGGGCGCGATGTCCGCGTACCGGCGCGCCGGCATGTCCGGGAACAGGTGATGCTCGATCTGGTGCGACAGGTTGCCGGACAGCAGGTGAAAGAGCTTGCCCCCGGTCAGGTTTGCCGATCCCAGCACCTGGCGGAAGTACCACATGCCGCGGGATTCGTCCTTGGTCTCCTCGACGGTGAATTCCTGGGTGCCGTCCGGGAAGTGGCCGCAGAAGATGATCATGTACGACCACACGTTGCGCATCAGGTTGGCGGAGAGGTTCCCCGCGAAGACGAACGGCGCGAACGGCCCGGCCAGCAGCGGGAAGGCGACGTAGTCCTTGAGCGTCTGGCGCCGGGTCTTCTTCCAGATCTCGCGGAGCACCTCGCGCTTGTCGCGCAGCCGGATCTCGCCCGAGCGGATGCGCTCGGTTTCCAGTTCGTGCAGCGCGACGCCGTACTGGAACAGCACCATCAGCAGGAACGCGTAGACCGGGTTGCCCAGATAGTAGGGGTGCCAGCGCTGGTCTTCGCTCATCCGCAGGATGCCGTAGCCGATATCGCGGTCCATCCCCACGATGTTGGTGTGGGTGTGGTGCATGTAGTTGTGCGAGTGCCGCCATTGATCGGCGGGGCAGGCCGTATCCCACTCGAACGTGCGACCCGAGATCGCCGGGTCGCGCATCCAGTCGTACTGACCGTGCATGATGTTGTGCCCGATCTCCATGTTGTCCAGGATTTTCGACACGCCCAGCAGCACGGTGCCCAGCGGCCACGCCGGCGGCAGGAACAACAGAGCGCGCCCGCCGACCTCCAGCGCACGCTGGGTCTTGATGACGCGGCGGATGTAGTCGGCGTCCTCTTCGCCCAGGTCCGCCATCACGCGCTCCTTGATGGCGTCGAGTTCGCGGCCGAACGCCTCGGCCTGCTCGGGTGTCAGGGTGATCGTGTTGTGTGTCATGGCTTCTCCTTTCAAGTCCATTGATGTTCGAAAAGCTAGAGCGACAGGCCGACGTCGCCGACCGGGACGGACACGCAGATCTGCACGTCCTCGTCGGGCTGGGCCGACACCGCGCCGGTGACCAGGTTGCGCACGGTTCCGGCGGTCTTTCGCCGCGTGCAGGTGTGACAGATGCCCATCCGGCAACCGTTCTGCGGTGTCAGCCCGGCCGACTCGGCCTGCTCCAGCAGCGATCGGCCATCGTCGACGACGTCGATGCCGCTGTCCGCGAACGTTATTCGCCCGCCCGACGGATTCGCCGGTGCATCGAAGACCGGCGGCACGAAGCTTTCGGTGGACACGTTGTCGCAGTGTTCCCGCACGGCCTCGACCAAAGTCGCCGGCCCGCAGACGAACACGGCGTCCGGGTTGGGCATCGCGGCGGCCAGGTGCTCCGGCCCGAAGCGTCCGACGAGCTCGCCGGCCTCCGAGCGGGTGTAGCCGTGCAGGACGCGGACGCCGGGCCGATCGTTATGGGCGGCGAGTTCCTCGCGGTAGCACGCTTCGGCGGGGGTGCGGGCGTAGTGCACAAACGCGACCTCGCCCCAATGGCCCTCGGCGATCAGCGTGCGCAGCATCGCCATCACCGGACTGACGCCGCTTCCGCCGGAGACGAACAGGATGCGACGCGGGCGCGCCGCGGGCAACACGAAGTCGCCGCCGATCCCGGCCAGGCCGACCACCATGCCACGGCGGGCCCGCTCGTACAGATAGCTCGACACCAGCCCGCCGTCGTGGTGACCGATCGTCAGCTCGAGGGTCGCGCTGCCTTCGGCGCCGGCCGGTGAGTAGCAGCGGGTGTGCCGGCGACCGTCGATGTCGACGGTGAGGTTGACGTACTGGCCGGCCTTCAGGGTGTGCGCGGACAGGAAGGCGTCGTTGGGGGCGAGCGTGAGGGTGACGCTGCGCGGCGTTGTGCGGCGCACGTCGATGACCTTCGCGCGGGCCTCGCCCAGCGTCCAGGTCGGCGCCACCAGCTCGGTGTAGCGGTCTATACCGTGCGGCCCGGTGAGGAGGTTTAAGAGGTCTGAGCCCAGGACGCGCCTGCGCAGGGTTTGCGCGAGGTTCCGGGACGAAGTCTGAGTGAACATGTGTACACCGTGCGTCCGCGCCCCGCAGGTAGTCAAGGGTTTAGTGCTGGTTTGTGGTAGGGTTCACATAGTGAACAGCCGTACTCCTACCTCACGCCCGCATCGGTCGGGCAGAGAGCGCTCGCGCGAGAACCCGTCGCGCGAGGAGCGCAAGGAGGCCACGCGGCGCGCCATCATCGCCGCGGCCCTCAAGCTGCTGCAGGACCGCAGCTTTTCCAGCCTGAGCCTGCGCGAGGTGACCCGGGAGGTCGGGATCGTGCCCGCGGCGTTCTACCGTCACTTCGAGTCGATGGAAGCCCTCGGGCTGGTGCTGATCGACGAATCGTTTCGCACCCTGCGCGACACGTTGCGCGGGGCGCGGACCGGCCGGCTCGACCCGAACAGGGTGATCGAGTCGTCGGTCGAGACCGTCATCGCCAGCATCACCGATCGCCGCGAGCACTGGCGGTTCATCTATCGGGAGCGCTCGGGCGGGGTCACCGTGCTGCGCTATGCCATCCGCACCGAGCTGCGGCTGATCACCTCCGAACTGGCCACCGACCTGGCCCGCTTCAACCGGCTCAACGAGTGGAGCACCGAGGACCTCAACGTCCTGGCGACCCTGTTCGTGAACTCGATGATCGTCATCGCCGAGGCGATCGAGGACGCCCAGAGCACCGAGGCGCTGGAAGACATTCGACGGCTCGCCGTCAAACAGTTGCGGATGATCACCATCGGCATAGCCGGCTGGCGAAGCGCTCCGTAGGTCATTTCATCGCCGGAGTGAACAACCGAGCACTGATTTCGGTCTACTCGTCGACGACCTCGTAGAGCGAATCGCCGTCTTCGGGTGCGCCGTCGATCTGGCCGCGGTGGGCGCGCCGGGGGCCGTCGTCGGCCGCGTCGAGCGTCGGGCCGGATACATCCGGCTCCTCCTCGGCCAGCCGGTCGTCGAGGGATTCGCCCTGCCGCTCCTCGCGCGCCGTCATCCCGAACCGGTCGGCTTCGCTCCAGCCCTCGGGTGGGTCGACGACGATGTCGCCGTCGTCGTTGCGCAGCTCATCGGAGTCGGTGCTTTCGCTCGGGTTGAGGGTGTCGCCCGAGCCGCCTTCCGCCGGGAAGTCGCCGTTGTCGTTAGCCATGCAGATCGGTTGCCCCGGGCCCCGGCGATTAAACTTTTCCCAATTCCCCGTGTGACTCGCCCCTTTGCCGCATACGCTGCGATCTTCGGGCAACTTCACAGAGCGAGAGAGTCTCGGCACATGTTCTTCCGCGCATCTCCCGTCGCGGCCGCCATCTTGGTCGCCGGGTCGCTGATCGGCGGGGTCGGGTTGGCGCCGACGGCGCAGGCGGACGTCGCCGACGACTCCTTCCTCCAGGCCCTCGATGGCAACGGCATCCCGTACGGCACCGTCGACAACGCGATGTTCGTGGCCAGGGCTTACGTGTGCGACCAGTTCACCGCCAACCCGGGCGAACCGATGAACGACGTCGTTGCCGGCGTGGCCGGTTATACCAACTGGTCCAACGCCGACAGCGCGTTCTTCACCTCGTCGGCCATCGCCGCATACTGCCCGCAGTACCAATACATGGCCAGCGGGCCGACCAACGTGCCGATCTCTTAGGACCGCCCTACCGCGGCTCCCGCCACATCGCCCACAGCGTCGGGCCGCCATCGGGCAAGTTGATCTCGCGGGTGACGGTGAACCCGAAACGCTCGTAATACGGCACGTTTTCGGGCTTGCTCGACTCGAGATACGCCGGGCAATATTCGGCATCGCAGCGATCCAGCCGCGACCGCATCAGGGCCTGGCCGAAGCCCTGGCCGCGGACCGCCGGGTCGCTCCCGAGCACGGCCAGATACCAGTGCGGTTCTTCGGGGTGTTCGGTCTTCATGAATTCCTGCACCGTGCGCGCCCGCGCCGAATGCAGGCCGAACACCCGGATGAAGTTCGGCATCATCGCCAGCTCTTCCCGGCGTGAATGCCGCCACCGATTCGGCGGATCCCAAAGCGCCGCGGCACCGATGACCGGCCCGTCGCACGCCACCTCGACGCCGCCACCGGCCAGATGGTGGCGGCGTGTCATCGTCGCGAACAGCCGGATCAGCTGCGCCGGCCGCGCGTCGTCGTCGGGCAACATCCAGGTGGTGACCGGATCGTCGTAGAACGCCCGGGCCAGGGTGCGTGATAGCTCGCGGATGTCGGCTTTGCGCGCCGGGCGCGCTTGGGGGACCACCCACGTCACGTTAATGGGTGTGACGTGCCCCGCGAGGGGTATGCCGCTCCGGTGACCGGCATCTCGCGGCGAAAGCTCGGGCGGATGGCCGCCGGCGCGGGCGCGCTCGGCGCTGTCGGACTACCGCAGGGCTGCGAGAAGCCGGGGGCCGACCGCGCCAATCCGGCCGCCCCGCCGCCGGCGGTGGGCAAGGGCGTGGGGGTCGTGCTCTCGCACGAGCAGTTCCGCACCGACCAGCTGGTCGCGCAGGCCCGGGCGGCCGAGCAAGCCGGCTTTCAGTACGTGTGGGCCAGCGATCACATCCAGCCGTGGCAGGACGACGAGGGCCACTCGATGTTTCCCTGGTTGACCCTGGCCCTGGTCGGCAGTGCCACCAGCCGAATCTCGTTCGGCAGCGGGGTGACCTGCCCGACTTATCGCTATCACCCCGCCACCGTGGCCCAGGCGTTCGCCTCGCTGGCGATCCTCAACCCGGGACGGGTGTTTCTGGGATTGGGCACCGGCGAACGGCTCAACGAACAGGCCACCACAAATGCGTTCGGCAATTACGCCGAGCGTCATGACCGACTGGTCGAGGCGATCGGATTGATCCGTCAGCTGTGGAGCGGTTCGCGAATCTCCTTCGCCGGCCGTTACTTTCAGACGAACGCCTTGAGGCTTTACGACACGCCCCCGACGCCGCCACCGATCTTCGTCGCCGCCGGCGGGCCCAAGAGCGCGAAGCTGGCGGGTCAGTACGGCGACGGGTGGATCACGCAGGCCCACGACGTGACGAATGCGACGCTGCTCGCCGCATTCAGCGCGGGGGCGCAGGCCGCCGGGCGGGACGCCGCAGCATTGGGGAAGCGCGCCGAACTTTTCGCGGTCGTCGGCAACAACGACGTGGCCACCCGCGCCGCGACCCTATGGCGCTTCACCGCCGGCGCCGTCGACCAACCGAATCCCGTCGACATCCAACGCGCCGCCGAGGCCAATCCCATCGACAAGGTGCTGGCTAACTGGGCGGTCGGCACCGATCCCTCGGCCCACGTGGGTGCCGTGCAAAGGGTTATCGACGCCGGAGCGATCCCGTTTCTCCACTTCCCCCAGGACGACCCCGTCGCCGCGATCAACTTCTACGGCGCCAACGTCTTGCCCAGACTGCACTGAAGCGGCCCGGGTAGATTCGGGCGACGGCGGGTACCCGGGGGTGGCGGACGAGCCGCAACCGAACTCTATGGACATTTCACACCCAACCTCCAACCACGAGCTAGCCATGCGCATGGCTGCGCTCGCCCGGGAGATCTCCGCGCCCCGGGCGTGCGAGCAGGTGCTCGCCGATGTGACCGGCGCGGCGGTGCAGCTCATACCGGGAGCCGACGTCGCGGGCGTGCTGCTGGTGAAAAAGAGCGGCGACTTCGAGTCGCTGGCGGACACCGATGACGTGGCCGGGCGGCTCGACAAGCTGCAGCACGACTTCGGTGAAGGGCCCTGTGCCGATGCCGCTCTCAAGCAAACGATCGTGCGGAGCGACGACCTGCGCGACGAGCCGCGCTGGACCCGATACGCGCCGGCGGCTGTCCAGCTCGGTGTGCTCAGCAGCCTGTCGTTCAAGCTGTACACCGCCGACCGCACGGCGGGCGCACTGAACTTGTTCAGCTTCAGGGCCGGCGTTTGGGACACCGAAGCCGAGACCATCGGTTCGGTGTTCGCCGCACACGCGGCCGCGGCGATCATGGCCGGGCGCCACGGGGAACACATGGAATCGGCGCTGTCGAGCCGCGATCGCATCGGTCAGGCCAAGGGCATCATCATGGAGCGCTACGGCGTGGACGACGTGCGAGCCTTCGAGATGTTGCGGGCGCTGTCGCAGGAAAGCCAGAACAAGCTTGTCGACATCGCCCGGCGCGTCATCGAGACTCGCGGCGACGCCTGATCGCTTTCCGCCGCGGCCTAGGATGGGGTGGCTTATCAACGAGTCCGGTGCGGCGCTGCGCCGGGGAACGGTTGGCCACGGTGTGGGACTTCGAAACTGACCCGGAATACCAGGCAAAGCTGGACTGGGTCGAAAAGTTCATGGTCGACGAGCTGGAACCGCTCGACCTGGTCGCGCTCGACCCGTACGACAAGAAGAACGCCGAGATGATGGCGATCCTGCGGCCGCTGCAGCAGCAGGTGAAGGACCAGGGACTGTGGGCGGCGCATCTGCGGCCCGAGCTCGGCGGTCAGGGCTTCGGTCAGGTCAAGCTCGCGCTGCTCAACGAGATCCTCGGGCGGTCCCGCTGGGCACCTTCGGTCTTCGGTTGCCAGGCGCCCGATTCGGGCAACGCCGAGATTCTCGCGCTGTTCGGCACCGATGAACAGAAGGCCCGCTACCTGCAGCCGCTGCTGGACGGCGAGATCACCTCGTGCTACTCGATGACCGAACCGCAGGGCGGTTCGGATCCCGGGATGTTCGTGACGGGCGCGACCCGCGACGGTGACGACTGGGTCATCAACGGCGAGAAGTGGTTTTCCAGCAACGCCCGGCACGCGTCGTTCTTCATCGTGATGGCGGTGACCAAGCCCGACGCCCGCACGTACGACAAGATGTCGCTGTTCATCGTTCCGGGCGAGACGCCGGGCATCGAGATCATCCGCAACGTCGGGGTGGGCGGCGAGTCGGGCAAGCATGGCTCGCACGGCTACGTCCGGTACAACGACGTGCGGGTGCCGGCCGATCACGTGCTGGGCGGCGAGGGTCAGGCGTTCATGATCGCGCAGACCCGACTCGGCGGCGGCCGCATCCACCACGCGATGCGCACGATCGCCTTGGCGCGCAAGGCATTCGACATGATGTGCGAGCGGGCGGTGTCACGCAAGACCCGGCACGGTCACCTGTCGGACTTCCAGATGACCCAGGAGAAGATCGCCGACAGCTGGATCCAGATCGAGCAGTTCCGGCTCCTGGTGCTGCGGACGGCGTGGCTGATCGACAAGCACCACGACTATCAGAAGGTGCGCCGCGACATCGCGGCGGTGAAGGTGGCCATGCCGCAGGTGCTGCACGACGTCGCGCAACGGGCCATGCACCTGCACGGCGCGCTCGGCGTGTCCGACGAGATGCCGTTCGTCAAGATGATGGTGGCGGCGGAGTCGCTGGGCATCGCCGACGGCGCCACCGAGCTGCACAAGATGACGGTGGCCCGGCGGACGCTGCGCGAATACCAGCCGGTGACAACGCCTTTCCCGTCCGCGCACATACCGACGCGGCGGGCCGAAGCCGAGGCCAGGCTGGCCGAGCGCCTCGAACATTCGATCGCCGAGTTCTAGCGCCGAGCAGACGCAGAATCGCACTCGCCCGCCGATTCTGATGCGATTCTGCGTCTGCTCGCCAACTTTCAGGAGATGTAGCGAACGATGCTTTCGGCCACGCACGCCGGCTTGGGAGAACCCTCGATCTCGACGGTGGTCGACACGGTCGCCTGCGCGGCGCCGTCGCCGAGGTCGTCGACGCTGACCAACGAGCTCTGGGCGCGAACCCGCGAGCCGACCGGCACCGGGGCGGGAAAGCGAACCTTGTTGAGGCCGTAGTTGATTGCCAGCTTGATGCCGTTGACGGTGTACATCTGGTGCTGCAGGCGCGGCAGCAACGAAAGGGTCATGAAACCGTGGGCGATGGTCGTGCCGAACGGGCCGGCCGCCGCCCGCTCCGGGTCGACGTGGATCCACTGGTGATCGCCGGTCGCGTCGGCGAACATGTTGACGTCTTCCTGGGTGATGGTCACCCAGTCGCTCTGCCCGATGGTCTCGCCCGCCGCGGCAGCGAGGTCGGCCACTGAATCGAAGGTGCGCATTGGTTCTCCTCGGGATGCTGACGATGCCCGCATGCACCCTATCCGAGCCGATCATGGCCGTTTCGCGCGACGCTGCGTGGGAAACCCGGATCCATGCCGGAAAACAAGGGCCACAGGGCCGAGGAAGACGTAGAACCCGAAGTGCACGAGGCTCGATCGCGGGCCGCCGAAGGGGACGACGACGGGTCGTATGTGGGGGCGGCGGGTTCCGACGACACCTTCGACGCGGGCGAGACGGGCGCCGAGGCGCGCAGTCAGGACGGCCGGCGGTAGCGCAAGATGGCGGCGTGAGGCTGCTGCTGATCGCCGACACCCACGTGCCACGGCGCGCCCGCGACCTGCCCGCCCGGGTATGGGACGAGGTCGCGCGGGCCGATGTGGTGGTGCACGCCGGCGACTGGGTATCGACCGACTTGCTGGACGCGCTGCAAACCAGAGCCGCGCGGCTGATCGCGTGCTGGGGAAACAACGACGGGCCGGCGTTGCGGGCGCGGCTGTCCGAACGCGCCGACGCCACGCTGGACGGGCTGCGCCTGACCGTGGTCCACGAGACCGGCGCCACGGCCGGCCGGGACGCGCGCATGTCGCGGCTCTACCCGGACACCGACGTGCTGGTGTTCGGCCACAGCCACATTCCGTGGGACACGACGACAAAGACCGGATTGCGCCTGCTCAACCCGGGATCGCCGACGGATCGTCGCCGGCAACCGTTCTGCAGCTACATGACCGCCGGCATCGACAACGGTGAGTTGACCGACGTGGCCCTGCATCTGCTCGAAAAGTAGCTGGGAGCTAGCCCACACACAGCTCTCACCCACATTTAGCTCGTAAACAGAGGTATATGGCCGCACTGACGTCCAGCACCGATATGGTCGCCGAGCTGTTCGGCGTCGTCGGCAGGTTTCGCCGGCAACTTCGCCGGTCGGCCGGTGGCGGGCTCGATTGCGCGCGGCTGTCCGAGGCCCAGGCGGAGCTGTTGTGGCTGGTCGGACGGCGACCCGGAATCTCGGTCAGCGCCGCCGCCGCGGAGCTCGGACTGGTGCCCAACACCGCATCCACCCTCGTGTCCAAGCTGGCCGGCAAGGGCTTGCTGATCCGGACCGTCGGCGAGTCGGACCGCCGCGTTGGCGAGCTGCGGCTCGCCGAGCCCACCCAGCAGCTCGTCGACGCGTCTCGGGCCGCGCGCCGGGCGCTGGTTTCCGACGTGCTCGGCGAACTCGACGACAACCAAATCGAGTCCCTGACAAAGGGATTGGAGGTACTCGACACGATGACACGACGACTGCAGGAGCGGCGATCATGAGCGAACGACTGCCGATGGCGATCGACTGCCGGAACCTGACCTACCGCTACGGCCAGTTCACCGCGGTCAACGACGTGACGTTGCAGGTGCGGCCGGGCGAGACCATGGGCCTGCTGGGACCCAACGGAGCCGGAAAGACGACGCTGGTCCGCATGCTCACCACGTTGACGCCGGTGCAGCGCGGCGAGTTGCGCATTTTCGGCATGGACGCCCGCAAGCAGACGATCGACATCCGCAGCAACATCGGCTATGTGCCACAACAACTTTCCGTCGAGCCCGCGCTGACCGGACGCCAAAACGTGCAGTGGTTCGCGCGGCTCTACGGGGTGCCCCGCGCCCACCGGGCCGAGCGGGTGGAACAGGCGCTGGGCGCCATGCAGCTGCTCGACGTGGCCGACCGGCGGGCGGGCGCCTACTCCGGCGGCATGGTGCGCCGCCTGGAAGTGGCGCAGGCGCTGGTGAACCGCCCGTCGCTGCTGGTGCTCGACGAGCCGACGGTCGGGCTGGACCCGATCGCCCGAGACGGTGTCTGGCAGCAGGTGCAGAGCATGCAGGCCCAGTTCGGCATGACGGTGCTGCTCACCACCCACTACATGGAAGAGGCCGACGCACTGTGTGATCGGGTCGCGCTCATGAACCGCGGTCAATTGCGGGCCGTAGGAACGCCCACCAAGCTCAAATCGACCGTGTCGCCCGGCGCCACGCTCGAGGACGTGTTCCGCCACTACGCGGCCGAGGACCTGTCCGGCCAGGCGGAATCGCCGGGCTCGTTCCGCGAGATCCGTTCCAGCAGAAAGGTTGCCAGCCGTGCCAGTTGACATCGCCCCCGACTCCCCGGCGGCCACCCTGGTTCGCGCCCCGCGCGGGTGGCAACGGGTCCAGGCAACACTGGCGCGGGTCGGTGCGTTCGCGATCGTCGAACTGCAGAAGCTGCGGCACGACCGGACCGAGCTCGTCACCCGGATGGTGCAGCCCGCGCTGTGGCTGCTGATCTTCGGCACCACGTTTTCCAAGTTGCACGTCATCCACACCGGGTCGGTGTCCTATCTCGCCTTCCTGGCGCCCGGGATCATCGCGCAGTCGGCGCTGTTCATCTCGATCTTCTATGGCATACAGATCATTTGGGACCGGGACGCCGGCCTGCTGGCCAAGCTCATGGTGACGCCGGCGCCCGCGTCGGCACTGATCACCGGCAAGGCGTTCGCGGCCGGTGTGCGGTCGGTCGCCCAGGTCGTCGGCGTGATGGCGTTGGCATACCTGATGAACGTCGGCCTGACGGTCAACCCGCTGCGGATACTGGCGGCGATGGCCGTCGTCATGCTCGGCGCGGCGTTCTTCGCCTGCCTGTCGATGACGCTGGCCGGCCTGGTTCTCAGCCGCGATCGCCTGATGGGGATCGGCCAGGCCATCACGATGCCATTGTTCTTCGCGTCCAACGCGCTCTACCCCGTCGACGTGATGCCCACGTGGCTCCACGTGCTGAGCAAGGTCAACCCGCTCAGTTACGAGGTGGACGCGCTGCGGGCGCTGTTGATAGGCACCCCGTTCAACCCGGCCGACTTTATTGTGCTGGTGGTATCCGCTTTGATCGGAATCGCCGCGGCCTCAACACTTTTGCGCCGACTCGTCGCGTAGGCCGCTGAATCGCAACAGCTGCGTGAGCCATTCGTGACCCGAGTGTGACGATTCCTGGCTGACTCCCAATCGTTAGCCAACCGCGATCTCCCACCTCGGCCGTGACAGCCCAATTACGCCCTCCCCCTGTGTTTCACTGCGCAGGCGAACAGATTCGACCGTAGTCGTGCGGCATCGAACAAGCGATGAAAGTTGGGATGGGTAGGGAGCTATGTCGTTCTTCGAAGAGGTGCGGAAGGTGAGTGGCGTTGCGGCGAGGATGCCGCGCCGGCTGGCCATCGCGGCTGTGGGCGCTGCCCTGTTATCCGGTCTGGTCGGCGCCGTCGGCGGTGCGGCTACCGCGGGCGCGTTCTCGAAGCCAGGACTCCCGGTGGAATACCTGGAGGTGCCATCGCCGTCGATGGGTCGCAACATCAAGGTGCAGTTCCAGCCCGGCGGACAGCACGCGGTCTACTTGCTCGACGGCCTGCGGGCACAGGACGATTACAACGGCTGGGACATCAACACCCCGGCCTTCGAGGAGTTCTACCAGTCCGGCCTGTCGGTGATCATGCCGGTCGGCGGCCAATCCAGCTTCTACAGCAACTGGTACCAGCCGTCGTCCGGCAACGGACAGAACTACACCTACAAGTGGGAGACGTTCCTGACCCAGGAAATGCCCGGCTGGCTGCAGGCCAACAAGCAGGTGTCGCCGTTCGGCAACGCCGCCGTGGGCCTGTCGATGTCTGGCGGTTCGGCAATGATCATGGCCGCCTACTACCCGCAGCAATTCCCCTATGCCGCTTCACTATCCGGCTTCCTCAACCCGTCCGAGGGCTGGTGGCCGACCCTGATCGGTTTGGCGATGAACGACTCCGGTGGCTACAACGCCAACAGCATGTGGGGCCCGTCCAGCGACCCGGCGTGGAAGCGAAACGACCCGATGGTCCAGATTCCGCGGCTGGTCGCCAACAACACGCGAATCTGGGTCTACTGCGGTAACGGCACCCCCAGCGACCTCGGCGGCGACAACATGCCGGCGAAGTTCCTGGAAGGCCTCACGCTGCGCACCAACGAAACCTTCCAGAACAACTACGTGGCCGCGGGCGGACGCAACGGGGTGTTCAACTTCCCGACCAATGGCACGCACTCGTGGCCCTACTGGAACCAGCAGCTGGTCGCCATGAAGCCCGACATCATCCAGGTGCTCAACAGCATCAACACCACTGCTCAGCCGGCACAACCAGCACCACCAGCCGCCTGAGCCCCTCCCAAGACGGCATGGGCAGCAGCGCACCGGTCAGCGCTGCTGCCCATGCTTTTTGTCCGACCTGTCCTCCAGCAGCGCGCGCCGGTCGGAGTGGAAGTACGTGTACCCGGTCGTCAACGCACACACGGACGTGGCGACCACCAGCATCCAGGTGCCGTTGACGACCAGGCTGATGCAGCCGCCCACCACGGCACCCAAGACGAAACTGCTGAACAGCAGGAAGTAGCCAAGCCAGTCCGCCGCGGTGCCGCCGGCGATGTGGCGCTCGATGCCCTGGCCCATCTTGACCAGCGTGCCGGTCACGTAGCTCAGCGGCACGGACACCTCGCCGTCCTTGACGAACGACGTGTTCAACGCGCCAATGGCGAAGGCGACCAACATGATTGGCGCGAAATCCAGGAGGTTCTCTTCCCATCCCTCGTCGAGCACGTCCACCACGGTGGCGGCCAGCAGACTGAAGGTGGTGAGCACGGTGGGGCCGTGCGGATGCGCGACCCAGAAATGCCTGCGGCACACCGATGCGATCACCACGCCGGCGACGAAGCACACGATCAGCAGCGCCGCCGACACCGACAGCACGATGTCGCCGCGGAAAAAACCCAGCGCGCCGCGCTGGGCATTCCCCGTCATGAATGTGACGAAGTAGCCGGCCGAGTGGGTGAATGCCGTCGCTCCCAGCACGCCGGCCAGCCCGGCCAGCACCCACGACAACCTCGCCTCGCTGTTGAAGGTCTCTCTCCCCACGCGGGACATGCTTGCAGACACGGCCCGTCGGCGCAGCCGCACCTAGGCGGCCGTCAGCCGGGCGATGGATCGCAGCGGGATCGGCAGCCAGCCCGGCCGGTGTCGCGCCTCGTAGCCGGCCTCGTAGACCGCCTTGTCCAGCTCGTAGGCGGCCAGCAGCTCCGCCGAAAGCCGTGGGTCGGCGCCGGACACCGCGGCGTAGCCGTCGCAGAACGCGGCGCAGTTGCGCTCCACCCATTCCCGGGCGCGGGCGGCCAGCTGCTTGTCGGCGCCCTGGTCGATCAGCGGCCCGTAGGCGGCGTACTCGAACGAGCGCAGCACGCCGGCCACGTCGCGCAACGGCGAATCCGGCGCGCGCCGCTCGTCGAGCGGCTGTCCCGGTTCGCCTTCGAAGTCGATCAGCAGCCAGCTCTCCGGCGTCCGCAGCACCTGGCCCAGGTGCAGGTCGCCGTGCACCCGCTGCATGGTGATCGTCTCGCCCGAGAGCTTTTGGAAGCGCTCCTCGATGGTCGCCGCGTACTCCTCGAGCTCCGGAACCTTGGCGACGGTCGACGCCAGCCGGGCCAGCACAGTGTCCACCGGGAACGTGGCCTCCGCCGTGCCGAGGCACTCCGCCAGGGTGGCGTGCACGGATGCCACGGCCTCGCCGAGCCGGCCGGATTCTGCGGCGAAGTCGCCGCCGACCTCGTACGCGTACAGGTCGCCCTCCGCGAACAGGTCGCGCACGCTGGCGGTGGCCATGGCCCAGCCCTCGGCGGCGTTGGACGCGAATTCGGTCACCATGCCCAGGGGCCACGGGTCACCGCCCGGCGGGAGCATCTCGTAGGTGCCGAGCAACCGCGCCACGTGCGGGTTGCCGGCGCGGGCGAGCGCCCGGTTCAGTTCGATGTCTGGGTTGATCCCGCTGCTGACCCGCCGAAAGACCTTGAACATGGCGTCTCGATCGAAGATCACACTGGTGTTGCTCTGCTCGGCGTCGGAGACGTGCGGCAACGCGTCCAACGGCAACTCGACGTCCGGCTCCTTGGTAAACGTCACTTCGTCGCCGGACGAGCCGCGCACGGCGCCCGCGTCGATGAGCGAGAGCAGAAACCGCGGCGCGTCGGTGTCATACAGGGCGTCGAACCCGGTGCGGTCGTCGGCCGCCCCGATGGTCGCTACGGTGCTGTACTCGGACACGGGCGCCGAGTCCCACCTGATGATCACCTGGTAGCGCTCCGACGAGCCGTCGGTGTAGCGGGCATCGACGAGGACCAGGTCAAGGTCCTCGCGCAGCGGCACGACGACGCCGGGCTCGGCGCCTGACAGCTCGCGGTTGCGTCCCGCGTACCACCGTTGCTGGGGGAGCCACTCAGACCACGGCAGCTTGCCTGGGTGGGTCATGAATTCTCCTCACATCCGGTCAACTGGAACCAGTAGAACCCGTGTCCCGGCAGTGTCAGCAGGTAGGGCAGGTGACCGATGCGCGGAAACTCCACGTGACCGGTCAGCTCCACCGGCGTGCAACCACTCCATTGCTGGAGGTTCAGTTCGATGGGCTGGGGGAACCGCGACAGGTTGTTGACGCACAGCACGGTGTCCCCGTCGTCCGCCGAGTGCCGCACGAACGCCAGGACCGACGGGTTAGACCCGCCCAGTTCCTCGAATCTTCCGATCGCGAAAGCCTTGTGTCGGCCTCGCACCGCCAGCATCACCCGGGTGAAGTTGAGCAGGGACGTCGAGGTGTCGCGTTGCGCCTCCACGTTGACGGCCTGGTACCCGTACACCGAGTCCTGGCTGGGCGGCAGGTACAGCCGGCCCGGGTTGGCCTTGGAGAAGCCGGCGTTGCGGTCCGGCGTCCACTGCATCGGGGTGCGCACCCCGTCGCGGTCCCCCAACCAGATCACGTCACCCATGCCGATCTCGTCACCGTAGTAGAGGACCGGCGAGCCGGGCAGCGACATCAGCAGCGCGGTGAACAACTCGATCTGATTGCGGTCGTTGTCCAGCAGCGGCGCCAGGCGGCGGCGGATCCCGACGTTCGCCTTCATCCGCGGATCCTTGGCGTACTCCGCGTACATGTAGTCGCGCTCTTCGTCGCTGACCATCTCCAGCGTCAGCTCGTCGTGGTTGCGCAGAAAGATGCCCCACTGCGCCATGTCCGGGATCGCCGGCGTCTGCGCGAGGATCTCGGAGATCGGGAACCGCGATTCCCGGCGGACCGCCATGAAGATGCGCGGCATCAGCGGGAAATGGAAGGCCATGTGGCACTCGTCGCCGCCGGTGCTGGGATCCCCGAAGTACTCCACGACGTCGCCCGGCCACTGGTTGGCCTCGGCCAGCAGCACCCGGCCGGGGAACTCGTCGTCGACGACCTTGCGGACCCGCCTGAGGAACGCGTGCGTCTCGGGCAGGTTCTCGCAGTTGGTGCCCTCGCGTTCGAACAGGTAGGGCACCGCGTCAAGGCGAAACCCGTCGATCCCCAATCCCAGCCAGAAGCGGATGACGTCGATCATCGCCTCCTGAACGGCCGGGTTCTCGTAGTTCAGGTCGGGCTGGTGGGAGAAGAACCGGTGCCAGTAGAACTGGCGGCGGACCGGGTCGAAGGTCCAGTTCGATTCCTCGGTGTCGACGAAGATGATGCGGGCGTCGGTGTACTTCTCGCTGGTGTCGCTCCACACGTAGTAGTCGCCGTATGGCCCGTCGGGATCGTGCCGAGACTCCTGAAACCACGGGTGTGACTCGGAGGTGTGGTTCATAACCAGGTCGGTGATCACCCGGATTCCCCGCTCGTGGGCGGCGTCCAGCAACGCGACGAAGTCGTCGACCGTCCCGAACTCGGGCAGCACCTTGTAGAAGTCCCGGATGTCATAGCCGCCGTCCCGCAGCGGCGAGTCGTAGAAAGGGGGCAGCCAGATGCAGTCGATGCCGAGCCACTGCAGGTAGTCCAGGCGTTCCATCAGCCCGCGCAGGTCACCGGACCCGTCGGCGTTGGCGTCGAAGAACGCCCGGACCAGCACCTCGTAGAAGACCGCGTGTTTGAACCAGGTCGGGTCGGCTGGCAGCGCGGCGGCATTGTCGAAATCCTCGGCGTTTGGATGCTCGACCACGCCACCCTCGACGTGGCTGCCCCCCGCGGGATCGTGTTCGACTGCGTCTCTTGCGTCGTTCATCAATTCCACGATGCCACGGGTACCCGACCGGGCGCATCCGGAATCACGGCCGCGATCGGACGGCCAATCGCGATGTGCCGCAAGCGGATCCGACCGGAGGCGGGCATTATCCGCGCGGCATCAGGCCGGCGGCCCGTCCGCCAGCGTCACCGGTCCGCTGCGATCTCCGTCACCTTTGGCGCGCCAGTGCAGGGTGATGGTGTCGCCGGGGTGATGCGGGACGAGCACATCCGTCATCGACGTGGCTCCGGTGATCGGGACGTTGTCGACCCCGGTGATCACGTCGCCGGCCGAGATTCCCGCCGACGCCGCGGGACCGCTGCCGACGACGCGTTCGACGCGGGCGCCGTTGCCGCCGTTGTCCGTCACTCCCAGGCCCAGGAAGGCCGTCGGGCCGATGTGCACCGTGTTCGACGCGGCGCCGGAGCGGATCTGTCCGGCGACCCCCATCGCCGTGCCGATCGGAATGGCGAAACCCTGCCCGCCGGACATCTTGTAGCTGTCGGTGGCGGCGGTGTTCATTCCGATCACCTGGCCGGCCTGGTTCACCATGGGCCCGCCCGAGTCACCGGGCCGGATCGCGGCGTCGGCCTGGATCAGCCCGCCGAGGTTCTCCTCCGCGCCGGTCAGGGTGTCGGTCGCCGAGACGCTCTGGTTGAGGCCGACGACCTTGCCGGCGACCGCGCTGGGCGTCCCGCCCTGACCACCGGCGTTGCCCAGCGCCACGATCGGCTCGCCGATCGAGACCCCGCCCCCGATGTTGGCGGCCGGCAGGCCGCCCCCTCCGCGAAGCTGCAGGACCGCCACGTCCGCCGTCCGGTCGTAGCCGATGACGTCGACGGCGTAGGTCTGGCCGTTGCCGACGGCGAACGCGCTGATGTCGGTGGCCCCCGAGATCACGTGGTTGTTGGTCAGGATGACACCGCCCGGATCGATGACGATGCCGGTTCCCGCCCCCACCGCGTTGTTGTAACCGAACTTGGTGCTGATGTCGACGACCTGCGGCCCGACCTTTCCGACGATGCCCGACGGGTCCAGCGGTGCCAGGGGCCGGTCGTATGCCGGCGACGCGGATGCCGGCGCCGCGGCCATGCCGAGGCCCAGCCCCACCGCGGCCAGCACGCTGACCACCCCTGACCACCGGACGGAGCGGTGGTGCGATTTGCTCATCCCGTCACCTCCTGCGACGCAGTAAGAACCAGAATTCGGCCCAGCCTCCCGGTCTGGGTAACACGACTCGATGGGTATAACCGTAATGCAGATAGCTATTCACAACAGTGGTCAGGCCCCTTGGGCCGGCGCGACGGGATGGGCCAGGTGCTGGCTGACGTCGCCGACCATGTCGATGAGCGTGAGATCGCGGTAGCAAAACCGCCACCGACCGTCGACGCATTCGAATCGGTCGTGATAGCGACCCGTGACGATGGTCTGCAGTGGCAGCTCGTCGGTCTGCTGCAGCACCGTGTAGTAACTGCGGCAGGACGCGGTGCCGGCCTGCTCATCGACCTCGATGATCGGATTGGTCGTCACGTGCTTGGTTCGCGGCGTCCCGTCCGCGTGGAGCACGATCAGCGATTTCCAGATCCCCAGCAGCCGGGCCGAGTCGACGGTGTCCGGGTCGGCCGCCGAGCCGCCGATGCGGATGCGAGCGTGTTGGAAGAGCTCCGCAGCACCCGCCAGGTCGCCAGCGTCGATGCATTCGGCGTAGCGATACAGGAGGTTCGCGATCTGGGTCTCGGCCGGCATGCGGTTAACGTAGCGCGGCGCCGGCCCTAGTCTGAGGCAGTGGGCGAATTCGACCCGAAGGCCAGATTCTCACAGTCCCCGATAGCCCGCCTGGCCACCGCCACGCCCGACGGCGCGCCGCACCTGGTGCCGGTGGTCTTCGCCGTCGGCGCAAATGACGTCGTGTACACGGCCGTCGACGCGAAACCCAAGACGACGCGACGGCTGCGGCGCCTGGCCAACATCGAACGCAACCCACAGGTCAGTCTGCTCGTCGACCACTACGACGACGACTGGGCGCGGTTGTGGTGGGTCCGCGCCGATGGTCTCGCCTCCATTCACACCGACGGCGAGGCGCTGGAGAGCGGCTCGCGGCTGCTGCGCGCCAAATACCGCCAGTATCAATCGGTTTCGCTGGATGGCCCGGTCATCGCGGTTGCCGTGCGGCGCTGGTCGAGCTGGCACGCCTGACCGGGCGGGCGACGGCATCGATCCGGCGGGGACAACCCGCCCGCAATTGTGGCCGGCCGGTGGCCTTGTGTTGGGCGGCAGTTGGGGGAAAAGTTGCCTACAGGCGTCCTGTGGTCTGCAACACACCGCGCTACAGCACGCCGCGGCGCTGCGGAACTGGAGGAAAGTCATGGCGGACAAGGCGAACGCTTCCCTGGGCGCGGCGGCCGCTCCCACCGCAAACGGTCCCGGCGATGTTCGCAACGTGGTCCTGGTCGGCCCCTCCGGTGGCGGCAAGACCACCCTGGTCGAGGCGCTGCTGGTCGCCGCGGGCGTGCTGAGCCGGCCCGGCTCGGTCACCGACGGCAGCACCATCTGCGACTACGACGAGGCGGAGATCCGCCAACAACGCTCCGTCGGGGTCGCGGTGGCATCCCTGTCGCACGACGGCGTCAAGATCAACCTGGTCGACACGCCCGGGTACGCCGACTTCGTCGGCGAGCTGCGCGCCGGGTTGCGCGCCGCGGACTGCGCGCTGTTCGTGATCGCCGCGAACGAGGGCGTCGACGAACCGACCAAGTCGCTCTGGCAGGAGTGCAGCCAGGTCGGCATGCCCCGTGCCGTGGTGATCACCAAGCTCGACCATGCGCGGGCGAACTATCAGGAGGCGCTGGCCGCCGCGCAGAACGCGTTCGGCGACAAGGTGTTACCGCTTTACCTGCCGCTCGACGGCGGCCTGATCGGCTTGCTGTCACAGAAGCGCTACCAGTATTCCGGCGGCAAGCGGACCATCGATCCGCCCGACCCGGCGGACGCCGACCGGATCGAGGAGGCCCGCGGCAGCCTGATCGAGGGCATCATCGAGGAATCCGAGGACGAGTCCCTGATGGAGCGCTACCTGGGCGGCGAATCGATCGACGAGTCGGTACTCATCGAGGACCTGGAGAAGGCCGTCGCCCGGGGCTCGTTCTTCCCCGTGATCCCGGTCTGCAGCGGCACCGGCGTCGGCACCCTGGAATTGCTGGAGGTCGCCACCCGCGGCTTCCCTTCCCCGATGGAACACCCGCTGCCGGAGGTCTTCACGCCGAACGGTGCGACGCACGCGACGCTGGCGTGTGACGCCGATGCGCCGCTGCTCGCGGAGGTGGTGAAGACGACGTCGGACCCCTACGTCGGCCGGGTGAGCCTGGTCCGGGTGTTCTCCGGCACCATCAGGCCCGACACGACGGTTCATGTGTCGGGCCATTTTGCGTCGTTCTTCGGCGAGGGCTCGAATGGGAGCGGGCATTCGCACCCCGATCACGACGAGGACGAACGCATCGGCGTCCTGTCCTTCCCGCTCGGCAAGCAGCAGCGCCCGGCGGCCGCCGCGGTGGCGGGCGACATCTGCGCCATCGGCAAGCTGAGCCGCGCCGAAACCGGCGACACCCTCTCGGACAAGTCCGAACCGCTGGTCCTGCGGCCGTGGACGATGCCCGAACCGCTGCTGCCGGTGGCCATTCAGGCGCACGCCAAGACCGACGAAGACAAACTGTCGGTCGGCTTGGGCCGGCTGGCGGCCGAAGACCCGACGCTGCGGATCGAGCAGAACCAGGAAACGCACCAGATCGTGCTGTGGTGCATGGGCGAGGCCCATGCCGGCGTGGTCCTCGACGCCCTGGCCAACCGGTACGGCGTCACCGTGGACACGATCGAGCTGCGCGTCCCGCTGCGAGAAACGTTCGGCGGCAAGGCCAAAGGACACGGCCGCCACATCAAGCAGTCCGGCGGGCACGGCCAGTACGCGGTGTGCGACATCGAGGTGGAGCCGCTGCCGGAGGGCTCCGGGTTCGAATTCGTCGACAAGGTGGTCGGCGGGGCGGTGCCACGGAACTTCATCCCGAGTGTGGAGAAGGGTGTCCGCGCGCAGATGGAGAAGGGTGTGCACGCGGGTTACCCGGTGGTCGACATCCGCGTCACGTTGTTCGACGGCAAGGCCCACAGCGTCGACTCATCGGACTTCGCGTTCCAGGCCGCCGGTGCGTTGGCGCTGCGGGAGGCGGCTGCGGCGACGAAGGTCACCCTGCTCGAGCCGATCGACGAGATCTCGGTGCTGGTGCCCGACGATTTCGTCGGCGCGGTGATGGGCGACCTGTCGGGGCGGCGCGGACGCGTGCTCGGCACCGAGGCCGCGGGGAACGAACGCACGCTGGTCAGAGCCGAGGTGCCCCAGGTCGAGCTGACGCGCTATGCGATCGACCTGCGTTCGCTGGCGCATGGCGCCGCGTCGTTCACCCGCTCTTTCGCCCGCTACGAACCCATGCCCGAGTCGGCGGCGGCCCGGATGAAGACCACGGCGTGACGCTTCGTCGGCGCGCGCCTCAGGATTGATCCGCGCGACCGAATTTCTCGGCGACGGCGCGGCGGTCCAGCGAGCCCTTCGCGGTGTGCGGCAGGGCGCCGGCTTCGGTGAAGGCGGCCGGCACCTCGAAGGGCGCCAGCCGCTCGCGGCAGAACACCGCCAGCTCGGCGGCTGTCGGCGCGGGCGATTCGCGGGGCACGATCACCGCGGCCACCGTCTCCCCGTACATCTTGTCCGGCAGGCCGAACACGGCCACCTCGAGCACGTCGGGATGGGTGGCCAGGACGCCCTCGACTCGCTCAGGCGAAATCTTCTCGCCGCCCCGGTTGATGAGCTCCTTGATCCGGCCCCGGATCGTCAAATCGCCGGCGGCCGAGAGCGATCCCAGGTCGCCGGTGCGCAGCCATCCGTCGGTGAAGTTCGCGGCGGTTATCGCCGGGTCGCCGAGGTAGCCGCGCACCACGGTGGTGCCGTGCAGCCAGACCTCCCCGACGGCCCCCGCGGGCACGGGCTGGCCGTCGGGGCCCGCGATCCGGATTTCGGGCCCCGTGGACCGGCCGACGAGACCCGGTGTGGCGGCCGGGTTTTCGCTCTGACCGGCTCCGGTGGTGGCCACCTGGTGAGTGGCCTCGGTCATGCCGAAGGCGCACACCACCGGCGCCGAAAACGTCTCCTGCAGCGCCCGGGCGGTCTCCGCGGTGAGCGGGGCGCTGCAACTGCGGATGAAGCGCAACGCGGCCCGCTTGTCGCCCGCCTGCTCGGTCTTGTTGCGCTCCAACAGGATCTGATGAATCGTCGGGACGGCGGTGTACCAGGTGGCCCGCACGGCGTCGATGTCGTCCCAGAACGTGTGCGCGGAGAACCGCCCCCGCGCCGGCAGCAGCGCCGTGCCCCCGGAGGCCAGCGTCGAGAGCAACGCGGCGATCAGCCCGTGACCGTGGTAGAGCGGCATCACCGCGACCGTCGCATCCTGTGGGCCCAGCCCGTAACCGGCGACGACCGCGCGCACCGAGTCGGCGATGTTCTGGTTGGTCCAGGGCACCATCTTCGGCACGCCCGTGGTTCCGCCGGTGAACATGATCATCGCGTCGTCGTCGGAAAGCCCCTGCGGCGTCGAAACGTCCTGCCCCGGCGGCGTCGCGGCGTCCAGGTGTACCGCCGGCGTGCCCTGCCCGGGGCCGACGGTCACGGCGATCGGCCACCGGCGCAAGTCCGGCTCCCGGTCGTCGCCGGGAGCCACGCCGTCGACCAGCACGGCCCGCGCCCCCACCGCCTCGCTTCGGGTGCGCTGCTCGCCGGCGGGCAAGGCCGGGTCCAACGGAACCGCGATCAGGCCGGCCCGCAGCACCGCCAACAACACGACGACGAACTCCGCGTTGCTGCCCGCGCGGAGCGCCACGCGATCACCGGCCCCCAGCCCGTTCCGCCTCAGTTGTCCCGCCAGGTCGTCGACCAGGCGCACCAGGTCGCGGTAGCTGACCGGGGTGCGATCGGAGCCGACGACGAGCGCCGGCGCGTCCGGCCGCCGGCTCGCCGCCACCTCGACCAGATCGGCGACCGTGTGATTGCCTGTCTTCATCGCCAAACGCCTTTCGTTGAATGTGCGAGCTCCTGCTCGAACCATGCCGCGAGACCTCGGTGTACGTCCAATACCGATCCGCTCACTATCGATAACCGCGCGCTATCGATAGACGGCGTGAATCGGTGCATAGCGGCCTAGTCTTGGACACCTGCGCGCACCGAGACGACAGTGATGACTGACCTTAGGTAGCTCACGAGGAGGCCGCCACCATGCCAGGTTTGACCGACGGCTTTCACCTCGTCGTCGATGCCCTGAAGGCGAACGACGTCGACACCATCTACGGGATCGTCGGCATCCCGATCACCGACCTCGCCCGCACCGCGCAGGCAGCGGGCATCCGCTACATCGGCTTTCGGCAGGAGGCCTCGGCCGGCAATGCCGCCGCCGCGGCCGGGTTCCTCACCCGCCGCCCGGGCGTGTGCCTGACCACGTCCGGTCCCGGGTTCCTCAACGCCTTGCCGGCGCTGGCCAACGCCACCACGAACTGTTTCCCGATGATCCAGATCTCGGGTTCCAGCAATCGCGCGATGGTCGACCTGCAGCGCGGTGACTACCAGGATCTCGACCAGCTCGACGCCGCAAGGCCTTTCGCGAAGGCCGCATACCGGATCGGCCGCATCGAGGACATCGGGCGCGGCGTGGCGCGCGCGATTCGCACCGCCGTCTCCGGGCGCCCCGGCGGCGTCTATCTCGACATCCCCGCCGATGTTCTGGGTCAGGCCATGGAGGCGTCCGCCGCGTCCGCCACCGTTTGGCGGGTCGTCGACGCGGCTCCGCGGCAGCTGCCGGCGCCGGAGTCGGTCGATCGCGCGCTGCAGGTGCTCAGGCAGGCGCGCCGGCCGCTGATCGTGCTCGGCAAGGGCGCCGCGTACGCCCAGGCCGACGGCACGATCCGGAAATTCGTGGAGGACACCGGAATTCCGTTCCTGCCGATGTCGATGGCCAAAGGGCTGCTGCCCGACTCGCACCCCCAGTCGGCGGCGGCCGCGCGTTCGCTGGCGATCGCCCGCGCCGACGCCGTCTTGCTGGTCGGCGCCCGGCTGAACTGGCTGCTCGGCCACGGGGCGGCGCCGCAATGGTCCCGCGACGCCAAGTTCGTCCAGATCGACATCGCGGCGTCCGAATTCGACAGCAACCGGCCGATCGAGGCACCGCTGGCCGGCGACATCGGCTCGGTGATGTCAGCGCTATGTGACGCGGTGGCCGCGGATCCCGTCGCCGCGCCCACCGAATGGGTCGACGAGCTGGCCGAGCGCAGGGCCCGTAACGAGGCCAAGATGCTCGAGCGGCTCGCCGACGACCCGCACCCCATGCGGTTTTACAACGCGCTGGGCGCCATTCGCTCTGTGCTGCAAGAAAACCCGGGAGTATACGTGGTCAACGAGGGCGCCAACGCACTCGATCTGGCCCGCAACGTCATCGACATGGAGTCGCCGCGGCACCGGCTGGACACCGGCACGTGGGGCGTGATGGGCATCGGCATGGGATACGCCATCGCCGCGGCGGTGGAGACCGGCGACCCCGTCGTCGCGATCGAGGGCGACAGCGCGTTCGGCTTTTCCGGCATGGAAGTCGAGACGATCTGCCGCTACCGGCTGCCGGTGACCGTCGTCATCCTCAACAACGGCGGCGTTTACCGCGGCGACGAAGCTCCGGCCGGCTCGGCCCCTCAGAGGGAGGACCCCGCGCCGACCGTGCTGAACGCGCGGGCGCGTCACGAGCTGATCGCAGAGGCGTTCGGGGGCAAGGGATATCACGTCACCACGCCCTCCGCGCTGCGCTCGGCGCTGGCCGAGGCGATCGCCGGCAAGGGGCCGTCGGTCATCGACTGCGAACTCGACCCGGCCGCCGGTGTGGAAAGCGGACATCTGGCGGGGCTCAACCCGAGCAGCGCGGCGACAGCACCGCCGGTGGTCAGCGCCGGCGCGTGATGCCCAGCAGTTGCGCGTCGAAGAACTCGTTGAGCTGCAACTTTTGCGCGGACGCGGTCAGCGCACGGGCGACCGGCGAGCCCGGCCCGGAGGAGTTTGTCACCAGCGCGATCTCGGCCTTCAGCGCCGGGTCGACCATCTCGACCGCGCGGACATCCGTTCCGAGCGGCGACGTCCACAGCCAGGTGTGCGGGACGATGCAGGCCCAGTTGCCCGTGGCCACCTGCGCCAATAGCGAAGCGACGGAGTCCGTTTCGACCTGCGGGGTGGCGGTGATGCCGTGACCGGCGAAGGCCCCGTCGATGATCTGACGATCCCGCATGTCGGCGGTGAGCAGCGCCAGCGGCAGCTGCGCCGCCTCGGGCCACGTCAGCGTCGACGTGCCGGCGGGCAACATGCTGGCCGTCGACAGCAGCACGTAGTGCTCCTCGTAGAGCGACACCAGGTTTACGTCGTGGGCGTCGTCGGTGGCGGTGTGCACGATGGCGGCATCCAGCTCGAACTCGCGTACCCGCCGGTACAGCTCGGTGGCCGCCAGCCGGGAGAGGATCTGCACCTTCACCAGCGGATGCTCCGAACAGAACGCCGAGAGCACCAGCGACGCCGTCGTGGAGGCGGTGGGCACCGTGCCCAGCCGAAGCGTTCCCGCGATGCCGGATCGCACGGCGTGCACCTCGGCCTTGAACGCGTCATGTTCGGCGAGAATCCGTTTGGCCCACACGACCAGTCGCTCGCCCTCGGGCGTGAGCCCCTCGAAGCTGTGTCCACGGTTGATCAGCGTGACGTTGAGCTCGCGTTCGAGCTTGCCGATCGCCGCGGACAGCGCGGGTTGCGAGACGTAGCACTTCTCGGCCGCCCTGGCGAAGTGGCGCTCCTGGGCGACCGCAACGAAGTACTCCAGTTGACGGAAAAGCACCCGCGCCCTCCTTGGTGTTCGGGCTAGGCCTTCGGGCACCGGCCTGGCTGAGGCTAACACGGCTTTGCTGCCGCGAAAGCCGTTGTGCCGCCACCGGTTTTGCGCGGCCGCCGACGGTTCAACGCTTTTCGGGCGTGGGCGGCGCCGCCACCCCCGCCACGGGCCGGTCCGAGCGGCGGTGGGCACGGGATCCAGCGAACACGTCAATGTTTGCTGAAAACCGGAATGCGCCGACAACCAGTAGAATATCGTTGTGTCCGTCCAACCATCGCAAAGGGTAAGCGCAATGCGTAGAGCGGTTCGTTATCTGTTCGTTATGGTAGCGATCGTCGGCATGGGCGCGTTGGGCAGCGGCGCCCGCACCGTGGCCGCCGTCCCGCTGCCCGAGCCGGTCCCCGGAGTTGCCGCCGTTCTGCCCGCTAACGGAGCCCTGGTGGGGGTGGCGCACCCCGTCGTGGTCACGTTCACCGCGCCGGTCACCGACCGCCCCGCCGCCGAACGGACCATCCACGTCACGTCGCCGAGCGACATGCCCGGCCATTTCGAGTGGGTCGAGAACAACGTCGTTCAGTGGGTTCCGAACCACTATTGGCCCACCCACACAAATGTCTCGGTGGGGGTGCAGGCCCTGACGACGGGTTTCGACACGGGTGACGAGTTGCTCGGGGTTGCCAGCCTGTCCGGGCACACCTTTACCGTCAGCCGCAACGGCGAAGTGCTGCGCACGATGCCGGCATCGATGGGCAAGCCCAGCCGCCCGACCCCGATCGGCAACTTCACCGCCCTGGAAAAGGAGCGCAGTGTCGTGATGGACTCGCGGACCATCGGCATCCCGCTGAGTTCGCCCGAGGGCTACAAGATCACCGCGCAGTACGCGGTGCGGGTCACGTGGAGCGGCGTGTACGTGCACTCGGCCCCGTGGTCGGTCGACTCGCAGGGCCACGCCAACGTCAGTCACGGATGCATCAACCTGAGCCCGGATAACGCGGCCTGGTACTTCAACCAGGTCAACGTCGGCGATCCCATCCAGGTCGTGTCCTGACCGACCGGCCGAAACCGGTGCGCACCAAGGACATTCCGCGCACCTGTGACTGCGGCCCGATTGGGGCTAGGCGGGCAAGGTGCCCTTGATGGCCGCGTCCTGCTTGCGGCCGATGTCGATCGCCACGCCCGGATCGATGGGATCGTTGGGCGCGCTGTCGAATTCCAGGTTGACGAGCGCCTTGCCCTCGTTGAAGAGCAGCACGGTGATCGCCTGCGTGTTGCCGGGGGCGCTACCGGAAATAATCGCCCCGTTGGTTCCGATGTCGACGGGCTGCCAGGTTCCGCTGACCTTGCCCGCGTAATTGGCCTTGGTGTTCTCGATTCCCGCCGCCGCCACCTTCGCGTCGGCGACGATCAGGATCGTGTCCCCGATTCGGCGGCTGTTGTCGGCATTGGCGAAAAGCTGCGCGACGCCCGCGGCGTTGTTCGGGTTCAGCACGGGTGGCTGGGGCGTGGTGAAGTCGCCGCCGATGTCGCCGGCCTTGATGAGCAGATTGCTGTAATCGGTCTGCTGCCCCGGGGAAGGGCTCGTCACCGCGCTCGAACCGGTCGACGACGCGGCCCCGGTCGGCAGCGACGCGGAGGGGGACGAATGGTGGTAGTCGCCGCAGCCGGTGGTCGCGGCGCCGACTGCCCCGGCGACCGCCCAGCCGGCGACAGTGATCCGAGCGCGCTTCATGGGGTTCCCTCCGTGTCCATCCCTGTCCCGTCCGCGGCGCCTGACGCTACTGCGAAATGTGGACGGTAACAAGGGGACGGCACACGCCTATGCTGGCCCGAGGCGGAGCCTATTCGTGGGGCAAGGGGGACAGATGGCGGCTGGGGTGGCGCGAGCGGTTCGATTCGACCGCTATGGGGGTCGCGACGTGTTGTACCTGGCGGATGTGGACATGCCGTCGCCCGGCCCGGACGAGGTGGTGGTCGAGGTTCGCGCCGCCGGGATCAACCCCGGCGAGGCGGCCATCCGAAGCGGGGCGCTGCACGACATGTTCCCCGCCACCTTTCCGTCGGGTGAGGGCAGCGACCTCGCCGGCGTGGTGACCGCCGTGGGATCGGGGGTCACCGGGTTTGCCGTCGGCGACGAGGTCCTCGGCTTCAGCTTCCGGCGGTCCAGCCACGCCACGCACACCGCCGTCCCGGAAAACCAACTCATCCGCAAGCCGCCCGAATTGAGTTGGGAGGTCGCGGGTTCGCTGTACGTGGTCGGTGTGACGGCCTATGCCGCGGTTCGCGCCGTCGACCCCCAACCGGGCGAAACGATCGCCGTTTCGGCGGCCGCCGGCGGAGTCGGCGGCCTCGTCGTGCAGCTGTTGGCCCTGCGCAAGGCGGTGGTGCTCGGCATCGCCGGCCCCGGCAACGCCGACTGGCTGCGCGCACACGGCGTCACCCCCGTCGAATACGGGGAGGGCCTGGCCGACCGGCTGCGAGAGGCCGCGCCCGACGGGATCGACGCGTTCATCGACCTGTTCGGCCCCGACTACATCCAGCTCGCATTGGACCTCGGCGTCGCGCCCGAGCGGATCGAGACCATCATCTCGTTCGAGAAGGCCGGCGAGGTCGGCGCCAAAGCAGAGGGCAGTGTGGACGCGTCGACGCCGGAAGTGCTCGCCGAGATGGCCGACCTGATCGCCACGGGCGCCATCGATTTCGAGGTCGCCGGAACCTACTCGCTGGACCGCGTCGCCGATGCCTTCGAGGAACTGGAAAAGCGGCACACCCGCGGCAAAATCGTTCTGCTGCCGAACGGTTCACAATGACGTGGCCGGACCGATTATTCCGGCCTGCACGACCTTGATGATCACGAACACGACGGCCACCACCAGATAGCCGCGCAGGGTAAGCAACCCGGCCCGCCGGATCGGTGACATGGTCGGCCGGTCGAGCATGGCGAGATTGGGGGTCTGCCAGTGTGCCCGGTCCTGTCGGCGCACGGCCCGCCGTTCGGCGCGCGTGAGGAGCGGTGCGTCGTCGAGCTCGTCGACCTCATTGGGGTCCAGGCCGCCGCCGAGCGCCCCCGCGATCGCTTCCGCGTCCCGCAGGTCGCGGTGGCGCCGGCCGGCGATGATCGCGACGGCTCCGCCCACGATGCCGATCGCGGCGCCGGCCGCGAGTCCGGCCTCGATGGTGGCCGTGGATAGGCCAGGGAAGAACGTCGTCGCCGTCAGGGCCAGCGACAAGACCACCAGGCACCACACGACGGTCCACGCGATGATGTTCTGCCGCACCGTGTTTACCCAGGGCCCGAGCACCGCGCGGTCGTTGCACAGCAAGACCAGGAACACCGTCGCCGACGGCAGCAGGACACCCGCGAGGGCCTGCACGCCCTGGGTCACCAGGCCGAGGATGTGGTCCGGGCTGAACGCGACCCCGGCGGACACCGCGAGCAGCACGGCGTACCCCCCGTAGAACAGTGGCGCCTCGCTGATCTTCCAATGCAGCGAGTGCCGCTTGCCCAAGGCGTCACCGACGGCATACGTGGTGGCCAGCCCGATCGCATTGGCGCCGATCAAAGACGCGTCCAGCAGGATGATCGCGAACAGCGCGCCCACCGTGCCGCTGAGGTGCCTGGACAAGCCCGAGGCGACCGCACCCGCGTCGGTGAAGCCACCGACGTCGGCGGTGCCGGCCAACCCGAATGCGGTCACCGCCATCAAGGCCGTCGCGCCGGCCATGACGACGACGATCCCGATGACCAAATCGGCTCGGGCGTAGGCGATCCAGCGGGTCGTGATGCGCTTGTCCACCACGTTGGACTGCTGGAAGAACAGCTGCCACGGCGCGACGGTGGTGCCCACTATCGCGACGACGAGCAGCAGCACGGTGGAGTTGAGCCCGCCCGGGAATTGCGGCACCAGTCCGCCCGCCGTTGCTTTCAGCGTGGGGTGCGCCATCAACACCATGGGAATGATCAGCACGTTCACCGCGATCAGCAGGAACATCAGGCCCTCCCAGCGGCGGAACGAACCGCCGGCCACCACGGCGAACAACAACACCGCGGCGGCCGGGATCGCGATCGCCCTGGGGCAGCCCAAGAACCCGAGCGCCAGTGATACGCCGATGAATTCGGTGACGATCGTCAGCGCGTTGAGGATCAGCAGATCACCGACGCTGAAGGCGCCCCAGAACTTCCCGAAGCGCTCGAAGATCAGCCGCGCGTGGCCGACCCGGGTGACCGCGCCCAGCCGCAGCACCATCTCCTGATTCACATACAGCACCGGGATCAGCAGTGCCAGCGTCCACAGCAGGCCCATGCCGTAGTTCTGCCCCGCCTGCGCGTACGTCGCCACGCCGCCGGCATCGTTGTCGCCGACCATCACGATGAGCCCGGGGCCGGTGATGACCATCAGTGTCCGCAGCCGCCGCCAGCGGCCACCGGTGCCCGCGCCGTCGCGGCGGATGCGGCCGAACGCGCCGACGATGTCGCCGGCGTGCGCCGAATCCAGCACTGCCTGGGCCGGCCCCTCGGAGGCACGCAGGCCCTCGACCTCCGCGGAAATCGACGTCATCGAATTCTCGCTATCTCAAACAAGTTCGGGCTCGGATCGGCGAATCACCGACGGGCGCTGTCCGACGGATGCGCGCCCAGCGAGGCCGAGATGACCGCAATCGGCATCCGCGACACGTAGAGGTTGGCCCGTTCCTGCGGGGTCAGCGCGCTGCGCGTGTGCAGCTTGTCGAGCAGGAGTCGGCCGATACGCAGCATCGATCGGCCGCGTCCCCTCTGAGGACCGGTAAGACGGTGTGTAACAACAAAAGCCATGATCGTCTCCTATCGGGAGGTCCGACCGGCCCGCGGCATACGCTGGATCGCCCGCAAAATGCTTGACGCGCAGCGTTATCGAGCACACGAGAAATCAGGCGGCGGAAAGAATGCCGGAACCGGATCGGGACAAGACGGAATTGGGATACGGACTGTCGCCGGGACTCATCTCGCCCTCACCTCCTCACGGCCGGGACACACGCGGGTGTCGTCACATTCACCTGAACGGGAGGAGGCGAAATGACCGGCGCAAACCGCCGATCGCACCCCTCTCGTCGGAGCTTCGGCACTGCACGGCGTATCCGAACGTAACCGATGGTCGCGACCCGCTGCGCCCGGCTTCGCCGCGCTTGCGATCGCTCCTCGTCCGGAAGCCACTTGGGCTCAACCCTTGGGTCCGGGAAGAGCTGTCCTGACCCGGGGCGTCTCTCGACGTTCGGGGTCAGTGGCCTGTATCCGTGCAGACGCCTCACCTACCGAGGTGCTTGCCCGTCCATCTTGCACCGCGACCCAATGCGCGTCAAATTAGTTTACGCAACCATTACGTTGGTTTCTGTTAACCAACGGGCCCATCTGCCGCCGCGGCTACCCTCGAAACCATGGCTAATACTTTGCAGGCGCCCGAGGTCGCGACGGCGCTCGACCGGATGTACACCGAGACGAAGAATCAGATGTCGAGGTTGCGCGAAAGGGTTGGTGATTTCGACCGGCCGATGAGCGCGCAGCAGCGCGCCGATGCCATGAGCGAGTTCTACATCCCCGTGACGCCGGAAGCGGGTCGCCTGCTCTACGCGCTGGTGCGCGCGACCCGGCCGACGACCATCGTCGAATTCGGCATGTCCTTCGGAATCTCCGCGGTGCACCTGGCCTCCGCGGTTCGCGACAACGGCGCCGGCCGGGTGGTGACCACCGAGCTCAGCGCCCCCAAGATCGCCGCGGCCAGGCAGACGTTCGCCGAGACCGGCTTGGACGACGTGATCACCATCCTCGAGGGAGACGCGCTGACCACGCTGGAACACCTCGACGGACCCGTTGAATTCGTCCTGCTCGACGGGTGGAAGGACCTCTACCTGCCGGTGCTCGAGCTGCTCGAACCGCACCTTACGACAGGGGCGCTGATCGTCGCCGACAACGCCAGTGCCGCCGACATGCGGCCCTACCTCGACCGCGTGCGTGACCCGGACAACGGGTACGTCAGCTTCAACTTCCTCGTCCGGGAGAGCGACAGCATGGAAATCAGCTGCCGCACGGGCGATTAACGGCTATCTCAAGGATTCCTCGAGCCAGGGCGTCAGCCATTTCACCCCTTCGGGGGTGAGGTGGACGCCGTCGCTGCGCACCTTGATGCCGTCGACCTTGGCCGTGTAAACCCCGTCCGGGCATAGCTTTTTGTTCAGGTCCAGGATCTGGACACCGCCGCGCTGAGCAACCTTTTTGCGCAGCATGGCATTCCACAGGTTGACGCGATCGGGCTGATCCTCCGGATACAGGCGACCGTCCGGCTTCTCGCCGCCCCGGCTGTACGGCACCGTCGCCACCACCAGACGAACGCCGTTGGCGCTCAGGATGTTCAGCGCTCGCTGCAACTCGCCGTTGAGGTAGGCGTCGAAGGTCGGATCGCCGATATGGGTCCACTGCCCCTCGTTCACGCGATCGACGGTCTCCCAGCGGCCGATGATCAACAGCGCCACATCGGGCTGATCCTGGCCGAGCTGCGCCGACCACCGGATCGGCCAGCCGTCGCATTCCGGTCTCTGCTCAAGGGTTTGGCCGATGTACCGATACGGCGTGCCGCGCACCAGGCTGCAGCCGATGACGGTGTGGTCGAGGAACGCGAACCCGGGCGTCGGCGGGAGGTAGTGCATCCAGGTCCACCCGATCGAATCGCCGAACACCGAAACGGTGAAGGGCCGGTGGGGATCGCGGGGTGCGGGCCGGCCCGCACCGGGCGGGGACGGCGACACCGCGGCCACCGCCGAGACCCCCGGCGGTAGACCTTCGCGCAACCCGGGCCCGGTTCCCACCGGGATCACCAGCAGCGTCACCGCGGCCGCGCTGGCCACGGTGGCCGCCGCGAGCGGCAGTAGCGGCACCCCGGCCGGCCGCCACCGCCGGATCGGTTGTTCGATCAGCCACCACGACGCGGCGGCGACCACCACCGTGGCGGCACACCGCGCGGCGAACAGCGGCAGCCCGGACCATCCGGTGCGTTCACCATTGAGGGCCAGAAAGATTGGCCAGTGCCACAGGTATACGCCGTAGGAGATGGTGCCCAGCCACACCAGGGGGCGCAGGGCCAGGATGCGGGCGACGGCACCGCGCTGCTCCATCGCCACCGGGGCGACCACGACGACGGATGCGATCGCGACCCCGATCAGCAGGCCGTGACGAAACTCGCCGGCGCGGCCCGACGCGAAGTGGGTCGCCGCCGCCAGCCCCGCCAGACCGAGCAGCGGCAGAAAACGGGCGACCCGCCGCCCCCACCGGCTCCGGATGAGGCACCAGCCGCGGTTCATCGACGGCCAATCCCTAACCAGCAGAGCCGCCGCCGCCGCGCCGGTGAGCAACGCCTCCGCGCGGGTGTCGGTGCCGAAATAGATCCGGTCCCGCGTGGAGTCGGAGGCCAGGACGATGGCGAGCGCCGCGGAAGCGAGCGCGCCGGCGGTGGCGATCAGGAAGGTGGCGAACCGCACCCCGCCGACGGTGGCGCGCCTGAAGTAGCGCCTGGCCCGCGCGGCCAGCAGCAGGGTCACCGCGATGAGCAGCACCGGCCAGATGAAGTAGTACTGCTCCTCCACCCCGAGCGACCAGGTGTGCTGCAGCGGCGACGGCGGGGCGCCCTGGGTGAAATAGTCGGTCTTTTGGGCCACGAACCGCCAATTCGCGACCCAGAGGAACGCGGCGATCGCGTCGTCGCGCAACCCGGTGAGCGACTGGCTCGGGAGGAGTTCGCGGGCCGCCCCGACGGTGAGCACCATCAACACCAAGGCCGGCAGCAACCGTCGCGCCCGCCGGATCCAAAAGCCGGTCAGCCCAATGCGACCGGTGCGCTGCAGCTCGTCGAGCAGCAGCGAGGTGATCAGGAATCCGCTGAGGACGAAGAAGATGTCCACGCCGATGAAGCCGCCGCCGACGCCGGGGATGCCGCCGTGGCCGACGAGCACCAGCGTGACCGCGATTGCGCGAAGCCCGTCCAGCGCCGGAATGCCGCTGCGCCGTTCCGGTTGATCCCAGATCGCGAGCCGGCCCACCCGGCGCACCGGGGCCACCCATCGCGGCCGCCGATCAGAACGCGCCGGTGCGGGGTACCTCCCGCCCGGCTCAGCGTCCGCGGTTAACGCGCCCTGGCCACTCTGTCGCCCGGCGCCAAGATTGATGCCGATACGTCGCTGCCCCTCCTCTTGACCGCAGCCAGCCTAATTGCGCGTCAGCCCGGATACGCGGAAGACACGCGCGCCCGAAGCCGCATCAGAGGGGAAATCGGTTGCGGATCCCGTCGAAGCGCTCCCACATCAATGCGGTGCGTTCGGCGCTCGTGACGCGCGCGGTTTCCGGCGGCAACACGTGCGCGAGGTCGGCGTGTTCGACGAGCCGGGTCGTCAGCGTCGCGGGCTGACCGACGAGCATGTGGCGGTAGGTGAGGTTCCCGCGTTCGAATCCCTGGGTGTCGATCCAGTTGCGGAAGCCCGGGTCCCGGTGGGCCAGAATCAGTCTGACCTTGCCGTCGTCGTCGACCGACGCGCGGCTCGGGGTGTAGCTGACCGGCCGGTAGAGAAAGTCCATGCTGGTGAAGTAGGCCCCCATGTTCGTGATCATCCACAAGCCCTCGTGGGCAGCGAACTCCACGATGAGGGCCTCGTCGGGGCCCAGTTCCCAGTACATGTTGGCGGCGGTTCGGCCGCGTTTGCCGTCCGCATCGGATGCGTCCAGGCCAGGGAACCGATTCGGGTGCGCGCCGTCGACGCCGCCGCGGGTGAACGGGAACTCGGGCCAGTCGCTCATCAGCCCGGTGACGAAATCACCGGCCCAGCGCATGGCCTCGACCATCGTGTCGGGAGTGGGCATCGGCTTCGGCGAGGTCATGTCGACCCGCTCGATGCGCATCCGGGCGGGGCGCTCGTCCCAGCGGTCGAAGCCCTGGCGGATGAACAGCTTGCGCGAATCCGCAGTGGTCGGCAGCCAGTTCGGGCCGCGCTCGGGCCCACCGACGTAGAGCTCGAAAGTGCCGTCGGGCCCGACGCGGAGTTGGTGACCGAACAGGTTCACCTCCGGCACGTCGCCGAACGGCTCATGCAAGACGTTTGGAGCATCCGGACGCGCACCCTGCACGGTGATGTTGAAAAACGGGGCGGTGCCGCGGGTTCCGGTGATCCGGTAGGTCGATTCGCCGTCGATCCACGCCTGCTGGTAGGTGAAATCTGCGCAGTCTCCGCCCAGCTTTCGGGTCGGGTTGCAAAACGCGTGCAGCACCGGATAGCGGGTGTCGCGGGTTTCCAGGGCCAGGTCGAAGGCCTGCCCCAGGTTCTGGGTGAGAAACCGAAACGCGTCGGCGCGCTGCAAGCCGGAGGCCGCGTTGAGATCCTTGAACGCCTGCCTGCCGGCGGCTCGCAATCGCTCGCAGAACTCGGCCCACGCCCGGTCGAGTGCCGCATCGTCGGGTCCATCGCCGAAAGCCACCGCGCCCCTGCCTTTCTCGACTTCTCAGCCGCCGAGCCTGTCGAGCATCGCGCTGACCGTCGCGCACGCCCGCGCGGCCGCCGCCAACCTGCCCTCCGCATCGATGCGCGGGCCGAGCAGTTCCAGGTCGAAACCGAACCGATAGCCCCCGGCCACCGCCTGAGCCACGAAGGGTTCGATCGGAATCGCGCCGTCGCCGGGCACCGCGCGGGCCGGCAGGGCCCGGTCCCCCAGCACGTAGTCGCTCAATTGGATCAGTTGCGTGCGGGGCAGCGCCCGCCGCAGCAGGCCCGCGAGGTCGGCTTCGGCCCAGCAATGAAACAGGTCGATGCAGATGCCGAGCCCCGCCAACTCGGCGAGGGTGATCGTGTCGCGCAGGCTGTGCGCGACATGGATATCGGCGTAGAGGCTCGACGCATTCTCGATGGCCAGGCCGACGCCGGCCTGCTCCGCCTGTCGCACGCACGGCTCGACCGCGCGACAAAACCGCTCCGCCGCCCGCTCCCAGGTGAGCCCGCCCCGCCCGCCGGTGAGCATGTAGATGCACCGCGCACCCGTGGCCGCGGCGGCATCGATCAGCCGGGACAACCCCGCACCGCCGCCGAACAGGTGGTAGACCGCCTCGACCGCGTACCCTTCGGATCGAATCAGGCGAGCGAACGCGGGTTCGAGCAGTTGCGCGTCGAGGACGCTCAGGTGTCGCAGGCCAAGGGCCGTCCAATTCTTGTGCAGCTCGGCGGTATCCGCACCGAGGAACGTCACGTTGTGGACCGACAGTGCGCGCACGAGCGTCTCAATCGCGCTTTTCGATGCTGACCCCGAACCGCTCCCGGAAGGGCGCGAATTCGGCGTGCAGGTCTTCGAGGTTCTCACCGATGTCGGTCAGCAAAGTGGTGGAGTACCGGAACTTCCCGTACCGGTCGCCGCGGTTGTGGGCCAGGTAATCACGCATCGCCGCCTCGGCCTCGCCGGTGAGGGCGCGCCCGCAAAAGGTGTAGTAGCGGCCGACGGTCCCGACCGGATCACCGATGAAATCGGTGTAGGGGATGTGCAGGATCCGCGGGTCGTCCACCATCGGGTTGGACATGGTGTTGGCGATGCTGGCGCGGGTCATCTCGAGGTGCTTCTTCGCCTCGACCGCGAGATCGATCGGACCGACGATGCCGTCGAGGATGTCGGCCATCATCATGGTGCGCGACGCCGCCACCTGGACCGGGTCGCGATGCAACCACAGCAGGTTCGCGTCGCGATAAGCATCGAAGAACTCCTCGAGGCGAAAGCCGTGGAATCCCTTCAGCACCCAGTACTTTCGGGGCCGGCCGTACTGGAACTGCTGCAGCATCGCCTTGTGCAGGCAGTATTGCGCGGCCGGGTCCGTCGGCAGGCCGCCGACGAGGGTCTGCATCGGCACCCGCCACCACGCGGTCGGAGTCATCACCCGAAAGTCGAAGGCCCAGGTGCGCTCGTCTTCGGGGAGGCCGTCGCCGAGCATGTCGTTGTACGGGTGGCTGAGCAGCCACTTGGGCATCTTCGCGTTGATCTCGCGCCAGTCGGCGTCGGCCCGGGCCCGACGGGGGTCGTCCGGGCCGGTGAGGCCGGGCGGTGGCGACGGGTACATCACCTCCCAGAAGCGCAGCGCACATGCATGCGGGTCCACCGCCATCAGGGCGTGCACGAGCGTGGTCCCCGAGCGCGGCTCCCCCGTCACGAACATCGGGTGATCGACCACCTCGGCGGGGATCGGGTAGCGGTTGCGATCCTCGATCAGCTCCAGCCGCGACGTCAGCAGCCAATGACAGACACGTTTTGCCTGCTCAATCCCGTTGGCGCCCATGTCGATACCGTTCAGGTGGTCGACGGCCAACCGGAATCGCTCCGGCAGGGTCGGGTCGCCGTAGTCGTCGAGTCCCGCCTCGGCCTGCGCGCGGGCCAGCATCGCGTTGGCATCGAGTCGGGCTGTCATGGTTGGCCTCCACATAAGGCCAACAGTTCGTCTTCGGTCTTGCGGACGTTGGCCGCCGACGCGGCGCTGAACTCCAGTCCGGCCATCGCCCCGTAATCCAGGATCTTGGGAACGCGGAGCCCGGCGTCCACATACGACTTGATGATCCCTGCAACCTGTCGGGGCGTGCCGTGCGGCACGACCGCCCGAATCGCTTCGGGCTTGACCCGGCCCAGGAAGTCGATGATCCGTTCACGCGTCAGCGTCGTGGGGTCGATGTCGTGGAACCCGCCCCAGTCGTCGCCCATCGGATGGTCGAAGCCGAAGCGGCGCAGCACGTCCGCCGACACTTGCAGCAGGAACGCGGCCACCAGCGGGGCGCGGACGATCCGCTCGATCGCGTCGTCGTCTTCGCCGATCAGGCAAACCTGCACGTAGCACGGTGTGATCGCCATCGGGTCGCGGCCGGCCCGTTCGGCCGATTGTCTTACCGCGCCGAGCATCTCGGCGTAGTGCTCGGGGGTCCATGCCCCAGCCGGCCACCAACCGTCGGCGTAACGCCCGACGATGTCGAGCATCCGGGGTCCGCTGGCGCCGATCCAGATCGGCGGGAAGCGCCCGTCGTACGGCTCGGTGTCCAGCCGGGCGTGGCTCAGCCGGTAGAAGCGCCCCTCGAAGTCCACCGGCCCGTCGCTGTCCCAAAGCAGCCGGATGACCTGCACTGCTTCCTCGAAGCGGCTGACGGGCCGGGCGAATTCGAAACCATAGGGCAGGATGTTTTCGGCCTCACCGCTGCCGAGGCCCAGGATGAATCGCCCCCGGGACAGATGGTCGATTGTCAGCGCGCTTTGGGCCAGCATCGCGGGATGGCGGCGCACCGTGTCCACGACGCTGGTCGCCAGCGGCACGGTGTCGGTCAGCACGGCCGCGGCTGCGGCGACGGCCATGCCGTCGAGGTGGCGATGCGGGGACGGCGATGCCGTCGCGAGGTCGGTGAACTCGGGGGTCCACAGCGCATCGGGCCAGAAGCTCACCATGTGATCGGGGAGCCAAATCGAGTGGTACCGACCGGTATCCAGCTCGGCCAGGCCCGACAGGTCCAGCGGGAGGGTGGTGCGCACGAACGCGGCGGGCGAAACCTTCACCGCGCGATCCACTCCGAGTTCAGCGCGAAGTCCGACAGGTACCTGGTCGAGCTCCAGCCGCCGTCGACGACGATCGTCTGCCCGTTGATGAAACTCCCACCGGGCGAGCACAAGAACGCGACGGTGCTGGCGATGTCGTCGACGGTGCCCAACCGCTGATGCGGCGTCAGCTCGGTGTTGATCTTGCGGAACCGCTCGTCCCGCAGGCGCTTTTCGACCATCGGCGTCACCGTCACGCCGGGCGCGACCGCGTTACAGCGAATGCCGGCGGGGCCGTACTGGCAGGCGATGTGGGTGGTCAGCGCGGTCAGCCCGCCCTTGGCGGCGGAGTAGGCGCCGCCGCGCAGCCCGCCCACGACGGCGAAGGTCGACGTGATGTTGATGATCGCCGACCCCGGTGGCATGTGCGGCAGCACTTCGCGCGCGAGCCGAAACGGCGCCCGCAGCATCAAACCCAGGAAGTAGTCCAGTGTTTCGTCGTCCGTCTCGTGTACCGGCTTGGGGTTGCCGACCCCGGCGTTGTTGATCAGGAAGTCGATGTGACCCCAGCGCTCGACGGCGGCCTCGACGATGCGCCGCGGCGCGTCGTCATGGGTCAGGTCGACGGCGACGGTCGCGACCCGCGCCGGGTCGGCGATGGACTCTTGCAGTTGGGCCAGCCGGTCCTCGTCGCGGCCCGTGCCCAGGACCGCCATTCCCATCTCGGCCAGTTTCTGTGCGCAGCCCAAGCCGATGCCGCTGGTTGCGCCCGTGACGATTGCGACCTGCATCTCACCCATCCCGTGTTAGAGCCGCCCTGATCTGATGTTTGAGGACCTTGCCCGCGTCGTTTTTGGGCAGCGCATCCCAGACGACCACCTGTTCCGGGGCCTTGAATTTCGCGACGCCCTTGCTTTGCAGCAGCGCGAGCAGGTCGGCGACGCCCGGCTTTGACCCACCCGGCTCCCCCGCGGGCACGATCACCGCGCACGCCCGTTCCCCGGTTCGATCGTCGGGCACCCCGACGATCGCGATTTCGGCGATGCCGGGGTGGTCGGCCAGCAGGTCCTCGACTTCCTTGGCCGAGATGTTCTCGCCGTTGCGGATGATGACGTCCTTGGCCCGCCCGGTCACGACGAGGTATTGGCCATCGACCCAGCGCCCGAGATCCCCGGTGCGGAAAAAGCCTGTGGCATCGAATGAATCGACGTCGTCTTGCCGATGGCGGTAGCCCAGCAGCATCTGCGGGCCGCGAACGCAGATCTCCCCGTCGCCGTCGGGCGCGGTGTCGTGCGCGACGAGTTTGATCTCGGCGATCCCGGCCCGCCCATCGGTGTCCGCGGCTCGGTCGGTTTCGTCTCGCCGGGGCGCGCCGACGGTCGCGACGGGCACCTCCGTGCAGCCATACACCCGGGTGACGACCGCTCGGTCGAAATATTCGGTGGCGCGCCGGATCAGCGACGGCGACACCGAGGCGCCGCCGCAGATAAATACCTTCAGGTCGGGCAGGCGATCCCCGGCGCGTTCGGCGGCGGACAGCAGCTGCCGCAAAAACGGTGTCGCCCCGGCCATGTGGGTGCAGTGTTCACCGTTCATCAGCGCCACGGCCGCCACCGGGTCCCACCGGTCCATGAGCACCGCCGTCGTGCCCAGCAGCAGCGGGCATTCGAACGCGTAGATCGACCCGCCGATGTGGGCGACGGGCGAGGGGACCAGGAAGGTGTCACCCGGCTCGACATTCCAGTGGTCACGGATCTGACGGATCAGCGCGTGTATCGAATTGTGACTGTGCAGAACGCCTTTCGGGCGGCCGGTGGTGCCCGAGGTGTACAAGACCATTCGCACGGCATCGGGATCCAGGGCCGGCAGCGGCGCGGGATCCGGCCGCTCCTGCAGCAGGGCCGGGTACGGCGTGTGCGCGCCGGTTCCCGTGCCACGCAGCACCACCACTTCGGGGGCGGGGCTCATCGCGGCGGTCACGCGTTCGAGCATCGCGGCGTAGTCGTGACCGCCAAACAGGTGCGGGACGAAGATCATCGCGGATTCGACGTCCTCGAGGATGAAACGCAACTCGTGGTCGCGTAGCGACGGCAGGATCGGGTTCACCACCATCCCGGCCAGGGTCGCGGCCAGGTAGACGACCGCGGCCTCGTGCCAGTTCGGCAGCATGAACGACACCGCGCTGCCGGTCGGCATGCGCTCCAGCAGGGCGTTGGCCAACCGGGTCGCCTGGCTGTACAGCGCGGCGCAGTCGAGCCGGGTGTCCCCGTCCACCAACACGGTTCGCTGCGGTGAGGCCTCCGCGGCCGCGAGCAGCGCGTCGGCGAGCGTGCTGGTCACCCACAGCCCGCGCCGGTAGGCCTCCGCCGCGCGTGCCGCATCTATCACTGCACCCGCCCTAATCATTGACGCGGCGCATCGTCATGGCGTACCGGAAGCTCGACGACAGGTGGGTGTTGACCGTTACCTGAGCGACCTCGCCGTCGGAGGTCGTGTAGGTGCGCCGCATCTCCAGCGCCGCCGTGCCCGCCACGACCCCCAGGCCGTCGGCCAGCTCGGGCGGCAGCAGCACCGCGGCGATCTCCTGCCGCAACTCGGCGATGCTCACCCCGAACAGGTCCTCGATCAACGGAAAGATCGGGCCGGTGTGGCGTTGCAGCAGCCGGCCGACGGCGGCGAAATCGCGGTTGATGTAGTACTCCGTCCGGCACAGGGGCGCCGACGCGCCGTCGGCCCGCCGGTAGCCGCGCACGGACAGCCACTGCGTGCCGACGGGCAGCCCGGTCTGTGCGGCGAGTTCGTCGTCGATCGTCACCATCTCGTTGGACTCGATGTTCAGCCGCGCTCCGGACGCGAACGCGAGCAGGTCGTCGATCGACATCGTGTCCTGCGCATAGGAACTCGACGCCGGCCGGGGAACCACCCGGGTCCCCGCGCGGGGCCGCGACGCGACCAGGTTGTCCTGGCGCAGCCGGCGCAGCGCTTCGCGGACGGTGTAGCGGCTGACCGCGAATCGCTCGCACAATTGGTGTTCGGTCGGCAGCTGCGAGCCCACCGGGTAGACGCCGTCGACGATCTCTTTGCGCAGCGTTCGCGCGATCTGCAGATAGCGGTGCTCGCTTGAGATGGCCTGGGACATCAGCGGCCGCCGCCCGATCGGCGCAACGCCAGGACGCTGCCGTCGCCGTCGGCGGAGACATAGAGCGTCCCGTCGGCCGCGGCCGCGATCCCGGCGAAGGGGCCCTGCGGGCCGGAGAACGGCGGCATGCCCTTCAGCGGCTTGGGCACCACACCCGCCGGGGGGCCGACCGGTAAACCCGACGCGATGGTCCGCCGAACCCCGGTGTTCGTGTCGAACGCGACCAACTCCTTCGCACCGGCGTCGACGATGTAGAGCACCTCGTCGTGCACGCAAATGCCTTGGGGTCGTTGCAGATCGGCGACCACAGTGTCGATCCGCGATCCATTCACTCCGACCACCCGCCCGGCGCCGGCCTCCGCGACCAGGCACGCCCCGTCCGCGCCGATCGCGACGCCGACCGGTTCGCGCAGGCCGCTGGCGAGCACGTCGATACCGCCGGTCCGCAACGACAGCACCCGCCCGGTGCCCAACTCGGCGAAGACCACGCCCCCCGGCCCGACCGCAACTCCGTATAGCTGGTCGAAACCGTCGGCCAGCACCTCGGTTTCGCTCGCCGTCGGCCGATAACGGCCGACCTGGCCGCCAGAGGTCGTGACGACGAACTCGCCGGGCCCGCTCGACGCGACGCCGCGCAAAAAGCCGGGATAGCCGGGGCTGAACAACATCCCCACGGTCTGCAACGCCCCGTCGGGCGCGGCGGCATAGAAGTATGTGCCGTCGGCGATGTAGAGCCGCCCGTCGTGGCCCACGGTCAGATCCAGCGGCCAGTTCAGCCCGCCCGGCAGCACCGTTCGCGTTGCGCCGTCCGGTGATATCTCGGTGATCTCGCCGGTGAAGTTGGATACCAGCACCCGGTCGCCGACGAGGGTGCAGTTGTCCAGGCCCGGTCTGAGCTGGGCGAGCAGCCGCCGCTCGCCGCTGCGCGGATCGATGCGCAGCACCTGCCCGCTGGCCACCTGGGTGGAGACGATGTAACCCTGCGAATCGAACTTGACCGAGTCGGGCACACCGAGATCGCCGGCGACGCACTGCGTTTCGCCCCCGTCGGGATCGACGCGCCAGATCTCGTTGGCGCCCATCACCGGGAAGTACAGCAGCCCATCTGGGCCGACCTCCATCGCGTTCGGGGAGGGCACGCCGTCCAGCATGACGCGCGGCGGGCCGCCGTTCAGGTTCAACTCCAGCAGGCGCCCGCCCTCGCGGCATTCGCCGATGAACAACCGGTCCCGATGAACGGTGATGCCGTTGGCCGACGGAACGTCGTCGCGCAGCACCCGGGTCCGACCGGCGTTGTCGCGCACGCTGACCCGGCCGTCCATCACCTCGGTGGCGTACAGGTTGCCGCGCGCGTCGAACGCGACGTCGTCGGGGGCCACGATCTCGCCGCCCCTGGCACTCACGACCGCCAGCTCCCCGGTGCGGTGATCCAGCGCGCTGATCTGGCTGCCGGTCACCTGCGCGATGTACACGCGCCCGTCCGGACCGGTGCGCAGGCCGTTGGCGCCGAACAGGCGGCTTGCCGCGGTGACCCGCTCGAGCCGCCAGTCGTCGGCGACGTCGATCGACTGCGGGACCGCATACCGGGATGGCCGCGGTGCGACGCCCCGTGAAATGGACATGCCGTGCCGAGGTCCTTCCGTCAGCCGTTTGAGCTGGACGCTATCAACTTCGCCTAGTCCAGACAATAGCTTCCGAAACGGGCGGTCTCGGTCTTGACAGCCCCGTCCACCGATGGGAATAGTGTTCTCCAAGGGACAGAATGCAGTATTTTGTCCGGACAAGTCTTGCCGTAGATCCCGTGGGCGCCGGGGGAAAGCAGGTCATGGACGATCGCGAGGATCTGCTGGCGCTCGACGGTCGCATCGTCGTGGTGTCCGGTGCCGGTGGCGGCGGCATCGGCACGACCGTGACGGCCATGGCCGCCCGCGCGGGGGCAACCGTGATCGCGGTGAGCCGGTCGAAGGAAAACCTCGACGAGCACGTCGCCCCGCTGGCTCAGCAAGGCCTGGCGGTGGTGCCCGTCGCGGCCGACGCGTCGACCGACGAGGGCATCGCCGCCGTGATCGACCACGCACGGCGCGCCGACGGGAGCCTCTACGGTCTGGTGAACGTCGCGGGCGGCGCCGAGCCGTCGACGTGGATGCCGTCGACACGGGTGACGCGCGACGACTGGCGCAAGATCTTCACCGACAATCTCGAAACCGCGTTCTTCATGAGCCGGGCCGTCGCGGCCGAACTCGTCGCGCAGCAGCGGCCCGGGTCGATCGTGTCGATCTCGTCGATCAGCGGCATGAACGCCGCGCCGTTTCACATCGCCTACGGGACCGCCAAGGCCGCGATCACGGCGATGACCCGCACGATGGCGCTCGAGTTGGCTTTGTCCGGGGTCCGGGTGAATGCGGTGGCGCCGGGCGTCACCGAGACCGCGGCCTCGCGCACCTACGTGGACGAGGACCCGGACCGCGATCGGCAGGCGATCGCGATGGGCCGGCGCGGCCGGCCCGAGGAGCAGGCCGGCGCCATCCTTTTCCTGCTCTCGGACCTGTCGAGCTACATCACCGGCCAGACGCTGCTCGTCGACGGGGGCCTCGACCTCAAGTGGAGCCATCTCGGCGCCGACAACACCTCGCTGTTCCTCAAAGACGAATCCTTCCGCGCCGCGATCAGGAGGGTGTGATGACCGATCTGGCCAAGGATGTGAAATCATCGCCCGCCGAGGAACTCTCGAAGCCGATGACGATCGGCGTCGAGGCCTACATCAGCGCGGACTACGCCCGCGCCGAGCGCGACAAGCTGTGGCGAAAGGTCTGGCAGCAGGTCGGTCGCGTCGAAGAGCTGCCCGAGGTGGGCAGCTACCTGACCTACGACATCCTCGACGACTCGATCATCGTTGTTCGCAGCGGAGACAACGAATTTCGCGCGCACCACAACGTCTGCATGCACCGGGGCCGCCGGTTGATCGACACGCCGCAGGGCGCGAAGAACGCCTGCGGCCGCGCCCGCAAGTCGTTCGTGTGCGGCTTCCACGGCTGGACCTATGGCCTGGACGGGGCGTGCACCCACATTCGCGAGCGCCTGGACTGGCAGGAGGCGCTGACCCCGGAGAACACCCACCTTCGGCCGGTCAAGGTCGACACCTGGGGCGGTTGGTTGTGGATCAACATGGACCCCGACTGCGAGCCGCTGGCCGACTATCTGTTTCCCGCCGCCAAGATCCTCGATCCGTTCGGGTGTGAGAACATGCGCTACAAGTGGCGCAAATGGCTGTATTTTGACTGCAACTGGAAGGTCGCGTTGGAGGCGTTCAACGAGACCTACCACGTCTACACAACCCATCCGGAATTCAACAAGTTCGGCGAATTCAAGGGGTGGGCCAAGGCGCAGGGCAAGCACAGCAACATCGGCTATGACGCCCCGGACGATCTCGCGGCGACCAAGTCCAAGATCCGCCTCGGCACCGGCGCCGATCCGCGGGTGTCGACCGCCCAGATGCAGATCTACACGATGGAGGAAACCAACACCTCGACCACCGAGACGCTGGTGAACGCCGCCAAACGGCTGGTCGACGAATTGCCGGAGGGCACACCGGCGGACAAGGTCCTCGAGCATTGGCTGGCGTCCGCGCGACGCGACGACAAGGCCCGCGGCGTGATCTGGCCGACGATTCCGCCCGACATCCTCGGGCAGGCCGGCACCGCGTGGCAGATCTTCCCGAACTTCCAGATCGGTCAGGGTCTGACGGTTGCGCTGTGCTACAGCGCCCGGCCCGACCCGAGCTACAACCCCGACAAGTGCATATTCGAGGTATCGGTCTTCGAATTGTTTCCCAAAGGCGAAGAGCCGCAGACGGAGTGGGAGTACACGCCGGTCGGTGATCCCAGGTGGCGCTCGGTTCTGCCGCAGGACTTCTCCAACATGGCCGCCGTGCAGCAAGGCATGAAGTCGCTGGGCTTTCCGGGCACCAAGCCCAATCCCTATCGGGAGCGCAGCACCGTCAACCTGCACTACCAGCTGTCGAAGTACATGGGTACCGGTGCGCCGAAAGAGATTCAGTGACGAATTTCGACACCTGCGGGCCGACCGACACCCCACAGGACATCGACATCGACGCGCTTCGCGGGAAGTACCTCCGAGAGCGCGACAAGCGGCTGCGCCCCGAGGGATCGAAGCAGTATCTGGAACTCGCCGGCGATTTCGCCGAGTTCGCCGAAGTCGATCCGCACACGCCGGTGACTGTCCGCGCGCCGATCGCCGAGGACATCGAGGTAGCGGTCCTCGGCGGTGGTATCGCCGGCCTGCTGGCGGGCGCCTACCTCAAGAAGTCCGGTGTCGACGACGTCCACGTCATCGAGATGGGCGGGGACTTCGGCGGCGTCTGGTATTGGAACCGCTTCCCCGGAATCCAGTGTGACAACGACGCGTACTGCTACATCCCGATGCTCGAAGAGCTCGACTTCATGCCGAGCAAGAAGTTCGCCGACGGGGCAGAGATCTACGAGCACTGCCGCCGCATCGCCAAACACTTCGGGCTGTACGACGGGGCGATCTTCTCCACCCAGGTGCGCACGGTGCGCTGGGACGACTCGATCCAGCGCTGGCGGCTGCGGACGAATCGCGGTGACGACATCCGCGCCCGCTTCGTGGTGATGACGCAGGGCTCGTACAACAGGCCGAAGTTGCCCGGCATCCCCGGCCTGAAGGACTTCAAGGGCCACGTCTTCCATTCCGCTCGCTGGGATTACGACTACACCGGCGGCGACGCGAGCGGCGGCCTGCATAGGCTCGCCGACAAGCGGGTCGCCCTCGTCGGCACCGGGGCGACCGGTGTTCAACTGGTTCCCCACCTGGGCCGGGATGCCCAGCACCTCTACGTGTTCCAACGGACACCATCGTCGGTGGACGAGCGCGGAAACGAGCCTACGAATCCGGCATGGGTGGAATCGCTGCAGCCCGGGTGGCAGGCGGAGCGCAAGCGCAATTTCCATCGGTGGTCGCCGTTCGAGGGAGTGGTGTTCGACGCGGCGGATCAGGTTTGCGACTTCTGGACAGAGCTGGGACGCAACATGACCGCGCGAATCGCCGCCAGCGGGGACCCCGCGTCGCTGAGCATCGAGCAGATCATGGCGATCCGCGAGGAGGAAGACTTCAAGATAATGGAGCGGCTGCGACGCCGGATCGCCCATATCGTCGAGGACCCCGATACCGCCGAGGCGCTCAAACCGTACTACCGGTTCCTCTGCAAGCGGCCGTGTTCGAGTGACGAATACCTGCCCACCTTCAACAATCCCAACGTCACGTTGATCGACGTGTCGGAGTCCAAGGGCGTGGAACGGCTCACCGAGAACGGCATAGTCGCCAATGGCGTTGAGTACGAGGTCGATTGCGTGATCTTCGCCAGCGGCTTCGAGATCTCTACCGAGATCAGCCGCCGCTATGCGATGGAAGCGATCGAGGGCCGCAACGGCCTGTCGCTCTTCGATCACTGGCGTGACAGCTATAAGACGCTGCACGGCATGACCACTCGCGGTTTCCCGAACCAGTTCCACACCGGCTTCCTCCAGGGGGGCGTTTCGGCCAACACCACGGCGATGTTCGAGCAGCAGGCCGAACACATCGCCTACCTCATTTCCGAAGCCATCAAGCGCGGCGCGACCACGGTCGAACCGAGTCAGGAGGGTCAGGACGACTGGGTCACCACGATCCGGGACCTCGCGATCGACAACTCGGCGTTCGAAGTGGCCTGCACGCCAGGCTATTACAACAACGAGGGCGGCGGAGGCGGAGAGGGTATCCGCTCGTTTCTCGGGGAGCCTTACTCGCCCGGCTTCTACGCGTTCGACGACCTGCTCAAACAATGGCGCGCAAGAGGCGACCTCGCCGGCCTGGTCCTTGGAACATAGATGGCCGACTTGAGATTCGACGGCAGGGTGGCGATCGTCACCGGGGGTGGTCGAGGGCTCGGCCGCTCCTACGCCACGCTGCTCGCGTCGTTGGGGGCGAAGGTCGTCGTCAACGATCCGGGGGGCGGCCTCACCGGCGAGGGCACCGACGCCGATCCGGCCGACGATGTGGTGCGCGAGATCGTCGCTGCCGGGGGTGAAGCCGTCGCCAGCACCGATTCGGTGGCCACCGCGGCCGGCGGCGAGGCGATCATCGAGGCGGCGCTCGACACGTATGGCCGCGTCGACATCCTCATCCACAACGCCGGCAACGTGCGGCCCGGCTCGCTGAAGGAGATGAGCCACGAGGATTTCGACGCCGTGCTCGACGTGCACCTGCGGGGCGCGTTCAACGTTGTGCGTCCGGCGTTTCCGGTGATGTGCGAGGCCGGATACGGGCGCATCGTGTTGACGTCCTCGATCGGCGGCCTGTATGGAAATCATGGCATGGCCAACTACGCGGCCGCCAAGGCCGGCGTACTCGGGCTGGCCAACGTCGCCGCCCTCGAAGGCGCGGCCGAGGGCGTGAGGTGCAACGTGATCGTCCCGGCCGCGCTGACGCGGATGGCCGACGGCATCGACACCTCGGCCTACCCGCCGATGGGGCCAGAGCTCGTCGCGCCCGTGGTGGCTTGGCTGGCCCACGAAAGCTGTTCGGTGACCGGGGAGATGTTCATCGCGCTGGCGGGCCGGGTGGCGCGGGCGGTGATCGCCGAGAGCCCCGGGGTGCATCGGCCGGCCTGGACGGTCGAGGACGTCGGAACGCATCTCGACGCGATCCGAAACGTCGAGGCGCCGTTGGTCTTTCCCGTGGCGCCCGACGGTCATGGGCAGCACATCCGCTACAGCTTCGACCTCGCGCACCGTTCCAGCGATCGCGGAGTGCTGCATGGCTAGCCGGACGGGCGCGGGACCGCTGGCCGGTGTGCGGGTGATCGACCTCACCGCGATGGTGATGGGGCCGTACTGCACACAGATCATGGCCGACATGGGCGCCGACGTGATCAAAGTCGAACCCCCCCAAGGCGACAACACCCGCTACATCTCTGTCGGTCCCGCGCCGGGAATGAGCGGCGTCTTCGTCAACGTGAACCGCGGCAAGCGCAGCGTCGTGCTCGACCTGCGAACCGACGAGGGAGCCCGCGCGCTGCGCGCCCTCGTCGCGACCGCGGACGTGTTCATCCACTCGATGCGCGCCAAGGCGATCGCCAAACTGGGCTTCGCCTACGACGACGTCGCCGCGATCAACCCGGCGATCGTCTACACCAACTGCTACGGGTACGGGCGCCGCGGACCCGAACGGGACCGGCCCGCCTACGACGACACCATCCAGGCCGAGTGCGGCCTGCCCGCGGTGCAACAGCAACTGACCGGCGAGGCCGACTACGTCGGAACGATCATGGCCGACAAGGTCGCCGGGCTGACCGCGCTGTACGCGACGACGATGGCGCTGTTCCACCGCGAGCGCACCGGCGAGGGGCAGGAAGTCGAGGTCGCCATGTTCGAGACCATGGCCTCGTTCATGCTCGTCGAACACGCCAACGGCGCCTTGTTCGACCCTCCCCTGGGCCCGGCGGTGTATCCGCGCACCGTGGCGCCGAACCGTCGTCCTTATCGCACGAGCGACGGCCACATCGCCGCGCTGATTTACAACGACAAGCACTGGACCGCGTTCATCGACGCCGTGCAGCCGCCGTGGGCCAGTGAGCTGTATTCGACGTTGGAACAGCGCGCGCGAGAGATCGACACTGTCTACGGACTGTTGGCCGAGACGATGAAGCAGCGCTCGACCCAGGAGTGGCTGGCGCTGTTCCGCGAACTCGAGATACCCGCCGCGCCCCTGAACACCCCGGGCGCGCTGTTCGATGATCCGCATCTCAACGCCGTCGGCATGTTCCAGACCGTCGACACCCCGCACGGACCGGTGCGCTTCCCCGGCGTACCCACCTGGTTCTCCCGGACGCCGGGTCGCGTCGCGGGGCCCGCGCCGGAGCTGGGCGCCGACACCGCAGACGTGCTGGCCGAAATCGGCGCGGGCTGGGGGCATCTCGCTCGCGACGGAAAGGAACTTTGACCATGACCGTGCCCGTCTACAAGCGCATCCTCGACCTGTTCGAGGCCGAGGGTGTGAACACGCTGTTCGGTATCCCGGACCCGAATTTCGTGCACATGTTCACCGAGGCCGACGCCCGCGGGTGGTCCGTCGTCGCGCCGCATCACGAGCTGAGCGCGGGATTCATGGCCGAGGCGGCGTCGCGGATGACGGGTAAGCCCGGCCTGTGCATCGGCACGCTCGGCCCCGGCGTGGCCAACATCTCCGGCGCGATGATGTGTGCCCTCGTGGAGAACTCGCCGGTGATCTTCCTCGGCGGCCAGCGCGCCCGCATCACCGAGCGCCGGGTCCGGCGCGGACGCATCCAATTCGTCCAGCAGGAAGGCCTTTTCACGCCGTCGGTCAAATACAGCAGCTCGATCGAGTACGCCGACCAGACCGACGAGATCGTCCACGAGGCGATCCGGCGGGCCATGTCGGGTACGCCCGGACCGGCCTACATCGAGTACCCGTCGCACGTCATCCTCGCCGAGCTCGACGTGGCGGATCCGCTTCCACCCGAACGGTATCGGCTCGTCAGCCAGACCGCGGGTGAGCGCGAGGTGGCCGAAGCGGCGAAGTTGATCCGTGCGGCCCAGAGCCCGATCCTGTTGGTCGGGCACGGGGTCCACACATCGCGCACCGGTGCGGCGGTCCGGGAGCTGGCCGGCCTGATGGCCTGCCCGGTGATCCAGACCTCGGGCGGCACGTCGTTCATCGAGGGTCTCGAGGACCGCACCTTCGCCTACGGATTCTCGCCCGCGGCCGTCGAGGCGGTGGTGAAGTCGGATCTGTGTGTGGCGCTGGGTACGGAGCTGGGCGAACCGAGCCACTACGGCCGGACCCGCCATTGGGCGCAGAACGATGCGGAACGCAAATGGGTTCTGGTCGAACAGGATCCGGTTGCCATCGGCGTCAACCGTCCCATCGACGTCCCCCTGGTCGGTGACCTTCGCGGGGTGGTGCCCCAGCTGGTAAAGGCGCTCCGTGACAGTCCGAGAAGGGCGTCCGTCGACCTCGACCGCTGGATCAGACAGGACGCGACGGAGCTGGCGCAGCTCGCGGAGAACGCGCCGACGGGCCGGACGCCGATACACCCGGCGCGGTTCGTCGTCGAGGCCACTCGAGCGTTCCCGACGGACGGCATCCTGGTCCGCGACGGCGGCGCGACCGTCATTTTCCAGTGGACCTACTCACAGGCCAAACCACGCGACGTCATCTGGAACCAGAACTTCGGCCATCTCGGCACCGGCCTGCCGTACGCGGTCGGGGCGTCGGTCGCCGAGGGCGGCAAGCGCCCGGTGATGCTGCTGACCAGCGATTCGGCGTTCCTGTTCCACATCGCCGAGTTGGAAACCGCCGCGCGGCAAAAGCTTCCGCTGGTGTGCGTGGTGGGTGTCGATCACCAGTGGGGACTCGAGGTGGGCGTCTACAAGCGCACCTTCCCCCAGCCGTCGCCACAACCCGGCGTGCATTGGAGCAAAGACGTCCGCCTCGACAAGGTCGCCGAGGGCTTCGGCTGCCACGGCGAGTACGTCGAGAAGGAGGACGAGATCGGCCCGGCGATCGGGCGGGCCTACGCCAGCGGCAAGCCCGCCGTGGTCCACGTCTGCATCGACCCGAAGGCCAACTCCGAGGAGATGCCCAAATACGACGAATTCCGCACCTGGTACGCGGAAGGCACCCAGTAGGGAGTAAGGAGTAGTCATGCGCGAATACCTGAAGTTCTACATCGACGGCCGCTGGGTCGACCCGGTGCGGCCAAACACGTTCGACGTGGAAAACCCGGCGACCGAACAGGTCTCCGGGAAGATCTCGCTCGGCTCGGCCGCCGACGTCGACGTGGCGGTCAACGCCGCCCGGCGCGCTTTCGACGACTGGTCGCAAAGCAGTCGCGAACAGCGCCTCGAGCTGCTGGAGGCGATCCTCGCCGAATACGGCAAGCGCGCGGGCGATCTCGCCGAGGCGGTCACCGAGGAAATGGGCGCCCCGCCGTCGCTGGCCGCCGGCCCACAGGTCCAACTCGGGCTCGGTCATCTGGTGACGGCGATCGACGTGCTGAAGAACTTCTCATTCTCCGAACAGCACGGGGCGACGCTGATCGCCAAGGAGCCGATCGGCGTGTGCGGGCTGATCACGCCGTGGAACTGGCCGCTCAACCAGATCGCGGTCAAGGTGTACCCGGCGTTGGCGACCGGGTGCACGATGATCCTGAAACCGTCCGAGGTGGCGCCCTTCTCGGCCTACATCTTCACCGAGATCCTCGATGCCGCGGGCGTCCCCGCCGGGGTGTACAACCTGGTCAACGGCGACGGTCCCGGCGTCGGAGTCGCCCTGGCCAGCCACCCCGACATCGACATGGTGTCGTTCACCGGGTCCACGCGCGCCGGTGTCGAGGTGGCCAGGAACGCCGCGACGACCGTGAAGCGGGTGACCCAGGAACTCGGCGGCAAGAGCCCCAACATCGTCCTCGACGACGCGGGCTTTGCCGACAGCGTGCGCGCCGGCGTGGCCAACATGATGCCGAACACCGGGCAGAGTTGTAACGCGCCGTCGCGCATGCTGGTCCCGAATTCGCGGATGGCCGAGGCCATCGACGTCGCGCGCGAGGTCGCCGAGCAGGTGAAAGTCGGCAGCCCTGACGACAAGAGAGCGATCGGGCCGGTGGCCTCGCAGGCGCAATTCGAAAAGGTCCAACGCCTGATCCAGACGGGCATCGACGAGGGCGCGACCGTGGTGGCCGGCGGGCCGGGCCGGCCGGTTGGGCTGGACAAGGGTTACTACGTCAAGCCGACCGTTTTCGCCAACGTCACCAACGACATGACGATCGCGCGCGAGGAGATCTTCGGTCCGGTGCTGTGCATCCTCGGCTACGACGACATCGATCAGGCCGTGCAGATCGCCAACGACACCGATTACGGCCTGGCCGGCTACGTCTCGGGGGCGGACCTCGACAAGGCCCGGGAGGTGGCCCGCAAGATCCGCGCCGGGTGGGTGACGATCAACCACGCCTTCGACATGAACTCGGCGTTCGGCGGCTACAAACACAGCGGCAACGGGCGGGAGTGGAGCGAGTTCGGGTTCAACGAGTACCTGGAGGTCAAGAGCACTCTGGGCTACGCGCCCCAGTAGGACGCGCGCCGCCGGGGAGGTTGCCATGAAGTGTCGTGCCGCCGTGTTGCGCGGGGTCGGCGAGGACTGGGAAGTCCGCGAGATCGTTCTCGATCCGCCGCGCGCCGCTGAGGTCCTGGTGCGGATCGCCGTCGCGGGGATCTGCCATTCCGACGACCACGTGTTCACGGGTGACGTGGTGCCGACGCCCGAGGTGCTGGCCGCGAGCGGCCAGCCCGCGCCGGACTGGTTCCCGCTGCTGGGCGGTCACGAGGGCGCCGGTGTCGTCGCCGAAGTCGGGCCGGGCGTGACGACGGTGCGGCCGGGCGACCACGTCGCGCTCTCCTTCATTCCCGCGTGCGGCAATTGCCGGTTTTGCGTCAACGGTCAAAGCTACATCTGCGAGATCGGCGCGAGCCTGTTCGTGCGGGAAATGCCCACGGACGGGACGTGCCGCCGGCACCTGGGCGACGAAAACCTGTTGGCCTATGGGCAACTGGGCACTTTCGCGGAATACGCGGTGCTATCCGAGAGGTCCGTCATCAAGATCGACGACGCGATCCCCTTCCACGCCGCGTCACTGGTCTCGTGCGGTGTCAGCACCGGCTGGGGCTCCGCGACGGTCTCGGCGGGCACCGAACCGGGCGACACCGTCGTCGTCATCGGGACCGGCGGTGTCGGAATGAACGCGCTGCAGGGGGCCCGTGCGGTCGGCGCGACCTACGTCGTCGGCGTCGATCCCGTTGAGTCGAAGCGGGATTCGGCCAAGATCTTCGGCGCCACGCACACCGCCGCCTCCGCGGAGGAGGCCATACCGCTGGTGAAAGACATCACGGCCGGCGTCATGGCCGACCGCGTCATCGTCACTCCCGGCGTCGTGCACGTGGACTTGATCCCGCTGGCGATGACGCTGCTGCGCAAGGGCGGGGTATGCGTACTCACCGGGATCACCCCGTATACCGAGCCGCCGGTTCCGTTGGTGCTTCAGGAGATGACTCTGTCGGCCAAACAACTCAGGGGCGCGCTCTACGGAGGCATGAATCCACGCACGAGCGTTCCCATGCTGTTGTCGCTTTACCAGGCGGGCGCGTTGAAACTGGACGAGCTGGTCACCCGCCATTACGGGCTCGACGAAATCAACGAGGCGTTCGCGGACCTGCGCGAGGGGCGCAACATCCGCGGAATCATCGATTTCGCCGGCCCGTAGAACGCCGCCCCGTTCACGCGGATTCGAAGTGGCGCCGGATGCCGGCCAGCATCTCGATGTGGGCCTTGACGGCCTCGCGCGTCGTCATCGCGGCGAGCGGCCGGGGTGCGGCGATCCGGATCCGCTCGGTGATGCGGGTGCCGCCGTCGATCGGCGCGAACGTGACCGTTCCGCGCAGGCGTACCCCCGGAGACTGGTCGGCCTCGGTGTCCACCTCGCCGTCGGCCCGGACGTGCAGCCGCGCGTGATAGGTGATCGGCATGCGCAGCGGCCCCAACGGAATCCGGTCCACCACCCGGTAGCTCTGCAGGTACCCTTCCGGCGTTTCGGTGCGCGACGTCGCCTGCACCGACACGATCAGCGGATGCACGATCTTGATGTTGTCCAGATCCACGTAGAAATCGCGAACGTCGCCGGGCGCAGCCGGCACATCCTCGGACAGCTCGGTTTCGGCGTGCGCCGTCCACCAGCTCACAGATACAGCTCCGCGGCGAGAACACCCGTGCGCCACCAGATCAACGCCGCAAACACACCCGATACCAGGACCGTCACCAAGGCCTGGATCAGGTTGCGGCGTTCCCGCGACGCGTAAACGTAAGCCGCGGCGACCAATCCGCCGGTGACCAGCCCGCCCACGTGTCCCTGCCAGCTGATCCGTTGGGAACTCACGGCGGGAGCGACGAACGTGTAGAGCAGATTGATCGCGATAACGGCAACAACCCAGCGCAGGTCCAGGTTGAGCCGCTTCGCCACCACGAAGGTGGCGCCGAAAAGGCCGAACACCGCGCCCGATGCGCCCGCCGTCGCCGTGTTCAGCGTGATCAGGTAAACCAGCACCGACCCACCCAGCAGGCTCAGTGCGTACAGTGCGCCGAAGCGCAGCCGGCCGAGCAGCCCCTCGAGCGGTGGGCCCACGACGTACAGCGCCCACATATTCAGCAACAGGTGAGTGGCGCCGTAGTGCACGAACGCCGAAGTCACCAGTCGGTACAGCTGACCGTCGGCGACCGCGGGCGGCCAGAGGACGAGCTGACTTTGCAAGCCCCGCACCGACATCTGCAGTGCGAACACCACCACGTTGATCGCGATCAGCGCGTAGGTGATCACCGGCGTGCCCGCCCGCTCCCGCCCGCCGAATTGCGTCCGGGGCTGACGAATGCTTCGGGCACCCTCCTCCACGCATTCCACGCACTGGTGACCGACCGCGGCCGCGCGCATGCAGTCCGGGCAGATATAGCGTTCGCAGCGGTTGCAGCTCAAGTAGGTCGGGCGGCCAGGGTGCCGATAGCAGACGCCGGCCGACTGCCACTGTGGTTCGCTGGGGCCGGTCACGGCACCAATCTTGCCTGTTCCCTCGTCCGTTGAGTTGTCTTACTGTGATTTCCGTGGAGTCGGGGTCGGGTACCGTCGAGTGCTACCTGGAATGCCTGGCCGCCCACGATTGGGACGGCCTGGCCACCACCATTGCCGACGACGGGCTGACCCGCGAGGGCCCGTTCTGCGATGTGGTCGAGGGCAAGCAGCACTATGTCGCCTACCTGCGCAAGGTCTGTACCACCCTGAAGGGCCACCGGCTGGAGGTGCAGCGGGTCTCGCACGTGAACGATCGCCTGTCCTACGTCGAGTTGACCGAGGCGTTCGAGATCGACGGCGTAAGCGCGACGTGGCCGGAATGCATTCTCTTCGAGCGGGGCGATGCCGGGCTGATCAAGCGCGTCAGCGTGTTCTTCAAGCAACGCTCACCCGACACCCCCTAGCGGTCTATTCCCTCCCCCGCGGAATTGACCTACCGTGTTGGGATGGAGGAAGAAGGAACCCCGGAGTCGGTGCCGGTCGAGAAATTGCACTCGGGCGACCCGATCACCGATTGTGGTCAGCGGTACATAGTTCTCGAGTCGAAATCTCTCGGCGACAGTTGCGTGGTTCTGGAGCTGGAGTCCCGGGTGAACCACCAGCTGCAGGTCATCGAGAAGTCCTTCCCGGCCGGATACCAGGTCGGCCGGGCGAATCACCGGATTTTGTAGACCTCTATCCAAGCCGAATGCGCGAGTAGCCGTCCGACGGCTACCGCGCATTTGTGCTTTTCGGCCTTGCCTATTCGCCCGTCGTTCGAAATAACGCCTCCGCCAATGCGGTTCGGCGTCGCGACACCGCAAGCGCCGCCGTGGTCAAGGTTTCGCCGCGCGCGTGTTCTCCCAGGTTTGCTGTGTCGCGAACCCGGTAATGTTCCTGCCAGGAAGCGATTGCACCCCTGGTAACCGAGCGAGTCCGACGCGCCCACTCGCTGGTGTTTTCGCTCGGCCGTCCATCCGGCCCATATGTGGACAGGCCACAGGCACGCCAGGATCATTAGGCGCGGATAGACGGGTTTGAAGGGTGACGGAATGAGGATTCCGGGTGTAGCCAGCGTCGTCGCTGGCGTGACCGGCGGAGCCGCGCAGGTGGTGCGGGCCGGCGTCTCCACGGCGGCCGGCGCCGCGGGCGCGGTGCAGATGTTCGCCAGCCCGGTGATGGAGCTGGCCGGCCCGGTGGTGACCTCGGTGGCCCACACGACGGGGCGGGCGATCGGCATCGGCTCCCCGTCCGGCGGCTCCCCCGACGCCGTCGTCCCGCCGGTGCGCTGGCGTAGCGGGCGCCGGGTGCATCTGGACCTGGACCCGCTGCTGCCGTTCCCCAGCTGGCACGAGCACGCGGCGGTGGTGGAGGAACCGGTTCGCCGGATCGCCGGGGTGGCCACCGCCCACGTCGAGGGCGCGCTGGGCCGGCTCGTGGTCGAACTCGACGGCGACGCCGACGCCGATCACGTCCTCGACGAGGTCCGGGAAACGGTTTGCGCCGTGGCCGCCGATCTCGCTTTCACCGGGCCCAAGGCGGTGAGCCGCACCGCGCCGTTCGCCGACCCGGGTAACCCGCTGGCGATTCTGGTCCCGTTCACCGCGGCGGCGATGGACGTCGCGGCGATCGGGGCCGCGGTGACCGGCTGGCTGGGCCGCCTGCCCGTCGCGCCGCGCAGCGCGCGCGCCGCGGCCGCCCTGCTCAATCACCAGCCGCGGGTGGTGGCCGTCCTGGAGTCGCGGCTGGGCCGCGTCGGCACCGACATCGCGCTCAGCGCCTCGACGGCGTTGGCCAACGGGCTCACCCAGGCGGTGGGCACACCGATGTTGGACCTGGCGCAACGCAGCCTGCAGATCTCGGAGGCCTCGGCCCATCGTCAGCGATGGCGGGAGCGGGAGCCGCAGCTGGCCTCGCCCGATCGGCCACAGGCGCCGGTGGTGCCCGTCATCTCGTCGGCCGGGCCCAGCTCGCAGGCCCCGCGGCACAACTGGGCCGCGGCCGCCGCCGGCGAGGTATCCCACGTCATGGTCGGTGGCGCGATCGACGCCGCCATCGACACCGCGAAGGGTTCCATGGCCGGGCCGGTCGAGGAGTACGCCGACCAGGCCGCGAACGCGTCGCTGATCGCCGCGGCCGGCGCGCTGCTGGCCGGCGGCGGCACCGAAGACGCGGCCGGGGCGCTGCTGGCCGGCGTGCCGCGGGCCGCGCATACCGGCCGCCAGACCTTCGCCGCCGTGCTGGGGCGCGGGCTGGCCAACGCCGGACAACTGATCCTGGACCCCGGCGCCCTGCGCCGGCTGGACCGGGTCAAGGTGGTCGTCATCGACGGGGCGGCGCTGCGCGGCGACAACCGCGCGGTGCTTCAGGCACGCGGGGACATCCCCGGTTGGGATGAGGACCGCGTCTACGAGGTCGCCGACGCGCTGCTGCACGGTGAAGAGGCGCCCGACCCCGACCCAGACGAATTACCCGCCACCGGAGCCCGCCTGCGATGGCTTCGGGCCCAGGAGCCGTCGGCGACGCCCGCCCAGGGCCTCGAGCACGCCGACCTCATCGTCGACGGTGAACGCGTCGGCGGCGTCGATGTGGGGTGGGAGGTCGACCCGTTCGCGATCCCGCTGTTGCAGACCGCCCACCGGACCGGGGCGCGGGTGGTGTTGCGCCACGTCGCCGGCACCGAGGACCTGACGGCCAGCGTCGCCGTCAGCCATCCGGCGGGCACGCCGCTGCTGCAGTTGGTCCGCGATCTGCGGACCGACCGGGGGCCGGTCTTGCTGATCACCGCCGTGCACCGGGACTTCGCGTCCACCGACACGTTGGCGGCGCTCGCCGTCGCCGACGTCGGCGTGGCGCTCGACGATCCACAGGCCGCGACGCCGTGGACCGCCGACATCATCACCGGCACCGACCTCGCCGCGGCGGTTCGGATCCTCTCGACGCTGCCGGTGGCCCGGGAGGCCACGGAATCGTCGGTTCGCCTCGCCAAGGGCGGCAGCACGCTGGCCGGCTTGTTGCTGGTCACCGGCGAGCCCGGCACCACCAACCCGTTGGCCGTACAGCGCTGGCTCAATCCCGTCAACGCGGCCGCCGCGGCCGCGTTGGTGTCGGGTGTCTTCTCGGCCACCCGGGCGCTGCGGTTGCCGGATCCCACGCCGCAGCCGCTGACCGCCTGGCACGCCCTGGACCCCGAAATCGTCTACTCGCGGCTGGCCAGCCGGACGCGGCCGCTGGCCGTCGAGCCCGGCGAGGCGCCCTGGCGTCAGGTCCTCGACGACCTCTCCTACAACCCGCTCGTCGCGCCGCTGCGGGGCCCGGCCACCCGGGTGGGGCGGCTGCTGTCCGCGACGCGGGCCGAGCTGGCCGATCCGCTCACACCGATCCTGGCGGTGGGCGCGGCAGCCTCGGCGATCGTCGGCAGCAACGTCGACGCGCTGTTGGTCGCGGGCGTGATGACGGCCAACGCGATCGCGGGCGGGGTGCAGCGGCTGCGGGCCGAGGCGGCGGTCGCCGAGCTGTTCGCCGAGCAGGACCGGCATGCGCGGCGCGTCGTGCTGCCGACCGTTGCGACGGCGCGCCGCCGGCTCGAGGCGGCCCGTTCCACCGAACGAACGGTGACCGTGAGCGCCAAATCGCTGCGCCCGGGCGACATCATCGACCTGGCCGCCCCCGAGGTGGTGCCCGCGGATGCCCGCCTCCTGGTGGCCGACGACCTGGAGGTCGACGAGTCCTTCCTCACCGGTGAGTCGCTGCCGGTGGACAAGCAGGTCGATCCCGTCGCCGTCGCGGACTCCGACCGGGCCAGCATGCTTTTCGAGGGCAGCACCATCGTCGCCGGCCGCGCCCGGGCGATCGTGGTCGCAACCGGCGCCGGCACCGCCGCGCAACGGGCGATGTCGGCGATCGCCGACGTCGAATCGGCCGCCGGGGTGCAGGCGCGACTGCGGGAACTGACCAGCAAGGTGCTCCCGCTGACGCTTGCCGGCGGCGCGGCGGTGACCGGATTGGCCCTGGCGCACCAGGGTTCGCTGCGCCAGGCGGTCGCCGACGGTGTCGCGATCGCGGTGGCCGCCGTCCCGGAGGGCCTCCCGCTGGTGGCCACCCTGGCCCAGCTCGCCGCCGCCCAGCGGCTGTCGCGGCGCGGCGTGCTGGTCCGCACCCCGCGCGCCGTCGAGGCGCTGGGCCGGGTCGAGACAGTGTGTTTCGACAAGACCGGCACTCTCACCGAGAACCGCCTGCGCCTCGTGCGGGTGGTGCCACTGGAGACCAGCGCGGACGGCCCGTTCCCGGATCCGAGCGATCCGGGCGCCGCCGACGTGCTGCGCATCGCCGCGCGCGCGTGCACCCAGCCGCACAACGGGCAGGGGCATGCGCACGCCACCGACGAGGCCATCCTGACCGCCGCCAGTTCCCTTGACGGTCAGGGCGATTCGGAGTGGACCGTGCTCGCGGAGGTGCCCTTCGAGTCCAGTCGCGGCTACTCCGCCTCGATCGTCGCCGCGACCGGGCAGACGGCGGAGCCGATGCTGAAGGTCAAGGGTGCCCCCGAGGAGATCCTGCCGCGGTGCGGGTTCGCCGATCGGGACGGCGACCGAGACCGTGCCGAGTCTTTGGTATCGGCGCTCGCCGGGCAGGGCCTGCGGGTGCTGGCGGTGGCGCGGCGCCGGTGGGACCGGGGAACCGCCGAGGAGGACACGGACGCGGACAACGTCGACGCGGCCGCGCACGACCTGGAGCTGGTCGGCTTTGTCGGATTGGCGGACACCGCCCGCCCGTCGGCGCGGCCACTGATCGAGGCGCTGGTGGAAGCCGGGCGCAGGGTCGTGCTGATCACGGGCGACCACCCGATCACCGCGCGGGCGATCGCGCGTCAACTGGGGCTGCCGGCGGATGCGCGCGAGGCCACCGGGGCCGAACTGGCCGCCCTCGATGAGGACGCCCGCGCCAGGCTCGCCGCGGACGTGCAGGTCTTCGCGCGCGTCAGCCCCGAGCAAAAGGTGCAGATCGTCGCCGCGCTGCAGCGCAGCGGGCAGGCGGTCGCGATGGTCGGCGACGGGGCCAACGACGCCGCCGCGATCCGCATGGCCGACGTCGGCATCGGCGTCAGCGGCCGGGGTTCGTCGGCCGCCCGCGGGGCTGCCGACATCGTCTTGACCGACAACGACCTCGGCGTCCTGCTCGACGCGCTGGTCGAGGGCCGCGGCATGTGGGGCGGCGTGCGGGACGCGGTCAGCATCCTGGTCGGCGGCAACGTGGGTGAGGTGCTCTTCACGATCATCGGGACCGCGTTGGGCACCGGCCGCGCGCCGGTGGGCACGCGCCAACTGCTGCTGGTGAACCTGCTCACCGACATGTTTCCCGCGCTCGCGGTCGCCGTCACCCCCCAGTACCCGCAGCCGGAAGAGGACGAGGACGACTCCGACCGCGACGCCGAGGAGATGCAGCGGGCCTTCCAGTTGGCGGCGCTGTCGGAACCCTCGCCGTCGCTTGACGCGCCGCTCATGCGCCAGATCGTCACCCGGGGTGCCGTCACCGCGGCCGGCGCGACGGCGGCCTGGGCCATCGGGCGCTGGACGCCGGGCACCGAACGCCGCACAGCGACAATGGGTCTCACCGCGCTGGTGAGCACGCAGCTCGCGCAGACCCTGCTGACCCGCCGCCACAGCCCGCTGGTGTTGGCCACCGCCCTGGGCAGCGCGGGTGTGCTGGTCGCGATCGTCCAAACCCCCGGTGTCAGCCAGTTCTTCGGCTGCACACCTTTGGGGCCGGTCGCCTGGTCCGGGGTGATCGGCTCGACGGCGGGCGCCACCGCCGTGTCGGTGCTGGCGCCCAACTGGCTGGCCAACCGGGTCGCCGCGCTGGAGCCCAAAAAGGACTGAGCAATAGCCGCCTCTAGCTCGACAACTCCTTGCGCACCACCTTGCCCGCGGGATTGCGCGGGATGCTGTCGACGATGTTGATGTCTCGCGGCTGCTCGAAGCGGGACACCCTGCCCCTCAAGTAATCCCGCAGCACCTCCGGGTCGAGGCTGCGCCCGGGCTGTGCGACCACGAAGGCCGCCAGCCGATGCCCGAACTGCTCGTCGGGAACGCCGATGACCGCGTTGTCCGCGATGTCGGGGTGTTCGGCGAGCGCGTTCTCGACCGCGCGGGGGTAGACGTTCTCGCCCCCGGAGATGATCATGTCGTCCTCGCGGCCGACGATGTAGAGCCGGCCCGAGTTGTCGAGATAGCCCATGTCGCCCGTGCTGGTCATGGCGCCCACGACCGCCTTGGCTCCGCCGTCCGTGTAGCCCTCACTCGCCAGGTCGCCGCCAACGAAGATGCGGCCGGTGACGCGCGGACCGACAGGCCGGTCGTTCTTGTCGAAGATGCGCACCGGGCAGCCGGCGACGGGTTTTCCGACCGTTTCGGGGGCCTCCCGCAGGTCGGCCGGCGTGGCCAGCGCGCCGATGCCGACTTCGGTTGACCCGTAGCCGTTGTAGAGAATGTCACCATAGGCATCCATGAACCGCTGCCCGAGGTTGGGATCGAGCCGGTCCCCGCTGGACAGCACCACCCGCAGGTAGGGCAACGGGTTTCGCGCCCGCACCCGTTGCGGCAGGTCCAGGATGCGCGCGAGCACGACCGGCACCGCGGTGAAGGCGTCGGCGCGATGCAGCGATGCCTGCGCGAGCGCGGCTTCGGCGTCGAAGTGGCGATTCGTCAGGACGGTCCCGCCGAGGGCGACGGTCAGCATCAGCATGCCCAGCCCTAAACCGTGAAACATCGGCATTGCCACCGAGATCCGCGACCCGGTCCGCAACCCGGTGCGATCGAGGATCGTCACCCAGACGCCCACCGCCGAACGCAGCTGGGGTGTGCGTGGCACCCCTTTGGGCTTGCCCGTCGTACCCGACGTCAGCAGGACGATCCGGCCGGGCGTCGCCACGTTGGGTCTCGAATTGCGCCCGCCTTCGTCGCGCGCACCGACCGGCCCCGGGTCGACGAGCGCGACCGATTGATCGGCGGCGCGCACCCGGTCCGCGAACTCGTCGTCGGCGACCATCGTCGTGATCCGGTGCGCGCTCAGCGCGGCGGCCAACGCATCAGTGCGGAAATCCGTATTGACGAGCACGACGTCGGCGCCGATCAGCGCGGCGGCGAAGAAGCCCTCGACGAATCCCCGTCCGTTGCGGCACATCACCCCGATGGCGTGACCGGAACCGGCTCCGGCGCCGGACAACGCGCGGGCCAGGGATTCCGTTTCCGAGCGCAGCTCGCGGTAGGTGAGGGCGCCGTCGTCGTCGACGATTGCGGCGCGGTCGGGCCAGCGGGCCGCGGTGACCGCCAACAGTGTGTAGGGGTTGGTGCCGCCGCGGCGTGCCTCGCGAATGAGCCGGAACCCGGCCACCGGGGAAGGCGGACTGAGCAGTCGGGAGCGCACCAGCGCGCGCAGCGCGGTGACGACCACGCCGTCCGTCATGGTCGGGCCTCTTGCGCTTCTGCGTCGGCGAAGAAGCGCCGGTGCCACAACCGCGCCGCGCGATCGGCGGGCCCGGCCAGCAGCACCGACGCCAGCTCCGCCGGCCACACCCAGGGCGGTTCGTTGGTGCGGGGCCGCTCGATCACCGCCTTGGCGATCGCGTCGGCGGCCTCGTCCGGGGACAGGCCGGGAAGCCGGCCCAGGATCGGTGTGGGGGCGATCATCCGGGTCCGCACCAGCGCGAAGTAGACCGCCGTGACGTCCACCCCGTCGGCGTGCAATTCCGGTGCCACGCTGCGCAGCCAGCGGTCGAAGGCGCCCTTGGAGGCCTGGTAGGCGCCCCATTGGGGGCCGGGCACGACGCGCACCCCGACGCTCGACACGTTCACGATGTGCCCGCCGCCGCGCTCGCGCATAGCCGGAAGCAGGCCCAGCAGCAGCCAGATCGGTCCGAGGTAGTTGACGTCAATGGTGCGCTGGAAGTCGTGGGGGCGGTCGTACTGCTGGTGCAGGGAGCGGCGCAACGACTTGCCGGCGTTGCTCACCACGATGTCCACCGCGCCGTGGTCCTCGGTGACCCGCTTCGTCAGCTCGCTGACCGCGGACTCGTCGGTGAGGTCGGTCGGATAGGCGACCGCGCGGCCGCCGCCGGCGTTGATGGCCGCCGCGACGTCCTCGAGCTTTTCCGCCGACCTGGCGACGATCAGCACGGTCGCTCCCGCGGCGGCCATCTTGCGGGCCGTGGCTTCGCCGATTCCGTACGACGCACCAGTCACCAACACGGTCTTGCCGGAAACGGCGCCGCGCAGCCTGTCGGGATCCGCGACCCGCGCCGGATTCGCCAGGCGATCGGTGGCCGCCGCCAAGGTTTTCGCTATCACGTTCACGTTCACTGCCGCATCACTCCGAATTGCGCGCGAGGGGCGGCGCTGGCTTGACCGTATGCCTCGACTCGGACTACCGCTAGCAGACCACACCGAAACACCGGCCCGCGCTGCGGCCCGCGTTCAGCATCTCGAGCGGCCTGTCGCGGATCCGTCGCCGGCGCGCCGCGGCGCGTCCGACGCACGTTTTACGAATCTGAAATAATTCGCTGGAAGATCACTGTTTAGGCAGGCGTTCAGATGGGCACAATTGCGGCATGATCGCACGTCACCTCCCTCGTTTCCTTGGTCCAGCGGTAGTCGCGGGGGCGGGGCTCAGCGCCTCCGTCTTTGCCCCTGCCCTCCCCTTCGCAGTCGCCCAGCCGTGCCCAGACGTGCAGGTGGTGTTCGCCCGCGGTACCGACGAGCCGCCCGGCCTCGGCGCGACCGGGCAGGCGTTCGCCGACACCCTCCGCTCGCGCGTCGGCGCAAGGTCGTTCGACGTCTATCCGGTGAACTATCCCGCCAGCCACGAGTGGGAAACGGGCCTCGACGGCATCCGGGACGCGGGCGCGCACGTCGTTTCCATGGCGCACGACTGCCCCAACACCAAGATGGTGCTCGGCGGCTTCTCGCAGGGCGCGGCCGTGATGGGGTTCGTCACCTCGTCCGCCGTGCCGGATGGGGTCGATCCCGCCACCGTGCCGAAACCCCTGGGTCCCGACGTGGCCAACCACGTCTCCTCGGTGGTGCTCTTCGGTACGCCGAACGTTCGGGCGATGAACTTCCTCAACCAGCCCCCGGTCTCGATCGGTCCGCTGTATCAGGGCAAGACCATCAAGGTGTGCGCCCCCGAGGACCCGGTGTGCTCGGACGGCATGAACTTCGCCGCCCACGACGCCTACGCCGACGACGGGGCGATGATCGACAAGGGCGTTGCCTTCGCGCTGAGCCGTCTTGGCGAGGGCCCCGCCGGCCCGGTGGGCCCCGCGGGGCCGACCACGGTCGTCGCGTCACCGAATGGCGGGGGCTTCGGCAGCTAGGGCCTACCCGCTGACGAACCCCTTGTTGCGCATCAGGAAGTCCGGCAGGAACCCGTCGTGCGGGATTTCGGGTGCCGTGTGGAAGGTCGGGTGGGGTCCGAAGTACACGTTGGCGACGGTCGGTTCGGCGAGCAGGTCGTCGACGAGGCGCTCGTCGCCGGTGATGGCGGTGACCACCAGTGAATGCCGCAGCGGTTCGACCCCCGCGGCGCGCGACCACGGCGCCACCCACACGCACGGAAACGGCAACTCGGTGTTGAGCGGGTCGGTGAGCCGGCCGGAGCCGGGTTCGTCCAGCAGGTGCACCGCCGGCCGCAGCGCCGCGCAGCCGTCGCCGATCGGGGCGACCACCTGGTCGGCGCCCAGCAGCGGCGTGCTCCCGGCGGCCTTGGCGGCCAGGTAGGCCGCCAGCGCCCGCGCCCTGTCGAGGGGCTGGGTGGGCAGGATCGCGCGCTCGTCCTCGCCGGGCAGCGGCTCGATGTCGGCCAACCGCTGCGCGATCGCGCGAGCCAACGGGGCGGGGTCGCCCTCGTAGAGCACCGCGGTGGCGTTGACGCACGCCATCCCGCCCAGGTTGGCGATCGAGTCGACGACGACGTCGACGTGGTCGCGCCAGTCCCGGTCGGCGGTGATGAGGATCTTGGTGCGCCCGGGGCCGTTCACCATCACCGCGGGGTCGTCGGCGTACTTGTCCACCACGTCCTGGCCGCCGTACACCATGGCAACGTCGGCCGAGCGGATGATCTCGTCGGCGCCGCCGTGGTCGGTGGGCAGATACACCGCGTCTTCGGGCCGAAATCCCGCCTGGCGCAGCGCATTTACCAGTCGGTGGCCGGTCAGCGGCTCGCGGCGCGATGGGCGCACCGCCACCCGGTATCCCAGCGCGAGCGCCTGGGGCCACAGGGCGTGCACGCCCGGGCCGTTTCCGGCCGCGTGGACGGCGAACACCTCGCCGCGCCGCGCCCACACCGCACCGCCGCGACGGATGCGCTCGTCGCGCCAGTCGAACGCCGCGCCGGCGGGCCGAGCCGGTCGGACCGCATCGAACGCCGAGGCGACGGCGTCGGCTACGCCACGCGCGCCGGCCCGGGCGACCGCGATCGGCAGCCCGGAAATGCCGCTGGCCAGCCGCACGTACTCCTCGAAGTCGAGGCCGCCGATCACCGCGGAGCCGAAGAGCTCGGCCGCGCCGGCCAGCGCGGCTTCGCGCCGCTCGACGGGCAGCGGCCCGGTCTTCCGCTGCGCGCCGATGGTGCGCGAAACATACAGCGGCGGAACGATACTCAGCTCGGCAACCGCGGCGCCAGCGGTGCTCGTGATGACCTCGCGGTTGCGGGTGCGATACTCGCCGCCCGCACCGAGCGCGTCGATGCGCACCAAATCGGTTGTCGGGAACGGCTGTTGGCTTCCCACGGTCAGTAGACGCCTTCGATCACGGCCTCGCCCTCGAAGGTCGTTACGGGTCGAACCTCGCTGACGGAATCGCTGAGTGGGCCGGCCGGCCCGGGCATCCGGATGGCCAGGTCCCGCTCCAGGTTGTTGGGGATGAACATGCCCTTGCTGATGTGGTTCATCACCACCTGGCCGCGTTGCCCGTACGGCACTTGCTCTCCGGTGTCGGGGTCGACGACCCAGAAGACGACGTATGGTGTCCGCGGGTCGAAGACGAACGAGTCGCCGTCGACGGTTCGGGTGATCGCTTGCGAAAGCACCATGGTGCTGCCGAAGGCCATGGTGATCGTCGTGTCCGGGAAGATGTCGCGCAGCAGGTCGAGCGTGTCGGCGTCCACGTGGGCGCCGCTGAGCAACAGGTAGCGGACCTTGTCGTTGACCAGGTCGACCACCCGGTCGTTTCGGGCGATGGCCTCGAGCAGCGGCGGGGTGGTGTGCAGGTTGGCGACGTTCTGGGTCTGCAGCACGAACACCGCCTGCTCGACGACGTGGTCGATGTAGGCGGCCACCTCGCCGGCCGCCTTGCGGGCCGCGAGTTTCTTCACCCAGCGGGGGTCGATGTCGATCGCATGGAAGACCGCGCCGAGGCGCTCGGACACCAAACGGGAGAAGTAGCCGACGCCGTGCGGCCCGCTCGGCATCAGGCACAAAAAGCCCCGGTCCCGGACAAAGCCGCCCCCGGCAAAGTCCTCGGTTTGCCATTCGACGACCTGCGCGATCCAATCCGGCATCTGCACAGTGCGTTTCGGCGCGCCGGTGGTACCGCCGGATTCGAATATCTGGGGCAGTGGCGGGGGCGATCCGTAGCCGCGCGGAATCAGGTCCTCGACCGGCGCGCCGCGCAATTCGTTGACGAGGTTGGGGAACAAGCGCAGCTCCGCAAAGCTTTTGACGTCGGTCAACGGGTCGAAGTCCAGCGTCCGTGCGGTGCGCAACCAGAACGGGGACCCGGTGTCCGCGCCGAAGTGCCACGCCATGGCGGCACGCAGGTACGCGTCGGGGTCCGCGATCCGAACCGATCGGGGAACGTCCAACAGCGAAAAGTCGCCCATGGCATCGATCCTGTCGTATCCGCGAGCGGCCCGACAACCGCGCCGGGACGGGACGGGCATACGGGCGCTGAACGTTGCCCCATGCCCCGGCGAACTCTTTGTGGCCGGCCGGTTTTCAGCCGTTACGCGACTGGGCGACGGCCGCCACCATCGCCTCGTTCAGGGCGGCAAAGGTGTCCTGATAGACGCCGTCGCGTTCGGCGCAGCGGAACGGCCTGACGCGCTCCACGATGATCTCCTCGGCGTCCGGTTGCGTCTGCAACAGGCTTATCGTCTCGGCGATGTACTCGTCCAACGGCATCGCCCTGGGGTCGCTGGTGTCGAATCCCCGGCCGCGCTGCAGCTCTGTCTGCACGTGCGGCGGGATTATTTCGATCACCTGGACCGCGGTTCCGCGAAGCTGAAAGCGCAGCGACTCGGTGTAGGAATGCAGCGCCGCTTTGGTGGCGCAATACGTCGGCGTCACGGCGCTGGGGACGAAGGCGAGGCCGGACGTGACGTTGAGGATCGCGGCTTGCGGCTTCTTCAGCAGCGACGGCAGCAACGCCGCCGTCAGCCGGATCGGGCCCAGCAGGTTGATGGCGACCGTCAGCTCGGCCACGCTGGGGCCGGTCGTGGTGAGGTTCTCGAAGCGCTGGACGCCGGCGTTGTTGACGACGACGTTGACGTCCCGAAAGTAGTCGGTCAGCTCCGTGGCGAACCGGCGGATGTCGGCGGGATCGCCCTGATCCAGCGACAGCGTCCGAATGCCCGGGTTGGCCTTCGCGACGTCCTGCAGCAGCTCGCGGCGCCGGCCGGCGATGACAACCGTATTGCCGAGGCGGTGAAACGCCTCGGCCAGGCCGCGACCGATTCCGCTGCCGCCTCCGGTTACCAGCACCGTATTGCCCGTCATCTGCATGGCCGCTCCCCTCCTTCGGTTTCGCCTACCCCCTCACTTTCGTGCTTTCGGCGACCGATGGGTAGACCCCAGGGCGGATTGACGCGCAGACCGCGCAATACTGCACGTCACGCGCTCACCACGGATAAGGGAGACCGATGCGCTACATCGCGTTGGAGGAAGCGTTTTTCGTTCCGGAACTGGCCGACCTGCAACCGGCACATCAGCGGCTGATGCAGCTGTTGAAACCCGAATTCGCCGAGCGATACGAACGCCGGCTGTCCGACTTCACCGAATACCGGCTGGCCGAGATGGACGACGCCGGCATCGACGTCCAGGTCCTGTCCCTGACCTCCCCGGGTTTGCAGGTCGACATCGACGCCGAGAAGGCGCGCAGCAACGCCCGGCTCGCCAATGACTACCTGGCGAAAATCATTGCCCAGCATCCCGATCGGTTCCGTGGGTTCGCCGCCTTGCCGCTACAGGACCCGGCCGCCGCCGCGGCGGAGCTGGAGCGCGCCGTCACGCAGGACGGGTTGTGCGGGGGTCTGGTCAACGACTGCATCAGCGGCCCCGGCGGACGCTATTTGGACGCGCCCGAATACGACGAGTTGTGGTCCGCGGTGGAATCCCTTGACCTGCCGCTGTATTTGCACCCGGGCGCGCCACCGGCGGACCACTGGCGGGTCATCGACGGGCGCCCGGAACTGTACGGCGCGACCTGGAGCTGGGCCGCCGAGGTCAGCGGGCATGCGCTGCGGCTGGTGTTCGGTGGCGTGTTCGACCGGCATCCCGACGCGACGCTGATCCTGGGCCACATGGGTGAGTTCCTGCCGTTTCAGCGCAGCCGGCTGGACTCCCGCTACGCCACGATCGCGACAACGGCTCCGCTGCGGCGCGCCCCGTCGGCGTACCTCGGCACCAACGTCGTCTTCACCAACAGCGGGGTGTTCTCTCCGGCGGTGATGCTGGGAGCGGTGCTGGAGGTCGGCGCCGAGGCGGTGATGTTCTCTGTCGACTATCCCTACGAGTCCTCGCGCGAGGCGGTCCAGGGGTTCGAGCGGACGACGCTGTCCGCGCCCGACCGGGCAAAGATCGCGCACGGCAACGCCGAACGGCTGTTGCGCATCGGTTAAGCCGCGCGGTTGTGCAGCTTTCGCGGGTCCACACCCGCGCGGCGCCACGCCGCGGCCGCCCACGGCAGGTAGATGAACGACACGGGGAGCCGATTGATCAGCGGGTTGAGCGCGCGCACCGCGGCGGCGAATCGCTGGAATCGCTTCTCCTTCCTGGCATCCCACTGCAGCTGGCACACCTCGCGCATCTGCGGTGGCAGGGTACCGACGAGCACCAGCCGGGTGTAGGCGTTGAGCGGCGCGGACAAGATCTTCCAGACCGGCCCGGGAATCCAGCGCGGGCCCGGTATCCCCTTGCGGATGTAGCCCGTGCCGTACAGGACGGTCTTGTGCGGGACGAACCGCTCGAGCATCCCGTCCCAGTACGCGACGAACTCGTCGTAGGTCTGCGGCTGGCCGCGGTCGCTGACCCCGTACAGGCCGTACCAGATCTTGCCCTCGTTGAAGATCTGTTCCTTTTCGGCGCGGGACAACCGGCGGATGAACGTGTCGGCCGTGTAGATGACCTGATCGACGAAGGTGGCGTGCGCCCAGTAGAACAATTCCGGATTCAGCGCGTGATACCTCGAGCCGTCGCTGATGGTGCCCTTGATCGGCTTGTGGAAATCGCGGACCTTGCGGCCCCACTCGTGCGGGTCGGCGGAATAGACGGTCTTCATCAGGGGCGGACCGGTTCGTTTGGCCCGTCCCAGCGTGTCGTTGAAGATCACCGAGTGATCGAGCACGCCCTGCGCGAGCTGCTCGATGCAGTTCTCCACGCCGGCGGTGCGCTGAAACCCGAAGAACTGGGTCCGGTGATCCCCGTAGAACTTCCACGTCAACGAGTCGGGCCCGAGCCGCGGCGACGCGTCGGCGATTTCGTCGTCGACCGGCATGGGGACGGCTTCGCGAACACCGGTGTCGAAATCCTGGCCGGCCCGTTGCGCCGTCATCGCATCCTCCTGCCCGACACGCTGAGTATGAAACAGAGAAACAAACACGTATCTTTGTGTCACAGTAACAGGGTCGCGTCAAAATTGCCGGGAGGGTGGTGATTCATGCAGAACCGCAGCGCTGGCGGCAATCTCGCCGAACCGAACGACCTCGACCGCACCATCCTGGACACCGCGCGAACGGTCTTCGAGACCTACGGCGTGCGCCGCGCGAACATCGAAGACGTCGCGGCCCGGGCCGGCGTCAGCCGCAGCACCATCTATCGGCGTTTTCCGACCAAGGACGACCTGTTCGAGCAGGTGGTGCGCAGGGAAGCAGAACTCTTCTTCAGAACGCTCGACCAGGCGACCGCGGGCTGTGACCCAAAACAGGCCGTGATCGAGGCCTTCGCGCTCGGCGTGCGCCTCGTCCAGGATTCGCCCCTGTATTCCCGGATTGCCGAAAGCGAGCCCGAACTGTTGGGGATGTTTTCCCGATCGCGGGCCTTTCCGATCGGCCAGTTCGCCGAGGGGATCGCCCACACCCTGCGGCGGTGCGGGGCCGGGGCATCAGAACCCGACCTGGCCAACATCGCCGACATCCTGCTGCGCGTGGCCCTCGGCATCATCGTGTTCCCCACCGACCGACTCGACACCTCGAACCAAGCGGCGGTGCGGGACTATGCGGCCCGCTACCTGGTCCCGATCATCGGCGCTTAGTCGAGATGGAAGTGCGGCCCGACGTCTTGGGCAGGCCAGGGCAGAACGGGGTTCACGTTGTAACACTCCTCACGAGGCGGGCCTTGAGTCACGACACGGCCGTCATCGATCGTGTCTCCGGGCGCCTCGTGACAGCGCTGCCAGGTTCCGTTGGGCTGGATCGGAAAGTCGCAGTACGACTCGAAAGGGGCGGTGGTCTGACATCCCGCCGATGCCGAGGGCGCCAGCCCAACGCCCACGCTCACGAGTCCACCGACCATTGCCGATGCCGCAAGTCCCGCGATCACGTTTTTCATTTAGTGGACGCTACGACACTGGTTCTTGGTCCGCTACTCAACACGCGCCAGAAAGGTGGCACGGCCGCCGGAGACGCGGCTTCGACTTGTCGGGGCCCTGAATTAGCCTGATACCCGTGGCTGGGTTTTCTGGCACACCACGCACCCGATATGCCAGTTGCGGCGACACCGACATCGCCTACCAGGTGTTCGGCGATGGACCGATCGACCTGATACTGCTTCCGGGACCCTCGATTCCGATCGACTCGGTCGACGCCGAGCCGTCGATGTACCGCTTCCATCGGCGGCTGGCGTCATTCGCCCGGGTGATCCGGCTCGACCAGCGCGGGATCGGGCTGTCGTCCCGCGTCCCCTCGATCGACCTGATCGGGCCGCAGTTCTGGGCGAAGGACGTCGTCTCGGTGATGAACGCGGTGGGCTGCGAGCGGGCCACGATCGTGGCGCCGGGCTTCACCTCGATGACCGCGCTCACGCTGGCGGCCGAATACCCGGAACGGGTGAGCAGCCTGGTCATCATCAACGGCGCGGCCCGCACTCTGTACGCCCCGGACTACCCGATGGGCGCCAAGATAGAGACCCTCGACCCGTACACGACCGTCGCAATCGACCCGGACGCCGTCGAGCAGGGCTTCGACATGCTCGGCATGATCGCGCCCAGCGTCGCCCACGACGACGCCTTCCGCGCCTGGTGGGACGCCGCCGGTAACCGCGCCGCCTCGCCCAGCATGGCCCGCGCGATGATCCTGACCATTCGGCAGGCCGACGTGCGCGACACCCTGCCGCGCATCACCGCACCGACGCTGATCCTCCATCGCGCCGGCTCCGAATTCACCCCGGTCGAGCACGGCCGGTACCTGGCCGAGAACATCGCCGGCTCGCGCTTCGTGGAGCTACCGGGCGACGACACCCTGTACTGGGTAGGCAACACCGCCCCGATGCTCGACGAGATCGAGGAGTTCATCACCGGCATGCGGGGCGGTTCGGACGCGGAGCGCCTGCTCACCACGATCGTGTTCACCGACATCGTCGGCTCGACCGAACGCGCCGCCCTGCTCGGCGACGGCAGGTGGCGCGACCTGCTGGACAACCACGACACCATCATTCGGCACGAACTGCAGCGGTTCGGCGGGCGTGAAGTCAACACCGCCGGGGACGGGTTCGTCGCCACCTTCTCCAGCCCCAGCGCCGCGCTCGCGTGCGCCGACGACATCGTCGACGCGGTGCGGGTGCTGGGTATCGAGGTGCGGGTAGGAATTCACGCCGGCGAGGTCGAGGTGCGCGGGGCCTTGAAAAACGATATCGCCGGCATGGCCGTGCACATCGGTGCGCGGGTGGCGGCGCTCGCCGACGCCAGCGAGGTGCTGGTGTCCTCGACGGTGCGCGACATCGTCACCGGCTCGCGCCACCGGTTCGCCGACCGCGGCGAAAGCGAGCTCAAAGGCGTGCCGGGTCAGTGGCAGCTCTGCGCCTTGGTGCGCGAGCGCGCCGCCGTCCGGCGGTGACGAACGGGTCGGCGTAGGCTGCCAGCGGGGGTGTGTCGGAGCCGGAGCTCACAGGGCGCCCACCTCGATTCCTGCTGCACCACTTGATTTTTGATCGAAGGAGTACGCGTGACCGACGTGCATGTCTCGCTGCCACCCGCGCTGCGCCGAGCGCTGGACCTACTTGCCGATCCGCCGGCGGATCCGGACGTGAGCAAGGGCTATCTGGATCTGCTCGGCGCCGGATCGGCCGAGGACGAGGCCGTCCCGAAGAACACCGGTCCGATACAGGCGGCGTGGGCGTCACCGATCGGGTCGATGTTGTACGACAACGCCCAGGCGCTGTCACGGCGGCTGATCAGCGCGTGGCAACTGCCCATCGAGTGGTTGAGCATCCCGCCCGGCGGCGTGGCGCTGGACGTCGGCTCGGGTCCGGGCAACGTCACGGCGTCGCTGGCACGCGCGGCCGGCCCCGACGGGCTGGCGCTGGGCGTCGACATCTCCGAGCCGATGCTGGCCCGCGCCGTCCGCAACGAAGCCGGGCCGCAGGTCGGCTTCATCAAGGCCGACGCGCAACGACTTCCGCTGCGCGACAACACCGTTGACGCCGTGGTCTCGACGGCCGTGCTGCAGCTGGTTCCAAATCCGGCGGCGGCACTGGCCGAGATGGCCCGGGTGCTGCGGCCGGGCGGGCGGCTGGCGATCATGGTGCCGACCGTCGGGCAGGCCGCCAGGTTTTGGCAAAAGCTGCCGAACGTGGGGGCGCACGTGTTCGGCGACGACGAAATCGGCGACATCCTGGAAGACAACGGATTCGTCAGCGTGCGGGTCAAGAACTACGGCACGTTCCAGTGGGTGCGCGGCAAGAACGGCTGAGCCTCAGCCCCGTTTGAAAGCCGGATGCCCGCGCCTCAGCACCGGCAGCAACAGCTCGGGGGGCGCGACCCGGAAGAAGGCCGACGCCACCCGGTTGACGCGGCCGGGCACGACGACGGCCTTGCCGGCCGCCAGCCCGTCGATGCCGGCCTGGGCGACCTTGTCGGCGGGCACCCACATCACTTGTGGCAGGGCCGATTCGGCCTCCTCCTTGGAGAATCCGGCCGCCTCACCGAATCCGGTGTCCACCGGCCCCGGGCACAGCGCCGTCGCGCCGACCCCGGTGCCGCGCAGCTCACCCCGCAGGCTGTGGGTGTAGGACAACACGAACGCCTTGGCGGCACCGTACGCCGCCTGGCCCGGCAGCGGTCCGAACCCGGCCACCGATGCCACGTTCAGCACGGCGCCCCGACGGCGCTCGACCATTCCCGGCAGGAACCGGCTGCACAGGTCCACCACCGCGGCCACATCCACCTCGACGAGGTTAACCTCCTGCTCCGGAACGGATTTCGCAACCAGGCCGAGCGTCGAAAGACCGGCGTTGTTGACCAGGATGTCCGCAACCAGACCTAGGGCGCCGACGCGCTCCGGCAGACCCGCCCGCGCGCCCCGGTCGGACAGGTCGGCCGGCAGCGGGTGCGCGTTGGGACCCAGGCGCGCGGCCAGCGTTTCGAGACGGTCGGCGCTGCGGGCCACCAGCACCACCTGATACCCGCGCCGCGCGAGTATCTCGGCGAACTGCTCGCCGATTCCCGACGAAGCGCCGGTGACGATGGCGGCGCGGTCGGCGCCCGGCGGTGGCAGGGCCATGTCAGCCGTCGCTCGCCTGGGCGAGCGTGGCGAGCCGGTCGATCGACTCGCGCAGCATGTCGGAGGTTATCGAGGCAGCTCTGGCCAGCCGGGTGCTGTCGTTCAGCTCCGTCCAGTCGTAGGTGTGGGTCACGCTGGTCAGGGTCGCGTTGATTGGTTGCAGCTCCCAGCGCCACAGGTGGCCGGGCGGCAGCTTCTTGGGCTCTGCCGGGCGCCAGGCGATTTTGGTGCCTTCGATGAATTCGACGACGTGATTCTCCCGCACCGCACCGTTGGTGAGCGTCATCTTGAACACGTCGCCGACCCGGTGCACCCGCTGACCCGGGGCGGCCGAGGCGAGGTTGTCGTTGCCGTCCCAGCTCGGCTGCTGGGCGGGATCGGCGATCAATTCGAAAATCCGCTCGGCGCTCGCCGAGATGACACGGGTCGCGCTCACGATGCGTTCGGGTTCCATGTCGCCATCCAAACATGCCCGCGGGGCGGCGCGGATGTGACTTTCGGCCAACGGTCGGGGACCTTCGGCCGTCGCAGCGTTCGCGCGCGCAATGCGATCGTAGTTCTCGCCGGGACAACCCGGTGGCCTGTCCGAAGTGCAGCAAGCCCATTTTTGGGTGAGGCCCCCACGGCCTGCTTGACCCACCGTCACAAGACGGGGATCTGCCTTCGGACAGGCCATTTACGCGCCCGCCCGGGTCAGCCCACGCGGAGCGCCTCGACCGGTCCCGACAGCGCGGCCTTCATGTACCGCGTGTCGTCGTCGGCCAACACCTCGGCGTCGCCGCGCTCGACGCCGTCGACGATCTGCCGCGCGACATCGCGCGGGTCGTTCTTCGGCGCGTCGAAGCCGGCGGCCATGTCGGTGTCGGTGAAGCTCAGGTGCGCGCCGGTGACCAGGGTGCCCTGCTTTTCCAGCTCGATGCGCAGCGAGTTCGTCGCCGCCCACAGGGCCGCCTTGGAATCGCCGTAGCCGCCGAAGCCCGCGACCCAGGACAGGATCGACAGGGTGTTGACCAGGGCCCCGCCGCCATTGTCGGCCAGGATCGGGGCGAACGCCTTGGCGACCCGGAGGGCGCCGAAGTAGTTCGTCTCGAACACCTCACGCACCTCCTCGATGTCGCTGCCGAGCAGCTTCGGCGCACCGATGATGCCGGCGTTGTTGATGACGATCTCGGCGTCGGTCGCCGTAGCAGCCAGCGCCGCAACGGAATCCGGCTTGGTGACGTCCAGCTCGAGGGCGACCACCCGCGGGTCCTCGCTGGGCTTGGGCGCCCTCGCCGTGGCGTAGACCTTCGCCGCGCCCCGCCGCAGGAACTCCTCCACGATGGCCTTGCCGAGTCCGCGCTGCCCGCCGGTGACCACGACCGTCGAGCCTTTGATGTTGACCATGATCTACACTCCTTGACGTAGGTGAAAATGTTTTGCTTCTGTCACCGTAGTTGACCGCGCCGACATATGCAAGTATATTTTGGCTATGTCTTTAGAATGGTCTGCGTCACAGCGCTACGAGCTGGCGCCGGCCCCCGGCGGCCTGGGCCTGGTCCAGGACTTCCTCAACACGGCGGGCATCGAGGGATACGGGCCGGACCTGCTGGCCGACACGTCCGTCGCGGGCGACTGGGCGGCTGGGGCGGTGCGGGCATGGGCGACCGCGCGCGGGCTGGACGTGCAACCGCCGCTGCTCGGCGACGCGGACGTGGCGAAGCTTCGCGCCGTGCGCGACACGATCGCGGGGCTGGTCTCGGGGAAACCGCCGGCGGGAGGCCCGACGGGCACCGCCTCGGCGTCCCTGACGCTGTCGGAGGCCGGCGAGGTACGGCTCGAACCCGCCGGAACCGGCTGGCGCTGGCTGGCGTCTGCGCTGTGGGGAGAGGTTCTGCTCAGCCAGCGGGACGGCACCTGGCGACGGATCAAGCGGTGCCACAACCCCCAGTGCGCATCGACGTTCTACGACCGTTCGAAGAACAACAGCGGGGTGTGGCACGACGTGAAGACGTGCGGGAACGCCGCGAATTTGCGGGCTTCGCGCGCCCGCCGACGCGAACGCGACCGCGCGGGGGGCTAGTCCGGGCCCCCGGCCCTCAGCAGCGCTCGACCCCCTTCGGCATGATCCGCGGGTGAGAACCCGCTCGGCGCGGCGCGCTTCTCAGCACCGCCTGCAGGGCGTCGCACGCCCGTGCCTTGATCGGCGTGACGATGTCGAGGCTGGTCGGGCTCTGACGCACCCAGTGCTGCAGTGTTGGCACAGTTGCCGTCCTTGTCCGTCCCTTGTTCATTCGGTCAGTTCGCCGACTCATTGAATTGCATCCCAGGGGTTTTACGGGCGCGCCGCGCCGCGGTAAACGTCGCGAAAAGCTCTTTTGTGGCGTCAGGCACATTCGCGGCGGCGCGACGGGCCCGTCACACCCCGGCCCGGAACCGTCGCAGATAACCGAACAGCCGGTGCGCCGGTATGGCCTTCGGCCAGTCGTCGGCGCGGAAGTACGCGTCGGTCCCGCCGTCGACGAAAATAACGCTGCCACAAAGGAAGTCGGCGGCGTCCGACAGCATGAAACGCATCCATTCGGCCAGTTGCCCAGCGTCGCCGAAACCGCCGACCGGCACCGGGAACGATCGAACCGCTTTCGCCTGCCGCGGGTCCGACAGCTGCTCTTGCAGCATCGGCGTCATGATGGCTCCCGGCGCCAGGGCGTTGAGGCGCACACCCGAGCCGGCCCACTCCGGTTGCACCGCATGCCGGCGCACCCAACGGGCCACAGCGATTTTCGAGGCCGCATACATCATCGTCGGCGCGGCCGGCCCGAACGGCCACACCGATCGCACCGCCCTGTCGGCGTCGTGCGCGAGCAACGCCCGCACGGTCCGCCCGGGCACCGCGGGCACGGTCGTCGTGGAATTGCTGGAGACAACGACGACTTTCGCGCTGCCAGCCGCGGCCAGCGCCGGTCGCAAGGCGACCAGCAGCTCGACCACGCCGAGGTAATTGACCTGAGCGATCAGTCGGGCCCGGTCCCGGCGCCGACTAGGGCCCAGGCCGGCGGCCAGCACGGCACCCCCGAGCCTGCCGCCGCAGGCCGCCAGGACGCCGTCGGCGGCCGCCTCGCGGCCGTGCGGCGTCGACAGGTCGGCGACCACGTCGGCATCCTTCACGTCGACACCGATCACGGTGTGTCCGTCGGCCCGGAGCCGCTGCGCGGCCTCGCGGCCCATTCCGGACGCGGACCCACTGATCGCGTACGTGCCCATTCAGATCTCCGTTGCTCGCCGGTCAGGTCGTGGTGGCGGCGCGCTCGACGTCGAGCAGCTGCTCGCCCCGGCGCTCCTCGTCGTACGCCTTGCGGCCGCCCCGCAGCCCGAACAGCCGTTTCGATATCAGCAGGTAGATGACGGCGGCCACATTGATCGTGAAGGTGACCAAGCGGGTCATCGTGATGCCCTTGGCGAGGTCGTGGATTTCCAGCGGCAGGAAGACCGACGTGGCCACCACCGCGAAGTACTCGCCCCAGCGCTTCAGCAACCACAGACCGACGGCCTCGATGACTTCGATCAGGGCGTAGCCGACCAGCATCAAAGTCAGCAGCGCCAAGGTGGATGGCTTGGCCGCCAGCGCCTTTTCCAGCTCGTGCACGATCGTCATCTGATCGACCTTGAACCCGGCGGCGCGGAAGATCGGCAGGTCACGGTCCAGGGTGGCCTGGATGGCCCCGCGTGCCCCGCGGAATTTCCAGACGGCGTACGCCGCGAGGGCAATCACGATCGCCCGAAACAGCCGTTCGACCGCGAGCGCACGAATGATGATGGCCTGGCGTAAAGCCTTGCCGCGCATGATCATCGGTGCGTCGTCGGCATGGCCACGCCCATGCGGTGCACCGACGGTGAACTCCCCGCAACGCAGGCAGCGCCAGACTTCGCCCAGGCCGGTGGTGCCGCTGAGCCGCTCAGCGAGCGCCTGATCGTCCGGCGCGTACGTCACATGCCCGGCCAGCGCGCAGGTGACCAGTTCCCACCGGTTGATGCCGCGATCTTTGCGCATGGCCGATCATTCAACGCCCGGCGCGAACGACGCAAGGGGGCGGGGTCAGAAGCGCACCCTGGTGCGGCGACGTCGGGCGCTCGGGCTGACCGCGCCGAGCAGCGCGGCGAACTCGGCGACGGGGATCTCGTCCAGGTGATCGACGGCGGCGACGATGTCGTCGCGCAGCGCCTCGTCGCAGAACGGCTCGGCGAGCCAGCCGAGCTTGTCGACGACGCGCTGCCAGGACATCGGCCGGGTGGGCGATCCCTCGTAATCGCTCTGCTCGCGGCTGAATTCCCGCCTGTCGCGCGTGAGCACGTGCACGCGGGCCGCGGTGCGTTGGGGGTAGGCCGCGTTCAGGTCGGGCGCGGCCTTGACGTCGACCCGGGCCAGCAGGTCCTGAACGTCGCCGCGCAACAGGCGTTCCGACTCGATCTGTCCGGGACCGACGCCCCCGTCGAGCAGCGCCACCGCGCTTAGGTATTTCAGGTTGTAGTCGGCCTGTTCCTTGGTCAGCGGGTGGTCCTTCCCGCCGTACGCTCCCCCGCCGGCGAAGTCATAGGCGCCCTGGAACACCTCGAGCCTCACCCCCGCGACGTCTTCGCCGCGCAGCCCGTTGTCGCCGCGGATCGCCAAGACCGCGTCAATGATGGCCTGCCCGTGGATAAGTGAGCAGTACTGCTTCAGGTAGGTCTGCTCGACGCAGGCGAGCGTCCGGTCTGCGGTGTGGAAGTCAATCGGCTGATCGAACAGCTGCACCAGGCCGTGCGGGCCTTCGAACAGCGATTTGGGCCCGGTGACCCCGCGACCGGCCAACATCGTCGTGTACACCGCGCGCATGCCGGTGATGGCAGGCGAGATGCCCTTCCAGTTCGAGACCGGTTCGGCGTGCACGGCCGCGAGTGACACGTTGTCGGCGGTGGCGGCGGCAATCGCGTTGGCGGTTTGCTCGGCGTCGAGCCCCAACAGTTTGGCCGACCCCGCCGCGACCGACATCGCCAGTTGTAGAGCGTGATTGAGCCCGCACGCCATCACGGGAACCTGGGCGCTGAACCGGCACTGGATCTCGTAGGCGACCGCGAGCGCCAGCAGGAAATCGGCACCGGTGGCGTTGACATGCTCGGCCACCGCCAGGATCGCACCGAAGTTGTCGGCGGGATGGCACAGTCCCCCGGCCGTCAGATAGGTGTCGAGCAGATCGGGGTAGCGCACCAGGACCGCGTTGAAGAACGCCGCCTGATCCACCGAGGCCCGGCCACCCCCGACGAGCGTCGCGGTGGGGACGCCGCTGAACTGGTCGGCGTGTTCGCGAATCGTGGCGATCAGCTCACCGTCCAGCGAACCGACGGCGCAGGCGACGCTGTCCAGCACGTTGCGTTTCAGCAAGGCCCGGGGTTGTCCGCTCAGGTCCTCCTGCCGGGCGCCGACGACGAAGCCGGCAAGCTCGTCGACAACATAGTTATGTGCCATGGGGTTTCGTCCTCCCGTCGTTGCCTCCACTGAAGCGCGGCACCGACACGGAAGTCCAGGACCGATCTCTTACCAGTGCTCGACCGGAGTTCCTACCGCAGTTCGGCGCCCGAGGCGAGGGCGTCGCGGTGCGGGTCGTCGGCTGGAGCCCACCACCGGTCGGTGGGAGGGACGAGCCAGCCGCGGCCGCGCGCTGTCGTCAGCAGCGCGTCCACCAGCCCACGCACACCGGCCCGATCATCGTCTTGGCGGTGCAACAACGACCATGTCCACAGGGGTGTCGGCTCGGCGACGGGCCGCTGGCCCAGGCTGGGTGGAATGACTGCGGTATGTCGCTTCGGTGAAGCCAGCACGGGGGCGCCGATCCTGCGCACGTGGGCGTAGAAGGCGTCACCGGTGACGCCGCCATCGTCGATCCTGACTATCCGCGCACCCGTGTGGGCCGCGAACTCGCCGGCGAACCGATTCCACGACGACCATGCCGACTCGTCAGCGTCGACGAGGACCTTGACCCGTTGCGCGGCAATCGGTTCCGGTGATCCGACGCCGGGAAGCACGGCCTGCAGGGGTTCTGCACGCAGCAGGTGGGCCGTCAACCCGCGTTGCTTGACCTGCTCGGCGGTCACCCACGCCAGCGCGATATCAAGCGTGCCCTCCGCCACGCGGTCGGCCTGCGCGTGCGACGGCAGCACCCATTCGTCGACTCGCAGCGCCACCTCGGGCCCAAGCAGGCTGGTAATGTCGTCGGGCAGCCAGCTGACGTAACCCAGCCGCACCGGCGTGCTCTCGGCCGCCCCCAGCTGCAGTCGACGCTTGGCGTCGTCGGCCAGGCCCAATATTCTCAGCGCGTCCGGCAGCAGGGTGCGTCCGGCTTCCGTCAGCCGGACGCTGCGCCGGTCTCGTGCGAACAGCTCGGCCCCCAACTCGCGTTCGAGGGCGATGATCTGTTGGGAGAGAGCCGGTCCCGAAATATGCTTCCGCTTGGCAGCGCGACCGAAGTGCAACTCCTCGGCAACCGCCACGAAGTAGCCCAGCTGCCGTAGTTCCATGAGATGAGCTTAAGTGGCTCTACCTGCGGTAGGAAGCGTGACTTAGCACTGGTCGAAAGCCCGTCGTGGACGCGCCGACGTTCCGGGGGTTGGCTGGGCTAAACAACCGCGATCACCCGAGGAGGGGCCGGTGCGACTCCCGCTGTTGCCACCGAGCGGTTTGACCGCCGCACAACAAGACCTTTACGCCGACATGCGTGCCGTAATCGACAGTGGCTTCGGCGAACTCGTGGCATACCGCGGCGACGGCGCGCTGATCGGGCCGTTCAACGGTTGGCTCCACTTTCCCCAATTCGGCTCGCCGGCTTGGGCGCTCAACAGATCGCTGTGGGAGCACGCCGTACTGCCCGGCAACGTCCATCAATTGGTCATTCTGGTAACCGCGGCGAAGTTCGGGGCGCGCTACGAGATCTACGGGCATGAGTACTTCGCCCGCCGCGCGGGGCTGTCCGGCGACAAGATCGCCACCATCGCCGCCGGTGAGCGCCCCGCCGACTTGACCGACGACGAACGCGTCGCGTACGACATGGCGGCCGCGCTCAACCGCGGCGGCGTGCTTCCCGAAACCACCTATCGAGCAGTCGTAACTCGGCTCGGCGAGCAAGGGGCTGCCGAGATCGTGTTTCTGGTCGGCTGCTTTTCGATGGTCGCCGTGACACTCAACGCATTCGACGCCGGAGTGCCCGGCCGCGAGGAGACGTAGCCCCTCTACCCGGTCAGGATCCGATACTGCGCGGCCAATTGGTGCTGCGCGCTATCGAGCTGGCGTGCAATCGTTTTAATGGTGTATCGCCCCGACGCGGCCAAACACCAATAACGCGGCACCAGCCCGCTGGCCCCGGCGACACGGGTGCAGCGGCTCCCGGGCAGGCCAGCCGCCGGCGAAGAAGCCTGTGCCGCTGGGGTTTTGGCTAGGATGTCACTGTAGGCGTCGGCAAGCGTCTGGGCGCCGGCGGGGTCCTTTGCTTGGTACAGGGTGGCGAGGTTGACGGACACATAGTCCACACCCGCCGCGGTCAGCGCCGGGCCGGCCTGGACCGGGTCGTCTTCCAGGTGCAGCGCGCCCGCCGTCTCGTAGGCGGCCCCGGACATCGGGGTGGTCTGGTCGGCGGGCAACGGCAGGGTGCGGGCGACGAGACCGGTGGGGTCCAGGGGGAGCGCGGGGAACTGGTTGGCGTCAGTGGGCCGAAACGCGTCGATCAGCGGTATCTGAAGATCGATCGTGCGGGCGGCCAGCGGTGCTTCGCAATCCGGTCCGGTGACGCAGCGCGCGACCTGGACGAGAACATAGGGACCATGGGCGGTGAACACCGTCAATTCACGCACCGTCTGGGCGCCGTCCTGGTAAGTCAGCAGTGCCGCCGCCGCGTCGGGGTGGCCCGGGATGGGGACGGCTTGCTCGGGTTCGGTGACGATGGGCGTGGCGCTGGGAAGGCGTGGCATGGCCATCGCCCTGGCGTGCATGCCGTGGGCCGCCGAGGTCGCGGTGCCGGGGTTGGCGAAGCGCAGGACGGCATTGCGCAGCGACATCTGGTGGTCGGGCCCGGGCGTTTGTCGCTCCGACATGAATCCGACCACGAAGGGAAGAGCGAAGGCCCCGCCCGTGATTGGCGTCCAAACAACTTGGGAGAGTTGGTCGAAGTTTTTGATCACGGTCGCCGAGCTGTTGGAACCCGGCGCGGTCAGGGAGGGGTCGGCCTGCCAGGGCCCGACGACAAAGGCGGCCATGCGGCGGCCCTCGACAAGGCGACCGGCTTCCTCGGATCCGGCGTTACCGAGTGGGGGCAAGGGGTCGGTCGGGTAGTTGCCCGGATCGAGCAACGAGGGGTTCACCGAAGACGACGGATTTGACCCCGGCTGGGACGCCTGCCGCGCGGAGCCCGCAGTGGTGTGGTGGCAGGCCACCAGAACGGCGGCGAGCAGCACCGCGCGCATCGACTTCTTCGCCCGTGCCCCTGGACTTTTCACGGTTTGCAGATCTTCCAGCCGTCTTCGAGTTTCAGCGGCAAGCTCACCGACCGCGACCCCAGGGCCTCGTTTTGCGCGTCCATTGTCGCGGTGGCGGTATCGCCGGTGATCGCCACCGAGGTGATCTTGACGGTGGTGAGGCCGTTCTGGGCGCGGCTCTTCTTGAGATAATCCATTACGGAACCCGTGAATTCGATGCGCATCGCCGAGCACATCAGTTCGGTGTAGGCGTCCCAATTCTGGGTGTTGTAGGCGTCTTGAAACGCCATCACGGTCTGGCGTATCTGGTCTTCGGCGGACTCGGTCGTCGGGGGTGGCGGCGTAAGCGGGGCATTGGTCGGGCCCGCGACCACCGAGGTGGTGTTGTGCGGGAACACCGGGGTGCCTCCGGTGACGACGGAGCAGGCGGCGGTGACGGCGGCGACGCCCAGCGCGGCTCCCGCTCTGGCCCACGCCGACGCCGGCGCGCGCATTGCCCACCTCATTGGCGCGGCACCCTGGCGGCGGTCGCGATGACCAGCGCAGCGACGTCGGGGGCGCCGGTTGAGCGGCATTGCCGGATGTCGATGATGACGTTGCCACGCACCTGCATGCCGTGCTGACAGGTGGCGCCGCCCCCGCGCACGGTGGCGGCCAGGACGAGCACACCGGAGGTGGTGGTCGGCTGGGCGAAGTCCCACGCCTGACCGGCCGTGCCCGGCGCGGTCACCGTGATGGCCTTGCCCCCGCACAGGGCCCACTGCCCGCGCTGGTTGACGTAGGAAGGTCCCGCCTTGTCCGGGGGAAACGCGATGACCGCCTGGGTGACACTGTCCTGCCACGCCGTTTCGTTCAGGGCGCGCAGGATCTGCACCGCCACGCCGGTGTAACCGCTCGCCCCGTACGCCGATTGCTGTGCCGGTGCCCACGCCCCGGCGCACTGCGGGCTGTCGAGGGTCGCGGAGTCGTCCGACAAAGTGGAGCCGTCATGTTCGAGAACCAGGGGGCCTCCGTTCGTTCCGCTCGGAATCTGTGCGGCCGTCAGCAGGATCGAGCGCAGCTGGGCGGCAGCGATATTGGTCGCCGGTGGGCCTTGCGGCGACTCCGAGACCGACCCCGGCGCGGTGCCGGGGTCCGTGCCTGGGCCCCCGCGCCCTCGATCGGGCCAGACCAGCACGGTGACCACCGCGGCCGCGACCAACCCGGCGGCGGCCACCGCGGCGCCGATCACGCCCCATCGGCGCCGGCGCGGTGGCGTTCGCGGGCGCGGATCCGGTGGAATAGTGCGCTGCCCGCTGTGCTGCCACCAGGCCGGCGCCGGGGACCGCACGGGATAGGGGCCGACCTGCCCGCTCGGTATGGGCGGCAG